>NZ_JJMU01000001.1 GCF_000757725.1 Sphingobacterium deserti
TTCCCCGAACCACGCAAGCACCTGTGGATCTGCGGGATATTTTTATACGCTGGCCCCTGCCGGAGGGACATCTGCCCAAAGATCTGGCCGAAACACGCGCGGAAATTCTTCTTGCCCGTAAAGCTTACTCTTACGGGGAAGCCGGAAACGCCCTAGCTTAACATGAAGCTTACGAGCCTTTGCTAAAGGTTCACAGAGGATTGCTGAGATGATTCCGACAACCATGCCCAAGTAGTGGTCAGCACAAAACCTACATAACGCTATAAAAAGGTGAACAGCGCAGCGCCTATGATGGAAATATAGGACTTAAAACGCTCAAGGTTTTCCAGCGTTATAGGTATCAACAATCTCAGTAAGAGTTTTTAAAGACATTTTTTGTCCAATTAGAGCATCAATGGATTGAACTGTATGAGGATCATCGCCCATCATGGCTTTTAATTGATACAAGGAATCACTATGTTTGGAGCCTAGCGTTGCAGCAGTATTAATGTACACAACGCAACCATTCTCCTCTTTGTAGAGATAAACATCATTCCCTCCGATTGTCACACCTACGCCAACCCCAGGGTAACCGCCAGGTGCCGCGCCCATCCTTCTACGCTTGATCAGATAGATAGGACCTTTCGATCTTGATACAAAAACAGTGGGATGCTTTCTTTTCTCATCATCGTCAAAGAACGTGGCAATGTAAGTTTTATTTGTTTTATAAGATTTCGCTAGTATGAAGTCCTTCTCACGCAACGTTATTTTTTCACCGTCACTAGCTCGTTGAAATTTCATAGCCATTATCGAAGGCCCGATAAGCTCGCCCCACACAGTATCCTGCGAAGGGGTTACGTAAAAGTCTTTTCTCTCCTGAGCAATGCTACAGGTAGTTAAAAATCCGGCGCATAATAAAAATAATGTTCTCATTAGTTTCTTATTATAATGTTAAAAAATACAATGTGAGTATTCATTGCGCTACGAACAATTGACCCATCTCCAAAATGCCCTCGTATCAATATTTTCCTCTTCCGAATAAGCCATTGAGTTTACATTTTAAAACATTAATAGACGCACTATAAGCGCAAATGTGTTTACATGAACCAATGAATCATCATAAAAACCGACATTAAAGAGCATACATTCAACGAATTTAATCTAAATATTTCTCAAAGAGAAATAAAAACACTAATTAAAGATAAGCTACGTTTAAGTAAAAGGATGGAAAAATTGCGTGCAATCACCTTAAGAAAAACGCATGCAGGCCTATACCCATTCAGGAGTCGGTATAGTATGATGAATAGGAATAATGGGTAACTACCGCATTACATTGATCTGAATGAATGTTGACACCAGCATTGCGCTCCGTGATAGCTAATCCTCTTGACTTATGCTATGTTTCGGAATACAAATGTAGAACGTACTTCCCAAACCGATTTTGCTCTCCATCCGTATATGCCAACCCATACGATTTGCAAATTCATGGCAAAGCATAAGACCTATACCTGCGCCCTTTTCTTGGAAAGTTCCGAGATAACTTTCCTGCATATCGCGATCTTGCAACTTCGCCAATTTTTCGTTGTCCATGCCCGCCCCCTCATCAGCAATAGCAACTACTACTTCCTCTGGCCGCTCTTCGTGGAAGACGGTGATTGTCTTTCCGAGATAACTAAATTTAATCGCGTTGCTAATAATGTTACGCAGAATGAATTCAAAACGTTTAAGATCGCCTTGGATAACTACATTGGGATCGACACAATTTTTTAAATCTAACTCTTTCAAGTTTAATCGATCCGAAAATAACGATTTACATACTTCTACCAATTCGAAAACGGCTAATGATGTTATCTCTAAACTTTCATTCCCCATTTGTTGCGAGGACCAAACTAGTAATTCGTCTAACATTTTAGATGCTGTTTCAACTTCATGACCAATGGCTATTAAGGTGCGCTTTATATCATCAGCCGGCAGATCGATCAATTTTGACACGGAAAGCAAAACCTGAAAATTCGCTATAGGGGCACGCAAATCATGCGATACAACGGAAAAGATGCGGGATCGAAAGCGGTCTGCCTGGAAAAGTTCTTTGTGTTGTTCATGAATACGTTCTGCTTGCTCTTTTATTTCGTCTCGTGCTCGTTCTACGTTTTGCTTCTCATTACGCAGTTGTACATTCTTACGCTGCAGCAATATCAGCATGATAACGAAGGTTAGCAAAATGGTTAAAGCAGCACTTAATAAAAGTTTAAATAACAACGACTCTCTTTCTATAGCGGCATTTTCAAGAAGTAAGTTTTTATTTTCCAGTTCCTTTTTCTCGGTTTCATATTTCTCACGAAGCTCTTCGCGAACCTTTAGGCGAAGCAGTTCCATTTCTTCGGCATCTGCAACCGTGGCACTGTCCACATCAGTTAAAACGATATCCTTATCGTCTTCTTTAATGGCTTTGGCTATCTTCTGAAAGTCGGAATTAAATTCGTCAAAGAGATCGTGCAGTCCACTTTTCTCAATATTCTGCCGAATAATTTCTACTTCTTTTTCCGCTAATTCAAATTGTCCCCGGCGCACAAAAATATTGGCTCTGTTGATCCGCGAATAACATATACCGTAAGTGAAATTACCCGCTTCGGCAATGTCAATTGCCAAATCTGTGTAGTATTCGCTTTTCAACACATCTTCATTTTTCAGATAGAGGTAACCGAGCAGTGTATAGCAATTGTACAAGTCGACTTCAGGAGCTTTTCTTTTGGAAAAATCTATTGTTTTTAACAAGTAGTTTATCGCGTCGACTACGTCTGCCTTTTTTGATCCTTTTAATGCACCTTGCGCTCGGATGTTTCCAATATTGATAGCGATATTTGCTTCGTTTCGTATGTCCGCTATCTCTCGCGCGATGACCATAGCCTGCTCGTAGTATACGAGAGCCTGTTTAGCATCTCTACTTACGTTGAACACATTCCCTATATTTAAAAGAGAAAGCATAGCACCTTTTCTATCGCCGTTTTTTTCCCGTGCGCGAAGCACCTTGAAGTGCGTGTTAATGCTTTCATCGAAATTGTACAATTTTGATTCGATTACTCCAATCACGTTAAGAAATGAAAGCTGAATCTCGCCCATCTTATTTGCTACGGCCAATTGATACCCCTTTTCAGCAATCTCCTTTGCTTCCTGTGGTGAGCTCTTGTAAAGTTCCGTAGAAACCTTGTAGTGCGCCATGACTTTTAGGGAATCATCATTAAGCGTAGCTAGCTCGCTATTTAGTCTGTTCCAACCGGTTTGCTGAGCCGAGGTAAACAAGTAGCACAAAATGAAAGTTACACCGAGGATGATCGATTTTGAAGCAGATACCAAGCCGTTTTTAATTAATGGGGTTAATGACAAATGCTACAAAAATAATAAAAGCTATGTATTAGTCCATCGCGAAGTAAAGTTAAAATGCAATATCTCATCCGAATGGTATCGTTTTTTGTATAATAGCAACGTCGATACTGTAAACGAACGATAAACACAAGCTATGAAACAGCAAAAAACTAAACTTGAATCCCGAATAGCAAGCTTTAAATTTGCGATTCAAGGGTTGGTCGTGGCGTTTAACGGAGAGCTCAATTTACGAATACATTGTATCGCAGCGCTTCTTGTTATTGGCGCCGCCATTTATTTTGATCTGCCTCCTATCGAGTGGATCGCTCTATGTTTTGCTATAGCGCTCGTCATCATCTCCGAATTAATTAATACAGCACTGGAATATTTATCAGATGTGGTATCGCCACAACAAAATCCTCAAATTAAAAAAGTTAAAGATATCGCTGCTGGGGCAGTATTATTTGCATCATTACTGGCTATAACTGTCGGGCTACTCATCTTTTTGCCAAAGATCATTTAATCAGCCGGTGAACTGTACAGAAAAAAGGGCAACTATTGTAGTGTATATACAACAGCAATACAGGTTTATGCTATCCACGAGACGCGCGTCTGTTAAGATTGCTGAGGTCAGCGGATAGTGTTTAGCGATAAGACCGAAGTTGGCGTAAAATCGCTTCGTATTGTAAAAATAAAGTGATACAAATACTATGGCATAGCGATTGCAGAACCTTTAGTAATTCATAATTTTTAGGTTAATAATTGGTTAGTTTAAAAGAATCCTGAAGCACCTGCTACAGGATTTTTTTTGTACAACTGTCTGGTGAGTGATCAGTATCAATGATGGTAGTAGACACATGGCACGCTTCGGCGTGTTTTTAGAAGAGACTTTACCGAGAACAGGGATTTTTGTGAACTAATTTCTTCTATACGACAATATCCCAATCTACAGAACGTATATCCCCCTAGATTCTCAAAAAATATTTGAAAAACTATTGTTCAAATTTTGGTGAATTTAAAATTGATATGTACCTTTACCAGCGCATTACATTTAGACCGACACATTATTTGTGTTCTATTTTTAAATAGGTTGAAAAATTCCCTGTCCCATACAGGGAATTTTCTTTTTTGTAAAGAAGTTCAGGCTGCAGTCCAATCGCATTCCTAAATGGATAAATGAGCTTGATGTACCACTTCTTCCCGTCGGTGACTATGGTATGAAAGATTCAATCTATTCCAACGAATCGCGTTACGCCTTTATTTATTTTTGTTATCTTAAGACCGACAAAAACAGAATTTAAATTATGAATAAGCTACTAACCATCGTGTTTATACTGAGCGGTATGCTGGTCCAAGCGCAACACAAAGAAAGCCGTAGAATTGCTAACATCAAAGGTATTGCCGTTTCAAGCGGCATTGAAGCCACCTACGTGCAGTCGAACCGAAACGAGATCATCGTTGAAGTGGAAGATCCCACCCATTTAAAGAAGCTAGAAACGGTGGTAGAAAATGGAACCCTTATTATTAGATACAAATCGAACAGCAATGTTCGAACGCGTGGAACGAACAGGGTGACCGTTTACACATCATCGTCTTCATTGCAAAGATTAAAAGTAACTTCAAGTGCTTCATTACGCGTAGAGCCCTCTATTAAAACTGCGGCTATCCTTGTTGAAATTAGCTCTTCGGGCAAGCTTTACGTGGCAAATTTGGCAACAGACAAGGCTACCATAGATGCAAGCTCATCCGGACAACTCAATGCTAACATGGCAGCGACTTCGCTGACAATTAACCTTTCCAGTTCCGCACAATTACATCTTCTTGGCTCTGCGAAATCTGCGACAATAGCCGTCAGCTCTTCTGCACAAGCTGATCTCTCGGAATTCGAAATAAAGCAGGCGGTGGTGGAAGTAAGTTCTTCTGCAAAAGCAATAGTAAAGGTAGAGGAAAAATTAATTGCAGATGCATCATCTTCAGGAAAGATAGTTTATATTGGATCGCCTCGCAGCTTAACAACGGATAAGTCATCCAGCGGGACAATTCGTCAGCAATAGTTTATCTTGCTTATGCGAAAGCTATTCTCCTTTCGCATAAGCAAAATAACATTAACAATGGAGCTTACCAGCCTATTCCATAATCCTCGCCATTATTGCTGCTTCCGCCCCATAGCGTATTATGCTTTTGATCAAAGTAAATAGCGTTGATAGGACCACTGGTACGCTCACCGAGCTGTATAGTGTATCCCATAGACTTTAATTTTTCAATTGCGGCATTAGCAACGCGTTTATCTAACAACAAGCTACCTGCCCTTGGCTTTCTATCGGCAATCTTTGTTCCGCCCAATGACAGCCATAGTTGATTGCTATTTATGTTTGGCGCTTCGCTGGCCTCCTGTACAGTCATGCCAAATTCTACTACATTCAAGAAGAACTGCAGTAAATTTTGATCTTGCGTATCACCGCCCTGCACAGCGAATGATAAAAAGGGCTTACCATCCTTTAACGCGAGTGAGGGTGTTAACGTCACTCTAGGGCGCTTTCCCGGCGCAATAACATTGAAAGGGCTAACCAAGGAATCAAGCACGAAGCTTTGTAAACGTTGGCTCATCCCAACGCCGGTACGGCCAGCGATGCAAGCCGGCAACCATCCGCCACTAGGTGTGATGGATACCACCCAGCCGGCGGAGTCTGCCGCTTCAATGCTAGTTGTTCCGCGCATCAAGCGATCCATATAGGCGCTATCAGCTGAAAAATCTGCAGTTTCTGCACCCCTACTGCTATTTGCCAAGGCAACCGCCGGCGTAGCATCATGCTTGGGGACAAAGTCTTTGATTCCGCTGTCGGTTGTGTCCGATAACTTCGCACGCTCAATCAGTAAAGCGGAGAATGGATTTTTTTTCCCTTGTAATGCATACGGATCTCCCGGTGCAGCGAAGGCATTGTTCTTTGTCGGATTAATTTCCTTCGCGCGGACTTTCGCATAGTCGTCGCTCAACAAGCTTTCGATAGGAGTTTTAGGGAGAAAATAGGGATCACCATAATAAAAATCACGATCGGCGAATGCTAAGTTCATTGCTTGATAAACAGTATGAATATAGTCGGCGGAGTTATATCCCATTTTTCCTAAGTCGAAATGCTTCAATATATTCAGACTCTGTAACAGCGCTGGGCCTTGCGTCCACTCCTGCAGTTTATACACATCGATTCCTTTATAATTTACATGCAGCGCCTCTTCTTCAACAGGCTTCCAATTCGCGAGATCCGCCTTGGTTATCAAGCCGCCCTGCTCCTGGCTACCGCGCACAAATTCTGCTGCTATATCGCCTTTGTAAAAACGATCATAGGCGGCCATAATAGCTTCTTTTCTCCCTTTACCCGCACGCAATGCTGATTGCTCTGCATCGACCATTTTCTGTAAGGTCTGTAACAGATCTGATTGTACAAAAATTTCTCCAGCTTCCGGCCCTTCGCGCGTCTCCCCTTCATGGACCAAAAACACATCTTTGCTATATGGCCATTGCTTGATTCTGTCTTTGCCACGTTCGATACTGTTTGCTGTCTGTGCATCTATCGGATAGCCGGCGGCCATTTCCATAGCAGGCTTTAATACATCGGCGAGGCTTTTCGTTCCATAATTTGCCAACATATAACATAACCCTCCAGGGGTGCCCGGCGTAACAGCCGCCAATGGGCCATATTCAGGGGGAAATGCGTACCCCTTGCTCTTGAAAAAGTCTACGGTAGCGCCAGTGGGGGCAACCCCAAGAGCATTTATGGCTATTACCTTCTTTAGCTTTGGATGATAGAGTAATGCTTGTGTCTCGCCGCCCCAGCTCAAAACATCCCACATGGTACAGGTAGCTGCTAACATCGCGCAGGCCGCATCAACGGCATTTCCACCGTCATTAAATAGTTTAGCACCGGCCGTGGCAGCGAGGGGCTTTCCCGTTATAGCCATCCAGTTTTTGCCATGAAGCGGCGGCTTCTGCGTACGCTGTGCATAACCTGTATGGATAATGGTACAATAAACAGCAACTAAAAAGAGGGTAAGACGGAAAGAGAACGTTGGCATAGTCAGTTTTTCGTACAAGATATGGTTTTGATTAATGAAACACAAATACGCATTTTGGTTTCGGTAAAATGTACTAACGAGATGCTCACTAACTTATTAAAACTATATATTTTGAAATATTATTAACCAAACTAAATTTAGAGTTGTGCTTTTACGCTACGCTCGCGCAGGCGTATAGCAACGCCTTCTTGATTAAACGGGCGGATTTCAATAGATGTATGAGGAAAACGGTGTCTGCTTATTCAATTTCACGTTTAAATAGCAGACAAGATTAGATTTGCGTGCATACATGGTTTCCACAATGGATTATAATATTTAACATTCCATTTACTTGGATAAATATTTTTTTTCTATATTAGATTCAGCTAATAGGCTAAAAATTAAGTACATCTTTTCGATTGTCTATATTTTTATGCCGACTTATAAACGACAAAAAATAAATATAAATTGAAAATCATGCCGTTCGGACCGAGCCTAAAAGGATTTATGGCATAGAATTAGTACTGATACTTACAATCTTAAATTTAAATATAATGAACAAAGCAGACTTGATCAAGCATATTGCCAGCGAGGCTGGAATTACGCAGTCACAGGCAGAGAAAGCAGTTAACAGTTTTACTGGTGCGGTATCCTCAACCTTATCAAAGGGAGAGTCCGTTACGTTAATCGGATTTGGAACATTCGGAATCTCTGATCGCGCTGCGCGCAATGGTAGAAATCCGCAAACCGGCGCAACAATTAAAATCGCCGCTAAAAAACTTCCTAAATTTACCGCAGGTAAAGCTTTAAAAGAAGCAGTGGATGCACCAAAAAAAGGAAAGAAAAAGTAAAAATAAAAAACAAGGGAGCGCTGCTCCCTTGTTTTTTAATCACTATACTGCCCCCCTCGATTAGTTGTCATACATCTCTGTTGAGCAAAACCATATACGATCACATCCATTTCAAATGGCGAATACCGTGGAAACCACCTAAACCAATAGATAAAAACGGGTAGCCACGCTTATTCGGAAACATTACGTCATAGCCGACGCGCAGGTTCAAGATTGTACCGTATTCAAAATAAAGGTGCGGATTAATACGGATTTGATTATTACGATTAGTATTAAAATCAAACATATACCCCGCCCCTGTTCCCACTCCCAGTAAGAAATTGTTACTGCTATCATCTATGAGATAGTAATGCAGCGTAGCTTGCGGAACCAAGCCCGAGGAGACTTCCCTATTTTTAGTGGTGTAATCTATACCAACCATAAATTCAAACGGTCTATATGCACTAAGTACAAACGGATAGTTCAGAGAAACCTGCATCATAGGCTTTTGCTGCTGTTTATAACCTAAGCTTATGATCTGTGCCTCACTCTTGCCACAGTAAAAGATAGTAATGAACAGGCTGAAAAGTCGGAGGTGATTCTACATAAGAGCTATATTATTGTGATGATATAAAGATAATGTATAATGCGACGCTGACTTATCCCTAAAAAGGGATATTACAAAAAAGCTGCCTTCCAAAACGATGGAAGGCAGCTTCATAGGCTTTCAAAAAGTATACTACTACTTTAGATGTTTAGTAAAGAAACCGATCATCGCCTTATAAAATTCGATTTGATTTTCTTCTTTACCAAACCCGTGCCCTTCGTCATATTTTACCATGTAAGGCACATCTACGTCCTTTTCTCGTAGTGCTTTGACAATTTGATCCGCTTCTGCTATTTTCACCCGCGGATCATTTGCACCTTGCACAACAAATAATGGAGCTTTGATTTTATCAATATGAAATAAGGGAGAAACTTCTTTGGCTATTGCAGCCTCATCCTCTTTGTCAAGATCATACCAAATCTCGTATAGCATTTCTTTATACGGTTTCCAATATTCTGGGATAGAACTCATCAAGGTGAAGATATTGGAAACACCTACGTAGTCTACACCTGCTTTATACAGATCAGGTGTTTTCGTAAGTCCACGTAAAACGGCATATCCACCATGGCTTGCGCCGTAAATGGCAATATTACTTTTATCGGCCCAGCCTTGGTCAATTACGTATTGAATTCCATCTTCCACATCATCCATTGCCTTACGACCGATCTCTTTAAAGCCGGCACGCAAGAAATCTTTACCATATCCACCTGAAACGCGAAAGTTCACCTGTAATGTAGCGTATCCGCGGCTGGCGAAAAGCTGTGTTTCAGGGTTAAATCCCCAACTATCGCGAATGCCTTGTGGCCCACCGTGTGGATTTACGATCAACGGCACCTTTTTACCATCTAAGGCTGCTTTAGGTAATGTGATGTATCCATGCAGCGTCAATCCATCACGTGACTTAAAGGTGATAGGGCGCATCTCGGCCATGTCTTGCTCTTTCAGCTGTGGCATTAAATCAACCAAAAGTGTTGCTTTTCCACTTTTTGTATCGTAATGATAATAGCGACCATAGAGTTTATCGCTTTGTACGACAACGAGAAGCTGATCTTCATTATCCGTTTTACCGGCAATAGAAAATTCATAGCCTTTAAATTGCTTGTCTAGATTTGTATAGATCTTTTTAAATGTATCGCTAATGGGTTTTATAACTACTTTTTCACCCTCATAGCCTACGAAATCTATCTCCCAATTACGCTTACGCGAAAGGGCAATCAGATTGGCATCGTATTCATCATTCGAATAAATTTCCTTGAGCACCTTTTTGTTTTTCAAATCGTATAGCACGATACGAGATTTATCCGAATCGAGGTTTGTCAATACATATGCTTCGTCTTTATTTTGCGACGCGTAATTGAAAGATACTATGCTAAATGTATCGTCCCATTTAGTCGTGTGGAAGAGTGTAAAATCAGCTGTTCCAGATGGTTTGTAAAAAAATTGCGTATTGATTCCGTTCAGCATTTTAGCATAGCCACGTAGATTTCCATCCTTATCAAATTCATACCCAACGATAGCATTCTCCGGGTCTTCATTCGTAAATAATTTTTCCATAGCACCTGTATGGATGTTTACCTTATAGGGCTCGAAAACCTGTTTATTATCTTTATTCATTTGAATGATGATAAAGTCCTTTTGCTCTTTCAGCATATTTAGGATCGATGCTTGCACGCCTTCGAATGGTGTAAGGTCGATATTTTTGCCCCCATCAATGTTGATTGCATACAGGTGGTAGTTTTCATTGCCGCCTTGATCCATGACGTATACTAAACGCTCATCATTAATCCAGCCCATTCCGCGAATAAGCTCCTCTTTTTCTTCGATAGCGCGCACAACTTTTCCTGTTGCAACTTCCTTCACCATCACATGTCGCTTGTTTTTATCGTCTTTTTCCCGGTAGGAGATGTATTTACCATTAGGCGATAGCTGGAAACCAGACGTTTTAGGTTTTGCAAAATAATCTTCGACGCGGTACTTAAAGTTACCTTTATCTAAAGAGATCAGATCGGCTAATTGCTGTTTTGTTGATACAAGTGTGGTATCACCAGGCTTGGTAACCACGGTTTTTTTCAGAACCAATGGCAAATCCATACCGCCCTGACTGTATGTTCCGGTAACCGTCTCGCCTTCTAAAGTTCCTTTATATTGTATTCCCGCTTGGTCGATTTTTAAACTTAATGCATTTTCTTCATATGTTGCGGAAGATACAGGGATCCCGACAGCGCCCTGAAGTGGAACATCCATAGTTGCCTGTAGCACACTATTTTCTTCTGCAATGTGAAAAATGATTTCGATGGCGGTACCTTGAACATCCAGTGTACCTTTCCAATCGCCCTTAATTTGTGCAATGGTATTTGACATTCCCAAAACTACAAATACAATCGAATAAAAAATCTGTTTCATGTTTAATTGACTTGATTTAGTTATAAGTCGAATTTATCATAAAAAAGTTACATTTTAAGAAGGCTTTTTTTGATTGCTCATACCGGCAAACTCGCAAAAAACAGTAACACACTGATTGCTATACGATTGTAAGTATATGCTATCATAACAAAAGCGGAAAAGAGCTGGAAACACAGTTAATGCTCAGCTCTTCAAAATGCCATCGAAAATGCGATGCATTCGCTTTATATTTCGGCATTTCAAAAGATGGTGGCGCTATTTCACTACCCCAGCTTCTATTAGGCTTTTCTCCCATTTCTAATATCAACTCGCCACCTTGCATTAGGTCCTTATGCTGAATCCACGATGCATTATGCGCCTTACCATTTAGAACTGCCGATTGGATATACTTATTTCGCTTATCAAAGTTTTTAGCGATAACGCGAAATGTCTGACCATTGGACAGCGCAATACTGGCCTTTTCAAAGAATGGGCTTCCGATGGTATAAGCGGGTAAGCCTGGTGTCACCGGATAAAACCCGATCATAGAGAATACAACGAATGCCGACATCCCTCCCCCATCTTCGTCACCTGGCACACCCATAAGATCATTTCTAAACCATTGCCGGATCAATTCGTGAATTCTTTTCTGTGTCATCCAGGGCTGACCCGCGTATGCGTATAGGTATGGGATATGCAAACTTGGTTCGTTAGCCATTGAAAACTGGCCGACATTGCCGGTGTGGTCGGGTAGTTGACTGAAGAAGTCGAATTTACTTTTCCCGAGCGGCTCGCGAAATGTCTGATTTAAATTGTCTATAAACGGCTTATTACCGCCCATGAGCGTGATCAGGTCCGCCACATTGTGGGGTACATCCCAACGGTAAACCCAACCATTGTTTTCGCCGTAATACTCGCGAGCGCCCTGCCCACCAGCGTAGCGATAATCGAAAGGTTCAACAAAGCGTCCCTCCTTATCCTTTGGATGAAAAAAACCGGTTTCACTGTTGTAGAGGTTGCGGTAGTTTTTTCCATTCTTCAATAGTAATGATGCATCTGCTTGCTTTCCTAGTGCCAGTGCCAACCGCCCTAGTGCCCATTCGTCGTAAGCTGTTCCTAAAGTTACCGCTACTGGTTGTCGCTTCTCAAAACGATGTACTTCCGGAACGGTCTCTGACTCTCCTTCCCGAAGCGCGGGGATATAGCCTTTTTCTTTATAAAACTGATCTAACCAGCCTGCGGGCGCAGACGACCATGGAGCTAATGTTTTCTCGTGAACGGCCCTTTTACCACTTTCATATGCTTTATCCACATCAAACGTACGCAAGCCCTTCACATAGGCGTCGGCAATCGTAACCACAGCGTGGTTAGAATTCATGCGTCTAGAATCGCCTGTGATTTCGGGAAAAGTGGGCATCCAGAAATTGTCCATTTGCTCTGCCATGCGTACAAATGAGTTTAAAATCGAAGATTCCCTGCGCGCATCAATTAATAAACGCAACGGATGTGTCGCCCGGTAGGTATCCCAGATCCAATCATCCGTATAAAAATCTTCCTTATCCGTATGTACTTGGCCATCAAAAGCGCTGAAATACCGGCCGTCTTCGGAGATCTTTACCGGCCGTTCGAAACATCTGTAAAGAGAGGTGTAGAATAAGCTTTTATCGTCCTCATAAGGAGTCTCTACTTTGACCGAAGATAGCGCATTTTCCCAAATTTGGCGCCCCTTATCAGCCACTTCGGATACATCAAAACCTTTTATTTCACGGCGTAAATTTTTTGCTGCCTGCTCTACACTGATGAACGATATGCCATAACGAAATCTCACTTTCGATGTTTGCGGATTGAAATGAAATCCTGCCGCCACTCCCTTGCCATTTGCGATCTTTTTGCTTTTATCGATATGATTGTTGACCAGAACACCCTCTTTTATTGGGGCGACATCCACCTCGCCGTATAAGTAAACTACAGTACTGTTTTGCAACTTTTGCGAGGCATGAATCTCTTTACCGCTAATGGAAACATCACCGGATAATGTGTTAAAAATTAAATTTTTATCCCCTTCGTCATTAAACGTCAATTCATATATGGCAGATTGATGCGATGGTGCGAAACGCACGTCAATTTGAGCATCCAGTAGCGAAACACCATAATAATAAGGCTCGATTTGCTCGTTATCGTAGGTGTACAAATACACGTTCTGAAGTTCGCTTTGGACCGTTCCCTGCACAGCACTAAGATTAAATGCCGAACGCCCCCTATGACTGGTAACTACTAAGGGCAATCCTTTTATTTGATCGCTTGTGTAATCCGATCGCTCCGGATACACGCGGAGCATACTATTTGGTAAATGTATAGTGGGAAACGTAGGCACCAACAAATGACTGATGTTACCCATATACGGATTAACGTAATCTACTGCAAACTTATTCGCTTGACCAAAAACAGATATTCCGCTTGTTTGGAAAAGACACAAGAGACTGAAAAGGCTTAGGATTTTATTCATATTCTTCGACGATGAACGGGCAAGTTATTAAAATAATTAGCTCCGTGTAAGCACACGGAGCTACAAATATGTAACAAATTAATTGGAAACGTTACCGTAGCCAAATCTCAAGGATATGCGTTGAGCACTTTGCTAAAACAATTTTGTTAATCTTCCAAATAGTCGTGGAACAACGCATCCAGCTCATCAAGTTCTTTTTCCGTAGTGGGATAGCCTGCGGACTCCTCTTGACCTAGAGGATTTCCTTTAAAATCTTTAATCATAGCAATTGTACAATGCGGGTTATCCCCATGAAAAAGACCTATACCAACATTCTCGTTATCTCGCATCACATAGTGAAAAGCTATCTTCATATCATTCTCATCAGATTGGCGTTCACGAATGACATTTCCTTTTTTTAGTTCTTCTCTTGTCATAAACTTTATCGGTTAAATATATCTAACGAACATGTGTCTATCAAAATAGTTTCCAAGATATAGCGAAACATACATTAAGCTTGCGTTATGGCCGAGACATTCCTATTTCGCTTTTTTGACTTGCGGCTCTTATGCCACCATAATATATAGCCTGTCACGGGGAGACTAGCACAAAAAAGAGAAGCAAGACATGCCAGCATTTTGGTACCCCAACCTGCGATGCTTCCCGTGTGTACATCAAAATTTAGGGAAGCTAATTTGTCTCCGGCTTGGAGCTTATCACTATCAATAATTTTATCTATCCCCAGATCTTTTTTGCGAAAGTAATACCATTTAAAAACTCCACTACGCTTTTCCTGCATCCTGATTTGTATATCAATTGACGGATTATCATGGGCGTGTAGCCTAATTGACATCATCCCTGCATCTGGGTAGTGCAGCAGCAAATGAGCCAGCGCATTGTCCAAGGGATCACTATAGTGCGCAGTTATTGTTGATTTGCTTTGCTGCGGCGTTTTAAGTGTGTATGCGGTCGGAAACACAGAATTAAACGTGTCAACATACGCTTTTTTGAAGTTGGGAAAGCTGAAAACAAGTCCAGTCACAGCAAGTATCAGGGCGATGCCGAAGCTGTAAAACCCGATGACGTTATGCAGGTCATAATTGAGCCTTTTCCATTTCACCTTAAAATCCAATTGCAAGCTCTTTTTTAACGCCTTGCCTTTCCACTTTTTCGGCCACCACAAAACGATGCCTGAGACCAGTAAAATGACAAAGATCAATGTAGCGTAAGCGACCAACGGATGGCCGTAGGTTTTTCCGAGTAAGAGATTCATGTGCAGTTGTAAGCAAAGTTGGAAAAACTCATTTTTTGAATTTTCTATTGCTATAACTTCTCCAGCGTATGGATCCAAAAAAACGCGCTTATAGTAGGTGAAATAGGCCCAATGCCCGAAAGCACGTTCATTGGTCTCTGACGCACGAAATACCCAAGAACGGTCTCGCTGCGGATAAAGATCGACACGTGTAATCTTTTCATCAGGCTGAAGTGCAGCTTGCGCGATTTGGACAAGCTCGGTGAGCGGTTTTGGGTCTGCGGCGGAGGATGATGTTAAGAAGTATTTCTCTGGATACAATTGCAATTTAAGCTCATCATGGAACACATATACAGCGCCCGTTAGGCTTATAATAAACACAACAATTCCCGATGTTATACCAAGCCACTTATGCATCCACAGTATCGCTTTTTTCACCATCCCTTAGAATCGATAGTTAAGATTAAGGGACATTGTTGCGCCTTCTCCTTTAACGTAATTTTGGTCTGTTGCTGAAAATTGACTATAAACTGTGTAGTAATCCTCGTTCAGCAGGTTAGCGACGCCTACGCCTACGGACCATTGTCTATTTATCTTGTACCCTCCGTTGAAATTTAAGAGGTTTACTGTCCTAACCGGGCCTTCGTTTCCTAAATATACATTGTTTGAGGTTCGCTCGAAGCGGTTACGATTTCCTGTATGGACCCAAGAAAGCTGGAGGTCAAAAGCGGAAGTTGGAGCGTAGTTAATGTAGGCTGTCGCTTTTGGCGGCATAATTCGAGATCCCCCGAGATAGGTTTTCGTACCATCTTCTCTTTTCAACTTCCCTTCTACATAGGAATACGTACCGCCTACCGCAATTTCGGAAGATATACGTGCGTCAAGTGCTAGTTCCACACCGTTTACACGTTCCGGCGCACGCTCGGGAAAAAAATAGCCATTTTCTTCACGGGCGGTTAGATTAACTCCCAGCTTGGATGTGCTGATGAAGTAAGCTGCCGAAAGATTGAAAATACTAATCTGACTGGAAAATCCAACTTCGTAATTATTGGTCACAATAGGGTCTGTTTGTATGTTCTGTAGATCACTTTCCGTAGCAGTTCGCACGATACGTCCCAGTTCGTTGATTGTAAACCCCTGCGAAAAGCTTATAAACGGATTTAAGAAACGATACTTGTTATAACGAAGTCCCGCATTGAATGTCGTACCACGATAAGGTATTGTCCCACCTTCAACCGCTACACTACCTTCATTTCCAGGTCCGGAAGCTATGGTTTGGAAGTCTCGTATTTTCACGGTGGCATCTTCATAACGCATTCCACCCTTAAAAATCAAATGGTCGATAAAAGTTAATGTCAATTGGGCGAATGGTGCATAATTGAACATATCCATGTTTGGGACATACACACGTCCATCTGTCAAGTCTTGAAAGGTAACATCATTTAACAAGTCGATACCATAGGTGACGCCGCCCGCTACGCTCCCTATTTCGAACGGCGTATTCAAATCGGCCCGGAAGCCTTTCTTTTCTGAGTTTATCTGTGTTTGCCCCGGACCATACCATGAATTGGATCTTTCCACATAGCGATTCATAGAGCTAAAGGTATTATAATAAACGGATGCATTGAGCGAGGTATTGCCGAACAGCTGATTTTTAGAATAAGTAAGCATCGCGTTATGGTTAAAGCGAGTGCCCGTATTCTCACCTGGATCTACTCCAAGTATACCTATGGTTGGTGTTTCTCCATACCTTCCATTCTTGCTAATGTATCGTGCATCTTGCAGGCTATTGAAGAAGTTGTAAACGAGGGATAATGATGAATTTGGATCAATATCATAACCGATTTTTAAAAAGGCGTTGTACGATCTACTGTTGGAAAGACCATCCGTTTGGCCGAGTGGTACACCGTCAGCATCGCGCTGTAAACCCGTGTAGTCAACCGCGCCACTCGCGGTATAGCTAAATTTATTTTGTCGCCCATAAAGCGTTTGGGAGAATCGGTACCCTTCGGTTTCCTTATTATGGTATGGGTTAACTGTTCCTCGTAAAGTAGTCACACCTCCAATTGTTTTTGCCTGAGGATCGTTTTTCCGGGTGATGTAATTAATGATCCCCCCTGCGGAGCCGTTTCCATAAATAGAGGTGGCGCCCTTTATCACTTCAACTCGTTCGATAACGCTGGGATCGATGGATCGAATGTCCCTTGCGCCGTTCATCAGGGGTGTGGATTGCGGTATTCCATCAATAAGTACAAGAACCGCCCTACCGCGCAATGTTTGTCCGCTATTTGTTCCTTTCCTTGCAGCTACGCCAAGGCCAGGAATCGTGTTGCCCAATACGCTGGCAATGTCGGTACTGATCTGGCTTTGCGATTCAATTTCCTTTGTCGTGAGGATGGAAACGGATGATGGGATATTTGCTATACTTTCTGGTTTACGACCGGCGGTAACCACCACTTCGTCAAGCTTTCGCTGGTCATTCATCGCTAATTG
This sequence comes from Sphingobacterium deserti, assembly GCF_000757725.1. Taxonomy (GTDB): domain Bacteria; phylum Bacteroidota; class Bacteroidia; order Sphingobacteriales; family Sphingobacteriaceae; genus Sphingobacterium; species Sphingobacterium deserti. Next base: position 17,442 of record NZ_JJMU01000001.1, read on the forward strand.
GATAGGCGATACCAGTGTATCCAAATTTACGCGATGTATACGATCTGGATAACTGCTATGGGAAACACGGATCTGTATAAGTTTCGTTGCCGGACGCGAAAACACGAGGACTCCTGACTGGTCTGTAAGCCCTTGAAGCTTTCCGTTGACCCAGATATTGGCATTAGTAAGTGTGTTTTTTTCGGTATCTTTGATTTGTACCGTCACATCTTGTGCAAAAGCATATGCTCCCATCGACATCATAATGGCTGTCAGCAGCGGATTCAAATACATTTTGGTATTGAACAACATACTATTCTTTATTTAGACTGTTTTTAAATTGCCCAAATATAGAAAACTTTCGTCAGCCTGCAACTCTTGCTTCGTTAGAAAAGTAAAAAGCTTATGTTTAATCAATAGTTCTGTAATCTGATGTTTAACATAGCGAGCACAACTATATGTTACCTAACGTAGAATTTGTATTGCCTTTCCAAGGGGATGATTATAAAATTTTACAGTCTTTAACTTCTTCCAAACACAGAAAGTGAACGGAATTATTATTCGCTTCTCCGGCAACACACACTTAATCAAGGGAACATTGCTCATGCCCACAAACTGCATTAAATTTTAGCTACCTTTGTCATTTGGTATTCAATTAAACATTCTGCAGTGTCTTTAGATAAATTAAAACTTAGCAAGCGCCTTCAAGCATCCATGACCGATTTGGGATATTTTACGGCCAAAGAAATTCAGTTAAAATCGCTATCTCGAATTATTGGTGGACAAAGTATTCTGGGGATTGCACCTGAAGGTGCGGGCAAAACAACAACCTATGTACTTGGGGTGTTGATGCGTTTGAAATATACAAGGGATGAGGCGCCGAAGGTTCTAATTTTAGCACCAAATGAGGAAAAGATTAACGAGATAATTGACCGTTTTCTAGTTATCAGTAAGAATAGAGATCTTCATATCATGGGACTTAAAGCGAGCGGAAGCATGGAAGAGGAGATCGAGGATTTGGTTCGTGGAGTTGATATTGTCGTGGCAACCCCGAACCGCGCACGTGCAGTTTATTTAAAACTTGGACTTAACTTGAATCGGATACAAACATTCATTGTTGATGATGCGGAGGAAATCGTAAAACAGGGTATGCAAACGAATGTACGCGAATTGGCTCAAAGTTGTGGCGATGTCCAGTATTTGGCATTCAGTACTGTCGAACATGATAAATTGCACCTCATGATTGATGATTTTATGCCGTTTGCTACACGGGTTGAAGCTGAAGAGCTTGGTGAAGAGACATTAGAAACACATGACCTGATGTTGTATCAGGTTCCGAACTTCACGACGAAAATAAACTTGTTGAATGTCTTAATGCGCGATGCCGAAGTATTCGATAAAGTGGTGGTGTTTGTGAACAGCCGGCTTACAGCACATAATTTACTTAAGCGTTTGCATGTTGCTAAGGGAGAAGCTGCTATCTACAACCCTTTTTTCCACGACGATGCCGGTATAGACAATATGCAAGATTTCCATCAAATACCTGAATGCCGTATTCTTCTCGTCGCAAATGAGGGCTTAACCGCTATTGATTTATCAAATATTCCCTTCATATTTCATTTTGAGATTCCTGAAAGCAGTGACATTTTCGTATCTCATATTTTAAAAACATCCGCTTTCGAATCTGTTGCGATAACATTTGCGACTGATATTGAACTTCCGGAACTTCGTAAAATAGAGCAATCGCTGGGAAAAAAAATCCCGGTTATGCCCCTGCCTGACAACCTGATCATTTATCGCCCATCGGACAGTCCAAAAGAAGACGATAAGGTTGATGAGTCGCAAGGCGGCGCCTTTCATAAGAAAAAAGAAAGCAATAGCAAAACTTATAATTATGGTAGTGGCGTAAAAGCGAAAATGACTAAAAAAAATAAAAAGCGTTAGTAGAAAGACAAATGTTCTGGAAGCGGATTACTTTTCGAAGCGCGACACTACCGAAAAATAATCCGCGAAGCAATCGCATTAAAAGTCGGTCCATTTTTGATCGGAACGGGATGAGTGTAGTACGGTATCGATAAATTGCATGCCTCTAACGCCGTCTTCCACGGTTGGAAAGTCCTGCATATTTGCATCTGGTTCCTGTCCATTGGACATATGCTGCAGCGTTGCACTAAAATTTCTATAAATATTCGCGAAGGCTTCAATATAGCCTTCAGGATGTCCGGCGGGCAGTCTAATATTGGATTTGGCCGCATCTGCTAAATAGCCTTGCCCAGCGCGATAGATTTGCACAGGCGCATCCAGCCATTTTACTAGCAGGGTATTGGGTTCCTGCTGATTCCATTCGATGCCGCCATGCTCGCCATAAATTCGAAGCTTGAGCGCATTCTCCTCCCCTGCAGCCACCTGTGAAGCTGAAAGCACGCCGCGAGCATCGTTATCAAACCGCAGCAAGATATTGCCGTCATCTTCCAAACGACGCCCGTCGACAAACACATGAAGGTCTGCACATAACTTCGTGATTTTCAATCCAGACACATATTCTGCCAAATGTGCTGCATGAGTACCTATGTCACCCATACAACCACTTTGACCGGCTTTTTCCGGATCCGTTCGCCAAGCTGCGAGCGGCGTATCATTTTCAATACGTGTGCTCAGCCAGCCCTGCGGATACTCGACCATTATTTTTCTGATCTTTCCCAATTTACCATCAGCAATTAGTTGCCGTGCCTGTATGACCATGGGGTAGCCAGAATAGGTATGTGTCAAACAAATAAGAAGACCGGTCTGCTTCACTTTCTCCTGCAATAGCAGGGCTTCTTCAAGCGAAAAGCTTATCGGCTTTTCCAAAACGACGTGAAAGCCATTTTCCAAAGCCATCATAGCAGGTTCGAAATGCGCAAAATTAGGCGTGACAATACTTATAAAATGTATACGTTGGTGATCAGGAAGTTGGCTTTCGCTCAAGATCATCTCCTGATAGCTGCCATATATTCTATCGGCAGGAAGCGACAATGCTTCACCAGACGTTACCGCCTTATCCGGGTCAGCACTAAGTGCGCCGCAGCAAAATTCAATCCCCCCGTCGAGCGCAGCTGCCATGCGGTGAACTTCCCCTATAAACGCGCCCTTACCACCGCCAATCATTCCCATTCTAATTTTTTTTATGCTCATTATTTCCTTTTTACGTACTTCACCATCTATTGTAACAAAATCTAGGTAGCCCATGCTCTATCACCGGCATGATAAGGAACATCCCCCTCATAGCGGCCTGGAATAGCTACATACCGCATCGCCTGTGTACACCCAATCTCCGAAGTAAAATATCCTAGCAACGTTAGCTGCTTAAACATAGTGAAGTAATGCGGGCCCTTTCTTTCCTCTGTATTTTTCTTATCCTTATACTCTTTTGCTTCTTTTTCAAGTGTGGTCAAAAACGATAGCTTTTGTTCTGCCGTGCAATCTACAAAGCCGGTTTTGTACGTCTTTATACACTGCTCATCCAATTCGCTTATACCACTTAGAAAGATTTTCTGGTCTTCTGGTTCATAGCAATCCTTTACTATGACCGTCATGAATGAACCCACATCTGCTGCTTTTGCCCCTGGGCTTCGTTCCGTTGTAGGCAGGATTGTATCCGCGACTTCGTTTAATAAATCTATCTGGGTTTTGTTAAAGGATAAACCACTTTCGGAACCTTGTTTTTTACCGGAAGTGCATCCTGTAAGGAATATATTTCCGCCGATGATGCTTCCTCCCGTGAGCAGGGCAACCATCTTTAATAATTCTCTACGATCCATGCGACTATATGTTATTTTTTTTCAGTTCGCTTACTGCATAGTCTGCTGCCCTAGCAGTAAGTGCCATATAAGTTAATGAAGGATTTTGACAAGCTGATGAAGTCATACAGGCACCATCAGTCACAAAAACATTTAAACAATCCCATACTTGATTCCACTTGTTCAATACGGAGGTTTTGGGGCTTAATCCCATGCGTGCGGTTCCCATCTCATGTATGCCGTGGCCTATAGCGTGTCCACCATCCCAGCCGCCTATATTTTTGACGCCTGATTTTTCTAACATTTCCTTTAGTTCGCTTTGCATGTCTTTACGCATTTTCCATTCATTTTCCTTAATCTCTGCGTCCATTGATAATATAGGTAGACCCCACTTATCTTTCTTTGTTTTGTCTAGCGAAATCTTATTTTCATGATATGGAAGTATTTCACCAAAACCTTGCGCACCGACCGACCATACACCAGGTTCTGTTAAAGCATCTTTGAAAGTGCCACCCAAACTAAGCTCTGCCACGCTCCTCGACCACCCCTCACGACCTGCACCCCCTTGATATCCGAAACCACGGAGGTAATCCCGTTTATCTGAGCCTAAATTCACAAAACGTGGAATGTAAAATCCGTTTGCTCTTCTCCCGTAAGTATATTTGTCTTCGTAACCTTCTATAATTCCGCCAGCCCCAATATTATAATGATGATCCATCACATTGTGTCCTAGCTCTCCACTTGAACTTCCCAAACCATCAGGCCAAACGTCTGTCGCTGAATTAAATAAGATCCACGTACTATTGAGTGCAGAGGCACAAAGAAATACTATCTTGCTTTTTATTTCATATGTCTGATTATCTTCGGCATCTAGAATTTCTACCCCCAAGGCTTTTTTCGAATTTTTATCATATAACACTTTGGTTACGATAGAATAAGGTCGTATTGTTAAGTTTCCTGTTTTTTGAGCTGCCGGAAGAGTAGAAGATTGTGTACTAAAGTATGCGCCAAAGGGACATCCTTCCCAACACCTGTTTCTGTATTGGCAGTTTACACGACCTTCAATCGGTTTGGTCAGATTTGCCGTTCGCCCGATGATAAGGTGTCGTTTTGATTCGTACTCTTTCCTTATTCTTTCAGCCATATCTTTTTCGACGCAATTCAATTCCATTGGCGGCAAAAACTGGCCATCTGGTAACTGCGGTAAGTTTTCGTTTGACCCACTTATCCCTGCAAATTTCTCTACATAATCATACCAAGGCGCCATGTCCGCATAGTTGATGGGCCAAGGAACAGCTACGCCATCTTTCTCGTTAGCTTCGAAGTCCATTTGACTCAAGCGGTACGATTGTCGACCCCACAGAATAGACCGACCACCCATGCGGTAGCTTCGCCACCATATGAATGGCTTGACTTCTGTATAAGGGTTGTCTTCCTCGTTGGCCCATGCATCCATCACGACTTCTTGTGCTGCCCAACTGCGATGAATAACCGGATATTTTTTCTTTTGCTCACTAGTTGTCCGCCCACGATGTGGAATTTCCCATGGATCCTTCGTAGCAGTTTTGTAATCCTTGACATGGTCATAGGGTCCTCCGCGTTCCAATAGCAAAACTTTCAAGCCCTTTTCACACAATTCTTTTGCAGCCCATCCTCCACTAATACCGGAGCCGACTACAATGGCATCATAAGTGATATTTTCCATATTATTAAGTTTATAAAATTATCTTCCATACGCGAGATTTCTTTACCAGCTTTCATCTCCAGGAAAATGGAGATGTACGCAGCTTTCACGGAAAGCGAACTACGCTCAACAGCAATCTTAAAGCTCAACAGCAATTTAAACACCAAGTCAACCGGTTGCATAAATCCAAATCAAATATTGCTAAACATTAATCATATAAATAAATCCGTGATAAGACTTATAAAATCGGTCGCTCTTCTCAGCATCTCGGGTTTCTTCCCGAGCAATTAAAAACTTTTAATAAACAATAATAGCACTTTAATCTTACAATTACTACGCTAAGTAAAATTTTAACACTTTTGAATCAATCATTTAATGAATTTATCTACTAACTCTTGCTACAATTTTACTGGATAGAGTTTCGCACGATAGAAGATGAATAGAAAATTGGACCAAGAATGCTACATAGAAGATAAGCATTCAAAAAATGTTCAGCGGGTGGTACGGACTTAATCGGTAGATTAGCGTTTACAATGGAATTAGCGCTAGGGCAGGATTAAAATACGAGATTTCATAAATAAGTATGCTAATCCTCCCCCTTTTGTTTAATTTATTCTGCTTTGGGTTTATGCACTTTTTTAAACTTTTTCTTTCTATTTGCCGGCTTATTCGTTTTTTTTGCTTTCGGCTCGTAGGTCGGACCAGCAGGAAATCCTTCGGGGAGTTGTTTTTTAGGCACCTCCTTTTCTATCAGGCGTTCAATCCTTGCGAAGCGCGACTGGTCTTTATCATTTATAAAAGTAATAGCCGTTCCAGTGGTCGCAGCCCTTGCCGTACGCCCGATACGGTGAACATAGTCTTCCGGGTCTGGCGGCACGTCAAAATTTACTACTAAACTAATTCCTACGATGTCGATACCGCGAGAAATAACATCTGTGCCAACCAAAATCCTTAAGCGCTTCGCCTTAAACCGATGCATTACTTCTTCACGTTGTGACTGTTCGAGATCTGAATGGAATCCTTCGGCAGAGAGTCCATTTTTTATAAGTTCGCGGGTCAACCGTTTCACAAGCTCTTTTTTAGAGGCAAATATAATAACGCTCTCATACAAGGGGTTTTCCAAGATATTTTTTATGAGCGCTATTTTGTTATCGTCATAAACAAGGTATGCCTGTTGATCGATTCCCTCGCTAGGTTTGGAGATAGCGACATTGATCTCCTCGGGGTTTTGTAAAATCTTTTTTGCCAACGTACGGATCTTCGGTGGCATGGTCGCTGAAAAAAGCAGACTTTGCCTTTTCTTCGGCATATAACTGATGATTCTCATGATATCATCATGGAAGCCCATATCCAGCATGCGGTCTGCCTCATCAAGGATAAGGTGTTCTACATGGCTAAAATCAAACTTACCCGAAGACATGTGCGCTAAAAGGCGACCTGGTGTGGCGACAATTATGTTAACGCCATCCCGAATAGCACGTTTTTGTTGCTCGTAGCCCATGCCATCTCCACCGCCATAGACGCATATTGATGTCGCGCCCGTGAAGTAACCAAAGCCCATAATCTGTTGATCTATTTGCAATGCTAGCTCCCGTGTAGGCACTAAAATCAGCGTATTCACACGTTCTTGCGGATTGTTTGCTATCCGGTTGAGGACGGGCAACAGATAGGATGCCGTCTTGCCAGTTCCTGTTTGTGCACAAGCTATTAAATCGTGTTGTTTTAAGATGACAGGGATGGCCTGTGCTTGTATGGGTGTGGGATCGACAAACCCCATGCTATCTAAGCCCTCTTCCAAAGTGGCAGAGAAACCAAATTCGGTAAATTTCAAATTTAATGTATTGTTTTTTTTAAAAGTACCGGAATATTTTAAATTCTACAACAAATATCCCATATATAATTTCTAAGATTTTCGTGTACTACGAGCAAACCAGCTAAAAAACGTCGTTTAGCTTTAGCAAGTGGAATCGAAATAAAAATGAACGCTACACGATGTAAGCTGTTACATAGGCGGAACAATTTTAATAAATTAATGACACAATACATATCGCTATTATCGGCTAAGATGCCTTCGTGGACTTGGAATTTATTGGTTATTTTATTTGCGCTTTTGTTGGGAATTCTTATTAAAGCTATTTTAGTTCCTTTGGTAAGAAAGCAATCGTCTAGCCATACCATGTATTCGGTCATGCGTTCGGTCATACGACATTTTAGCAAAATATTCAGTTTTTTCATTCCGCTATTGGTTTTCAATGCCCTCCTTCCCTTCACGCGATTCAATAGTGCCACGCACCCTGTGGTTAGCAAAATTACGGAAATGCTTTTTGTAGGTTGTTTTGCGATCCTTATTATTCGTGTTATCCGCGTTTTTGAGGATTACCTTTACCATCGCTTCGACATTAGTAAGGAAAACAATTTGCGGGAGCGTAAGATCCGAACGCAGATCGTATTTATCAGAAAGCTATTAGTCAGCATTATCATATTGGTAGCACTCGCCATCATATTATTGAGTTTTGATAGTATGCGTAAAATTGGTGCCGGTTTGCTGACCGGGGTTGGAATCGGTGGTATTATCATTGGTTTCGCTGCGCAAAAATCCCTTGGAAATCTATTAGCCGGTTTTCAAATAGCATTCACACAGCCCATCCGTATGGATGACGTACTGGTGGTAGAAGGCGAATGGGGACGCGTTGAGGAGATCAACTTAACGTATGTGGTGGTCGCAATCTGGGATAAACGCCGCTTAGTACTTCCGATCAATTACTTTATAGAAAAGCCTTTTCAAAACTGGACAAGAACAACTGCTGAAATACTAGGGACGGTATTTTTATATACGGACTTCGCTGTCCCTATTGACAAGCTTCGTGAAAAGCTTACATCACTTTTACAGGCAAACAGCTTATGGGATGGACAGGTTAATGTGCTTCATGTGACGGATCTACGTGAACAAACCATGGAAATAAGATGTCTGATGAGCTGCCGAAACTCTGGACAAGCTTTCGAATTACGTGCACACGTGAGAGAGGAGATGATTAAGTACATCAGCGCGAATTATCCAGAAAGCTTATCGCGCACCAGAGTTAGCCTCTCTAATTATGAAAGCGATAAAATCATCGCAGACGACCGTTCACATTAATTATAAATATCCGGCCGAATGTCTACTTCCTTCGGCCGGGAAAAATGTTTCACTATTGATTGTTGATGAGCTTGCGTAACTGCTGAATAGGCAGATCAATTGTTGTTTCTTCGGAAAGCGCCCCCTTAATGCTTCCCACGCCCACACTGTCTAACGTAATGGAATTTTGTCCAAGGGTGTGCAAATAAAGGGAATTTATCAAATTGCCAGATGAGCCCTTATCAAATATTATTTTTGAACGCTCAGCCTTGATTTGCATGTTGTCGAAATTTGGATGTTCGATACGTACATTGGAGTTGAAGACATCAAGCTTAGCATTTCCCGCTTGAGCGTCGGGCGACGCTACATCTCGCTGAGGATTACTCATAGAAACCGTTGAATTCTTCAGCTCGACAATCAGTTCGCCGATGGACGATTCAGGAGCAAAGCGCAATTCGGTGATGCTGTCTCCCAGTATAGCTAGGTGTTCTGTATTTGCTTCTATTTTCGCACCCACATTTTTCAACGTCAATTCTTGCGCGCTCGGTGCGAAAATGTAAACAGTATTGTGATAGAAATAAGGCTCCTCCCCAGTTATTACTAATTCTCGGTTTTCGTTGACAGTAGCTGAAAAATGTGAAGCGCTGTTTTTATCGATTTTAATGGCGTATTTATCGCTTTTTACAAAAACTATGTTGATATTCCCGGGCTTAGGTGCGTGCCCGAGTACCTTCACTTTTTGGAAAGCGGGTAATGCGGTAGTCTTCAAATACCGATCTTCCTTATCACTTTGGGTCGCTTCTTCGTGGAATGTATTGGAATATTCGTCGAGCCCTACCCTACCCCGGCTAACCGTATAGGAGAGAATAGACAAGGGTAGAACGAAGATGGCTATCGCCAATATGATCAATAGTTTTGAACTTGTTTTCATAATAATTATTTAAAATTTTCATCAATAAAACCTTGGTATCGCGTTTTTAATTCCTCTAAACTGATATCAAGAAGGTAGATGTTTCGAAATAGCTGAGGCAGCTCTTCTTCAAGAAAAATACTTTTCCGGTAGGTTTGTACGTGTTGTAAAGATTCCTTTGTCACGAACAATCCAACGCCCCTTTTATTTGCTATAATGTTTTTCTGTTGCAAGAGATCATAGGTGCGCATGACCGTGTTTGGATTGACCTCCAATTGTACTGCAAGTTCCCTCACAGATGGTAATTTCTCTTCCGCTTTCCATGTACCTAACATAATATGTTCACAGATATGCTCAGCTATTTGTATGTAAATTGCTTTATTATCATTAAACTCCATTTATACCTCCTTCTCTTTTAAACGCAAGAATCCGATGATCCAAAAGACAAGCGTTAGGAACACGCCTATCCCCAAAATCAAACGAAAAATGTTCAATTCCTCATTCCACAAGCCGCGATCTGATACAGACATCGTATTTCGTGTCAGCGCATTCATGAGGTATACCAAGGTTATGGTCCATACCGCTATAAATATAATAAGCGAAATCGCCGTTTTTATATATTGGAAATTTTGAAAAGCTATCGAACCGAGCAGGAATATTGCGCTCAAAAGGAATGGCAGAAAATAGAAAAAGGGGAGCCTTGCTGGAAAGTCTTTCATAGACAAAAAGGGAACTTTACTGTTGATAGCCGCATTAGCAACGTCGTTATCGCTGAGCGATATGGACGCTACTGCTTTTCTGAGATAGATAACGAATCCGAAATCAATAACCATATAGATCAGCACATAGGAAATCATGGTTATAAATAAACTAAAAAATAGCGCTGTTATAAATTTTTCCAAACGAGACGCGGGAATCAATATTTCAAATATCGCTTTCGGCTTTTGTCCCAAGTCAGAAAAGTATGTCCCAGCGATGATGGTTACAAAAAGTAAACCGAGAAAAATAAAAAGTACGGGCCTAAAAGACAATAAATGCTTCATAAAACCCGGCTCAGCCGAGAAATTGTAAAAGAACTCCTTTACAGCATAGCCGTAAAAGGCTGCTATAACACCGGCGGCTATCCCTATCGACATGATATAAACTTTACCAAAACTTATCCATTGTCTATTAATTAAGGACATTAATCTGCGGATATCGAATAAATCAGACATATTTAGGTTTATTTTAAAAGGTCAGTAATTTCTTCTTTGCGTTGTGTTACAGCGTTAAAAAGTAATTCGAGATCTAATCTCGAATCTTCAGCTGCTTGGTTACGCTGTATGGTATTGAACCCGCCGAGCGCGCTCTCTGCGTATAGCACGGAATCAGACAGCTCTTTTACTTTCTTAAAGCAAAACTGCGTAGTGATATCCTCTACGGATGCGTTTAATGCTACGCGATATTCGTCTAGGAGGATAACAGCGTCGATCAGATTATCGAGGTCGCGGACCTGGTGCGTAGAGATTAAGACACAACGATCGTCGGTTAGTGTGGCGGCCATAATTTTTCTGAATTGCGCCTTCGACGGAATATCCAGTCCATTGGTCGGTTCGTCCATAATAATAAGTCTTGTATTCGTAGCTAATCCGAAAGATATCAGATACTTTTTTTTCTGCCCATAACTCATATCGGCGAGCTTTTGATTGAGCGGAATTTCAAATTCTCTAATCAGCTCTTCGAAATACGCTTGGTCAAATTTCGGGTAAAAAGGGGCATTTGCACGAACAAACTTATCAGAACGTATGGAAGGGAGATAAAATTCTTCCGGTATGAAACTGATCTCGCGTAGCAAAGAAGGTTCGCGATTCTGTGGATCGTGTCCGAAAACGGTAATCTTGCCTTGGTGAGGATAAACAAGACCTGCGATATTTTTCAATAGCGTAGATTTTCCGGCGGCATTTTTTCCCAATAGGCCATAGATATGTCCCTGTTTCAATTGCAGATCCATCTCTCTAAAGAGAGGCCGACTTTTACTATAACTGAAGTTAAGGTTTTGGATAGTTATCATACTAGTGTACTATTTAAATAACACACTAATATAGGAGAGTTTTTATATTTGACAAAATATGATAAAAAAAATCTTGCTACGGGCTGTAGCAAGATCTTATTGAACATGTTTATGCTGTTACATCTTAGTAGATGCTAGTCTTTCTTCTTCGCATCACGTTCTTCGATGTATTTTCCGTAAAGGGGCTTTTGCTGATCAGTCAATTGTTCGATAATTTTGGCATCGGCGTTTGCCATTAAAGTTGTTGCTTGTTGCTCGGCGACATCCTTGGCGATAGTGGTATCTGATTTAAGCGCCCATTTAGCTTTCGTATGTTCCAGAACGATATCATATACCGCCGTCTTCTGTTCTGGTGTTAACATTACCTTTTCAGCAATCTTTTCTACCTTTGCTTTTGCTTTGTCTTCAGGATTCCCCTCTTGGGCAAATGTAAGTGTTAGTGCGAACATCAAACTTAAACCTGTTAAAATCAACTTTTTCATATCCTAATTTTTTAATTAAACATTTTATTTACGTAGTGTCTTCTTATTGGTTAAACGTCTAGCTACGTGAAATAGTTTCATTTTTGTATCAGGTATGTTACAAATTAACAATCTTTAACGAATCGCTCGTTTTCGATGTATGATGGAATTAATCATGCATTGCAACTCCGGCAATAGGTAGGTCGTAGTATTCGGATGTTTTAGGACTGCTTATAGCAAATAATATACTTTAGGAAATTCCATTTCATCGACTATTGTAGAATTTCGGGCGACGAATTGTAAAAAGAGAAAGGTTTCCATCCGGGCGAATGGAAACCTTTCAAAACCAATTATAACTTGCCGCCATGCTCATAGCGGCCTGAATTATGAAATTCCAATTTCGGAACTATTTTTTATATATGCAAATTTATTTAAAAATTTTTCTACCGAGCTTTTTGCCTTCTGCTCATTATGCTTAGTGCTAATATCCAGCCCATAGCGTCTCGCGATGGCACACGATTCATCGCTTTAAATAATTACGAAAATTGCGTTAGCGTTTGTACAGCTAATCCGACATCAGCCTTTTATTTCTTATCATTCTCTTCAACCTTCGCTATATCCCGATTGATCGACTTTTCCCACAACTACTGACCGCCTCTGCTTTCACATCATCAGCGATGTTCAATGCCCCGTTCATTTCAGTTACGTGCTTTTCACTATCATTGATAATTGAGATGATCGAATTGTTATAAGCAACGGAGTCTTGCGATTTATTGCACCCTGATAAGCTTAGCACGGCTAGGTATGCACATAGAAGTCTTTTTATCATTGGCATGCTGTTTTGTATTATTTGGGATCTCCGATAGCAATATCCTTTCTTAAAGTTCTCAACCTTTTGGAACATCACAAAAATAATTTGTAAAAAATTAATTTCCTATGGCGGAAAACCGTGAATTCGGTTTGATGGATTCCGTGTTGCATCATGTTTTGCAAAGGGGATCGCTTTTCATTGCAAGAAAATAATATGAAAATGGATCAGGAAAGCCCAGGAATAATGCGTAGATTATCACGTTTTTTTAAATACACTTTATGCTAGCAGGTATGAACATGGGTAATCGATTCATTTTAAAGTAGTACGGCAATTGGAATGAAACTGAGATTAAAAGAAAGTTTGCTGATTGTTGTATTTCTAATGATTCACACTTGTGTTTTAAAATCCCAGGAATACAGTCGCGAGATAGGCATACAGACTGATAACGATGCTTATTTGTGGTACGGCCAAGATCGCTACTACACAAATGGTCTGTTCATTTTTTACCGACAGGCGGCGGAGCAAAGCAAATTTCTAGGTAAAGAATTTAATAAGATTATTTACGAAGTTGGGATCGGGCAGCAAATGTATACACCATTATCTGCCTTTGTACCTGAACCTTATTTGCAAGACAGACCATTTGCTGGATATTTATTTGCAAACGGACAAGTAAATCTTTTTTTCAGGAATGAGCAGGTTTTAAAAGCAGGTCTAAGCCTGGGCACTATCGGCCCGCATGCAATGGGCCAAGAAACGCAAAACCTACTCCATCAGACTGTAGGCCTTTACGAAACGAGCGGATGGGAATATCAAATAGATAATGCCGTTGCGATAGATGTGAAGCTAAACTACACTGCGCTGTTTTTCCGAAAGCAAAATGTCTTTGATATTTCTCTAGAAAGTCAGTTGAATCTTGGGACAACATTTACAGGTATGGGCCTTGGATTGCTTTTTAGGACAGGAAATATAAATCCATTCAGCCAATCTGCCTACCATAATGCGAGGATAGGCCGAAACCAAACAATGCGTAAAGCCTTAAAGAAAGAGCTCTATGTATATGCCAAGCCCCAACTGAATTATGTCGCTTATGATGCGACTATTCAAGGTGGTTTGTTTTCCAGCGGCAGTCCCGTAACGTTTGATGTGCGCCCACTTGTTTTCGAACAAAAGATAGGCCTTAACTATTCAAACGATCGATTTACGCTTGATTACGCGCTCATGTTTAAGTCGAGAGAAATTTATAGTCCGGCAAGGCATCATCAATACGGCAGTATATCGGCCTACTACCGGTTTTAAATGATGCGCAGTCCAATAGAACGGGTGGTTTTGATATGAATTTTTTCGTCAATATGAGTTTTCGTATTGATAACTTGCTACGACTTCCCTGGTATTATTATCTGACATCTATTCTTTTTTTACGATTCGCCACATATAGTTATCGAAATATCTTATTTTAGGCGTCTTATACTAAAAGCACAACCACCACCTATGCAATCACGATATTTTTTGACCTGTGCTATCATTTGGTTTTTATGTTGCGCAGCTTCGCGCACTGCAAACGCCGCGCAATACGCCTTACAGCCGACTGGCCAATCCCCATCTGAAGAACTTTATAATAATGCGGAACTTCATTCGTTAGAGACCGAAACAGGTGGCGTTTGGGTGAAAGGAATTATTCCAAAGGACCTTAGAAACAAATCTTTAATACTCCAAATACCATCGGCAAACCTTCACGACTATGAGCTTTTCTTGCACGAGAATGGAGACTTACGCAAGCAATCGACCGTCGATATTGGCTCTCCAGCACATACCCCCAGTAGATTCCCGCGCTTCCATATACATAGTATCGACTCCATTTATCTTTTGCATTTTCCAGATCGTGCGCTTAAGGTTGCAGAAGTACAGCTGGAAGAACGAGGAGCATTCATTAGTTCTGAGTCTATGCGTTTTTTCCGCATCGGGCTGTATTATGGGCTTGCGTTGATGTCTATTGTATTTAATTTTGTTTTCTACCTGATATTTAAAGATCGTCGATTTATAACATACTGCTTATTGTTGTTAACCATATTCATAACATTTTTCTACGAAGATGGTATGTTCTACTTTTTCTCGAATGGAAAATGGACGTTGGACTACCTGATGGTATGGAACAATTCCATCACGGCACTAATCGCGCTACCATTCACGATGTACTTTCTAGATTTACAGGCATTTTTCCGACGCTATAGAACATGGTATCTATACGGATCCATGATGCTATTGCTGTCCGCGCTATTATTCACCATAACAGATAACCTACTTTTTTATGCGTTGGTATATGTGTTGTGTTTTTTGCTCGCTGGATCTTGCATTTTTCTTGCGGCTATGCGATTTCGAAAAGATGTGTATGCACGTTTTTTGGTACTGGCTTTTGGCTTGGTGATTATCACTGGAATCCTATATGTTTTGTACACACATATTGACTCCCATACTTTTTCATTTTTTGATTTGGGGACGTTTCGATTGATAAGTGCTTTGGAGATTATAAGCGTAAGCTTTGCAATTATTTACAAGGTGCGGGCACTGCAAGATGAAAATGAAAAAAATCGCCAAGAACTCGATCAATACTTACGCTTTATTGACCAAGAAACTCCCCCACCAGATGCCGTTTTAAGCCCCACAATAAGCGCCATTCACGAACCGCAGCCGAACGATGTACAGAAACATGCAGTGAGCGAGCGTTTAAAACGATTACACGATCTAACGGAACGCGAAACGGAGGTCCTTGGATGTATATGGGAAGGGCTAACAAACAAGGAAATTGCAGACAAATTGTTTATATCCGTTAGTACTGCAAAATACCATATCAGTAACCTGTATGTCAAGCTGGACGTGAAAAACAGAAATCAAGTGCAGACACTTCGGGAGTAAGTTAGCAATAGTATTGACTTTCATGAAGATACTGAAATAACGCAATCAAACCGTAGGGTATCCTGTAAATATCGTTACCCCTAAAAAGACAATATACTAACATTGGAGTGATGATACGCTTAGCGCAAGGTAACTGTCTTTACAGAAATTTAGCAGCTAACGAAACCAAAACCTCTAATATAGCGCATCAAACTATCGATAAAGCTTAAATTATAGCGTATTAAAGGATAAAAAGCTATATTTGCCTATACAAACTTGCTCAAATTTTAAATTGATGGGTTTAAAATTCGATGGGCACCGCAAAAATGCCTTATTTAAAACTGAAAAAAATCAATGCTCATACATGGAAATATTTCAACGGTGCTGGACAATTTTACGAAACTTCTGGCTTAAGGTTGATTCTTTTGGGGTGACCCCGGATATGTCGTATCTACAGGATCGGCGCATCAGAATGGTGAACCTAATTTCAATGTGGTCGTTTATTTGTGCTTTATTTTATAGCGTATTTAATCTTCTCCTTGGCATTATTGATCTAGCAATCGTCGATTTGATTTTTAGTCTATCGGTGCTATTGGTATTTTATTTTCACTATCATAAGAAATTTATTGTAGCTAGATTCTATTTACTAGGTGTGACGATCTTATTTCTAAGCACATTAAGCCTTTTATCCTACAATATTGCTGAATATTTCGTTTTTTGTGTAGTGATCGGGGGGATACTCATATTTCAGAACAAATGGATGCAGGTGTTTATTTGCATTTCTTTGGTGCTTGCCGTAATACTGCCGAGGACGCTATCTCATGATCTTAATAGCATGGTTTCGCTTACGCAAGGACGGTTATCTTACAATCTTCCTTTGGCTGTGTTTTTTGTCTTCTTTACGGTTCGACATTTTAAATACATTCAACAAACCTACCAGGATGAGATAAAGAAACAACAACTTCACCTGCAAGATCTTAATCGAGATAAAGAGCAACTATTTGCGATCGTTGCACACGATATCCGTTCGCCACTAATTGCTACCACACAAATGTTGCAGCATATCATAAACGATGAAACGAGCGAGGAGTTTAAAAAACAGGCTTTCTCGCAGGTAGCGGCGCAACTACATATGATGACGGAAAATGTGGATAATCTGTTGCATTGGAGTAGTCAGAACCTTCAAGGGCTGGTTAGTCGGCCGACCAGTTTTAGTATACATACCCTATTAATAGAAGTGCTCAAAGGAATGGAAGCTCAGCGTAAAGCCAAGCGAATACAGACCGTCATTGATGTTCCTTTCGGTATGTTGATCTTCGCCGATCCAGAACAGATGCATATTATTCTCAGGAACATATTAAATAATGCCCTTAAATTTAGCCATAAACACGGCAAAGTTAAGATTTCCGCAAAAAAAATGGATGCAGCTGTAGAGATTTCCATAGAAGACTGGGGCGTGGGGATGTCCAAGAAAAAAGTAAAGAAGCTATTTAACAATTTGCAATTACCATCTTACGGCACCTCGGGCGAACGGGGCACGGGAGTAGGACTAGTCTTGGTAAACAACTTGATAGAAATTAACCGTGGAGAGATTAAGGTTTCAAGTGTTGAGAACAGTGGAACAACGATTTCGCTGAAGTTCCCCTCCGTTTAGCCAGATTATAGACTCCTCGCTATTTTACCCTCGGTCTTTCCTACTTCCGTGTTCATCCAATTCAAATAAACTTCATCTCAGCGGCTTTGTGAATAAGCGATGCGGCATTGCTTACATTGAACTTTTGCAGTAAATTCCGACGATGTGTCTCCACAGTAAGCTTGCTAATGAATAGCAGATCTGCAATCTCAGGTGTGGTTTTACCTTCGGCTAAATGTGCTAACACCTCTTTTTCTCTTGGTGTCACGACGGGTATCTCCGTTTTTCGATGTTCCATCGCCGCCTGCATCTCTTTACTGACGATCTTCTGATCGTTATCAACATCTTTTATTGCTTGGATAAGTTCATTTGCAGCAATATTTTTGAGAAGATATCCCGAAGCCCCACTTTGAAGCATCCTATCAGCTACACTGGCTTCGTTCAGATTGCTGATAGCGACTACATGGGTCTGCGGATATTTTTTCTTAATCTCCAATGTCGCATCAATACCATTCATCTCAGGCATATTGATATCCATGAGCACGACACTCACCTTTTCTATCTCCAAAAACGCAAGTGCATCAGTCGCAGATATAAAGCAACCTTTCAAATCTATGGTCTTTGTATTGCGCAGTATAAATTGCAGGCCATTGAGCACCAATGGATGGTCGTCGACAATGATGACAGAAATAATTTTATCCATTTAAATTAATATCTATGTGAAACGAAGCTCCTCTTCCTATTACAGAATCGACTTCCAGTTGTCCATTAAGCAATTCTACCCTATTTAGTATATTTGATAAGCCGATACCACTAGCCCTTTCTGGATTCTTATTAAAGGTGAAGCCCTTCCCGTTGTCTTCTACGGATAAATAGAAATGTCCATCATTTTCATTGCACTGCACCCAAACCTTACTTGCATCACTGTGTTTGACGGCATTGGTAAGTAATTCCTGTACTATTCTATAAACGGATATCAAGAACGACTGATCATAATCATTTCGTAAATCTCTCGCTTCAAATTCTATATCTAGCCCCTTGTGACGCATAGCATTGCAAAGATCACCCAGTGCAGCCTCCAACCCCATATAAAGTAAGGATTCAGGCATCATATTCCTTGCGACTCGACGCAGTTCGTTAACTGATTGATCGAGCTGATTGATAATATTATACAGTTCCATATTGGTTTCTTCCTTTCGCTGTTCAGCCTGCTGGTCATCTGCTACTGCTGAAAGTTGTAATTTGACACTAGCTAACATCCCTCCCAATCCATCGTGAAGATCGCGCGCGATACGGCTCCGCTCCTTTTCTTGTCCTTGTACCATAGCGTTGAATACGCTAATTTTTTCTCGCTGTTGCAGGTTCTTCAGTTCTTGATGCAACAACAGCTCTTGCTGTGCGGCTAAGCGTTTTCTATTACGTGAGGTATTGTACCATAAAACACTTAATAGCGCCAATAAAGCACTGGCAAATACCATTATTACCAGCCAACTTTGGGTACGCTTTAAAGATAATTGCTGTTCTTGAAATTTACTCTTTGCGAGCAACAACTCGTTTTCCCTTTCCGCCGTTTTATATTTTTGTTCCAATGTGAGAATCTTGTCTTCGCCTGCGTGTGCAAAAACACTATCTGAGACCAACTTGAATTTTTCATACCACTGAGCAGCTTCTTTAAAATTTCCAGTCAGCGTATTCAGGTTTGCAATATGGTAGTACAATGTTTGCTTATTGCGCAACAGTGACTTTCCTTCCACATAGGGCAATACTTGAATCAGTGCCGCCTTCGCTTCTTTATATCTGCCCATTCGCTTCAACGCTTCATACTGACCGTACAAAATGTTCGGAATAATATCCTGACTATTCATCTGCTTCGCCCTCAGCAATGCTTTATCGAAATGTGCGAGCGCGTTACCAATCTCGTTTTTACGCTCCCAATAACTTCCTTCCACGACATGATAAGTAGGCATATAGCTTGACAACGGAATCGCTTTTGATACTGTTTCCGCACTATCTAGAAATTTACGTGCGTTTTCCATATCTTGTTGATAGAGCCGATTTCGCGCAGCATTTACAAACAAAGTCAATCGTTCCTCCTCGCTATTTGCTTTTCTTTGCAACAATTGTAATGCTTCACCGTAGTATTGATTAGCTTTATCATAACGCTGCATGTTCATCAAAGCCATAGCAACATTTTGAAGGTTGACACCGAGCAACACGGAATCGCGTATATCCTTCGCCATCGGAATAACTTTATTCAGGAGCACCTCCACATATTCTTCAGCATGGCCATCGCGTTGCAAAAGCGCTCCATAACTTCCAAGTGCACGTATTCGATACCGCAAAGCACGCTTATTGTCAGGCAATGCCTTTAGTATATTGTCTACTTCCAGATACGCGCTTTTGGCTCTCTCTGGCGCCGGCTCAAAGAGCACAGACGCGCGATAGAATGAAAATATCCCTTGATAATACCTGTCTTTTGCTTTGGTTCCCAAAAGGTCGTGCGCCTCATCAATATAGTAGAAGGCCTTTACCGTGTCGTAATCGCTCCAAAAGAAACTAAGATCAAGCAACGCTTCTGCTTTTTGTTCGGGATCTGTAATTTTGGACAAAACCTGGTACAAACTGTCACCGTAGACCTGTATGCTTCTCTCTGACTGCGCAAAAAGGGAATTAGCAAAAAAAAGTAATTGCAGAATTAAGCATAAGTTTCGGGTGTGGCGCATCGTTTCTATCGGGTGTATGCGTTGAATATACGTATTAAACCTTGAACTAGCAATCCGGGACCATTCCCATAGTCACGCCCGACGGGCTCCAAATAGGGACCAGACGCATTTCACATCCTTCTCCGTTATCAGTCGTCATGTCGCGTGATGTTTCAAACGTCAGATTTAGGATGGCATTTTTGGGGAAAGCCCCTATTTCCTCTAAAAACTCTACGCGCATAGCGACTGATGCCTTTTCTCGCTCGAAGCTTCCATTAAAATTCATCGATTGCGATGAGTTAACTATTGTTCCTGTCAAAGTATTACCGTTAATAGCAAACATAGAATTTGGATCGCTTTCGCCTGCTCGAAAATTTCCGTCGTTGTACGCGCCTCGAATTTTAAAGTTTATTTCTCCCTCATCCCCAAAATCAGCCAAAAACAGCAGCGAAACAGAATCCGCCGTAGGCTCCATCAATGCAATTCGTGCCTCCCCTTCCCAGTTATAATTTACCTGGCCGTTGAGTAGTCGCTGCCCTTTGGCTTCCCCTTTAAAAGGTTTTGATCCGTATAGGGATACAAAATCATCATTATCACTTGGTCCATCTCCATCTTTGGAACAGCCTGTCAGCAATAGCAATGCCGTTGCAATACATAGTGTTAAAAAATTATTTTTCATATGTTCTAATATATAGGTGTTATCGCCATAGCATTTGCCCCCCGGCCGCCTCTATTTTATCTTTATCCTTCCATATAACAGGAATCGCTTCCGGCGAGTTTTGCTCTATCGGATCTACGTTATATGGCCCACCTGTGCTGGGAATAATTTTCAGTTGCCAGATATATCCAAAAGGTCCTGTTTGCCTATATTCGGTACCGATCAATAAATGCCTGCCATCTGGGGAAAAAGCAGGTTCGGCCTCTTTGAAATTACTTGTGGTCAGCTGCGTTAGATTTGTCCCGTCCATGTTCATCGTATGAAGGTGGTTCCCTATCCGCACAACAAGCATGCTGCCCTGCATATTCACCTGTAAATCACCCCAATCATCATAATCCATCTGCCTGACCAATGTCCCATTGGTATACGGCGGATCCAACCGAAGAATCAGCTTGCCGTGGGTGAGCAATAGACTATTGTTAGGTAGCCAAAGTCGCGTTTCATTGAAATCGAACTCTTCCCCATTAATTCCCATTATCCGCGTTACAAACTCGCCGTTGCGCTTTAATATCGTTATACCATCCTCTGCATCATTTGAAGTGACTACAATGAAATTGTTATCAGGCGATAGAAAACCTTTGCAAAAGGTATTGGTTGACGGACTGTTATAAATGAACTCCTCAACGATACCGCTATCATCCATGTTGCTTATTGTGAAACGGATATCGTACTGCCCTAGTGAGCTCGCATTTATAACCGAAAGTCGCAATTTGCCATCCCGTGATATGTCGAAGTTATTTAATTTGGTATTATCCGGGATAAAAGCGCCGCCAGTGCCATCTGGCAAGCTCATTTTAATGATTCCTTCCGTGGCCCAGTCATAATAAATTGTACCGCTCAAATACTCTGGGTATTTATTATTACCTGGGTCGTCTGGGCCATCGCTTTTGGAGCACGCTATTAAGAACAGCAAGGAACTAAGCAACATAAGATTTAGCCGGTACAAATAAGGCCGAGTATCTTTATCAATTGTTTGTATGGTGTCTATTTTCATCGTTCCGAAATTATAATGAAGTTGATTATAACAAAGTTATCCAACCAATACCTCGTAGACAATCCACGAAAACCAGTAATTTATAACGCTATCGAATAGAAAATTAAATCAATGACAGGAGAACATTTAACAATCTAGCGTTTAGTAATGAGCAACAAAAAAATAGAAGGTCATGGATCCGTCTATAAAACGTAGATTTGATCACTGACATAATTTTACGTATTTAGAAGATATAAACAGTGAAAGAGCAGAAAACATGGTTTATAACCGGCGCATCTCGGGGCTTCGGTTTAGCGTTGACAAAGCGTTTATTATTAAATGGTGACCGAGTTATTGCAACCAGCAGGAGCATTGAAGTTCTTCGTTCTCAAGTAGCAAATGATACCGACAATTTTCTACCCCTCCAGGTGGACTTAACTTCGGATCTTGCTGTCAAAGAGGCGGTAGACTATGCTATCGATAGATTTGAAAAATTGGATGTTGTGGTGAACAATGCGGGCTATGCGCTAATCGGTAGTGTAGAGGAGATGAGTGATGAGGAATTTCGTGCGACCGTAGATGTCAACCTTTTTGCGACCGTCAATGTACTTCGCTATGTGATTCCACATTTTCGATCCAGACGCGCAGGCCATATTATTAATATTTCGTCTATTGCAGGATATTCAGGCATTGCTTTAGCCAGCAGCTATAGCGCATCGAAATTCGCGGTTGTGGGTCTTACGGAAAGCTTAATGAAAGAACTGGCGGATTTCGACGTGAAGGTAACGCTTGTTGCACCTGGAGAGTTTCGCACAAGCTTTATGGACGACGCTTCCATACGCTATGTAAGTACCCGCGTTCCTGAATACCTAATGGACCAGACGCAGCAGGCTTGGTCTGAAGCTAGCGGCGAACAACCCGGCGATCCAGAAAAACTTGTCGAAGTGTTAGACGCTATTGCTCACATGGACTTGCCACCACAACGATTAATCTTGGGACCAGATGCCTACCAACTATTTATTGAACAGCAACGCATACAAGAGGAAGAAGTAGAAAAATACAGAACGATAACATTATCAACTGATTTTGACAACGACTAGTACGTTTTCATTTCGACGTCATTGATCTACTACATATTTCCGCCGACGATACACTTACATAGCGTGAAGAAAACAAATAACGTATTTTGGCCTGGAAGTTGTAAGGTGACGACTATCAAAAACAAAAAAGTATTAGAAATGAAAATGTACAAAAAAATCTCCACCGCTCTTTTCGCTGTTTTAGTGACTATCGGCTTTCTCAGCTGTAGTAACGATAATGACGATGTTCAACCCGACGGAGAGACAATTGAGGTATCTGCGCTTCCGCAGGCATCACGCACCACATTGAGCACTTATTTTACGGATGCGAATGTTACATCGGCAAGAAGATCAAGCAGCGCGAATATCTATGGTTCTATCTACAAGGCTTTATTAAGCAATGGCTTCGAGATAGATTTTGACAAAGATGGCTTATGGACCGAGATTGAGAGCGAGAGAAATTTACCCATTCCAAGCAGTTTTCTGGAAGGTCAAGTTCCCGCGATTCAAGCATATGTAGTGGCTAACTATGCCAATAATCATATAATCGAGATAGAACGTGAGCAATTTGGTTTCACCGTGGAGCTCAATAATAGCGTGGATTTGGTATTCGACCGTGAGCAAAGATTTATAGGTGTCGATTTGGATGGCAATGATGATGATGACGAAGTGCGTATTCCATTGGAGCAATTACCAGCGAATGCACGTAATTTCCTTACTACTTCTTTTAACGGTGCGACTGCAATTACAATTAAAAGAGAAAAAGATGATAATGAGATCTCCTTCGAAGTTTATTTAGACAACGGAATAAAAATTCAATTTAACGAAGCTGGAGATTGGGTAGAAATTGAAAGCAAACGCAATGTAATTATTCCAGCGGCACTAATTCCTGCTAATATTGCCCAGTATATTGTTCAATCTTTTCCCGCCTACGTTGTAAAAGAGATCGAAAAGAAGCGTAACGGTAGCTTCACTATTGAAATACAACATACGACAAGTGGAAATGATCTAGAATTAGAATTCGATGCGAATGGTAATTTTATTCGTGTAGAGGATTAATCTTTAGGCTATACAATTCATATTTTGCAGGCGGCTGTCAGAATCTGGCGGCCGTCTTTTGTAAACTTTAAAAATAATTACGGGAGGAAGGGTGCTGATGGAAAGCAAAGTGAACTCGAGCACAGTACACAACAGAAAAACAGCTTCATCTTCCCCTCCCCACCGTAATAGTTATAATTGGACTAAAAATCAGTTTAAACATCACATTTAAGCAGCATTAGCTATCGGTATTATACCAATTTCTAAACTCTTTTGCGAAATCACGGCTAATGATAATTTCTTTTACGCTTTTTACAGACCGTTTTAGCTGGACACGGATACGACCGTGCCTTGCCGGTTGATACCCAATTATAATATGCCGATTTATCAAATACCGACGGCTTGCCTTAAAGAATAGATCTGGGTCGAGGCTTTCAGCCAACGTGTCAAGTGCGTAATCAAATTCATAGGTAAATCCCCCATCCTTCAGCATACAACTACGCCCCTCAGCTGAGGCCTCAAAAAGGCCAATACTTTCTACTAATATGACTTCCTTACGGAAGCCTACACGCACATCCAAAGATTTTAAATAATTCGTCGGCAGGTTCGCCTGTGAAAGGTCGGACAGTTTCTTCTCCGCCGATTCACACGCTCTGGACAACATATCCCCCATATTGCATGCAAAAAAGCAGAAATCTACAAAAAACCAAACGGTATAAATTAAGTTGATCACAAGAAGAAAACTGAAAATCACGGGTTGAAGCATAAATGCAAACCGCTGTACTAACGAAGCATCTCCGCTATATAGAAACAGTATGAGAGATAAAAGCCCCGTGATGAGTACACTCGGTAATGCAACTATAAGTAATGTTTGAATGGTTAATCTGGAAGTGAAATTTAAAGGCCAAGGTAGCTTTCTATCGAAAGAAAGGACTATCTTCTGAACGCTTACCCAAAGCGTTGTAATTAGGAAATATGAAGTCAGCAACAGGGGAACGCCTCCGAGATCCCTACCGCTATTACGTAAACTTTCTGCCAATACAGGGTAAGTGTAACAGGCAAGAAGGAAGCTTAACAGGCCTTGAAAAAGTAACGGACAATAAGATAATTTGACACTATCTCGAAAAGAATAAGTTAAATCTTTCAAATACATAATGGCGAGTTTTAAATAACAAAAGTTAGTAAAGGACTAACTTATGCTAAAATAAAAAATCGCTATAGTTAATAAAAATGCAGCAGCCTTTTTCTTGATAATTTTAGATGAAACGCGTGCGGAACGACGGTGAACAATTGTGCCGTCCACTTTACGCAAATAGAATGGCGATACTTTTGGCGAGTAGTCTAACGTAGAAACAACCCCCTGTTAACTAACCAATTAAACTTTATAATTCAGGTCGTGCCTTATGGATTTGTCTTTCGTAGACGAAAAACCAACGCGTTGAATCTCGGTAGTGGATCGCTTTCCAGAAAGACAGCATGAACTGCACAGTTCGATTTTAGTATGTTAAAATAATGCATATTAAAAAGTTGAAAATTCAGCTACCTACATCTTTTTTGCATATTAAGCATATGCTTTATCGACGACCGTAAGCTTCCTTCTCGAACGACACAAAAAAAATAGGATGCCGATGGAACTATTTTTAAGAAATGTCTAATACCTTTTAATCCAAAAGCGTGAAGTTTAGCTGTCGATTTTCGACTGTAAAAAGCTGAACTCTATCTCTCTCTTACGAAAACTTAAACTTTGCTTAACAGGTCGCGGATTGCTTCCAGTAGACCAATAGAAATGGCCGACGACTTGAAGCCAAAGTCTATACTTCTAAAAAACACAGCAAACAAGTAGATAGATTGTCGGACGGGCGTATGGTAAAAAAGCATACGCCATTAAAGTCTGCGTCGCAACAATTCCGAAATTAAAATTGATTAAACTTTTTAGCCGATCTATCTGCTAAAAATCCAGTGACTGTTTTCGTTAACCAAGATTCGCTTTGGTACCCTTTCTTGGTGGTCTTGTCCGTACCTGATGGCAAAAACGCTCCTATTTTTTCTGTAATTATGGCGGTGGTCTCGGGCAGCAAAGCTTGTAAGGCAATAGCTACTTTTGCATTTAAACCTAATGTGATGTTTCTCTTCCGCTCCTCAATCCCCTCAACGATAGTCTTCGCTGCAAAGGCAGCATGCTGCGATAATAGCGGTAGCGAATCGGCTATCTTAAACCATGCATACTCTGATTGGTGATTACCTTTGACGTCGATATTGCGGGGACTTCCTGTACGCATGAGACTCGGCACTACCGTAGTAACTCGAACATTTTCCTTAGCCAGTTCTGCTGAAAAACCTTGGGATAGCCCCACAAGTGCGAATTTACTCACACTGTAAGGTAGCATGTGTGGCACCGACAATTTACCTCCTATGGAAGCAATGTTGACAATGTGCCCCACCTTGCGATTTCTAAAGTGTGGAAGGATAGCTTTCGTAGTGAATAGGCTGGACCAACAATTAGTATCCATAATTTGCTTGTAATCGGCGATATCCATGGTTTCTTCCGGTCCTACTATCATTGCGCCTGCATTATTTATTAAAACATCAATACGACCGTATTCTGCAATCACGCTTGCTATCATATTTTCTACATCCTCGGCCTGACTGACATCTGCGACACAGGTAAAAACTGTGCCGCCAGCGGCCTGCAAGCTTGCAGATGCCTGCGCTAGATTTTCTTCATTACGCGCACATAGGGCGAGTATAGCACCCTTTTTTACAAGTTCTTGCGCCAGAGCAAGACCAAGGCCGCGAGACCCACCCGTTATCAGGACGACCTTACCATAAAGGTTTTGTTTCTTACCTTGACGTATTACTTTATCCATCACTATACGTGCGCCAACAGCGAAAAGTGCAATTTTTAGTGTGTTCGATAATATATTCGTTTTCATCTTATACAGTGTTAAACCGATTTCTCTTTCTATAAAACGAAAGCAGAACGAAATAGTTCGAAAAAAAGCCGATGATAACACCGGCCTCTTTAAAATTATTCTTGGAAATTTCTCTAAAAAGTCTATTATTTAGTCTAAGGTTTCAAAACCACCTTTACACAGTCTTCTTGTTTTTTCTCAAAAATTTCGTAGCCAAAACTTGCTTCTGAAAGTGGCAATGTATGTGTTATGATATCGTCTAGCACAACCTTTTCTTCCTTAACCAAATCGATCAGCTTATCGATATAATTTAACACGGGTGCTTGTCCTTGCTTGATCGTAATTCCCTTATCGAAAATTCGGTGCAAAGGAAAGTTATCATAGGTAGACCCATATACACCGACGATGGAAACAGTGCCCATGCGCCTTACGGCTTGAAAACAGAGATCTAAAACTTTCATCGAACCCATTTCAAAATTTACGGTAGCTTTTAGTTTATCTAAAAAATTACGCTCCGGTTCGAAACCGACAGCATCGACACAAACGTCTGCACCACGACCGCCCGTCATCTCTCGTATTGCCTCCACCACGTCAACATTATTCGGGTTTAGGGTATCAACCTTATTTACTGCTCGTGCTTTATCCAGTCTGTAATCCAACGGATCAATAGCGATAACGCGACTCGCCCCATTCAACCAAGCTGCTTTTTGTGCCATAAGCCCTACAGGCCCTGAACCAAAGATAGCGACGACTTCTCCCCCTTTCAGCTGCGCCCAATCGATAGCGGACCAACCTGTCGGAAATATATCCGTAAGAAAAAGTGCCTGCTCATCAGTCAGATGGTCGGGCACAATACGCGGGCTAATATCTGCATACGGTACACGAACATATTCGGCTTGACCGCCGGAGTATCCTCCATAAAGATCGGTATAGCCAAAAAGTGCTGCGCCTTTTTGATCAAGCATGTCGCCGTTGGGTCCGTAATGTTTATAGTTGGAGTTTTCACACGCTGTTGATGCTTCGTGATTACAAAAAAAACATTGACCACAGGCTATTGGAAAAGGTACCACTACGCGATCACCTTTTTTGAGCTTGGTAACTGCCGAGCCAACTTCTTCGACAATACCCATAAACTCATGCCCCATGATCAGCTCTTCTTTCTGCGGCACAGCACCACTTAAAATGTGAAGATCACTACCACATATAGCGGTTGATGTAACTCTCAAAATAACATCTTGTGGATCCAAGATTGATGGATCCGCTACGGTATCTACCCGTATATCTCCGGGTTTGTGAAACACTGCTGCTTTCATAGTTTATCGTGATTTATATATAATTAATAGGCGGCTATGCGATACTCCTTTTAAATATGATAGCTGCTATTCTTTGAACGTAGGTTTTATCTTTTGGTTCTAATGTGGTTGATCGATTGGTAATTTAAAAATAAAGTGCAAGGGGTTAATTACCCACTTGCACCTTTTTAGCTTTGCCAAAGCAGCATGATTAAACGGCGATGTGCATGGTTTTTGGCTCCCGATCCCAGTTTCTATGCTGTGCTATTGCCGCTATGAATTTTTGTGGTTCATCATCGAGCAAGATCGCTTTGTCATCACGAAAGTCTTTCGCGGCAGATTTTTCAAACAATTCTTTCGCTCGGCCTTCAAAAGCCAATGCTTTACAATGTTTGACAGCTTCATTGATAAACTTAAATACCTTCCCTTGTTTAGCCAATGAATCTATACTTTCCTTACCGCAAGGAATGTAAACAGCATCAAATAGCACGCTCTCCGTAGTCGGCAATGCTGCGTCTACCTTATGCTCCATACCCTTGCTACACGTGATCACACCACCTTTTGGCGCAATCAATTTGACAATTGCTTTTTCAGCCAACAGGGCAGCTTGCATTTTTCCGAAACCGTCCATATCAAAACCATTATCGACTAAAACCGCAATTTGACGCGTGGCTATTGGGTACGCCGTAGACGTCTCCTGACTCAAGGTAGGAGATTTTTCCAAATAGATTTTCGCTTTGCCCGGCTGTTGCGCTTCTACATCTTCGTCTGCGCCAACATTCCTATTGATAGGACCTTCAATTTCGGATGGAACAGGTAGCCCTATGCCCTCTGCGACTCGCTGTGCTAGATTGTGATCGATTTGATCTAGTAAATAGAGCATTCTCGATTTTATAGGATCTATCGTACATTTCCCCAGTTCGAAGGTATAGGCTCCGATAAGATGTTCCTTTTCCCAATTGGAAAGACTGCGGTACAATAGTGCAGGTTGTGAGAAATGGTCGCTAAAACTTGCTGAACGCGCACGTACTTTATTACCATCTATACGTTCTTCGTAGCTGGAGAAGCCCCCATCTGCTATTTTCGAAAGAAATGGACATCCGCCAGCCATGGAGTTCGGATGGTACGCCACCTTCCCTTTGTTAATTGTGGTACGCATCTGCGCATCCCGCTGATTATTATGTACCGGCGCTACAGAGCGATTTATTGGGAGTTCGTGGAAATTAGGCCCGCCCAGTCGAGAAAGCTGTGTATCAGTATAAGAAAACAGGCGTCCCTGCAAAAGAGGATCATTGGTGAAATCTATCCCCGGCACGATATGCCCCGGGTGAAATGCCACTTGTTCCGTTTCGGCAAAGAAATTATCAGGGTTTCTGTCCAAGGTCATCTTACCCACAATTTTTACCGGCACCATTTCCTCTGGGATAAGTTTGGTCGCATCTAACAGGTCGAAGTCAAATTTATGTTCATCTTCTTCGGGAATGATTTGTATTCCCAATTCCCATGACGGGAAATTTCCGCTTTCAATAGCGTCCCAAAGGTCGCGTCTATGAAAGTCTGGATCGGCACCGTTTACTTTCAAGGCTTCATCCCAAGTTACCGAGTGAACACCTAATTCGGGCTTCCAGTGAAACCGAACAAAATGAGCTTTTCCGGCGTCATTGATCAACCTAAAGGTATGAATACCGAACCCCTCCATCATGCGTAAGCTGCGCGGAATCGCGCGGTCGCTCATCGCCCACATATGGTTGTGCAGCGTTTCTGTTGCTAAAGAAACAAAATCATAAAATGTATCGTGCGCAGACGCTGCTTGCGGTATCTCATTATCGGGTTCAGGTTTTACCGAGTGAATTAGATCTGGAAACTTCATCGCGTCCTGGATAAAGAATACCGGGGTGTTATTCCCTACTAAATCAAAGACACCTTCATTCGTGTAAAATTTTACGGCAAAACCGCGGATGTCACGCGCGAGATCAGCAGACCCCTTACTACCCGCTACAGTAGAAAACCGAACAAATATAGGTACCTTTTGGCTCGTGTCGGTCAAAAACGAGGCACGTGTAAGTGTGCTCAAATCTTCGTAAAGTTCGAAATATCCGTGGGCGCCGCTACCGCGAGCATGCACGATGCGCTCTGGAATACGTTCATGATCGAAATGCGTGATCTTCTCCCGCAATATAAAATCTTCCAATAAGGTAGCCCCTCTGCTCCCCCCTTTCAAAGAATTTGCATCGTTGTTAATCTTTACCCCCTGATCGGTAGTCATTGGGTGGCCAGCATCATCCTGACTAAAATTCGCAAGGTCTCGCTGTTTTGATAATTGGTCTGTCTTTACTGTGCTCTTCTCCATAACGCATTTGTTTTATGTTTCCTATCGAACAATAATGGAATAGCTTCGTTTCGTAAATTTTGTATATACTATAATTTATAAAGGTTCTATCATTTCGGGATCTGGGTGAATAAAGCATCCGCTACATTATCTAGACCCTAAAGTGAGCCCAATGAAAAAAGAGAAGGTCGCTATTACAACCTTCTCTTTAATCTTAAACTTAAATACGAACCTTTCTTTTCTCGTTAGGTAGACTTATTATTGTTCCTCCGTATCTTTTAAATAATCAATAATTGCCCCGTTAAAGGCGTCGAGATCCTCCGGCGTTCGGCTGGTGATAAGATTACCATCGACAACAACTTCGCTATCTTCCCATTCGGCTCCGGCGTGCACGAGATCTGTCTTAATGTTTTTTACGGATGTAAGTCGCTTCCCACCGACATAACCATTTTCTGTCAAAATAAGCGGGCCATGACAAATAGCTGCGATAAGCTTTCCATCATCCACAAACTTGTTGAGAAAAATTATACTTTCTTCACTGACACGTAGTTTATCTGGATTCAACACGCCCCCTGGCAGAATAATCGCGCGGTAATCCGAAGCATTTGCCTCTGTTACGTGCACATCTACGTTGAAGTCCTTACCCCAGTCTGTCTTATCCCATGATTTGATGCTGCTCTCTTCATTGGGTGATATAATATGCACGTCGTATCCCTGCTCTTCAAGTTTTTGTTTTGGAGAGGTCAATTCTACTTCTTCAAATCCGAGTTCTGTTAAAATTGCTATTTTCTCTTTCATCATCTTTGTATTTTATTACCATAAAACGAACGTGCGCCGTCGTATAAAGTTTTAATCAAAATGAATTCTAAACCGTACCTTTGCGGGATGTCAACTGATTTAATTTCGCAAGATACCATCGTAGCACTTGCTACATCATCTGGAGCGAATGGCGCTATCGCAGTCATTCGATTATCAGGTGCGGAAGCAATAGCAATTACGAATGCGGTATTTAAAGGAAAAGATCTGCTTAAAGAAGCTTCTCATACGATTCACTTTGGTACGATCCGCGATGGCGAAGAAATAATAGATGAGGTACTTGTTTCTCTGTTTATAGGACCAAACTCCTATACAAAAGAAAATGTGGTTGAAATTTCAACGCATAACTCAAAGTATATCATTGAACGACTGATTAACCTGCTCTTGAAAAAAGGAGCTCGAGCGGCTCGGGCGGGCGAGTTTACATTAAGGGCATTTTTAAACGGCGGTTTGGATCTATCGCAAGCGGAAGCTGTAGCTGATCTTATCGCGTCAAATTCTGCCGCTTCTCATCAGGTGGCCATGCAACAAATGCGTGGCGGCTTCTCCAACCAACTTAAAAAGTTACGCGAAGACTTGGTACATTTTGCATCGTTAATCGAATTGGAACTTGATTTTGGCGAAGAAGATGTGGAGTTTGCAAATCGCGATCAGTTGAAATCGCTTATTTTAAATATCGAACAGGTAATTCGTCGACTCATATCTTCATTTGAGCAGGGCAATGTGCTGAAAAACGGCGTCCCGGTCGTAATTGCAGGAAAACCAAATGTTGGAAAATCTACTTTACTTAATGCATTATTGAACGAAGAACGTGCGATAGTATCCGATATAGCAGGCACAACGCGGGATACCATAGAAGACGAAATAAATATACAGGGTATCACCTTTCGTTTCATCGACACCGCGGGCATTCGCGAAACGCTCGACGTGATTGAGGCAAAAGGTGTTGAGCGCACACGGGACAAAATGAAGCAAGCGAGCCTGATTATTTATTTGTTCGATCCTACGCAGGATTCACTGGAAACTGCCCAGCAACAGATCGCCGAACTTTCTGCGTTAAACATTGCTTTCGTAACGCTAATCAATAAATCCGATCTGCTGTCAGCTGCAGAAAGACAAACCTTCGAAGTGTTAGCTCCTGTGTATATCTCTGCAAAGGAGCAAATAGGCATCGAAGAGCTTAAAACCGAACTGCTTCGTCAAGTAAATCTACTCAATATTCAAACGGACGATGTACTGGTTACAAATATCCGACATGTAGAAGCCTTACAGAAAACGCAGGAATCGCTCGAACGTGTGCTGTATGGTATAGATAATCCCGTGACGTCTGATTTCTTGGCCATGGATATTCGGCAAGCTCTTCATCACCTTGGTGAAATTACGGGCAGCGTAACAACAGATGACTTGCTGGAAAACATCTTTTCCAAGTTTTGTATTGGGAAGTAGTTGGGTATTACTGGACAAAAGGTTCTATTTTCTCGTAAAGATCTGAACAGATTAAAATCTAGGCTGTGATTCAGTGAAAGGTATGATGGCAAGTATGAGTAGGGTTGATAGCTAGTCGATAAGTAATGAAAAATATAATACGGTATATTGCTGTGCGTATTCAGAAACAACTTGCTAATCTTTATCAGTCTTAATCTATGTGGATTAACCTAACTGATGAGCAAAAGCTTCAGGTTTTGTAGCAACATAAAGACTCCAAACGATCAGCAGCAATTGTAGTTGAAATTCAAGTTTTGTTTGGCTTTCACTGCAAATCAACCGAGATGACAGGATATTTTGTAAATTCGTTTGGATAATCAACATACCTATGGAAGTTCTAACAAAAGTAGTAATCGGGATAGTAGCCCTTGAACACCTTTATATTTTATGGATCGAAATGTTTGCATGGGAGACCAAGGGCAAGGAGACTTTCAAGTCCTTGCCAAAACACCTGTTTAAGGACACTAAGGGACTAGCAGCAAATCAAGGGCTTTACAACGGATTTTTAGCGGCGGGTCTTATTTGGTCGTTATTGATAAGCGACGTCACGTGGCAACACCATATCGCCTTGTTCTTCCTAGGCTGCGTTGTTATTGCTGCCGTTTATGGAGCCATCTCGGCCGAGAAAAGTATCTTTTTTAAACAAGGTCTTCCGGCACTAATAGGGCTTGTCCTGGTGTTGCTTTCTAAATAGCGTAATTGGATAGGCATAATAATCATTTATCCCTTACGCCATTGTCGTCTTCACATGAAAGCTTCTATTTTAAAACAGTAAAAATTAGATCCAACAAATAGGTAGCACAGATCTAAGCATAGCAAATAGCGGAGTATGATCCATTTCCAACCGAGTTTCGATTTACCGTCGAACGGTCAATAAAATAGTAAGCCATTTGAACAATCATGCCGTTTGCTCGTTCATCATGAACAAACATCAGAAAATGAAAAAAATAGCTTACATATTAGCAATAAGCGCGGCGGCTTCAGGCCTGCAAGCGTGTGGTAGCGGGAGTGCTACAGCTAATAACATGTCCGACTCAACGGCCATGTCGACCGATTCAATGCATATGCATACGGATTCTATGTCTATGGATTCTATGGTAATGGACTCTATGACCATGCAGTCTAGTGCTATGGATACCACATTCGTTAATACAGCAGCTATCGCAGGGATGGCGGAAGTGCAGATGAGTGAGTTGGCGCAGCAACATGCCAGCCACGCGAAAGTGAAGGAGTTTGCAAACATGATGGTTACCGATCATAGCCGTGCAAACGCCGAACTCAAACAAATAGCAGGTTCCAAAAATTTAATGTTGCCTGAGAAGCTAGACAAGGCACACATGGATAAGCTCACAATGCTGAAGAGTAAAAAAGGTGCAGAATTTGATAAAGCTTACGTGATGGCCATGGTGGAAGGCCATGAAAAAACGGTAGCGTTGATGGAACAGGGCAGTATGTCGTTAAAAGATGCTGATTTGAAAAAATTTGCAACAAAAACGACGCCTGTAGTAAAGTCGCATTTGGAAGCTATCAAAAAAATTAAATCTGAAATGAAATAAGTGACAAAGAAATAATAGCCCCTGACGCATGTTGTGGGCTATTATTTTTGCATTTTCAACCCTCCCCCATGGCAGTTACCCTTATTGCTTATCTATTTATCTTTTTCATTCTTCAGTTTGCAGTCGCGGCGTATAATTATTATCGTAAACCGCTCCTACCACATTGCACAAAATCATCAAAAGCCAAAATATCAATATTGATTCCGGCGCGGAATGAAGCGAGATCATTACCATTCTTGCTTGAGTCTTTAAAGCAGCAGTCTTATCCAGACTTTGAAATTATCATTCTCGACGATGAATCGAATGACGGAACAGCAGAGATCGCACTTCAATATGCCAACAGCTTCGACAACTTCACGGTGATTAAAGGCAAACCGCTTCCCGCGGGATGGACGGGCAAGAATTTCGCCTGCGCGCAATTGGCGGAAAAGGCTTCTGGTGACTACTTGCTATTTTTAGATGCAGATATCGTAACACGTCCACAGCTCCTTGCGAGTCTGGCACAGGCCATGTCGCACGACAAGCTTACACTTTTAAGTATTGTACCGCAACAACAACTAATGACTTTAGGTGAAAAAGTGTCGGTTCCTCTGATGAATCATATGTTGCTTACCCTGCTCCCACTGCCTTTAGTTTCAGAGCATGAAATGCCCGTTTTCGCGGCAGCATGCGGACAAGTGATGTGTTTTAACGCTCATAAGTACCATACTTATCAATTCCATGAGCGTGTCAGAACCGAAATCGTCGAAGATCTATGCATTATGCGCACAGTAAAGCAGCTTTCCCAGAAAGGAAAAACGCTAATGGGCAACAAGTTGGTGGGATGCCGTATGTACAAAGGTTACCTGGAAGCCGTAAATGGCTTCGGAAAAAACTTTCTCGGTCCATTTAATGATAAAATTGCTCTTTTCCTGACCTATATGCTGCCCATGGTCTTTGGTCCGCTTTTAGTGTGGTGCTTGACAGGCACTATCGGTTTTCTTACACTGTGTGCGATACTATTTGGCACGCGTATATTGACATCACTACTTGCAAATGAAGACGTCCTAACGAATGTCGTGTTACTACCTATCACACTATTCAATCTTTTTATTATAGGAAGTACGGCCATCTATATTCATTTAAGTGGCAGGGGGAAGTGGAAAGGAAGAACAATAAGAAAGGCACCTGTATTACGCTATCCTAGCGACGGTAAGTTATCAGCATAGTAGCTTTATAAAATCATGTATAAGTAACAAAGTCGCTTTAAGACAGCTAGCAATAGATCATATTAACATCCCACGCGCAAGCCCATACAGAAACCCACGAAGTGATAATGCTTTTTCATCGTGTTATTACCTCCATTGATTAGCTGGAAACGCATAATAGTTCGGTTACCTTCCTCTATTACAATGCAACTGAACCAAACCAGTATCGAACGATTTTACATGAACTAGCTGTAATACTTTTTCGGAATTCCCGTCTTACTGCTACAATATCATTACACCGTTGCCTTAAAAATAATCGAGCTTGATGCTCGTGTTTCTTCCTAATTTGAATTAAAAACACCTGAATAAAAACCGCATTTTTTCTCAAAAGTATTTTTTCTAATGAGCAACCTCACTAAAACCGCTATGAATAGCTTGAATTGTGCATGCAAACTACGTAGTGCCTAGGTAATTTTTTGATGATTTTTCCCGGCGCTTTTGGGCATTAGACGCAAGGGAATACGCGCATTGTTTTTGTGCCAAATAAACTACATCAGCTAAAAACACATATTATGACGAATAAAGATTTAACATGTGCCATCCAGGAAAATGTCCCAATTTTAAAGAGCATCGCTTTAAAGTTTACAAAAGATCCTGAGGAAATACAGGAACTGGTACAGGAGACCCTTGCTCTTTCCCTCAAATTTTATGAGAAATATTTCAATAATCCACGTCTCGTGGCCTGGCTTTACGTGATTATGAAAAATGTGTATATCAATGGCTACCGCCGAAACCAAAAAAGAGTACGCTATGAACACTTTCAGGTCAGCGGATTTAAAGAAGACGGATGCATGGAACCGTCTACACAAAACCTTGCAGACAAGAGCTTTCTCGAGAAAGATGTAAAGACATTGTTGAGCAAGTATCCAGGTGAGTATTATGATCTTTTCTTACGCTACACCGAGGGCTATAAATATCGGGAGCTTTCCGAGATCTATTCGTTACCAGAAGGAACGGTCAAAACCCGGATCCATCATATGCGTAAATATTTGCAAAAGCAATTAGCCGTTTACAGAAAAACAGCTTAGAAAAATTGTTTATACTCCCGCTATAAGATAAGATCGACCTGCCGTCAGGTTCATCACCAATCTTCCCTTTCAGTCGTTCGATTGAAAGGGAAGATGCGGCAGTTTACGCCTATCGGATGAAGCCTCCTGGAAACGCCCATCTACCAATATAGGGTCCTATCCCACGCTTCGTCAGGAGAATTTTCAAATCTCCTTTATCGAAGCCAAAAATGACACAATCTACTGTGACTGCCGGACGCGGATATGCATAAGTGTACTTTAACTGCAAATTCTTCATCATGCCCTACTATAAAACTACATCAGTAGATTTACGGATTTTTATTCCGTATCGCTCTCGAAGCATATTAAATTTTTCCTTCGTATTTTCTTCAAAGCCAGCTATCGGAGACATGCAGTCTTCCAATATGGTGATGCGCGAGGTGATGGATCGATCGTCTTTGAAGTATGCCAAAATTTGTTCTGCCGATGCCAACACGCAGTGGCTCGATGCTTGTCCGGCAATATAGATCGCGTCGAACTCACGAATGGCATCGAGAACTTCTTTATTAACATAACCCTCCTTATCATATTCCGCATGGATAATGCCATACATTTCCGTATACGGATCTTGACCTTTGTAAACCAGTCTAGGCCTTACATTACGGGCTGCGGCATGGAAGTAAAGCATTTTAGTAAATTCACTTTCTAATTTTGCGCCTTCTGTACCTTCCAAACAATGGTACGGCCAAATGCACAGTTGCTTTTTGCCAGCAGATTCCAAATTAAACAAGTATTCCAGCGAACGGTCTGTCTCGCCATTAGTCGCTTTCCAAACGCCTCGCGCTACATCTTCATACGTAATAATGGTAAAAGGATCTGGATGTTTATTATCCTTATCCAGCCACCAAATTGGATGGAATATCTGCATCATGGAGTGGCAGTCGAGGCTACAAATAACCTGTGTCAACGAACTAAGATTACGGTACATCCACTGTGTGAGGCGTCTCACATCATCCTTGGATCCAGCAACCGCCAAGCTGCCGATCTCTTCCATAAAGTCGTTTTGCACATCGATAGCTAATAGCAATGTGCGTTTTGTATCTTGGCTAGCAGGCAGATTAGCTGTCGTCTGCCCTAGCGCGAGAATTTGGTTTATATCTTCATTGCTACCGAGGCTAGCAATGTGATCTATATTCACAATTTCCTCGTATGTTGGTTTCATATGCGTGATTCGTGTTATTTCAATTCCTGTACAGCATTTTTTATTCACTTTGCCCTCTGCGTAGCACGAGCCTTACATGGGTTATATATTGAGCCGTAACGCTCAATATAATTATTCAGTAAAGATGGGCACCGCTGCGAATTTATGTGCAGAAAGTGCAAAGCGTTGCTTTATTTTTTCATCAATGTCAGCATCACCTGAAGTCCCGCTTAGGATAAATGAATCAATCTGAGCGTAGCTCATTCCAAGTTCGTCTTCATCGGTTTGCCCTTCCCACAATCCAGCTGAAGGCTTTTTATTGATGATTGCATCCGGCACGCCCAAAAACTTTGCTAATGTATATACTTCCTGTTTCGTTAGCTTAGCAAGAGGATTTAAATCCACAGCGCCATCTCCCCATTTTGTAAAGTATCCAACTGTTCCTTCAGCCATATTTCCCGTACCAATAACAAACCGGCTACCCAATTGCGCCAATTGGTAAAGGTAAGTCATGCGCACACGTGGGCGAATATTTGCCAAACTAAAACTCACATTGGTGGCATCAGCCTTTGCTAAAAAATCTTGGTTTGTCACCTGTAATGCATCTGCAGCGGGTTGGATATCATAAATATGGTAGGCGAAATCAAACTTATTAATGAGCTCTAAAGCGTGCTGATAACTTTGGGAATTGTTCATGTCGCTGCCATAAGGTAGCATCACCAAATAGGTATCTACTTTTGCAAGGTGACAGAGGCAGGCGACGACGCTACTATCTATTCCTCCGCTCATCCCCAATACCACGCCCTTACGATTCGCACTTTTCACACGATCCGCTATCCAATTAGCGATTGTCGTTGCATATTGTTCTACGTTGTCATCCTTGATGACAAATGATTTAATCATTCTATTTTCCATAAACACGTCTTGATTCTGACTTTACTAGTTCTTTTATTTTCTCAAATATTTGGGTTCGAATACATTCGCCATCAACATAGCTTAGTTTATGCAAATCACGGTCTTCCAATGCTTCCGCTGTCTCTGGATGCACTTCGCTCATCATGAAAGTACTCGTAATTTTTCTTTATCGGTGAATCATCTTGCAGCAACTTCCCAGAGAATATCCCATCTTTGCAATGTATCACTAGTAGATAAACCTCGCTAGCCCCATTTCGTTCAAGATCTGCCCTGGCGAATGGAACTTACCTCCAGCTGAACAGGGGTTATCAAAGTCCTTTACCTTTATTTCCCTATTTGCGAACTGCTCTGTAACTATGCTCTGCTTGTTAAGTATGATCATGTTATCTAGCGTTCCAATGTTTGCGTTGGGTAAATTATACTTGATAAAGATGATTGTTCGAGTTTAAAACCACAAATTTATTGAGTTAAAAGGTACGCATCAATCTATTCCTCGATATGGCAGATAAAATGGAATTATCCATACGCCATGTTTTATTGAGCTTTATTTACTATACTAGCGTATATAAAATAGTCTATTGAAAAAGAGGGAAATCAAAGTAGTAGCAATTTCAGA
This sequence comes from Sphingobacterium deserti, assembly GCF_000757725.1. Classification (GTDB taxonomy): domain Bacteria; phylum Bacteroidota; class Bacteroidia; order Sphingobacteriales; family Sphingobacteriaceae; genus Sphingobacterium; species Sphingobacterium deserti. The sequence goes on from NZ_JJMU01000001.1 coordinate 56,639, forward strand.
CACCCATGGCTGCCATCGCTTATTAAAGTTGCCCAAGGGGGATATTATCATCCACGCGGGTGACATAAGCCAATCTGGCGGCCAAGCAGAGGTGCTCGATTTTCTAGACTGGTTTGCTAAATTAAATTTTAAGCACAAAATATTTATTGCTGGTAACCACGACTTTCTCTTTGAAAATGCACATCCGGATGTTATTTTGAATATGATTCCCAAGGGTGTTACCTATCTTAACGATGCTGAGGTGGAAGTAGAAGGCTTCAAAATCTGGGGATCTCCTATCACGCCTTGGTTCAACAATTGGGCGTTCAATCGGGATCGTGGGGATGACATAAAGAAACACTGGGATTTAATACCGCTTGATACCGATATATTAATAACGCATGGTCCGCCTTTAGGGATTTTAGACGAAACTGTCTATGGGCAGCGAACCGGTTGTGAAGATTTATTAGAACGTATTGAAACGGTGAAACCGAAATATCATATTTTCGGGCATATTCATGAGGATTACGGCAGTTTTACTAAAGGAGAAATTACTTTTATAAACGCGAGCGTACTGGACAATTGGTACGATTTAAGGAATAAGCCGGTGGAAATTAGTGTGGTCGTATAAGTTTCACTGCTGGATATAAATAACTATCTTCGTTTATCGGACTAGAAAATGATGTGTGATTTCATAAAGGTTTCACCAGTAATTACTCGAAGTTCCCAATACGGAATGTTTAGATTATTACAGATTCCTTTATCTGCATGTCAAACCAAAATATGAAGTTGACCTAAAGTGATAAAAATGATAGCATTTATAAACATCGGCACCATTGAGCTGTCGATACTCTCGGTAGCAGCATTAGCTCTTCTGATCTACGTTACCTATCTCATAGTAGTAAATGAATCGGGATGGCAACGATTGATTTGGATTTTAATACTACTTTTTGTTCCCATTTTTGGATCATTAATTTATTTAGCGAAACACATCCTTTCGAATAGTCGCCGTGGAAACTCCATAACATAGTGAAATAATGGTGTGAAGAACTTTTACGTTAAAATCTGTGTGGAGTCACTATATCAATCCCTTGAAGTTCGAATGACTAATTTCAGTCGAGGGGAATTTATTAGTGCAGCATAACATAGGATCAGCGCAGTTGGACTAATTATTTTATTAATTGACGATTTGGCGCAGCACGCTTTTAAATGCTACTACGTATTATTGCATATATGAACTAAACCGGTAGAAAAGTATTCAAACAAGAAATCTTTTACCAATGATCCGAAGCTTTTTATGCAGCTCTTTATGCTGCTTTAAGTCGACAGTTTCATCCAATGCAACTACTTCAAATTCTTCTATTCTTTTTTTGACGTGGAATCGTGCTCGGAAGCCATCCATACCTTTTATAAAAACGGATAAGAAACCCGGACTCTTAGCAACCTCAACAGAATACCAAGATTGCGTACCGGCTTTGCCAGCAATAGTCATTTGTAGATTTTCTTTCATAAGTCTTGATTTGGTCTAACGAAGGTACGTAGTTTTGTCCTTTGGATTTTTACGGTTTTCCATAATTATTGATTTATATCAATGGCTAATTATAGTTTGTTGATTTTGGCTGATGGTGTAGGTGATACACCTATTTTAGATAAATAGGCGAAATATAGAGATAATACATAAAAAAAGGTAAAGGTGCGGATTGCAAAAAACAGTGAAGGCTATCGCGCTCCCTCCACAAATGTGCTGGCCGTCAATGGTTACGGTAAAACGATTGAGAAGTGCAAAGCAGACATATTTAAAGGGATTGAAATCACCAAAACATTGAGCGGCAGATATACCACTATGCCAGCGGACTTAAAAAGCCCAGAGCTAATCAGCGGACTAAAATAACAGAGGGCTTGCACAAGTTAGCTCACGAACTTCTTGCCATAGAACTTTGATAATTCAACACTAGCAAAACATAGCACACCCTACTTCGGTAGGTTATTTTTGGTTTAAGATAACCAGTCAGATCAAAAGAAGTTCATCGGTAACAGTGTGGTACCGCACGTGGTGCAGCCTTGGGCAAAATGGAAGATAAGGGAGACAACAATAATTAGGCAAGTATCTTTTCTCAAATTAAATATAAAATAGCTCGTTACGGCTTCCCGTAAATAACTTACTGAACCAACTTATACTTTTCCCCATGAAAGAAGATATTAATGCATACAAGAATGAAAACGGATACAATTTCCTGCAAACATTTTTGAATTTTGTTGAAATGTTATAATTCTTTAATATATATTTGTTGAACTAATTTAATTTATGAAAAGACTAACAATTATTATCGTTGCATTTTCAATGCTTATTTTGGGCTGTGAAAAGCAAAGTGACCATCTAAACTTGGAGGAAACCGAACTTGCGAACATTAGATCAAGCTTTGATCGAGCGTCACTATCTGACAAACACACTCTATGGGGAGCTAGTAATAAAAAGATAGAATGGGATAATCCTCAAAGCATTAAAAGAGATTCTTTAGCAACTTATATTCGGGTTCGTGTACAGGATTCAATAAGTTTGGGTATAAAATCAGGTGGGGAAAATCAATTTTACCAAATATGGCTTAAAGCTACCAAGAAAGTTGACAATAAGAATACCTATTCGCTAAGCTATCTAACGCTAATCACTAATGAACAAGCAGATAAATTTACAGGATTAATTTTTTCGGAGGATATTTTAAACAAAGCAACATCATACACGACCTTCGTCGAGGGAAAAGCTGTTCGTAAAAATAACAAAGATATTTTATTAAAAGGCAGTAATAAGAGCTACTTAAGTTATGAATGCCAGCACATTTGGGCAATCGTGAATGATTCATGGCACGCAAGACAAACTTGCCAATGGACAGTGGACCCCAACCGACCAATAACTGAGGAGGCATTTGACCCAGATGGTTTGGAAGGCGGCGGTGCTAGCGGTGGTGGCGGAAGTGATGGACCTCCCCTTCCCCCTCCCCCGAGAATATATAAGATTACTAACAAAATTACTCACCCTTGTATGAAGAGTATGGTTGATGATTTAATACAAGAAGATATATCATTTGCTGCAAACAAGAGTCTGCAATCAATTTTCGGCATTGACGGAAGCTATGATCTTATTTTCGATCAATCAACTACATTACCTAATTTGACCCATGGAACAGCTGCTACTATTGGAGGATATTGGGACAATGATCAAATCGTGGATCTAACAGTGGAGATAAAATTAAATTTAAACTCCTTAGCGGGGTCAAGCCGAGAATTTATAGCTATGGTTATTATACACGAGGCTACACATGCCTATCTATACGCTCAGGGATTTGTTCAAAATCAAACGCAAATGCATCATGAGCAAATGTGGCTTAATTACACAGATTTTATCGCAAATTATTTGACGAATACTTACGGCACATCTTCCGCTGATGCTTATGCGCTTGCAACAACAGGGCTTCAAAAGACATTTGGATCAAGAATATCTGAAACTATTTACAATAAAATTACTGGTTACAAAGGTGATCTAAGCGAAGACAGAGCTGTAGGAGCGGAAAAATATAGGAAAGGAGAAAAAGGAACATCTTGCACTTCAAATTAAACTTTAAAGATTATGAAAAACATAATATTGCTAATTTTTATTACAGTCTTTCAAACGTCATGTATGACACGTCAAGAAAAAAATCAACAAAAGCACCGCCCAGGATGGTATGAGGAAAAATATCGTATGGATGATTCAATTTCCGAAGATAGTGTTCGCGTTGAAATTGTTATTTTTAATGCAGATGATAGCAGTCCCATTGATTTCCAGGGCGTACATTTTTCATTGAATGAATACAATAACAAGGTTATTAAAACGAATCGTTGCGTTGCCAAATTCGCGAAACGAGACCTACCACATGTGATTTATTTAGAAGCTTATCAGCTAAACAAAGTACCAGTAAGGTTTATGACAGACAAGAAAAAGCTCCAAAATAAAAATTCGGTTTATTTCAAAGCATTTTTGGTAACGAGTGTCGCTGGAAATATTTAAACTAATAAAGATCGTACCTTCGCGCATGACAATCCCCGAGCTCAAAGAATTCTTTGAAGGCAAGACCTTCACCCCTCCGATCCAAATTAGCGAAGACCAGATAGTAGAAGATCCGGTACTGTTTCTTAAAACCCAATTTATCATGGTAGGCCAATGGCCGGAAAAGAAACCGCTGGCCTCCTTATTCGAGGTTGATGAAGTTTTGGGAGGTGGTGAAATAAGGAGGTACTATTTTTGTGCATTGTTCGCAAAATTTGATATATGACACTTTTCGCTAAATTAATATCTGTCTGCTTCTTCACGATATTTGCAACCAGCACCCAAGATAATCGGCTCTATAAACGTTGGAAAGTAATTGCTGACAAGCGAATATTCCTTAATTTAGACGGTACATCACACGGGGGATTTAAAGACAGAGTAGATTCGATCAAAAGTGATACTGTCTTCATCGAATTATTCCAGGACGGCAAATTTAAATCGGTAGATGGAAACGGAACTTTTACAGTCTTTGGAGACTCTATTGCTCTGAAGTTGCCGGACGGCGAGTCACCTTTTCGATATAAAATAAAGGATGACTCACTTTATTTATCAATAGACAACACGAGAGATGACTATATCCGAAGAGAGGTGCTGCATGCGGTGAAGATATAGTGATGAAGATTTGGGAGGCTACGCGATAAATTTTAATATTTATTAGGTTAGATCTACAAGAGAGTTTAACGCTGTTCAACAAAATGTATAATTATTTATTACCTTTGTTCCTTATATGTTTCCAGTGCTCTCGGATCGCTTTATGTGTTAATGAATCAACATCAGAGTAAGCTTTCACGTTTTTCTTTTTAGCTGTAAAAAAATCTACCAATACATTTTCAGGTTCAGTAATGCTAGTCTTCTCTCCTGGACTAATCCTTTCAATGCCTTTATCTTGCTGATTATTGAAATCGGAAACATTGACATGAGTAACCAATATCACGACAAAAGCCAACGCTAAATAAGCTAAAAAAGCCGTAAAAGACATCTTAGATTTTTCCCAAATTCTACGAATGTCTTCTCCAACTCCTATCAAATCCAATTTTTCGAAAAATTGTGATTCGCTATTATCTTGAGCAGCTATTTCGCCAATAGCACTTAATTGATGATCTGGCAGATTTAAAGCTTGAAGTAGTGTTACCATTTCATCGCCACGTTCATCTCGTGTGACTTCGACATCTGGTATCGCTGTAATTTCGCGACAGATTGGTTTCCTTCGCTATCATATCATTTTTACTACCCGTGAAAAGGCCGAAAAATGAGTTGAGCATAAAGGCGATCACTATGAACGCCAATAAAGCTATTATTATGTTTTTTAACATATCATCTTTTTTTGTCAGGTATCTTCTTGGCATCTGCTTCGGTGTTATCACGTAGCGTGCTATCGGCATACCTTATTAGATTGTCCTTACTTCTTGCTTCCTGCTCAAGCTCCTGTATCGTGTACTCTTTTTCCCATATCCTATCTGTCATCATGTTCACACGCTCAATGGCATCGTCACGCTGCTTCTTCGCATCGAAATAGAAAGTGGTGGTTATTGTAGCTATAGCGGCTGCAAATAATGATTATAGGTCTTATTTTCCCAACCCCGGTTTGCTTTGTACGATGTTACGAAATCAAAAATATTATCTTTCGATACTTGATCGAGTCGTTTGTGATCGATGCCTTCATCTAAGAGGTTTCTTTTGAAAAGATGAAGTCGGTCCTCGTATACTTTATAAGTATTCGGTTTCAACGGTGTGCGCGCAAAATCCAAATACTCATCGATGCAACGGCACACATTGTATTTCCCAATTTGCGAATGTTCCGAGTATTTGAATTGCCGGAAAGGATCAAATCCCATTTCGAGCAATTCCACAATGGCAGATTTTACTACAGCGAGCTACTTTCGCCGATCGGATTTTGAATGAATAGAGTTTATTGTATTGAACACCTTAAATCTTTTATAAAGATCATGTTCATTTTTACGAAGCTTTTCGGGTTTTAAAAAGTGATATGAGACAAACCAATCTTTGCTCATATCACCATCTGCATCATACGTTTTAATCAACTTGTTGGTGGGCATAAGTGCCCGGACTTTGTCAGGATACTTTCTAACAAGGTGATTATCATGGTTTAATTTGTGGAGCCGGAGGGATTGTTTGCGTCCCACAGCCCCGCACTACGCCCGCAA
>NZ_JJMU01000002.1 GCF_000757725.1 Sphingobacterium deserti
CACTACGCCCGCAAAGAAATTGTTCGAACCCTCCTATCGGGTTCTCATCCCTCCCAACAAAAAAAGACATCCTTGGGAGATGTCTTTTTTTGTGGAGCCGGAGGGATTCGAACCCTCGTCCAAACATAGTATGATTTACGCTTTCTACATGCTTAGCTTCTCTTTAATTGTCGGGAGGTGGAAGGTGAGTCGCTTACCTATGCCAGTCTCCGTAGATGCTGTTTCTCGCAGCTGCTTAGCATCGTCACAACTGCCAGTTCTATCGTTCGATGCCCCGTGTGCTAAACCAAAGAACAGGATTTAGCGGGACAAATAGCTATGCTAAGTCTAACTTAGGCAGCTAAGGCGTAGTTTTCTTCGCCAATTATAAAGTTGAAAGTTCAGATTATAGTGCTAGACTCACAATGCACTGCATGCTTACATAACCATCGCTATCCTGTCAATTCCGGTCGACCCCAGTTATGCATAAGGCCATAAAGATACATAAAAAATCGCTACAGTGTATATTCTAAACAGCGATTTGTTCCCCTATCCGTAAATATTACCTTTTAAAAATCTGGCTAACAAGGCAGCATTTGCAAACCCTTGTTAGCCAGATTTAATAATTTGTTAGTGGGCGTGCTCGCCCTCCGAATGTATTTCAAATTTTAATTCCAAAATATCAGTTCCTGGAAAGACTGTCTTATAGTCTGTCCGATTCCAATCTACACGTTCCACCTTTGCTTTAACACCCGCTTCCAGCTTCCGCAATACAAATGCTACCTTTTTAGTGGCTCCCTCATTCCGATGCCCGGCGGTAAAGTAAGATACAATGCCAGTCATCTCATACTTACCATTCACAGCAGTCCCGTCAACATATTTAGATTCGCGTGGCTGAAATATAGCGCCCGTTTCGTCCTGTGTATCCGTATTTAAAACAAAGTCTCCACCAATGAGGAACGCTTTGTAAAGATCGGCGGTTGCTTTGTTAGCGATAAATTGGTTTTGGACTTCAACGCCGTTGTAATCCCAAGCTTTTAACTCCAGCTTATAAACCGCTTCAGAGGGTAAATGAAGGTGTCCGTTTTGAGTTGCCTTACCAGTCTCATCAAAAGTGATCACAATCTTTTCACCTTCCGTACCGCCATCAAGTCCATGAAAATGATCGCCATGCGCACTCACCGACTCACCGCTAGCAGATGTTAGCGTAATTTCGGAGCGCTCAATTCCTTCTTTGATCGGCTCCACCTCATTGTCATTCTTACACGACGTCATTGACCCTACCGAGAATACAAAACCTAATCCGGCCAAAGCCAATCTACTCAATTGTTTAAACTTCATTTTAATTTACCTTAGTTTATATATTTATGTTGATTCCACGTTACAGTCATTGATCAGCGTGCCCCTTTACAAAGTACAAACAAACGCAACAACATTGCAAACATATGTAAAGTAAATTTTAAATGCAATTATATTGCATTTATTTTTGAAAAGGTCAGTTATTTCATCGACTTAGGTGTCTAGCGAAGTACGAAGAGGAAACTACCATTAAAACAGTAAGAAATACCATGTCGAAAATTTACTAGAGCCTATCCGCAGGGCGACGTTGACATATTAGCTGTGCTATGGATTTTCCTGACAACTCAAATATGTAAGCCTTAGGCATACTTTCCATGGGGAGATAAAATATAAAACTATACATACAATCTATTTTATTCAGGGCGGAAAGCAGCCATTTCACCCCGGATTATAGCCGCTTCACAGGTATTTTATAGCGAACCCACGCTTCATCACCTATTTTTGCTGGAAATGTTTACCGATTTAAAAAGATATGAACTATTTATCACACAACGCCGTTCGGATGCTATGCGTCTCGAGGATAAAAATAGTAAAGATTAATACAGCAAGAAGAACATCATACGTAAAAGCATAATACCTATGGATTACGACCATCTACTTTCCGAAATTGAAGGCTTTATAGGTCAATCTTTCGATCAACAACGCGGATACGCCTATCCTTTTCATAACATTTCTCATATATATGATGTTGTAAAGGCGGCAGATGAAATTGCGGATTTTTATAAATTAGCAAAGGAATATCGTTTCATCTTAAAAAGTGCCGCATTTTTCCACGATGTCGGATACATCCAAGACGGGCCGAAAGATCACGAAGTTAAAAGTGCGATGATCGCGAACCGCTTTTTTGAGCCTTTTTCGCTTCCCGCTCATACGCTAAATAGTATCGAAAATTGCATTATGGCTACCCGCAACAAACAGCATCCAACTACGTTTTTGGAAGCTATTATGTGTGATGCAGATCTACTACATTTCGGGAAAGAAAAGTTTGAGGAACTAAACCTTAACATGTATGCAGAAATTACAAAACTGCGCAAATTCAAACTGGATGAAGGTGTTTGGGCCGCTATTTCCCTAAACTTTTTAGAGCAGCATCGATTTCACACAGACTATGTACGGTCAACTTATGACTTTGGGAAGCAGAAGAACATAAAAGCTTTGAAAAACAAGCTAGCATACTTCCAATTGTAATTTGCACTTCCAGGATTGCAAATTACAAAACTTTGGTTGGTTAACGCTGGCTTACTGTATTGAAGTAAGCCAGTGCTAATTTCTCTTCTCTAAGCCGACACAGCGCCACCCACGATAGACATAATTTGATCGAGGTCGAATGGCTTAGCAATGAAAATATCAGCGCCTGCATCCATGGCGACTTGTTCCCCATCCCGGCTAGCGGACATACATGCTACGTATACATTTTGAAGCGTAGGATCGCTTTTTATCTTTTTGATAAGTAAGTCGCCGGAAACAACTGGCATCCACAGATCCACTAACACGACCTGCGGTTGTATGCGCTTTATACTATCATAAGCATACAAGCTATTATTTTCCACAACAACACTATAATCTGCTAACTCAAAAACCATTTCTAACATCTCTGTTATTCCCCGATCATCATCACAGATAAAAATCTTATTAATCGCCATCAATTCTCTATTTTTCGGTATGTGGTAGAATAAAACTAAATGTAGCGCCTTCACCAGCATCGCTGTCTACCCAAATGGTGCCGCCATGTTGTGAGATGATTTGCTCGCTAATGTATAGGCCTACGCCTAAACCCGCAAATTTCTTTTGGATGCTATCAACCCTGTAAAATCTATCAAAAACTTTTTTCTGATCTTCTATGCTTATGCCAAATCCATAATCTTTCACTGAAAATTTTATATGGCCTTTTAACGAGGAAATATAAACTTCCACTCGATCTTTGTCAGGCGAGTATTTAATAGCATTTGAGATCAAATTGCCTACGACCTGGCTGATATGTGTTTCGTCCCCATCATAGTGCGCATTCGTTTCGCCGCGCAGCACTACCTTATGCGAGTCGCTATTCAATTGAATATTTTCGATAGTATCGCGTACCATTTTGTCAAAATCAAACCTATCATGGTGGATGTCCAATTTCCCAGATTGTATTTTTGATACGTCCAACAATTCGGCTATTAGTTTCTGCAAGCGTTCGATCTGATTGTCTGATTTTTCTATAATATCAGTAAGCTTCGCGTTGTCCTCCGTCATGAACCGTTTAATAAGCTGCATATAGCCTTTTACCGCAGTCAAAGGCGTCTTAAGTTCGTGACTGGCGATAGAAAGGAAATCATCTTTCCTCTTCTCAATAGCACGGCGATCAGTTACATCCTCGATTGCTAATAAAATGCGATCTTTAAAGATCCCTTGCAACTCAACGCGGTGAGCGTTTAAAAGCATAATTTTATGGCCGATATGGGGAAATTTATGTTCCACTTCGAAACCAAGAACAGGATTATTCGAAGGCAGAACTTCTTCCAAAAGATTTTTTAATTTCGCTATATCCCACTGTCTATTCCCTAGATCGTATAAGCCTAATCCGATGGTTTCTGAACGCGTAACTTTAAATGTCCTTAAAAAAGCTTCATTTACGGTAAGTACGTTGAGATCCGGGTCCAATACCACTAAACTTTCGCGAATGGTTTCGACAATACTATTCAGGTACTCCTCATTCAACCGTAGATTTTCTGTACGCTCCGCGATTTTTCTCTCAATGGACTCCTTCTCGATAATGAGCTCCTCCTCGACTTTCTTTCTTGCCGTAATATTATTTTGAACACCTATAAAATGGGTTACCTCGCCTTTTTCATTCTTGATAGGAGAAATATATAATTCGTTCCAAAAAAGATCATTGTTTTTGGTATAGTTTCGAATCTCAATTTTGATGTCTTCACCGTCTATTAATGCTTGTCTAATTTGATCACGAGCCTTTTGCGAACGATCCCTGCCTTGAAGAAACCGACAGTTATGACCGACGATTTCGGTAGATTGATATCCCGTTATTGTCTCAAATGCTTTGTTGTGATAAATGATTGGATTGTCAGGCAGTCGGTTATCAGTTATTATGATACCAGTTGAACTAGCATCGAGGGCGGCATAAATCAACGAAGTCATTTCTGGGTCATTGAAATACGCACTATTCTTTAAAGGATTATCTATCATTATAAACTATCGTAAAAAAAGCTTTTAAACTATTTAATATAAAACGGCTTGTCTAATAACCCTCCGACATGGTAAATAGTTTATGCAAAAAAAATATTTTGACCGCATGTTTAATTCAAATTAATTTGACTTTAAAAACAACCGATTTTTTAAAAGTATATAAAAGTTTTTGGAATGCTATAACGGTTTACAATTTTCCGTAAATTAATTCGATAAGACAACACGATCCAGCACGGACAAAATTTGGTTGATATCAAAGGGCTTCGACAAAAACTGATTTGCCCCTGCTTCCATTGCAATTTGTTCACCATTTAAACTTGCTGAGATACAAAGTATATACAAATCCTTAAAATGCGAGTCAGACCGTAATTTGCGAATGATCGCATCGCCAGGAAAATTCGGCATCCATAAATCTATAATCAATAGTTTAGGAACTTCTACTTCCAATTGTTTAAGCAGCTTACTACTGTCATCTTGCGTTTTGACCGGTACACCCGAACTTTGCACAATCATTTCCAACATCTCCAAAATCCCTTTGTCGTCATCGCAGACGACTACCTTGTTATTTCCCCTGTTCATGATTTTGCTATTTTAGTAATACAAATTAAAGCTCTGCCTCATTCTTCTTTTGGTTTGATTGTATATAATGGCAAAAGTTTATTTCAGATTGCTTTTTATACCCCCAAATAAATAGAACTTGAAATAGCGCTATCATTGTCATGTACGTATTAAAACGTATTTTGGATGTCAAAAAAAGGTGTCGCTTATAAAAGGCGTACATTACCGAGTATTAGCAGGTATTTAGTGCGGCTCATATTTATCATAGTACATAAAATGTAAGTGGGAAATCGCTCAGTTGTGAAAAGATGCTTACTCGTCGGCAGCGGTAGACCGTGCGCCTTTTAAAGAAGCATCATTGCCGATTAGGATTTCCAAAGCGATATTAAAGAAAGCTTTCAACCACCATGGAGCAAACCATGTCAATGGAGCGTTTTATAAAAAATCTATATATAGCTATTAAATATTTCTTTCATCTTTCGCAGCTGATGGAGGCACTACCGCCACTTCGCGTTCTGTTTCCTTAAGTTCAACATGAACAGCAAATTCAGATGGCTCAATGGGCACGCCTCGATAAGCTGCGTACTCCCGTGTGTAGGTTGCACCAAGATAAAGTATGGCAGCCGTATAATAAACCCATAGCAAGATCAACACAATAGAGCTCGCGGCGCCATACGTAGACTCGGTACTTGAGCTTTCTATGTATAGACCGATAGCGAATCGACCAATGACAAACAACAACGCGGTAAAAAGTGCGCCTGATCTAACGGTGCGCCATTGGATGTTAACATCCGGCAAAACCTTAAAAATAACGCCGAAAAGAATAAAAATAACGCCGAATGAAATGAAAAAATTAATGGAGCTGAACAAAAAGACAGTGATATCGGGAAAGAATCTTTGCAGTCGATCGGTGAACGCTAATATTACACCGTTAATCATCAAGGTAACTACCAATAAGAATCCTAAACCTATCACAAGCGATGAAGATAAAAGCCTATCTTTCACTAGCTTTAACCATCCTTTCTTTACTTTTGGGCGCACCTGCCAAATTTTGTTAATCGAATTCTGTATATCACCAAAAACGGTGGTCGCCCCTAGCAATAGCGTTACAGCACTAATAACCAATGCCATACTGGATTTTCCAGACAGCGAAAGGTTAGCGATAACCTCCTGCACCTGTTTGGCAGCATTTGCACCAACAAAACCTTTCAACTCTTCATAGACTTTACCTTGTGTGGCATCTTGCCCTAAAAATACGCCGGCAAGAGAAATAATTAAAACCAACATCGGCCCGAGTGAAAAGACGGTGTAGTAGGCTAACGAAGCACTATATTTAAGACTATCTTCACCCATAAATCCGGTTACGGCATTTTTTAAAATGGTAAAATGGGCTTTTATTCTTTGAAATTTTTGCTCTGCCATACGCTGTAGTTACTTTTGTTTCATTAATAACCCAGATTGGAAAGGAAAAGTTTGGAAAAAATCCTTCTATTACGATAAACAATGTACTTTTGCGCATCAACAAAGCACTGGAGATGTATAATTTTAAGAACGACTATGCCGAAGGCGCACACCCAAAAATTTTGGAACGTCTAGCCGCCAGCAATTTCGACCAAGAATTAGGTTATGGTGATGACCGGTATACCTTAGCAGCAAAGCAAGTACTGTATGAGCGTCTCCAAAATCCAAAAGCTGTGTTGTATTTTGTATCTGGGGGTACGCAGGCAAACTTATTAGTAATATCTCATCTATTACGTCCGCACGAGGCGGTAATAAGCTGTAAAACCGGCCATATCTATGCTAACGAAACAGGTGCTATCGAGGCCACAGGCCACCGCGTCATCACGGTGGATGGGGTGGATGGCAAAGTTACACCTACCTTGGTTAAGGAAGTGATCGATGCCCACCAATTACGACCGCACGTTGTCAAACCCCGAATGCTCTACATATCAAATTCGACTGAGCTCGGAACGATCTACACAAAAAGTGAGCTAATCTCCCTATCTATAATTTGCAAAAAACACGGACTCCTTCTGTTTATGGATGGAGCACGCTTAGGGCATGCGCTAATGTCCAGCAGCAATGATCTTTCCTTAGCAGATATCGCTGCACATGTAGATATTTTCTATATCGGTGGCACGAAGAATGGTGCATTGCTAGGCGAAGCGATAGTATTTAAATCCAAGGAATTAGCTGCAGACTTTGACTATACCCTAAAGCAAAAGGGCGCCTTACTTGCAAAAGGTAGGATATTGGGGATACAATTTTTAACACTTTTAGAGGAAGATCTCTATTTCGAACTGGCCGCAAAAGCCAATACGTTGGCCACGCAGATTGCGCAAACCATCGCAGCCCAAGGATATCAGTTTCTCACGCCCCCAAATACGAATCAGCTTTTTCCCATTTTGCCGAAAAACATGATAAAGGATCTTTTAAACAGCTATGCATTTTATATTTGGAAAGAAATAGACGACGACTTTCAGGCTATACGAATTATTACGTCTTGGGCCAGCGACCAACAAGAAGTGGATCGCTTTTGCCATGATTTAAAAAGACTAGCTGATGCCAAGCAATAATTAGCTATGATGAATGCTGCCACATTACTCCTCGTTCACTCTTATTACCGCTGGGTGGTGTTAGTTGCGATGGTAATACAGTTATACTGGCTGCTTACGCATGCTAGAAAAGGCTCTATATTTTCCCGAAAGCATTATTACGTGTTGGTAGCCTATACCCTACTTTATGACGTCCAACTGCTTATCGGCTGGCTATTGTATATAAATAGCGCACTCGTCGATGCATTTTTGAATAATATTAGTGCCGGAGTTAAAAATAGGCAACTTCGTTTTTTCGGTTTAGAGCATGTCAGTATGATGAGCCTAGCAATCCTACTATTTAACGTAGCGACATTGCGTGCTCGAAAAAAAATAGGTAAAGTAGGGATATTTAAAAGCCTTATAAAATGGTATTTGTGCATTTATCTACTCATTTTAAGCTCTATTCCGTGGTCGTTCTCTCCATTGACTAGCCGTCCGAACTTCCGCTGATAAAGACCACATCTTTGCATATTCTCCTACGAGAATGTCCTTAAATTTTTACAAAAAAACTAAACATATCGCTACCGGTTTTCTGTACTTTAGCGCATCAAATTTCTAACACCAAAATGCGAAAACTCTTCACAATCCTACTAGCTGGCCTATCTTTCATGGCGTCGGCGCAAGGGCAAAAAAAAGACAAGCAAAAGGCAAATTACAGCCTAGCGGCAAAATTCTCTCCAACAAAATTGCAAAACCTTATTTTTTCTACTGATGTAAAACCAAATTGGATAAATCATAGTGATAGGTTTTGGTACGAATACCGTACTCCGTCAGGAAAAATGTGGTACGTTGTAAACCCACAAACTAAATCCAAACAGCTTCTTTTCGATAACGCTGATCTTGCCGCTCAGGTGACGAAAATTGTTAAAAACCCTTTCGACGCACAGCATTTGAACCTTGAAAATTTGAAGTTCACAGATGATGAAAAGAAAGTTAGGTTCGAGGTAAAAAGTACGAAAGATACCATAAAGACAAAAGACGAGTTAGCGAAGTTGAAAAACAAGGCGGATAGCTTGAAGAAAAAAGTATTTTTTCTTGAGTACGATTTATCTACAAAACAGGTTACCGAACTTGATGAACGTCAAAAAGAAAAACAAAGACCAGTTTGGGCAAGCTTTTCTCCGGATACCAGCCGCGTTTTTTTCGCGAAAAACTACAACCTCTACTGGATGGATCGCCAAAACTATGAAAAGGCAATAAAAGACGAGAAAGACTCCACCATTGTGGAACATCAGTTTACAACGGACGGTGTGCAGTACTATGCATGGGGAGGCGATCAATACAGCACTACCTCTGGCGGAAGTAAGGAGGATGATGAAACGAAGAAAAGACAACCCGTTCGCTTGATGTGGTCGCCAAACGGGCAGCATTTCGCACTTACGAGAAAAGACAACCGTCATTTAAATGCGCTTTGGGTAATCAATAATGTGGGGCAACAACGGCCCACTTTGGAAACATATAAATATTTGATGCCGGGCGAAACAGATTCTACAGAAGCAGAACTATACCTATTCGAAATCAACAATCTGACCGCTAGAAAGATACCCATTGGTTCTTTCAAAAATCAAACCGTTAGCATTTACAATAAAGACGGAGATAAAAGCAGCTATAAGGGAAAGCACTACATCAGCTATTGGTTGGGTGATGATCAGGAGTTTTACATCAATCGCTCAAGCCGGGATTTGAAGCGCATTGATATTGTGGCCGTAAACATCAACGGGCAGACGCGTACGGTAGTGGAAGAGCGCTCGAATGTTTACCAAGATATCAAAAAACCTTATTTCATAAAAGATGGTAGTCAATTTATCCACTGGTCGCAACGAGATGGATGGGGCCATTTCTACTTGTATAATAAGGACGGCAAATTGGTACGTCAGCTTACAAAAGGTGAGTATAACGCAAATGATGTGACAGGTTTTGATACCGCAACACAACTGTTTACTTTCACAGCAAATGGGAAGGAAAAAGACGAAGACCCCTATTACCTTCACCATTACCATGTCTCTCTTAAGGGTGGTGAGCCAAGACTGCTGAATAAGGGCAATTTTGACAACCAGATAGAGGTGAGTGAGAGCGGCAAATACTTTGTCAATAATTCCTCACGCGTCAATTCGGTACCGGAGTCGAATCTATATAATTCATCGGGTGGGCTGGTGATGAAGCTCGAAAAGGCAGACCTCAGCCAATTGTTTGCAGCCGGTTATAAGTTTCCTGAGCCCTTTAAAGTAAAAGCCGGTGATGGAATTACAGATTTATATGGGGTGATGTACAAACCATTTGATTTTGACTCCACACGTGTCTATCCTATTGTCGAGTACGTTTATCCAGGTCCACAAACGGAAGCAGTAAACAAATCATTTGGTCGTAGTATGGATCGGATTGACCGTTTAGCACAGATGGGCTTTATCGTTATCACGGTAGGTAATCGGGGCGGCCATCCAGACAGATCGCAATGGTACCATACGTATGGCTATGGCAATTTACGCGACTACGGTTTGGAAGATAAGAAGGTGGCCGCAGAACAACTTGCCAGTCGCTACTCCTTTATAGACATCAATAAAGTCGGCATCACGGGTCATTCGGGTGGCGGTTTTATGTCTACTGCAGCAATGCTGGTATATCCAGATTTTTTTAAGGTTGCTGTATCCGGTGCAGGAAACCATGAAAACAACATTTACAACCGCTGGTGGAGTGAGCGTCATCATGGCGTGATAGAAAAAATAAGCAGTAAAGGCGACACTACATTTAACTACCAAATTGATAAAAACACAGAACTGGCGAAGAATTTGAAAGGCAAGCTGCTTATCGCTACAGGGGATATCGATAATAACGTGCATCCGGCCAACTCTATTCGAATGGCTGAAGCACTTATCAAAGCTAATAAACGTTTTGATTTTGTTTTACTCCCTGGACAGCGCCATGCTTTCGGAAATATGACCGAATACTTTTTCTGGAAAATGGCAGATTATTTCGCAGAACACTTGTTAGGAGATTCCAACCGCGATGAGGTTGATATCACCGAAATAAATCGAGAGCGACCAATCGGCAAATAAAAAAATGTTAGCAGCTTGAAACGCTGCTAACATTTTTTTTGTAGTGCGTACAGCGTAGTGCGAAAAGTAAATACGCTTCATGGAGTCTATTGCTTTTGTCCACTATTAAACGGATTGGTTGCCTCTTTTGATAGACAATAGTATATAGTACTGAGTATGTAGAATTGAAGCGCACTACGAAAAGCAAATGCGCCTCATGGAGTCTATCGCTTCTGTCCACTATTAACCAAAATATCGCATCGAAAGCTTTGCAATATTTAGACATTTGCCACCGCACAAGCCTTCTCTGCAAAGGTTTCAAGCGACGGGCTTTTGTTACTTTTGGCCTCTAAAAGTAATGCCTTGCCGCGGCATGCGGCGGAAGGAATGTGGGTTGGGCAAACCGTATACAAACGAAACTCTCCAGCCTACAAAAGTAATGCCCAGTCCTGGCGACGGACGGAGGGGATGTGGAGTGGACAAAGCGATCAACAATTAGTCATGCTGATTTGATAACGCCAACAACGCAAATGTCCCTAACCAATGACTGCCCATATAATCATCATCAGAAATATTTTTCAACGAAAATTCAATGTGTTGATTGGCCAATGGAATTAAAGTCGCCTGTAACTCTGGTATCACCTGTGCGATGCCATAGAGACAATTGGCACGGCTGAAGTTTAAGCCATCCAAGTGCACAAGCTGCCCATCCGTACGGTCGCTGACAATAGCCGGCTGCAAAAGCTCAATATTTTCTTCAAACAGCACCGGCATAAAGTTGAGCAGCCATGTTTTATATTCATCAGTCGCTAAGATTTTACTCATGAGGTAAGCCTCCTCCAAACAGGGCGATAAAAAATCAGATCCACTGGGCTCGTAAGCCAAATCGCAATTTTTGTCAGTTGTGTATAAGCGCGCGCTATTTATTTTAATCGCATTCAACAAGGCTGTATCACCTACCGTTTCAGCATATTCGTACATCAAGGTTAAACTAAAAGCCGTATTGTCGTGCTTTCCACTGCGGATGGGGTAAACAAGCTTTGTGAGATATACTTGCGTACGTTCAGATAATAAATCGACTAGCGGTTGTAGTACCGTTGCCCATTCCCGGGCATCAGGATCGTTCCAGGTTTTTAATTCCTGCTGTAGCTTTAACAACCAAGCCCAACCATAGGTGCGTTCAAAGTTGAGATTGTTTTTGTCGTTGAAAAAAGCCATTTCTACCGCCACGTTCGCTTTAGTAATATGTTGTTTCAACAATCTCCGCACTGCGCCATCGTTATCAAGATCAGGGTATGTTTTCAGTAAGCGTATGATCGACCAATAGCCATGGACAGAAGAATGCCAGTCAAAACAGCCATAAAATATCGGTCGAGATGCCTTCGGTTCTTTCAGATCAGCTGCGCTGCCGAGCACCTCCCCCATTTTATTAGGATATTCTACTGTTAAGCAGTGCGTAGGCAGGACAAATATAATCGCAGCCTTTTCCTTGCTCAATGTTATTCTTTCCGGAGATTGGGCAGCAGATTGCCGACTCTTTTTTGGCTGTTCACAAGAAACTGCAGAAATTAAAACCATTAAAAGCCAGATGGATGAGAATAATCGTCTACGAAACATACGATACCTGATTAAGTTATTAAATAAATTGGTCTAAAGTTAAAAATAAGTCCGAGTTAAATGCTAAAACTTAGCCAAAAAGTTGCGTAAAGATGGAAGATCTATCAAAGGCCCTGTTCATAAAAATTTAATTATCCGTATTGACCAATAAAACTTACCTTTGCCGTCTCAGCAAATAATAATGAACAAAGCACTAATCGCCTTAGCCATCGGTGGATTAGCCATCGGTATGACAGAATTTACCATGATGGGTATCCTTCCTGACATTGCAAAAGATTTAAATATAGATATTCCAACTGCAAGTAATTTAATCGCCTTGTATGCCCTTGGCGTGGTTGTCGGAGCGCCCACATTGGTTGCTTTCACCGCCAAATATTCACCGCAGCGCGTATTGCTATTTTTAATGTTGCTCTTTTTTATCTTCAACGGCATCTTTGCGTTTGCGCCGAATAAGTTTTTATTATTGACTTCTCGCTTTATAGCAGGATTGCCGCATGGCGCGTTTTTTGGAGTAGGCTCAGTGGTGGCCGCCAAACTCGCCAAACCAGGTAAAGAGGCCCAAGCTATATCCATGATGTTTACAGGTATGACAATTGCCAACTTAGCAGGCGTGCCATTGGGCACCTATGTTGGTCATCATTATAACTGGCGAATAACGTATGCAGTGATCAGTCTGTTAGGGCTAGTAACTTTTCTGGCGATTTATTTCTGGATGCCGAAGATGGAAGCAGACCGATCAAATAAAATTATGAAACAGATCGGTTACTTCGCCCGCTGGGACGCCTGGTTGATGGTTGCCGTAATTGCTATCGGTACCGGTGGTTTGTTTGCTTGGATTTCGTACATAGCACCACTCGTCACCTATGTTTCCGACCTTGATGCAGACCGCGTGCCAATCATTATGGTTCTTATCGGTTTAGGAATGTTTTTTGGCAATATTATCGGCGGAAAACTTTCCGACACCATATCGCCATCCAAAGCCGCTATCTTGAGTTTTTCGGCTATGTCGGTATGTCTGTTGGTGGTATTTTTTACTGCTCATATCAGCGCTTTGGCTTACCCTATGGCATTCATCACTGGTATGATTTCTTTTTCCATTGGGTCCCCATTACAAATGATGCTGATCAATAACGCAAAAGGTGCAGAAACCTTCGCGGCAGCAGCCGGGCAGGCAAGCTTTAACATTGGAAATACACTGGGTGCTTATCTGGGTGCTATTCCTATCAGCTTAAACTATGCATACAATTATCCTTCGTTAATAGGTGTATTTATGGCAGCCATGGGCGCGATTTTAGCCTATACTTTTCTTGTAAAGGTGGTGCGCCCAAAAATGAATCTTTAACGATTAAACATTTGCTTTGCTTGTTCAAGTTTTATGCTGTTTCTTTTTATCCCAAGCGATGACTAAACGTGACATCAGCGAATAACGGGCGACACCTTCAGGCTGGTTGTTATGCTTTAGATAGCCAGCATAAAAGAAACTCATAAAGCGGTCCAGCGGTCCGCTGTATGTTTTCCAAAATCTACGTTCATCGGCGTAATCTTGCTTTACCGCATCCGATAATTTGTCGACATAAAATTGATAGCGTTGTTCATCTTGATAATACAGCGGACGGATAAGGTATTGCACCGTCTCGTAGTAGGCGGCGTATCGATAGTAGGTGTTTGGGTGATTATGTAAGGCCACAAAAGCGATAAAATTACACTCATCTTCAAACCCCACTCCCATTTGATGCGCTAGTTCATGGACGACCGTAAAGGGATAACTGGTTGTTGGCGAAATATTATTGACCTGTACCTCCTGTGTAAATGGATTTAGATAACCCGTTACAGAAAAATAAGATGCTAAGCTGCTGGATATAGGTTGCTTTGCGCGAATTTGCGTGCGTGAGAGCATCGGAAACATGGTCGTGTCTTCTTTCATCAAAGCTTCCAGCTCTTGCTTGGCCTCTTTCCGCAGCAGGTCGGTATTCGGTAAGCCGGCGCGTAGTGCATTGGCCGTCGTAATGTAGCGATCCAATACTTCAAAATAATCCGCGCTGTCGATTTCAGCTACGTCCAAATCTAGTTGCTCTTGAAGCGGCACCCGATAGTAATTTAACCCCCAACTTATGTAAAAATAGAGGTAGGATGATAACAACACGATAGCAAGCTGTAAAAATTGCCGAAGGGCGAGTTTGCCTTGTTTTCTGAACAGCGTAACTATACAACGAATAATCAGAAGTAAGATAAACGAAACAAAGCCGGCGTAAAAGACGTCGCCAAAGCTGAAAGGTAACCATCCGAACAGCCATTTGTGCAAGTGAGAAAAGATCGGATAGAATGCTCGACTGTAATAGCTTTCCACCAATTCAGGAAACTGCTGTATACCTGTTATTATGAACAGCGCAATTAACAGCAGTCCCAGGGTAACAAGATAGTGGCGCAAACCGCCCTGCTCTGTAATATTACGACTGTGTTTCGTTTTCAAAATATAACTTATAATAGTGAAGACCGCGCTCTTCGTCAAAGCCCGTCTCTAAATAATCACGCTTACCATGAATATAAATGTGGAAATTCTTATCAAGCTTAACTACTGATTTGTAAGAGGAAGCCATTTTCTTAACTGCGGGCGTGGCGATCTCAAAACTAGATTGGAAAGAAGTGTCGAACTCTTCTTCGAAGTTTTGCTGATAGCTTTTAAACAGGGCTGCGGCATCCGGATTTGCAATGACTTCTTCTTCGAATTCACTTTGATCAAACGTTTCTTTCGTCTTAAAGTAGTTCATAGAGCGATTAAGCAAGTCAATTTTATCGGCGCTTTCAAGCTCAAAAGTTTCATCTAGTTTCTCGTTGACAAACTTCTTATACACCTTCATAATATTCCCGGTCTGCTGATAATTATCATTACGGGTACGTACTTTTAAAAAATCATCTTTCCAATAAACAGCTTCCGATTGATTTGTTTGGTCCACAACCAAAACTTTATAGCCTTCTTCTTCTTCTACCTTAACTATAACAACGCCCTTATCCAGTTTGTTGATGTTAATCGCTTCCTGCTCATAATCCAAATCAAATCCTTCTGCATTGGGATATACTTTAAGGTACGCTTCTTTGTTCTCGGATTTAAAAATACCGATGGCATCGTGGTCTTCACCTTCCATTTGTACATTCTTAAGGGCTACAATATAGAGCTCACCTCCTTTTATCTTCGGATGCTCGGAAACTTCGTACAAATGTTTGGCGAGCTGTTGCGACATGTCATGAAAAGCGATTTTTTCATCAAAATATTGTTTGGTGAAGTAGTATACTTCGTTTAACTGTAGGTCGTCGTTCGGATGATAAAAACGATATACCTCATTGGCCTTGCCAAAAGGCTTCATAAAATATTGCATCAGCAGATCCGGCAATATCTCATCTTGACTTAAGTCAATCGGATTATCTGATAAAAAATAAAATTCGTCTTGGGCTTTGTTACCTACCCGATGTATCGATAACTTGTCGAATGTAGCGTCTTGATGGAAAAACATGGGGAAAATTAAAAAGTAAAAATTAAAAAGTAAAAAAGGGATAAGTGAAAAGTCAAAAGGGATAAGTAAAAAGTCAAAATTAAAAAGTTAAAAATTTGAAAGTTAGAAGTCAGAAATTAAAAACGAAAATTTAAAAGTAAAACGTCCCGTATAATATCATAAGCAACTTTATCACAAATCGAATACCTGTATTGCGGTTTTATACGTATTAACATGGGCATTGACAATATCTTTGATCTGCACGGAATAGCCGCCGCCCATGCTTACCTGTACGGGTATATTTCGGCTGCGGCAGATTTGAAATACGCGTTCGTCACGCTGTCTACATCCCTCTTCGCTAAGCTTAAGCTTTCCCAGTTTATCGGTAGCGAGTACGTCCACGCCTGCTTGATAAAAGACAAAGTCGGGACGAGCACGATCGAAAACCAGTGCTAAGTGTCGATCTAACAGTTGAAGATATTCGTCATCCTGTATGCCATCATCCAAAGGCACATCTAAATCCGACGTTTCTTTGATGAACGGGAAATTCTTTTCTCCATGCATACTAAATGTAAACACCTGTTGCTGCTTTTCGAAAATATGAGCGGTCCCGTTTCCTTGGTGTACGTCTAAGTCGATAATAAGGATACGTTGCGCCAGCTTCCTGTCAATAAGGTAGGCCGCAGCGACGGCTTGATCGTTAAGCAGACAAAATCCTTCTCCAAAATGACGACCTGCGTGATGCGTCCCCCCCGCTGTATTGAAAGCAACGCCATATTCCAATGCAAAAATACTAGTCTGTATGGTGCCCTCCGTAATGCAAAGTTCCCGTTCAACTAACTCTTTCGACAACGGGAAACCTATTCTACGAACCATCCGAGCATCTAATGTCAAGTCCAGCAAGCTCTGCACATAGTCCTTGTCATGCACTAACAGGATATCTGCGATCTTCGCTAACTCTGGTTCAAAGAAATTAGCGCTACTGACTAATCCTTCGTGCAGCAATTGTGCCGGTATAAGCTCATATTTTAACATGGGGAAGCGATGCCCTTCCCGTAGCGAATGTATATATGTAGCGTCATGCGCGATTCGTAACACAGTATTTCTTATTTACCGCGAATTTACTAAAAGATTTAAGGCTAGAAAATTCCTTGAACAAATGATCGCTTCTCCTGTGCCTTTGTATTTTGAAACCTGTATATTTTTTTTATCTTCGAAAATCAGTGACCAGATAAATTACTTATACATGGACGAATCAACCAGCTTACCTTTATTGCGTGCAGAAGAGTTACGTGTTTTAGGATGTCTTTTGGAAAAGTCTAAAACGACACCGGAATATTATCCGATGACAATCAATAGCCTACAAGCTGCTTGCAATCAAAAAACATCACGTAAGCCTGTCGTTTCTTACGACGAACATACGCTTGTAGAAACGTTAGATCAGTTGAGGAAACGGGGCTTGATCTCTACTGTCGTCGGTGGAGGAAGTCGCGTTACCAAATACAAGCATAACATGGCCATCCAATATCCCCTAATTCCTCAAGACCTGGCAGTACTTTGCTTACTCATGTTGAGAGGGCCACTTACACCTGGCGAGATCAATACCAGTGCGGGGCGCTTATTCGATTTTGAAAGCATTGAAGAAGTTCAGGAGGTATTGAATCGCTTACAGGAACAGCAGCCAGCCTTTGTCAAAATGCTACCAAAGCGTGCTGGGCAAAAGGAAGTACGCTATGTGCACCTCTTGGGCGAGATCAATGAAGACGATTATGATAAACCAAATGCAAGTACCGAGCATAATAGCAGAAGCCAGGTGCAGGAACTGGAGGAACGTGTTGTCACGCTAGAAACGCAGCTGGCTGCGTTGCGTGCAGAGTTTGATCAACTGATGCAACAATTGACCTAAGTTTAGACTAGAATCGTAGCGAAATTGAAGTTGTTCTAAGTAATAAGTTGATTTTACGCATAGTTGTAAAACAACGGCATTGGGAAAATGATATTGTAGCAAAAACAGTACAATTATTTTAAATCCAATATCGTTTTCCGTGTGTTAAGCCAATATTATATAAACTTAATATGTCCGAATCGTTTTGGGCATGCAAATTGTTTGTAAGGGTGTTGAAGAAACAACGAACATCAAACAACAATGAGAAGAACTCCCCTAACTACATTTTTAGTACTAGCATTTGTTGCTTTTGTACTTATTTTTGCCACGACTTGTTCCGGCATCGGCTAAGGTATTGCTGATACAGCTAATATCTACAACGTCATTTTTTTAAAGTTCCAAAAACTGCAATTACAACATAGAAGTTGCTGTCTTTTCCTTGAAAGTCTTATATTTCCGCATCTCTGCTGAGAGCTTTCCTATGGCATACCCTACGATAGTTAGATCATCAATCCACCCTAACACGGGAATAACATCCGGAATCGCATCCAAAGGAGATAAGACATAAACCACCGTACCCACAATAACAGATAAATTCCATTTGTTCATCTTATAGCGGCCAGCTATCGTATCTCTTCCCATGGCAATGAGTAGTTTGAAGTCGCTAGCTTTTTCGTCCAGATGTGCCGCTTTTACTTCGGCCCGATCGAAATCCTTTTGAGATACCGACATATTCCTAAACTGTTCGAAGAGCTGAAATGCCCTTATCCATCGCATCTTTTTCATGGAAGCAATATACTATTTTTAAAAAAATCATCCCTTTTTTGTGCAAGAGTTTAACATTTCCCTTACAAAGGGAAGTAACATTTTGCTGTACGATTCGTGAATGTACCGCAATTGGATTGCTGTCGTAATCCATATTTGTAGCGCTAACCAACCGTTTTTCCAAAGTTGCGATCTGTACAGTTGAAATAAATGCCCTATCTTTGACAAAAAAAGGTGTATGTCAAATTCTGATAAAGCTATACGAACGACATATTTTAGCATACTCACAAACTTCCTCTTAGCCTTAATCAAATGGCTAGCAGGATTTTTCGGAAATTCCTACGCACTTATTGCAGATGCCATTGAGTCTACAGCAGATATCTTTTCTTCGTTTTTGGTATTACTCGGGCTAAAGTACTCCAAGCGACCGGCAGATCAAACGCACCCCTACGGACATGGCCGTATAGAGCCCCTTATCACGTTCATAGTCGTAATGTTTCTTGTGATTTCAGCATTTGTAATTGCCAAAGAAAGTATAGAAAATATCAACACGCCACACGATTTACCTGAACCTTGGACCTTGATTGTGCTTGCGGGGATTATCGTCTGGAAGGAATTATCGTTTAGGATTGTTATGAGGCGGAGCAAGGCGCTCAATAGCACCTCACTCAGAGCAGATGCCTGGCATCATCGTTCCGATGCCATCACCTCTGTTGCTGCTTTTATCGGTATATCGATTGCTTTATTCGCGGGAGAAGGTTATGAAAGCGCCGATGATTGGGCAGCACTTCTAGCATCCGGATTTATCCTTTACAACTGCTACGGCATCTTCCGACCAGCTCTTGCGGAGATTATGGATGAAAACAGGTATGAAGAACTGGAAGAGGATGTGCGGAAACAATCTTTGAAAGTGAACGGTGTCTTATTGATTGAAAAGTGTTACATCCGGAAAATAGGGATGCTTTTCCAAATCGATCTGCACGCCGTTGTAGATCCCGAGATCTCCGTGAAAGAAGGACATGCAATCGCGCACCGACTAAAAGATTATCTGATTGCGAACATCCCGAATATCGGCAATGTATTTATACATATCGAGCCATTTGATGAAAACTCGGACTGCGTTCATAGCCAATAGATGCTATGACAGCCACATAATAAACCGTTAATAATAAAAAGAACACCGGGGTAACATCTGTTTGGCTCAAAGCCGCACATCCATCACCCCGGTGCACTGAGATTCAAAATTAAACCTGATGATCGTCAAATTCCAACTTTAGAATTTTAACTTTTCAATTTTGACTTTTCACTTATCCCTTTTCACTCATAACTTTTTTACTTTTCAATTTTTACTTTTTACTTTTTACTTTTTACTTTTTAATTCTCTTTAATCAACGAACGATCCAAATGCACGTAACCACCATCCACGTGGACGAGCTGCCCTGTGGTGTGGCTGGATTTATCAGACAATAAAAACACCGCAGTATTTGCGATTTCTTCTGCAGTCGTCATCCGGTGCTCTAAAGGAATACGGTCCGTAATCTTTTTCAAGGTATCTTCCGGGTTTTCCAATGTTTGAATCCAAGAGTCATATTGTGGGGTAGCACACTCCGCGACGATTATTGCATTGACACGAATACTGTATGGCAGAAGTTCCACTGCCCATTCGCGCGTCAATGCATTTCTACCGCCATTAGATGCAGCGTAAGCTGATGTATTTCCCTGCCCTGTTTCCGCAGTTTTCGAGCTTATATTTAATATAGTACCCTTTGCCACACGCAATGCATCAATGCAGTGATGTGCCATTAAGTAATAGTGAATCAAGTTCTTATGCAGTGAGGACACAAAGCCTTCATAACTACCAGAAATAAGACCAACACCATCGTTGTGTCCGGCATTATTTACTAGACCGTCGATGCGACCGTATACGGCTAGCGTTTGCTCAACGGCATGCTTGCAATGCGCGGGATCAGAAAGTTCGGCCTCGACGCTGAGGGCTTTCCCACCCAGCGCTTCAACTTCCGCCTTCACAACATCATTATCCGCTTGTTTCCGTCCTACGATAACCGGTACAGCACCTTCTTTAGCAAGCGCAATCACAATCGCTTTACCGATACCTTTCGCACCGCCAGTGACGATGAAAATCTTATCCTTTAAATTTAAATCCATTATTTATCAATCTATAAATTGTAAAAATTTACCGCATTGGCACCCCAAAAGGCCTGGCGTTCATCATTGGTAAAGCCTTCCAAGCTATGTTCCGCTACAGCCATAACCTCTGCATAGGTTGCCGCAACGAGACAAACGGGCCAATCGGTACCAAACATCACCCTTTCTTTGCCAAAACATGCAATAGCGTGGTGAATATAAGGTTTGAAATCATCTAGCGTCCAGTTTTCCCAGTCCGCTTCAGTGACTAAGGCAGACACCTTACAATGCACATTTGGGAAGGCCGCTAACTTTTCTATAAACGCCGCCCACTCCTCAAATTCCTTCGCTCGGATATTTGGCTTGGCCATATGATCCAAGACAAATCGCTGTGCAGGATTTGCCGCAACGCAAGCCAATGTACTTTCGTAATGTCGAGGGCGAATGAGTAGATCATAGGTGTAATCGTAGGCCGTCAAGGCCGTAATACCCCGTAAAAACGATGGACGGCTTAAAAAATCCGGATCTTCTTCGCCTTCGATTACGTGGCGGAACCCCTTCACTATTGGAAATTGCTTATAATGCGCCAACTGATCAGCGATATCATCTGCCTGCAAATCTACCCAGCCTACCACCCCCTTTATCATGGCATACATAACCGAAAGATCGATCAAAAACTGTGTTTCCTCCGGCGATTGAGATGCCTGTACGGCAACGACAGCGTCTATACCATTTTCTTTTAACTGTGGCGCTAAGTCTGTCGGCAAGAAATTGCGTTGGATGGCTGCCATCTCATCCGTTATCCAAGCATCACGCTCGGCATTGAAAATCCAGAAATGCTGGTGGGCGTCTATACGCATAAGTTTTTTATTTTTGTGAGTATGCAACCACTTCCTGACGTGATTCGCCTAAATAGTCGGCTCCCAATTCGATCACATCACCTGCCTTAAGATAAATCGGCGGATTAAAGCCCAATCCTACACCAGCTGGTGTGCCGGTTGAAATAACATCCCCAGGTAGCAGGGTCATAAACTGCGATACGTAGGAAACCACATGCGCAACCGAAAAGATGAGGTTGCTTGTGTTTCCGTCTTGGTAAGTTTTGCCATTAACCTTCAGCCACAAACGAACATTGTTGATATCTGGAATTTCGTCTGCCGTAGTCATATACGGTCCCATAGGTGCAAATGTGTCGCAACCTTTGCCCTTATCCCACGTACCACCACGCTCTAATTGATATGCGCGCTCAGAAACATCATTATGCAATACATAGCCAGCGATGTAGTTTAATGCCTCACTTTCTTCCACATAAGATGCTTTTTTGCCGATCACGATTCCAAACTCTACTTCCCAGTCTGTCTTCTCAGACCCACGAGGAATAACAATTTGATCGTACGGACCAACCAACGATGTTGATGATTTCATAAAAATGATAGGCTCAGCCGGAATAGCAGCGCCGGTTTCCGCCGCATGATCTTTGTAATTCAGGCCAATACAGACAATTTTAGAAGGGCGAGCAAAAGGAGCACCTAATCGACTTCCCGCAGGTATCTCAATAAGCTTCCCCGCATTGGCCTTTACAAACTCTTCCAATCTTGCCAAACCATTTTCAGCAAAAAACTGCTCGTTGTAATCACCGCCAAAAGCAGATACATCGTAATTTAAACCATCAATCTGAACACCAATATGTTCTTTTCCAGTTTCTCCGAAACGTATTAATTTCATCTTTTTTTGTATTGAGTAGTAGGAGTTTTAGTATTTAGTATTTAGTAAAATAAAAATACTTCAATTAATCTTCCCACTATTTTAAATTTTATCTATTCAACGTTTAAAATCAAAAACTCTTTTCTGTCTCTTGAGTTCTGACTTTTTCAACTTATGACTTCTGACTTATGACTTGTCACTTTTGACTTATCACTTTTGACTTATCACTTTTTAACTTATCACTTGTGACTTATCACTTCTGACTTATCACTGCTGACTTGTCACTGCTGACTTATCACTTTTGACTTGTCACTTTTGACTTGTCACTTTTGACTTGTCACTTCTGACTTGTCACTTTTGAATTTTTACTTTTTAATTTTTACTTTTTAATTTTTACTTTTTACTTTTTACTTTTCAATTATTTAACTTAATGAAGCCGCCATCAATTGGGTAGTCATTCCCCGTGATAAATGCTGCGTCATCCGAACATAGAAACAAAGCCAATTTAGCAATTTCTTCTGGCTTAGCCATCCTGCCTATCGGTTGCGACTGGGACAGTTTTTCGAACATTTCCGCTTCCTGACCGGGATAGTTTTTAGAAATAAAACCATCTACGAATGGCGTGTGAACCCGCGCTGGAGAGATCGAATTAGAGCGGATGTTATCCGCCATGTAATCGCGTGCCACGGACATGCTCATGGCATATATCGCTCCTTTACTCATGGAGTATGCGAAGCGATCGGCAATACCTACTACAGCTGCAATGGAGGCAAGGTTTAGAATAGCACCTCCACCATATTGTTTCATCTGTGGAATAACAGCATGCAACGCGTTGTAAGCACCTTTCACATTCACATTAAAAACACGTTCGAAATCTGCTTCTGCACATTTCTCGATGTTACCAACATGGGCTATCCCGGCGTTGTTTACCAAGATATCCACTCTACCGATAGCGGATACGATCGCTGCCACTTCAGCCTGGTCACTTACGTTACAGCCGTGAATTTCAGCAGAACCGCCCGCGGCAAGAATGTCGGTCACCACGCCCTGCCCAACTTCTGCATTCAAATCTAAGATATGCACCTTGGCACCTTCTTTTGCAAATAGTTCAGAAATAGCACGGCCTATTCCGCTGCCACCGCCCGTAATAATGGCTACTTTGTCTTTTAATTTTGACATATTATTTAATACTTAGCTTTAATACCAAATCATTATCGCTACGCACTCCTTCAGGGAGCTGCACCACGAGCACATTATTTTCAAGCTGATGATACTTAATTTTCGTTTTCCCATCGAATGTGCGAAGAGAGGATACCTTGAATGAAAAATCAGGAATTAAAAAACTGTCTTTTTCCGGGTTCAAGATATGTAAATAAATTGTTTTTCCTTTTTTGGTCACTGCATAATCATCCGTAGGTGTTATAAATCCACCTTCAGTATGATAGATCGTTTCCCCGTAAATCTTTAACCATTCTCCCAACTCACGCAAGCGCTCCTGCTGGTAATCCTGAATTTCACCATTCGGCATCGGTCCTACATTGAGGAGTAGATTAGAGCCATAGCCCGCAGCCTTGACGAGATATGATAATACCTCGCGGAAAGACTTACGTTGCCTGTCCTTGATATCGAAACCCCATGATCCTGCGATGGTCCCACAGACCTCCTTTGGAAGGCTACCCACATCCTTTGCAGCGGTGCCAAACCCTGTTTTGTTCTGTCCGGGGAGATCCCGTTCAAACATTTGAAAATCTTCGCCTTCGAAAGGCGCAAGATGATGATTGTTCCCGATCAAACAATGAGGTTGCAGCTTATGAATTAAAGAATAGATTTCATCATAATGCCACGCTGCCTCTGGCTTATCCCAATGACCATCAAACCAGATACCATCAATGCGCCCGTAATTCGTTAGCAGTTCCGTAAGTTGCGCCTTCATGAACTGTATGTAATTATCCCAGGCTCCATTATCCGCATCTCTCCCTGCTATTCCTTTACCCGTTCTTCCAAAAGGAGCATAATCATCCCGCTTCCAATCCAGTAGAGAATAATAAAACATAATACGAATACCTTCCGCGCGGCACGCTTCAACAAGTTCCTTCACGATATCCCGCTTGAAAGGCGACGCCTTTACCACGTTGTAGTCTGAACCTTGGGAGTTCCACATGGAAAAGCCGTCGTGATGGCGCGTGGTAAAGGTGATATATTTTGCTCCAGCATCCTTAAAGAGCTTCGCCCAGGCTTTCGCATCGAAATCGATAGGATTAAAAAATTTGGGCAGTAAGCCGTATTCGTCGATACCGAGATTCTTATTGTTCATCACCCATTCCCCATCGCCCAACACCGAATAGACACCCCAATGTATAAATACACCAAAGCGGGATTCATCAAACCATTTCCTGTTTTCTACATTCGCCGCTGTCGGCTGATAGGCAGTTTGTGCAAATGCGGTGTTCAGCATGCTGAGCAGCAACGCGAAGATCAATAGCTTTCTCATATCGATAATTTTAGTTTATACAGACTAGACTACAAAGAGACACCCCTTCGCCATGGAATGAAGTCATCCTGTCCGAGCTGGACAGCCTTCGGTTGCACTTCCCCACTTGCCACCGCAATAACATATTCCAATATACGATGCGCAGCTTCCTCGATGGTTTCTTCACCATCGATAATGGTACCACAGTTCAAATCAATGATATCCGGCATCTTCTCAAAAGTTTTTGTATTGGTTGATAACTTGATTACAGGAGCAACGGGATTGCCTGTAGGCGTTCCCAAGCCTGTCGTAAAAAGCACCACGTTAGCGCCCGCAGCGACCTCAGCCGTCGTACTTTCAACGTCGTTTCCTGGCGTACATAACAAGTTTAAACCCGGCAAGTTAGCTAATTCTGGGTAATCTACAACAGCAGTTACTGGTGAGGTTCCACCCTTTTTCGCTGCACCTGCCGATTTAATGGCGTCTGTGATCAACCCATCACGAATGTTTCCGGGCGAAGGATTCATGTAAAAACCCGAACCGTCAGCCTCTGCTTTCGCGTTGTAAGTTTTCATCAGGTGCATAAACTTGTCAGCCGTGGCTTCATCGATGCAACGATCGCTCAGCTCTTGTTCGACGCCACACAACTCTGGAAACTCCGCTAGAATAACAGAACCGCCTAGCGTGATCAGTATATCTGACAAGTAGCCCAAAGCTGGGTTCGCCGATATTCCGGAAAAGCCATCGGAGCCACCACATTCTAATCCGATACAAAGTTTATGCAATGGAGCCGGTTTACGTTTCTGCTCATTGGCGATGCTCAATCCGGCAAAGGTAGCTTTGATCGCCTTCTGCATCAATTCCTGCTCGGTACCCTCCAATTGCTGCTCGAAAACGAAAAGTGGTTTATCAAACTGCGGATCGCGCTTTTTGATTTCATCGCGCAAAATGGAGGCCTGTGCATGCTGACATCCTAAGCTCAAAATGGTGGCACCGGCTACATTAGGATGTGTGACATAGCCTGCCAACAGGCCACAAAGCGCATCGGAATCCATACGTGTGCCTCCACAACCCATATCGTGATTTAGGAACTTTACGCCATCAACATTTGCAAACAATCTGCTTTTGCGAATGTTTGCCTTTGCGGATGACAAATCTACCGCTAAAAGTTCATCGACCGATGCTCCTGATTTATAGCGTGCGATAAGCGCGTCAACCTCATCCGAATAATCTTTAGATTCCACTTGATAGCCCAATTTGTCCTCTAAGGCTGATTTCAGCGTAAGCACATTGCGGTTTTCACAAAAGACCAACGGAATAACTAACCAATGGTTGGCCGTACCGACGGAACCGTTGCTGCGATGAAAGCCGTTGAATGTACGTTCTTTAAATGCAGACACATCTGGCTGGATCCAGGATAGCTTTCTTGTGCCCATCTTGAAATCATCGGAAGCGTGCCGCAAATTTTCTGTTTTAATGACCTCTCCTTGCCCCACTGCCACATTCATTTTGCCCACTAGCACACCATACATAAAAATGGATGCATCTTGAGGCAACGCATGAAGCGTAAATTTGTGTTTTGCAGCAACCGCACTTAACAACGGAAATTGCAGACCTGCAAAATCGATCATAAATCCTGCCGGCAAGTCACGAAGTGCAACCAAAACATTATCCTCTGGATGAATCTGCAAATACGCCAATCGTTCTCTTCTCATTATCTATTATAGCTCAAAAATTTTATCCATCATTACCCACTTTTCCCCAGGCTTTGCCCCCGGAACGGCTTGTTGAAATTTCCACATCAAACGCTCCCATTCCTGCACTTTAGGATTGGCAGCATCCATTGCCGCCTTTCGCTCGAACGTAAATGTATCATCTACATCCATCAGCATAAATAACCGATTTCCAAAACGATATATCTCCATATTAGTCACACCAGCATCTCGAATGGACGCTTGTATTTCAGGCCACACGTTTGCATGGTAATCCTCATATTCGGCTATTAAACGTTGATCATCTACGAGATCAAGAGCCATTGTAAATCTTCTCATACTCTTCTACTTTATATTCATTTCGACGAAAACAGATGGGTCTCTCCCAAACGCTATTAATGTCCTGTAGCAGCCTCGCTAATCGCAGTTTTTCGGTTGTTCCAAGCAAACAAACCGACAACTACAAAACAAATGAGTACCACGTAGTAAGCTATTTGGAAGCTTCCGGTAAAATCCGACAACAAGCCAAGCAGCGGCGGCAAAACCGCGCCACCCACAATAGACATCACGATAAGACTGGATGCCGACTTGGTATCTGCTCCAATACCTTCTACACCTACGGCAAAGATCGTTGGAAACATAATAGACATAAAGAATGCGATAGCAACCAAAGCATACAAAGTGGCGACACCCGTGCCATAAATCACGACAAAGGTCAATAACGTGGCAAATACTGCATATAACAACAACAATCTGATGGGCGCGATATAACGCATAAAAAAGGTGCCGATAAACCTGCCCAGCATAAACGCTAGGCCAGCGGCACTTGAATAATAACTCGCTTCTGTAGGAGCGATGCCCGCTACATCCGTAGCAAACATGACCAAAAAGCTAAGTACGCAAACTTGTGCGCCGATGTAGAAAAACTGCGCAAGGACGGCCCAACGAACGTTTTTATGGCGCAGGGGATGCAACACACCTCTACCAGCGTCTTTTTCTTCTTTTATCTCTGGTAGTTTCGTAAATACAAACAGTAGCGTTACCGCCAGGATAATGAGTCCTAAAATTAGATACGGACCCTTTACAGAAGCTGTTTCCGTTTGTATATAAGACAGGCGTGCCTGCTCGCTGAGGGCGGCTATCTCATCAGCCGTTTTCGGCTCATTTGTCAAAATAAACTTACCGCCCAGAGTAGGCGCTAAAAAGGCAGCTAGGCCATTGAATGATTGGGCGAAATTAAGCCGCCGTGTAGCTTTCGTCGGATCGCCCAAAACGGTCATGTAGGGGTTTGCTGCAGTCTCCAAGATCGTTAAGCCACAAGCAACAACAAACAAAGCCCCCAAAAAGAAATAGTAATTGATGGTATTTGCAGCTGGCACAAAAAGAAAACAGCCGATGGCGAACAACACAAGCCCCACCACTATACCTACCTTGTAACCAAACCTTTTCATAATGATACCTGCAGGAATAGCTAATAAGAAGTATGCTATAAAAACGGCAGAGTCTACCAAAGAGGCTTGAAAATGTGTGAGACTAAATGCATTGCGCAAATGCGGAATCAGGATAGGATCTAAATTGTGGATAAACCCCCAAAAGAAAAACAGGGATGTTATCAGAACAATGGCTAATGTATATTTTTTGTTTTGTGTCATAAGATTTACATTGGAACTGTAAAGCTAAAATAAATGTCGAGTCGAAAATTGAATTATTTTACCGAATAAATAAACTATTTTATCATATTTGTTCCAGATTTGATCCTTATTATTGAATAAATAAGTTAATGAGCGTTTGCTGGCACAGGCCCGCAGCCCTATGTTAATTTCGTTTTTTAAAATTTTTTAAGCGCTTAAACCATGTATATACAACGACTTAATCATAGCGGTTCCCGAATGGGCGCCCTAACTGTCCGCCATGATCATGCGCCCCAAAATCACAATATCTGGCACTATCATGAGGAACTGGAGTTTATTTACATCAAAAAAGGTAATGGAACCTTTTTTGTGGGAGATTGCATTCAGACTTTCTCAGACAACTTTATGGTTTTAATCGGTCCAAATACACCACATTACTGGCTCTTTGATGAGGAATATGTGCGTGAAGATGCTCCCGAGCGTGCGGACATACATGTCGTACATTTTAATGTTGACTTTTGCGGTGTCGACTTCTTAGATTTACCAGAATCGCGCCTGATAAAAAAGGTCTATAAAAAAGCGGAGCGCGCAATTTCGCTGGATATACAGCATAGCTTCCTGCCTCGCTTTTTCGAAAACCTGCTTCAAAAAAGTCCATTATCACGACTGAGTAGTTTGCTGGAGACTTTATGCGCTATCACCGAATTACCTTCGTTGTTGACACTCGTGAGCGAGGAATATACAAATCCGCAGCAACAGCAAGATTACGGACGCATGAACAAGATCTTTGAACACATTAGGCTACATTACCGCGGCAAGATCCAATTGGAAGAAATTGCACAACTGGCAGGAATGACCTCTAACTCATTTTGTCGCTACTTCAAACAGAAATCTGGAAAAACGTTGATCCAGTTTGTAAACGAGTTTCGCATTGGCCAGGCTTGCAAGATGTTGAGTGATACGCAATACAGTATAAAGGAAGTTTGCTTCGATTGCGGCTTCCGAAATTTCGTCAGTTTTCACAAAATCTTTAAATCTATTATGGCAACAACGCCGTCTAACTACCGCGATAGCGCAAACAAATCCGTTGCTGACCATTTTTAATTTCTTATCATACATCAATGCGGCTACCATCGCCTTTACGGAGATTTGTACAAAGAAATTAAATAAGAAAAATGAAAAATCTATTCTCGGCCATATTTGCGGCCGCACTATTGGTCAATGTTGCTTTTGCACAAGTTAAATGGTCTGTTGATCCGGCCCACACAAACGTACTCTTTTCCGTTAATCATTTAGGAATTTCCATGGTTGATGGTCAATTCAAAAAACTGGAAGGTGCTGTAGAAACAAAATCTGCGGAAGACTTCAGCGGCGCTACGGTAGGCTTTACCATCGACGTAAACAGCATTGATACGCGTATCGAGGCACGCGACGGACATTTGAAAAGCGACGACTTCTTCAATGCCGAAAAATTTCCGACCATTACTTTTAAAAATGCCGTTTTGAAGAAAGCAGGTAAAAGCAAATATACATTGACTGGTGACCTTACCATTCGTGACGTTACAAAAAAAGTAACTTTCGACGTGGTACAAAACAACGGCATCATTACCGACCCTTGGGGCAAAACGCGTGGAGGATTTACAGCAAAAACAACAATCAATCGCTTAGATTTTAATATCAAGTACAATGACAAATTGCCTACGGGCGTAGCAGCGGTAGCAGCAGATGTTGAAATCGTTGTCAATACCGAATTAGTGAAAAACTAAACATAAGTAGTATAAATGCGGGCTACATCAACTTGTGTTGATGTAGCTTTTTTATTTTCAGGCAGATTCCACCGTGCTTCTAAATTCCTGTAGATTCGCTATCTTTGAAAGATGAAAACTTCTCTTTTGTTCATGCTTCTTCTTGCTGTTTCTTTGCAGGGTGCTGGAACCGTATTCGCACAGCAGTCACTCTCGCCAACCGCCTTTACAGATAGCATAACCAGTTCTATTCCGTTGGTTCTTGATGTGCGAACACCAAAAGAGTTTGAACAAGGAACTCTGCCGCGGGCCCAAAATTTCAATTGGAAAAATAGTGAGGAGTTCAAACAAAGTGCCGAAAAGTTAGACAGATCAAGACCTATTTATATCTTTTGCCAAAGCGGGATACGCAGTGCTAGAGCAGCCAGGTACCTACGGGAGCAGGGTTTTGAGGTATTCGAACTTGATGGCGGACTGCAGCAGCTGACAAAAGAAAAAGAACACACTAAACACACGACAGATTAACACCCATGCAAACTATTGTTTTAACTACGGCAGCTATCTTCGGAATCTTAGCCATTATCTTGGGCGCTTTTGGTGCGCATCTTTTCAAAAAGTTCTTGCCCGAGGAAAAACTCAATTCCTTCGAAGTGGGTGTTCGCTATCAGATGTATGCCGCATTGGCGCTGCTCATCGTCGGCTACAACAACGACTTCTCGGAAGCTGCCCAGCAATGGGCTTTCTACGGTATAGCGATAGGAACAGTGTTATTTTCTTTCAGCATCTATGGTCTTTCTTTTGCTTCCCACTGGAAAGTGAACCTTCGGTTTTTAGGCCCTGTAACTCCATTGGGAGGTCTATTGATGATTATCGGTTGGGTTGCTCTACTTGTAAGCTTCTATTAAAAAACCTATATTTGGTACATCTGTGGCAATGATATCTGCCCTTAACCGCCCAAAAAGCTGATGATGTCTACTTAATTTGAATAGTTCATATCTATTGATTAGTGTAGTTTATATAGCATGGCAAACATCATCATTCCCGACAAAAAAAAATTAGTTAAATGGGCTTTATCAATTCTATTGGTCAGTTTTTCTGTAGGTAGCACTTCCGCATTCTTTTTATATGCGCTACAACAAGTAACCTCCCTTCGCGAAACACATCTATGGCTGCTAGCCTTCCTACCGTTGACGGGCGTACTCATTGTATGGTGGTACCAGCAACACGGAGGCTCAGCGCAAAAAGGAAACAACCTCTTATTGGAAGCTTATTATAATCCGCGTGTGGACATTCCTTGGAAAATGGCGCCGATGGTCTTGCTCAGCACATTGGCAACCCACCTGTTTGGTGGATCGGCAGGGCGCGAAGGAACGGCGATTCAATACGGCGGCACAATTGCTAGTCAATGCCGTCGCTGGTTTTCCTGGTCGAGGGAAGAGACCAGAATTTTGCTTTTGTGTGGCATAGCCGCCGGATTTGCTTCTTTATTTGGTACGCCATGGGCCGGCTCCATATTCGCAATTGAGGTGGTGAAAGTCGGTAAAATCAGATGGAAAGCAGTGCTTCCCATCCTAGTGACAGCCCTACTTTCGAATTGGGTCTGTGGTATGTACGGCAACCTACATACTCATTATTCACCTGTACAGGTTGTCCCAGATCTTTCTTTCACCGTCTTTGGCTATCTTATATTGGCCAGCATAGCGTTTGGCCTCGCCGCACAACTATTCATCTTTACCAGCGAAACCTTTCACAACATATTTCAAAAAATAGCCTTTCCTTTGTTGCGTCCGCTCATTGGGGGCTTAGTCGTGCTGCTGATTGTACTCTGCCTGCAAAGTACCAAACATATCGGACTCGGTATACCGACTATCCTCGCATCTTTCGACACACCTCTTCCGCCTACAGATTTCCTGATAAAAATAGTACTGACAGCCATC
Source organism: Sphingobacterium deserti (assembly GCF_000757725.1). GTDB lineage: Bacteria > Bacteroidota > Bacteroidia > Sphingobacteriales > Sphingobacteriaceae > Sphingobacterium > Sphingobacterium deserti. The sequence goes on from NZ_JJMU01000002.1 coordinate 31,808, forward strand.
ACATTAAGCGCCGGTTTTAAAGGCGGTGAAGTGACGCCATTGTTCTTTATCGGCGCTACCTTAGGGAATGCGTTAGCACTAGCGATACCCCTTCCTTTAGCGCTTCTCGCTGCAACCGGATTTGTAGCGGTATTTGCAGGCTGTACCAAAACGCCTATCGCCTGTAGTATAATGGCGGTGGAGCTCTTCGGCTGGCATGCTGCTTTATTCTTTACAACAGTCTGCGTCTTAAGCTTTCTAGTTTCAGGAAGGCGTGGGATTTACAGTATGCAAAAAATGCGCAAACCCGAGCGCTTTTTCAGCAAAGTCTTTCGGAGCTAAACGTATTTTATCCACGCTTACATCGCTATCGTACAAGAAACGCTATTACCCGCATCTTGACATAGTAACGAGATCGTATTTATAGGCGGTTAGCAGAGCTTTACCCCACTAAACCTGTGCTAACGCAGGAGACATAGTCCCAGCATAGACCGCAATTTTACGACAGCTATGAAAGATTTTAGTTGTTATTTAAAGTTTGCGTCGGAAAACGGTGCTACATAGCAAAACGAGATATGATCTCATACAACACCAAGTATTAGACATAAAACGCCAGACGCTAAAATTAACTGAAGTTTAGAATTCGGAAAGACAAGGACTTAACTTACCATAACTGAAGACAACTATACCGAAGCTTATAGGCGCTTTAAAATTGAGGTAGTGTCGAATCATCACGGCTATCCAATGCTAGTCCGACAGGTGTACCGTAATCTGTTGTATCAAATATTCTATCAGGAGTAACGTCGCCATTGTCCGTTAACCTAAAACGCAGAATCTTGTTTTTACGATCGGCAACATATATAAATTGTCCACTCGATCGGGCGTCGATGGCTACATCAACTGGTTGGGTCAGCTGTGAGGCTACACCCGTAATGATACGCGATGGGCTAATGCTAGATCCAGAAGCCATACCGCTGAAATTGTCGAAGAGAAGGATTCTCCCCGTACCTAAAGTTGTTCCATCGCCGTGCTCTGCGATAGCCAATATATTTTTCACGGTGTCATAGGTCATGCCATACAAGTTTCTAGCCCCCTCTATCGTCAAAACACGGGTAGGCGCCAAGCTCGCCGTAGAATCTGCTGTATTGACCTGTCTGTTTACAATATTTTCAAACACATAAATACCTGGGGCATCACCCTGTTTACCGACGTAAAGTGTGTTCGCTCTGTAAGCCGATCCCCACATATTCAAATCACCCGTAAAAAACTGCTTCCACGGCCTCCGGTTTTGCGAGATACTGTTTGGCCTGTCAATAACAAAAATTCCGGAACGCTCACCATCAGCGTTGACAACAAACAAAGCATCGCTAGCACGATGATAGGCCAATCCACGCACCTTTTTCAGCCAAGGGCTTGCCATCATACCGCCATTAACCAGTTGCCCGCGCTCCTGCACAGTCGTTACATAGATGGAAGAATCACGTTGTACCTCATTGTTATGGCTAGCCTGGATAATAGATTTTAAAAAAGGGTTAAAGAGGATAACGCCGCCGCCGCGTGCCATAGATAAATGCGCGCTATCCAATTCGAATACTGATGAATCGGCCTTTCTTACAATGCGAATGTTCGTATCCGGAACGCCATCGGTGTTGGTTTGATATTCCTCAAATGAAACGTAAAGTCGTGAGATGTCCGTTATTCTTCCTGAAGGATCGGTATCCTCATCAGAGCAAGATACAGCGAAAAAGGAAATAAGTAAGCATGTTATAATCCAATACTTCATCAGCTGATACAATTGTAAATCTTATCTTAATAGTGCGGTCAAGTTACAATTTTTTTTGCAACAAATAGAGCCCAGATGTTCGGCTAAAATTAAGGGGTTTGTTCGTGTAGTTCGCCTGGAATGGAAGAAATTTAAAACCGCATTTTCGAGTTTTAATATACTGATAGTTGCCGCTACAATAATCTTCATACTTAAATTCCTACGCCTTACTTTCATGTATTTGAAAAATCTTTTATTAAAAACGTGACTATACAATCAACCTCTTTATAAATATATCCACAATATCGAAAAGATACATATTCCTTGCATTATCTAAAGGTTGTTTGAGCAATGCTTGTAAAAATACCCAATTCAAACAAAAGTGCACTTAAAGTTTGTATTTTTCATTCAAGAGCGCTATTTTCACCGCAGGAGTTCTTCCTTACATCATTCTATGTTACCCATACATTAGCATTTATAAGACATATCGGTGTGGATCGAAATGGCGCTTTAAAATATCGGCTTATGCTGTGTCATAAGCTACAGACTGTTCATTTTTGTTGTTTAGTAATCTGGTGAATGCTCAAACGCTCCGTAACAACGGGGCGGCTGAGCCACTGGAGAAAGACCTTTCGAGTTTTGTTGGCGCGCATAAATGTGATTGCATTCCCGTGTAAGCTTTTATTTGCGCTGTTTTAACATCCACCGATATATTTTGCGCTTTTCGTCATAAAGGTATTCTATCCCGTGTCCTGCGTTCTTTAAGCGTGTAAACTTCATATTCCCATTGCACGATTTCAATTGGTCAGCAATTCGCTCTGTCTCACGGATCGGAATTTTGTCATCAGCGGTGCCGTGGAATGTCCAAATCGGAATATTTTTGAGGCTGCAAATTCTCGAAGTATCGCTGTCGTTGACGCCTCCACATAATGCAAGTATAGCAGCAAATTTACCGGGAAAATCCATAGCCACAGTATAGGCTCCATAACCACCCATACTAATTCCGGTTACATACAACCTGTTGGTGTCTATCCGATAGTTTTCTGTTAAATCCATGTGTAAAGAATCGAACCAATTTTCCGTTGACCAATATTTGTCGTCAGGACATTGCGGTGAAGCAATTATAAAGTTGAAGTCTTCACCTTGATCAACCAGCTGTGGCAAACCATAACCCTTCAGTTTTTCCAAATCCTTTCCTTTATGCGAGCCTCCGTGAAGGTATATGACAAGCGGATACTTTTTTAATGTCGCACCATAATCTTTTGGCAAGTACAAAAGATAATCATATTTAACGGAGGCCTTTTGTTGGGCATGTGAATGCGTATAAAATAGGTTAAGTAAGCTTATAAACAAGAGCAGTCTTAGGTTCATCGAAAGGTGCATAAATTTTGTAAAATAGCGTCAGATAGTGACCTAAATGTAGGCAATATTTTGTTAAGTCTGCGGAGAGGGCGGGATATGTTTAGGCCCACAAGCCCCAAACTCAGCCCTAAACGAGAAAAGTTCGAACCCTGCGGGTCCTCATCCCGCGGCTTACCCTTCAAATAACAAAAGTTCAACTTTCGTTGAACTTTTGCTAAGTCTGCGGAGAGGGCGGGATTCGAACCCGCGGTACCGTTTCCAGTACGACAGTTTAGCAAACTGTTCCTTTCGGCCACTCAGGCACCTCTCCTTATTTTTGACTGTGCAAACATAACGCAAAAATTTTATTCTGCAAAGCATTAAAGGGCATTTTTTAACAAAAAAAAATAACGATCTGATTGTCAAATCAATTTTTTTCTACTCCCCTGCCGCCAACGTTTTTTTGTTTACATCGTAATCAATACGCACATGGTAAATGCTTTTCAACATCGATTTAAAGATTTCAGAAACCTCCGTAATATCGCGCATGGTAATGTTCGCATTTATAAATTGACGCTGCGTAATTTTATAATCGATAATCTTGTCCACTAATTTATTAATAGAATCTTCCGAAGGCTCTTTCATCGCACGTGAGGCGGCCTCTACCGAATCCGCCATCATAAGTACCGCTGTTTCTTTTGAGAAGGGCACCGGTCCCGGGTAGCGAAAAATCCCTTCATCTACCAGCTTATCGGGATTGTTTTTTACGAATACATTGTAAAAATAGTCTACACGCGTTGTTCCGTGGTGCGTTCGGATAAAATCTATCACCACTTCAGGCAAGAGATTCTTTTTCCCCATCTCCACCCCTTTATGCACGTGTGAAATAATCACCTGCGCGGACTGTTCAGGGGTGAGCTCTTCATGCGGATTGATCCCAGAGCGTTGGTTTTCAATAAAAAATAGCGGATTCAGCATTTTGCCTATATCATGATACAAGGCACCCGCCCGCACTAAAAGTGGATTGCCCCCAATTTTATAAATCGCGGCTTCGGCCAAGTTGGCCACCTGTAGCGAATGTTGGAAGGTACCCGGAGCTTTCAAGGAAAGTTCACGCAACAAACGCGAATTACTGTTCGTCAGCTCCATCAGTGTAAGGTCAGAGACAATACCGAAAAGGCGCTCAAAAGCATAGATTAATGGATAGGCAAGCAACGTCAGCCCTACACTCACGATAAAAGGTGCGATATCCGCCCAGTATATGCTATTAAATGAACCATTCCGCGTGAGAACAAGCCCTACATAAGCTACAATATAGGTCGCCAAAATGATTAAGGAGGAAACCAAGAATTGCTCCCTCTTCACCAATGTCTTGATACTATAGATAGCTACCATGCCTGCGATGAATTGTAAGAATACAAACTCATAACTATTCGGCACAAAGAGTGCAGCAATAAGTACCATAAGTAAGTGGATATTCAAAGCAACCCGGGTATCAAAAAGTACCCTAAAGATAATCGGAACACTACAATATGGAATATAATACAAACTTGGAATCTTCATCTTGAGCGCCCATGACAGCACACCAAGCATAGACACAATTACAATCATAACAATAAAGACCAATCGGTTATTATTGTATATAGATGACCTGAAAAAGTAAAGAAATACCATCAATAGGGCGATGCACATGGATATCATGACAAACTGCCCAAAGGCCACAAAGTTTTGGTTTCCACTTATGCGCGCCTCGTCTTCAAAGACCTTGCGCAGCGATTCCAATTTTTGATACGTTTCGTTATTTATAATCTTATCCTTTTCTGCAATTAACTCCCCTTTTTGCACTACCCCACGCGTGCTGGAAATATTTGCCAAGGCATTTTGCTCAACCTTGTTGGTTAAATTTTCGTCAAAAACATAGTTGAGGGTGATGTAATTTTTTAATATTTCTGCGAGCCATTCTTTCCGACTTATGCGCCCATTTTTAGCAATTGACTGCTGAATATATTGGTTCGCCGTCTCGATAGTAAAGATATCCGCTGTGTTCTTTTGCTGCGCAATATTTTCGTGTATCAGCGTAAAGTTATACTGACTTTCCGTCTTCTCTACATTACCGCCATTTTCACCCTTATTTTGATAGCGGTTATTGAGCGATACAATACCCCTATTGTACACGTAATTGAGCAGAGCGTTTCCCACACCCTGATAGGTTTCCAGCGTACCCTGCCCCATCGAGTCCATACTACCTATCTGCCACTTCTCGGCGATATCGGTATTAAACTGATCAATCTGCTCCTTACTGGCACTCGCATTCAGCGTGTAAATAGGCTGCACCGTTTTTAAGATCTGTTCCTTATCCCGGATAAGCTCTTCCTGCGTTTTTAGTATGGCAAAATTATAAGGGGAAATAAGGTTATCGTGATTCCAAGCCTTTCCTTTTTGAAATTCGTATCGGAAGCGCGGCTGTTTGGGCAGAAAAATACATATCAGCACAATCGCCAATGCAACTAAGGAAAACTTGACCACAAAGGAATTGTTTTGAGTTTTTTCTCCGCTATAATTTATCTTGAGTTTAGCCACTTAGTATTCGTTTTTTATGTGTTAACGCCGCAATATCGAACAAAGGTACAATTAATGTTCGTATTCACTTAGGCGATTAATTTACGAAATTCCGCAGATAAATCGCGCTCACTTACTTATCTTTGCAGAAAAAAGAAAAATGTCTACAACAAAACATTTGATTGCCCCTTCCGTGTTGGCAGCAGACTTTGCAAGACTTTACGATGATGTGCAGATGGTGAACAACAGCGATGCAGACTGGTTCCACATCGATATCATGGATGGTGTATTTGTTCCTAATATTTCTTTCGGGTTTCCAGTGATGCAGGCTATTGCTAAGCATGCGCAAAAACCGTTGGATGTACATTTGATGATTGTAGATCCTGACCGTTATCTGCAGACTTGTAAAGATGCGGGCGCTAGTGTCATCACGGTGCATTTCGAAGCCTGCACACATTTACACAGAACGCTTTCAGCGATTAAAGAATTAGGTTGTAAAGCAGGGGTTGCCTTGAATCCGCACACGCCCGTTAGCCTGCTAAAAGATATTCTTGAAGTTCTAGATTTGGTATGCCTGATGTCAGTGAATCCAGGTTTCGGAGGACAAAAGTTCATTGCTAACACCTATACAAAAATCAAGGATTTACGCGAAATGGCAGCAACTGTGAATCCAGAATTGTTGATCGAAATTGATGGTGGAGTAGGTATAGGAAATGCAGCAGCGTTACTCGAAGCAGGGGCAGATGTATTGGTAGCAGGTAGCAGCGTGTTTGGTGCCGTCGATCCTACTGCGGCGGTTCGGAACCTGAAACAGGTTGAAGCTGGCATCAAATCCGTATAAGAGCTCACGGCGGCATACATGGTCTTCCTAGACAAGATAAGATGCCGCTAAAACACATTTAAACATAAGCTAAATGAAAGCGGCTAAAAGGCCGCTTTTTCATGCCGCAACAAATCTTTTGTTGCTTTACACGAAAGATGTCATACGATTGTTTGGATTTATTCCAAATTAACGTTTCGCTTGGAGCTAATCTACATAAAGCCTATTCTTTTTTGTATTTTTGTCGTGATTCAAAAAATCGCGTAACCGGTTATGTTATAACAATGAACATTGCGCGCGGGGTCCTATTCAGACGAAACCTTGAGCGATGCTAAGTCGGCAAAACCTTCGCGACAGATTGACGATAGCAGCAGTTAATTGAATGACGCTGCCCACAATCCTCGAAATTACTTCTAAGAAAATGAGTATTTATAACGACTATCTACAAGAAATTGATGAAAGAAAACAACAGAACCTTCATCCTAAACCAATTGACGGCGCTGATTTACTAAGTGAGATTATCACACTGATTAAAGATACCGCAAACCCAAACAGAAAAGACGCACTTCACTTTTTTATTTACAATACGCTACCTGGCACCACCAGTGCGGCAGGTGTAAAAGCGAAATTCCTGAAAGAGATCGCCATTGGCGAAACGGTGCTGGAAGAGATATCGCCGGCATATGCTTTCGAATTACTTTCGCATATGAAAGGCGGACCATCCATTGAAGTATTGCTTGATTTGGCTTTGGGTGCCGATGCGGAGATTGCCCAAGCGGCAGCTGAAGTTTTAAAAACTCAGGTATTCTTATACGATGCGGATATTGCGCGTTTAAAGGAAGCGTTTGAGCAGGGCAATAGCACGGCCAAAGAGATATTAGAAAGTTATGCAAAGGCAGAGTTCTTTACACAGCTACCGGAAGTAGCTGAGGAGATCAAGGTCGTTACCTTTATTGCCGGTGAGGGCGATATTTCCACAGACTTACTTTCACCAGGTAACCAAGCACACTCGCGTTCTGACCGTGAGCTGCACGGTAAATGCATGATCACGCCGGTAGCGCAGGATCAAATAAAAGCTTTACAAGCACAACATCCAGATGCTAGCGTCATGCTAATCGCGGAGAAAGGCACCATGGGTGTTGGTTCATCCCGCATGTCAGGCGTAAACAATGTGGCGCTTTGGACAGGTAAACAAGCTAGCCCTTATGTACCGTTCGTCAACATCGCTCCTATCGTAGGTGGTACAAACGGTATCTCCCCGATCTTTTTAACTACGGTCGACGTAACCGGTGGTATCGGTATCGATCTAAAAAACTGGGTTAAAAAGACAGACGCCGAAGGCAACGTATTGCGCAACGAAAAAGGCGAGCCTATTCTGCAAGAAGCGTATTCCGTGGCAACGGGCACCGTTTTAACCATTAATACTAAAACAAAAAAATTATATAAAGGCGATCAGGAACTCATTGACGTTTCAAAAGCCTTTACTCCGCAGAAGATGGAGTTTATCCGTGCGGGAGGTTCCTATGCTATTGTATTCGGCAAAAAGATACAAACAGTAGCAGCTAAAATTTTAGGTGTCGATCCAACCCCTGTATTTGCGCCTTCAAAAGAAATCTCGGTAGATGGACAAGGCCTTACTGCGGTGGAAAAAATCTTCAACAGAAATGCAGTAGGAACGACTCCGGGAAAAGTACTGCACGCTGGTTCTGACGTTCGTGTTGAAGTCAATATTGTAGGATCTCAGGATACTACGGGATTGATGACCGCGCAAGAACTGGAATCGATGGCTGCAACTGTCATTTCCCCTATTGTTGATGGAGCATACCAGTCAGGATGCCATACCGCCTCTGTATGGGATAAAAAGGCGCAAGCAAACATTCCGAAGTTGATGAAATTCATGAACGAATTTGGACTGATTACCGCGCGCGATCCTAAAGGAGAATACCACTCCATGACAGATGTTATTCACAAAGTGCTTAACGATATTACTATTGACGAATGGGCCATCATTATCGGTGGTGATTCACATACGCGTATGTCTAAAGGTGTCGCTTTCGGTGCCGATTCTGGAACGGTTGCATTAGCGCTTGCCACAGGAGAAGCCTCTATGCCTATCCCGGAATCTGTAAAGGTTACGTTCAAAGGAGAAATGAAAGAGTACATGGACTTCCGCGACGTGGTGCATGCTACGCAATCACAGATGCTTAAACAGTTTGCCGGCGAAAATGTGTTTCAGGGAAGAATTATTGAGGTACATATTGGTACTCTTCCGGCAGACCAAGCCTTTACATTCACCGACTGGACAGCCGAAATGAAAGCGAAAGCTTCGATCTGTATATCGCTTGATGATACTTTAATTGAATCATTAGAAATTGCTAAGGGAAGAATCCAGATCATGATTGATAAGGGCATGGATAACGAACGTCATGTGCTCCAAGGTTTGATCAATAAAGCTGATAAACGTATTGCAGAAATTCGCTCAGGCGAGAAGCCAGCGTTGATGCCGGATGAAAACGCTAAATACTACGCCGAAGTGGTTATTGATCTTGACGAAATAGCAGAACCAATGATTGCTGATCCGGACGTTAACAACGATGACGTATCCAAACGGTACACGCATGATACTATTCGCGCTCTTTCTTACTACGGCGGAGAAAAGAAGGTAGATCTTGGCTTTGTAGGATCGTGTATGGTTCACAAAGGTGATTTAAAGATCGTTTCGCAAATGCTGAAAAATTTGGAAGAGCAACAAGGTCATGTCGCATTTCATGCGCCATTGGTCGTTGCAGCGCCAACATATAACATAATTGACGAATTGACTGCTGAAGGTGATTGGGAAATACTCCAACGCTATTCCGGCTTCGAATTTAGTGATCTACTTCCTAAAGGTAACGCACGCACCGAATACGAGAACATCATGTATTTGGAACGTCCGGGATGTAATTTATGCATGGGAAACCAGGAAAAAGCTGCCAAAGGAGATACTGTATTAGCGACATCTACACGCCTTTTCCAAGGACGTGTGGTTGAAGATTCGGAACGCAAAAAAGGCGAATCACTACTAGCATCGACACCTGTAGTCGTACTTTCTGCCATATTAGGACGCATCCCAAATGTAGAGGAATATAAAAATGCGGTAAAAGGCATTAATTTGACAAAGTTTGCGCCTCCAGTGAAAGACTTGGTAGGATAGTTGTTATATTCTAGCAACACACAAAATTGAGAATTGATAATAAAATTTAAGCGATATGGCATTTGATATAGAGATGATCAAAAAGGTTTATAGCCAGTACGAAGAGCGCATCAACGCTGCACGTCAGGTCGTAAATAAACCTTTAACCCTTTCAGAGAAAATTTTATATGCCCATTTGTGGCATGGAAATGCAACGGAGGCTTACGAACGCGGAAGTTCTTACGTGGATTTCGCGCCAGACCGCGTAGCTATGCAAGATGCAACTGCCCAAATGGCTTTATTGCAGTTTATGCAAGCTGGTCGACCCAAGGTAGCCGTCCCTTCGACAGTTCACTGTGATCACCTTATCCAGGCGAGAGATGGGGCTGAGGAAGATTTGACACGCGCTAAAAATGAAAGCTCGGAGGTTTTCAATTTCTTATCATCTGTTTCGAATAAATATGGCATAGGCTTCTGGAAGCCCGGCGCAGGTATTATCCATCAAGTAGTGTTGGAAAATTATGCTTTTCCGGGCGGAATGATGATAGGTACAGACTCACACACGGTGAATGCGGGCGGTTTAGGTATGGTTGCTATCGGTGTAGGTGGTGCAGATGCCTGTGACGTTATGGCAGGTTTACCCTGGGAGCTGAAGTTCCCTAAATTAATTGGTGTTAAACTAACCGGTAAGTTGAGTGGTTGGTCTGCTCCGAAAGACGTTATCCTGAAAGTAGCTGGCATCCTTACGGTAAAAGGTGGAACAGGCGCTATTGTCGAATATTTCGGTGAAGGTGCAGAGTCTTTATCTTGTACAGGTAAAGGTACGATCTGTAATATGGGCGCTGAGATTGGTGCAACAACGTCCACTTTTGGGTATGACGAATCAATGGAGCGTTACCTGCGCTCTACGGATCGTGCTGAAGTAGCCGATGCGGCGAATGCTATCAAAGCACATTTGACTGCCGATCCAGAGGTTTATGCGGATCCAGAACAATATTTCGATCAACTGATCGAAATTAACCTTTCCGAACTAGAACCGTCTTTAAATGGCCCTTTCACGCCAGACTTATACACGCCGGTATCCCGGATGCGCGAAGAGGCTGATAAGAACGGATGGCCTACTAAAGTGGAATGGGGCTTAATCGGATCGTGTACCAACTCTTCTTATGAGGATTTGTCGCGCGCGGCTTCCATCGCACAACAGGCGATTGATAAAGGGTTAATCACGAAAGCAGAGTTTGGTATCAACCCCGGCTCGGAGCAGGTGCGCTACACGGCAGATCGAGACGGTTTATTAAAAACTTTCGAAGATTTGAACGCAACAATCTTTACGAATGCATGTGGACCATGTATCGGTATGTGGGATCGTGCAGGTGCTGATAAGCAAGAGAAAAACACGATTGTACATTCTTTCAATCGTAACTTTGCGAAACGCGCAGATGGTAATCCAAATACTTTTGCCTTCGTAACCTCGCCAGAAATGGTAGCTGCGATCGCTATATCAGGTGATCTTGGATTCAATCCGGTTACAGATACGTTAACAAATCGCGATGGTCAACAGGTGAAGTTGGATCCGCCTACCGGTGATGAGCTACCGTCGAAAGGGTTTGATGTGGAAGATGCAGGCTATCAGTCGCCAGCGGAAGATGGTTCAAACGTGCAGGTAGACGTATCTCCTTCTTCTGATCGTTTACAATTGCTAGAGCCTTTTGAAGCGTGGGAAGGTACGGATTTAAAAGGTTTGAAATTATTAATTAAAGCCAAAGGTAAATGTACAACAGACCACATATCGATGGCTGGCCCATGGTTGAAATATCGTGGTCACTTGGACAACATCTCCAACAACATGCTGATTGGTGCTGTTAATTATTTCAACGATCAGACAGATTCGGTTAAAAATCAACTTACCGGAGAATATGCTGCGGTACCAGCTACACAACGTGCCTACAAGGCAGAAGGTATCGGCTCCATTGTCGTGGGTGATGAAAATTATGGCGAGGGTTCTTCAAGAGAACACGCAGCCATGGAACCCCGTCACTTAGGTGTACGAGCTGTACTTGTAAAATCCTTTGCACGTATCCACGAAACAAACCTGAAGAAACAAGGTATGTTAGGTTTGACATTTGCAAATAAAGATGATTACGATAAGATCCAAGAGGACGATACAATCGATATCATTGGCTTAACCGAGTTTGCACCGGGAAAATCACTGAACTTGGTCCTTCACCATGCAGATGGCTCGCAGGATGAAATCGAAGCGAACCATACCTACAATGCACAACAAATCGAATGGTTCAAAGCTGGTGGCGCTTTGAATATCATTCGCCGCAACCAAGAGAAAAAGTAAACCTTGGTTCATCATCACATAGAAAAAACCTGTCGCGTGTGCGACAGGTTTTTTTTTGCTGTTCCTCGTAAATTAATACTGTGGTAATATTCTTTAGCTACATTTGCTACCAATGCCGAGAACCTACGACTCCGCGCTGATTGCGTGAATACAGCGTGTAGTATATTGAGAAGTGTATTTAACAATAAAAGTTTGATCTGGTATAACACCCTGTGGGATACGCTTAGTGGCGGGCATGATGACGATATGGCTTTGGAAAGTCCTGATAAAGCCTACGGCTATCTAATCGATACGTTGGGTGCCACTATTATTCAAACAGATCGGCCGGCTTATCTTATTGATTATCTTAAAAAAAGGAATTTGCATGACTAAGATGTTAGTCTATTGTCCACGCTGTTGTTAACATTATCTTCAACCAAGCATAAAATAGAGACCCATTTGCAGTTACACAGTCTTACTTACCTTTTCGAGCTTGTTACACTTTAAGTTTTTCAATTTCAGAAACCGAGAGACCGATGATGTCCGAGATAAGCGCTATATCAAAACCGTTTTGCAGCATCTTCCTTGCAAACTCTTGTTTGTCCGCTAACTTTTCTGCTTCTGCTTTGGCACGTTCTTGGCGTCTGCCTTCTTTTGTTGCTTTATCCAATAGATATTCTCTCGTTCCCATAGTGGTGCTCCTTCCTAATTTGGTTGCTATCTCTTGTTCAAAGATAGTGAATAATGTTGTATCTTGAAAACTTACATACCGTGACAGAAAATCATAAATACCCTGACGGCTAAGCTTATCCATCTCTCGATTGACCATCTCATCGTAGAGATCATGCTTGATCGTCATCAGCTGCTCATCGCTCACATCTCGCTGCAAAATAGCTTGCAATGCAGTAAGAACTACTACGGCAAAGGGATTCTTATTAGCACGAAGTGCAGTCCCGTCCTGATCCAAAATTTTGTAACTATTAAATGTGTAGTGCAAACGAGTACCCATAAATTCCTGCACATACACACTCGGACGGTAGGCATGATGATTATCCGCCAAGATGGCAATTGCTGTGACCGGAACCTTGTATTTATCAGTAATCCGATAGAAATACTGAAACATGCGTGCAGGAAGATCTCCTTTGCCCTTACTGGATTGCACCTCAATATGGCAAAGTACATATTTCTCGCTGCCGTCTAGCAAATAGACTTTAACCAACTTGTCAACATAGCGTATACCCCGGTTATTAGGTTCTGGTGGAAAAAGGCTTTCAAACTCCTTATCCAGATATTCGAAGCCGCGTTCCAAGTCGAAAAGTTGCGCAGCGGCTGGAAACATAAAGGTCAGAAAATGTGCGAAGGTATTCTCGATAACAGACTTCCATAGCGGATCATCTACACGACGACCGGATCGTTTCGTTGAGCTCATATAATTCAATTATAAATGGTTATTAGACCAAATATAGGGAAAAAAGAAGGTAAAAGCTAATTATTTTAGTAAAAAATTTTTTAGCACCTTGCCTTCAAATTAATCATAGCCATTTCAACAAATTTTTCAATTTTAAATGCGATACCCTAACTTAGGTAAATGACGGATAGTTTGAGAATGGCGAATGCCTACCTATGGAAAATATATAAGTTTTGCAAAAATATAATCGATATTAAATTTTTGGATTTTGAAAAATTCAAATACCTCCTCTTCGGTTCACTAAACGTAGGATGCGGCTGGGTTCTGTACTTTCTTATCTATAATTTTTTGCTAAAGAAATCAAATGTTTACATTGGGGATCTGCTGACGGTCAGTCCACACGTCTTTGCGCTGATGCTATCTTTTTCATTCACTTTTTTTTGTGGCTTTTTTACAAATTATTACCTCGTCTTTCCAAGAGCGGATAACGATAATTCGGTAAGGGTAAAACTCATGAAATATTTACTTGCTAATATCGGCTCTGTAATAATAAACTATATACTTTTAAAAGTATTTGTGGAACGCCTGGGATGGTACCCTACTCCTTCTCAAATTTTGTCGACAATCGCAGTTACAACCTATAGCTTTATTGCGCAGCAAAAATTCACGTTCGCTCCACTTCGGAGTATGCGGCATTAAATTAAAAAAAGTATGCGGATGATGCCGCGCATCATCCGCATATCAAACTAAACCACACTAACACTATCCCTACAAATCGTTTAGCCAACTGTTCACTTCATCAGCAGTTTTTCCTGTCTTCTTCTGAAGCTTACCTACTAATTCGTCTTCTTGGCCTTCGGCATATAGCAAATCGTCATCAGTAAGATCGGCATACTGCTGTTTAACCTTACCTTTAATTTCGTTCCAACGGCCTTTCCATGTTAATTCACTCATAATATTCTCCTTTTTTTGTTATATATATTGAACGTTCAGCGGCGCGGAACGTTTGCAAAAAAATGTTAAAACCTGAATTCGGTTACTTATGACATTTCTCATAACCACTCGATCAGTTTCCTACATATATCGCTTTTAACAATGTTAAATCATCCGAAAAGTTAAACTTATGTAGGGATTCAAACTGTAACAAACCAACTGATCAAATGCACTCGATTATAAAAGCCTATAAAAAATCGACGATTTGAAATTACTGACATCAAAAATACAATCCAGACGAATGGAACGTAAGTAAGATTATTACATTTGGTTACTCAATAAAAGCATTTTGCGTTATGAAAAAAATAGGTTTTTTATCTTTCGGACATTGGGCTAATCACCCCTCCTATCAAACGCGTACAGCGAGTGATACCCTTCTACAATCTATAGATTTGGCTGTAGCAGCGGAAGAGCTCGGCGTCGATGGAGCATACTTTCGCGTGCATCATTTTGCACAACAATTAGCATCGCCATTTCCTTTATTATCCGCGATCGGTGCTAAGACAAGTAAAATAGAAATAGGAACCGGCGTCATCGACATGCGCTATGAAAATCCCTACTATATGGTTGAAGACGCCGGCGCAGCGGATCTTATTTCCGGCGGACGTTTACAATTGGGTATCAGCAGGGGTTCTCCAGAGCAGGTTATCGATGGCTGGCGCTATTTTAATGAAGACCTCGCGAAAAGTGAGACAGATGCAGACATGGGGCGGAGAAAAGCGCTGCAATTTCTCGAGAAGTTGGACGGCGTTGGTTTTGCAGCTCCCAACCCGTATCCTATGTTTCCGAACCCGCCCGGCTTGTTACGGCTAGAGCCCTATTCCGCGGGTCTTCGTGAAAGAGTTTGGTGGGGCGCCGCCTCTAATGCGACAGCAGTATGGGCCGCTGAACATGGAATGCATTTACAGAGCTCCACATTGAAGTATGACGAAACTGGCGAGCCTTTCCATATTCAACAAGCGCAGCAGATACGCCTATACAAACAAGCATGGAAAAATGCAGGGCATGACCGTGAGCCTCGGGTTTCCGTAAGCAGATCGATCTTTGCGCTTATAAGTGATCAAGATCGGCATTATTTTGGACAACAGGCTGGTAGCGTCGATAAGGTGGGCATGATTGAAGCCGATAAGCGTGCAATCTTCGGAAAAAGCTATGCGGCCGAGCCGGATAAATTAATCAAGGAACTCGCAGAAGATGAAGCAATACGTGAAGCCGACACCTTATTGCTTACGATTCCTAACACTTTAGGTGTTGATTACAATATCCATATCCTGTCGGCTATTTTGAAACATGTCGCTCCATCACTTGGATGGCGTTAGATCTAAACTATACAGTGCACAAATGGACCGCGATAACAGTGACTTAAAATTATCATGAGTAGTGCACCCTGACCCTAATATTAAAAAAGTTAATACAATATTCTAGCGATAGAACTCCAGTAAATAATTTCAATTACCTCGATGAACAAAAGTCTATTGGAAAACACATGTGCACACTCAAATAGCGACACTTAAACAACGTAACAGAAAGATAACTATAATTGCGCATGATCATAAAATCAAATAAAATTGAATTTAATAATTTATTTTAATTTTTATTATGATATTGATTTAAATAATTTGTAGGTTTGATTAATTGAGTTGCCCTCCCCAGGGGCGCATAATTCATAAGCAAAGACTCTCTACAAAAAGTTGTAGGGAGTCATTTGAATGGTGCGGGCAACTACGTTTTACATTTTCCAGACCAAAACATGAAGAATAACGACGAAATGCGAATAATAGGAAAAGAAATTTGCTACATTGTTAAACCGAGAAACAGCAATGACATGTTTGTGTTTAGCGACGAAGAAGAAGCTTACAAGGTTGCAGAGAGACTTGCTGCGGCATCAGGAATAGACTACGAAGTGCTGCCGAGCTATTTGGATCCAAAGATGCCATAGTACTGCTTTTGCAATACCTTGCAATTTCGGATTTCATAGCTTCTTCACCTGCTTTATAGCAGCTTGTTGAGTGAAATGGAAACACTACGCACCGGGGCATCACTGCCCCAGTGGGCTTGCTATTGATTTAACAAACAGGTTTTGGCTATCTTTGGTCGAATCCTACCCTTCTGTTAGTTCACATTAAGCGTATCATATTGTGATGAAACGAGGGTATTTATATTGCTATAGAAGTAGCTGCATAACCCGACCTCTATTGAAACCCGATAGTGAGATTAAAAACTGAAGGATCCATTTTTTTTCCATCCTTTAGCATAATGAAACTTTTCAGACAGACAACTTTTCGGATAAGGCTGCTTCATCGGTAAGATCTAAACGTAAAGGCGTGATTGATACCAAGTCATTTTCAACAGCCCATCTATCTGTTCCCTCATCTGCTGGCTCCAATGGAGTAACCGTAAACCAATAGTGTTTTCTACCCATAGGATCTGTGCCAGGCACAATTTTTCCATCATACAGTCGCACGGATTGACGCGTCCATACAATATCCTTTGGATTCGGCGGAAAGTTGACGTTATAAAGCGCTAATTCCGTATCCCTTAACAATCTTTCCAAAGTACGTTCTACAAACGGCTCTAGAATATCGAAGTCGGGCTCTGTACTCCCCACCGGCGTACTTAGCGCAATACCCTTAATCCCAAAAAGAACAGCCTGTTTGGCTGCAGCTAATGTGCCGGAATGCCACATCGAATTTCCTAGATTTGGCCCCATATTAATACCTGATAATACAACATCTACATCGCTCCAGAGGTGGGTCCCCATGGCGACACAGTCGGCCGGAGTACCATTCACCCGGTGTGCCTCGATATCAGGAAATTCAATTGGCGATTTTTTGTATCCCAATGGGCGCGAATGCGTCACAGCATGCCCCATGGATGATTGCTCCACATCAGGAGCAACAACCCGCACTTCGCCAAATTTTTTCGCTATTTTAGCCAATGCTGCAATACCTGGGCTATATATACCATCGTCATTTGTCACTAAAATCCTCATAACTGTTTTTTTTATAATTTCTACATTTTAACAACAAATGAGCATCTGCAAATGTTCAACCTAAAATAAAATCTATGAAACAGGCAATTCTATTACACAACCCCGGCGCAGGAGATGAGGACCATGTAAAGTCCGAACTCGTCAAGGCTATTGAAAAAGAGGGCTTCGGCTGCGTTTATTTCTCTGTGAAGGACGACGATAGTTGGAAAGAGCAACTCGATCAAGCTGATTTTGTGGTCGTGGCTGGTGGCGACGGAACCATTCGGCGTGTTGTTAAAGAGTTGGTGCAACGTAACGCGCTGGAGAAGAAAATACCGATTGCCATTCTACCGATGGGTACCGCAAATAATATGTCCAAAACGTTATGTATCGATAGAGATCTCGAACAGCATGAACATATACAAAATTGGAAAAAAAGCAGAAAACAGCGTTTTGACCTTGGGGTCATAAAGAATGCGGATACTACCGATTTCTTTATGGAAAGTGCTGGCTACGGCTTGTTCCCCAACCTTATGCAAGAGATGGACGCTGTTGATAAAAGCAAAGCTAAGACGGCAAAAGATGAGCTCCAGTTGGCTCTTCAGGTCTTACATTCGCTCGTTCTAGAGGCCAAAGCGCACCGCTACTCGCTAAAAGCAGATGGAAAGACTTTCGAAGGCAAATGTCTATTACTGGAAGTGATGAATATTCAATCCATTGGCCCAAATCTCATACTAGCACCAGAAGCTTCTACGGCCGACGGCGTTTTTGATGTCGTTTATGTAGATGAGAGCCAAAGGCAAGACTTCGCAGACTACTTACAAAAGCTTATCGATGGAGATGAGGACGCTACATTTGCTTATAATTCATTTGAAGCGAAAGAGCTAGTTATTGATTGCGCAAGCACACATATGCACTTGGATGACGAGTTGATTTTACCGCTAAAAAACCCACTCTCCCTGGAGGTACGGGAAAATGTGCTTGAATTTTTGACAGTCCAAGAGCAAGATTGCAGTAAATAAGCTAATAAATCTTCAGGCCGAGGTTAGTATAAGGTAAGACAAAGACTTCTACCAAATCTCCGCGCATTGACGTATTGCGAACACAGCAGTTAATGTATAGCGTTTAAAACAACCGCTTGCATAAAAAAGGCGGCTCTGTCCCATGCACCAGAAGCCGCCCGACCCCAAAGAAGAAGTCAAATCAACCAAGTTTTGCATACGATCGACGATCGCAAAACTCGACATCAATTTCTTTTTGTTAAGGTACTCAATCATCACATATATAGGATTCATGAGTACCTTTTAAACAACACAACGAATCTGTTTGTCCTGTACCTGCGTTATTGCGATATTTCACCTATCAACAGGGAAATTAAGCCATATCGCACGCGCCATTAAAAACATACACAATATATGAAATTATATATATCATACAAATAAAAAATTTCACGCAATCGTTTGCATTAAGTGAAATATATTTTCAACCAATGGAGACAACGCCTTTTATGATCGTCAAAAAAATCGGGAAAAGGATGTACCAATTGCCTTATAAAATATGGATAGTTGATAATTGCTTTTGCTAGGATGTATTTATTCCTAACCGATAGCATGCACTTAAGAGCGGAAGGCTGAAGACTATAAGTAATCAGGAATACCTTCCGATAGGTAGGAAATATGAATATAAAAGCGATGTTACAAAAATTTAACATTGGTATTTCAAGCTTTTATTTATTTTTGCTGACAAATGTACAAGCGGATAGTTCAATTCATATCAGTCTTATCGTTGTTGATTCTTGTTGTTGGCGGTGTATGGTCGTTATGTACGGGCATGATCAAAAACCAACAATTTAGTCGTTCTACCGCTATATGTCACGTAAACCTTGGAAACCATGCTGCGAAAAGCAGCGTCGACCTTCATTGGGAAAAGACAAAGGAACTGCAACAGCGCGCCGACGATCGAGCAATTGAGAAACCTGAGGAAAGTGATGCCAAACCATCAACTAACAATGCTGAACATTCCCATCCGATCTTGGCAGATCTGTTGTACAAAAATATTACCTTCAGTCTTTTTTCCTTACTCTACAATAGCAAGTCCTTTCCGCTAGATACAGGGCTATTAATCACTTGCTACGATAGCGAACGAATCGTTTTCCTCCAACACTTCCGAATTTAGCATACCCCAACACTTTGATGCACACTGTATGTACGTTTAGAAACGTATAGTACGCGCATGCAATGGCTAAAACAGCCATTGTCTAAACCAACACATATCTTTTATTTACAAGTACCAAAATTAGTATGAAAAAAAACATCATGCTTATGGGCTGCGCTGCACTATTTGCACTTGCGAGCTGCCACAGCCATGAGAACGAAAAAGAAGAAGACGCTCGTTTTCTTGTTTCCTCCCCTTTGATAACAGACACTACTATCGTCAAGCAATACGTTAGTCAAGTAAGATCCATCCGGCATATCGAGGTCCGATCGCAAGAGCGTGGCTACCTAGAGAAAGTATTGGTTGACGAAGGCCAGTTCGTACATAAGGGACAACTGATGTTCCAGATCATGCCTAAAATTTACAACGCCGAATACCTAAAGGCGCAGGCTGAGACCGAAGCAACAAACATAGAATTACAAAACATACAAACGCTGGCTGATAAAAATGTGGTTGCTCCAAACGAGCTCGCGATGGCGAAAGCTAAACTTAAGAGAGCACAAGCTGAAATGGAGCTTGCCTCCGTTCATCTCGGATTCACCAAGATCACTGCGCCCTATGACGGCATTATTGATCATCTTGATATGAAACTGGGAAGCTTGGTTGACGAGGGTGACCTGCTTACCAATCTATCGGATAATAGCACCATGTGGGTATATTTCAATGTACCGGAAGCCGAATACTTAAACTATAAAGCGCACAAGAGTGAGCAAAACCTCGATCAGGTTCGACTGATGCTCGCCAACCAAGATGTGTACAACCAAAATGGAAAAGTGGAAGCCATCGAAGCGGATTTTAATAACGAAACCGGCAATATTGCTTTTAGGGCTACCTTCCCCAATAAGGAAAGTCTACTGCGTAATGGTCAAACAGGAACCATTTTGATGTCGATTCCAATGCAACATGCTATCCTAATTCCACAGAAGGCGAGCTTCGAAATTATGGATAAAAAATACGTGTATGTAATAGACAAAGAAGGGAAAGTGCGACTAACACCGATTACGATCAGAGCTGAACTACCAGACTTATACATCGTAGACAAAGGTCTAAGAGGTGATGAAAGAATTCTACTTGAAGGAATTCGGAAAGTACAAAACGGCGACAAGATCAACTTTGATTACAAGGAGCCACGGCACATCTTATCCAGCCTTGTATTGCCTAGCGAATAGCAAGACATCGCTATGTATCAAAATTTTTAAATTATGTTTGAAAAATTTATTAAAAGACCGGTATTAGCCATTGTGCTTTCTATCGTCATTATATTTATGGGAATTTTAGCGATCAGCTCGCTCCCTATTTCCCAATTTCCCGATATTGCGCCGCCGGTGGTGGTCGTAAATATTGCTTATCCAGGCGCCAGTGCCAACGTGTTGACAGAATCCGTATTGATTCCGATGGAAAAATCCATCAACGGAACGCCAGGCATGAAGTACATGACTTCCGATGCCACAAGTGCCGGTGAAGCAACAATCATGGTGTACTTCAATCTTGGCACCGATCCTAGCCAAGCGATGGTGAATGTTAAAACCCGGATCGAACAAGTTACCAACCGTTTGCCGGAGCTGGTACAACGAGAAGGATTGGTGGTAAGCTATACATCGCCAAATATGCTGATGTATGTAAATGTGTTTAGCAAGGACCCCAACGCTGATCAAAAATTCCTATACAACTTCGCCAATGTAAATGTGATCCCGGAAATAAGTCGGTTGAATGGTGTCGGTAGCGCTAAGATATTGGGTAGCCGCATTTACGCGATGCGGGTGTGGCTTAATCCCGAACGTATGCGAGCCTATAATGTATCTACCGATGAGGTGATGGAAGCAATGAGCCAGCAAAGTATCATTGGAACCCCCGGACGCATCGGGCAAAGTACAGGAAAACGCTCTCAATCGCTGGAGTATGTGTTAACGTACAAGGGGCGGTACAATAAAATCGAACAGTACGAGAATATCATTATTCGCGCCAATTCTGAAGGCGAAAACCTCAAACTCAAAGACATTGGAACGGTAGAACTCGGTAGTGAGTTTTACGATATCTACTCCAATCTTGATGGGCTTCCTTCGGCATCTATCACACTGAAGCAAAACTATGGAAGTAATGCAAACGAGGTGATTAACGAGGTAAAAAGCAAGCTGGAAGAAATAAAAGCTGCTTCTTTCCCGCCGGGTATGGACTACAAAATTACCTACGACGTATCTAATTTCTTAAACGCTTCCATCGATAAGGTAGTACATACCCTCGTCGAGGCTTTTATCTTGGTTGCACTAGTCGTATTCCTATTCCTGGGCGATTGGCGTTCCACCTTGATTCCAACGATTGCCGTTCCGGTATCACTCATTGGGGCGTTCACGTTCATGCAGCTTTTCGGGCTTACCATTAACCTGATAACACTTTTCGCATTAGTTTTGGCTATTGGGGTAGTTGTCGATGACGCCATTGTGGTTGTAGAAGCTGTGCACGCCAAGATGCATGAAAAGCACCTTCCACCCTATCAAGCTGTTATTGAAGTAATTCGCGAAATTAGCGGTGCTGTGATCGCCATTACTTTATTGATGACTGCCGTATTTATCCCGGTTGCCTTTATGGCAGGTCCAGTAGGCGTTTTCTTTCGGCAATTCGCAATCACCATGGCCTGCTCCATCGTTATTTCAGGCTTCGTCGCACTAACTTTAACACCGGTGCTCTGCGCAATGATCCTGAAAAACAACCATGGCAAAGCAAAAAAGAAAACCCCGGTCGATAAATTCATTGACGGGTTTAACAAACGCTTCGATCGGCTAAACCTCCGCTATGCGCTATTCTTAAAGAAAATCGTAAACAGAAGATTGCTGACGTTTATCATTCTTGCCGCATTCTCTGTCGGAATATTTGGGATCTCGGGCACTTTGCCTAGCGGTTTCATTCCCAACGAAGATCAGGGGATGATCTACGCCATTGTGCAAACGCCGCCAGGATCCACTTTGGAACGCACAAATGACGTAGCCCGGCAGCTTCAGAAAATCACGGAACACATCGATGGCGTAGCTTCGGTAACCGCACTCGCAGGCTACGAGGTATTGACCGAAGGTCGTGGCTCCAATGCCGGAACCTGTTTGATCGAATTAAAAGATTGGTCGGAAAGAACAGAAAGTGTACCTGAAATTATCGAAGAGCTGGAAGTGAAGGCGAAAGAAATTTCCGGCGCAACTATTGAATTTTTCGGTCCACCGGCCGTGCCGGGCTATGGCGCTGCAGGTGGATTTTCTCTCCGCTTGCTGGACAAAACAAATTCTGATGACTACAAGGAGCTGGAAAAAGTGAACGATGAGTTTATGGCAGCACTTGAAAAACGGAAGGAGCTAACCGGGCTATTTACCTTCTTCAGCGCAAATTATCCGCAGTATGAGTTGGAAATTGACAATGAGGCGGCTATGCAAAAAGGGGTAAACATAGAAAATGCAATGAACAACCTGTCCATACTAATCGGTAGTACATATGAGCAAGGGTTCATCCGATTTGGCACCTTTTATAAGGTCTATGTGCAGGGTTCGCCGGAATCCAGAGCGCTACCGGAAGATGTGATGAAACTTTACGTCAAAAACAACAAAGACGAGATGGTTCCCTACTCCTCCTTCATGAAGATGACAAAAACCCACGGCCTAAACGAAATCACACGGTACAATATGTATCCTTCATCGGCAATCAAAGGTGAACCTGCACAGGGTTACAGCACCGGCGAAGCTATAAAAGCCATTCAGGAAGTGGCTAAACAAACGCTGCCGCGTGGCTACGATATCGGTTGGGAAGGTTTGACAAAAGATGAAACCGCTCGAGGAAATGAGGCTATCTATATATTCTTGATCGTTTTAGGTTTTGTTTACTTAGTTCTCGCCGCGCAGTACGAAAGCTTTATATTACCGCTGTCTGTTATTCTTTCATTGCCTGCCGGAATTTTCGGCACCTTTCTACTATTGAAAATATTAGGCTTAGCAAACGATATCTACGCACAGGTAGGCTTGGTAATGCTTGTCGGCCTGCTAGGGAAAAATGCCGTATTGATCGTGGAATTTGCCATGCAGAAGCACGCCGAGGGGATGACGATCTATAAAGCCGCCATTGAAGGCGCGCGCGTACGTTTCCGCCCGATTTTGATGACTTCTTTTGCATTTATCGCCGGGATGATTCCGATGATTTTTGCGCATGGCCCCGGCGCCATTGGTAACCGAACCATTGGCGCTGCTGCAGCCGGAGGAATGTTGCTAGGAACCGTATTTGGCGTCATTATCGTACCTGGCCTCTACTTTATTTTTGGAAGTATCGCTGGCAAGCGCAAGCTCATTAAACACGAGAGTGACCAACCATTACTCGAAGAAATTGAAAACCCTTTATTGGAAGAAATACAAAACTAATGATGAAGAAAAAAAATATCAATTATATATTCTTTGCTAGTGTATGCATGGTATTTGTCGGTTGTGGCGTGCCGAAGATTACAGAGAAAACGGCCTCGACTGCTGAGCTGCCGACGGTCTACAACGAACGGACGGACAGTATCAATAGTGCAAAGGTGGATTGGGAAAACTATTTCACAGACCCTCACTTGCGCAACTTGATTGACTCCGCCCTGAGTCACAACCAAGAATTAAATATCATGTTGCAGGAAATTAACATGTCCAGCAACGAGATCAGGGCACGAAAGGGGGAATACCTCCCTTTCGTTGGCGTTAGAGCTGGCGGTGGCGTAGAAAAACGAAGTGAATACACGACATTGGGCGCAACGGAACGGCAGGTGGACATTCGCGAAGGAAGGGAGAACCCAGACCCTATGCCCGATGCCGGAGCCACGCTATTTGCTAATTGGGAAATCGATATTTGGAGTAAACTACACAATGCAGCAAAGGGTGCACAACTCGAATACCTGGCTAGCATTGAAGGCAAAAACTTCATGGTGACAAATTTGGTTGCAGAAATTGCAAACCTGTATTATGAATTACTGGCGCTGGACCAAGAAAAAATGCTGGTGGAACGAAACCTGAAGCTACAGGCCGATGCGCTTGAGCTAGTCAAACTGCAAAAGATTGCCACACGAGTTACCGAACTGGCGGTTAAGAAATTCGAAGCAGAAGTCTTTAAAACGCAGAGCACACGTTACAAAATCGAGCAGCGGATTGTTGAAGCAGAGAATCAATTAAATTATCTCGTTGGGCAATACCCGCAACATATTGCGCGCGAATCAAGCAGCCTCGACCATACGCACCTTCCCGTCGTTCAGGAGGGGCTTCCGGCACAACTCCTCGATAATAGACCGGATGTACGGAAAGCTGAATTGCTTATGGCGGCTGCGAAACTGGATGTCAAAGTCGCTAAAGCGAAGTTTTACCCATCTTTAGGGATTTCCGCCAATCTGGGATATCAAGCTTTTAACCCAGCTTATCTTTTAAAAACGCCCCAATCACTAATTTACTCTATTACCGGCGACCTTATCGCACCGCTGGTAAACAAACGGGCCATTCAAGCTGAATATTTGAATGCGAACGCGAAGCAGATCCAGACGGTATTGAGCTACGAACAAACGCTATTGAATGCCTATGTAGAAGTAGCTAATCAATTAGCAAAGATTAAAAACATGGCCAGCATAAACACGTTGCAGGACAAACAGGTTGCTACATTGACAGAATCCGTGCAGATATCTTACGATCTGTTTAATTCTGCCCATGCAGATTACATGGAGGTCTTGATGACACAACGGGATGCTATTGAAGCAAAGTTCGAACTCATCGAATCACAAAAAGAACAGTTTAATGCAGCTGTTAATCTGTATAAATCATTAGGGGGAGGTTGGCAATAAGCCAATCTCTTTCTTTTAATGATAGCGGTGACCTTCTTGATAGCTAATCAATTAATCAACCCAATTAACTGTAAGCTACATTTCCTATTAAATAAGATCTGCGATAAATTTACTGAGTCGGTAGGCCAGCTCGCCAAGCAAGATAACGATAGATGTGAACGTGA
Source organism: Sphingobacterium deserti (assembly GCF_000757725.1). Lineage (GTDB taxonomy): Bacteria > Bacteroidota > Bacteroidia > Sphingobacteriales > Sphingobacteriaceae > Sphingobacterium > Sphingobacterium deserti. The sequence goes on from NZ_JJMU01000002.1 coordinate 57,341, forward strand.
TAAAATAGTTAAAAAAGCGCGTATTGAAATTCATAATCTTGTGTAGTTATCCGTAATACTATTAATAATTGTGGTAGATCACAAAAGCACGGTGACTTTATGCGATATCCAAAGGTAAATAAATCTACATATATTTCAAAAATAAATGAAACACTGTGTAAAAATCGATACATATACTGCAGACCGCAGGGCCTCATCAAAAAGTCGGCTGATTAACATAACCACCTTTAAGCCAGCAACTTATATTTCGCCAGCTAAAACTATATGTTGCTTAAGTAATCGGCTGTAGAAATTTCGCTCGTGATGCCTAGTTTTTTCCGAATCCTGTAGCGATGTATTTCCACGCCACGAACCGAGATATTCTGTAACTGGGCAATTTGCTTCGTGGAAAAATTAAGGCGTAAATAGGCGCATACTTTGAGATCATTTCTTGACAATGCTGGATTTTTAGCCTTCAAGCGATGCATAAACCCATCATTGAGTTCATCAAAATGACTTGCGAATTGATCCCAATGGCTACTATTCTTTTCGACATCATTTAGTAATGAGGTTATTTTTTTTAAATCGTGACCATCCTCATCGCCTACATCCAGCTTAGCCAGTTCAACTCGGAGTTTACTCAGCGCGCCCGTATTTTCCATCAGCTGCATGCTGGTACTGGCCAGCTCTTTTGTTTTGGATAGTACTTCATGCTCTAACTTCTCGTTTTGCAGTTTAACAATCTCCTTTTCATTTTTCTCTATTTCCAATTGATGGATGTAACGTAGCTGAGCCAGCTTCTTGTTAAAGTCATCCTCCTGTTTTCTCCAAGTGCGTTTCTGCCAAATCACAAGCGCATAAATGCCAAAAACAGATACCGCTAAATAAAATGCTACAGCCCAAATGGACTTATACCACGGTGGCTGAATGACAAAGCTGTAGGCTGCAATATCCGACTCTTCAGAAAGATTATTTTTCGCACGAACCTTAAAGGTGTAAGTACCATTCGGCAGGTTAGTGTAGGCTTTCTCTGTTTCTGTAGTCCAAGCTGACCACTCTTTATCATAACCAACTAAAAAATAACTGAAGCTCATATGCCCGTGGATGCCGTAGCTAGGCGAGGTGTATTTAAATAGAAAGGAATCAAAGTTAGCAGGCAATTCACGTTCAATAGTTAGATCGGCTTGGCCAGTTTTGCTGACATAGGAGGAGTACCCGTCGAAAATCATACTGTCGCGATCCCCTGTAGCTTTAATGGATGAAAGCAGAACTCTCGGCTTATGCCTTACCGCGGTGTAATTTTCAAAATCTATATGAATCAGTCCTTTCTCCGAGCCGATGTAAACATTATTCCTATCGTAAGGATAGATATTTTCGAAACCAGAGGTTTGATGCCCTTCCAGCTCCGGAAGATAAGCTACTCTATAACTGTCGTTAGATGCGTTCCGGTAGGCTACGCCAACTTTTTTCTCACTGCAAAACCATAGATTTCCATCGACATCTTCTTTCAGATATTTTATAGCTATTCCTGAAAAATCTTCGTATCCAGTAGCTGGCGAAAAACGCTGCCTATGCTTATCAAATATATAAATACCTTCTTTGGTCGTAAATAGTACTTTATTTTTCACACTAAAAACATAATTCTGAAAACTAGAAGGAAGGCCATCTTTTTCCGTAAAGAGCCGAGCCTCGTAGCTCTTACTATCTTTCGAAATTGTCAAATGATAGATACCACGGTACGGATGCGACGCCCATATATCGCCGTTATTATCCAATTCCAAAAAGCGGTAAGAATCACTTTTACCTTTTAGGATGGTCACGGTCTCTAATTTTCCCTCTTTGAACTGCATAAGATCAAGACCATAATAGGTGCCTAATAAAGCTTGATCAACTGGGTAAACTGCTGAAAGCGGTAGCGGCAGCCAAGACCCTGCCCCCGGATTAATGGTTACGACACGATCATCTTCTAACGCAAAAAGTCCCCGGTTATGTGTAAGGAACAATTGCCCATTAAGTTCGGTAAGTCGCCACGCTTCTCCCCCGTCGCTCTCAGAAAGCAGATGAAAATTGTTAGCCGACTGACTGTGGTTTTTATATTGTGGTTGCAGCGCAGTAACATAGGCGCCATTAGATGAAGTGAGATACAACTTTCTATTGAAAACTAAAGCAGAGTAGCCTGTTACATCATTTTCCAAATTTGGACGAAGATACCGAATTGCACTTCCGTAACTGATCACGACAATGCCATTGTCCACTCCTGCCCAAATATTCTTCTGTTGATCTACAAAAACAGTCGTTACGTTTTTGTTCTGCAAGCCTTCTGCCAATCCCAGACGTTGCATGACGCGTCCGTGCTCATCCCGAATGACGCATCCTTCCGAAGCCGTCGCTACCACATATTCATTTTTGCTAATTATCGACAAAGATGGCGTATACAGTTCGTAAGAAGGTTTACTCGCCGGAAGGAAAACTATCCTGCGGTCGCGCAATAGGTAATCGCCATGTGTAAGGGTAGTGATTAGCAAACTGTTGTTACCCAAGGTAGCCATGGATGCAACTTTCTTTCCATCCAAATCATTTTTTGGTAACACGGTCTGCCACTTTCCCTGAGAAAATTTGAGTAGGCCATGTTTGATATCTTGCGCAAACAACTGATTGCCTGCCACGCCCATATATTCCCAACTCGCACTTGCCCGATACACCTTTATCTGTCCATCTCGATATTCAAATATCCCTTGTGTCGTTCTAAAGAAAATAGCGTTGTCCATCGCAACAGTATTCCAAGCATCGGCAAATTGCTCTTGTCCTTTAGGAAGCAATGATTTCAGTGAAAAGTATGCGAGCTCATCGTTGCCATTCGGTTCAAAATAGCCAAATTCGCCCTGTCCACCCACATATATACGGTCGTTTTTGTCAATAGCAATCGATCGGACGATAGTATGGTTAGGCAAGGGATAACGTTTCCAATATTTCCCGTCGAAGGTGATCAGCCCCTCGTTATTGGCGAAATACATAATACCACGGCTATCCTGCTTAATATCCCACGTACGACTGCCACCCTGGAAAACAGCTTTGCTATAGTTTTGTACCATAGGCATACCAAGCGGATTTTGCCCACATAGCATAAGCGGAAAAACAAGACATAGAATAGTTACAAGTTTATCAATATACTTCATGACACGGTTTACAAATGATCTGATGATGTACTCTTGAAGTAGGTCAAATATAGCAAATCAGCGCAATTACAGCAATTTGAAGTAGAAATGATGTATCTATTTTTTGTCTTCCCAGTTAATGGTTACCGTAATTTTGAATTGCTTACTTAATAAACCAGAATTTCTAACCATGTTAATTTGATTGTGCATGAAAAACAAAGTAGTATTATTATTAACTATAGTTGCCTCACTATCTACCCTATTTGAATGTGTGCAAGCACAAACAAAAAAGCTGATTGGCAACATAAGCAATGAGCCGGGAAAAGCGGTTATTGCGACTATTACGGTAAAAAACCTGCCTAACCTAGGTACCAGTAGCAATGAGCTTGGTTTCTTCAGCCTTGACGTTCCAATCACAGCAGACTCCTTAGTCGTTTCCGCTGTTGGTTATTCCAGAAAGATAGTACCTATAACAGGCAGCACAGTAAATGTGCAATTATCTTCCGATGGAAATCTTAATCTGGATGAGGTCGTTATCATTGGTTACGGCTCCCAGCGTAAAAGCGATCTTACCGCCCCCGTAGCAACGGTGAATATGGAAGACGCGATAAAACGCACGGTAGCCACACCAATGGATGCGATCCAAGGATCGGTACCGGGTGTGCAGGTCGTCAGCGGCGGAACGCCGGGGTCTACCCCCATCGTTCGTATTCGCGGTGTGGGTTCATTCAACAACGAAAGCCCACTTTACGTTGTAGATGGAATGTTCATGGACAACATTGATTTTTTAAATCCAAATGATATTGAAGATATGTCGGTGCTGAAAGACGCATCGGGGGCCGCAATATATGGTGTACGCGCGGCAAATGGCGTTGTGATTGTAACAACAAAGCGCGGAAAGCTAAATACGAAGGCGCGCGTAGTCTACAATGGCTATGCTGGTATCCAAACACCTACCAATATGCTGAAAATGGCGAGTGGACAGCAATATGCCGATTACGCCATTGCCATTGGCAATCAAAACATCGTCAACAATTCCATAGAACGCTTCGGCGGATCGGGAACAATACCCGCACAAAATACAGATTGGTACGCGGAATTGTTACGCTCCAAAGCATTAATCCATAACCACAACCTCGATGTGCAGGGCGGTAGCGATAAGATAACCTATGCTTTTGGTTTGAACTATATTGATCAAGACGGCATCATGGATGCGGAGAACTACCATCGGAAATACAACATCCGTATGCAGACGGAGGCCCGCGTTGCAGATTGGCTGAAAATTGGGTTTACAGCGCATATGAACAATTTCAACAATTTTTCACCAAATAATGCTGCCTTCAGACAGGCCTACTTCGCTTCGCCGCTATATCCTGTATACGATGAAGGATTAGAATTAGCCAGTCCCGTTAAATTTGGATCCAGTGATCCAATCGGTATCCCGACGGGATTCTGGTTCAATAACCCCATTGCATCAGCCTTCTACAACCATAATGAAACAAAAGGCTTTCAGATATTACCAAGCGCCTATTTAGAAGCAAATTTTTGGGATAACAAGTTGACGTTCCGTTCGCAGCTTAGCCAACGCTATCAATCCACGCATAACATCCAATACAATCCCGTTTATTATATAGACAACAACCAGCGTGTAGATCGTTCATACTTACGCTCAGCGCAGGCCCGTAATTCCAACTACATTGTAGATAACCTCTTGACCTACCGTGATGAAGCTGGCAAACACCACTGGTCAGTTTTGCTGGGACAGTCTGTTCGTGAAGAGCGTTGGCGCGACACTTGGGTGTCGGCGAATGACGTTCCAGCAGCAGAAGAGTTTTGGTATGTCGGACAAGGCGCGCAAGGCATCGGTTCAGCCACAGGCTACGGTGAAGGTGGATCACGAAATTCAGGTATATCCGCTTTTACCCGTGCCACCTACGATTATGACAATAAGTATTTATTAACTGCGACATTCCGTGCAGATGGAAGTTCGAAATACCAAACGAAATGGGGCTACTTTCCATCTGTAGGCTTAGGCTGGGTATTGAGTCGCGAGAAATTTATGGAGACTCAATCCCTGTTTGATCTGTTAAAGATCCGCGGTAGCTGGGGACTTCTTGGTAACGACGGTATCCAGCCTAATGCAGGCTACGCAGTGGTCAACTCGGGCAACAATTTCTCAGGGATCTTTGGCAGCATAGGCTCTACCTACGGCAGCCGTGTGCCCGGATACCGCGTAGGAAGGTTCTTCACCCAAGTTCGCTGGGAGGTGGTCGAAGAATGGGATGCTGGGATTGACTTTGCTCTATTCAACAATCGTTTGAGTGGTACCATTGATTATTACCATCGCGAGACGAAGGATCTAGCTTTTAGCCGCCCGATTCCGTTTATGTGGGATCGCGTGTATGGAAACTGGGGAAGTGTTGCCAATAGTGGCTGGGAGTTTGGTTTGAACTGGGCAGATAAGCACGGCGATTGGGGATACCGCATCGGCGCAAATGCGACGACGCTAAAAAATCAGGTAACAGACTTAGGCGGCTTGTCCAACATTATGAATGGCTTCCCAGAATGGGCTGCTGAATTCCCTTCGCGCATTGAAGTCGGCCAACCAATCAACTATTTCTATGGCTATGAGGTGCAGTCCGTTTATCAAAATCAAGCAGAGATTGATGCAGATCCTATTGCTAGTCGCTATAACCAACAGAATCCTGGAACCCCTATCCTACCGGGGTATTTACGCTACAAAGATCAAGATGGCGATGGGGAACTAGGTGAGAATGACCGCATAAATCTAGGAAACTATTTACCAACCTTGACCTATGGTATTAACCTTGGTATTGATTACAAAGGGTTTGATCTGAACGTTGTGCTCCAAGGTGTAACGGGCAATAAAATTCATAATCTGAATAGGGCCATGCGCCGAAAGTACCCACAGATGAATGCTGATCAAGCTTTTATGGAAGGTTTATGGACTGGAGAGGGCAGCAGCAATACGTATCCATCGGCAGAAGGGAGCGTTGCGTCATGGAATCTACAGGCGAGTTCCTTTTTTGTGGAAAGCGGCGCTTATCTGCGCATTCAAAATGTGCAGTTAGGATACAGCTTTAACCTTACGCCATCTATACCCTTCCGCATTTTTGCAACAGCTGATCGTCCATTGATCTTTACCCAATACAATGGATTTTCACCGGAGATATCGGGAACAATTGCGGGCGCAAATGGAATGCAAACACCAAACATGGGTTTCGATTCCAATGTCTATCCCGTAGCTGCCACCTACAGTTTAGGATTAAGAGCTAGTTTTTAATAAGTACAATCTTTTAGCCAAATAACGATGAAAAAATATAATCATATTCTACTAACAGGATTCTTCAGCGGCATACTCTTCTTGAGCAGTTGCGAAAAATTTCTGGATAAACCCTTAGAAAATCAACAGCGTTCCGAAGAAATCGATTACGGTAATCTCGCGATGATGTATGCGCCTGTATCTGGCGTATATCGATCCGCATCGGATGATAACTTAGTGCACTGGATAGACCTCTCCATTCGCTGCATGCGCGATGACGACTACCAACAGGCTGCGCCAAACCCAAATGACAACCCCGAATTGATGGCAATAAAAAATTTCCAGCGGGATGTGACCATACAATCATACTGGGGACTTAATCAATCGTGGATAAGCTATTACAGCTTGGCCATTGCCGCAAACAATGCCTTGATGGAGCTTGAACTTTTTGCCGCTAATATCCCTGCAGCCAATGCGGCAGACGCAGCCCTCAATCGCCAATACCAGGCAGAGGTGCGTTTTCTGCGCGCTTATGCCCACTTGATGGCATCTCGCCTTTTCGGCGATGTTCCCATTCTTTCTGATAGTGGCGATATCGCTCGGCTTACAACCATCGGTAAGAGCACTGTAGCCGAGGTGCGCCAGTTTATTATTGCTGAGATGGATATTTGCATTCAAGACTTGGAAGATGCGCGTCCTAATCAATCTAAACACATAGGTGCAGTAACCAAATATTCGGCGCTGCTTCTGAAGGCAAAAGCAGCAGCAGATCTTGCAGGCAACGACAATGGTAGCACCTATTGGGATCAGGTTTTAGATGCTACAAACCAAATTATTGCAAGCAATAAATTCTCACTCTATTCGGACTACTACCAGCTTTTCAAACTTCCGGGAAAGCTAAGCGATGAATCACTTTTCGAGCTGCAATATTCCGACTTTGGCCTTCCTGTCGGTGATATCGTTCGGCCAGGCGTCGACTGGGGAACGTTCTTCAGGTGGCAGGGCCCGTCAGGCGATCAACGTGGCAGCGCTATCTCTGGCGCCGGATGGATCCCACCGTCTCAAAACATTATCGATTTCTTAAGCAATCGCAATGACGCCGTTCGTCTCGGAACAACCATATTGGATTGCGGGATTGATGGCAACCCTTCTACGTTCAAGGAAACACCAAGTGGAGATCGGGTATACGGAAACCCATTTGGAATAAAACACTTCAACGGAAAAACCTATCTTCCAGTCAGCCAAATGACGGAGGGGCGCCTTGAATATGGAGCGAATAACAATGTGCGCATCTTGCGGTATGCGGATGCTCTATTGTTGAACGCCGAAGCTAAAGTCCGGAAAGGACAAAATGGTGATGAACCATTTAATATCGTTCGCCAACGGGTAGAGATGGCGCCAATTCAAGGTGTCACACTTGACCAAATTATTGATGAGCGCCGCGCGGAGTTTGCCTGCGAATGGTGGGGAGAGCGTTTCAATGACCTTGTTCGTACAGGAAAAGCCCAGCAAGTGTACGGGGCTCGTTTTGTGCCCGGCCAAAGCGAGTATATTCCTATACCACAAACACAGATAGACGCGAACAGTAACTTCAGATAGTGCTTACAGAAACACCTAAACAATGATGAAACAGAAACTGATCTCCTTGACAATGTTGTGCCTATTGATTTCCTGCGTTCCTGCCTGGGCGCAGCAAAAAAAGCCAATAAAGGTCGAGATCGAAAAGATAAATGCGGGCTATACGATAAAACGTGGCGGCAAACCATATTTTATCAAAGGTGCCGGAGGCACGAGCTACATTGATCGCTTAGCCAGGAAAGGCGGAAATTCCATTCGTACATGGAGCACGGACGGCGCCAAGCAGATACTCGACCAGGCACAGCAACTTGGCTTAACCGTAACGATGGGCATTCGCATGGGGGTTGAACGGCATGGATTTGACTACAACAATCCAATCGCGGTACAAGAACAATTGGCTCGGGTGCGAAAAGAAATCATGCAGTTTAAAGACCACCCTGCCCTCCTTGCTTGGGGTATTGGCAATGAATTGAACTTACATTACAGCAACCCCAAAGTTTGGGATGCTGTAAATGAAGTAGCCCAAATGATCCATGATGTAGATCCTAACCATTTGGTGACGACGATGCTAGCTGGAATCAATCAGAAAGAAATCGATCTAATTAAGGAAAAATGCCCCGCCCTTGATCTTTTGTCGGTGCAAGTTTACGGCGGCCTAGCTGCCGTGCCCGCACAGATTAAAGCCGTAGGCTGGGAAAAACCATATATGGTAACAGAATGGGGACCTACCGGACATTGGGAAGGACTACAAACACCGTGGAAAGCTTCCATTGAAGAAAGCAGCAGCGAAAAAGCAGAGGTGTACCAGAGCCGTTATGAAGCGTCTATTGCAAAAGACAGGCAATGTGTTGGTTCTTATGTTTTTCTATGGGGACAAAAGCAAGAACGCACGCCAATCTGGTATGGTGTGTTTACCGAGGCCGGCGAGGAGAATGAAGTCGTTGATGTGATGGAATATTTATGGACTGGCAAATATCCAAAAAATAAAGCACCGCATATTCAAGCGCTGACACTTGATCGTCGACAGGCGAAAGACATGATTTACCTGACGCCAAATAAAACATATCCGCTGCATGCCGTAGTTAACGATCCTGATAACGATAAATTGACAACGCGTTGGGAGCTGTTGCCCGAAAGTACAGACCTGAAAGAGGGAGGAGATCGCGAAGCGAGACCGAAGACGATTGATGGGCTAGTTAAGCAGCGCGACGTCGATAAGGCGACGCTCACCGCGCCGGAAAAGGAAGGCGCGTATCGCATCTTCGTCTATATCACGGATGGAAAAAACAAAGTTGCTACAGCCAATATTCCTTTTTATGTGGGTGAGCCTGCACAGCATGGCCAGGCTGAACCCGGTGCTATTCATAGCTTGTATACCTTTTCTTCAATAGCGTCATGGGCTGACGAATTTGACCAAAATGGGATGCCTGATACAAGTAAATGGTCTTACGATGTAGGCTCTCCATACAATGGATGGGGAAACAATGAGCTGCAATATTACACCGAAGCAAATAACGAAAATGTACAAGTGAGCAATGGTGTGTTAAAAATTACGGCGCAGAAAAGTACCAGCTTGGACATGCCATATACATCGACCCGTTTGTTGAGTAAAGGAAAAGGCGACTTTCTGTATGGTCGCTTCGAGACAAGAGCGAAGGTTCCCCACGGTCGCGGAACTTGGCCTGCGGTGTGGATGTTGCCATCGGAATGGAAATACGGTGGCTGGCCAAATTCTGGTGAGATTGATATTTTGGAACACGTAGGCTATGACCAAGACGTGGTTCATATTTCAACACACAGCAAAGCATACCACCATTCCATCAATACGCAAAAGACGGCGAAGACAAAATTGTCTGCAACCGTAGACGACTTTCATTTGTACCGCATAGATTGGACACCCGACTATATCAAAGGATTTGTGGACGATGTTGAAATTTTCCATTTCGCTAACGAGAAAACAGGGTTTGAGGCTTGGCCATTTGATCAGAAATTCCATTGGCTGATCAACCTCGCCATCGGTGGCAATTGGGGCGGAGCCGAAGGGATAGATGAAACTATATTTCCGGCCGTATTCGAAGTAGATTACGTGCGGGTTTACCCCTTATTGGATCAGTAGCAACAGGCATAATTAGCTAGAAACAGCCCCAATTTTTTAGGACAACACTCCGTGAAGTATTACCTTACCGTGGAATTTTTATTTCGGCAGGAATATACCCAAGCCAAGTATCCATTTATATTGGACAACGATGTGGACGAAATTTAATGCTATAAAGAAACGGCTCTGTCATAAAGACCAGAGCCGTTCGGCCTGTCCCCGAGGCCAATCAACCAAAATACGTATCTTATAGCGTAGTCGATAAAAATGAAATCGACTTTAAAAGCACATCCCATCTAATTCATTGTCGTGAGTAGCAGCTTACATTGACCCACGAGCTTAGACAAAAATATAAAAGTGTTTTAATTTTCAAATGAAAATGAATGTAGGATTCAAAACATGTAGATGGATAGCCACATCAACCATCCACATGCGATATTACCTGATGTTACTGTATGGCGTCAAACGTTCTGTGTTGCAGATCCTTCAATTCCTTTTGTTCGCTTTCAAGAAGATGTTTCAAAGAATCGAACGTTTTGGACTCCATGACCACACCATTCTTTATCGCCTCCGCCAAAATTTTTTGATCTTGTTGAACGGTCAATCGGATACCCTCAAACGCTTTACCCTGTTCATTGTAATGCAAATAGGTCAACGCCTTTTCTGGATTGTCAGGAAATAATTCACTTCTATCTATTTCAAAAATAGCATTAACATCATCTTGTTGAACATTTTCGTACAACTGATTAAACACCTGTTGCAAATCACTAAATTTCTGCACGTTGAATACATAAAACAGTTCCCGTAGCAGGGCATTATTTAGGCCTTCGGTCTCATCGAGAGCATGCTGCTCTTCGTCATTATCCAAAGCAGTTATGGCCGTTTTCAACCTCCCTCCTTCTACATAGTAGCGTGTCAGCGAATTTGCCCGACCTTCCACAACCGCTGCCGAAGGCGCGCTGCTTGTCAAAAGTTTCCCGTCATATATCAGATCAGCCACAATCTTTCCGCTCTTTACATAAGCTTTGATTTGCAGCGGCACTACTAGCTCTGTCAAAAGCAGCTCGTTCTCGCTAAGTTTAACGGTAAGTTTGTTGAAATAATGCATCGCAAAAAGATTGAGGTCAAAGGCGCGCAACTTTCCTTCAGCATAATAGCTGCAAAGCAAGCGCTCGCGACCGATCATTCTGTAAACAGGGCCGTCCACAACTTGTTGGTCTTTGTAAGTTGTCTTTTGGTTGTAGGTATAGTGCCGGAAATTATCCATCTGTTCGAGCAAGTCAAGCGAATATTTACTCCGCAAAGCTCCTTTTTCTAAATAGCTGATTAATGCTATATTATCGACCAAAGTATCTAATTTAAAATAACCTTCATAAGGATTTCCGTCCCGATAAAACCCCACATACGTTTCCTGTGGTTTTTCTTCTATCGTGAAGTCACTATAAACTACCTTCGCAAGTTTTTCTTGTTCAAAATATTCCCTTTTGATTGTTTCGCCCATTGCGTCTCCATCGTACGTTATCCGCTCCACTAAATCTCCATCTGTATAGGTCAGTTGTTGATTACCTTCTAGCACGCCACCCGATATCACCTTACCATTTTTATATATACTTTCCAATAGCAATTTACCCTGTCGATAGGTTGTTGCCAGACCATCGCGTACGCCAGCTTTCATTTCATATTTTTCCGCCGGTTCTTCGCCAAGGTAGTCTGCATAGTCAATTTGCAAGCCCTCCTGTTTGCCGTTACGGTATTGCAACAATTGATAGGTATCCTCCGTCATGTAGAAAAACCCGTCAAAGGGTTGTCCATCTTTATACGCACCCTTTGCAAAGATGGTATCCGTTGCAAGATCCCTCGTAGTAACATCGCCAATGATTTCCCCATCCCGCATCCAATATTCGGTCACCTTGGTTCCTAAATCCTTTACGAAAAAGCCGTCAAAAGGTTCGTTATCTCGATAGGTTTGCGTACTCTTTTGTTTTCCATTCTCGTAATGAGTGATTTCTTCCAACTTTCCATTGATGAAGCGGGATTTGCTGAGGAGCGCACCATCCGAAGAATAGCTCTTCACTAACCTTTCTGAAGATTCCGCATCCTCGCGCTCATCCTCCGTACGTACGCCTACAGCGAAACCATTTCGCGTATAATATAAAAAGCCCGTGCCGGACTCGTCAAAGTTGAAATTGCTGCGCACGCGCCCCTCCTTATCCCAATGGGTTGTATGCTGCAACGCATGGTACCGATTAAATTGCTTTTCTGAGGCCCTCTTCCCATTTGACCAATAAATTGTTTCGGTATACGCGATTTCATCTGATTTCCCATCCTGCGCGAACAACTCGTCAGGCGGTGGTGCTGTCGTTGTTTCTACTGGAGTGTCCGGAACAGCTGAAGCATTATCGTAATATGGATCCGGTACTTCCCGACTGAAATTACCTTGATAGATATTACCTTCTGAAATCTCGCCTACAGCAAGCTCACCTCCATTTAAATAGACACGCACTTTTTGAATACGTCCATTTGCACCGTAACATATCGTTTTCCAAAGGCTACCGTCTTGGTGGTAATAATGAAGTTCGGTAACGCCACTCCGGTTGATCGATTGCTTCGTGGATTGATCAAGCCCAGCCGCATCATACCAGTACGCATCACCCACATAGCTGCTTTCATCTGAAGCTAGCACATACCCCTGCATCTGCAGCGTCCCATCTTTATAAAAGTCTTGAATAAACAACAATTCGCCTACTTTTTTTAGCGGCAATAATCGATAATAAAAGTGCTGCCCTGCAGTAGCTTCTTTCCACTCCGCGTCGAAAAAAAGCGTATCCTGCGCCAGAAGTAACGTAGGTATTTGCATAAAAAGAATAGATATGAAGTTTTTCATCTTGAAAGTGTTCAATTATTACAAGCAAAAGATACGCAAAATCGCAAACTTTCCCGATTTACAAATTTCTAAAAAGACGCCAAAATTTGTAACTTTAACAAAAAAGTTAAGCAAAAGAATCGAATGAGGCATTTTGAAACCGAGCGATTGATCTTAAAACCGGCCTCGCCCGAGGACGCCGTATTTTTTTTACAGTTGTATAATACACCTAAGTTTATCCAATTTATAGGCGATAGAAATTTACGAACAATAGAAGATGCAGAGCAGTATATCCGAAATCGGTTTCGTCCGCAAATTGATAGACTAGGTTTTGGAAATTATGTCGTTGTTCTGCGTGAAAACCAACAAAAGATCGGAGCAGTGGGTATATTCGAGCGGGAAGGTCTGGATGTCATGGATATCGGCTTCTCATTTCTGGAAGCATATGAGGGCAAAGGCTACGGCTACGAGTCTGCCTTCTATTTGAAGGAAATAATTCAACGACAATATGGAGTTCAGCGCATCTCTGCCATCACTTCTAAAGATAATTACCCTTCTCAAAAACTCATTGAAAAATTAGGTTTAACATTTCGGAAGTTCGTCACCCTACCTGATGAAACCGAAGAACTGCGCTACTACGAGAGCGACTAAAGGACACCCCCCCTAAACTTCTGAAACAGAGGATGACCAGCTGTGTATCAACAGTAAATCAATTAAAATTTTCGTATAGCTAGCAATGCCGCTATGTAACGCTGCATTCGTTTTCAATCGCGCAGTATCGTTGATGATCCACAATTATTTAGAATAATGCATAAACCCCGGAAGCACATTTTCGAACATAAACCTTGAATTATCATCCTAAAGCAATCTTCAAAAAAGCCAAAAATTAAACACTTGTTTAAATTAAACGATTGTTTAATTTTGCATCAGTATTTCAATAACGTTATGGAATTAAATAAGAAACAGCTTGAGATCATCGCCATAGCCAAAGCGCTATTTGCACAGAACGGTTTTGATGCTACGTCTGTGCGGGACATCGCTCAACGTGCACAAATTAATGTTGCCATGATCAATTACTATTTCAATTCGAAGGAAAATCTCTTGGAGGTGCTCATTGAGGAGGGCATAGAAGCTTACAAACTCGACGCGAGGAAATACAATACCGAGACTGATGCATTTGTACGCCTGGAGAAAATGGTGGAGCATTACGTGGAATCCAAGTTTTCAGACCTACACCTTTACCAAATTTTAACAAATGAAGCCAATACCAAGAAGAGAGATTCTTATGCGGTTCTTTTTAAGGAGTTGCGCAGACATAATATAGCGCGCTTGCGGGAGGTTATTGCATACGGCGTGGAGAAAGGAGTTTTTCGATTTTACGACCCTGTCTTGTTACACACGACAATGATCGGCACTTTTCTGAATTTCAAAATGAACAAATCAGTGATCGAAGAATTTATCGACATTCCTAAAGGAATGACCTTTGAGGACTACTTGAAAATCGAGCTTACAAAACATTTAAAATATATACTGAAAGCTATTTTAACATATGAAGATTAAATATTGGAGTACAACTTGCCTGTTGATAGCGACAAGTGTATTTGGCTTTGCACAAGAGAAAAAGCATCTTGAGCTGGAAGAAGTTATTCACCTAGCAGCTACGCAGTCATCCAACGCGAAGTTATGGGATGCACAAGTGAACACTAGCCGATTGAAGTACGAAGAAGCAAAAGATAGCCGCTTGCCAGACAGTAAGATATCGGGTACCTATTTGGCGATGAATAGCCCAACCGTAGACCTTAAGATATCAATGGGCTCGGGTGATGGCCCTAATATATCCACCAATCAACTCTTTATAGGACAGCTGGCCATCAACATGCCTTTGTACACCGGCGGAAAGATAAAGAATGGAATCAAAAGTGCCCAAGACAGCTGGAAAGCTGCAGAATTTGAAACCTTAGCGGCGAAAGAAAATTTGTCGATAAATGCTGTACACCTCTATATAGGTCTTTACCAAGCGCAGCAAACGGCCGATCTCATTGCCGAGAATATAAAAAAAGCGGAGCAACAAGTAGTTGACTTAAAATCGATGGAACAAAATGGTATCATTGCGCGGAACGACCTGCTAAAAGCCGAACTGCAATTATCAAATTTTAAGGTAGCTCATCAAGAAGCTTTGAAAAACGCAAATGTAATCAACTATCAGCTGAACACGTTGCTAGGACTTGACGAGAATACCATCATCGACAAAATTAATCTCGTTGGTATTACGCCTTTTGATGAATCCTTAGCGCAGGACAGTACGGAACGTAATGAAATCAAATCGCTCCGTTCGCAAAAGGATGTGGCGCAAGATCAGTTAAACATCAGCAGATCGGCCTACCACCCTACCCTATTTGCGACAGGCGGTTATGCAGCGCTACACATACAAAATCTTGTAACGGTTACCAATGCAGCAAATATCGGTTTGGGTCTCTCTTACGACATCGGCTCGCTCTATAAAAACAAGAAAAAAATTCGTGTAGCGCAACAGCAGCTTAGTAGCATTGATGACAATATCGCGCTTGTGAACGACAAGATTAAAAATCAAATCAATGAAGCAAAAGAAAATGTCAGCTTGGCGAAAAAGAAAAACGGCCTGTATGCGGAAGCACTCGCACAATCAAATGAAAATTACCGCATTGTAAAGGATAAATATGATAACGGTGTTGCCGATACCGACGATCTGCTTGAGGCAGATGTACAGCAATTGCAGAGCAAAATTAACTTAGCGATTGGCGAGGCGACGCTCATCGAAAAATATTACGATCTCTTACTAGCAACTGGACATCTAAACATTAAATAATCCTTGGAAAATAACATGGAAACTACAACAATACCTAAGAAACCTGCAAATAAAAAGTTTATTATCATATTTGCAATTGTCGTCCTTTTGGGGGGCGCATTCGGAATCTACAAATATAATCACGGCCAAGCGCACGAGACAACGGATGATGCGCAAGTGGAGCGTAATCTCACGCCCATACTACCTCGCGTTGGAGGCTACGTTGAAGAAGTCTACGTACATGATAACCAACTGGTAAAAAAAGGCGACACTTTGTTTACCATCCAGCCGGTAGACTACGAGGTGCGTGTACAGGAAGCGCGTGCTGCATTGCTCGTCGCCGAAAGCTCATTAGAGGTTTCTAAAGCGGATGTCTTTGCGACAAACGCGAACGTTGCGATCTCCGATGCGACCATCCTTTCCAACACTGGAACCATAGAGGCTGCCGAAATCCGAGCGAGACAGGCCAACAATGACTTTGGTCGCTACGCGAATCTCTACGAAAACCACTCCATCACAAAACAGCAATACGAGCAGGCGCTCACGGCAAAACTTGAGGCTGATAAACAAGTGGAGGTACTCCAACAACAACGCAAGGCCAGCAGCTCGCAAAAAGCAGCAGTGATGAGCAAAACTGACGTAGCGAGCAAGCAAACATCCGTGGCGAAGGCGAATATTGAGAAGGCCAAAGCGATGTTGAAGGCCGCAGAGCTAAATCTTGCCTATACGGTTGTTACTGCCGCGGTGGATGGACAAGTATCCAACATAAAGTTGCAACCCGGCCAATCGGTAAACCCCGGCCAGTCGCTTTTCTATGTGATCAACAATACAGAAACGTGGGTCGTCGCCAACTTCAAAGAGACCCAACTGAATAAAATCCGGGCTGGCCAAAAAGTGGAAATCAAAGTCGACGCTTTTCCAGACGATATCATCAAAGGCGAAGTGCAATCGTTCGCCCCCGCTACGGGCTCTCGATTCTCGTTGCTGCCTCCCGACAACGCTACAGGAAACTTTGTAAAAACCGTTCAACGGCTCCCGGTTAAAATAATATTTACCCCGGCCAATAAGCCGGAAGTAATCGCTATGCTGCGACCTGGAATGAATGCAGACGTCGATGTTCATGTAAAATAATCTATGGAAACCTCATCCAATCAAAACAACCTCATCGAATATGGCTTCAAACGTGCACTCATTACATTCACTTGTATTTTATGTGCACTACTTGAAATCGTCGATACGACTATCGTCAATGTGGCGCTGAACGATATGAAAGGTAGCTTGGGTGCTACGCTAACCGACGTGGCCTGGGTCATCACAGCCTACGCCATCGCCAACGTCATCATTATTCCCATGACTAGCTGGTTATCCCAACAGTTTGGACGGCGAAATTACTTTGCCGCTTCCATCATTATTTTTACAGTGTCGTCCTTCCTCTGTGGAAATGCAACCAATATCTGGGAACTGGTGGCGTTTCGGTTCTTACAAGGTATGGGCGGCGGCGCATTATTAGTTACCGCACAAACCATCCTTACGGAAACCTATCCAGCAGAAAAACGCAGCATGGCGCAGGCTATCTATGGAATGGGAGTCATCGTAGGCCCGACGTTAGGACCTCCGCTGGGGGGGTATCTTGTCGACAACTTTTCATGGCCTTACATTTTTTACATCAATGTACCGCTTGGCATATTAGCTACTATCATGACCATCTATCTGGTTAAAAGTCCAAGTTACGGCCAAAAGCAGTCCGCAAAAGAAGTGGATTGGTGGGGCATGCTATTTTTAATCATGTTCATCGGTTCTCTTCAGTTCGTTTTAGAGCATGGCCAACAGGATGACTGGTTCGAAGATCCTACTATTGTGCTGCTCAGTGTCTTATCTTTTTTAGGGCTGTTCTTCTTCGTATGGCGTGAGCTCACCTATGCCAAACCTATTGTAAATCTTCGCGTACTGAAAGACAAGAATTTACAAATCGGTACCGTAATGAGTTTTATTTTGGGGTTTGGCCTATTTGGGTCGACGTTCATCATCCCGATATATACCCAATCAATATTGGGTTGGACCGCGACAGATGCCGGTATGCTACTGATACCAAGCTCTATCATGACCGGACTTATGATGCCTTTTATTGGAAAGATGATACAATCCGGCGTGCCACAAAAGTATATGGTAGCTTTGGGTCTCTGCATATTCTTCGGTTACTCCCTCTTTATGTATAGTATCATCACCAATGACACGGGTAGTGAACACATGTTTTGGCCACTGATTATCCGAGGAATCGGGTTAGGTTTACTTTTCGTCCCAGTAATGACCTTATCCTTATCTACCTTATCGGGAAAATCCATTGGCGAGGGGGCTTCATTTACG
This sequence comes from Sphingobacterium deserti, assembly GCF_000757725.1. Lineage (GTDB taxonomy): Bacteria > Bacteroidota > Bacteroidia > Sphingobacteriales > Sphingobacteriaceae > Sphingobacterium > Sphingobacterium deserti. The sequence continues at coordinate 75,482 of NZ_JJMU01000002.1, forward strand.
GGCATGAGTAGGCAACTTGGCGGATCTTTCGGTATTGCGCTAATTACGACTTTTATTTCTCGCGATAGCCAGCACCACCGTGTCGACCTCATAGCACACATCGACCCATCCCGCTTTGAAGTACAGCAACGTATCGAGGGCCTGCAGGCTTCATTCATTGGAAAAGGATTTTCAGCTAATGAAGCTTTAGCTAAAGCGCATCAACTTATCGAAGGCTCCGTAATGAAGCAAGCCACTATACTATCTTATATGGATGTTTTTCTTTATCTCGGGGTATTGTTTCTGGTTTGCGTACCTTTCGTACTTTTTATTAAACAAGGAAAGAATAAAGTTGACGCATCCAATTTACACTAAATAGTATACATAATATTTGCCTTCCAAACCGTGTTAAAGCACCGTGGAAATTGCGCTATTTTCTTTAAAAAAGATTTCCAAACATCGGGGCTAAAGACTCAATCTTTTCAATAAAAAGTGAAATTTAATAATACACAAGAATAAAATTTACCACGTAATTACTAGCTTAAAAAATTTAAAATGTTTAGACAAGCATATAAAACTTCTAGGTGACAGTTTTATAGTCATAAGTTTTGTTATTCTAACCAAAAACACTCAATAAAATTCAATTTGAAGTGAAAAACAAAAATTCCCAAACATATGAATTAAGTGTTCACAAAAAAAAATTAACAAAGGCTTGATATATTCAGGATATTTAGGCAATTTTATTCCCGAACACTATATACAAAAAAAGGTAAATCTTACCATGGCACGAAAAAAAAACCAAGTAATAGACCCTGTCGAAGCTCCTCCAGTTAAGAAGCTCAGAAAAGTGGTCTCCGGCCCTATCCGGGACAAAGAGAAAACAAAGCGTCGGTTGATCGCAACTGTAGGAAAAGTATTGCAAAAGTACACGTACTCCGGCTTGACCATTACGAACATTGCGAAGGAGTCTGGACTCAATCCAAAATTGATCTACTTATATTTCGGTAATTTAGATGGTTTGATCGAGGAATATATCATTGAGAAAGATTTTTGGTCTCCAAAATCAAGGACACAAATTACTGAATTACTTGAACATCCAAAGCCTATTGGTGCGGAAGCTATGAATGAAGTCTTCCAGTTGCAGTTTGATGCTTTCTTGAAGGATAAAGCTATCCAACGCATCATACACTGGGAAATGGGAATGAAAAATAAGTTGCTCCGAAAAGTAGCCGACGATCGGGAGAATATAGGAAACCAACTTCTGGAACGCATCGACCCCTCATTTAACGAAACTGATATCGACATCCGAGCAACTTTAGCCCTTATTTTAGGCGGAATATATTACCTGACGTTGCATGCAAAAAATAACGGCAGCACAATTGCGGGAATAGACATCAATGAGGATGAGGGCAGAGAGCGCATAGAGCAAGCCATCGAACGCCTTATCACACGCGATTTTGAGGCCGCAAGCGCTGGATCAAAAAAAGGTAAATCCAAGAAAAAATAAATTAACTGCTGTCTCCTCTGTTTAGCTTCCGCCAAACAAAGGAGACAGCTTCTTAACGCATTCTCCTCGCGCAGACTGTTCTGTCTACCTAACTATCGTACCCAAATACCAACTTTAAAATGTATTTTCGTTTCTTTGATGCGATAGACACAAAGATATGATGGACACGACGACCTTCAATTTTTATTTAACGATCATCCTCGTAGTGGGAAGCCTGTTATTCCTTATCATTCTCTGGGTAAAGCAGCGGAAGCATATAGAACATCTCGAAAAACAACTTTTTACAGCTGAAAACAAGCTACATGAGCAACAGGTTTCAGAACTGGATTACAAATTAAACCCACATTTATTTAAAAATGTGCTCAACACCATCCAATCCCATGCTTATCAAACTTATCACTCTCTTGATTCTTTATCAAGCGTGCTCGATTACATCCTCTATGAAAGCAGGAAAAAATATGTGACGCCGCATCAGGAAATTGCATTTGCATTAAGCTTGATCGAAATCTACCGTGTAAAATTAAGTCCGCTGTTCGAACTACGAATAAAAAAGCAAATACAAGATAACCAACCGCTATTTAACCAGCGGCTAATGGTGCCATTGATCAGCATTGACCTTATCGAAAATGCTTTTAAACATGCAGACCTGCAAAGTCCCAACTCCTTTATATCCGTTACTTTCATATTTAAAGAGAACACATTCTCCCTTACGGTCGCTAATAAAATATCCGAAAAAGCACCGTTGAAAAAAGAACGGCAGGGCGTTGGTAGTGACTTATTAACTAAAAGATTGGATTTGCTATACCGGGATAATTATAAGTTGGATAAATTTGTAGAAGGAGATGTATATATCGCACACTTAAAAATTGACTTACTTGAACACAAAGCTAAAATGCTTACTGCTCGATGATGAGCTACCGAGTCTATCTTACCTCAAGCTACTTTGCGAACAGATAGCCGAAATAGAAGTCGTAAAGGCTTTCAATGACCCGCGCGATTTTATGCATGAGTATCAGCACATAGATTTTGATGTGCTTATCACGGATATCGAGATGCCCCACATCAAAGGACTAGACCTGGTACAGCTTTTACCTCATAAAGCTGTAATTTTTACGACGGCCTACGATGAATATGCTGCAGACGCTTTTGATTTGCAAGTGATCGATTATGTGCGGAAGCCCCTACAGTTGAATAGATTAAAACAGGCGCTTCAAAAGGTTTCTCGCTGGCAGACCAAAGAAGTAACAAAAGAGAAAACTTTGATACAGGTCAATAGCGACAAAGGCAAGTATCTTCTCTATTTTGATCAAATAGCCTATATCACCACATCCACTTTAGATAGCCGTGATAAAGTGGTACACCTGAAAACAGGAAACGAGGTCACACTCAAAAACATATCATTCCACGCCTTACAGGAAGAATTGCCTGCCCCCGCCTTTTGTAGGATAAACAAGAAAGAGCTCATCGCGCTATCTATAGTCGCCTCCTTTTCCCATGAGGAGATTAACAGTAGCATCATTAATGAGAGTGGGCATTCCCGATCATTCACATTGAGCGAAAAATACAAGACAGACTTTTTGCAAAAAATAACCATTTAAACCAGCATACCTCTACTCAACTGTCAATCAGCAACCGCGTGGTCGAAAGAGTTGCAGGAATATTTTGTATTTTGTGAATCACTCGACAGTTACAGACAAGGATTGGCAAACAGGCTCTACCGTGCAGGCATATGAAGAACTTAAAACGCAGTATTTTATACGCTTCAATTTTACTAAGCTTTTCAGTGCTGATTTATTGGATTACATCCCAGGGAAGTATGCTAGAGTCCAACCCTCGCGTCATGTTAGAAACAGCAGATAAGATGGCGTGGCAAGAACTCTTATCAAATGTACAACTCAATCAAGCCCAGCCGCTAGCGATCTTGTTAGTGCAAATAATTGTTATTCTTTTGGTTGCCCGCTTCTTCGGCTGGTTGTGCAAAAAGATAAGACAGCCAACAGTCATTGGCGAAATAATAGGCGGCATTATCTTGGGACCATCCTTTTTAAATCTGTACTTTCCAACAACTGCCGCTACACTTTTTCCTCCGCATTCGCTAAACAATCTGGAGCTATTAAGTCAAGTTGGGCTACTATTTTTCATGTTTATAATCGGCATGCAGCTCGAATTGACCGTTTTGCGACGTAAAGTCCATAGCGCATTCGTCATTAGCCATGCCAGTATAATATTTCCTTTTGCACTGGGTGTATGTTTAGCCTATTACATCTATGAATATTTAGCGCCATCGGGGATCGATTTTGTATCCTTCGCTCTTTTTATAGGTATATCGATGAGCATTACTGCGTTTCCGGTCTTGGCGCGAATTGTACACGAACGGAATCTTCACAAGACGAAGCTAGGCGCTCTCGTTATTACCTGTGCTGCCGTAGATGATGTCACCACTTGGTGCGTATTAGCTACTGTAATTGCTGTTGCCAAAGCCGGAAGTTTTTTAAGTGCGGTCTACATCATCGTCTTGGCTGTAGCCTTCGTGCTCTTTATGGTGAAGCTCGTCAAGCCTTTCCTAACCCGCATTGGCGACATGTATGTATCCAGAGAGCACCTGTCCAAATCCGTAGTTGCCATCTTTTTTCTAACCCTAATCATATGCGCCTATCTTAGCGAAGTCATCGGTATACATGCGCTATTTGGAGCGTTTATGGCCGGCGCGATCATGCCGGAAAATAAACGCTTTAGAAACATCTTTAGCGAAAAAATCGAAGATATAGCCTTGGTTCTTTTGCTCCCGTTGTTCTTTGTTTACACTGGCCTTCGAACGCAGATCAGCCTCTTAAATGATGTCTATTTATGGCAAGTGACTTTTTTAATTATTCTTATAGCAGTCGTTGGGAAATTTATGGGGAGCACCCTGGCGGCAAGACTTGTAGGCCAAAACTGGAAAGACAGTTTAACGATCGGCGCGTTGATGAATACACGAGGCTTGATGGAGCTTGTCGTTTTAAACATCGGTTACGACCTAGGCATATTAACGGTAGAAATCTTCACCATGATGGTTATTATGGCGCTGGTAACGACATTGATGACCGCCCCAACCTTGGATCTCATCGAACACTTATTTAAAAACAAGCGTTCGAACATTCCAATAGAGGTAAGCCGGTTTGGAAAATATAATATTCTCCTGGCATTCAGCCACCCGCAACACAGCACCAGCCTTTTACGACTAGCACATAGTCTTATAAAGAAATTGAATCGCAGCACATCTATCACCGCCTTACACCTTACGGCCAGCAACGATCTGCACCTTTACAATGCCGCGCAATATGAAGCAGATTGCTTTGCCCCTATAAAGCATGAAGCGAAACAGATCGAACAAGAAATGGCTACGATTTTTAAAGCGTCAAACAATATTGAGCGTGACATTACACAAATAGCCAATTCAAATGATTATGACCTCCTTCTGATTGGCGCTGGGAAATCAATTTTTGAAGGTAGCGCACTCGGTAAAATCTTTGCCATCACTGACCGTATTATCGATCCTGAAAAAATTATCCAACATGTTAGAGAGAAAGAAAATCCGCTTGAAAACCCTGTCTTTTCTGGAACCACGCAGCAACTATTGCATGGATCCCATATTGCAGTAGGCGTATTTTTCAACAACAATTTCAAACAGGCTGATCGAATTTTGCTTCCAGTTTTCACTAATCATGACCTGAAGCTTATTCATTACGCTCAAAAGTTCATACATAATTCCAATGCGCAGATTGTCATTGTAGACACGCAAAAACTTATATCGCAAAGTATGGAAACGTTAGAATTAATTCGCGCTATCGAGCATGTAGCTCCTAACCATATCAGCCGTCTGGAAAACACTGATTTTAATGAAGACCTGCTTGCGAATCAAGATTTAATAATTGTTAGTGCTGAAAGTTGGAAATATTTCTTTGAAGCCAAAAAAAGATGGGTCAAAAATATACCATCTACGTTGCTCGTCCGGCATAGATAGCACAACCGCCCAATTCTTTTATCATATCGAAAATTTCATGCTCCATCGAGTTTTCCGCAAAATTTGGATGAGAAGAGCATGTTTGTCTGAATGACAGTTTATGAGAGCGAAGTTGTAAATGCGATTTCGTCCAGCAACAAGGGTAGTGCTTGCCTAAACCAGATCGTAAAAGTATCCGGCGAATTTGCAACCCACTGCAGCAATTCGTTAATATCTATCCATTGGTAGTCAGCCACTTCGACTGTATTAAAGTGCGGAATGCCGTCGAAAGTGCCACGGAAAACATGGTCAAACTCGTGTTCTATCAGTCCGTTCTCAACCTCGCCTTTATATACGAACGAAAACACTTTTTCCAATTCGCAGTGTATTCCCATTTCATACTGCAGACGTTCGAGCGCGCTTTCCTTCAAATCGTCGCCAGGTTGAGGATGCGAGCAACATGCGTTGGTCCATAAACCACCTCCATGATACTTATTCGATGCGCGTTGGTGAATCAACATTTCACCGTTCGCATTTAGGATAAAAATAGAGAATGCGCGATGCAGGCATCCGCGGCGATGGGCTTCCATCTTTGCCATTTGTCCCAGCGCAACGTCGCTTTCATTCACCAATATCACTTTATCACGTTCCATATCGCTATTCATTTCTACCTTTATCCAACGCCCTCTTATAAGCTTTCAATGCTCGTTCACGCGCAAACTTATGATCCACTATCGGTTCTTTTTCCAATGATTCAAAGTCTGGATTCCAGCGTTTAATGTACGCCAAATCTTTATCGAACTTTTTCGTTTGCTCCATCGGATTAAAGATACGGAAATAAGGCGCGGCGTCACAACCACAGCCTGCGGCCCATTGCCAGTTTCCATTATTTGATGATAATTCATAGTCTAAAAGCTTTTCCGCAAAATAAGCTTCCCCCCAGCGCCAGTCTATGAGAAGGTGCTTCGTCAGAAAGCTAGCTACCACCATGCGTACCCGATTGTGCATAAACCCCGTCTTGTTCAGCTCGTGCATGCCCGCATCAACCAACGGATACCCCGTTCGTCCTTCGCACCATCTTGTAAATTCCTCTTCATTGTTTCGCCAATTGATATGCTCGTATGGTGCTTTAAAGCATTGCTTAACAACCTTCGGAAAATGATAAAGAATTTGCATAAAAAATTCACGCCAGATCAACTCTCCCAACCAAGTGGCATTATGCTTGATGCCAAAACGCACACATTCCCGTATCGAGATCGTACCAAAGCGCAACGCAAGTCCTAAACGCGTCGTATGATCTTTGCCAGGATAGTCACGATGCTCACCGTAATCATCAATAACCTTGCTATCTAATCGCGGCTTAGTCCAATTGAATGATGTTTTTTTAAAACCAATATCAGACAAAGAAAGTATCTTCTTACTTTTAATTTTCGCAAGATTACTATATTTCATAGTCTTTGCTTTATAGTCTTTGTCTTGTAATTTCTCCTTCCATTTACGGCTATATGGTGTGTACACGGTATACGGCGTGCCATCATTTTTCGTGATATCGTCAGCTTCAAAAATCACCTGATCTTTGCTGGTATGAAAATGCACTTCGTTATTCTCCAACCACTCGCCCACCTCCTTGTCTCGCTTTTTCGCGTAAGGTTCGTAGTCGTGGTTACAATAAACATCGCTGACGTCATACTCATCAAGAAGCTCTTTAAAGATCGCTAACGGCTCACCATGGTATACGCGAATATCGGAATTATGTTCTTGCAGGTTTTCTTGCATATGCAGGAGAGCCTGATGTATGTAATCGACTCGTTTATCTTCTTTATTTTGCAGTTTGTCTAGTATGAGCGGATCAAAAATAAAGATCGGCATTACCGGGTGATCACCCTTCAGCGCAATGCTCAATCCGTTATTATCTGCAATTCGTAAATCTCGTCGAAACCAAAAAATAGATACCTTTTCTTTCATTTGATTGTTTACATTATGTTCAACCCCAAACAATTTTGAGGTGTCATACCCCAGTTCGTGAGCTTTCGTTGTATAGTTTTCTTTAACTCCTGTTGGAAGTGATTTCTTTTAAGGGCAAATCCTTCGGCAGTTCACAATGCTCATCCGCGTCTTTTTTGAATAAGGTGAAGAGATAAATATTCCATAAAAACATACTGAACCCATATATAGCATCCTCAAACGGAACGGTAAGGACACGTATTCCCCAAAAATCTTTCGGGTTGTAATTCACTACGGCTTCTTCGAGACCCGTGCCGGTTAATACTCCATTTACCAGAAAAAAGCCGATTAGTAACACCGCATAAACCGTTGAGGCTTCACCCATCCATTTTACTTTGGCAACGAAGCACAAATAGAGAAATGTAGCCGCTGTCATGAAAAACGTCACGGTAGGATAGATCATTCCCCATGATGCAATACCCATAATCAAGCAAAGCGCAATAGCGATTATGGAGAATAATGATATGCTCGATGCTCTCCACGACAAATCATAAAATTTAGTGAGGCAGTAATAAGTAAATACGCAGGAGAACGGAATACAGATGAAAAAAAGAATTTCTTCGATCGGTAAGCCAAAGATCCGTATTCCCAGTAAGTATCGGTCATTAAACCACCATACGCCGTGCGCTGTAAACCATACATCCCAAGCGATAAAAGGAACAGCAACGATTAAAGCCCCTAGAATAAAGGCGCCGAAATGTCGATTAAATTTAATCTTTTTATGAAATGAAAAAATGAAGCAAATAATAATAGTCAGAAAATTAATCAGCAAGTACGTGTAGGCTTCCATGCGCTATTTTTTATTGAAATACATTTTAAAATATTGAACAGGCACCCAAAGGAATCCAAAACATTCACCGTGGTGTTTGTCGACATGTTTGTGGTGCTGCTTGTGTGCACGGCGGATTGCCATCAGGTATGGATTTTTTGTTTTTTTAAGTATGGGAAGACGTTGATGAATAAAGATATCGTGCACAAAAAAGTATGCCATCCCATATAAGGCTATTCCTAAGCCAATGTAGAATGTGGTGTTATACCCTTGTAAACTGCCCATATAAAGCAACGCAATTGCGGGAAGTGCAAATACAACAAAAAAATAATCATTTTTTTCGAGGCTTTTATCGTGACGCGGATCATGATGGTCGGCATGCCACCGCCACATGAAACCATGCATCACATATTTGTGGACTACCCACGTAAAACCTTCCATAGCTATAAACACAGCTAAGACAATTAGCACATTAATCATACTTGGGATTATTTAAAATTTTTTCCAGCGTATCTTGACGGTAATCAAAAATCTCGCGGAGTTTCTTCTTAACAATTACCTTATGCGCCACCGCACCCAAAATGCCGAAAGGCATCGCGTATTGAACCGTATCTTTCACCCGTACACCGCCATCTTCCGCAAAAAACTCATGTTTATGTCGCCATAGTTTGTATGGCCCTTTCTCTTGATTATCAATAAAGCTAACGTGGGGCACAACTTCCATAATCCTTGTTTTCCACGATAGCCGTACACCCAATAATGGTGTTACATGATAATTGATAATCATGCCCTCATATATTTCGGGTTTATCAAACGTATCCAACACCTTAAAATTGAGTGTGTCTGGCGTTATGGTTGCCAGATTGTTCGGATCAGTAAAAAACGCCCAGGCTTCCTCGAGGTCGCATTTGAAAAATTGGGAGCGCTCTAATTTGTAAATCATAGTTGTCACCTTTCAAATTAAAGAATAGCCATCTTATACTGTACGTAGCTACTCATCATTAATGATATTTTGCGTCCATTCGGTATGCGGACACGTTCTTGCAAAATCCGTTGGGCGGGCGCAGCTTTAATCTTACGAAAAAGAGATAAATAGTAACGATAGGCTAGATACACTCCAAACTTCGATGATGAAGGTAAGCGCTTAATACCAACAAGCGCTTCGCGGAATTCGCTTTCAATATCACATTCAATCGTTTCTTTTGTCGCATTGTCGAAGCAATGCATATCCACGTTCGGAAAATAAGTGCGCCCCAGCGAGCAGTAGTCGTCACGCAAATCACGTAGAAAATTTACTTTCTGAAAAGCAGAGCCCAACTTCATAGCGAAAGGTTTAAGCTCTTCATATTTTTCCATATCGCCACCAACAAATACATGAAGACACATTAAGCCAACAACTTCCGCTGATCCTAAAATGTACTGCTTATATCGGGCATCGTTATAGTCTATCTTAAATAGATCCATCTCCATGCTGTTCATAAAGCGGTCGACTAATTCACGCTGCAAACCGTAGCGATGGTAGGTTTCTTGAAAAGACTGCAAAATAGGGTTGACCGATATGCGATTTGCTAATGCATAATCAAGTTCGTCCTTTAAGCGATTAAGCAACACTGCGCGATCGTATCCATGAAAACTGTCCACAATTTCATCTGCCAAGCGAACGAACCCATAAATGGCATAAATTGCCGGGCGGATGGAAGCTTCCAGCGCTAGAATCCCCAACGAAAAACTCGTGCTGTATTTTTTTGTCGTTTCCTTACTGATATGGAAAGCAAGTTCATCAAACAATTTTTTCATAACGTAGATCTTTATTTTTTATAATTTCTTGGGCGATAATCTTCCCGGATATGATAGCGGGGGGAACTCCGGGCCCCGGCACAGTCAGTTGTCCTGTATAAAATAGGTTATCCACCTTCTTATTTCGGACAGCTGGCTTCCATACCGCAGTCTGTCTTAACGTATTGGCGAGGCCGTAAGCATTCCCTTGGTAGGCATTGTAATCCTGCATAAAATCTCTTACGCAATAGCTTTTTTTGTATATAATATCATCTCGTAATCCAGTTTGTCCCGTGTGTCTCTCCAATCGTTCAATCATCTCATTAAAGTATTGCTCACGGATTTCATCATTGTCGTCCAAACCCGTAGCGATTGGCATCAATAGAAATACATTTTCGCAACCTTCAGGCGCCACATCTTTATCTGTTTTTGACGGACAGCAAGCGTAAAACAACGGGCTTTCCGGCCATTTCTTGTCTGTATAAATAGCATGCACGTGGCCATCGAGCTCATTTTCGAAAAATAGCGTATGATGCTTAAGACCATCGATTTTTCTTTTAAAACCTAAATAAAATATAAGGCAGGAGGGCGCAAAAGTTTTTCTTTCCCAATAGTCCATGGAATAGTTTCGTGCATCAGCGGGCAATAATGATTCCACATGTTGATAGTCTGCCGACCCGACCACAACGTCACATGTAATCGTTTCCTCGTCCAGCTGTATTCCAATAGCGTGCGAGCCTTCCAACAAGACGCGACGTACAGCTTGTCCAACATGAAAGCGCACGCCCATGCTAGCAGCTACTTTCGCCATCGCTTCTACCACCTGCACGAATCCGCCCGCTGGATACCAAGTCCCTAAGCCATAACCTCCATAGTTCATTAAACTATACATGGCAGGAATGTCCTTTGGTGCAGCACCTAAAAATATGACCGGAAATTCCATCAACGCAACAAGTTTCGGATCTGTGAAGTATTGCCGCACATATTTCCGGAAATCAGTCAATAGATTAAGCCTCAGGGCACTCTTTGCTATTTTCGGACTAACAAACTCCCACCAAGAATGGCAAGGTTTATTAACGAAATCTTTCATACCCACTTCATATTTATAGCGTGCCGCTTCCATGAATTTATCAAAACGCGAACCTGCACTTTCTTCTATATCTTCAAAAAGCTGCCGCAGCTCCTGCATACCTGCCGGCACGCAAACACTTTCTTTGTCGAAAACCATTTCAAACTGCGGATTCAACGATGTTAGCTCGTAAAAATCAGACACCTCATGATCAAAATCGCGAAAGAAATCGCCAATCACATCCGGCATCCAATACCAGCTAGGCCCCATGTCAAATCGAAATCCTTCTTTCGTTTCGAATTGCCGCGCCCTGCCACCTATCGTTTCATTCTTTTCATAAACATCTACATCGTAACCTGCCGCTGCCAGATAGCATGCTGCTGATAAACCAGAAAATCCAGACCCTATAATAGCGACCTTACCTTGCATCATTTAATTTTTAAGCGTTAAATAGTCTTGTAAGACCGTGTCTAATAAATCCATCGAATCTTTCTTTGATTCAAAAATTGGTTTATGGAAATTATCCAATTTGTGTAAAAGGCTAATAAGTTGAAGCTTTTCCTGGTGTGATAAATTTCCTGCTACAATTTGGGTCGCCTGTCTTATTTTAGGCATTTGTGCATCCAAAACGCGAAGACCCGTATCTGTCAAGGTTATGATCTTGCTTCGTTTATCCGTTGAAGAAGTGCGCTGCTCCACCCACCCCTGCTGCAGCAATCTGCTAATTATTTGCATGCCTACAGGCTTTTCCTGTATATTGAGCTTGATTAATTCCATTTTCGTCATGGCACCAAACGCCCGTAAATTGATGAGGTATATAAATTCCTCTTGTGTAGAGAATAATGATCCCTGTATTGCCGCTTTGGAATACATCTTAGCATACCTATTTAAATGTACAAATAGGGTATTGATTACGCTATCTGCCGAGCGCCCCTGCCCCTTACCTGCCCAATCTGGTTCAGGCTCCACAACTTTTTCATGCCCAACCTTTACGGCTAACCACAACTTAAATTCATCAATATTTACTGGGGAACCAACTGTGGATGCGTCTTGCTCGAATTCTTCAAGAAGATCAACCATGTCTTTAAACAAACGATATCTCATAGCAAACAATAAGTACATGAATAACCATCATTCAGATAAAATAGTTCATTAATATACTAATAAAAAAATCCCTGTATATTTTCCAATACAGGGATCTTAAAGAATTACTATTTGTTTGTTGAAAGTTATGGCATCAATACGGTATCGATAACGTGGATTACTCCGTTAGATTGGTGAACATTGGCGACTGTTACCAACGCATCGTTACCCTTGGCATCACGTACATAAAGCTTATCTCCTTTCGTCCATAATGTTAATTTCTCGCCTTGAACAGAGGTTAGCATGGCTTTACCTTTACCCTTTTTTGTTAGTTTCCACAAGTCTTCGGCGCTATGGTTGCCAGCAACAACGTGATAGGTAAGAATGCCTGTTAGCTTCGTCTTATTTTCAGGCTTTACCAGCGTTTCAACAGTCCCTTTCGGCAATTTGTCAAAAGCCGCATTGGTAGGTGCAAACACGGTAAAAGGACCTTTACCTGAAAGCGTTTCCACCAAGCCGGCTGCCTTGACAGCTGCGACTAGTGTAGTATGATCCTTCGAATTCATCGCATTCTCAACGATATTTTTTGACGGATACATAGGTGCACCACCTACCATAACTGTTTTTTCCTGTGCTTTTACGATGCCTCCTTGGGCGCTAAGGGCAAGTGCTAGAAGCGCTGCAGCCCATATGGATGTTCTTTTCATATTGTAACTGTTTTTATGTTTATTTCTGATGTTATCTACGACGGTCTATTCAGACTGGATTTATTTTTTTAAAAAATTTTGTTTTTTGTCTGGTTCAAACTGTAAGCTAATGGAATTCATGCAATAACGTTTTCCAGTCACTGGACCGTCGTCAAATACGTGTCCAAGATGCGAGTCGCAACGACCGCAGCGAACTTCTATCCGGTGCATATTAAAGCTGTAATCATCTTGATAGAAAACCGATCCATCGCGAATTGGCTCGTAAAACGATGGCCAGCCGCAGGTGGAAGCAAATTTTGCGTCAGATTGAAACAAAGCGTTACCACAAACCGCACAATAATAGGTGCCCAAGCCATCGAAATCATTGTAAGCACCCGTAAAGGCCTGCTCCGTGGCTCCCTTACGCGCTACTTGATAAAGGTCTTTAGGAAGGATTTGCTTCCAAACCTTATCGCTCACCCGCAATTCCGTTGTATCAACTCTGCTGTAATAAGGATTTTTAACGGCTGTCTGTGCAAAAGCGTACCAGCTACTCGAGCACACGATAAAACAAACAACGACTACATAACGACCAATATACTTCTCCATAACTACAATTGTTTTAAAACATCTACGACATGCATAGGGGGATAGATTGATAAGTACATAAAAAACTGGCTTTATTTCTTTTGTTCCGGCGAATTGTTATATTTGACGTAAATACGATATTAATTGAGTCCAATACACTACCTCGCTGAAGACACCCTAATCTCTTTATTAAGAAAAAGAGATCAACGTGCTTTTAATTATCTTTATGATAATTATTCGGGAGCACTATACGGTGTTGTCATTCGAATTGTGTTGCATAAAAACTATGCTGACGAGGTAATACAAGATATCTTTGTAAAAATCTGGAATCACGTTGAACTTTTTAATGAGGAGAAAGGGCGTTTATACACGTGGATGATAAACATCGCCCGCAATACCTCTATTGATTACATAAAATCAAAACGTGTTCAAAACGAGCAAAAAAACCAATCGCTTCCAGATGTCGTAAATAGCTCTGAAACGCATCGATATGCGGATATGGATCAAATGACAAAAGTAGATTTTATTGGGATGAGCAGTGTGTTGGGCAAATTGAAGCCGGACTGGAAGCGCCTTATTGAAATGGCGTATTATGAAGGCTATACGCAACAGGAAATTTCCGAACAGTTGGAAATGCCTTTGGGAACAGTAAAAACAAGAATACGAGCTGCTTTATTGCAACTTCGAGGTATATTAAACGAACAATAGCTGTGGATATTAAGGAATACATATCGTCAGGAATTATTGAAGCCTACGTCTTAGGCCTTGCTACCGAAGAGGAAGTGAGTGTTTTAGACTGCATTCGTCAAAAACATCCGGAAGTTCAGGAAGCTATTCTTGAAGCACAACGCTTATTGGAAGATTTAGCGACGGAACAGGCGTTGAGCCCAGCTCCAGAACTTAAAGATCAGATTTGGGCAACGATAAGTAGCTTACCGAGCGATACACCTGTATCATCATCCCCCGACGATGATAGCTTACCTTCTTATGTTGAAGAGCAGGCGAAAGTTATGAAATTACCCGAGCAGCGTGATAACCATACACTAGCTATAGCTGCAACGATTCTGTTGGCTGTTAGCTTGGGAGGTAACATACTATTGTATCAGCAACGCCAGGAAAGCGACACTATGCTAGCGCAAGCTGTTGCCATGCGTGATTCTACGCAGACTTTATTGAGCGCCGCAAATAGCCAATGGGAGTTGTTACAGCGTCCGTCGGTAAAAACAGTTTCTTTGGCCGGTGTCGAAGGTCGTGCAGACCTAAAAGCAGTGGTGCTTTGGGATACACAAAATGCAAGTGTATACCTGACGGCAGAAAAGCTGCCCGCTGTGCCACAAGGAAAACAATATCAGCTTTGGGCTATTGTAGACGGGCAACCGGTTGATGCGGGCGTACTTCCCCTAGCATCGGCCGAGCAAGTGTTTAAAATGAATAACATCCCACAAGCCCAGGCTTTCGCTATCACGTTGGAAGATGAGGGAGGAAAACCTACGCCTACGCTTTCAGACCTCTATGTCATAGGAAATATATAATACATTCTCCCTTTGTCAGGGAGAATTGTTGTTTACATAGAATAAACGCCAACATTATTTAAATTTTCCGAATACACTCGTGTGCAAATTTGTCATCGGTATTGCGCTGAGCATTATTGGATTCCAAAAAAAATAATATGTAAAACCCCTGATTACAGCTATTATTTTCGAAAAATAGAAAACCTAAATTTGCTTCTTAGACAACTACTTAATTTTGGATCTATGCAAGATAGAAATTTCGACCTTTTGAAAAAAAAAGAACTGATAGCAGGTTTAAAAAGAAATTAAATCAACCTCAGTTCCTTAACGATGTTAATGACAGATGCTGTGTTTTTCGCGTCAAATTTTCAATCATGTTTTTCCGGTGCCTTTCCTCCCCGCGCGGACGGATAAAAAATTTTCTAGCAATTTCAGAGTTGGTAAGTCCTATTGCGAACAATACAAGGACAACTTTTTCCGACGAGTGTTTATTGTCCTATTCTTAAAACATATCAGATCAAACTCAAGCCAGGCAAAAGACAGGAACGCCCATAGAACGAAAAAGGCCTGCTCCTCAGAACAGACCTTTATCACATCAACCTTCACCTATCCGACTGTTACCTAATGAACAATTTTGCTATGTCTAATACAGCTGGAGCTGCTAATGGCTCATCGAAAGATTGCGTAGCAGCATCTGCAGACAATTTGCCGCTAACGCCATTCAACGTAGTAATATCAACACCTGCTTGAACTTTCAAATCCTCGCCAGCGTAAACCGGATCTACCGCTGCACCAATACCAGAGTCGTTCGCTCCTGTAATCCAAGGCTTTTGGTTTGCTGCAGCACCACCACGCGCACGGCGCATTTGGCGGATATGCGAAGCATGCCTAGCTTCTACAGAGTGAATTTGCAAAGCAGCAGTTAATACAACTCGGTTTCCTTTCAAGATTCCTGCCTGTCCCTTGTAAGCGCGTACACCTGTGTCTTCGAAAGCTTGCGCTAGTGCTAGAAAAGTATCGTAATTGGAGAAAACATTCGCAAAGGCGCCGCCCGCGGTAAAGTCAAAAGTCGGCTTAGCCACAGCCGCATTCCCCAATACCTGCTTAAGGAAAGCTACGTGGGCATTTTCGTGATCACGAATGGTTGCAATGGCGCCGGCAGCTGGGCCAGTTGGCACTAAACCTGCTGTACTTGCTCCAATCGTATAGTATTCTGCCTCTAGGTATTCCAATGTTAAAGCATAGTTTAGTACGCCATTAACATCTGTTGGCGTTTGCCCATACGCACGGCTGAACAAATCGCTCATCACAAAAGGCATAGCTGCCAAAGAAACTTTTTTCCCGAAAGACATCATATTGCGAATGGCATCACGACGGGGACTTACACGCTCGTTAAATTCTGGATCTACTTGCGTTATTGAATCGAATATATTAAATAAATTCATGACTTTCTTAATTTAAATGATTACTAATAGGTTGGTAAATCACGTACATCAACTTTTGATTTGATAAACGGCGCAGCAGCTTGTAGCACTACAGTAGGACTGTTGGCAACATCTAATCCATTGCTGTCAATAACTTCCGAATTTGCGAAACTGCCATTAGAAATTAAGTCACGGACCAACGCTGCGTGTCTCGCTTCCACCGAAACAATCTTACCTGCCAAACCCAGATAAGCTACATCTTTAATCAACCAGCCTGCACCATTATAAGCAGAGACACCTAAATCTTCGAAAGTCTTTGCTGTTGCTAATACATTGTCTCTATTAGAGAAATTGACAGCCCCAAAATTGAATTCCAAATTTGAGATCGCATTTGTTCCCAATGCAGCTTTGAAAAACTCACGGTGTGCTATCTCATGGTCACGGATGTCTGTGAATAACATTTTTTCCCAATCTGACATCCCTGAATAGGGTTTGTTTGCTACTTCAATATAAAATGCTGCTTCTAATTGTTCTAGCGCATAAGCGTAGTTCAAGATTGCAATATCACCACTCCCAAAATATAATCCATCCCCACCTTGATCGGGTCCATCGTCATCTTTACTACAACCAACCATACCTAAAAAGGCAACACCGGCGGCACCTGCGCCTGCAAGCTTCAAAAAATTCCTTCTCTGAAGTTGCTTACTAGACAACTGTTGGTCTACAGTCGCCAAGCTTTCGTTAGTAGAGGTCGTTTCTTTCATAACCTTTTTTTTATTTTATGTTTATAATATTCTTTACACCCATCTACGAGGTTTTTCAAACCTTGGATTTCCAAATTCAAATTTTTTTTGAATTTTTTTTTCCAGATTTTCACGTCATGAGATTGCCATAAGAACAATCAACAAATGCAATATTGTTGCAAAAAAACTTATCACTCCTTATTTTTGAGAAAACACAATTACTTATGCAACATACAGAACAGGGAAATATACTAGACGTTATCATCATCGGAGGCAGTTATGCCGGATTATCAGCAGCGATGGCCTTAGGGAGATCGCTACGTAAAGTGCTTATCATTGATGACGGTCTACCATGCAATAGACAGACACCTCATTCGCATAATTTTTTAACGCAAGATGGACGTCCACCCGCTGAAATTTCAGCTTTAGGGAAAGAACGGGTCCTTGCCTATCCAAGCATTACTTGGCTAGATGATCGCGCCGTTAAAGCGGAGCCATCCACTACAGGATTTACTGTGAAGACGAAACATGGCGACGTTTTGCGGGCTAAAAAAATCATTCTTGCAACGGGAATACAGGACAATCTGCCTAGCATACCTGGCTTCCGCGATTGTTGGGGTATCACGGTTATCCATTGCCCATATTGCCATGGCTATGAGTTTCGGAATGAGCCTACGGCTATATTTGCTCAGGGCGAACGTGCTTTGCACCTTGCATCGCTTGTGAGAAACTTAACATCTCAAGTCACGATCGTCACAAGCGGCGCATCCGGCTTTGACTCTACCCAGCTCGCAAAGCTGAAGAGAAATGACGTAATTCTTGTTGAGGAAGAGCTCCGATCCATCATTCATCAAAAGGGAAAAATTGAAAGTCTGGAACTTAACAATGGAGAGCATTTAGCCGTGACGGCGCTTTACGCTGCTGTTCCCTTCACACAAATGAGCGATCTTCACAAGCAATTAGGCTGTGAAGAGAGCGATCAGGGATACATAAAAGTAGACAACTTCCAGAAAACAAATGTGCCTGGAGTTTATGCCTGCGGTGACAATTCTGCGATGATGCGATCTGTGGCGAATGCTGTTTACACCGGTAACTTAACAGGTGCAATGGTCAACAAAGAATTGGTTGATGAACAGTTTTAAGATCATTTGCGTATTCCGCTTTTAGGAAAAAAATGTATTTTTATAGCTATGGGTATATTTAATCAAAAATTTACAACAGCGCACGACACGGCGCCTTTCTCACAGATAAAAATAGAAGATTACCTACCTGCATTTGAACAGGGCATAGAAAAGGCAAAAACAGAAATTGATGCCATAACGGAAAATGCAGAAGGACCAACGTTCTCGAACACTATCGAAGCACTAGCTTACTCGGGCATGCAATTGGACCGCATCTCGTCCATTTTTTTTAATCTACATTCGGCAGAAACTAACGAAGAACTGGATAAGATTGCTCAGGAAGTAGCTCCGAAACTGGCCGCATTGGCGAATGACATCAATCTTAACCTCGCATTGTTTGAGCGCGTAAAATCCGTTCATAGCGAAAAAGACTCCTTAAATCTAAACGCAGAACAACAAACGCTACTGGACAAGTCTTATAAGGGTTTCGTTCGCAATGGTGCTCTATTGAATACAGAAAAAAAGGATCGACTACGGCAGATCGATGCAGAGCTCGCCGTGTTGAAGCTAAAATTTGGCGAAAATATATTGGCAGAGACAAATGCTTATCAACTACATCTGACGGACGAAAAAGACCTTTCAGGATTGCCGGAAGGAGCTATAGAAGCTGCTAGAGGTCTTGCCGCTTCATTAGATAAAGAGGGATGGATTTTTACATTAGACTATCCGAGCTACATTCCCTTCGTGACGTATGCCGACAACCGCGAGCTACGCAAAGAAATCAGTCTGGCTGCAGGAAGGAAAGCTTTCCAAAAAAACGAATACGACAACAGCCAAAACCTTCTCTCTATTGCTAAATTGCGTTATGAACGTGCTCAGCTTTTAGGCTATGCCACGCATGCGCACTTCGTGCTGGAAGAGCGAATGGCTCAAAATCCGGAGCGCGTACAACTATTTTTAGAGGATTTACTATCGAAAGCAAAGCCTGCCGCGGGTGGCGAGTTCGACGAGTTGAGCGCTTTTGCCAAAAAACTGGACGGCTTGGAGCATTTGGAAAAATGGGATGGTGCATATTATAGCGAAAAACTCAAACAAGAAAAGTTTCAGCTAGATGACGAACTTTTAAAACCTTATTTTAAGTTGGAAAGGGTTTTAAACGGCGCGTTTACTGTCGCATTTAAATTATTTGGACTACATTTTAAAGAGGTTGATACCATAGATAAATACCATGATGAGGTACAAACTTTTGAAGTGACGGATGATCAGGGGAATTTTA
Source organism: Sphingobacterium deserti (assembly GCF_000757725.1). Classification (GTDB taxonomy): domain Bacteria; phylum Bacteroidota; class Bacteroidia; order Sphingobacteriales; family Sphingobacteriaceae; genus Sphingobacterium; species Sphingobacterium deserti. The sequence continues at coordinate 95,000 of NZ_JJMU01000002.1, forward strand.
TAGCCGTATTCTATGCGGACTTCTTTCCTAGAAAAGGTAAGAGAAACGGCGCTTGGATGACGTCGTTCAAACCACAATACCAAATAAACGGCAACAATGAACGTCCGCATGTCTCCATTGTCTGCAACTTTACAAAGCCTACCGCTACCAAACCTTCTTTGCTTACATTTAATGAAGTGACCACGCTTTTTCATGAATTTGGTCACGCGCTACATGGTATGCTTGCAAATACAACGTACCCTAATCTTTCAGGAACTTCTGTCTTTTGGGATTTTGTAGAACTGCCGAGTCAAATCATGGAAAATTGGTGTTATGAAAAAGACGCACTAGCTCTTTTTGCACGGCACTATGAAAGCAATGAGGCGATACCGATGGATTTGGTGGAAAAAATTAAAGTCTCCGCTTCATTTATGGAAGGCATGGCCACCCTCAGACAATTAAGTTTCGGACTTCTTGATATGGGCTGGCATGGTCAGGATCCAACCGGCATACATGATGTAAAAGCTTTTGAAAACAGCTGTTTTGCATCCACTCAGTTTTATCCGGACGTAGCAGACAACGCTATGAGTCCCTCTTTTTCGCATATCTTTAATGGTGGCTACTCCTCGGGATATTACAGTTATAAATGGGCTGAAGTGCTGGATGCTGATGCTTTCGCGTACTTTCAGGAGAAAGGTATATTCGATAAAGAGGTGGCAGCAAAATTCAAGGATAACATCTTATCGCAAGGTGGCAGCGAGCATCCCATGACACTTTATAAGCGTTTCCGTGGTAAAGAGCCACAAGTGGACGCGCTTTTGAAACGTGCCGGTCTTTTAGCGTAAATAAACGCATACCGAACAAATGGGCTGGGGACACTTTTCTACCCTAGCCCATTCTTTTGTATGCTGTGTAGATACAGCTTACGTACGTTTTAAAATTATTGCAGATGCTCCTCCCCCGCCATTGCAGATCGCAGCCAATCCATAGTTGCCTTTCTCTTGGCTCAGTATACTACTAAGCGTTACCAAAATACGAGCACCCGAGCAGCCTAGCGGATGCCCCAATGCAATAGCCCCACCGTAAACATTTATTTTATCCAAAGGGATGTTTAACAGCTTCGCATTCGCCAATGCCACCACGGCAAACGCTTCGTTAAATTCAAAGAAGTCAATATCTGTCAACGCTAGTCCCGCTTTCTTTAAGACTTTTTTTGTAGCGACGCTGGGACTGGTGGTAAACCATTCCGGATCTTGTTCCGCGTCAGCATAAGCCACGACCTCTGCCAGCGGCGTTAGACCTAGCGCGTGTAGTTTCTCTTCGCTAACCAAAAGAAGAGCCGCGGCACCGTCGCTGATCGTCGACGCGTTGGCGGCAGTGATCGTTCCAGAGTCTTTGAAAACCGAGCGAAGCTGAGGCAGCTTATCAAAATCGACGAGCTTAAATTCTTCATCCGTAGCAATAACCTGCTCTCCCTTCCGCGTTTTCAGTGTGACGGGCATCACTTCCGCTGTAAACTTGTCTGTTTCCCAAGCCTGCTGGCTGCGTTGGTACGACGAGATAGCATATTGATCTTGTTCCTGACGATCTATCTGGTAACGATCAGCGCAGAGTTCGCCAAAAACACCCATGGCCTCACGATTGTAGGCGTCAGACAATCCATCCTCTTGTAATCCATCCAATAGGGCACCGTTTCCATATTTGGCGCCCCAGCGCGCGGATGAAACGTAATAAGGCACTTGGCTCATGCTCTCCATACCGCCGGCGACAACAATATCTGCATCACCCAACAGAATAGACTGTGCTGCCAACGACACGGCTTTCATCCCACTCGCACAAACTTTATTGATGGTTGTTGCCGATACGTTATCCGGGAGTCCGGCCAACTTGGCGACCTGTCGCGCAGGCGCTTGGCGAAGGCCGGCCTGTAATACACAGCCCATGAGGATATCATCTACTTCGCTAGGATCAAGAGCGGCTTGATGTAAAGCCGCTCGCACAGCTTTAGCACCGAGCTCAACAGCAGTAAGACTCGATAACCCTCCGCCGAAACTGCCAATCGGCGTCCGCTTGGCAGCCACAATAAACACTTTTCTTGCTATCATAATTACACTTTTAAACGATTACTTTCTATCGCCAAACTGTCTAAAGCTTCATCAATTTTCCAACCTAAAATAAGCATGTCGCTATTCTTGTATTATCCCATGGAGGTAGAAAGTTGTTTCAGATATAAATAAGTTTATAATTTAAAGATACGTTTTTTTGCCAACGATGCTAGAAATTATGTCCTTTAGTATACCGTACTGGTTGTAATGAGTTTCGGTTTGTTTTAATTGTGATAAAGATTGTGTTTTGATGATAAAATATTTTTGTAAGTTTACTATAATTTTTCAAATGTTTTATTAAGCTGGAAACCGGCCTGATAACTCAAAGTTCACACAGGGCCAATTTAGGAATGTAGATGCTGAAAAATCACAACCCAGAAAATAAACTTCGGGAAATTGCTAAACTACCGGATGTCCCCGACTTATCAGACGAGCTGGTTATTGCTTTGACGAACCTCTGCTTCTACCAATCCCCGCTCACAAATTCCGACCTGTTATTTGTATTTGGCTCCAATATTCTTCATAAAGAGATAGCGACGGAGATAACGAAGATTGTAAGTGAATTTGGGATTGCCACAGTAGTCATCACTGGTGGGGTAGCGAACTACACGTTGTCTCACTTTGAACCCACAGCAGAATCTGAATTAATTTTATCCCACATAAACAAAGAAGCTATTCCACACACGCAATTCATCATTGAAAATAAATCAAAAAACACCCTAGAAAATATAGCATTTTCTAAATGTCTTTTTGACTTTTCCAATGTTCGAAAGGTCACCTTTTTATCCCATTCATATGCTTCCATGCGCTCGTGCCTCACGTTGAAGCGGTATTGTAACTTGGCAAGCTTTGGCAATGCCCAAATTAAAATTCCCTCAGACATATTGAATATAAGCGTTGGTCAAGATAACTGGTATAAAACAGCACATGGACGACAACTTGTTTGGGGAGAATATTTAAGGTTTCAAACCTATGGCGAGAGAGGAGATTTTCCGATTAAAAGTGTTTTAAACACGATGAATAACGTAAAACGTCTTATTCGTGAAAGCCGTTAATTAACATTACTGTTCGCAATATCAAAAGGAATTTACGACTTAATCGCTAAACGTTGCCCTCATACCCGAACAGGTCTGCTAGATTACATGCCGTTGTATGCCCTGCATTCTCGCTTTAGCCAATACAAACGAATTTTTGGCATTTCAATAGTTCGGCTTTTTATAGTATATTCGTATGTGTTTTTTCTCGCCAAAAGCAGAAAATTTTAGTAATAACCAGTATAAAACTATAGCGCATATGCAGGCAGCACTTCTGACAGATGAGCATCAATCCTTTCGCGAAATTTTACGAGCATTTATCAAAAAAGAAATTGTCCCCTATATAGATGAGTGGGAAAAAGAAAAGCAAATTGATCGGTCGATTTGGAAAAAAATGGGTGAAATGGGTTTTACGGGGCTAAACTACCCGGAAGATTACGGAGGACTAGACCTAGACTTCTACTATTCCATGATCTTTTGTGAGGAATTGTCCTACTGCTATTCCGGCGGCTTTACCATTTCTGCATTAGTTATCCAATATATGTCTGCGCCCTACATCCTTAAATTTGCATCCGATGAGTTAAAGCGTCGTTATCTACCTGGAATAATTGCCGGCGATCTTATCAGTGCTGTAGCCATTACTGAACCAGGCGCAGGATCAGATGTGAAAAACATGAAAACTTCAGCAAGGCGTGAGGGAGATTTTTATATCGTTAATGGATCGAAAACGTTTATTACCAATGGTTATTATGGGGATATTTTTATCACGGCTGTAAAAACAGATACCCGTAAAGGTAGTAAAGGAATCAGTCTCCTATTGATAGAACGGTCTTCTGAAGGAGTTCATTCTCAAAAGATCGACAAAATGGGCTGGCATGCCTCCGATACTGCTGAACTCAGTTTCAGCGACGTTAAAGTACCTGCGGAAAATCTGATCGGCATCGAGGGCGCAGGCTTTCAATACCTGATGGATGGTTTGCAACTCGAAAGACTAACCGCAGCTATCCATAGCCTCGCTACGGCAGATTCCGCACTTCAATATACACTGGATTACGTTTCCACTCGCGAGGCATTTGAAAAAAAACTGTCTGACTTTCAAGTTGTCAGGCACCGTCTTGCCGACATGACAGCGAATATAGCGGTCACCAAAGGCTTTATTTATCACTGCTGCGACTTACAACAGCAAAAAAAATACGCGGTAAAAGAATGTTCTATTGCTAAACTGAAAGCTAGCGAACTCGCTATCGATGTAGTAAGTCAGTGCCTCCAGTTGTTTGGAGGCTACGGTTTCACCGAAGACTATAAAATTTCTCGCTTATACCGTGACGTACGCGTTGGAACGATCATCGCTGGAACTTCGGAAATTATGCTGGAAATCATTGCGAAAATGACCATCGATCATGTTGACTACCAGCCACGCAACACGGAAATTAAGTAAACAATACAAAACGCACCATTTGATGGAGAACTTAAAACACGCTACGTTTAAATATATTACAGTAACACAATTAGACGATGAAATTGTATTGTTGGAGCGACACGAGGGTCCGAATACCGCTACCGCCGATTACATAGTACCTCTGGAAGAATTTGTGTCAGCGGTACGAAATAGCTTCGAAAAGACAGCCTGTAGAGGAATCATTTATACTAGTCCGTTAGGATCTGAAGACATTGATTGGCGTTATTTTTATCACGAAATGGCGACTGGATCAGACATAGCTGGCCGTTTGCATCAAGTATTTAAGGAATGGTGTGCGATGTGCAAGATGAAAAAACCGATTGTCTCCATCATTGATGGTGACTGTTTCAGTCTTTGCCTCGCAACTGCACTATGGGGAGGACAGAGTATAGCAACGAGCCGTTCCCAGCTCGGCTTTCCGGAATTTAAGTATGGTTTATTTCCCGGATTTGGCGCAAGCACATTTTCTATACGCAAGCTCGGAATGGACAAGGCGGTACCGTTTTTATTTCAGGGAAATTCGCTTTCTGCAAATGAAGCTCGCAATTTAGGACTAATTGATGAGGTCGTCCCAAGCTTTGATAAAGCTATAATCGCAGCGAAAACATTAATTATTTCAAACGAGGATCAATCTCTCTTTTTCAATTCCCCCACCCCCATCAAAGACGAGCACCTTAGCGACACTACTGCTATCATTCGTAAGAAAGGCAAATTAGTCCCAGCGCATGCTAACTTTTTAGAACTGTTACCCAGGGTTGAAAAGGTAACGCTTGAAGAAGCCCTCAAAACTGAAATTGACGCTTGGCTGTCGTTGTGGCAAAAAAAAGAAACGATTAGCATGGTTCGCACGATGTATTATAGCTTGCAAGAGGCTAAACGCGCTTCTATCGAACACAATGTTGCAGCAAATTTTACAGTTGGCAAAATCGGTATATTGGGTGCCGGCATCATGGGATCCGGCATAGCCTATGAAGCGGCCCGCGCAGGATTGCAGGTTTATTTGAAAGATGTGACGTTGGCTTACGCTGAGCGTGGAAAAGGATATGCGGAAACGCTTACGCAAAAGCAAGTGGCGCAAGGTAAGATGATCTCAGCTGATCGGGATGTGCTACTCGATCACATCCAGCCTACGGAAAATGCTTCTGACTTAATACATTCAGATATAATTATTGAGGCGGTTTTTGAGGATAAACATTTAAAATCCTTTGTGACAAAAGAAGCTCTACCTTTCCTGAGTAAGGATGGAATTTTTGCCAGCAACACCACATCTCTCCCTATCGGTATGCTTGCATCGGTTTCGCCAAATCCTGAAAATTTCATCGGGATGCACTTTTTCTCACCAGTAGATCGCATGCCGCTGGTCGAAATAATCCGAGGACCGAATACGAGTCAGTCTACGCTTGGGAAGGCGCTTCTGTTGGCTAGAAAACTCAACAAGGTACCAATCGTCGTCTTTGACGGACCTGCTTTTTTCACCTCTCGTATCTTTTTCAACTATTTACTGGAAGCTGTAACCATGGTTCTTGAGGGAGTTCCGGCCTCCATCATTGAGCAAGAGGCGAAAAACGCGGGCTTTGCGATAGGCCCTTTGGCTGTGCTCGACGAGATCTCCTTGAAACTTATGCTGCAAGTTTACGATCAATTGCCTGCACTACATCCAGCCCAGCAACGCGCCTATACATATCTGGAAACGCTTATTGGAGAAGGTCGTAACGGACGAAAAACACATGCAGGTTTTTACAACTATGACAAAGATGCAGGCACAAAAGTTATTTGGAATGATCCAACGCTTCCACAACTTCCCGCACTTCCGCCGGATGTCGTCGTCCGCCAACGCCTTTTGCATATAATGGCACTAGATAGCTACCGATGTCTAGATGAAGGTATATTATCAAATCCATCCGATGGAGATCTAGGATCAATACTCGGCGTTGGATACGCTGTCCATACAGGAGGTGTTTTCGGACACATCGATCAGGTCGGTATCCAAACGTTCGTACAGCAATGTAGTTCTTTTTTACCGCATGGCGAGCAATGGCTTATTCCAGCTTCGCTAAAGCGACTAGCCGAAGACGGCTATTGCTTTTATAAGGGTTTTGACAACTGTTGGAAGTAACTGTTGGTGGGCAGTACCGAGGGAAAATATTAGTGTTTAATACTTCGTATGCAGAACCAAGAAGCGTGCAATGCAGGTGATGTATCCCGAAAGCATCTAAAGCAACAACACCTTCCAAGCCATTACGGGATCGTTTTGATCCAGAAAGGTCTTTGCTTTTAATTGCAAATGGGTGTTTCGCGTGCTTTCATCGCCTATAAAAGCTTGCAATAGGTCTCGGATTTCCGGTAGCGTACGGATCGCGTCAACCGATTCTTCATCTGGCAACATAGCGACCGACGCTAGCTTTAGCCGGTCTTCATCCGTTAATACGCTAGCGTTGCGCACAAATGCGGGCATGCTTTCAAATCGCATCTCAGATTATATAGGATGATAAACTACAGTTTCTCTATGATCGCATCAGCAAACTGACTTGTTCGCAAAAGCGTCGCCTGCTCCATCAGATTAAAAAAGTCTACAGTAACTGTACGTTGCTTTATTGTTTCTGCTAGCGCCAGCCTGATTCCGTCTGCCGCTTCTTGCCAGCCCAAATATTCGAGCATCATGACGCCACTTAAGATTACGGAGGACGGATTCATGGTATCGGTATTGGCGAAACGCGGTGCTGTGCCGTGCGTTGCTTCGAAAATGGCATGGCCAGTATCGTAGTTGATGTTTGCCCCTGGCGCTATACCGATTCCGCCAACCATGGCCGCTAGGGCATCTGAAATGTAATCTCCGTTCAAGTTTAACGTCGCCACCACGGAAAAATCCTTCGGTGCTAAAAGGATCTGTTGCAAAAAGTTGTCAGCAATGATATCCTTTATAATAATTTTGCCTGCCTGCTCGGCTTCCCGCTGTTCCTCATTCGCTGCTTCCTGTCCTTTTGATTGCTTTGTACGCTCCCATTGTCCCCAAGTATAGGTTTGGTTGGCAAATTCCGTTTCCGCAACATCGAATCCCCATTGTTTGAATGCACCTTCCGTAAATTTCATGATATTGCCCTTATGAACAAGAGCGACCGAAGGCTTATTATGTGTGATAGCGTAACGTATTGCCGCACGAACCAACCGTTTTGAACCTTCCTCCGAAACCAGCTTGATGCCTACACCCGTGGTCGCCGAAAATCCGTAATCGACATTAAGCTCACCTGCCATAAAAGCTTGGATTTTATCGGCCTGGATAGAGCCTGCAGCGAATTCGATCCCGGCGTAGATATCTTCCGTATTCTCCCTAAAAATCACCATATCAACATCTTCCGGATGCTTTACGGGCGAGGGTGTTCCTGGATACCACTTCGTAGGACGCAAGCATACGTACAGATCCAGTTCCTTTCTAAGCGCCACATTCAAAGAGCGAATTCCGCCACCGATCGGTGTCGTCAGCGGGCCTTTAATTCCGACAAGATACTCCCTGAACGAAGACAATGTTTCAGCAGGCAACCAATCCCCAGTTTCATTAAAGGCCTTTTCTCCGGCTAATACTTCTTTCCAGATAATTTTTTTGGCACCGCCATAATATTTCTCCACCGACTTGTCAAAAACACGAACCGCCGCCTGCCAAATATCGGGACCAATACCATCACCTATTATAAATGGGATAGTCGGGTTATTTGGCACGTGCAGTGTGCCATCAGCATTCATCGCTATCTTATTTGCCATAAGCTTATCCTATTTGTCTTTAGTAAACATATTGCCTATTTCTCGACTTATTTTACGGAAAATTGGCGCTGTTTGTACATCCTCGTACTCATCGATGTGCTGATTTTCGCGCCTGCTCGGAAAAATTAGCAGCAGATTTTGATTCTTGAAATATCGTCCTATCCGTTTCGCTAATCCATCTAAAGAATCTCGGTAGGACACTTCGCCATACCGCGATGACACGAAAACCAACAGCGCATCTACCGTAGAGAACGCCGCTAAGCCATAGATGTTGTCCCAATCTTCATAATTTTCAAAACTATACGGAACACTTGTATTTGCTGCGCTCAGCGCCTCGCCTACAGCACCCTGTGTTCTTTTGTTCGTCACGAACGTTAACGGAAGCGATATTTCTTGCGCTAGCTTCAATACTTTTTCAAGCCAATATTCAAAGCCTACTTCAGATTCCGCCAGTGGCGGTACGAAAACAATAATAGATTTGTGGGAGACAAAAGATTTATCAAGTTTACACATGAAAAGATTAGCGTCCGTTCGATTTAGAATACTCTCTGTTTTTTCGCCCACTATTTTTTCGATGAAAGATGTCGCGCTTGGCCAGCCCAATATCAAGCAATCGGCGAAAAGCTCTTTCGATGTGCGCCCAATACCGCTTGCAATGTTGTAATCTATGGTTGTCAGCAATTCAACTTCTGTTTCAGATCCCGATGCATATTTAGCCATATTATCTAGGTTTTTTCGTGCATTTGCCAAGTTAAGTTCGGCCTGCTCATTGTCAGGAACCACACTTAATATATTCAGCGGGTGTGGCGACTTCTTCGATTTTATAAGCGTTGCAAAATCCAGAATGGGCTCCATGCTAGCTAGATTGGCTATCGGAATCAGAATCTGTTCCTCTCGTTCCGGCACCGTTTCAATGTGTTCATCATCCTGATGCCCTTCCATAACTATTTTGCGCGAAGCATTTTCCGTTACGATAGATGCAATAATACAGGTGATTAAAATTAAAACAATGGTTCCGTTCAATACATTTTCATCGATGATTTCTTTGTCGTAGCCGACCATAATAATAGCGAGTGTGGCAGCGGCATGTGCATTACTCAATCCAAAGATGAGGTTACGCTGATTCTTGGAGTATTTAAAGACTAATTTTGTAGCAGTGGCCGCTAAAAATTTACCAGTGACTGCAACTAACGTAAGTGTACCCGCAATAATCAACGCCATCGGTCCTTTAGTAAGCACACTCACGTCGACAATCATCCCTACGGAGATGAGAAAGAACGGGATAAATATCGCATTTCCGATAAACTCTATCCTATTCATCAACGCTGAGGAATGCGGTATCAATTTATTGAGCGCTAAACCCGCTACGAAAGCACCAATAATAGGCTCTAACCCGGCAAGTTCAGCAAGGAAAGCAGCAAAGAAGACCACCGCAAGCACAAAGATGTAATGGGCTGTTTTTTCGCTCTCGATCTTTTGGAAAAACCATTTGGCAATACGTGGAATAATGCCGAACATAATAAACAAGAACAAAGCGAAGGAAACGCCTAATGTGACCCAGAACTGCTGATTGATTTCACCTTGTGCAGCACCTGTTATGATAGCCAATATAATCAAGACGGCTGTATCCGTGAGAATAGTGCCACCAATAGTGATGGCTACCGCCTCATGCTTGGAGATACCATAACTGTTTACTATCGGATAAGAAACCAATGTATGCGTAGCAAACATACTTGCAATCAAGATACTCGGTAATAATTCATAATTTAAAAAGTAAAAGCATACCGGAAAACCGATACTTATCGGAATAATAAAAGTTAGAAAGCCAAACAACAGACTTTTGTTTTTGGTCTTTTTAAACTCATTCATATCCAGTTCGAGACCCGCAATAAACATAATGTACAGCAATCCTATGGTCGAAAAGAGGTCAATAGCATCTACCCCGCTGCCCTGTAGCGTCACTTTGTCAATCTTGGCTAACCAGTTAAGACCATGCGGACCAAAAAGCACCCCAAACAATATGAGCCCGATTATTCCAGGAACCTTGATCGGACGAAGGATGATAGGCGATATCAGGATAATCGTCAGGATAATCGTGAACACGAGAACCGGATTTGTTATCGGCGTAGAGAAGACGTGCGAAATATGATGTAAGAATTTATCCATGTATTGTATTGTAAAAAGTCTAAAAAAAACCGAGCTTAAATTAGCGATTATTTACCCCATTTCCTAATCGGCATGGTAGTTCTACATGCAAAGAAATAGTAACAAAAGCCTAATTTAAGAGTCTTTTATTTGAATTGAATAGTTTTGATTGGAGAAATCCGGCTGATGAGCATCGCAGGTATAAAAAGTGCCATTAGGCCTATGACGGCGACGGCGACATTCAGCCCAACAACTTGATACCAATGAATCTGCATCGGTACATATTCAATATAGTAAGTGGAGGGGTCTAATGCGAAGAAATGGGTTTGTGTCTGGAAAACATACAGCAGGAGCGCAATGCCATTGCCGATTAACAGCCCTAGTCCTATCAGATACATGGAGCCATATAGAAATACCTTTCGGATGCCTGTATTTACATAGCCGAGCGCTTTAAGTACGCCGATCATTGCTGATCGTTCCAGGATACTAATCAGTAAGGAAGACACCATGTTGATAATAGCAACTAACATCATTAATACAAAGATGATATTATCATTCATATCCAACATGTTCAGCCAATTAAAGATATCGGGCATTTGCTCCACGATATTAGTCGCGTTCATCTCTATCGGCAATAGATCGGCAATCTGCTGCGTAGCTACCTGCAGGGAGTCAAAGTTACTGATTCGAATTTGGTACGCTCCTACATCGGTATCATCAAGATCGTTTAATCTTCTTATAAGATCTAAGGACCCGATAACATAGGTTTTATCCAATTCCTCAGAGTGCGTCGTGTATATCCCGCGTATACTAAAAGGCCGCTTGCGGATGGGATCTTGCACAAAATACATGATAAATTTATCGCCCACATCAAGGGACAAACGGCTGGCAAGATATTCAGAGATTAACAGCTGTGTCGTCGCGCTTTCCCCAAAATTTAACGTATCGCCCTTAATGATATTAGGCTTTATATATTGTTGATTATACGTTTTATCCACACCCTTTAGCAGTACACCTTCCACCTCACCTTTGACGTTCATAATACCTGCTTTCGTGGCAAATGGTGTAATCTCACGTACCCAGGGCACCCCCTTGATGTGCTTTATATCCTGCTCCAATAGCTTGATAGGTGTGTTTTCATAAGAAGCATTCAGATCATTTTTAGTAATGATAATATCCCCGAAGAAGCCACGCTGCTTTTCAATGATTTCCGTTTTAAACCCTTTCAAAATCGCTACGGAAAGAATGATTGCAGATATCGCCAAAGCTAAGGCACCAATCGTGACACGCACAATAAGCTTCGAAAACGTTCGATTACCTGTAAAGAGCATGCGCTTAGCGAGGAAATAGGGAAAATTCAAGCTGAAAATAATTTGTACCTTCGCAAAGTTAGCATTTTTTGTCACTTCACGACTGCTAACGAAAATAACAAAAAAGAATTAAGATATGCGCATTATATTCATGGGAACCCCCGATTTTGCGGTTGCCTCTTTACGAGCTTTACTTGAAACCGGAGAAGATGTCGTGGCTGTCGTCACTGGTGAGGATAAACCAGCAGGACGCGGACAAAAAATGCACGAGTCTGCTGTAAAAAAGTATGCGGTAGAAAACAATATCCCAGTACTCCAACCTGCCAAACTAAAAAGTACAGCATTTTTGGATGAGTTAGCGTCTTACGCTGCAGATTTGCAGGTTGTGGTGGCTTTTCGCATGCTACCAGAGGCTGTGTGGAATATGCCGCCCCTCGGGACTATCAATGTGCACGCCTCCTTATTACCGCAATATAGAGGTGCCGCTCCTATCAACCACGCTATTATGAATGGCGAGAAAGAGTCTGGAGTAACTACATTTTTGCTGCAGCAAGAAATAGATACAGGCAACATACTCTTTTCCGAAAAGGTAAGTATAGATGAAGCGGACAATGCGGGCGTACTGCACGACAAGCTCATGGTTGCCGGAGCCGACGTACTTTTGAAAACTATACAGGCATTTAAGACGAATACCGTGACACCTACACCACAATCAAACTTTGATACAGCTTCGCTAAAAACGGCGCCCAAAATTTTTAAAGAAGATTGTGAGATTGACTGGCACTCGACAACAGAACAGGTGTATAACCGCATCCGGGGATTAAGTCCATATCCTACCGCATTCACAAAACTTCATGGGAAAGGCTTAAAAATATTTGAAGCGGAAAAGACTGGAAAAATAGATGTTCTGCCTGGCGAGCACATTACCGATGGAAAGACCTTTGTGCAATATGCCACGGCAGATGGATCGATTCTTCTTAAAGTGTTACAACTGGAAGGCAAGAAAAAGATGCGTATTGATGAGTTTTTACGGGGTTATCGATTTGAATAGACACCATTTACCCTTCCATATCTTACTCATCATCTTCTACGTATTGCATGATATCTCCGGGCTGACACTTTAAAGCTTTGCATAGTGCATCTAATGTACTAAGACGGATAGCTTTGGATTTTTCATTTTTAATGATAGAAAGGTTCGAAAGTGTGATACCGACCTTCTGACTCAGGTCGTTCAAAGAAACCTTTTTTTTAGACATGATGTCATCGAGGTATATTCTAATAGGCATAAGCAGATCGATTTTAATTTTCAAATTGCTAAAACAATAACAATTTCTGCAAATAATAGTTTTATTGAAATACAAAAACTCTACTTACGAATGCGCTACGGATTTTATAATAAAGCTGTTACAACACGAATGATTTTAATTATTACGGAAAACAAATACGGAATATCCGCGTTATTCCATTGACGAAATGCGATTTGGAATAATTTTTGCTACACTAAGTACATCAATTATCCATTCCTAACTCCCTCATACAGAGTGATTAATTTACACTTAAATGAAGGTGATTTCGTAAAAATTTACTATTTTTGCAAACATTTCAAAGAGAAAGGTTTTTAAACATTAGATGAGACAGCTCAAAATTACACAATCTATTACCAATCGCGAATCGCAATCGCTGGATAAGTATTTGCACGAGATTGGTAAAGTGGATTTAATCACCGCGGAAGAAGAAGTTATCCTAGCGCAACGCATTCGCGAAGGCGACCAGGTAGCTTTAGAGAAATTAACAAAAACCAATTTACGTTTCGTTGTTTCTGTTGCAAAACAATACCAGAATCAAGGCCTCACATTAGGAGACTTGATCAATGAAGGTAACTTAGGCTTAATAAAAGCAGCAAAGCGTTTCGACGAAACAAAAGGTTTTAAGTTCATTTCATACGCCGTTTGGTGGATCCGTCAATCTATTTTGCAAGCTATTGCTGAGCAATCACGTATTGTGCGCCTTCCTTTGAACCAAGTTGGTTCATTGAGCAAGATCAGCAAAGCCTTTTCAAAATTAGAACAGGAATACGAGCGAGAACCATCTCCAGAGGAATTGGCTGACATACTTGAAACAACGGTAGACAAAGTGTCTGATACGTTGAGTAATTCAGGAAGACATGTATCTATGGACGCCCCATTTGTTCAGGGGGAAGAAAACACCTTATTAGATGTGTTGGAAAACGCTGATCCGGATACCGATAGCCTGTTAATTGATGAGTCACTGTCCGAAGAGATCAAACGTTCGTTAGCTACGTTGACGGAAAGAGAACGCGAAATAATTGTTTTGTTTTTTGGATTAGGCACTAATCACCAATTGTCTTTGGAAGAAATTGGAGAGAAATTTAGCCTGACTAGAGAGCGTGTGCGCCAAATTAAAGACAAAGCTTTGCAGCGTCTTCGCCACACTTCGCGTAGTAAAATTTTAAAATCTTATTTGGGCTAACAGAGCCTACACAATGTACGCAATGCGCAGCTGAAAAGTTGCGCATTTTTTTGTGGTATCAGTTTTCACCACCGACTAACACGAATCCTTTAACAAACAGATTATTATCTTACAAATTTATTTTTTAACAATAATTAATATTCGAGAGCAATTTGTTTAGGCATCACTTTTGTAACTTTATTCCTATTAAAATGCTATCGTATGATTAACAACAGAATAATTACAGTGGGCGTGCTGCTTTCTGGCTTATTTCTAGCCAGTTGTGTCAGCAACAAAAAATATACTGCCCTACAGACGCAACATCAAGATCTTGCGGCGCAATATCAAAAAGGACAAATGGATCTCACCGAGGCAAGATCAAAGATCAAAAATCTGGAAGATCAACTTGAATATGAGCGCAAGAACAATGCATCATTGAAAGAAGCCCTAGGACGACTACAAGGTACGCTTGATATGAGCATAAACCAAAATAGCCAAGGGAACGCGAACATTTCGAAATTGGTAGACGAGATTAACGCATCTAACAAATACATCCAGCATTTGGTCAATACCAAAAATAAAAGTGATTCGCTTAATTTGGTGCTTACCAATAACCTCACACGTTCTCTTAGCCGTGAGGAACTTCGCGATGTCGACGTGAAGGTTTTAAAGGGTGTAGTGTACATCTCACTATCAGACAACATGCTTTACAAATCTGGAAGCTACGAAATCTCGGATAAAGCGGGCGAAACACTAAGCAAGATTGCCAAGATCATCCAAGATTATAAGGATTACGAAGTGTTGATTGAAGGTAACACGGATACCGATCCTATATCGAAACCAAATATTCGTAACAACTGGGATTTAAGTGCGTTACGTGCTTCGTCAGTGGTTCAAGCTTTACAAAATCAATATGGCGTGGAACCAAAACGATTGACCGCTGGTGGCCGCGGAGAATTCAACCCTATCGCAGACAATTCCTCTGCTGATGGAAAGGCTAGAAACCGCCGTACGCAAATCATCATTACTCCTAAGTTGGATCAGTTTATGGAGTTGATTGATAAAGCCCCAGAGTCCTCGGCAGATAGCACGAGCACGAGCGAATTTCAGTAGGATACGATCTATACATTTTTTAGAAAGAGGCCGTTCTCATCATATAGAGAACGACCTCTTTCTCGTTTAAAGCGTAAACTAAAATTTCGACAGTCTGAAGCTTATTAGCATAAAAAAGGGTTTAGCTTTCGCTAAACCCTTGCTGTGTCCTCGGCGGGGGTCGAACCCACATCTTCAGAACCGGAATCTGAAATTCTATCCATTGAACTACGAAGACTTGCGAGCAAAAATAACACTTTTTACTTTAGTTCATACAGATATTTGCTAAAATATTATTTCTGCTGCCCCTGCTTTTGCACCGCTTTTACAAACAGCCTACAGGCTAATGATTTAGTGATCGTGATCACCTTCAGCTACTAAATGAACGCTAACTTTCAGATCTAGATCATTTTCACCCGTAAACTGGTTATAACTTGCATTGTTCCAGTCTGCAGCGGTGATTCGCCCTTTTACACCAGCATTTAAATGACGTAGAACGTAGTTCATGGTGAAGGTATTCGCCAACGCGTTGACTGTTAGATAACCCGTAACGCCTACGTTTAAGGCCTGGCCATTAGCATCGATATCTCCATATTCATAGGAAAGACTGTTTGCAGGTGCTCCCAATATAAACGCTTGATGTATATCTGCACGCGCTACAAATGTTTGTTGCGTTTCCCTACCGGCAAAATCCGTAGCCACGAGTTGCAGTCGGTAGCTTTTCCCCACCTCCAAGTGCAGATGCTCACCAACTGGTGGCAACATATCCGCACCAGAAAATGTGACCGTAACAACTTCAGGGTTTTGTATGTCATTGTAATGTGCATGATCTCCATGTGCCTCACGTTCCACTTCAGTGAATATAAGTTTCGCTGTACCCACTTCTTCTTGATCTACTTCAGGGGTAGGGTCATCTTTAGAGCAAGATGCTGCAAAAAATAAGATACTGAGCGCGAGAATAACTACATTGATTTTTTTCATGATAGTACTATTTAGAAATGATAAGAAATTTTTAAATTAATGTTTCGTCCCATTTGGTGGGTAAAATACCGCAAACGGTCCATATAATCTTTGTATTCGGTATTGAATACATTGTCGACAGACAATAGTAGGTTTAGCTGATGAGCTTCGTTAAGTTGAAACTGCTTTGCCGCCACAAGATCGATAAGATGGTAGGCTGGCGGCGGAGACGCGTAATCTGAATTCGGTTCGTAGCGGCTTTGTTTTGCTACGAAGCGGTGGGCCACTTTTAGGTAGCTATGTTGCTGGTCTTGACCAAACATTTTCCAGGAAATACCATGCTGCAGCCTATCTGCAGGTATGTAGGGCAAATAAGTGTGTTGCGACAAGTTCCGGGCGCGTAGCAACGATGCGTTTATATCATACTGAAAGTCTTTCCACAGCTGGTAACTGAACCGAAGATCTACGCCATAAAAAAGCGCATCATGTTGTTGATAAACAAACAGGGGAAAGGTGCCTCGGATGGTTTGCCTTACCGAATCGGGATTAGGTTGTGCGTATATGTAATCGTAGAGCAACTGCGCATAAACATCTGCGGTAAACTGCATACGACTACTGCTTCGGATCAGCGAACTCATCCATTTCAGCCCTTTTTCGCTTCGCAGGTTTTGGTCGCCAAGCTCGTAGGTTGCACTGCCGTGATGTACACCATCGCTATACAATTCATTCGCTGATGGCGCACGCCAAGCTAATCCTATGTTGCTTTTCAGACTCCATTGCGGTGAGAAGTGGTAAAGCACGCCCACCGTACCAGACGCGTTATGAAACCGGCGCGTAGCGGTAAGCAGATATTGCTGTATGCTTCCATCCTCATTCACGGCATCGCGGCGGTAGCGATAGCCTGCCACATCGAGGTATTTAAAATCATATCGCCCACCCGCTTCGGCATGCAAACGCCCGATGTGAAACTGATGTATAGCAAAAAGGCCTAGACTATAACTGTCGAAATTGGGAATAATAGGCGTTGTCCCCGTTCCGGGCGTGTTGTTATTGATCTGTGCTAAAGACTGTATACCGATGGAGCTATTTCCTTCCTTTAGTACCACATCCAAGGATTGTGTTGAAAGTACCATATCGGCCATAGGCAGATCATCGGATTCTACGCGACGTACATCATATTCGCGCCGATGGTTGCGCTGGTATGCGTACTGTACGTCCAGACTGCGATCAGCATTAAATTTATACTTCCATGTGGCCTTCGCTAAATCGTGTGACACTTTTTGCCTTGGCGCGCCTATTTTATAGGTGAAATCGTAGGTTTCAAAGGGGCGTCCGTTTTGAATCCTGGCCTCAATATCTGCAACGGTTCCGATGTGCGCACCGGTAAAAATGCCCAGCGTTGTCCCGAAGTGGCTGTAAAATAACGCAAAGCTGTTTTTATCCCGCTTATAATCTAAAGCCGCGCTGTAATTAAGCTCCTCCACGCCGGTATTTCCCACAACATAGTGGGGCGTTTCGTAATCGCCAAGTTTTTTAGCCGAGGCTTGCAAACGCCAACCGAGCTGCGGGATTTTATCAATGCCTCCTTCAAAAGCTCCGTTTACAACCCCTCCTCTCCCATTACTCCGCCCGTGCAGATCAAGCTCTCCGCTGAAAGGCTTTGATGTGTCGATCGTTTTGGGCAGCACTAAGACCACGCCGCCTAAAGCATCCGCACCATAGCGAACGCCCTGCGCTCCTTTTACCACTTCTAAACGATCAGCAAGGAAGGGATCAATCTCAGGCGCATGTTCCACCCCCCACTGCTGTCCCTCCTGGCGAATTCCGTTATTCATAATCAAAATACGGTTGCTATGCAAACCGTTGATTACCGGTTTTACAATACTGTTTCCCATACCGATCGTGGATACGCCGGAAATAGCAGTAAGCGATTCAGCCAAAGTTTTCCCGCGGCTTTCCTGAAGTTCCTGTGCAGATAAACGGTGAACACTACTGGAAAGAGAGCCTTGTTGTTGTCCAATGATCTCGACATCTTGCAGATGTATAGCATCTGGCAGAAGTTCAAATACCAGTGTCGTATCTTTCGAAAGCGATAGCGAAAGCTCTTTGCCATGATAGCCTAGGTGTGAAGCAGCTACTTGGTAGCTGCCTGCACACATTTTGTTGAACACAAAATGTCCAAGACGATCCGTAGTTGTGGCCCTATCGCTATCCAGCCGAATGACAACATCCGTTAATGGCGTGCCTGCAGTGGATCTAACTTCCCCCTGCATGCGTATAACGCAACCCTTCTGGGCATTTGCCAACTGCCAAAAAAACATTGGCAACAGCAAAAGCCCAATCCATGTTTTTTGCATGTATTGTACTTAATAATCTTTGTATAAAACTTATTTACCTAGTCTATGCAAAAAAGGGCGGGTCTTTATTACTTTTTAAGGAGGGAGCGCTTTCAGGTAGCGCAAGTGAAAATGCTTTGAACTTCGGTAGGGCGCGGCTAGACACCTGCGCTTCAGGAAGAACGACATCCACACGGAAACCAAATACAATTTGATGCGAAACGAACCAACACAGCGCGCAATCATCTGCAAGCGCATGTTGCTCAGCAGCGTGTGATGGGCAGGTATGATGCGTGGTGTCATGCGTATACTGCAAGCTGCTCGCCGACAATAAGCCCGCGACACTAAATAGTAGCCATACCTGCAATAATACTTTTTTCAACATGCGTAGCGCAAAGGTAACACAAATGCAACAGCATTGCAAATTTATATCCTCCTTAAATTGCGCTGGAATGTCAGGAACGTGGATGGTACTGTGTAATAACTGACTGCAAATAGTCTTTATCAATATGCGTATAAATTTCCGTCGTGGTGATGCTTTCGTGCCCCAGCATATCTTGAACGGCCCGTAAATCTGCACCACCTTCCACTAAATGGGAGGCAAAGGAGTGTCGGAAAGTGTGCGGACTGATGGTCTTCGTCAACCCGATACTTTTTGCCAAATCCTTGATGATCAAAAATACCATAACGCGCGTTAGTTGTGCTCCACGACGATTCAGAAAAACGATATCTTCATGCCCCGGTTTAGCGGGCGATAGCGGCCTCACTTCATTCAAATAAATCTTTAGGTATTTGATCGCTTGATTCCCGACAGGAATGAGTCGCTCCTTATTGCCTTTCCCCTCAACCTTGATAAATTCTACATCCAGATACAGGTTTGAGATCTTTAATCCAACCAATTCGGAAACACGCAATCCGCATCCATAAAGTACTTCCAAAATGGTTTTATTGCGCATACCTTCGTTTGTAGACAGGTCAATGGCTCCAATCAGCGCGTCGATTTCCTGAACATTAAGCACGCTGGGAATTTTCCTGCTTAACCGCGGCGATTCTAACAGCTCCGCCGGGTTTGTCGACCAATCGTATTCAATTTGCAGAAAAGCAAAAAAAGTTTTCAATCCAGACAACAATCGAGCTTGTGTATACGGTGAGATATTAAAATCATTGATAAAAATCAAAAACTGTTGTATAGTCCGTCTGTCAACCTGCTCCAAGCTCTTCTTCACATATGCACAATATGCCTCCAGCTTATGTACATCATTGAGATAAGCCTCTACCGAATTGTTTGATAGATTACGTTCCAACTGTAGGTAACGTTTAAAATCCTTCTTGACGTCTTCCCATATCATCATGCAATTATAGGCAATATTTGGCTAATATGTTTGTACGAGGTTTCCGAGATCAGCATGTAAGACGCAGGTGTTTCGAAAACAAATAAGACTTAAGCCGGGGAAACTTAAGTCTTATACCATCAATCCAATAGTGACCCATTAACGAATCAGCATTGATTAATTTTGTAGCCGATTGTGCCAGCACAACATGTAAGCATTCGAAACATTTAATGCGTACTGGCGGTAAGTTGGCTTTCTAACAGCAAATCATTTGATTTCTTTTTCCATGTCAATGTGAATGAGACAGCACAATGATCTGAAAGGGATTGTCCGGTTCGATTGGAGAATCGCTGTTTTTCTATTTTATACGAGCGCGGTGTAAATTCTATTTGATTATTATTTCTAAAGAAGATCTTGTCGATACTTTCGCAACTATCCGTGAGTGCTAGTTTTTCCTGAGGCGTGAAGTTGTCGTTTATGTTCGGCATTACTCCGCCGTTCCAAGTATCCAACCAAGCATCCTTCACATGTGTAGCTTTCGTAAAGTCTGGCAGATTGTCCCAATTAGCACTGTAATGTGCATTAAAATCACCCATAACCAACAACGCCTGTCCCACGGAGTATGTATTGATATATGTTGATAGTTGTTTTATATTTTTCCGCCGGGCGGAAGCTGCTGCTAGGTCATCTTGCGATGTTGCATGCACATTGTAAACATCTACAGTCACATCCTTTGCTAACTGGATTCGCGCAACGGAAAACCCTTTCGCTGCAAGACAATCTGTGCCATGGCAGTCTTTCCAAGCGATACGCTTCGTAAACACTATAGGATATTTTGATAAGGTATTTAATCCGTCCCCGTATGGAATAGCTGTTTTTTCCTCCGTACGATAGGCATGCCGGTTACCACCGTCGTATAACTCGCGGTGGTAGTGAAAATCTTCCTGGACGTTGACGATATCAAACGAGTTAATCTTTTGGCCAATCTCTTTCATACTTGCTGCGCGAGGGCTCTTTGCCGCGGATATCACTTCCGGCAGGCCAGCAACATTGTACGTGAGTACTGCTAATTCGCCTTCTTCAGCGGCGCTCGAAAAAGAAACGTGAGGATAGATGTGCCGACTTTCGCTGAATGTGATCTGATTGAATCTCGTTAAGTATATCCAACAACTAAAAAGGAGAAACGCAGAAATTGCCGTTAACCACTTTTTTTGATTTTGCCACACAACATATAAATCCATACAGGTAGAGTCGATGATGCTGATTCAAAACTAAGGAGCATATGTTACCTCTTCATAAATTCAAGATGAATCTTTTATAGTGGAATTATTTATTTGATGTAAACAAGCGATAAAAATTCATAAATCATTAACAATCAGTCATTATTTAGGAAACATAGGTTACCTATTTTCGTAAAAATAACGAAACCTGATTATATGGTAAAAGTAGCATTCTTTGCAGAGATACTGATTGAAGAGTTTGACGGCGCCTCACGCACCATGTTCCAGATCATAAACAGAATTGATCAATCACGCTTCTCGTACCTCTTCGTGTACGGAAAAGGTCCCGATCAAATGGCGGGGCATGCTTCGCTTAAAATTCCGACGATCAATACGGGCGTGAATAAAGATTATTGCCTGACGATGCCCATGTTGGTAAAAGAACAACTCAAGCAGGAACTAGACGCTTTTCAGCCTGACGTGATCCATATTGCCACCCCTTCACTGCTCGGCTTTTTCGCATCACGCTATGCACGCCAGCGAAACATACCCGTTATTAGCATTTATCATACAAATTTCATTTCCTATATACCTTATTATTTTCGGAAAGTGCCAGCCTTGATTAGACCTATCGAGCGCTGGATGATTTCAGCGACCAGAAAATTTTATAATAGCTGCGAGAGTGTGTACGTACCCTCGCAATCAATGATCAGGCAACTGGAACATTTCGGCGTGGAGGCCGAAAAGCTTAACCTGTGGCAACGCGGTATTGATCTGAACTTATTTAACCCAAATAAAAGAGATCGAACTTACGTTACCTCGATTACGGGAAATGACAAGCCAAACATACTTTTTGCCAGCCGCCTGGTGTGGGAGAAAAACGTCCAAACATTGATCGAAATTTATCAGCGGCTGCAGCGTAGGAATTTGGCACATAACTTAATCATCGCAGGTGATGGCGCAGCCCGGGAAGATATGCAAAGGCAGATGCCAAATGCACACTTCCTTGGAAAATTAGATCACGAAGAACTGGCAAAACTATACGCTTCTTGTGACGCATTTGTATTTACATCTACTTCGGAGACTTATGGAAACGTTATCATAGAAGCAATGGCTTCTGGTCTGCCCTGTGTAATTGCCGATGGCGGGGGCAGCGCAGATCTTATTCGTCATCGCCATACCGGCTATAAATGCTTGCCTAAATCGCCCGAGGATTATCTTATCCACCTGTCTTTATTGCTTAAGGATACCGAGCTTCATCAAGTCATCAGCAACGCGGCTTTA
The DNA here is from genome assembly GCF_000757725.1 of Sphingobacterium deserti. Taxonomy (GTDB): domain Bacteria; phylum Bacteroidota; class Bacteroidia; order Sphingobacteriales; family Sphingobacteriaceae; genus Sphingobacterium; species Sphingobacterium deserti. The sequence continues at coordinate 117,480 of NZ_JJMU01000002.1, forward strand.
GCGCAGGTCCAGGAATTGGATTGGGAAAATCTTGTGGAACGTTATTTTGAAGACATTAAAGCATTGGCCGGCTCCGCTAGCCGCAATTTACTATGGACAGCTTGCTAAGGCGTAAAAAATGGCTAAAGCCACTTATCGTTGCTACCATCCTCGTACCTTTGACGATTTTTATTCTGCAGACGGATTTTAAATTGGTATGGCAAGAAATGTACAAAATCGGCTTTCGTTTTATCTTTCTCTTAGTCTCGACATTCATCGCTTACTTTCTTGCGACTGTCGCTTGGTGGATATGCTTGGGTAGCGAGCGAAAAAAGATCAGCCTGAAACAGTTATTTATTATTCGGCAGATTGGTGAGACGGTAGGCTTGTATAATCCATCAAGCGTTGTGGGCGGTGATTTATTAAAAGATGAGCTACTAAGACCTTACGACATAGCCCGGGGGCAATCCTCTTCCTCTATAGTGGTCTCTAGAATCACGATTGTACTTTCCCAATTGCTTCTTTTTATGATTGCCGCATCTTGGCTGGTATTGTATTCACACAATGCAACGCCCTCCTACATTGCACAAGGTATTTGGGCACTGGTTATCAGCCTTCTTGTAATAAAAACTGCTTTTTTTTACCTACTACATACCACATTGAAAATAAACGCAGACGTTATTGAACCATCTTTCTGGAGAAGACTGTATCAACAAATTCGGACACTCATTCACCAATCACAGCAATTTTATCAGCAGCAGCCTAAAGCTTTCTGGGTATCGTACCTCTTCTCGTTGCTGCACTGGCTGGTAGGTAGTTTAGAATTTTTCCTCATTCTTCTGTTTTTAGGTTATGATGTACAAATGATGCATGGCGTTTTGCTGGATATGGGTGTCATTATCGTAAAAAGTCTAGGTGCTTTTATTCCGGGACAGCTTGGCGTGGAAGAGTTAGGAAATAAATTGGTACTGACCGCCATTGGCATCCAAGCCACCTCGATATGGTTAACGGTTTCAATCTTGCGACGGTCAAGACAGCTATTTTGGCTTTTAATGGGGATGATCTTCTACGGGTTCGCTAAAAAAACACGCTCTTTAACTTTAGTATGATATGGAAGTGTTATTTGTAAGCCACAAGTATCCGCCAGCTACCGGCGGTATGGAGAAGCAAAGCTATGAACTTATTAACGGCATGCGCAACTGTGCGAAGGTGCATTACATTGTTCATACGGGTGAGGAGAGTTATTTCCATTTCTTCAGGAAGCTGAATGATCGGATATTGAAGGCTATACACAGCCATCCGAGGATATCTTTAATACACTTCAATGATGGTCTGATTGCTGCACTCAGCCTATGGCACAGCGGCTATCGACATATCAAGCGCGTGGTTACGGTGCATGGTCTAGACGTCGTCTTTCCGCTAGCCTTGTACCAGCGTTTTGTCCTTCCACGCTTTAATAATTTCGATCATATTATCGCCGTTAGCGAAGCCACAGCGAATGCCATAATCGCTCGTGGTGTCGCGAAGAACAAAGTTTCTGTCGTTTTGAACGGTATCGACCACGAACTTTCAACAGCACCCTGCCTCCAAAAGTGGGATGCTTTCTTAGATCAGTACCAACTACCGCGAGAGAAAAAAATGCTCGTGCTGCTGGGGCGCCCCGTGAAGCGGAAAGGCTTTTCCTGGTTTATCCGTGAGGTATTGCCCCAACTGCCGGCTGATGTCATGCTTCTTCTCGCCGGCCCCTTTCAGAGCGAGCCTACGAAAACTGAAAAATGGCTAGACAAACTCCCGAAGCGTTGGCGACATTTGATCATGTTATTCCTCGGCTTTCCATCCGATCAAGCAGAAATTCGAAGTTTACTTCAACAAAGTAACCACGCACAGCGCATGCGTCATTTAGGTAAATTACCTTTAGACGACCTCAAAATTTTGCTGACGCATGCGCAAGCCTTCCTCATGCCCAACATAAAAATCAAGGGAGATATGGAGGGTTTTGGCCTCGTTTGCTTGGAAGCCAGCATGTGCGGCACACTGGTTCTCGCTTCAAATATTGAAGGAATCACAGACGCCATCTTGGACAGCAAAAACGGTCTTCACGTTCAGCATGAAGATGCAGCTGCATGGACCACCGCTATCGAAAACGTCTTATCCGAAGAAGAAGACTATACAAATAGAAAAAAAGCGTATAGCGCTTTTACAGTTTCACATTTTGGATGGGATAAGATGGTGAAAGGCTACGCCCTACTTTTCCAATCAATTATCAATAGCTGATTCATCGGAGTGAAGCCCTGTTGAGGAAAGCAAATTTACCTTTCCAATAAACGGATGCTCATCGATGGTTTCAAGGGCATCAGCGATTGCGTAACAAACCTGAAATGAAGAATGAAGGTCTTCTTCGAATTGGCTAAGCTTATCTTCTTTTACTTTTTCAAAGATCCAAATGGGCTCAAGTGGATTTGAATTATGTTGGGTGACAATGGCGGTGTATCCTTTGCTCTGCGCATCTTCTAGCACCTCTTTTGTAACTTTTACTAATTCCATAGTTTACTAATATACGGAATAATTCTTTAATGACTCCGTTTTTATCTGGTAAAATACTGCCACAAGACGTTAATTCGACGATTTTGAACGTGGTTGAAGTTCCGATTTATTCGTCGATGAGGCGACTTATTAAACAGGAGAAATAGCCGGTATTTGATAAAGCTTAGGAAGATAGCCTGGCTATTCCAGAGTGGTGCAGATCCGTTTGTATAAACGCACAATTTCGTCAGACACTAATTGCGGCTCGTCATAAAAAACATGATGTTGTGCATGATCTACAAAGACATACCTACGATCTTTTCCGCTACCCGCAAATTGTTTCAAGCCGGCGATGAACATGTCTCGGTCGGCACCTTCAAACGGCGTTTGTCCAGATCCGATAATCGTAAGTGGTATATTTATTGAACGCGAAACTTGTCGCATAATAGAACTTGTATGCTCATAATTTAATACCAAATGGTAGAATCCAAGACTTTCCGCTTTGATCACATCAAGATCTTTCAAAAACAGCGCTTTTGTTTGTCTCGCTCGTTCTTCCGTCATAAAGTAAGGCGTAACAACGTCGATAAATATCGCCGCCTTGACGGGGTACTTGTTGTTGTTTATAAACTTCATGGCATAATTACCCCCCAAGGAATGCGCTACGAATACACACGGTCCCTCAAATCCCAATGTTGATAAAAGCATTTCTAAATCGTGCACTTCTTGCGGCAGGTTTACATTGGATGTATCGATTCCACTTTTTCCAAATCCTGCGCGATCGTAGGTTATTAGTGGTGCTGCAATATCTTTCCGTAGTAGATGGAGCAATTCATTCCAAACGGACGCATCGTTGCCAGCTCCCGATTCGAAAATGATTGGCATTCCTGTTCCAATCATTATGTTAACATGCAATTGGTGCTTGCCGACAGAAATCATCCTACTTTGGGATTGCCCAAAGCCCATTATAGAGAAGAGTAACGAGACAGCATAAATAAGCAATCGACAAAAGTTCATTCGATAAAGGTAGTCAATCGACGCGAAACGGATATAAAATATATCAAGAACTATACAAATAACGTATCGCTATCTGTAACCCGTATAACCAGTTTCGGAGATTTTGAAAGATGAGTCGTCTACCGATGATAGAATGATTAGATGAAATATATATAATAAATTGCTGCAATGCCCCCACATTACTTTTGAAAGGCCCAATCGTATATCTTGTGCAATTCGAAAAACTCCTTGTCAGGTACAGGATAGCCATCGCGGAAATGACCCAGCAAAAGCTTGTCTCCATTTTTATCTTGTATAAGCGCTAGTGTACAATGCTTGTTGCTATTGTGGTACAGGGCTACGCCTACAATTTTTCCTTCGTAGGCCACTAACCAATAAGAGGCTTTATAAAGACCGTCCATCACGCTAGTGGTCAATATAGGCTCCCCTGTTTTTACCAATTCCATTCTATCCATCGCTGCATTTTTATAGATTGTCACAAACTATAGCGGTGCTAAAAACGGCCGTTACAGTTACGTTCTTCTATTAACGCTTATCAGGAGAATTTGGATTCGTATATTTTTTTTAATTCCTCAATATCGCTGTAGTTGATGGGATAGTTGTCCGCGCAGTAGGCTAAAGTCATTTTTAAACCGTCAATATCGCGAACCATGGCTACGGTACAATCTTCGTTGCCATCGTGAAAAAGCCCCACCCCTGTGATTTGGTCGGTGTGTGCTACCATAAAATAGTTGGCTACATACGAACTATTTGGTGGATGCACGGTTAATATTGCTTCGCCAACTCTCTTTAAACTCTTCCTCTCCATTTAAAATCGTGGATTTATCGAACGCAAATATCGGATAATATAAGCTGAAGTTATAATGAAAATCTTTTCAAGCAATCGATTGCGTAAAAATTTGTAGATTTTATTCGGCATGAAACTAAAACAACGGCTCCTCCCCCTAGCATTCGATAAATGCTCTGTTGAGAATCCCCTTCCAATAAATCGTCTTTAATCATTTAAATAACTGTCTAAATTCCAACGGTGTTTGACTAGTTTTGCTTTTAAATAATTTACTAAATGACTGTGGATGTTCAAATCCTAGAGCGTAAGCTATTTCGCTTATAGACAGGTCAGTGCTACTTAATTGCTCCTTAGCACAATCAATGAGCTTGTTTTGGATATGCTGCTGTGTACTTTGCTGCGTGTGCAAGCGTAAAAGCGTACCTAGATAATTGGGCGATATATTTAGTCGTTCGGCGATTTCAGTGACTGTTGGAATACCGCCTGCTATTGAAGTGCCATTCTTAAAATAATCAGTAAGCACCTGTTCGAAACGTTCCAACAATTCAAAGTTGGATTTTCTTCGGGTTAAAAACTGTCGCTCGTAAAAACGTTCGGAATAGATCAAGAGCATATCAAGTTGTGCAATGATAAGTTCCTGACTAAATTTGTCCATGTTCGATTGGTATTCTTTTTCAATATTAAGAAGAATCTCAACGATTATATTTTCTTCTCTATCTGACAGAAAAAGTGCTTCGTTAACTGCATACTGGAAAAAGTCATAAGACTTGATCTTTTTCGCCAATACCGTACTCCAAAGAAAGTCTGGGTGAATGAGCAACAACCAGCCTGTTGGCTCGACAACCATATTGAGGTCGATTTCCAATTTCAAAAACTGGGCCGGCGCAATGAAAGAGAGAATGCCCGAATTAAAATCATATTGCTGCTGGCCGTAGTTAAATTTGCCATGAACATTCCGCTTCAGCCCGATCGTATAAAAATTCTGCACCCACTTCACATTGGTCTCATCAAAGGGATAGGCTACCTTACTGTAATCAATTACGCTAATCAACGGGTGTTCTGGATTAGGTAAGTTACAGAATGCATGAAATTCAGCGATCGAATTAAGGCGGAATGTTTTCTTCATGCGTACTAAATTAGTTTTTTTGCTTATACAAAATCATACCTCCATGATACAAAATTCCGTCTTTAAATTCCCCATCTGCGACAAAGCCCGTGTCATCTTTGTAGTCGATATGGTTGCCCGACACCTTAAAGCTTCCTTGATAGGCACTTTCACGGCTTCCGCGCGCTTCATCGTAACGATTGGTCGGTAAAAGTTGGTGCCTAATTTGGCCGTCGGCAGTTACCCACATACCGATGTAGGCTTTGGTTTCTTCTATTGTTTTATTTAAGTCCATTATTCTAGTTTTAAATTTCCGCAAAATCACTTTAAGAGGCTATAGGTATTAAAATGCCGTAGATAGCGTATAGCTTTTCCATTGTTCCACGTCTCGGGTCATCCGCTCCATTTTGTCTTTTAGCATCCCATAAGCATCCTCGCCTAGCAATAGATGTACTGGAGGGTTTTCTTTCTGACTAACCGCGATTAATACATCCGCCGCCTTCTCCGGATCATTTGGCTGATTGCCCCCAATGCTGTCCAAATGCGATCTTTCAGACTGCCGTGCAGCTTCATACTCCGGTAGCGGTAAAGCGGGCGTTCGCACAGAACCTTTTGAAAGAAACTCCGTGCGGAAATAGCCCGGATAAACCACGGTAGCGCTAATGCCAAATGCCTTTGCTTCTTCGGCTAACGCTTCGGTAAATCCTGCTACAGCAAATTTGCTGGAGCAGTAAATGCCCCATCCGGGGAATCCGCCAAAAAATCCACCCACTGAAGAGATATTAAAGATCTTACCCGATCGTTGCGCTCTTAAATAAGACATTACGTGTCGGATCACGTTCAACGTTCCAAAAACATTTACATCGAAATTTTCTCTTGCTTCCTCGTCACTTAGCTCTTCCAGTGTGCCTATTTGCCCATAGCCAGCATTATTCACCACAACATCGATGTTGCCAAAATGTGCGATCGTTTTTTCAACAGCTGCTTTCACATCGTTGTTATCGATAAGGTTTACTTCAAGCGGTAAAAACGTTTCAGAACGTGCTCCCAAGTTATCGATCAATGATGGCGCGCTCCGTGATGTAGCGGCAACGCGATAACCATTTTCCAGCAATTTCTTCACCAGCGTTAGTCCCAAACCTTTAGATGCTCCAGTAACTAACCATACTTTTTTTGTTTCCATTTTTTTAAAGTTTATAGATGTTTAAAATGATGTAACAAAATTGCAGTAACGCGCGGTTTCTAATGTAGCCAAATCATTAAATTACGTAACCATATCATGGATTTAGGAGGAGTGATCCGCTTTACGTATCATAACCTCTTCACATACTTTAAAAACATGACACATCACTTGGAGGGTAAATCGCAATAGTTATTTAGGTACTATTTTCGAATAGTTTTAGCTCTCTTTTATGTTTTTGTATCTTTTCCGCTCTAGGTACTTCGAAGGACATTCACGTATAGGCGAAGTCCATACATCTCTAATACGGTAAGCCGTAATGTTTATCATGAAGTAGTAAATATGTTTGCAAAAAATTAATTTAATATGTACAAACTATTATTCAATGGATTATTGATTTTATCGCTTAGCGCTTGCAAAAGTTATAAATACGGCGTTGAAGAATCTACGGAAAAAAGTAACCTCACCATAGGTGCCGTCAAAAGCAAAATTGTCAAAAACGAAACAACGCAGGAAGAGATTCTCAAACTATTTGGAACACCAAATCTTGTATCAAAAAACAAATCAAACCGCGAGGTATGGAGCTACAACAAAATGTCTGTCGAGAATAGAGCAGGATCAACTGATTTCTTTTCAGGACAACGAGCTAGCCAAAGTACAAGTAGTAAATCTTTCGATTTTATCATTACATTCGATGAAGAGGATATAGTTAAAGATTACTCAGTCGTTTCCACAGCTTATTAACCTAAAATAATATACTAACATGCAGAAATTAATTACACTCCTTTGCGCTATAGCGCTATTAAGTTCTTGTGCTACACAAATGATCACCAAATCACCGGCAGAAGTCAAGATGATGACAACTAAACAATTTGAGTCTGATCAAGATTTGGTGTTTAAGTCCGTTATCAGTTTACTTCAATCGGAAAGCTATATCGTCGATCGAGCCGACATAGGCGTTGGGCTGATAAATGCGAGCAAACGTCTAGAAAATAGGAATGCTAATATGCAGCGTGCTTTATGGGGAACTTCTAAAGATGCTAATACGTCTAAAGCTATGTTCTACGTGGAGGGGATAAATGACGCCGTAACAGAAGTAAAAATTACCTTATACGAGGGCGCGGAGTCAAGCCGTAATGGATACTGGGGGCAAGTCAATAAGGATACGAAAGAGCAAATGATTTATGAATCACCAGTTTATCAAGCTTGGTTCCAGAACCTGCAGGCAGAGATTGAACGCCGAAAAGCATTAAGATAATATTCTTAGCAACAAAAGCAGCCAAAAAAAGCTGCCTTTGTTGTTTATATTTACTATCTGACTACCAATTTGGGTAAATTTATACTATCGTTCTGATCTATAACATGTGATAAAATAGCTTAAGCCTTTATTCATCTGCGCTTATTAAAAATATTGGTCGCTATTAATGATCACGGTGCTGCAGGAGATAGTTTTTAGGGGAAACACCAAATTTTTCCTTAAAACAGGTACTGAAATATTTAGGGTTGTTAAAGCCCACACTGTAAGCGACCTCCGAGATGTTTGAATTGCCTTGGTCCAGCATGATCTTTGATTTCTCCAATCGCATATCGCGCACAAATTCGACAGGAGCTAGATTTGTAAGGCTCTTAAACTTTTTATAAAACGTATTTCTTCCTAAGTTCAGGGCATCAGCAAGACTATCAATGTTCAGCTCGGGATCGAGCATTTTTTCCTCTACTAACGCAATAACCTGTTTTAAAAAGTCGCGGTCGTGGTCGGTGATCTTTGCATGATCCTGGCTTATCAAGAGGTCTCTTTGCTTCACCATGCGCTTAAACAAATGTTGCCGACTACGAAGTAGGTTACGGATAGAAACCAGCAAAAATTCAAGATGGAAAGGCTTCGTGATGTAGAGATCAGCGCCCAGATTCAAACTGGAAATTTGCGTATCCATACCATGCTTTGCGGTAAGCAAAATTACTGGGATATGGCTGGTACGATCGTCTGCTCGAAGTACTTTCAGGAGTGCAATACCATCCATTACAGGCATCATCAAATCACTTAGGATAAGCTCCGGAAGCTGTTCGGTAGCCATAGTAAATGCATCTTTCCCATTTTCAGCTTTTGCCACCCTGTAGTGTTTACTCAATTCAGACTCCAGATACGTACGCAATTCCATATTGTCTTCCACAAGCAACAGCAGCGGCCTTTCTTCGGGCATATCGACGGAAAGTTGCCCCAAATTCACAATAGGTGTATCCACCAATAAGGACGTTTTTTTAACGAAAAAGTCGTTTGATACAAGTTCTTCCTCTACACGTTCTAAAGGAAGAGTAAAACGGACCTCCAGCCCGGCATGCACTAGATTTCTGGCCCGAACGGTGCCCCCGTGCAAGGTGATCAGCTCCTTAACGAAATGTAGACCAATCCCTGATTTTTTGCCCGTATAGGTATCAGAGGATCCTATATAAAACAGTTCAAAAATCGCGTCTAATTCTTCGTCCGATACACCCGGCCCATCGTCCATAACAGCGATTTCCAGGGCTTGTCCATTCGTACTAACTTCAACTAATATCTTTACAACGCTGTTAGCTTTCGTATATTTAATCGCGTTAGACAATAGGTTGTACAGTATAATTTCCACACTATCTTTATCTACATGCAGCACAACTTCCTTTTCTGGGATGCTAACTTCCAGATTAACGGCTTTTTCTCTGGCGAGCAGCTCGAATCCGCTGACTACCTGCATCAGCATAGCATTAGTAGCTACAGCGGTTCTGTTCAATCTGTATTTCCCCTCCTGCACCTGTCTAAGGCTTAAAAGCTGGTCAACGAAATGCTGCATCCGTTGCGCATTCCTTGTGATCAATTCTACATACTGCCGCTGATCTCCGTCCAACGCAGAATTTGTTGCCAGTCGCTCTGCGGGACTTAGTATCAACGTCAGCGGCGTCCGAAGCTCGTGAGAGACATTGGTAAAAAATTGCATCTTTAGCTCACCGAGTTTTTTCTGTAATGCCACCTTTTGCTTCAATAGCCATATGGATTTTACAGCATGACGTATAAAAAAGAACAGGGTTGCGGCTAGTGCAAAGTAAAGCGCGTAGGCCCACCAAGTAGCCCACCAAGGCGAAGCGACAATAATTGTCAGCCGTCGAAATGGCATACTGGAATAGAAGTTGTCATCTGCCCTGATTTCAAACGTATATTCTCCGGGTTTGAGGTTGGTAAATGTAGCTCTATTTAGGCTTCCATTCTGCTGCCACAACGTATCCAAGCCCAATAGCCGATAACTGAAATAGTGTTGTGTACTTTGATAGTCGGTTATAGCAAAGTCTATGCTGAGGTTATTTTCGTTATGCGCCAAATAAAGCTGATCAAGGTATTGAATATCATGGTATTCCTGTGCATCAGCTACATTTCTCTCTTCACTATTCACCAACAGTTTGGTAAAAACGACGTTAGGCGCCTCCCGCCTAGCAATTAGATCTTTTGACTTAAATTGTAACACCCCGCTGCGCGTACCCCAAAAAATATCCTTCGTTGGCGAGCTACACACCACCTTTTCCGAAAACGCCGCGCTACGCAGTCCAACACTACTTTCCAAGTTGAAAAATCGATCTATTTTGCTATCATAGTTCACCAGACCACCTTCTGTCGCCAGCCATAGTACACCCGTGTCGTCCGCAATGCCGCTGGTAATATACCCGTTTTGCAGTCCCTGTTGCACGCCGTAGTTGGTGAACTTAAATTTCCCGAAAGGCTTGCCCTCAAATTTGGTAAGCCCTGCGCCAGAGGTACAGAGGTAGATCCGACCGTTTAAGTCGCTAAAAATATGCTGAATATCATTATCACCAAGCACAACATCGGCTGGCGGATTGTCATAAAAGTAGCGGCATACCCCCTCACTATTTCGTACTACAACGCCTTCAGTTGTTGCCATCCAAAGATTATCTTCGCCATCTAGCATAATATGCCGGATCTTACTGAAAGTGCGGTATCCCTTAGGCAAGTTTTTCCAATTTACTTTTCTCACCTTTACAGTCCCGAACGCCTGCTCCAGTTTAAAAAGACCATTATCAAAAGTCCCAATCCAAATATTCTGATGGCGATCTATCGCCATACTGTAAATTTGCAACGCCGATAGAGCCTTGTTTAAGGCAGAAAAATGTTCGAGTCTATAACCGTTGCCTTCCACGCGAGCAGCAAATAAGCCTGCGCCTTTGGTACCGATCCATATGGTGCCCTCCCCGCCCTCCAGCAGGCTATACACGCCACCAGACTCGGCTAGCCTGCGGTCGTGGAAAGCCGCTGTAAACTGCCCCGATCCGTTACGGATATAGATATTACCGTTCTTTGTTCCTGTCCATAGCCGTCCTTTGGAATCGTTTAAGATGCTGCGGACCTCATCATACAAGAATCGGTTATCGTTAAGTGCAAGGTTATGGTATGTAAACTTTGTGTTCGGAAAAACTAACTTGACCAATCCCCTTTCCTCGGAGGTAAACCATACCGTACCACCATTGTCGTAAAAGAGATGACTGTTGTACTGCGGTAGATCTAGTCGAGTGGATTCGAGTTCCTCGGTAGAAAATTTAACGGCACGGCTTTCCACGTCATAATAGCAAAATCCGCCACCGCGCATACTAATCCATACCCTATTATTGACGTCCTCGAAGCAGAAAAAAGGAACGACTATGTTTCGTTCGACATATTTAGGAGTAAAGACCGTCGTTCTGCTATTACTGCGTTCAAAATAAAGAACTCCAAAACCGCGATCGATCCACAAGTTGCCCTTTGAATCTTCAAACAATCCTAAGAGGGACCTTTCATGGCTGAGCAAGCGATTACTTTTGCCATTAGTAAGATCTATATTAAATAGATCTCCGTTTGTGCAGGTCACGTATAGGCTCGTTCCATAGCGGGAAAACAGTAAAGCACTTATTTTACTAGGAGAAAGCACCAGCTCCTGTGCGTTTCTGCTTCCGTTTGGATACAGAAGGATCTTATTAGCTCCAGCCACAAAAGCTTGCCCCCAAGCCCCTTGCGCGGCTATGGTCACTGCTTCCTCCATCCGCGAGGACGTCATGTTTTCAGTCTTCCACCGATCATCGCTCCACTGCGCGGAATAGATTCCTCGACCGGTTCCAATCCATGCCTTACCAGCCTTGTCAAGCTGTACGATGTGTATTTCATCAGAAGGAATGCCTGTGCCTGAAGGGTGTGCCTGGCTTAAATGATGAACTTTGACTGCGTTGTTTTCGAAGTTGCATACGATAACGCCGTTTTGTTCCGTGGCTAGCCATACACGTCCGTGCTTGACTTGGTAGATCTTCGTGATAGCGACGTTTTTTCCAAGAACCCGATTAATCTCGCTACTAAGTGAATAGAACGTTTCCGTTTTCTTGTTAAACCAGTAAGCCTGCTTATCATACGTTACCATCCAAAGTACATGATGCTTATCTCTGCTATCGGCAATTTGAACCACGCGCCGGTTTGCGGGAAAAACACCTTTTTCCGATGTAAAAGACTCAAAGGTTTTGAACGTATTTCCATCAAAACGATTGATGCCATTCCAAGTGCCGAACCACATAAAGCCGTCGTCATCCTTAAGAATACTGGATATTGCACGATGAGAGGCACCTTGATCGCCAGTGTATGAGGTAATCTCTACGATCTCCTGACTTAGGACGACACAAAACCGGAAAGTCATTATTAATCCCAATAGGAAGTACCTGAATACCATCTGCAGATTTACGTTTAGTTTGTTAGCGCTATTGTAGAGAGACAATATATGCTTTTTTTTTATTTTGGGCATCCTGTACCCACACGGCACTGTTAATACAGGATGAAGTCCCCAATAACGCCACATTCTTAATAGCTCCGTTTCGAAATTTCCAGCGCCTGCGCTGCTTTCTTTCGACCCGCTGTCATCATATTTTCGTAAGAAATCTTCGCTGGCGTAAAATGCTATTTAAAACACGCTGTCTGCAGGTCAAGAAATTAAGAGGCGTACATACAATGCACATTACTCGTTATAAAATCAATCACTTTTATAGTTGCCAGATAGACGTAATAATGGGGAGGCGCGTTGTCGCCCCCCCTCATCACAGAAATTTAGAGCTATAGCTTTGTTAAGCAACACTTCGGCCGCTTGCATAGCCACTTTTTTATTAAATACCGCATCGATCTGCTTTCAAACGCATGCAAAATACCTTTTAGCCATTACTCCGCCGTGAAGACGTAGTCCTTACCGCTTCGCGTTTCAAAATCTACCAAATAAGTATCAGGCAAAGCAATCCCTTTCAATGTTGCTTTATCTGATAATAAAGGTTTTTTAATCGCATTCACTTTATAAAAAGGATTGCTATTTTCAGCAACGGCTTCCGTCATATCGACGTTGCCTTTTAGCACCAATTCTTTCGGCAAGCGTAGTCTGCAATTCCCACCTAGCGTCGAATGAATCTTGACATCGGTAACAGCGCCATCCTGCCAAGCCAGGTCAATGATAAAACCGCCACGTGCCTTTAATCCTGTCACTTTGCCATTCGGAAGTGCATCAGGCAGTGCAGGCAAGAGGTAGATGTTACCGTCATAGGACTGCAGCAACATCTCCGCAATTCCAGCTGTACAACCAAAATTACCGTCGATCTGAAACGGTGGATGCGCATCCAACAGGTTCGGATAGGTTCCGCCGCCTTGCCCTATTTCCCCTTCCGGCGGACTTAACTGATCTTGGATTAATTTGTAGCTTCTATTGCCATCTAATAACCGGGCCCACCAATTCACCTTCCAGCCCATCGACCACCCGGTAGACTTATCACCACGATAGGTCAACGAGTTCAGCGCAGCCTCAGTGAGTTCAGGATTGCGGAAAGGCGATATCTGCCCCGCGGGATATAGCCCGTAGAGATGCGAAATATGGCGGTGCTTATCGTTTTTCCGGTCAAGATCTTCCAGCCATTCCTGCAATTGCGTATGTTGACCGATTTGCATAGGCGCCAATTGCGCTAACGATTGACGTACACTATCGCGTAATTGATCATCCAGCGTAAGCGTTTCTGCTGCTTGGAGGAAATTATGGAATACATCAAAGATCAGTTGATTGTCCATCGTAGTCCCTCCAGAAACACCCACGCCGCCATCCATGTACGTATTTTCCGGCGAAATAGAGGGGCTCAGAATAAGGTATTGCCCAGACCGATCCTTATGCAGCACGTCTAAGTAATACAGCGCTTTTCCCTTCAGTACGGGGTAGTATTTCGATAGGAAGTCGCGGTCACCATTATAAAGGTAATGCTGCCAAATATGCTGGCTCAACCAAGCACCACCCATCGGCCACATCCCATAAAAACCACCATCAACAACTCCCGTGATCCGCCATAGATCGGTATTATGGTGCATCACCCAGCCTCGCGCGCCATACATCGCTTCAGCACTCTCCTTCCCCGTTACAGTCAAATCTTCCAACATGGAAAACAACGGTTCGTGTGTTTCACTCAGGTTGGTTACTTCTGCCGGCCAGTAATTCATTTCCGTATTGATGTTTACGGTATACTTGCTATCCCACGGCGGATTGAGCTTGTGGTTCCATATGCCTTGCAAATTGGCAGGCTGCCCGCCCGGTTGTGACGAGCTGATCAGCAGGTAGCGTCCAAATTGAAAATACAGCGCTACCAACTGGGGGTCGGCCGCGGTCGCAAATTCCTGAATACGCCGGTCCGTCGTTTTCAGCGCCTGCGCCGAAGTGCCCAAATTTAACGTTACGCGGCCAAACTGCTGCTTGTAAAGCTTTACGTGCGCGGCCAGCGCCTTTTCGTATCTCCGCTTTGCTGCCTTATCCAACCATGTCTGCATCTTTCCCGAAGCATCTCCGCTCAGGTCATTGTATTTTTTAAAATTTGTCGCGATAGAGACATACAGTGTCACCGCATTGGCTTCCCTTATCTCTAGGGCATCATCCGTTACCCGTAGTTTCCCGCCATCAAGAACTGGCCGAACCGCCCCCTCAAACTGTACCTTCCCGATTTTCCGGTCGAAAGATCCAGAATTGCCAGAAAGCACGAGATCGTCTTCGCGTGTCACCACGCGGTACTCTTTATGCGGACTATTCAGCGAGACCTTAAAAGACAGACTTTTTGGTTTTGATGCCGTTAATCGTATCACGACCACATCATCCTCAAACGACGTAAACATCTCCCTGCTATAGCTTATGCCGCCCACATTATATGTCGTTCTAGCCACCGCATTTTCTATATCCAGCTCGCGGTAATAATCTTTAGCTTGATCGTGCCCAGCAAAATCTAGAAAAAGACTGCCGAAGGTTTGATAGGGCATCCCGTAATCCAAATCTTTTGGTGCCGCTCTAGGGAATGCTTCATTTGATAGCGCTTGCGCTTCACGGGCTTTCCCTGCGGCAAGCAAATCGCGAATTTCCTGAATTGCCCCACGCTTTCCTTTCGGCACGTTATTCCCTGGCTCGCCCGCCCAAATCGTTTCTTCATTCAACTGAATTTCCTCCCGCGCAGTACCTCCAAAAACCATGGCTCCCAGTCGCCCATTTCCTAAAGGCAACGCTGCATTCCAATCCGCCGCAGGGCTATCATAAAACAGTTTAAATTTATCTTGCGCGGCCACTGTAAGCTGCAATAGCAGCGTAGCCGTTATAATTAGTAGCAGTCGTATTCTTCTGTCGCTCATATTGGTTAACTTTTTTCAATTTTTTTTATTCTCTTTACATCGACGTATAACATGTAAAGAAAATAGAACTAAAATTATACGTTTTATTTCTTTTAAAAACAAATGAACTCCTGTATAACTGTATTTTTTACATTACAATTGATCAAATCCGAATAGCATGCTCCCCTTGCGTATTCCTTCGCCTAGCACAGATATAGGATTTACGGGCTTGTTACATTCGTTATCTATCCAGCAGCAGGCTAGTCATAATAAATGGTGCAACGGCTTTCGGATCATTATCACGGATCGGTTCACTAATGTAATAGGCAAAGCTGCCATCCCGGTAGTTCTTGTCACCCCCGAGGCCTGCTACTGCACAACAGTCCGTGATGGAGAGCGTGCCGTCCTGTTCCTTCCTAACAAAGCGATTGACGTATTGTGTATAGGCTTCGTCTGCCTTTTTTAAATACGCAGCGTCCAAATATCCCTTCTTTGCACCTTTTGCCCAAGTGTAGATAAACATAATAGATCCTGTAGATTCCAGGTAATTTCCTTCTTTGCCCAGCGCATCAGTCACCTGATACCACATACCTGTTTCCGGATCCCGAAACTGCTCTACGCTACTGGCTAGTTGCTGTAAAAGGTTAATGATTTTAGGCCTTGCGGCGTGTTCTTCAGGGAGGTAGTCTAGCACATCCACGATAGCCATCATATACCAACCGATGCTTCTCGACCAAAAATTAGGCGAAAGGCCTGTTGTTTTATCTGCCCATCGTTGCTCGCGACTCTCGTCCCAGCCGTGATAATACAGTCCGGTTTTTGGGTCATGCATATGCTTGCGAACATCGAGCAACTGCAAGGCCACATCATCAAATAAAGCATCGTCGCCCATTTCGGCAGCATACTGCGCTAAAAAAGGTCCTGCCATGTAAAGACCATCCAACCATACCTGGTGCGGGTAAACCTTCTTGTGCCAAAAGCTGCCTCCGGCCGTCCGTGGATGGGTACGCATCTGCTCGCGTTGCAAAGCCAAGGCCTTCTCAAAGCGGGCTTCCTTGGTTCTGGCCAATATGGGGAAAAGTATTTTCCCTGTATTGACTCGGTCGATGTTGTACTCCTCAGGCCGATAGGTGCGAATTGTCCCATCATCAAAGACCATGGTATCTACATAGGGATACACATAGTTATAATAACGGTCATCGCCCACCCGTTCTCCCACCTGCAAAAGTGCCTGCATAAGCAATCCATGGCAATAGTTCCATTTCAGTTGCTTGGAAAAATCGATCATCCAGGCTTCCGGATTTCGTTTCATTTCTGAATTGGCCATGGCGATGGCATGCTGCTGGCCGACGGCTTTGCCCAATAACAAACAGCAAGTCATAAAGAGCTTTATTCTTAGTATATACTTCATTTCTCTAGCGTATTAGAAACTTCTACGTTTATTGGTAACCTGGGTTTTGTACAAATTGATCTTTATTGGATATAGCGTCCAATTGCTCCTGTGGAATCGGCCGCAACAGGTGAAAATCCTTTACAATAGGTGCTACGTCTGGATTGTATCGGCTAATGCGGCTCAATAGGGTGTTGGTACGCTTAAGATCAAACCAGCGAATCTGTTCGCCAGCAAACTCCCGCGCACGTTCATCTAGGATAAAATCCAGTGTCATCTGCGCTGGCGTCACCTGCATCTCCGCAGCACGGCCTGTTTTTGCCGCGCGTGTGCGCACGATATTGACGAAGTAGGCTGCCGAATCAACATTCCCTAGCTTTAGTTGTGCTTCTGCGGCATTGAGATAAACCTCCGCTAATCTAATCACAAAAACATCACGCGAGCTCTGCGCTTCGTCAGCCGAATTTCGCGTATTGTCTAAATATTTAGTCAAGGTGGGGTAGCGTAATTGATCCCGCACGGTGCCATTCGCGTTGTAGATATAATTTCTATCATAGACCTTGTAGGGTCTGCCCTGTGCCGGCACGGTACGGCGTGTGGCAAACACGGCAGTATCTCCAGCCACAAGCGATCCACTTGGATTGTTCACGTAGAACACTTCTTTAAACGATCCTTCATAACGGCTATCCGCATCGCTGTAAAGGTCTAGCAGAAAACGCGTCGGCATATAGCGATTAAATGGCCGACCATTAACCAAATCGCGCCGCATACCCGTTTCCGTATCATACTTCATAATATACAGCAAATGCCCGCTATTGCTCCCGCGGTTATGCCCGAGTGGGTTTAAAATAGGATCGCTCTTATCGTTTAGAGCGAAATCGGATGAATAATTCACAGCGTAGACCACTTCTGTATTCTTTTGGTTGGCCATAGACCACAAGCTCGCATAGTTGCTCACTAATGCAAAGCCGAAGCTTCCATTAATGACAGAGGTTGCATAATTACTTGCTGCCCGATCATTGCCACGAGCGAGGTAAACGCGCGACAAAAATGCACGGGCGGCTGGTGCTGTCACCCGACCGTAGTTCGCCGTGGTATTTGGTAGATTCGCTACCGCGTATAGCAGATCTTCTTCAATCAAGCTGTAAAAATTTTCTACGGGCGTTTTGATTGCTTCTGTAATGATACCCGATGTTTCTTCTGTACTGAGGTGAACAGCACCCCAAGTTTCTACGATATGCCAGTTGTAAAAGGCACGCAGAAAGCGAAGCTCCGCCAGTCGCATGTTCTTCATGTCCTCTTCAAAACCGGCATCGTCAATACGGCCAATACCAGCATTACAGACGTTGACGGCTGCGTAAAGCGCTTTCCATTCCGCCAATATAGCCGGGTTATTACCTTGTAGATTTACATAGCGTGTTAATGCCGGATGTGCATCTCCGGCACCACTCATCCAGAGGTCGGTACCCATTTCAGCCATACTAAAGCCTTCCTCCTTGCCATACCACCACCGTTGATACGAGTAGGCCGCATTCACCAAGGTTTCAAATCCCTCTGGTGTATTGTAAACCGTTTCTGAAGTAATTCCGCTAGGGTTATATTCATCCAGCAAACTGGAACAACTACCACATGTAAAAACTGCAATAGCGCTGCAAAATAAGTTTATGATCGTTTTTTTCATTGTTTCCGTTAATTAAAATCCAACATTTACCCCAAATACAAAAAGCTTGGTCATCGGAAAATTTTCCGACCCACCACGTTCCGGATCGTACTCCTTTAGCATACTAGACCGCGTCCAGGTGAACGGATTCCGTGCTGTACCATAGATCCGCAGCGAGCGTAGGTACTTTGATTTCAAATTGTCTCCCTGGAATGTGTACCCCAAGGATATATTTCTGATCCGCGCAAAACTACCATCGACATAGCCTAATGAGCTTGAGAATAGCATGCTACCTAACGACATTCCTGAATTTGGTCGCGGGTAGTCATTGCTCGGATTTTCCGGCGTCCAATAATCTATGGTGGCCGTGCTTTGTCCTAAGCCTTGCGGATCATACCGCCTTAAAAAGTCAGGACGCAACATTTGCCCCCAACGCACAAATACATAGACATTTAAGTCAAATCCCTTGTAGGTAAAGTTATTGTCCCAGCCTGCCAACCAGTTTGGACGCGGATTACCGATGACTCGCCTATCGTTTGTCGCATCGATCTGCCCGTCGCCGTTTATGTCGCGCACCCGAATATCGCCTGGCTTCTGTCCGAAACGGGCTGCTTCCTCTTCCTGACCTAGTTGCCAAATGCCTAGTTTCTCATAATCATAGAATACCTGTGTAGGTTCGCCAATAAACCAACCATTACCGATGTCATCATCTGCCGTTACCAACTCTACGATTTCCTCCCGATTGCTAGTAAAGGAAATTGCCGAGTTCCAGCCAAAGGCTGTATTTTTCAATACCTGCGCGTTCAACGCCACCTCTACACCCCGGTTACGTGTCTTACCCACATTCTGAATTACGGATGTCACACCAGTGGTCGGCGGCAATCCACGATTAAGCAGCAGGTCCGTCGTACGCGAATCATACACATCTATCGATCCATTCAACCGGTTGCCTAAAAAGCCAAAGTCAAGCGCCAAGTTGGAAGTAGCGGTAATCTCCCAGCCTAAAAAGGGGTTTCCGATTTGTGGAGAAAACGTGTAACCCGTTGCAGGTACATCGTCGTAAGCGAAAGCGACACGCGTCAGGCTGTTTTGCGTATCATAGGGATTCACAGCCGAGTTTCCAGCCTTACCATAAGTAGCCCGTAGCTTAAGCTCGGAGAATACCTGCTGGTTTTTCATAAAATCCTCATCTACAATACGCCAAGCAGCAGCTATAGATGGGAAGAATGCCCACTGATGGCCTTTCGCTAAAATAGAGGAGCCATCCCAACGGCCTGTGGCGGTTAAAAGGTACTTTCCTTTGAAACTATAGTTTAATCGACCGGCAAAGGACAGCAAGTTGTTCATGACGTAGTTTGTGTTTGTCGCCAAGTTTCGGCGCGCGTTGCCTAGCGCGTAAAAAAGCTGACCGTCTAACAGCAGGTCTTGCCCTGATGCATTGATGTTGTCCGAGCGATTGAGCAAAAAGCTATTAACGCCAGATAGCGTGAAATTATGATCGCCTAGCTCCTTTTGGTAAGTCAATACATTCTCCCAGTTGATCAGATAGCTGTTATCCGCGTCGTAGGTCGCCTGCGAAAAGCCGCCGTTCCGATCTATGGTGTATGATCCGGCGTAAACGCCATCCCTGGAATTGCTCAGCGTGATGCCTATGTTGGATCTTGCCGTGAAGCCTTTTAAACCGGTCAATTCCAAGTATGCATTGGTTAATACACGCGTTCTGTTGGTTTGTGCAGCGTAGGCATTGGGTTCTAGATCAGCCAAAGGCGAAATAGCAGATCCATTAAGCGGATACAAGATCAGGTTTCCCGCATCATCACGCAAACGTCCTAGCGGATTGATCTTATTGGCCTGATTGAGCGGATCCCTGCGTTGTTCGATCTCATAACGCGTTACATTAGCTTGCATACCCGCTTTAAAGTAGCTTCCTAGTTTTTGGTCTATATTCAGGCGTGCACCGAAACGATCTGTTGCATCGCGTTCGAAAATTCCAGTTTCTTTTAAATAGTCCCCACTGAAATATACCGTTGTATTTTCGTTCCCACCGCTCACGCTAACTTGATAGTTCTGCTGGGTACCGTTCTTTGTAAGCAAATCGAAATAATCAATGTACTCGTTGTTGCGAATCGCCGCAAGTTCTGCATCATTAAAGACAATATTATCGTCAGCCTCTGAGTTCCACCTGCCCGTTGCACGGTAGGCTTCACGACGCAAACTGACCCATTGGTTGAGATCCATTACTGAAGGATAGCGATCCACCTGGTTTAGACCAGCATAGGCATTAAAATCAATGCGCGCTTTGCCTGTAGCACCACGCTTGGTCGTGATAATGATAACACCATTGGCACCGCGTGAACCATAAATAGCGGTAGAAGATGCATCTTTCAGAATCTCCATTGATTGTATATCATTCGGGTTAATATCCTGAATATTGCTATACTGCACACCGTCCACTATAAATAAGGGCCCGTTTTGTGCCGTGATGGAACGATTTCCGCGCACCGCAATGTTCACACCTGCAGAAGCTGATCCATTGCTTCGCGTAATATCAACACCGGGTACCTTTCCCTGTACAGATTCAATAATATTGGCCGAGGGCACCTTAGCGATTTCGTCGCCTTTTACAGATACCACAGAACCAGTGAGGTCGCGTTTTTTCACTGTTCCATAACCCACGACCACCACTTGGTCTAGTTCAGATTGCGCTGCACGCATAAGGATCGTTACAACTTGTCCTTGTTGAAAGGCGACCTCCTCATCGCCATAACCAACGAGCGACGCTCGAATGCGTCCGGTTTGCTCGCTCACGCGTAAAGAAAACTCCCCTACTTGGTTGGTCGATGTGGATGTTGCTGCGCCCCCCCTCAGCAGTGAGACGGTAACACTGGCTAAGGGTTTTCTCCCGTCTGCATCAAGCACCACACCGTTAACAGTGCTGCCCGTTTGTCCCCGGCTTTGCAAAAAAATGGTCAGTGCGAGAATCGTCAAAATGATCTTATGTCTCATAGATTTATTGTGTTTACAATGGTTGTTTATTATGTGTTGGTTTATACGCTCGTCCTTACACGCTGCTATGTCTCCATAACAGGGCGTCTAAAATTACAATTGGTGCCTTTCCTAGCTTTTCATCTATTGTTTAGGCCATTTAGCTTTAGCAAAAATATTGTTACACGGCAGTCAGTAGGTTCAAAAATTGACATTATAGGTTCAAAATTTCATCTAAATACCGCTTGAAGGCGTTTTTTAAGCAGTTATGTGTCAAGTACTGGTTTATTTTATCTTCTTTATGGTTTTGCGATTACGCAGACGCTGGGAGCCATGCTAACTATTTATTTGCACCACAAAGATGGGATTGTACTGTCGGACTACGGAGCATGAAATTGCTAAAACTCCTTCAAATAGGATATTTTTTGCTATGCAAATTTTGATGTACTACCGCGCTTGTGAGCGAGCAGGCGAGTACGTTGGTAGAACAATTATAAACGAACAATCGCAAATTGCCTATAAACTTCTAATCAATACATACTACACTTTCTTCGCTTTGCTTAGTGTTCGGTTTTAAACCGAGGTAATAAAAAATGGAATATTATTTCTTACCAATTATGAAACGATAAGGCATAAACATTCGGCATTACAAAGCCAAAAAAGGCGTCCTAAGTTCATAAAATCAGTGGGGCTTGTATCCAAATTTAATTTAATTTTCATTTGTTTCTAATATGCTGTAATTTTGTATAAATGAGCACAATAAAGGATATATCCGAGATCTTTCCTAAACATTTATTTTGGGATGTCAATCCGAAGAATTTAGATATTCAGGATGACAAGGATTTTATTATCCCGAGGGCGCTAATTGCTACAACTGCGGAAACATTTGCTGAGGATATCCAACCCTTGGAACAGCTTTATAGCAAAACGCAAATTGTTAAAGAATTGCAAAAAACAAAAGAACGTATTAGTAATGAGGTATGTAAACTTGTTGCTCGTCGATACCATGTTCGGCAATTTTTGCGTTACCAGTAATGTCTGCTATTTCTCCAGGTCTAATAAATACTATTCGTGAATTACAATCTTTTGAAAGTTTTAAGGGGTCTGCTTTAGGTGGAGGTACTAACTTAGCTATTCGATATAACCATAGGATATCTACCGACATTGATTTCTTTTTCCCACATATTATCGGAAAAGCAGGTTATGAAAGAATCAAAGACGAGGTTGAGAATTTTTATGGCGCACGTGTATTTGGATCCCAATTTCCATGCGATATAGATGACCAGTATATCTTTCTTCGTTTTTTTATTATATGCGATGGAGAAACGATTAAGGTAGAAGTTCTTCAAAATATGAAAATGCTCGATAGCCTCGAAGATATAGATGGTATCAAACTCGTTTCTGAACTGGATATTGCATTATTTAAGATGATGTCAGCCGCAAACCGTGCCACTCAAAAAGATATTTATGATCTTGACCTCCTATCTGAAAAATTCTCATTGATACACCTTTTAAGCAGCTCGAGAGAAAACGCTTTTTATTTTCAGCAGAGCAACATCGTGCCATTTTTGATCTCGATGGAGAAACCAGTCCATTAGATCAACCTCTAACTTTATTGAGGTTTGACGAGGGTGGTGTAAAAGGTAGTAAATCAATTCCTCACCATTCACAAAACAGAGTTGACATTATAAAAGATCAAAGAAGTTGGCCTGTTGCTCGATCAAGCTGGCGAAAAAAGGTTCGAGCTCTTTTCGCTCAATTAGATACAACATTCCCGGATCCCTCTTCTTCGAATGTGGAAGAGTAGATCTCTATCAAATCATCCATTATCAAGAGAGGACGTACTAGCCGTATAATCTGTTATAGTTACCTTAGCCCCCAAAGAGCTCATTTCAGCCCATCCCACGCCATGCTTATCCCTGAACCTCCATCGGATCGAACCCTGGCTCTTGCGTCGGTTCGAATCTAAGTAAACCATAAACAACAAAAGCAGCTAAAAAAGCTTCTTTTGTTTGGCGGAGCGTTCAGGATTGGTTCAGCCCCGCAAACCCCATCCTTATCCCTGAACCTCCAGTGGATCGAACCCCGGCCCTTGCTTCGGTTCGAATCCAAGTAGACCATAAACAACAAAAGCAGCTAAAAAAGCTGCTTCTTTTTGGCGGAGCGTTCAGGATTGGTTCAGCCCCGCAAACCCCATCCTTATCCCTGAACCTCCAGTGGATCGAACCCCGGCCCTTGCTTCGGTTCGAATCCAAGTAGACCATAAACAACAAAAGCAGCTAAAAAAGCTGCTTTTGTTTGGCGGAGAGTGAGGGATTCGAACCCCCGGACCTGTGACAGTCAACAGTTTTCAAGACTGCCGCATTCGACCACTCTGCCAACTCTCCGCGACAAAAGTACGAATTTTATCAATCTTGCAAAATTTTATTTCAAAATTGTACCGGATAATGCGGTGTCATTCCGTAAACACTCTGATTGTTAACTCAATATAAACAGTATATTTTGACGGGTATTTAGATATGAGGGTTATTATTACCACAGATTCTGCATAACAGAGATTAGAATGCGATTTGAAGTTCAAGTTTGAACGATTTACAATACTTATTTTGACGTTCGATGTTCCCGAAACAATCAGTTTTGTTAATAACATAGTTATCAAAAGTTAGATCGCCTTTCGTCTCCAAATCCTCCCAATAAACGTTTAAAATATGTGTTTGGCATGCAATACGTTACTTCGATTTTACAAAAAAAGTAACACTTTAATTTTGCAAAACAACAGTTATTACATACTTTTGTTCCACTGAAAAGGATGCGCCAATAGCTCAGCAGGATAGAGCAACGGTTTTCTAAACCGTCGGTCAGGGGTTCGAATCCCTTTTGGCGTACTTAAAATCCCCTTTATTGAACGATAAAGGGGATTTTTATGTTTGGTAAGCTGGTGGCGTCTACAAATTGAAATAACATTTTCCCTCACCTTCGCGGCCGATTTCACGCATAGATCATACAGGACTAACGTAAACTGACTCCGAAAGCCAAAAGTTTGGATTAAGTTTATGCAAATCGCCGTTTCGTCAAAACGGCATATAACAAAAATAGAGGCCTTTTGGACCTCTATTTTTTGGGTAAGTAATGGGGCTCGAACCCACGACCCCTAGAACCACAATCTAGTGCTTAAAACACAATAAGAGCTAATAATCAGAACATTACACCCTCTAAATTGTTCGTGAGACAGAAAATGCGACAAATGCATACTTACGAGATCTCCATATCATTCACAGATTTAACCAAAAGAAGCTTCATATCTATCACTATCAACGGCACTCGCTACAGAGAATACAACGGTAACCGTATCAACGTTAATATTAAACCCAACAAAGCAAAAACCGTTAAGGAGCGGTCAACGCTTCTTAAAAATTTAGAGTACGAATTCAGAAAACGTCTTGAGGACGGCAGCTATCAACGCCTGATTTCAACACCACAAGATCAGCTGGAAAATACAGAGACTTTAATGTTAAAAGCACTTAATCAAAAGCTATCGAACAAATTGAATCCACATTACGCAAAGGCACTGGAGAGAAATTGCCATCAGTTCTTAAACTTCTTAACAGCAAAAGAAATTCAGTCTGACATCAATCATTTAAATGTTAACAGAATACAATCTTACCTAGATGCTTACAAAACAAGCCACAACAACTATATGGCGAAGAGACGCGAGTTAGGATCATTGCTTGGTTATCTAAAGGGTAAAGGATACTTAAGAAACGACCTACTAAAGCAAACTGATCGTTTGAAGGTAAAGGCATCTCTACACAAGATATATTCTCAACACCAGTTAAAAAGCGTCCTAAAACATATAAAGGAACGAAACGAGAACCTATATCTTTGCTGCTTGCTTAGCTATGGTTGCTTGCTACGCCCACATATGGAAATCAGAAACCTTACAGCGAGACACTTCAAAGCGGACTGTACTGAAATACACCTCTCAGGTGAAGAAAATAAAAGTGGGCGAGTCAGGGTTGTACTCATACCAAAATATGTACGTAAGGCAATCTATCATCGCGTAAAGAATCTAGCGAAAAATGAAAATCTCTTTTCCAACCAAACGCAGCCATACAATGAATATTATTTTAAGACCGCATGGTCACGGTTATACAAAGAGATGCTTGCATTAGACATTCTTGAAGAAAAGCAGACAATCTACTCTTTTAGGCATACTGCAGCTGTCAACGTCTATAAGAAATCTAAAGATCTGCATCTCCTTAAACAACTACTCGGACATTCTGACATGATCGTGACCCTGAAATACCTTCGAGGTCTTGGAGTCACCAACGTCGAAGAACTCAAAAACGTGATGCCTGAGTTGTAAAACAAACTACAGAGACAGTCTAATCAGGCTGTCTCTTTTTTGTATTAAAGCACCTAGTACCACCTATATCAATTGGGCTTCTCGTAGTTTTTACCGAACTTTCGGGCAGAAATTAGCAAAACACGAAGACACAATATATCCATGTATAAGCATAGATTTTATTTTGTACTACAACATACCATGATCAACAGCATATTCATAGGAAAATCCCGCCAAAAACACTTAAAGATCGATAAACAGATACTTGCTAGGTACTATCCAAGCCTACAATTTGAAACTGTCGACAATCTGATAACTTATCTGGACTATGAAGATAGTGTTTCTAAAAAAAAATATGAATACCACAAATTTGATCTTATCGAGGAAGACGTGCTACGTAAGTTAGATACGTTATTTTACATGGTATTTTTAAAAACACAGTTTGAGTATGAGAATGATTTTCTATTTGGAATGAGATCTATCGTACCCAAAAATGACTTTGATTACAATGAGAAGTCGATTTTAGAAAGTAAAATCTTCTTTATTCAGCACGCCAAAGAATTCCATGTTCGCTTATTGGAACTATTTTTATGGAGAAACTCCGATTTGAGTAACGTATCTATGACTTTGATTAAAAACAATAGTTCAGATCTAAAAATGCCAAAGCTCAAAATCGCTCGTTTTGCATTAGAAAAACGGATTATAGATAATGAGATATACATACACTTAACGGAGTATCTAAATAGTCCATATGCTAATGCTCAATACTTTCTAGGAAAAATTGACGAAATAAAGCCGGAAGATATAGAACATCACTTAACACAATTGGAAGCTATGCTTGATACTACAAATTCATTGTTAGCAGATTTTAAACAAAAATCAATTGAGGAGAACAATCGCAAAAAGAAGGTTAAAAGCGATACGCGAGCATTTAATATTTATCGAGGTCGAAGCGCTAAACTTGCCTTTCAAAGGCATGTATATGATTTTGTTAAGGAATATTTTGAAGGCGAGGGATTGAAGTTTGAGAATAGCACGAGAAAATCCGCAACTAACGCGAGGTACGGCAAACTTTTCACCTATCAGATGCTTGCCCAATTGGGATTCATAGATTCTAAAGTAATTAATCGCCACAAGACAATAGCGACAAGAGAAAGCTATATAGCTAATTTATGATCTTGTGCGTGATAAATAATTTAAAAAAATATGCGATTCTGTATCAAATCGTAGCTCACCTTCCATACCCCTTCAAGTGAGGTATAATCTTTACGCGCAATGAAATCAGACATATATTTGTTGCATAAATAACAAAGTTCTCCGCGGGAACGTCGTCTAATGTGAATAATTTAAAACAACAAATTTATGCTAAAGTACAACGAATTAAAAAAACAAGCCTTAGGCTCAACAATCGTAAAAACGGTTTTCGGTACACAAGATTTCCTAGCAATTATAGATGGTAAAAAATTTACAGAACAGCTTATAAGCTGTATCCCATATGATCAGGATAAAGTTGCACTATGCCTAGATCAGATGACTAAAGGACTAAAACTTCACATCTCGATAATGTCAAATTTAGACAGAAAGAAAAATATTAATTACTTCCATGTCAGCATAAGGTCTGAAAACGGTAGTCGTGGTTACAAACTGCCGGACATCGAGGGGATTTCCAAATTGATTGACATATATATCGAAGGCAAACATAAAATAGATCTCAATCTAGAGGATGTGTACAATGCTGTCATAGATTGATAAATACTAATCATTAATCGTCGTTCAGAGGAGGCGCCCCTCTGAACTAAATTCAAGTATAATTAAATATTTTTTAACACAGACTAGGTGAATAAAACACCTATGTATAAAAATCACGCGATGAAAAAGAAATTAATTTTAATAGTTAAAAACAAACACCTTAAAGATATACTCGATAGCATTCCATCGAATTGCATTTTAGTAAAGGTTTTGACTGGTATTGGTGCCACTCATCTAGAGATCATAACGCATAGGCACTCCATTATTATAGAGCCTAACGTGCCCGTAATTAAGGGAAAGAAAAAGAAACATAAAGGCAAGATACTTGGCGTACATGAAGGAATCTATCTACCGCAGATCGTCAGTTACCTGAAAGACCCGAAGGTGACGTATAAAAAGATCATGACTACGCCTGAATCATTTCACAAGGTGAAGGAGGCAATAGCAGAGGTCGGCATGGATATGTACCAAGAATTTTTCTTGATGTTTGATGAATGCGACCGCACAAGCAAAGATGTTGACTTTCGTACGGATATCATCCTACCTATGGAAGACTTCTTTAAATTCGAGTCGAAAGCTTTTGTATCAGCAACAGCCACTATACCTAGCGATCCACGCTTCAAAAATCAGAACTTCGAGATATTGGAAGTAGTTCCCGATTTTGACTACGCTAAGCAATTAGACTTGATTCAGACCAACAATCCGTTTGCTGCGCTGAAAAAATTACTGCACGAGGATATAACAGTAAAAGAAGACGAGCAGATCTTTATCTTCTTAAACAGTACCGTCGGTATCATGTCCGTCATAGAACAACTGGAGATACAGAAGCAATCTGCAATATTTTGCTCGAGTAACAGTGCTGAAAAAGTTAAGAGCAGTGCCGATTTAACGGTACATTACGACATAGACGAGCGCAAGTTTAAAAAGTATAACTTTCTTACGAGTCGGTTTTATTCTGCAGTAGATATCAATGTCGTTACAGAACCTCATGTAATTATGCTCACCGATCTAAAAATTGCAGAGCACACCATGATAGATCCGTATTCCGATCTGATACAAATTCCAGGCAGATTCCGTGGTATTGACCTAGCATCTCTAACTTACATCACAAATCACGACACCGAGATACATTACAGAACACCGAATGAGGCTAAAGCATATTTAAATGGGTGTAAGGAAACGTACAAAACTATCCAATCGCTACGCGACGTAAGTACCAACGATGGATCGAAAGAAACACTGACGGAAGCATTAAATCGTATTTCGTATGCGCGATTTGTTAAGGACGACGGAAGATTAAATTACTTCATGGTTGAAAACTATCTTCAAAAAGAAGAACTAAAATCGCACTTCACGGATCCAGAGCTATTAAGAAATGCTTTAAGATCGGAGCACTTGACTAAGCAATTTACATTAAATACGAAAGACTATCTTGTTGCTTTAGATAGTTTCTACCCTCGGGTAAAAGGTGTAAAAAACTATATTGACATTGTGCGCAGTATAGCAGATCGCCTCGACGACATTTACAGCCCAACGCCGGAAGGTTTCTTTATAGACTTTAAAGAAGAGGCTCTCGATCAGCTAAAGAAAAAGCATCCCGATGTAATCGATGCATATCACAAGATTGGAAAAGAACAGCTTTGTAAAATCGCCTACTCAAAAAAACATATTGCTGATGCGATAGTGAAGTATGACAAGGAACATACTGGAGCCAGTAATTATGACTTTTTGGATGAACTGAACTCTACATTTAGCACCAATGAGTTCTATTCGACTGAAATGATTAGAAGTACGTTTAGAAGCTTGGTGGAGAAGTACAATTTGCCTTATTGCAATAAGAAGAAATACATGACAGATTTCAGTCGGTTTTTCAGGCTTAGCAGCAGAACATCGCGAAGTAAGGTGAAAGGCCATGTGATCTTGGAAAGAGTCTTCAATTAAGCGAACATGGCACGGTAGATCGTTAGTCCATGATATTTTATAGGTTTAAGCCTGTTAATATTGTGGACTACGATTTTGCATCTTTCTACCCATTTAAGTAAATAGTCGGATCAACGTACTCCAATTTCCCGACTATCTGTTGAGACTAGAGTTAACTAACAGACTCACTTCAAACATCTTACCCATTACTTTCTTTATCATCGAGCTTCATACAGAAGCCCTTTTTAGATAATCGAAAATCTCACCTAAACCATTCAATAAACTGACTTACCGCACTTTACTTTTAAATGGTAAGTGGCCTGAATTGCTTTTAATACATAATGCCTCAAAAATACACCTGAACCCACTCTATTATTTTCAGATGACATTTGCACATACGCTGCCTCAGAAAATTTCAATTATATAAAATTTAATCCACGGATTTCTAATAGCCCCCACCTTTGTATATACAAGCACACCAAGCCTATCCATCAAACAATCCCCTCAGGTTAACTTGAGAGAATTCATTTTATTAACAAACCTTAAAGCTCATGAAAAAACAAAGTATCATCTCCAACGTGGCGGAGATCAAAGTGCAATTTTTGCCTAGTTTCAAGCCCTCAGAACGACCAACTATTAAAGAATCTACACATGCTTATTCCGTATTAAAAACGCAGTGGGACGAAGGTCTAATGCAGTTCTTGGAAGAGTTCAAAGTGATCCTCCTAAACAACGCTAATCATGTGCTCGGCGTAGTTGATATCGCAATGGGAGGCAAAGACTCCGTTATGGTTGATCTACGTATCATATTTTCGATTGCGTTGACAGCATCCGCATCAAAAATAATAATGGCACACAACCATCCTTCCGGCAGATTATCACCAAGCGGACATGATCGCGCACTTACAAAAAAAGCCATTGAAGCAGGAAAGCTCTTGGATATCGAAGTCTGTGACCATATTATTCTGACTGCTGAATCATACTACAGCATGAGAGACAACGGAGACATGTAACCATTTAAAATATAGGCTTAATGAAATCAAACCAAAAATCTGTATCAACTATTGGATCAATAACTATGTGGATCGTATCTTTGATAGCTTTCCTAGTTGTGATGGAAGTTGTCATACAGATAATAAGCTCCATACTGGCAATGGTATTTATCATTATGATTGTCGTCATTACAGTCGGCTTTATCGCAGTGGTAATTAATAGTATTGTGAAATAGCAATTATCATAAATGAAATTTTCAAACATCTTCGCTCTGAAACTATTGACGGTTTCCGCTAGATGTTTGAAATTTCAATATTGTGTGCTATATTTCAAATGAACTTTGAAGTTCCATTATTCTACTAAAGATGCTATCTTTATTCACGACTTAAATCCGAGATTGCTTATGACGGCACAAACTTCAGAATCGTTTATTTACAAGGGCAAACGATTGGTGGGACTTTGTAGTGAACCTTTACGGTCATATCTTGATAAAAATGGTATCGAATGGCAAGGAGGGTGCTCTGCTTGCTGGCGAGGATATGAGGGCAGTTGGAAAGTGGATGATGACGGAAGATTATATTTATACAACTTGCAAGGGGTCCATCTGATTATAAAAAGTGATAAACGAGCAATATCCTTCAATCACGAGATAGACGTAAGCACATTGTTCCCTAATAAAAATCATGTTTTCGCAGAATGGTATTCAGGTGAAGTAAAACTTGTTGAAAAAATTATTTTTGAACATGGTGACTATTACCATGATAACTATCCGAAGATCTATACCCTCACTTTCGAAAATGGAATATTGATCAAAGAAAATTTAATGGTCAATCAGAATCTTGTAAAAGGAGATTCAATTTTCTCCAGATTCATTAAACAAACCATTTCACAAATAAGTCAAACAATCTTTAAAAAATAATAAAGTACATTATACTGCTATGCTTTATTTAAATATCTTTGCAGTACTTATTGAAAATTAAGCGTTAGCTCAAAGTTCTTGTAAGAAGGAAGCCTAGGAAACTCTCTGAATTACACGTCAAGGACAGTAAAGGTTGACGTTCCATGCATATGCGTGGGACGTAACCTATCTGTTGTATGTGTAAGGCCTTCCTAGGCGCCTCTTCCTGCAATAGCTCTAGGTTATAGTCCCACGCTTATATTATTAACCTTCCGAATCGGGACTAGCCGGAGCCAACACTTAAATAATGTTTAAGACTAAAATTCTTTTGTTTCTGCTATTTGGGCTACTATCATTCGAGCTTGATGCTCAATCAATTTTTGATTCCATGACTTATAAGGCCTTGCCACCGACTCAGGCAATTCCTATAACACCTATGCCGAGTCTCCCACCTCTAGAAGACAAACTTAAGGGAGAATACTATCAACGTAAATCTATAGAACTGTACGAGAAGCGTCTTGAGAATGAAGCTCGAGCACTTAAATTACAAGAACAAAATATCTCAAATAAACGTGTAAATAATAAAGAATTATATGAAATCCAAAGCTTTCGTACAGTAACAAAATCTAACGGAGATTTCATTTCCAGCTCAATGTCGCATAATTCTACTCTCGAGATAGTTGACAATAAGTATGTTAAATTAGATATTCCTAAATTAGACCTTAAAGACGTTTTTATTATTGAAGAAGAGTTAGTTGTGGATGATTTACCGGTCTATAAATTAAGTGGAAGTGAAGATTACATATTCATATTGGACTCAGATAATGAAAAAGTATTATTGGGGTTAGTTCTAGATGGATTAACTCATAATTATATATTGACACTTTTGTTGTGATCGATAGTAAGGTGGTAGTTACCAGCTGCCACCTTGCTATATTGTGCCGATGTTTGCAAATGAATACTTCAGAGTTTGGATTTTAATAACTATACTATCTAAGTAAGAGGATTAAAGATTGTGATTCAATAGACCCTCCTTTCCATCTTTGCGAATTAACACAGTAGACTTCTTGTCGGTTTTAGGGAATTGCATAACCGATCCATATGGAAAATAATGTGAAAAAATTACTAAACGATACTCTAACATATAAAAAGGCAATAAAGATAATACCTTGCTAGGATGTTTACTGAGCACCTTCAATTTGCACTATTCAAAAATGAGGTTATGTCGGTTTTTAAAAATAATAATGAATCAAACTTGCTGTAACAAGCAATTCGATACGAAAAAGAATCTATAGTTCTGGAACCAATGCCATACATAAACTCGATGATTTGTTTCAACATTTTTAAAATAAATTTTCCAGGGAAATGAATTAGACAGCTACTTTCAGCATCTAAATTGAACTTAGCTTTGATTTGAGTTAACTGCGGACGAACCTTCAATCTTTTATCAACCTTGTTAAGTTCCAATGCTACATCTTCAAGATACTCATCGAGCGAATTCTGCTTTAGTATAAAGCAGCCGTCCGAAAAATCAAAAAATCGTTCAAAGCTAACGGAAATATTACTCAATCTCGGGCACCGACTTTGAACTAGTAAAAAAATATAAATTAGATCTTCCAGGGCAGAACCTATAGAACTAATTAAATTATCTATGTTAAGGGTTCGTAAAATAACACTCCTTTTTAACCTTGGTTTCTCGCTAATTATATACTCGACAATCGCATCTAATTCAAATAGATAATTTTCGATAGAATATCTGTTTAAATAAAAAAGATTGGAAAGATTCGTCTTCCTTCCAAATAAATCATCAAAATCTTTGTCCACCAAATAAACTTTCGTCT
Organism: Sphingobacterium deserti; assembly: GCF_000757725.1. Classification (GTDB taxonomy): domain Bacteria; phylum Bacteroidota; class Bacteroidia; order Sphingobacteriales; family Sphingobacteriaceae; genus Sphingobacterium; species Sphingobacterium deserti. The sequence goes on from NZ_JJMU01000002.1 coordinate 150,511, forward strand.
TGTCGCCAATATTTTTTTCACACTCATCGATGACGTTATCCTTACCGTTAAGCGGAAATATTTTTTCAATCCTGATATCCGGAAAAAGGTTGCATAAAATTCTGTGATAGAAATTCTCTTGGTCACTATCTTCAATATAAAATGAGACATCATTAAATTGTATAAAAAAGATATCTTCGGCAAATCTATAACTTTCGTTCTTTTCAGGAATGCTATCCTCAATTGAAATCATAATTAAAAAGGCATTAAAACTTTACAATAGTCTTTGTTTTTCCCCACAATAGCGGGAGAGTGGGTTGCAAATATTAACTGGGTATCATTAGGCATAATTCTTTTGATTCCATCTATAAAATTTTCCTGCCATTTCGGATGTAAAGACAATTCCGGCTCATCGATTATGAATAAATTACCGAGTTGATGATTGAATTTTATAAAGGTAAATAGGATCAAAATCTGAAGCTCTCCAGATGATAAGTCTTTGATATCTCGACCTTCCATGACAGTCTCTTTTTTTTGATTAATAACTCTGAACTGTAATTTTGAGTTATTTTTATCAAAGTATAACTCTTTTGCTGAATCATTTAAAAACGAGTTTAATGTGTCCAAGTATTGTTTTAAAGGTTCATAAAACTTTTTTGTCTTGGTCTCAAAATCCTCGAATTCCCTTATAAGTTCTCTAATTTTCCTAAACTGATTTAGATTAGTAATAAAAACAATATCTAATCGATCCTTCTTTTCATTAGAATAAAACTGCTTCACCAAGAATTTTAAGTTCACGAAATAGGCTTCGATCTTCTTAAACGCCTCCTCATTCGACTTCACGATGGAGGGATGAGATCGCCTATTATTAAAATTCTCTGCGAAATACTCTTTAACTTTAACCTCCAAAGACTGAACCTGTCTTAAGTTAATTTTCGGTTCATGTAACAATTCATTTATATTTTCAATCGTTAGAGTTTCATCAAAGGAAGATAGCATGATTTTATCATTTAGGCGCTTATTTAGCTCCAAAATGCGGTTCTTATAGCGAGCGTAATGAGCGCTTGAAAGTCGAATAACTCTTTCTAACGGACTTTTTTTTCCACGACTACTTAGCCGTCTACGGAGAACACCCTTATCTTCAACATAAGCTACGTCATTACCCTCTTCTGTATACAAGTTTCGGTCTAAACCAATTACTATAGGATTTGGGATTTCATCAAGAATCATGTTCCAAGACTCAATTTCTTCTTTAACAGGAGACAGCCGTCGATATTCTTCAAGCAAACTTTCTATGTCAATATTTCTTTGAGCAATTTTTTTTGGGTGAATTTTCAAATCTGCCTGTATCTTGTGGTAAACAATATTTTTAGTGATATTTTTAATTTCCAAGGTAACCTCATCCACGTATTGTTTGCTGACGATAACATATAAATCCTTATTGATGACAAACTCGATGCTTAATTCATCAAATTCATTGGTGCATAAATCTGGAAATGAAGGATTTAAAAGCCAATTTATTACGTTCAAAAGACTTGTTTTTCCAGAACCATTTATTCCAACAATAAGGTTTATATCGCTATTGAATTCGACAAATTTGTTTAAATAACCATACAAATTTGTTATCCTAACATTTTTAATAATCATGAATATGAATTTTTATATTTTTCCGGTTCTACTAACATTGGCTCATTTGAAGATGATGTAAAGCTGTATTTCAAACTAACTCAGGTAATAAGGCATTCCGTTCTGGAATTACCGCTGTTAAGATACGCCAAACTAAGCAAAAAAGGAAATAGTATTTCACATACCATTTCCTTTATTTTCGCTTCTTAGTTTGTCATATTTAAAGCTTTGGTAACTCCTCACTTCATAATAGCTTTCTCTGTCTTTTAAACGAGCGAAAACACTCGTTCAAAATCCAACCGCTCTTAGAGTTTGGCTCGCCTGCAGATCGCTCAGGCTACGATGTTGTCATTATTTTAGATGGCTCGAGGCTCAACCCCACGCTGATCAAAAATATCGCCAACAGTCTCCGTATACTTCGTACATATCGCTGAATCATGCTCGCGCATTTCATTTCAGCGACCTTCGCTCAACTCGCAGTCGGCGAGCGAATATCATAACACTGATGCTATGAGAGGATGGTAATTACTTTTCGCTTGGCTTATCCCTTCAACGCATCTATTGAAATTCTCTTTTGTTCGTTCAGAAGTATCGATATCAATTTGAAGTCGAAATGCAAAATTTTCGTCGATGTCAGGACTTGACATCCGCACCACATTAGACATAACAAACCATCTGTTGTGACTGCGTGCCAATTCCGCAGCAGCTATTACACACTTCGCTTTTAAATCTATTCCGATAGGTCTATCGTATAGATCTTTTAATAACATAATAATCACGTCACAGTAATCAAACGAAAAGCTTGAACCTTCGACCCAAGCAACGTATTCTAAGAAAAATTCTATTGACAAATCTCTGTCAATATCAAACATTTTTGCTATCACTTCTTTATTAAGTTCGTAAAAAACACTGTACTTATCTGCTTCCGAGTCTCTCACATAAAATACCAAGTCTTGAAATTTAGATAACGTAAAATCTTGTATTTCTCTTATAGCATTGATATGCTCCTCTGATCCGGATTCTTTTACTTTGAATTGTTTTTTACTAAGAACATATAAAAGGCGAGTTCTCAAAGTTTCAACATTATTAAATCTATGCCTCGGCTCTCTTTTCGTGCATTTATCAACAATCACTCCCATATCTCCAGCGCAAGTATGATTAGCATAGGGAGTACGACGTGTAGTACCAAAAATATCGTGTAATATCGCTCCAAACGCGTAGATATCTGCTCTACTATCAACCGTTTTAAATTCGTTTATCTGTTCCGGCGCGGCATACAATTCGGAGCCGTATCCCAAACCGTTCGAAGAAGTGATCGAAAGAGATAGAATATCCTTATCTTGAGTTATCAGTCCAAAATCTGAAAGCTTCCACAAACCTTCGTGGAAAAGTATATTTCCAGGTTTTAAATCGCGATGTACATACCCAAGATTATGAATACATTCCATCGCATTTAAAATATCAGATAAACCGTTTGGAATTAAATCTGTACCCTTGCACCTTTCTATTTCTTGACCGTAATCATGTGCAATTGGCATCAGATACCAAGGATTTTCAGCCTGTAAATCGTAATGGACAATAGGTATAACATATTGATGGGGCAAGCGTCGTTGGGTTTCTACTTCTCTGATGAACCGATTTTTGAATTTTTCAATTGCCTCTTGGGTCAATCTCGAATCGGGAATAGGACTAAAAGTTTTCCTTGCGTAATAATTACCATCCTCGCATAAAACGCGGTCAATTACTCCAAAACCTCCCCGGTTAATGTTGTCTAAAACTTCTATAATTTTCATAATTTTTAAATAAAGTTAGCTTTCATTGTATCCAAATTGACAATAGACAAAGATCCAAAATCGTTATTTTTCATGTAAACACCGTTATCGACGTTGATGATTGAAGAACGTTGGAGACTATGCGTTATGACCGATCTTGATACAGGCGTATGTCCGTGAACTATTTTCTTTCCGGCAAATGCTGAATTCTCAAATGCAGTTTCGTTAATTTCCCTTGTCCACATCAGTGATTTTGCGTCACTCAGAGGATCATCCAATTTAAAATCAATTCCTGCATGTACAAAGATATAATCATTATGCTGGTGATAAAAAACTGAGCTCTCTATTAAGGAAATATACTCTTTAGGAATTTGATCACAAAAATTCACTTTAAAGCTTAGCAGTGTTTTATCGCCCCCGTTTTTTAACCATATATATTCTTTATCAGGATCTTTAAATGCATCAAGGAGCATCTGTTCATGGTTACCTCTAATGTAAACTATATTATCGAAACCATTACTTTTCAACAATGTTAGTGAATCTAGCACCCCTTTGCTATCCCTACCTCTATCAATTAAATCACCAATGAGTATTAACTTATCTGTTTTTTTTAACGAGACTGACTTTAGAGCTGCTCTAAATTTTTTATCATCTCCATGGATATCTCCTACAACAAATAACCTCATCTACTTATTACAATTTATTAAATACAATATTAAAACTAAATACCGTTTAAAATCCGTTTCGTTTGCCTAACAAGGTTAACAAAAGTCTCTTCCCTCTCAATGGTATCCATTTTGGCAATTGGCCTACTAGGTGAGTTCAAGGCCTGAAATTGGTTTAATTCAGGAAAGTCTTCAAAAAGACATGGCTTTAAAATTACCGATAAAATGACGGCTCCATTTTCCTCTGCAGCCTTCAAAAGGGGGGGGAGTTCATCAGTAGCAATAAACTCAGATCCGAAAAAATCTGTACTAACAAGTAAGATGGCTACTTTTGTACATTCAATGGCTTTTCGAATCTCCTCCTTCCATTTTTGCCCCGGCAGAATCTTACTATCATCCCATAATTCTAACTGTTTGAAAAAGGGCTTGAAATGGCGTTGAATATCTAAAAGAAATTCATTATCGGAATGACTATAACTAACAAAAATCTTGTCTCTCAACTGCTTAGGGTTTGACATTACTCTCTGATGAGCTATTAATGGCAGTTCACCCAGTTCCTGATTAATATAAAACAATAATTTCGATTGCTTGTCTTCGTGTGCGCAGTTTTTTCCAGGTTGCCCACCATGAGCAACTCTTCTATGATCATCCAAATCTAAAACAATCTTTTCTGCAATAGTATCTAAAAATAGCGCCTTACTTTCTGGAGCATAAAAATCATACAGACGTCTCTTAATCTCATGAAAATCCTCTATGGCTTCATTTTTAGAAGAATTTGTGATTTTCCTTTGATAAAACGCGAGGGCTTCCTTTTTGATTATTAATTCATCACTCATAATTAAAAACTAAAGATAATCAACAAAATAATCAGCGAAGTTTCGAACTTTGTAAGAGACTTGTTAACGCTGTTATCTATCGAATATAATAATAATCTAAGCAAAGAATACGAATTTGTCGCGTATAAAAACATAATATATTTGAAATCAACTTAGTATAAGAGGCCGTTCGTATAATTTCCCTATGGTCTCCGCTTATTAAATAAGATCATTAAAACTAGAGACATAATAAAACCATCTAAAAGCAATGTGCGGGATCAAGCAATAAGACACCATCGTACAATGGACTGTATGAATTAGGACAACATAAATAATAGGTTTAAACATGAAAATATCCTGTCCTATAAATGGATAATCCACAACTAAACTCTTAAATTCGTACTAACAATAGAAACAGAAAGGAGGAATACGACAAAGAAAGTGAGACAAAAAATGAGACAAAACAACTCAAAAAGCGGATCAATTTACCGTTTTTCGACAAATAACAACATTAGGACAAAATAACAGATTCAACAACAACTTACCGACAATTTAAAACGGTAATAAACTGACAATAAGTGGCATAAAACAAAAATAGAGGCCTTTTGGACCTCTATTTTCCGGGTAAGTAATGGGGCTCGAACCCACGACCCCTAGAACCACAATCTAGTGCTCTAACCAACTGAGCTATACCTACCGTGATTTTGATGACACAAAAGTAGAACAAATACCCATATCCTCCAAATATTTTAAACAAAATAATGGCTTACCGCAGCAAGAAGTTCATTTTTAACTAGATAATTTTTCAAAGGTTTTTGCCTAAGCAGGGAAGTTCAACGCTTTGACGTGTTAGGTAAGCAGACAGATTCCAAAAAGTAGTGAGCCAACACCAGTTTTTAAAAACTAGGCAAAAAAAACCATCCAAAATAACTTGAAGAAAAATTACAGTAATGGTCCGACCTAAATGACTAGACGACCTGCCTAGTATTTGTGCGGAAAAACGTCAAACTACCTACCAAATACTTTTTAATTCGTGGAGTTCGCCATCCACTAAAGAAGCCGATCCTCCGGATACGCTTAGGCTGTATTGGGTGTTCTTCGGATCTAGATTGTAATTAATGGGCATAAACACCTCGCCATCGCTTGCAAAAATCTCGACACCCGTGCGGTCCACGAAAATAGTTAGTTCTTGCTCGCCGTTGATCAGTGGCGCATGCGCGCGTACATTATCCACGACGAGTTCTTGCTCGGTCACCTGATAGATAATATGTAAACCACGAACGTTGAGATGTATAGTGTGGGCGTCTTCCGGCCTAATACGCAATTTAATCTCCGCCAATTCGCCTTGAAAGGATTTTAACACATTTGCGGATGCCGCGCTAAGTCGACTGCCTTTCAACTTTTGGATATTGGTGCGCAAAGCCGATAGCTCGCTAACAGGCTGGCGAATGATGCGTGTGCCGCGCGCTGTTTTACGTAAGGCTATCGTCATCGGGATACTCATCGATTGGTTAAATGCGCTGCCATCTTGGTTCGTGTGCGTGCGCCACCAGCCGATCTCCACACGACGCCCCTGCGGCTCGTTGCTGAAGGTTTGCGCCGCATAATAGTCTCGCCCTTGCTGACTAAACATACGTTCTTCCTCCGGGATAAAAGTCTTGCCATCGAAGGTGCCAATAGCGTACTGGCTATTTGCGCCTGTAAGAATCCACTTGCGTTCGCCTTTAGCACCCCCTTCTACCGGCAATTCAAAAAATTCCGGACATTCAAACAGGTAACGATCATTCCCCTGCCCGCCCAAGACCTTGCTAGCAAAGATCCAAGACTTCATATCGGTTGACGTAAAAAAGTGCATAGCGTGCTGCTCCCCTTCCTCGCTCACATAGACTACAAGCACCCAATGTTTGGAAGGCTCATGCCAGATCACTTTCGGATCCCGATTACCATCGGTTATCTTATTGATAATCGGTGTTTCCAGTTTTTCAAAACTGCGGCCATCTCGGCTGTGTGCCATACCCTGCGTCCAGCTCTTTTCCGCAGCCGTATAAAACAACGCTAATGCCGGTTCCTTGGTTGACCCAAAGCCCGATGAATTCTTGGTATCTACAACGGCCCCACCGCTAAACATTGTCCCGAAATCGTCTGGATAGAGCGCTTCACCCACTTCTTTCCAATGCACCAAATCTTTCGAAACAGCATGCCCCCAATGCATATTGCCCCAATTTACACCGTAAGGATTGTGCTGAAAAAACAAATGGTATTCTCCCCTATAGTACACCAAGCCGTTCGGATCATTCATCCAGCCTCTTTTGGGCGAGAAATGAATCTGTGCCCGGCGCATTTCCATATACCCCCCTTCATGGCGGTCACTATCAGTTTGCACAATTGGCCGGAAGGCCTCGCTTTGGTCCGGCAAGCCATCCACAGCAACCGTCAACTCATCACCTTTCCAATCGCTGATGTCTAGATAAGCAAACCAATCTGCTTTACCCTCTGCCAATTCTGCCGTAAACCAGCGCACCCTTTTATTGTTGACCAAAATTTCAACTTGTTTTTGCGTACCACCGTTTTTTATAGGGATCTGAAGAAATTGCTTTTCACCAACGAATGTGCTGGAAAACTTGGTCTGCCCTTTGCCAACGCCTATGGCTAAGGTCAGAACAAGAACAACTAACATAGATAGCTTATTCATGGTAGAAGATTTTTAGATGTATGATTAAGAGTCAGTCACAGTTTTGCCCACTTGTTCCAGCGTACGACCCTTTGTTTCGGGCATCATCTTCCACACAAAAAGCAACTGCAATAGCATGAAGCCAGCGAAAATAGCGAAGGTATAACCGCCCCCCAGCATGTCAGTCAGTGCGGGGAAGCAAAACGTGATAATTGCCGCCATTACCCAGTGTGTCAAACTACCTAAGGTTTGCCCTTTGGCGCGCACATCATTGGGAAAAATCTCTGAAATAAACACCCAAATAACGGCACCCTGTGAAAAGGCGAAAAAGGCGATATAAAACATGAGATAGAGCGTCACGGCAACGCCTTCTGTACGCCCTGCAAAAAATGAATAGGAAACCAACGACAGCGATGCGATCAAGCCGACGGAACCGATCAGCATAAGCTTCCGGCGCCCGACCTTATCAATGAAATTGATTGCAATCAAAGTAAAAGCAAAATTCACCAATCCTATCCCTACGGAAGAAAGCAAAGAGCTTTGTGCGCCCAAGCCAGCCATCTCGAATACCCGTGGTGCATAATAAATAATCGCATTGATACCCGAAACTTGATTGAAAACGGCGAACAAGATGGCCAACATGACAGGCACCCGATTCGTCTTTGAAAATAATCGGCCATCACGCTGAGCTTGATTCTGTGCAGCCAGAATTTCTTCAATATCCTCGGCATAACGATCGCCGCTAATTTTCTGCATAACCCGGATAGCCTCATCTCTCTTGTTGCCATGCAAAAGCAACCATCGCGGGCTTTCCGGCACAAAAAAGATCAAAATAAAAAATAGAAGAGCTGGAAATGCTTGGACGCCTAGCATCCAGCGCCAAGACTCTTCGCCAAATTGCCCGATAAAGTAATTGGACAGGTAGGCAATTAAGATCCCGAAGACGACATTAAACTGAAACAAGCCCACGAGTTTACCGCGGGAACCCGCTGGTGAAATCTCCGAGATATAAATAGGTGCCGTCACCGACGAGACGCCTACGCCAATACCACCCAGAAAACGAAAGATGATAAACATACTCCAATCTTGCGCCAATGCTGTCCCGATAGCGGAGAAGAAATACAAACTCGCCACAAAAAACAACGTGTTTTTTCGTCCGAAGCGATCAGATGGATAAGCACCCAAGGCTGCCCCCAATACCGTCCCCAATAGCGCAACAGCCATTGTCAATCCGTGTTGAAATTCGTTGAGCGACCAAAAAACCTGAACGGCTTTCTCAGCACCCGAGATAACAGCCGTATCAAAACCAAACAAAAAACCGCCTAATGCCACTACAAATGACCAGGCTAAAATCGAATTTCTTTGCATTGTAAGTTCCTTCATTGATTAGTTTATAAATTAATGGTATAAGCAGCACTTCCGCATCTAAAACCGAAGAAGATCGGTTATGATAACCCGTAGACAAGCCTATCAAATGCTTGATCACAGGAATTTAGAGGAAGTCCATCTATAAAACTATCAATTTTTAATGAGAAACTTATAGGTTATTTTCTATCCGGCAAATAGAAACAAGGGATATCAAGCGCCGCTAAAACGAGAAAGTGTTCAAAAGTACTGTCAGAGAACACGCTTTTGAACACTTTCAGAGGGTTAAAAAGCCCCTCGCTTTGCTTTTAAAATAAGACTAGATCATCTCCACACTACGTTTTACAAACGACGTCAAATCAGCTCCAGTCAACAGACCCCTTGATAATAAAGCCAGATCAAAAGCTTGCTTCGCCAATTTAGTACCATCTTCATCGCCACTTTCGATAATGCGTTTTACAAGCGGATGGTTTCCGTTGACAGTAACTTTGTAGTTATCTGGAAGTGTGCCATAAAAGCCCATTCCACCGCCAGTTTTTGCCATATCTTTCATACGACGCATAAATTCGTCAATCGTTACGGCTACTGGAAGATCATCTGCTCCTAAAGCATCGATCTCGACTTTCATATCACCTCTAGAAATAGCTTTTTCAAATATTTCAGACGCTTTCTTCGATTCATCTTCTGAAAGAGTCAACGTTTGCTGCTCATCTTTAGGAATCAATTTGTCAACTACATCCGCATCAACACGTTTAGCCTGAACTTTATCGCCACCTTTCTGCTCTAAATAACCGGTGAAATGTGTATCCAATGGGCCATCCAACGCAAGAACATCATATCCCTTTGCTTTCACTGAGCCGATGAATCCATCTTGCTGCGCAGGATCATTGGTATATAGGTAAACGATATTGCCATCTTTATCCACTTGGATATCTTTGACTTTCTCGTAATATTCTTTTAGCGTGAAACTCTCTGCATCTGTATTTTTCAGTAGGCAGAAATCGTTTGCCTTCTCAGCAAACTTCTCATCGCTCAGCATACCATACTTGATAAAGAGTCCAATATCATTCCATTTCGCTTCGAAATTCTTACGGTCTGCTTTAAAAAGCTCGTTCAATTTATCTGCGACTTTTTTGGTGATGTAGTTGTTGATTTTCTTTACGTTGCTATCCGCCTGTAAAAACGAGCGTGAAACGTTTAATGGTATATCTGGTGAATCAATTACGCCCTGCAGCAGCATCAGAAACTCAGGGACGATATCTTTCACCTCCTCTGTGATAAACACTTGACGAGAATACAACTGAATCTTGTTGCGTTGTATTTCCATCTCGTTTTTCACTTTCGGGAAGTAGAGAATACCGGTCAAGTTGAATGGGTAATCTACATTCAAGTGAATCCAGAAAAGAGGCTCATCCATCGAGTATGGATACAACTCCCGGTAGAAAGCCAGATAATCTTCATCAGTCAATTCAGACGGGGATTTTGTCCAAGCCGGATTGGTGTTGTTGATAATATTGTCTACTTCAATAGAAGTGTATTTTGGTTTCCCTTCTTCATCCTCTCCGTCGGGCTGCGATTCTGACTTCGTTCCGAAACGAACAGGCACCGGCAGGAAGCGTGCATATTTGTTTAAGATCTCGCTTAAACGAGCTTGATTTAAAAATTCAGCTGATTCATCGTTCACATGTAAGATGATGTCTGTCCCGCGATCTGTGCGTGTACCTTCCGAAATTTCGTAGGATGTACTACCGTCGCAAGTCCAGTGCGCCGGTTCAGCACCTTCCTGATAGGATAATGATTCAATCTCAACCCGATCAGCCACCATAAAAGCTGAATAGAAGCCTAACCCAAAACGACCGATGATTTCGTTCGCATCGTTTGCTTCTTTAAATTTCTCCATAAACTCTGTGGCTCCGGAGAAAGCAATCTGGTTGATATACTTCTTAATTTCGTCAGCAGTCATACCAATCCCGCGATCAGAAATGGTGATGGTTTTTGCCGCTTCATCAAATTTAACATCAACCGTAAGGTCGCCAAGTTCACCTGGAAACTGCCCTAAGGATGAAAGACGCTTAATTTTTTGGGAAGCATCCACCGCATTAGAAACCAACTCTCTTAAAAAAATCTCGTTATCCGAGTAGAGGAACTTTTTGATTACCGGGAAAATATTCTCGGTATGAATCGAAATACTACCTTTTTCTTGCATATGATATTTTATTTTTTTCTATGTTATCTATTTGGCTTATCAAGGAATATTCCAAAGGTGATATTACCGACAGGATGACAGTATGCCAACGTGAGCCGGAAAAAAACTGACGCATTTGTCATTTATTTACAAAAATATTTGCAACTAATAAAAAAGACTACTAAGTTTGTCGTGTATTCAGAATTGCTTAGGCAATACCAACCGAGTGTAGTACCACGGTGGTAAAATAATACGGGGAAAAAGTGAGAGACAATGAGTGACTATTGTTTATTACACCCACAAATTTCTGGATACAATTTATGGTTAAACTTTTAATTTTAAATTGTATGTCAACAATTCTTCATTTATCAACACACCTACAGGAGCAATTTAATAACTACTCCATTCCAGAACTAATTACGTTTAACAATGATATTGTCGAGAGCGATGGTTGGGGTACGACACGCTCTACCTTTCGCAATGCCATTCTCAAAGCTTTGGCTAAAAAGGGCATCGACCTCTCGCCTATTATTTCCAAAGAGGATGGCTTTAGCAGTATCCAAATTGTAAAAGTGCGTTTGGAAAACAATGCGCTTGTACCGTTGAGGGTATTAAGTAATGCGTAGTGTGTATTGAGTAGTGAGTAGTGAGTAGTGTGTATTGAGTAGTGAGTAGTGCGTAGTGAGTAGTGCGTAGTGCGTAGTGCGAAATTAGAAAAGATACTACAATGCACCGTTCTTAATTAAACGAAATGTCGCATTTGAAGGGGTATTGAGTAGTGCGTAGTGAGTAGTGCGTAGTGAGAAATTAGAAAAGATACTACAATGCACCGTCCTTAATTAAATGACATGTCGCATTTGAAGGGGTATTGCGTAATGTGTAGCGCGTAATGCGAAAGGTATTCTCTATTTTATTGCTTCTTCCCATTATTAAACGAAATGTCGCCTCGAAAGCTTTGCGATATGTAGAAACTTGCCAATCCACAAACCTCCCCCGCAAAGGTTTCAAGCGACAGGGTTTTGAATACTTTTGCCCTTCAAAAGTATTTGCCTTGCCGCGGCATGCGGCGGAAGGGTTTGAGCGAGGGACAATCCGTTTAGAAACTACATTACCCTACAAAACCATTTGCCTTGCCGCGGCATGCGGCGGAAGGGATGTCCGATGGGATTGGTATTGAGTAATGTGTAGTGCGTAATGCAGCATTAATCAAACCAAACCTTTATAAAAACAGTTCTACTTCACCATTAAATCTACTAAATAGGGTACATCAAGATTTACAAATGTATCGTAATCGAGCGTTTTCTGAAGCAGCTGTGCCTGCTGCTTTTCGCTGAATATGCGTTTCAAATTTCGTTGATATTTCTCGATTAGCTTCGGAATTCCTTCCTCTCGTCTGCGCGGATGCCCCATCGGATAGTGTACGACCACTTCGGGGAGCACAGTACCATCCTGCAAGGTGATAGTAAGACCATTTGCTATCGCCCGCTTATCGGGATCATGATAATCTACGGTAAAACTTGGATCTTCATGGCATACCATTTTATCACGAAGAACATCAATTTCTAGATGCTGAGCAATATGATCTTCGTAATCTTCTGCCGTCAAACGGCCAAACAGCAAGGGAATAGCGATCATGTATTGCAGGCAGTGATCGCGATCTGCAGGATTATGAAGTGGCCCTTTCTTATCGATAATACGAATGGCCGCTTCGTGCGTCCGAACCGACACAAGCGCGATGTCTTCCGCTGCCTTACCGATTTCTTGAAGTTTGTAGTGGAGTTGCATCGCAGCCTCCACTGCAGTTTGCGCATGAAATTCCGCCGGAAATGAGATCTTGAACAATACATTCTCCATGACATAACTACCATAGGCTCGTTGAAATGTGAAAGGCTTTCCTTTAAAAGAAACATCATAGAAACCCCATATAGGTGCAGTTAAAACGGATGGATAGCCCATCTCGCCTGTTTGGGCTATCAGAGCTAACCTCACTGCTCTTGACGTAGCATCGCCCGCCGCCCAAGATTTTCGGCTGCCCGTATTGGGTGCATGCCTATATGTGCGCAGCGCCTGTCCATCCACAAAAGCGAGCGAAACAGCGTTGATCAACTCATCATAAGTCAGTCCTATCATTTTCCCTACCACGGCGGTCGATGCAATTTTAACGAGCAATACATGATCTAACCCCACTTTATTGAAGGAATTTTCCAATGCAAGCACGCCTTGAATCTCATGAGCTTTTACCATGGCCTCCAAGAGATCTTCCCCTTTCAATGCTGCTTCCCCTCGACTAACGCGCGTGCGGCTAAACCAATCTGCCGTCGCCAAGATTCCGCCAAGATTATCGGACGGATGTCCCCACTCTGCAGCGAGCCAAGTATCATTAAAATCCAACCAGCGGATCATGCTGCCTATGTTGAAGGCGGCCTGTACCGGATCTAGTTGATATGCAGTACCAGGAACCTTTGCACCTTGCGGAACCACTGTGCCAGGCACAATCGGACCGAGCAATTTTGTACAGGCTGGATAAGTTAAGGCCTCAAAGCCACAACCCATGGTATCTAAAAAACAGTAAAATGCGGTTTTAAGAGCCGTTTCGCTTTCCACCTTATAGTGCAAAACATAATCAACGATGTCTTTTAAGACCTGATCAGCATCCGGTCGGTTATTGGGGATTACAACTGCCATTATTTATTATTACTTTTAAATTTTCAATCCTTACTTTCCACTTGTCAATTTTTACTTTTTATTTTTCTATTTTTACTTTTAACTTTTCACTTTTTAATTCTTACTTTTTAATCCTTACTTTTTACTTTTTACTTTTTACTTTTTAATTACCACCTCTCCTATCGTTCCGAAAGTGGCACAAAATCCCTATTTTCCGGGCCGTTGTAGTTCGCACTCGGACGAATAATTTTTCCATCCTGTCTTTGCTCAAAAACATGCGCCGACCAGCCTGTGATACGTGAGATCACGAATAAAGGTGTGAACATCGGCGTTGGAATTCCCATCAGGTGATAGGATACGGCAGAATACCAATCCAAATTTGGGAACATCCGTTTCTCTTCCCACATCACAGTTTCAAGTCGTTCCGCTATGGAATATAAAGTCATATCGCCCGCTTCTTCGCTTAGCTCTTTCGCAATACGTTTGATCACTTCATTTCTAGGATCGGCTATCGTGTAGACAGGATGTCCAAATCCAATGATCACCTCCTTGTTAGCCAATCGCTTCCGGATATCTGCTTCAGCCTCATCAGCATCGGCATAACGGCTTTGTATTTCAAACGCCACTTCATTGGCGCCACCATGCTTCGGGCCGCGCAAAGCGCCGATAGCCCCGGCGATGCACGAGTAAATATCTGAACCAGTACCGGCGATAACGCGCGCCGTGAAAGTAGATGCATTAAACTCATGCTCCGCATAGAGATTTAACGAAACCTGCATGGCTCTTACCCAGGAAGCAGATGGCATATTGCCATGAAGCAAATGGAGAAAGTGACCGCCAACGGTCAAGTCTTCCGTTTCCACTTGAATCTCACGACCGTTTTGACTAAAATGATACCAATACAATAGCGCGGAACCCATGGATGCCATCAGCCGACATGCTATCTCACGCGCTCCGGCCAGCGATTGGCTTTCCTTCTCGGGCTGTAAGCTTCCGAAAACGGAAACATAGGTTCGCAACACGTCCATAGGATGCGCCGTCGGAGGCAATTGTTTAAGCACTTTCTGAATAGCGATTGGCAGACCGCGTTGGCTAGTTAACTGCGTTTGAAACGATTGCAGCTGAGGTTCCGTGGGCAATGTGCCATGGATCAGCAAATACGCGACCTCCTCAAACGAAGCCTGCCATGCCAAATCCAGAATATCATAACCCCGGTAATGCAAATCATTACCACTTTTTCCTACCGTGCTCAACGCAGTATTTCCTGCTGCTACGCCGGAAAGTGCTACGCTTTTCTTAGGTTTAAAACCTGATTCATTTGTCTCTTTCATCGCGATTATTATTAAACAATTGATCTAACTTTCTTTCGTAGGCATAATAATTTATGCTGGCGTAGAGCTCTTCGCGCGTTTGCATAGCCGAAACGACGTCACGCTGTGTACCGTCGCGCCGAATACCGTTATATACCAGTTCTGCAGCTTTGTTTGCTGCCCGAAATGCTGATAATGGATACAGCGCAATGGACACGGAGGCATCACGAAGCTCGTTAATTGTAAAGAGGGGAGTTTGTCCGAATTCGGTAATGTTAGCAAGTATAGGTAGCCCTGTGGCGTCACTAAATAGCTTGTAATCCTGCAAGCGCACTATAGCTTCTGCAAATATAAAATCGGCACCAGCCTCTTTGTAGGCTACTGCTCTGGCAAGCGCGGCATCAAGGCCTTCGGTAGCCAGAGCATCCGTGCGCGCGCCGATGACAAAGTTTACATCTGTACGGGCGTCAACAGCAGCCTTAATACGATCACACATCTCCTCCTGTGTCACCAGTTCTTTACCGGGACGATGACCGCAGCGCTTGGCGCCCACCTGGTCTTCTATGTGAATGGCCGCTGCACCAACTTTAATTAACGAACGCACGGTGCGCTCGATATTAAAGGCCGATGGACCAAAACCGGTATCGATATCCACCAATAATGGCAGGTCGCAGACGTTGGTAATACGATCCACATCGATCAGTACATCCTGTAAAGTTGTGATCCCTAAATCAGGCATACCCAAAGAGCCTGCCGCAACGCCACCTCCAGACAAATAAATAGCATGGAAACCGGCACTTTCCGCCAGTAATGCGTGATTTGCATGGATGGCACCAACCACCTGTAAAGGTTTTTCTTTTTGCATCGCCTCCCTAAAACGAAGACCCGGAGAATACATCATATACTATAATTGGATATTTGAAAATTTACTAGCACACAGATGCGTTAATTGTCTATGTCTAGCTATTTCTTAGCTTCTCGTCAACGAGCGTTATCGTGCATGTCGCTGCGTATCAACCACAAGATACAAAGTTTTTTTAACGAAACACAATCTTAACATCGTCAGAGATCGCTGCATTAAAAATGGATATCAAATAAAATTGAATAGCATTCCCGCTAAAAACAAAAGGTGCCCATGTAAGGTTCCCTAAGTAAAGTTTTCGATGATGATACGTAATTGGACTATGCTATTGTTTGTGGCATCTATACATGTAGGATGCCAGTCAAGCAATCGAGAAGATAAAGTAGCAGATTCTTTAGGCAAAGAAACCGAGATTTTAGATACCGGGTCAGATGAAATTGCTAATAGCAGCCAGTCATTGGAAAATATTGCGGCGATTCAGGATGCATACGTCGCAACGGTAGACAATCGAAAGGCCGGCAGGCTGGATAGCACCTTCTTCGAGTACGACTGTGATGGCGAAAAAAACGGACGTGTCGTTTATTTTTCCGAAGAAGGACAGCTGGTATTGATTAGGCACGACTATGGCGAATACAGCCACCAGGAGTATGAAGAGGAGTATTTTGTAAGGGATAATAAGCTTTTCTTCGCTTTCGAAAAAGCTACCTCCTGGACTTTCGAGAGTGGCGCAGCAGAAGGAGCCACGAAAGATGATGTTACGGAAACACGGATTTATTATCAAAATGAACACGCCTTCCGCTGTTTGCAGAAGCAATACGTCGTGCGAAGTAAATCGCTTGAGAACCCTATACCGGAAGAACTTCCTAATAAAGAATTGGATTGTCAAAAAGCCAGCTCATCGTTGGCAACCTTCCAATTGCTTATAGCCAGGAGGGAAAATCCTACGAACGACTGTTTGAAAAAAGCGGACTAATAACACGCAGCTATTTCTGTGAAAACGTAATGAAATAAACAAGCCGGATACGAGCAAAACCAATTTTTGACCTCGTATACGGCTTGTTTAAATAAATGAAAAAATCGTGCTACAACAGCGCACTTCCATTTGCGACTGTTATTTTCCGTCAAAATGTTTTTGAACCTGCTCCCAGTTGACTATCGACCAAAAGCCTGCGACGTAATCTGGGCGTTTGTTTTGATATTTAAGGTAGTAAGCATGTTCCCATACATCCAGTCCTAACAAGGGTTGACCCTGCAAAGCAACACCCTTCATCAACGGATTATCCTGATTTGGCGTACCGCCTACCTTCAGCTTTCCGCCATCAAGCACCAACCAAGCCCAGCCCGATCCGAACTGCTGTGTAGCAGCCTTAGTAAACGCTTCCTGAAATTTGGCGAAGCTTCCAAACTCCTTATCAATAGCCGCCGCCAAGCTACCTGTCGGTTTATTATCTTTTTGCGGCGCGCGCAAAATCTTCCAAAAGAGCGCATGATTATATGCACCGCCGGCATTGTTTCTCAATTTAGCGCTGAATTTATCAATTGTTTTAAAAAGATCTTTTTCATTCGAGATTTGCGCATTTTCTGCTTGAATCGCCTCATTAGCAGTTTTCACATAAGTACCATAATGACGCTCATGGTGAATTTGCATAGTCTGCGCATCGATTGCAGGTTCCAATGCGTTATTTGCATAAGGCAATGGTTCATGCTTAAACTGGAATGCCATCATGCCGAAATCGGCAAATACAGAACTTCCATAACCTGCTTTAGCAACCGCCAAACCGGCAGCCAGCCCTAAGCTATTTTTAATAAAGGTTCTCCTATCTTTCATATCACGTTATATTTTTTGTTAAACTGTTGCGTCATATACATCCTTGCTAAAATAGCCATAAATAGTTATCGGGAAGACGTTTTTAAAGACTTTTAATATGCTGTTCATAAACATAGTCTCCAACAGCGCTTTCGGCATGCCGATTACATAGGCGGACGAGCAATTTCTATATGTTTAGCTTCCAATAAAAACGGCGAACAATTACCGTTCGCCGCTTCTTCATTATCTAAAGTTTGCTATTTAAGATTATCTCTGTAAACCTTTGCTTTTTTGACTTCCGTTTGGATATCCTTACGGGATGCATCGTATGTAAGCACTTTTTCGTAATCTGTAACAGCTTTGCCATACGCATCTGCAGCTTTCGCTTTATCATAGTTTGCGGCGCCGCTCGTGCCCGTTAGTATTCCCAAATCGCGATAGGCAATAGCACGGTTTTGATACAGTTTCGCGTCGTTAGCGTTAATTGCTATCGCTTTTGTATAGTCCTCAATTGCCGATTTAAGCAATTGTTCTTTCACGCTATTACTTACTTTGTTTATGCTACTTACAGCCATGTTATTACTTGCTTTCGCTTTGTAGTAATAGGCAGAAGTATGCTTTGCGTCCAATGCGATTACTTTTTTAAAAGTCTCGATCGCCTTTGCATAATCTCCATTATGGAACTGCGAATACCCAAGCAGATACTGAACATCTGGATCGCTAGCTTCTGAAGGTAACGCTTTCTGCAAATGCGTCGCTGCCGATTTAAAATCACCATCTAACAAAGCTTTCTGACCAAGGCGGACATTAGGATTACTATGTTGTGACTGGTCCTGCGCTTGAACGGCCACTGTAAATAACGCCAGGGCAGTCGATGCCAAACCCAACTTTACCGCTTTCCACTGGTTACTTAAAAATCTACGTTTCATATTTTCTCTTTATTAATTCTACTTTTTCGTTTTTTACACTAAAACAGTTGACATAAATCTCTGTTAAATAGTTTAAGCTCACAATGAAAATTTATTAACATTTCCACATTTTGCTCCAGGCTCGCCTAATCATGACAGAATAATGTCGATTTAGCGATATGTTTTCTTTCTTAACATAAATAGTACCAATTTTTAAAGTTGGCATCGCTCTTGCAACTATAGAGGAACTATTTTAGTATACAAGAAATTATCTAATAATCTGACATAATGTCGGATGAACACTATATATATGAACAAAAACGACACATTTGACCTCAATCAAGTACTTTCTGTCATTAATGAAGACACTGAGTTTTTTCCCTTGATGAGTTCACAAGATGAAGAGGAAATGAGCAAAGCTGATATTCCTGAAATACTTCCAATACTTCCTTTAAGAAATACGGTATTGTTCCCGGGTGTCGTAATTCCCATAACAGTTGGCCGAGATAAGTCTATAAAGCTAGTGAAAGAAGCCTATAAAGGCGACCGCACAATTGGTGTGGTGTCTCAAAAGGATATGAATATTGAAGAACCTACTGTAGATCAATTGCACAAAATAGGCACAGTAGCTAATATCATAAAAATCTTACAGATGCCAGATGGTAACACCACCGTTATCATTCAGGGAAAACAACGTTTCAAAATCACAGAGCTTGTTAATAGCGATCCGTACTTGAAAGCCCGCGTCGAGCGCGTACCTGAGGAAAAGCCGAAGGTTGCTAATCGAGAATTTAAAGCTTTGATCTCCTCAATAAAGGAGCTCGCGCTGCAGATTATACAGTTATCTCCCAATCTACCCAGCGAAGCGGGACTGGCTATCAAAAACATCGAAAGCCCCACTTTCCTGGTAAATTTCATCTCGTCAAATATGGCGTTGGAAACGGAGCAGAAGCAAAACCTGTTAGAGACCAAAGATTTTGTAAAACGCGCAAAAAATCTACTAGAGCACCTAACAACAGAGATACAACTTCTAGAACTAAAAAACCAGATCCAGAATAAAGTACGTATTGACTTAGACAAACAGCAACGCGACTATTTTTTAAATCAACAGCTGAAGACCATTCAAGAGGAGCTTGGCGGCAACACGCCTGATCTAGAGATGCAAGAGCTGGAAAAGCGGGCACGATCGAAAAAATGGCCTGGAGATGTTCAAAAGCACTTCACAAAGGAACTTGAAAAGCTGGGGCGTATTAACCCTGCGGCAGCAGATTACTCTGTGCAAATCAACTACTTGGAGCTATTATTGGATTTACCCTGGGGTGATTATACAAAGGACAATTTCGATTTAAACAGAGCCGTCAAGATATTAGATAAGGACCATTATGGTCTTGAGAAGGTTAAGCAGCGTATTATTGAGTATTTGGCCGTCTTAAAACTTAAAAATAATATGAAGGCTCCCATCCTCTGCTTGGTAGGGCCTCCGGGTGTCGGCAAGACTTCCTTGGGAAAATCCATAGCGAAGGCGTTGGGCCGCAAATATACGCGTATGGCGCTAGGGGGTGTACGTGATGAAGCGGAAATCCGCGGACACCGCAAAACATACATTGGTGCTATGCCGGGCCGTATTATACAATCACTAAAAAAAGCAGGCGCCTCAAACCCGGTTTTTGTACTCGATGAAATCGATAAATTGGGCTCGGACTTTAAAGGTGATCCATCATCAGCATTGCTGGAAGTATTAGATCCAGAACAAAACACCAATTTCTACGACCATTATGTAGAGATGGAGTATGACCTTTCCAAGGTAATGTTTATCGCGACAGCCAATTCTTTAAATGGGATACAACCTGCCCTCCTAGATCGTATGGAAATCATTGAGGTGAACGGCTACACCATCGAAGAGAAGATAGAAATCGCAAAGAAGCACTTGTTACCGAAGCAGTTGGAAGTTCATGGTTTAACTCGTAAAGATGTTATGCTAAACAACAAGGTAATAGAAAAAATTATCGAAGAGTACACACGGGAATCTGGCGTTCGGGGTCTTGAGAAAAAGATCGGCTCCATTGTTCGTGGTGTTGCCACCCGCATTGTTATGGAGAAAGAGCATAGTTCGAAAATTGATACCCCTATGGTGGAGGAGATATTGGGCGCTCCAATCTTCGACAAAGATCTTTACGAAGACAATGAAGTAGCCGGCGTTGTTACTGGCTTGGCGTGGACTTCGGTAGGCGGCGATATTTTGTTCATTGAATCTAGCCTAAGTCCGGGCAAAGGAAAACTCAGCCTCACCGGTAATCTTGGCGATGTAATGAAGGAGTCTGCGGCAATCGCGATGGCCTACCTACGCTCACATGCTGAAGATTTTGGCATTGACTACAAAGTGTTCGATCAATGGGATGTGAATGTGCACGTACCTGCCGGAGCAACTCCCAAAGATGGTCCTTCCGCTGGTATCACAATGCTTACCGCACTTACGTCATTGTTCACGCAGCGTAAAGTAAAAGAGAAGTTAGCGATGACAGGGGAAATTACGCTTCGTGGAAGAGTCCTGCCTGTTGGAGGCATCAAGGAAAAGATATTAGCTGCGAAACGTGCAAATATCAAAGAGATTATTCTTTGCAAAGCAAATGAAAAAGATATTTTGGAAATAAAAGAAGACTATGTGAAAGATTTATCTTTTCACTACGTGACAAAGATGTCTGAAGTTATTGATCTAGCACTTCTAAAAAACAAAGTTAAAAACCCGAAAGACTTGACTATCAAATTAGCGTAATGCTAACTTTCGCATAGGAGCAAGGGGCTTATAGCACAATATAGTGCTTGCCGAAAGGAAGAATTTTTTTTATCAGTGAAAACCAATCTTACATATTAATCATGTAGATTGGTTTTGTTTTTTTCGCCCAAGCTTAAAGCAGACAACATACAGCGCCTTCCAAATCTGCCCCTTCCAGTTCCGACACATGGAGTTGACGATTCATTTGGATAGTACTATCACCTGTTCATGGTAAAATACGTTCTCTAATTTCCGCGAAATCCCGCTTCATTGGATTGGATATTCTGATTGAAATGCCTTAGCTTTGTGCCCCAGAATACATTTTGGGATTCCCATCCCCGCAAGATATAAGGAAATGATTGATCGTTTATTTAGAAGAGCCATATCTTCGCCTGTGCTGGTTTACATCTTACGCTGCCTCATAGGCTTCTCCATCGGGTACGTACTGTATACGAATTTTGTACACTTTGAGCTTTTTTGGTCGTTGCTATCTATCATTTTGGTTATATCACCAGAAGAAACAGATTCCAAACGCCTCTCAATCGAGCGGTTTAAATCAAACTTCGTCGGTTCATTTGTCGCTTTGCTATGTATTATAGTGAATGGAAATTCGCTATATATGATTGTCATCGGTATTATCGTGACCATTTTGGTTTGCCGGTTTTTCAATATCATGAACATGGCGCGCGTTGCCGTAGTTGCACTTCTGATCATTATGGTACAACCACATCAGGAGGAACTTTCCTATACGCCAATATTCCGTTTTACTTCGGTCGCGATAGGCTGTCTTATCGGGCTAACTATCGTCGTCTCCTCTTCCTATTTACTTCGCGAATTGCGCAGAAAGTTTGGAATCTTCATCGAGCAATAAGCTAAATTAGCCAAAGGATACGCTACTCCGCTATAAATTACTTTCGATAGCGCCAATGTTCTCCCGGTATAAATCAATGGGCTTATCTAATAAAACAGCAATCACAGTCATCTTTTTATCCAATCGTTCTTTTGGAATGTCAATATACACCATACCGGGCACGGCACTCCAATACAATTTATTGAACACTTGATGATTTAGCATCGAACCCTCCCCCACAATTCGTATGCGGGCAATATCATTATTCAACCCTTTTAAAGCGATCGGTCCAGAGGGCTGTCCCTCGACAAAAAGATAAAGTGTTTTACGGTCTTTCGATAGCGCAGAGTATCCCGCATAATGTCCTTTTGGCATCCCGGCGTTCGCGAAGGCAAGTACTTCCGCATGTTTTTCAATCCACTGTTTCAATTCGGCTTGCGCTGGATTTAGTTCCGGAGACAGAAAAATACCATCTTCGGTCAACTTATCTGCAAAAATATTATCGCCCGCATCACTGCTTGCAGCAATTTTTTCCACAGCATCTTGAACGGCAGGCTCCTTCAGCAACGCCTGTATACTGTATGGAGCTACGCTATCTGCCGAAGCAAATTGCGGCGAGCCGTCAAACTCAATAGCCAGCACCGAGGCTACATTATCAAAAGCAGCTGGAGGCAAGGTAATATCCAATAGCCCTCCGTTATAACTGTACTTAAGTTTCGCTTCATGACCGATCAACCGCACATTTTTTACTGGTGTAAGAAGGCGGCCTAATCGGTATCTTGCCCGCTCGCTATCCAAATAGATGTAAAGTGTTTTACCATCATGGGAAAAAGAATTTTTTTCCCGTAGGTGGCTATTATACAGGCCCGCGCGAGTTCCATAAACCGCTTCAGCATGTTTCTTTGTCCAACGCCCCAGCTCCCTAAGAATAGCAACTTGCTGTTCCGGCAAGCTACCATCCGCTTTTGGACCAATATCCAACAGCAGGTTGCCGCCCATAGCGATACAGTCGATTAAAGTTCGAACAATCATATTCGGTGTTTTGTAATGATGATCAAAGGGTTGATAGCCCCAAGAATCGTTCATCGTATAACATAATTCCCAATGGGTGCTTGCAGGTTTAACTACCGGAACACCCTGCTCAGGCGTTTCATAATCGCCATGATTGTTCAAACGAGAATTGATAATGATATCCGGATTATGCTTGCGTAGCAGACTTAAGGTGCCGGGTGCATCCCATTCTTCCGAGCTATGCTCCCAATCACCATCAAACCACAATAAATCCGGGCGATATGCTTTCGATAGCTCATCTAATTGCTGCTGATAATAATGGACGTAACGGCTCCAGCGTTTTGGGTCAGCAGCCACATCGAAGCGCTTTTTGATACGTGTATTCACATCGTAGTAAGGATGACTCCAATCGGGCAATGAAAAATAAATGCCCGTTTTTAAATCAGTCTCTTTCAGTTTTTCAATAAAAGGACGGAGTACATCTCTCTTTGCTGCAGCATGCCTTTTTGTGGTTAAGGCCTCTGGAGCTTGCGAATCCCAAAGGGCAATACCGTCATGATGTTTTGCCGTTATAACGGCATACTTGGCACCCGATGTTTTTATAAGGTCAACCCATTCCTCAGGTCGGTAATTTTTTGCCGTAAACCCGTCAAGCTGTTTTAAATACCGACCATGGCTCATGTAGTTATTAAAGAATGCCCACGATTCTGAAACACCATCTACAGCATAAATTCCCCAATGGATGAAGATGCCTAATTTAGCGTCTTCAAACCAAGTCATTTTCGAAGGATTTGAATGCTGCTGGGCAGACGCCGCAAAAAAACTTACACAAAATAAGGGCATAAGAAATGCAAAACTTTTGATCTTCATGGTCTATAAGGCATTATAACTGTCGTCGAAGATATAAATATATTGCAAAAGCATAAAAACATATTATGTATTTTTGTCTTGATGATAGAACTTTATACAGACGGCGCCTCCAGCGGCAACCCGGGGCCGGGAGGTTATGGCACGATATTAAGAACAGTATATCAAGGCACAAATGAATCCTTCCAAGGAAAACTTATTGAAAAAGAGTTCGCTGGCGGCTTCAGAAAAACCACAAATAATCGAATGGAGTTGTTAGCCGTCATTATTGGATTGGAAGCCTTAAAAAGTATCAATCAAAAAGTCACTATTTTTTCCGATTCAAAATATGTCATCGACGCCATTGACAAGCGCTGGGTATACGGCTGGATGCAAAAAGGATTCCAAGGAAAAAAGAACAAGGATCTTTGGCTTAGACTTATGAGTCTCTACAAACATCATCAGGTGAAACTGGTGTGGGTGAAGGGGCACGCGGGTCATCCATTAAATGAGCGATGTGATCAGCTTGCTGTTAAAGCCTCTAAAGACAAAGCAAATTGGCAGATCGATTCCGTGTTCGAAGTGGAAGAGCAAAAAGGCCGTATAGAACTTTAATTGAGAAATAGTTCGCAAGCGCAGTCATAGCCTGTGTGATTAGGTTTGCGGCTACTTTCATACCTCGGCGCGACCCTATCGCGCCAGATAGCTTGTCTTTACGGTTATATTAGCCGTTTTACTCCGGGAAGCGGTATTAAATGCGCCTCCATAGCTGTACTCTTCGTTGTCATTTTGTCCCGTGATTTGGAAAATGCCAAGATCTGCTTTAATCAGATCGCCAAGGGATGAACCGGCCTCTACAGCAATATTAGATGCACGTTGTTTTGCATTGCTTGACGCTTGGGAAATAAGCTCAAGCTTTAAATCCTCTAATTTGGAATAATAGTAGTTGGGCGAATTTGAACTCAATTCTATACCTTGCGATATAAGTGCAGAAATCTCGCGAGAGGCATTATCTACTTTGTCCAAATCTTTTGATTCCACACTTACACTCTGCGATAAGCTATACCCGGTGAAGGTGTTATAGCTGTTACCATTACCATCCGAGTGATACGAAAATTCACGATTTATATTTACAGCGTTAAATAAGATTTCCTTCGCGGCTATCCCCTTCCCGACAAGAAATTTATGCACCAATTCACGGTCTTGCTTCAACTGCTCAGAAGCAGCGCTTAAATCCATAGATTTTCTGCTATATGAAGCAGACCATTTGACCAAATCAGACTCAAAATCTTTCTTAGCATTGCCGGTAACGTTTATGGTATTGCCACTTTTGAACTTAAAGGTATAAGCGTTGCCGATAATAACCGCAAAAATTATTATTGCTAACCCGCAAATTGCGGAAATGATGATATTAGCTGATTTCATGGCTCTAGATCTTGTAAAATTATTATAACATCGTGTTCAAATTACGCATTTTTCGCTACTTTACGACAAAAATCAAAATTTAATTCATCTTATGCGTATTAAAATAGCCTGTCTTGGCGCGTCCCTTCTATTAACCGGCGCCTTGTCTGCACAGAAGCGACCACTGGATCACAGCGTCTACGACAATTGGAAAAGCATCAGCAACACCGCTATAAGCAAAAGCGGACAGTTTATCTCCTATCAAATTATGCCGCAGGAAGGTGATGGGGTATTTCAGCTGAAAAAGGCTGACAACGCTTTGCTGCTTTCTATACCGCGGGGAGCTTCAGCCCAGCTCAGTAAGGACGAAACCTTTTTGATAGCCGCTATTAAACCTACTTTTCAGGAAACACGGCAAGCAAAAATCAAGAAGAAAAAGGCCGACGACATGCCTAAAGATTCACTGGTGATTGTCAATCTACAGAATAAACAAGAGTGGAAATTCGGACAGGTAAAATCATTCAAGCTTGCGCAAAACAAAAATGAGTATGTCGCTTTCCTCGCTGACGAAAAGAAACAAACAAAAACACCTACAGATACCGCAACCACATCAAAAAAAACAACAAAAAACGGGGCTGTTTTATACCTCCAAAAGCTTAGCACAGGAGACACCCTCAAATTTTGGAAGGCTGATCAGTATGCATTTAGTCCAAATGAAGATTTCCTTCTTTTCTCCAAAAAGAACGAAGCTAAAGACTCGACATCAACGGATGCAGGACTCTACCTATACGACATCGCAAACAAAAATCTGAAAAAAATAAGCAATGGCCAAGGAACTTATAAAGAATTGAGTTTCGACGATAAAGGGATGCAGGTAGCATTTCTTGCTGATAAATCGCCGGAAAAATCGCTGGTAAAAGATTACAAATTATATTACTACACGACAAAGCTGGATACTGCACATATTATTGCCAACCAGCAAAGTGCTGGCGTTCCGCGACAATGGTATGTAAGCGGAGATGCGCCACTAAACTTTAGTGCTGATGGAGAAAAGTTATATTTTGGCTTAGCCCCTATCCCGCGGATAAAAGACACCACACTGGTCGATTTCGAACATGCCCAGGTGGACATTTGGCATTGGAAAGATGATTATTTACAGCCTCAACAACTTGTAAACCTTAAAAGAGATCTAAGCAAATCATTTGCTGCCGTGATCTACCCCAGTAAAGGCAACCGCATAGTAGCTTTAGTTGATGATACCTTTTCCAGAACCATAACAACAGACGAAGCTAATAACGAGTGGATCCTAACCAGTAGCGATTTTGGAAAAAGAGTGGAAGGACAATGGGAAGGATCTACAAAGTCTGATATCTATATAGTATCTACACAATCTGGTCAAAAGAAATTGGTTAAAAAGGATTTGAATGGTTATCCATACCTGTCCCCGAATGGCGAGTATGTGTTGTATTTCGATCGGGAAAAAGGAAATTGGTTGAGCTACAATATCAAAAGTGGTAGCGAAATTTTGCTTAACGATGGAATGCCTGTTAGCTTTGTTGATGAAGAAAACGATTCGCCCACACTGCCTGGCGCGTATGGAATTGCATGCTGGTCAACAGATAATCGAAATGTTTATATCTATGACCGCTACGATATATGGCGGTTTGATCTCACAGGAAAATCAAAGCAACTTATTACTAATGGCGAAGGTCGTGCGACTAAAAAATCTTTCCGCTACATCGATCTAGACCGTCAGGATAATCCTCGCTATCGCACCACTCGCATCCCCGACAATAAGCGTATTTATTTAAGCGCACTCGATGAAGTGACAAAACAAAATGGTGTGTTTGAAGCAAATAGCTCGAAGAGCCGCCGCCCAAGCGAAATTGTACTTTCAGGCTTTGTCTACCGGGGCTTTAAAGCTTCGGAAAGTGGAGATATGTTTATCTATACAAAGGAAAATTACGCACAGTCCCCAAATCTCTACCTTAGTAAGGACTTTAAAAACGAGGAGAGACTTACTGACGTAAATCCACAACAGGAAACGTATAACTGGGGAACTGCAGAGTTGGTAAAATGGACAACTCCAAGTGGAAAGGAAGCGGAAGGTATTTTATACAAACCGGAAAACTTCGATCCGAATAAAAAATATCCGATAATAGCGTATTTCTATGAGACGTTGACAGACGGCCTGTACAGCTATCAGGCGCCTGCCCCGACCCCCTCTCGGCTGAACATTCCGTATTATGTAAGTAATGAATACCTTGTATTCGCACCTGATATCTGTTATGAAATAGGATATCCCGGAAAATCAGCTGAGGAATACGTGAACTCAGGTATGCGCTATCTGGCAAGAAATGCATGGGTCGACTCTACTAAAATGGCTATACAAGGGCAAAGCTGGGGCGGTTATCAAGTTGCACACCTGATCACTCGCACCCCGATGTACGCGGCAGCCTGGACCGGCGCGCCAGTGGTTAATATGACATCCGCTTATGGTGGAATTCGGTGGCAATCGGGTATGTCAAGACAGTTCCAATATGAACACACACAGTCTAGAATAGGCAAGACACTATGGGAAGATAAAGAACTTTATCTCGAAAATTCGCCGCTTTTCTACTTGGATAAAGTAACTACACCGGTCGTCATTATGCACAATGATAACGATGGTGCGGTGCCTTGGTATCAGGGAATAGAGATGTTTACCGCGCTACGTAGACTTCAAAAGCCGGTATGGATGCTTAACTATAACGGTGACGAGCATAATCTTATTAAAAGGCAAAATCGGAAAGATATCCAAATTCGTCAAGCGCAGTTTTTCGATCATTTTTTAAAAGGAAAACCAGCCACCAAATGGATAAGTACGGGTGTTCCGGCGATCGAAAAAGGTATCGATTGGGGACTTGAATAAAATAGATAATAAATGTTACTGGAAAATGCGGTGCTGTTAAAAAATAGTACCGCATTTTCATTTTTATCATATTAAAAACACTTAAATTTTATAATTTTTCCATATTTCTTGTTTGTTTTTTAAAAATAAGCGTACATTTACAACTCAATACAACCAATAACTGTATAAAACAATAAAACTATAAAACGGAAAATGTCAAGCCTTCGATTTAAAGCAGCAGAGTTAGCGGTATCACGCCCTCTGGTTCATGGTACAGCAGTAGAATCTTTAAAAGCAACTTCTATTTACGGTAAAAACGTATTTACGATTGCTAAAATGAAAGATTACCTTTCTAAAAGCACATATAAGGAGTTAGTACAACTTGTAGAAGATGGGTCGCAAATCTCCAGAGATATCGCAGATCATATCGCACAAGCAGTAAAAACCTGGGCTCTTGAAAACGGTGCTACGCACTATACGCACTGGTTTCAGCCCCTTACAGGCTCCACTGCAGAAAAACATGATGCCTTTTTTGAACCTGATGATAACGGCGAAGCGATAGAGAAGTTTACAGGTGATGCTTTGGTTCAGCAAGAGCCAGATGCTTCGTCTTTCCCGAATGGTGGTATCCGCAACACTTTTGAAGCGCGTGGCTACACAGCTTGGGATCCGTCGTCGCCTGCGTTTATCTTCGAAACAGTAGCAGGAAAAACATTGTGTATCCCTACAGTATTTGTTTCTTACACAGGTGAGTCTTTAGATTATAAAGCGCCATTGTTAAAAGCCGTTGCCGCTATTGATAAGGCCGCGACAGACGTGGTACATTTCTTTGATAAATCTGTTTCTAAAGTAAATGCGTCTTTAGGTATCGAACAGGAATATTTCTTGGTAGATCTATCTTTGTTTCACGGCCGCCCAGATTTACAATTAACAGGCCGTACACTTTTTGGCCATATGTCAGCAAAAGGACAACAATTGGAAGATCATTATTTTGGTGCTATTCCTGAGCGTGTCCTTGCCTATATGGTAGATTTGGAAAACGAAGCGTTGAAACTGGGTATCCCTTTAAAAACACGCCATAATGAGGTTGCACCTTCACAGTTCGAGTGTGCGCCAATGTACGAAGAAATCAACTTGGCTATTGATCATAACCAATTGTTGATGAATTTGATGGAGCAAGTTGCTGTCCGCCATAATTTCAAAGTGTTATTGCACGAGAAACCATATAGCGGTGTGAATGGATCTGGAAAACACAACAACTGGTCCCTAATCACGAACACAGGCGTAAACTTATTATCACCTGGTAAAACGCCTAAAAAC
This sequence comes from Sphingobacterium deserti, assembly GCF_000757725.1. Lineage (GTDB taxonomy): Bacteria > Bacteroidota > Bacteroidia > Sphingobacteriales > Sphingobacteriaceae > Sphingobacterium > Sphingobacterium deserti. The sequence continues at coordinate 180,234 of NZ_JJMU01000002.1, forward strand.
AACTTGATGTTCTTAACATTCTTTGTGAACACTATTAAAGCTGTTTTTGAATATGCGGATCTTATGCGTGCATCGATTGCGAGCCATAGTAATGACCACAGACTGGGTGCCAACGAAGCTCCTCCGGCAATCATTTCTATATTCCTCGGGTCACAGCTGGATGAAATCTTGGAAGAAGTAGAATCTGCTCGCGTAGCGAAAAAAGTAAGAAACGAGACTAATTTATGGCACGGTATTCCTAAAATTCCAGAATTGAAGCTGGATAATACGGACCGTAACCGTACCTCGCCTTTTGCATTCACAGGTAACAAATTTGAGTTCCGTGCTGTAGGTTCATCTGCAAACTCCGCTCTCCCAATGACTATCTTGAATGCTATTGTTGCACAACAGTTGATCGAATTCAAAGCAGAGGTAGATAAACAAATTAAAAAGGGAACCAAGAAAGATCTTGCTATATTAAACGTTGTTCGTAAGTATATCAAAGATTCCAAAGCGATTCGTTTCGAAGGTAACGGCTATAGCGATGAGTGGGCGCAAGAGGCTGAAGCACGTGGGCTATCCAACATCAAATCTACACCTAAAGCACTTGATATTTACGTAAAAGAGGAAACGCTAGAACTTTTCGAGAAATTAGGCATCTATTCAAGACGCGAGTCAGAGGCTAGACATGAGATCTTATTGGAAAATTTCTATAAGAAATTACAAATCGAAGCACGTGTTATCGAAGAAGTGGTAACAAGCCAAATTGCTCCTGCATGTTTCGTTTACCAAAATGAATTAATTGAGAATGTTAAAGGTTTAAAAGATCTTGGACTCGCTAAGGAAGCATTTAGCTCCCAATTGAATTTGGTTGAACGTATCTCCAAGCATACGAATTTGATTCTGGAAAAGGCAGAAGAAATGCGTCAATCTCGGAAAACAGCAAATAATGTAGAGGATGTTCGTGAGAAATCAATCGCGTACGACGAAGTGGTAAAACCATATTTTGACGAAATTCGCTATCACGTAAACAAATTGGAGAAAATTGTGGACGACAACAAATGGCCACTTCCAAAATTACGTGAACTGTTGTTCTTACGTTAAAAATAAACGACTACTAACTACCTATTAATACATCAGGCATCCAACGATACGTTGGATGCCTTTTTTCGTCCACTAATCGATCCAATCGCTTTACGAGGTCACATTTTTATGCTAAATTTAACGTGGGAAATGCGCACGCTTACCAAATACGAGCGTACGATATTTTATTGTAGCAATAAGACTTGAATGTACCCTGGACACTACGAAACACAATTTAGATAGGTTATAGTAAGTTCGACCGGTAGGTGACAATTGTTTAAAAAAAAAGAGCGCAACAAGCTCATGAAATAAGTATCTGAGATGAAAATAATAGCATTCGCGGGAAGTAACAGCAGCCGCTCAATCAACAAAAAATTTGTAAGCAGTGTAAGCAAATACTACAAAGAGCCTGATGATGTTATTGAAATACTTGATCTTAACGATTTCAATATGCCATTGTTCTCCGTAGATTACGAGCGTGAGCAGGGTATCCCTCCACAAGCATTGGCATTTGCTAAAAAGATCGACGAGGCCGACTTCATTCTACTATCATTGGCGGAGAACAACGGAAATTACAGCGCTGCTTATAAAAGCCTTACCGATTGGATCTCACGCATTCCAGGTCGAAAAATTTTCAATGGTAAACCGCTGTTCCTAATGGCTACTAGCCCCGGTAGGCGCGGCGGTATGAGCGTTTTAGAAATAGCCACTGCCCGGCTACCTTATGACGGCGCCGACATACTGGAAACATTCAGCTTACCAGAATTCAATCAGAATTTTGAAGAAGGTAAGGGCCTGACTAATATACTTCTTCGCAGCCAGTTGGAGGCCAAGGTTCGCAAAACAAAGCGATCGTTAAAACAACGAAACGAACAAAATCAATAGTTCATTAAACAAATACGTTATGGCAAAAAAAGTTTTATTACTAGTAGGCGATTATGTTGAAGACTATGAAGCTATGGTTCCATTTCAAGCTATGGGCGCTATAGGAATAGAAGTTCATGCCATCGCTCCAGATCGGGTGGAGGGAGATTTGGTACCTACCGCGATTCACGATTTTACAGGCGACCAAACCTATAAAGAGCTACGCGGCCACAATTTTAACATCAATAAATCTTTTGCGGAAGTAAATCCTGAAGACTACGATGGTTTGTATATTGCTGGGGGTCGCTCCGCGGAGTATATTCGTCTCAACAAGAAGGTGCTCGACATTACGAAGCATTTTTTTGAGCACAATAAGCCTGTGGCGGCTATATGCCATGGTATTCAAGTGCTCACGACCGCCCGCGTCTTAAAAGGACGTACCCTAACTGCTTATGTCGCCGTTGGCCCAGATATTGAGCTAGCGGGCGGAACGTGGAAAAATATCCCGGCAGATCAGGCCATTGTAGACGGTAATTTGGTAACATCTCCCGCTTGGCCAGGCCATCAGGCAATTTTAAAAGAATTTTACATCCTTTTGGGAATTACAATAACTAGTTAATGCGAAAAAACAAGAAAATATGGTGGATTGCGCTGGGATTGATGATCATCCTAGGTTATGGCATTTGGGAAGCATTTAATCAGCCTTCGATAAAAGACCTTCCGGGAGAATTCGAGGAGGTGGCATTTGTACGAAACGAACAGAATAAGGGCAGCATTATACGTGTCTATGCTGTTACCGTTGGGGATATGTCAAATGCTAAATATGATGCCTGTGCAGATTTATTTCCTACTAACGATTTTGGTAGCCTCACAAAGATCTATTTCTTTGACAAAGACAAGCCCTATCCTACCAAACTTAGCATTGAACCACCCCACTATGATGGAAGCAAGTATGAAGCACTGATGATTCTAAAGCGGAGCGGAACGACGGAGTAAGGATAATAATTTTATTTTATAAGACCGGCGAGCAGAAAGATGCTTGCTGTTCTTATCTATCCACGGCTCGCTGGCTTATAAACGTAGTCGGCGACACATGCATGATCATTCTGAAGACCCTATTGAAATGAACTGCCGTGTTGAAACCACATTGGTAAGCTGCCTCAGCGATGCTTTCTACCCGCTTATTTACCAGCAACTGGCAGGCCTTCTCAATCCTGATTTCATTCAGAAATGATACGAATGTTTTTTTCGTTCGTTTTTTAAAAAACTTACAAAATGCTGTAGGCGTCATATGTACTAATGATGACACCTCTTCAATACTTATATTCTTTTTGTAATTCTCTATAGCGTACTTCACGACGGTATTAATACGCAAACCGTCAGCGTCATGAAAATCAACGTTGTGGAGGCCGGAATACAAAGAAATAAGCTCACTTTCCTGTTGCTGCAGGTAATTAAAGATTTCTAGGATGCAAGCCAACTTATGTACCCCATCTTCCCTATCCAAGGTTAAGAAAAGGTCTTTCATGGCAACTGCGTATTCTGCTAAAAGTAGCTTACTAGACGGGATATTATAAAACAGGCTACGAATATTTTGTAACTCGGCCATATCAAAAAAAGGTGATAATTTCTCCAGGGAGAAAAACAAATGTACCACGTGGATCTTCGCATTTTCATCCTTGTTTTCATCTTTGTAAAACAAATGCGGATCGTTAGGCTTTATAAGGAAAATTTGATTAGCGCTACATGGGCGTAAAAGGTTGCCCAGCATAAAAGAACCATCCCCCTCTACGATATAGGTAATCTGAAACTCGCGATGACGATGATAATAGCCATAGAAATCATGACCGACATCTTCCATAACATAGAAAGCACCGTCTCCATGAGCGGGCACTGTAAATTCTATGGGTTTTCTGTAATCGAGCGGTTTGATCATAGAAACATGGTTAAGAAAAAGATGGGCACCCAAACAAGGATGCCCAATTACAAAACAAAACTATATAGCGCTTACCCTAAAAACGGATACCTATAATCCGTATCAGGATGGAATGTCTCTTTGATTGTACGTGGTGATACCCAACGAAGCAAGTTGATCATGGAACCTGCTTTATCATTCGTACCAGATCCGCGTGCACCGCCAAACGGCTGCTGACCCACCACTGCACCTGTACATTTATCGTTTATGTAGAAATTACCTGCTGCATTGCGTAGCGCATGTGTCGCTTCTTCGATAGCGTAGCGATCTTGAGAAATTATAGCGCCAGTTAATGCGTAAATCGATGTGCTATCCACCAGCTTCAATGTCTCTGCCCATTCTGAATCCTCGTACACATAAATTGTTAAAACTGGCCCAAAAAGCTCTTCCGATAGCGTCTCGTAGTCTGGGGTTTTTGCTAATATAACTGTCGGATGGATAAAGTATCCCTTAGACTTATCATACTCTCCACCAATGACTACCTCGGCATCATTACTATCTTTCGCACGATCGATATACGACGTGATTTTATCGAAGGCTTTCTCATCAATCACAGCATTGATAAAATTACCGAAATGTTCCGTACCGCCAATTTTAAAAGATCTGATATCTTTTTCCATGCGTGACTTAAGCTCGTCCCAAAGTGATGATGGGATGTACGCCCGAGATGCCGCTGAACATTTCTGGCCTTGATATTCGAACGCACCACGTACCAATGCCGTATTTAAAACAGCTAAATCTGCCGATGGATGGGCTAGGATAAAATCTTTCCCGCCAGTTTCCCCCACAATACGTGGATACGTTTTATACTGATGGATATTTTCACCTATCGTTTTCCAGATGTTTTGGAAGACGCCGGTAGAGCCTGTGAAATGTATACCCGCGAAATCCGGGTGTTTAAATATAACGTCACCCGCATCTGGTCCAGATACATAAATTAGATTTATTACGCCATCCGGCAAACCGGCTTCCTTAAAGATTTCCATCAATACATTAGCCGAATAAATCTGCGTGTTTGAGGGCTTCCAAACCACAACATTACCCATCATAGCGACACATGCCGGAAGATTCCCTGCAATCGCTGTGAAATTAAATGGGGTTAATGCAAAAACGAAACCTTCTAAAGGACGCTGCTCTACTCTATTCCAAACGCCTTTGCTGTTCGCTGGTGGCTGCTGCCCATAAATTTCACTCATGTAAGCCACATTAAAGCGAAGGAAATCGGTAAATTCACATGCCGCGTCAATTTCTGCTTGATAAGCATTTTTCGATTGGCCAAGCATAGTTGCCGCATTTATTTTATAGCGGTATTTCGTCGACGCAAGTTCCGCCGCTTTCAGGAAAACAGCCGCACGTTGCTCCCACTGCAAGCTTTCCCAATTAGCCTTCGCCGCTAAAGCTGCATCAATAGCTTGCGAAACGTGTTCCTTGCCACCTTCGTGGTAATAACCTAAAGTATGTTGATGATCGTGTGGAGGCGTTAGCTTTCCTTTTTTATCTGTACGAATCTCTTTACCGCCTATATACATCGGAATATCAGCCTCTTCAGCGCGTGCACGTTGAATAGCAGCTTCCAATAATTCTCTTTCTTTTGTTCCTGGCGCATATGAGTTTACTGGCTCATTGATCGGAGTCGGAACATTAAAAAATCCTTTTAACATAGCATCCTTATTTTAATATACGGTATAAAGTTAGCCAATCTGTGCAAGATAGCCTAAACGGATTCTAGTAATACATAAACATATTATGCGTTAATTTACCAAATTATATAAAATTAACGACCAATATATGTTTGTTGAGCAGCGCTAATCGTCTGAGATTTATAGCTTGCCATGTTCAAAACACCATGAAGTTTACCTTTTCAAAACTAGACCGCAATTGATAAAAGGAAAACTTAGGCGATCCCAGTAGGAAATTTAATACTTGATAGAACGCGCTTTAAAGACTTTTGACCAAAGCCATATTGGTCCTAAAGTCAACAAGCGCCAAAAGGATTGCGGTGTCAATGTTTCGTTTTCTTTGCGAGCGAGTAAGAAACAACTTGTTACGCCGATAAGGAGCAACAGCAAAGAAATGAACCACACGGCCGGTCCCCCATCACGCTCTATATACTCCAACTGCACGATAAAAAAGCTCATTATACCAATACTAAAAAGCATTGCGTATGAAAGTGTTGGTGCCAATCGCAAATAAAAGTAAATGAGAACAGCAATATAAAAAGATCCCCAGTTGAGGAACGTTTGCATATTTAAGTTTTGCAAGAAAGCCAGTTTCGGAAATGGAATCATCCAAACCAAGGCCATTGCGCCGAAAAAAGCCAACCCCAGGGCGAATGCATAAGCGCCCTTATTGACCAGAGCAAATTGCCGATCCATTTCAAAAAAATGGCGATCTACGGGTCTTTCAAAAGTCGGAGTCTGGCTCTTTGCTTTGTCTCTTTTTTTCATGGCACAAAGGTAAATAATATTCAGTTTATTTACCTGTATGTGCTTCTTTTCTATTCATCCAGTAAAATACGACCGGGATAATCGTAAAGCTAAGTATCAAACAAATCAGTAAACCGCCCACTATCATAATGGCCAAAGGTTTCTGTATTTCTGAGCCCATCCCTGTTGACATCGCGGCAGGCAGTAACCCCATAGACCCCATTAGCGCAATCATCACGACTGGACGTATACGACTCCGAACACCTAGTTTAATAGCATCTAGAAGAGGCATCTTATGCTTGATATTATCACGAATAACGCCAATAAGAACAATACCATCAATTGTGGCAACACCAAAAAGGATGATAAACCCAATACCTGCCGAAATTCCGAATATGGTTCCGGTAACCCATAGGGAGATAAATCCGCCGATAAACGCAAATGCCAGCGTTAGGGAGGAGATTAATGTGTCCTTTACATTCCCAAAGTTTACATAAAGAAGCAGTAAGATCAACACAAGGGAGATAGGCACGACCAGCGCTAATTGCTTGGCAGCCCTTTCCTTACTTTCAAATTCACCAGCCCAAAGCATCAGATTTTCTGATGGTAACGAAACTTCTTTTGCTACAACGCGTTTAGCTTCTTCAATAGTACTTCCTAGGTCACGCCCTTCTATACTAAATCCTACGCCTATATAACGGCTGTTGCCTTCCCTGTATATAAATGCAGGCCCAGTTTGATATCCAATAGTCGCTAACTCCTGTAAAGGAATGTTCTGACCGCTACTGGTTGGAATAAGAATATTCTTTATTTTCTCGGGCGTATCTCGGTATGCCTCGTTGAAACGTAGCACCACATCAAATTGCCTATCTCCTTCATAAAATTTAGTGGCTGCCTGCCCTCCTATCGTCATAGCGATTACCGCCTGAACGTCTGCTGTGAACACACCGTATTTCGCCATTTTTGCATCGTGCAATTGAATGCGTAGCTCTGGAAGGCCAATGTTCTTGTATACGTTAATATCTGTAATACCGTTTACCTTGCCAATAGCACCGGCTACTTGGTTTGCATATGTCTCCAAATCATAGAGATCGTCACCAAAGATCTTAATTACCAAAGCGCTTTTCACCCCAGCAACATATTCTTCTACGTTATCCTGAATAGGCTGACTAAAGCCAAAGTTTATTCCCGGATAGTGATTAAGTTGATCACGCAAGCGTTGGATGATATCCTCCTTCGTTGTTTTGCCCGACCATTCTTTTTCATCTTTCAGCTGCACGTTAAATTCGATATTGAAAAAGCCTGTCGGATCAGTACCGTCATTTGGCCGCCCCGTTTGTGTTAAAATAAATTCGATCTCGTCACAGCTATCGACCATTATTTTTTTCATTTCCTTCGTCAGCCGCGTAGACTCTGTCAGATTCACGCTGTTGGGAAGCGTAGCACGTATGTAAATAGCACCTTCATTCAATTTCGGTAAAAATTCAGATCCGTAATGTAAAAACTTAAATATGCAGATGGCGAGGATTGCCACGAAAATTCCCACAGCTGTTTTCTTGTATTGGAAAGCTTTGCTAAACATGCCGTAGATCGTCCGTTGGAAAAACCGCGTGACCCAGTTTTCCTTTTCTTCGATATTTTTGGTAAAAAGGAGTTTACACATGGCCGGCACATAGGTTAAACTCAAGATTAAGGAACCTAAAAGGGCATAGCCAAGCGTAAACGCTAATGGTGTAAACATCTTACCTTCCACCTTCTGAAAAGAAAATATAGGAAGCAAGGCCACAATAAGGATTAAAAGGGCAAAGAATATGTAAGATGCAACACTCCCTGCACTTTTCTTGATAACGCCAAGCTTACTCATCTTGGCAAACCTTTCTGGCCCTACCCGATGAGATAATGTGGCAAGCGCTACAAATACGGTCTCCACAATAACGAGCGTTCCTTCTAAAAGTAAACCGAAATCCAACGACCCCATCGAAATAAGGTTAGCCGGCAAACCCTGTATTCGAAGCAAAACAATGGCAAAAAGGAAGGATAGCGGGATGACAGATGCTACAATCAATGTAGACTTCCAATTGTAAAGAAAAACGAAGACGATTAGTGATACTAACAAGATGCCTTCAATCAGGTTCTTAGAGACTGTGTAAACCGTATTATCAACTAATTTTGTACGATCGATTACGGTCTCGATCTTTAATCCTTTCGGGAGGATCCTGTTATTCAGTTCGGCAATTTTCAGCTGTAAGTTTTCGATAACTTCAGACGGGTTCTCACCGCGCAGCATAATGACGATGCCTTCGACAAGATCGTCATCGCCATCAAAACCAACTTGTCCCAGGCGCGGCTTATTTGAAACCACCACATCAGCAACATTCTTAATTAATATCGGCGTCGAGCCGTTTAGCTTCACAGTGATATTTCCAATATCATCCAGTTTATCTAATAAACCAACTCCACGTACCACGTAGGCCTGATCGCCCTGTTGGATAACATCGCCGCCAACATTTATATTCGATTTTGAAACTGCCTCGTAGATATCTAAAGGTGATAGATCGTAATTTTTAAGCTCCGTTGGGTGAATTTTGATTTCATAAATCTTTTCCTCTCCCCCGAAACTGACAACATCTGCCACACCAGGTACGCCCAGCAGCTCCCTTTCAACCACCCAATCCTGCACCGCGGTAATTTCTTTGATAGGCATATCACCCTTTAGCACATACCGAAAAATTTCGCCTGTCGCGCCGGATGGTGGTTCGATTGATGCTTCCGCACCATCAGGCAAATCAACACCGCCCAGTTTGTTAGATACATACTGTTGCGCATAAAAATCGTCCACACCATCCTCAAATTGCACGGTTACTACAGAGAGGCCAAACAATGATATAGAACGCACGTTGGACTTTCGCGGGATACTATTCACCTCTTTGGAGATCGGTAATGTAACTAACTTTTCCATCTCCTCCGCACTTCGTCCCGGCCACTGCGTAATAATACGCGCTCTCGTATTTGTTACATCAGGAAATGCTTCAATCGCCGTGTGCCGTAAGGCATAAATCCCAGCAAAAAATAATGCGATGACCGCAAACAGTATAAACGTCGTGTTGCGTAATGAAAAGGTAACTATATTCTGTACAAATTTCTTCATTCCTCGTCCCTGGTTAATTCTGCTTCAACTCTTCAAATATCAATAAGGCATTACTGCCCAAAATCTTATCCCCCTCTTGCAGTTCTTCTTTGATAAATGTATACTCTTCATTCTCCCCCACGGCGTGTATCCTTCGAGGTTCGATATGACAGTCGTCTTTGTACACCAATACATACTCCTTATTGTTGTTAAATACCTTTGCACTATTCGGAATTGCGAAAGCTTCTCCGGCACTATTTTTTGTGTTGATAATGATATCAGCACTAAGTCCGGGCATGAGGTTAAGATTTTGATTGGCTAACACAACCCGCGCCTTTAGTACATGCTCATTGTCATCAAAAACATTATAAATTTTGTCGATTTTCCCTGTATAAAACTTGTCTGGGTAGGCAATAGTCCTGACTTTAACCTCATCACCTTCATTAATGTAGCGCAAATTACTTGCATAGATATTAACCATGACCCACACTTCCTTTAGGTTAGAGATGGAGAAAATCGGGTTGCTGTCCGCCGTGATGCTTTGTCCGGGACTGACAGATTTTTGAATGATATACCCATTTTTAGGAGCTAGAATCTGAAAGCTACCCTCACCCGCCGCGCGATATAGCTGAAGTGTTTGCTGAATGCGGTCTAGCTCTATACGTGCACTCTCCAGCTCCTGCTCAGCACTTAAAACTTCTGGCCGGCTAAGAAGCCCATCTTCTGCTAACGCTTCTTTTGATCGAAACTGTTTTTCCAGAAGTGCGATCTGACTTTGTTGCGATCGGCGTTGCTGGTATAAATCTTGAATCTGCGATGATCGGATAACGGCCAACACTTGCCCTTTTTGAACGTAGTCACCCAACTCAAAGCGCACGCTTTCAACGACACCATCTAGCAGGCTGCGAAACGCAACCATATCATTTTCATTGTATTCGATCTTGCCCGATAGACTGAGCTGCTCATTGATAGGCTGTTTGTTCACCGCTAAGATCTCCGTTGATTTCTTCAGCTGCTCATTTAAACAAAATGATGTTGGGGCAATCGTATCTTGCTGCACATTGTCCTGATCATCACTTTGGCTTACGCAGCCAATAGGCAGAATCAAAATCCACACTGCGGTCAGTAAATAAAACGTTTTAATCATATTGCTATTAAAAATCTTTTCCCACCAAGTATTGCAATTCTTCATATGTCTTGTTATAATTTTCCCAGGTATCTAAATATGCTTTCTGCGCGCTACGAGACGCTTGCGTAAAGTCTATAAATTCAATAAGAGTTATTTGTCCAGATTGGAGATGTTTTTTATACCGATCTACCATATCTTGTCGACCTTTAGAGGCATCGTCTGGCCAATCAGCCAACGACTGCTGATATTTTTGGAGCTGGCCATTTAAGCGAACCACCGTATTTTCTAGCTCCCACTTCAGCGAATGCTGTAATGCTTCATCTTTTTTGACTTGATACTGGGCTGCTTTGATGTTTCCTTTATTTCTATTAAAAACGGGTAAATCTACACTCACGCCCACGCCAACAAAATCTTGCATCGTGTTTCCTCCCCTGTCGTATCCTAACAATAGCGTAAGATCAGGCTTCCGTTGTGCCTGCTCGAGCAACAACTTTTTGCCAGACATCTCGAGTTCGGTTGTTTGGCGTTTCAAACCAATGTTTTGATCCATCGCTAGACTCAAAAGATCAACAGGCAATACCTTGATACGCTGTTGCTCCTGTGCATCAAAAGCCAATTGCGACAAATCAAGCTTCCCAATCTGCGTCAGTATGCGAAGCTTCTCAAGATCTTCAGCAATATCATCTTCCAGATCAATCTGTTCCTTACGTAGGGAAACTAACTCCGACTGTACTCTATAGTAATCCGCAAGCGAGACATTTTCCAGCGTGACCTGACGACTATATTGCCCATTTAATTGATTAAACGATGTGACAATTGCGGATAGCTGCTGGTGTTCCTGAGATAAACTAGCCAATCGGTAATAGGCCTGACGCAATTCCTTCTTGAGCTCGCGCATTAATTCTTCAAACTCGTATACAGCAGTTTTTTGCTCAAGCTGCTTGATAACTACACGCTTCTTACGCTTACCTGCCGTTTCGATAAGTTGCTCTAGCCCCATGACCACCTGCTGTTTCCGCCCATACTCGCCAATCAATCGCGGCAGCAGCTCCACTGTGGAGTTAGACCAAAGATTCACTTGGTCTACAGAGAATGTGGGATTAGGCCATAAACGCTCTTGTATGACCTCCGCTTCGGCACGACTAATCGCATACTTGCTAGCCAGCAGCGCATAATTGTTCTCCAGGAAGCTCGCTTCCAGCTGTTGTAGCGTGTAAGACTGCCCATGGCAAATGACCGATACGAAAATTGATAGAATGCTTAAAAATATATACTTCACCTGTTACAACGTTTCCTGCAAAGCTAATGGACACGCATTAAGGAGAATTTTAAGGTAGATTAGAATTGAATTAGAAAAGTAAGACTACGGTGGTCCCATTCTGGCGGGAAAGGATCTGCATATCAATTTTGTGCAAGGTGAATATAATGTTAGCGATAGATAAGCCTATGCCCTTGCCCTGATAATTCTGCGTGTTGTTACCACGATAGAAATTTTGCCGGATATAGCGAAGGTCGTGCTGCGAGATCCCGATCCCTTGATCCACGATCGAAAGCTGCAATTGTCCTTTCACTTCTGTGAATAAAATTTTTACGGGTTGATTATCGGAATATTTGATCGCGTTTTCTAGTAAGTTTCCGATGGCTAATTCAAGGAGTTTGTCATTACCTTCCAGTGTGAGAACAGCCTGGTCATTGACCTGAATATCAACTTCTACTTTCGCTTGATGGTAGAGAACCATATTTTCTACCAATTGCCATATGACCTCATCCACGCGGATGTGTTGAAACTCGAAGTTCGTCTTTGCCCCCGACAATAACATCATTTGATCTAGTGTTTCCTGAAGATCCGAGGTATATTGCTTCAACTCCATCATAACCGCTTCATACTCCTGGACTGTTCTTCGCTTCGTATTCGTGACTTCCAAGGTTCCCAGCAAAGCCGTTATTGGGGTACGGAGTTCGTGAGAAACGTAATCAATGAAGTTTTTCTGTACATTAAACGTTTCCGCAATACGAGAAATGAAATGGTTATATGTTTTCACCAAATCTTCCACCTCAGAGTAGGTTTCTGTTAAGGTTAGCGGTTCATTAAAATTTTGTGTATCCTTTTTTTTAATTTGATTGATAATACGGACGATGGGTTGGTAGGCGATATAGCTGAGGTATTGCGAAAATAAAAATATAAATACAACCCCAAGTAGAAACACAAGTAACAGAATATGTGATAACGACCGCATCTGTCCGTTAAAGTCTTCTTTAGACTCCCGTGTGACAACAACAAAGTCACCCTCATTATCATGATAAAAAATGCCGTTGTAAAAATAATCGTCACTATCGAATGATGCGACTTGTGCGGCCCGCACCTTAAGCAGAAATTCTTCGGAAATGTCATCCAAGGATTTCATATCACCATTCTGTCTTTGGTTTAGGCTATCAAAAACGACAATGTTTGCGCGCGATATTGTTTTCTGCAATTGCGTTTTTACATTAGCATGCTCTTTCAACGACAGCTCGTCTTGCTCGAGATAGAAGATAGCGGCAAGCAACGATTTACTTTCCAACGATTGATATTCTTTTTCTTTCATCTGGGCGTAGTAAGAAAAATAGATCAGCCCCGAGAAAATCAGCATTGCGATGCTAAAACTGGTAACCGAATAAAGGGACAGCCTGTGTTTTAATTTCATGTATTATATCTTAAACATATACCCCACACCTTTCACCGTGTAAATATATTTGCGATCGCCCTTCTCAATTTTATTCCTTAAATAAGAAATATATACATCCACAACGTTTGTATGGTTATCAAACGTTATGCCCCAAACGGCATTAAGTATTTGTATACGCCCTACTGTTTTATCTATATTTTCAACTAAATAAATTAAGAGTTTGTATTCTCGCGGCGAGAGTTCAACGGGTTCCGTACCCAATGTCACTTTGTATTGTTCAAGGTTAATATGCAGATCGCCGAAAGTTAACTCAGCCTTTGGAGTCTCCTGCTGCTGGTATTGCTGCCGGCGTGTCAAGGCTTTTATTCGTGATAATAGCTCATCAAAATGAAAGGGCTTTGTTAAATAGTCATCAGCACCATAATCTAAAGCAGATACTTTATCCTGCACACTATTCAGCGCGCTGAGCATTAGGATGGGCGTATATACTTTTTTATAACGGAGTGTTTGGAGCAGCTGCACTCCATCCATCCCCTCCAACATAATATCCAAAATAATCAGATCCCACTCTACATGCATGTAATGCGCCAATACATCCTCTGCATTTTTACACAACGTGACCAAATAGCCAAATTCCTCTAATCCTTTAATGAGAAAATTGCTTATACGGTTATCGTCTTCAACTACAAGAATTTGCATAGATTTTTAATTTAGACAAAAATAGCGATTTCTCGCTATTGACGTGTAGCTGAACTCGCTTTCTAATCTAGCTTTAATTTTGGAAAAGTGAAAAGTCAAAATGGGGAAGTCAAAACTAAAAAGTTAAAAGTAAAAATTCAAAAGTTAAAAGTCAAAATTGAAAAGTTAGAAGCGAGAAGTTAAAATTTAAAGGTCAAAAGTTAGAAATCGAAAGAGAGAAATCAAAAAGTAGAAGGACAAAAAAAGGTGCCCACATAGAGCACCTTGAAAATCATCTAACACGATCTTATTTCGCGTAGGAAACCGATCTAGTTTCACGAATCACCGTTACTTTAATTTGACCCGGATAGGTCATTTCTGTCTGAATACGGTTAGAAATGTCAGCAGCCAATATTTCAGCTTGCGCATCAGATATCTTTTCTGACTCGACAATCACACGAAGCTCACGTCCCGCTTGAATAGCGAAGGTTTTCTCTACGCCTTGATACGATAACGCTAGTTCTTCCAGCTCTTTCAAGCGTTTAATATAGCTCTCTACAACTTCCCTACGGGCGCCTGGACGAGCGCCAGAGATGGCATCACAGGCCTGAACAATCGGAGAGATAAGCGATGTCATTTCGATTTCATCGTGGTGGGCGCCAATAGCATTACACACATCTGGATGTTCCTTGTATTTCTCAGCCAGCTGCATACCTAGGATAGCGTGTGGTAGCTCTGGATTATCATCAGGCACCTTGCCGATATCGTGTAAAAGTCCGGCGCGTTTTGCGTGCTTTACATTAAGACCAAGTTCTGAGGCCATGGTAGCCGCGAAATTTGCCACTTCGCGCGAGTGCTGCAGCAAGTTCTGTCCGTATGATGAGCGGTAGCGCATACGTCCAACCATACGGATTAATTCCGGATGCAGACCATGTATCCCTAGATCTATTGCCGTACGCTCGCCAATTTCTACGATTTCATCTTCGATCTGGTTTCGTGTTTTAGCTACCACCTCTTCAATACGAGCAGGATGTATACGTCCATCAGTCACCAAACGGTGAAGGGAAAGACGAGCGATCTCTCGCCTAACAGGATCAAAACCGGAAAGAATGATTGCTTCAGGCGTGTCATCCACAATAATCTCTACACCGGTAGCCGCTTCTAACGCACGAATATTACGGCCTTCACGACCGATAATACGGCCTTTAATCTCATCGTTTTCGATATTGAATATCGAAACTGTATTTTCAATTGCCGATTCGGTTGCTGTACGTTGTATCGTTTGAATAACTACTTTCTTGGCTTCTTTAGATGCCGTCAGTTTAGCTTCATCTACAATATCTTTTATTTGAATCATCGCCTGCGAACGGGCTTCCTCACGCAGTGAACTAACAAGTTGCTCCTTAGCTTCATCCGCAGATAAACCGGCTATCGTCTCTAATTGCTTGATGTGTTGGCTTTTTAGCTGATCTACCTCCTCTTTTTTCTTCTCATTAAGCTCGACAAGCTGATCCAACTTTTTGTTTTTGTTGTCTAACTCTTGTTTTTCACGATTGATACTTTCGAGCTTTTGGTTTAACGAGGTCTCCTTCTGGCGTAACGTGTTTTCCTTCTGCGCCATCGTGTTATTACGTTGATTGACCTCTTTCTCATGCTCGGCTTTCAATTGTAGAAACTTCTCTTTTGCTTCTAGCCCCCGCTGCTTTTTATGATGTTCGGCTTGTTGCTCAGCCTCCTTGATAATCCGATCTGCCTTCTCCTGCGCTGATTGCTCCTGCTTTTTGAATACTAATTGTAACAAAAAACGACCGATAAAAACACCTATGATAAGCGAAATTATAATCGAAATTGTTGTAGATAACTCCATTTGTGTATATGTATATATTATTATATTTATTTATTTTTTGGTCATAAAAAAACCGCAATTAAATGTACAGGTCCCATGTATTATTAAACTTCGATTACACATGATTTGAGCAATTGATCATGACCTAGATGGCTTACGCAAAATGGCCTACATCTTGTTTTCGCTCGTGATATTGAAGCGTTAAGTTTAAAATAGTGACAACCCGAATTTAACTGCGGCAAATTCGTCGTTATAAAGCTCTAAATAAAGAACGATATGCTTATTTCTTAAAGAATTCTGTCAAAACATTATCCAATTCGTGTATCCTTTCTTCTAACCCCTCTTCATGCTGTTGTGCATTACGCTCCGCTTTGATCATGCCGGTTGCATATTGCAAGACACACATGGATAGTAGATCCTGTTTATCACGAACCGCATAATTATCCTGCAGTTCTTTTATTTTTTCATTTATCAGCTTTGCTGCGTGTCTTATCACTTCCTCCTCTTCGATATCTACCCGTAGTGGATAAACACGATCAGCAATATTTATTTTTATGGAAATTTCTCCCATCTCTGTTGAGCTTAAATAACGTAAAGGGTTTTAACAAATATAAATTACTTTAATAACCCTATACATCTGTCTATTTCTCGCACAAAATCGTTAATTTTTTGCTTTGTGTCAAGTATTTTTTCATTTATTGCTTCGCTATCTACACTGGATTCTTCAAAAGTTTTCGCAACTGCCATAGCCTTAAGCTTTTCCTCCAGCTGCTGTACTTTATCTGTACTTGTCTGAAAAGCCACCTGAAGCGATTGCACCTCTAATTTTAGCAAGTCATTCTCCTCATTTAGCGCATCGCACAATTGAATAAGATTCTTCGTCTTCTCGACGATTATATTCATTTGTGTTGATAGTGTAGCCATAAATTATTACTTCGCAATTATATGAATCAAAAACTAGCGTATTGTAGCGCCGGTCTCTTTCTCAAAGTTAAGCATTAATTTTTTAATAATGCTGTCAATCTGCTTATCGTTTAGCGTTTTCTCTTCATCCTGAAGTACAAAACTCAATGCATATGATTTCTTACCCTCCGGCAGTTTATCGCCTTTGTACACATCAAAAATATTGACTTCTTTCAGCAGTTTGCGTTCCGTTTTGTTAGCCACGGTTTGAAGTTGTTCAAAACTAACAGCTTCATCTACCAACAAAGCCAAATCACGTCTCACAGCAGGAAACTTAGAAATCTCTTGGTATTTAATGCTGTTCTTTCGAATCACTTTGATCACTAAATCCCAATCAAACGTAGCGAAATAAACCGGACCATCCACATCAGCCTTTCGTAGATTTTCTGATGATACCGCACCCACAGTCACTAATTCCTTCTGCCCCTTCATGTAGGTCAAGCCGTAATCAAAATACGGACCTTCCGCATCGACAAGCTGCAACCCTGATATATTAAGCCGACGAACAATCTGATCTACAGCACCTTTGATATGGTAAAAATTACTTTTTTTATCGCCAGCAATCCAATGTTCATCGACCTGATTCCCTGCAAGTGTGAGCGCCAAATTTTGTTTTTCAGTGTACCCATTTTCACTCTTGAAATACGACTTGCCGTATTCGAAATATTTAGCATGCGGACTTTTTCGTTTCTGGTTGTAGGAAACACTTGTCAACGAAGAGAAAAGCAAATTTTGACGCATCGTGTCTAAATCGGAACTAAGCGGGTTCACGATACGAACAGCAGTCTGCTCATCTTCTACAAAAGCGAGCTTAGTCAAAGAGTTATTTAAGATTTCCCGGTATCCATTGCCGATAAGCATATCAGCAATTTGATTCAGCAATACTTCTTTATCCGGCTTTTCCGTAGTATTAAGCGACGACTTGATCTGCGACTTAAGCGTGATATTGTTGTAGCCGTAAATACGCAAAACCTCTTCAATGACATCCACCTCACGCGTTACATCTACTTTATAAGCAGGAACGCTAACCGTAATGAGATCTTCACTTACATCGGTCACACCAATGCCCAAAGCGGTAATTATCGCTCTTATCTCTTCGGCCGGAATAGCCTGACCAATTAGCTTTTGTACTCGTGTGTAACTTACTTCAAAAATAAATGGAGACACAGGAGTAGGATAATGGTCTGTCACGGTAGAATACACCTCGCCACCAGCAACTTCTTGGATAAGTAAAGCAGCCTTTTGTAAGGCATACAATGGCATATTTGGATCTGTACCGCGTTCGAAACGGAAAGAAGAGTCTGTTTTTAAGCCGTGTCTCTTCGAAGTTTTACGAACGGAAACGGCATTGAAGTAAGCTGATTCTAGGAAAATCTGCGTTGTCGTTTCCGAAACACCAGAATGCTCGCCACCGAATACACCGGCTATACACATCGGTTTTTCCGCATCTGCAATGACCAAATCTTCTGCAGAGAGTTTACGTTCAACAGCATCTAATGTGGTGAACAGCTCCCCTTCAGTCGCCTTCCGCACAATGATCTTGTGGCCGCTTATCTTATCAGCATCAAAGGCATGTAGCGGTTGCCCCAGGTCATGCAAAATATAGTTGGTAACGTCTACAATATTATTTATAGGCCGCACACCAATAGTGTTTAATCGTTCTTTTAACCAGTCTGGCGACTCCTTTACCGTAAGCCCGGAAATAGTAACTCCACTATACCGCGGAGCCGATTCGCTATCTGCGACCTCGACTATAATACCATCAGCGCTACCTTCTTTGAAGGCTGAAACATCACTGCTCGTATATGTCGTGCGAAAGTAGGCAGCAAGATCTCTTGCGACACCAAGGTGCGACGCCGCGTCAGCGCGGTTTGGCGTAAGACCTATTTCAAATTTATAATCATCCTGGATATCAAAATAATCTTTCACTAGAGATCCTATTGTCGCGCTCTCCGCTAGCTCGACAATGCCGGCATGTGAACTTCCTAAACCAATTTCATCTTCCCCGCAAAGCATGCCTTCTGAAACTTCGCCTCTTATCTTGGATTTGGTAATTTTAAACGGTTCCCCCACCGTAGGATGACAAGTTGTACCAACGGTGGCCACAATAACTTTAAGACCAGCACGCACATTTGGCGCACCACAAACAATGTGCAGTAGCTCAGGCTGTCCTACATCTACCGTCGTAATTTTCAATTTATCTGCATTGGGGTGCTGTTCGCAAGTCTTTACCTCACCAACAACCAGACCATCAAGACCTCCCGGAATTTGCTGAACGGTTTCCAGCAGTTCCACCTCTAAACCGATGTCGGTAAGGATAAGCGAAAGTTCTTCTGGACTTTTATCTGTATTGATATAATTCTTAAGCCAATTGTAGGAAATATTCATCTCGAAATTCTGTTTAAAGCACAAAGATAGAATTTTAGAGCGTTGCCTCCCATTTAGCAGCGAGATTTTTTAGTACGCATCAGCTAGTGAGGGTTTAGTACCCCCAGTGTCAAGTGTTAAAGCAGAGCCAAATACTCAATGTAAGTTTAAGGATATTGCGCTACGCGCTTAAACTATTTCATGACCACGGCTACCTGAGAAACTGGGCTAAAACATTATAAAGGCAGGATGCACAAGTCTTTTAAAACCTAAAGATTATTCCTTAGTTTCGTAGAGATGGCGAAAAAAAAGCTGTACATAATCGAAGGATGTAACGGAGCTGGGAAAACTACTGCTTCTTTCACCATTTTGCCTGATATATTGAACTGCAATGAATTTGTAAATGCGGACGAGATATTAGGGGCATTAAAAATCTCTTTGACATTTATCTACCAATAGTTGATGGCGCTTTAATCCTCGACAGCTCTGAAGGTCAACATCTACTTTTAGCTGATAAACAAATTGATGGCAAACTAAATATCATTAGTGAGGAAAAATTTAAGCTCTTAAAAAGTTACTATGACAACAATTGAACGGCAAATAGAAGATGAGCAAAAAATACTCCAAGGACTTTCAAAGGCCTATGAAAAGTTAATTGAATTTAAAAAGCAAAAAAATAGTGAGTTGATTGTTATACGAAATAAGAAGATTGTTTGCATCAAACCTTAATAAAACGACATTAACATTCCATAAGGCTTTCAAACATTTACAACGAAGTTACTAGTGCCCATCCGTTAACAAGTTGTCACATCACTTTCGATGAAATAAAGCCCGTTTAGGCTATTGGATCCCCAATGGATTTTGTAATATAATTTCCCCTCTACTCACCCCGCGAGAATTTAGAATTTCGATGCTTCCCATTAAAATATTCCGTAACTTTGTGCTTTGATTTGAATAACGTTCAAAATACACAGTTATAATGATTCATTTCTTCGTGAACCCCCGCAACACTGTTTACGGTGTGCAAACGCAACAAGATCTATCCCCAGATGATATTTCTAAACTAAACTGGCTCTTTGGAAACGCTAATAAACTTACAGAACACACTCTGAGCGATTATTACGTAGGCCCTCGCGCAGCGATGATTACTCCTTGGAGCACCAATGCCGTAGAGATCACTCAAAACATGGGCATACTAGGCATTATTCGCATCGAGGAATTTCACAAAGTGAGCGAGGACTTCGGAGATTTCGATCCCATGATTGCTCAAAAATATACCAGCCTTACACAAGAAATTTATACCATTGCTATCCAGCCAGAGCCTATATTAGAAATCTCTGATATAGCAGCATATAATCAGCAAGAGGGTTTGGCGTTAAGTCAGGAAGAGGTAGAATATCTAGACAAACTTGCAGAGAAATTAGGCCGGAAGCTTACAGATTCGGAGATATTCGCTTTTTCGCAAGCCAATTCGGAACATTGTCGTCACAAAATTTTCAATGGCACCTTCGTCATCGACGGAGAAGAACAACCTACATCTTTGTTCAAGCTGATCAAGAAAACATCAGAGACAAACCCGAATGAGATCGTCTCTGCATATAAAGATAACGTGGCTTTTATTAAAGGCCCGCAGGTAACCCAGTTTGCTCCATTGTCCGGTGACAAACCGGATTTTTATAGCGAGAAAGTTTTCGACTCGGTTATTTCACTGAAGGCAGAAACGCATAACTTTCCAACAACCGTAGAACCATTCGCTGGTGCAGCTACAGGATCGGGCGGGGAAATCCGCGATCGTTTGGCTGGCGGACAAGGATCCTTGCCTCTTGCAGGAACAGCCATATACATGACATCGTATTCGCGCCTCGCCGAAGAGCGCCCGTGGGAACATGCGGTGCAAGAGCGTCAATGGCTTTACCAAACTCCCGTAGATATTTTGATAAAAGCATCAAACGGTGCGTCCGATTTCGGCAATAAATTCGGACAGCCGCTTATCACTGGCTCTGTCTTGACGTTCGAACATGAAGAAGCAGGACGTAAGTTGGGATACGACAAAGTGATTATGCAAGCTGGCGGTATCGGTTATGGAAAACTGGATCAGGCAAAAAAACACGAGCCGAAAGTAGGCGACAAAATTGTCGTTCTTGGTGGTGAAAATTACCGCATCGGCATGGGCGGCGCAGCAGTTTCGTCTGCTGATACCGGAGCGTTCGGATCGGGAATTGAATTGAATGCCATTCAGCGCTCTAATCCAGAAATGCAGAAACGTGCGGCTAACGCTATCCGCTCGTTTGTCGAATCCGATCATAACCCCATCGTCTCTATACATGACCACGGTGCTGGCGGACACTTAAATTGTCTTTCTGAATTAGTAGAAGCTACCGGCGGTTTAATCGATCTAGACAAATTACCTGTCGGAGATCCTACCCTTTCTGCAAAAGAAATCATCGGTAACGAATCCCAGGAAAGAATGGGACTTGTCATTGCAGAGAGCGATATCGAACAGCTGAAAAAAGTAGCTGATCGGGAACGCGCACCAATGTATGCCGTAGGTGACGTTACCGGCGATCATCGTTTTACATTCGCTTCATCAACGACGGGAGAAAAGCCAATGGATTACGATTTGGCGGACTTTTTTGGCTCATCGCCGAAAACCATCATGAATGATAAGCAAGTCGATCGCAACTATGCAGAGCTTAGCTACGACGTGAAAGAGGTGCCAACTTATTTAAAGCAAGTACTACAATTGGAGGCTGTAGCATCAAAAGATTGGTTGACCAATAAAGTGGATCGCTGTGTAGGTGGACGCGTTGCCAAACAGCAGTGCGCTGGCCCCCTACAGCTTCCTTTGAATAATGTCGGTGTAATGGCGCTCGACTACAAATCGACAGAAGGTATCGCAACAACGGTTGGGCATTCGCCTTTGACGGCTTTGGTAGATCCTGTAGCCGGATCACGCAATGCCATTGGGGAATCGCTCTCCAATTTAGTGTTTGCGCCAATAAAAGATGGCTTAGCCGGTGTCTCGCTCTCAGCAAACTGGATGTGGCCTTGTAACAACGAAGGCGAAGATGCGCGTTTGTATCAAGCTGTAAAAGGTTGTTCTGACTTCGCCATCGAACTGGGCATAAATATTCCGACAGGGAAAGATTCGCTTTCGATGAAGCAAAAGTACCCCAACGGTGAACATGTTATTGCGCCGGGCACGTTAATTATCTCGGCAGCGGGAAATTGTACGCATATTAATAAGGTGGTCGAACCGGTTCTACAAAAAGATGCCGGATCAATCTATTACATTAATCTTTCACAAGATAGTTTCAAATTGGGCGGTTCATCTTTTGCCCAAATCAACAACAAAATCGGAACAGAAGTTCCAAGCATACAAGATGCCAGCTATTTCAAAAAGGCATTCAATGCCGTTCAACAACTTATACAAAACAACCAAATTGCAGCTGGCCACGATATTGGATCTGGCGGCTTAATCACTACGTTATTGGAATTGACATTTGCTGATATCAACCTTGCTGCACATTATGATCTTACCGCGCTTCAAGAAGCGGATTCGGTAAAGGCACTGTTCAACGAAAATATTGCACTTGTCCTGCAAGCTAAGCATGATGCACCTCTTGAAGAGGCGTTAAATGCAGCTGGCATAAAAGCATTAAAAATTGGAACGGTAGTGGACGGAACGACTGTGACCGTAAGAAACAACGATGATCTGTATCAATTCGATGTAGAAGAGATGCGTGATACTTGGTTTAAAACATCCTACCTGTTGGATCAGAAACAAACCAAGAACGGCATGGCTGATGCACGGTTTGCTAATTACAAGAAACAACCATTGCAGTACCATTTTCCAGCACAGTTCACGGGTAAAAAACCGAATACCACTGGTTTGTCTACACGCCCTAAAGCTGCAATTATTCGAGAAAAAGGCTCAAACTCTGAGCGAGAAATGGCCAATGCTATGTATTTGGCGGGTTTTGATGTAAAGGATGTGCACATGACAGATCTTATCGCTGGTAGAGAGACATTAGAAGATATTCAGTTTATTGGCGCTGTAGGCGGTTTTTCCAACTCTGATGTTTTAGGATCCGCGAAGGGCTGGGCTGGCGCGTTCTTGTATAATGAAAAGGCTAAAAAGGCATTGGAAAACTTCTTCGCTCGGCCAAACACACTATCGGTGGGAATCTGTAACGGCTGCCAGCTCTTCATGGAGTTGGAACTGATCAATCCCGACCATGAAACACACGGAAAAATGCACCACAACAGCTCTCAAAAACACGAATCTAATTTCGTTTCTGTGCAGGTGCAGGATAATAATTCCGTGATGCTTTCAACCTTAGCGGGCACAACACTTGGTGTATGGATTTCACATGGCGAAGGGAAATTTAATCTCCCACATGAAGAAAACCAGTACAATATCGTCGCAAAATATGGCTATGCGGAATATCCGCATAATCCAAATGGATCAGATTTCAACACGGCTATGCTTTGCGATAAAACCGGACGACATCTCGTGACGATGCCACATATCGAACGTTCGATTTTCCAGTGGAACTGGGCAAACTATCCAGCAGGTCGACAAGATGAAGTCTCGCCTTGGATTGAAGCCTTCGTGAACGCGCGCGAATGGATCGAAAAACATGCTAATTAAAATGCTTAAGCACTATAAAATCCCTCTTCTCAAAACGCGAAGAGGGATTTTTTATGAGATGTCCGTTTTGAAGTTCTTCGTGATAAAGGATGAGGCCGCCCCTTATGTATCACCTTTACCATCGGCGCTATTTGCTTTGCCGAAAGTATTTCCCTTCCTCGAATCTAAATCTGTTTCTGTCTTTACATGTTCATAGCGTGACATGCAGTAAGCGCTGGCGGGAAGCAACAGAAAGCATAACAAACCTATCCAGAAGCCGGCCAATTTCCCGATAATAAAACTGATGATAAAGACCAATATGGGGTACGAAAACAACAAGGCAGTAAACAATAGTGAATCATAAAAAATCGTGTCGGCAGTTTTCTTTCGAATGTAATCTCGCCAAAGACGATAAAACCAGAACTGCGTATAGTAACCTATCTTGGCAGGAATCCTCAACAAGCGTTGCTCACTATCCGATAACGGAATCGCAGCTAAGGGCTTTTCTGTCATCGCAGCACGCAGGCGCGCGCGAAGTTCGGCGATCAACGTAGCTGCTTGTATACGATGGTTTTCTATATAATCTGTACTATCTACCGGCGGCAAGGCGGTTATTGCTACTGATTTCGGCACGTGCCGAAAGGAATTGTAATTCAGCACGTAGGGTTGCAACTGCAACGGCACCTCTGCGCGATAAGCACGTTCAAGTAGTGAAGTAAGGCCGCCATTCATAAAGGGTTGCAGCGCCCAAATATTTAAAGATCGCCCTTCAGGAAATATCAATACGTGCTTGCCGCGTGACAATAAGCGAATACATTCATCAAATGTAAAATCATTTTTGACCGCAAACTCTTCGTCGTCGCTTTTCTTGAAGATCGGCAATTGAAACAGGTTTCGCAGAAGCAAGTTCGCTACAGGGTGCCGAAAAATATCGCCACGTGTAAGAAACCATATTTCAGCTGGGCAATAAGCAGCAATAACTAACGCATCAAATAGGGAATTTGGGTGATTCGAAACAACCACGGTTGGCCCGGCATAAGTTGCCAAAGGTAAATGTTGCTGCCGTATATCGGGCGCATACCAGTAAAGGCCTATTCGAACAAAATATTTTAATGCCGTATAAAACATAAACCAAACAGACTATAATGTTACAATCGATAGGGACAAGATAGCAAAAAATAGATCTTTTTTTTCGAAACATTTTCGAGCTTTACCTGTAATTTTTACAGATGACCAAATAAATATCTATGATACATCCCGATATACTAAAATACAATGCAGAACAAGCTGAAGCTGATCAAACAATCTGTATCCGGCTGGCGCAACATATCAGCGAGAGCTTACCCGAAGCAGAAAACAAACTTTGGCATGCGCATCCTGTTTGGTTTATAGATCATAACCCTATTGTTGGTTACAGCAAGTTGAAAGATTCTGTACGACTACTCTTTTGGAGCGGACAGTCGTTCGATGAACCCGGACTCTACACAGAAGGCAAGTTTAAAGCAGCAGAAATTCGGTATAAAGAACTTGGACAGATCTGCGAACAGGATCTGGATCGATGGTTGGATAAAGCTCGGGATATACAGTGGGACTACAAAAACATTGTCAAGCGAAAAGGTATCCTTGCACGTTTAAAATAAAACAGCACTACGATTTTCCTTCAAAAATCATGGCTTACATTTTTCTGTATTAATATTTACTTGTTAATTTGGGATATGAAGATTATAGGAATAATTCCGGCAAGATATGCCTCGTCGCGTTTCCCGGGCAAGCCGTTGGTTGATATCGCTGGCAAATCTATGATACAAAGGGTATACGAACAAGTGAAGAGTTGTTCAAGTTTAGCTGAAGTAGTCGTGGCGACAGATGACGAGCGTATTGAACAACATGTACGTTCTTTCGCTGGCAATGTGATCTTGACGGCTACAACGCATGAGTCGGGCACCGATAGATGTGCAGAAGTCATTGCCAAAATCAATGGGTTTGATGTAGCCATTAATGTGCAAGGCGATGAGCCTTTTATCAATCCATTGCAAATCGATTTGCTTTGTTCATTGTTTACAGACCCTAAAACGGAAATAGGGACGCTAGTAAAAAAGATAGAAAACCAAGATGATCTCTTTAGTGAAAACACCCCTAAAGTAATTGTAAACAGTGAACAGCAAGCGCTTTACTTTTCTCGGCAGACCATTCCTTTTTTGCGCGGGGTAGATCATTCCGAATGGCTAGGTAAACACATTTTTTATAAACATATTGGTATATATGGGTACCGCGTGGAGGTGCTGAAAGAGATAACCAAACTACCGCTTTCCTCATTAGAAAAGGCGGAAGCATTAGAACAGCTTCGTTGGATAGAAAATGGTTACCATGTCAAGGTTGCCCAAACAGAATTTGACACAATAGCAGTAGACCGTCCAGAGGATCTGGAAACTATTCGTAAAACTTATTTTTAGTTACCAGCATTTGCATGAACGCAGCGGAGCTCCCGCCGTTGCTGAAATGGAATACAATTAGCTTTTCATTTCAACGACGGCATCCCCCACTACAGCGAAGATTCGATTTTCCTGCTGCTTTTGGATTATGTAGAGGCCTGTCCAGCGACCAAATGCGGGAAGTGTAAGCACTCTCCCATCCAAATAAAAGCAAGGTAGTTTGTAGTATTGTCGACCACGCAGCGCAACTTCACAGCCGGGGTGGATATGGCCTACCATATTGTAAAGGCCTGCATCCAGATGTTTGATAGGTTCATGCGACAAGACAACACCTTCCGAAAGAAGTATATAGTCTTTAACCTGAATAATCGATTTTTGCAAAATCGCTTCAGGTAAGATGTCGTGGTTGCCTAGGGTCAATGTAAATTTAATGTTGGGAAATCGAAGCAAGAAAACTTGAAACTGATCCCATTCATAGTTCCAGACGGAATGAAACAAATCCCCTAAAAAAACAACATGGCTAACCTGCAAATCACGAATAAGCATCGCTAAACGCCCAAACTCCTCTTCTAGCTGCATAGGTGGCACAAAAAGACCTTCTTTTCTGAAGTGTCCCAACTTACCGATATGCCAGTCAGATACCACAACCATTTCATGTTCTGGAATATAGGCAACCTTTTGCGGCAACAGGAAAATTTCCAAACCATTCAACACCAATTTTTTCGCCATTACTCAATTTTTCCTTCCAATTGCAATTTTAACAGTTCCAATCGGCTTTGCCAATCTTCATTGCTATATTTTTCACGGAAGGACTCGGAAAAGATTGGAAAAGAAAACGGCGTTAGCTGTTTTGGGAACGCCAAAATGATCGCGTGGTTGGCAATACGCTCAAACGCAAGCTGCATCCTACCTTCTTCAAGTTGGAAATCAAACACCTCATCGTAGGCTTCGCGCAGGAGCAGATTATCCGGATCATAATCTTCAAACACAGAAAAAAACAGTCCTGCATTGGCCTGCAGGTGTTTTGCCTTCATCGCTTTGCCGGGGTAACCTTGAAAGATAAGGCCGGCAATCCCAGCGATGTCGCGAAACCGTCGCCGCGCCATTTCCTGTACATTGATACCGGCGGTGATATCTTGGTGCAGTCCCTGCGGTGACAGCAAGTTCTTTATTTGCA
The DNA here is from genome assembly GCF_000757725.1 of Sphingobacterium deserti. Classification (GTDB taxonomy): domain Bacteria; phylum Bacteroidota; class Bacteroidia; order Sphingobacteriales; family Sphingobacteriaceae; genus Sphingobacterium; species Sphingobacterium deserti. The sequence continues at coordinate 207,579 of NZ_JJMU01000002.1, forward strand.
CATCGTCCATCTCATACTTCGTTGCCGACAGCAATTCAAAACCATATTCATTACTCGCTATGCTGAATGTGGCTGGCTTAATCTTACCCAAGCGATAAGCTAATACCTGCGCCATTCCCTCATGAACCAATTTACCATCGAAAGGATAAACAAAAAGGTGGTAACCATATTTAGTGGATACATATTCAACCAGCAGTTCATCTTCCCGCGGTAAGCCCGACCTTTTTTCTTGCTCTTTAAACAGTGGCCGCAGGAAACTGACCTCCTTACTGACTTGACGCGATTGGTGTATGCTTTTAAAGCTGTGCCGAATGGCGACGCCCAGATCGGGCGATATCGAAAAGCGACCGCCCATCCAAGACGGAACAACCCCCTTAGACTTTGTCGTCGGCCGAACGACAACCTCCATATTGCGAACGTGAAGCAGTTCCAACTGTCTTCCCGAAAACCAAAACACGTCTCCGGTATTGAGTTTAGATATAAAAGATTCTTCAATGGAACCTAGGTATTTACCGGACATAAACTTCACTTTCATCATAGCATCTGACACGATAGCGCCAATACTCAAACGGTGCCGCATAGCAAGTTTGCGTGACTCTACCTTGTAGCGGCCATCGTCTAAAACTAATCGATGAAAATCATCGTATGCGCTTAAGCTTTTTCCACCATGTATAAGCATGGATAGGCATTCGTCGAATTCTTTTCTGCTGAGGGATGCAAAGCAATGCGTGGTACTCACTTCCGTAAAAATCTCGTCAGCCATAAAGCCATCGCCCACCGCGAGGGTCATCAAGTATTGAATCAAGACATCGAAACTCCGAATATAGGGAATACGCTGTTCGATAATTTGTTCTTTTACGGCATACTTTAGGGAGTCGCCTTCAATGATTTCTAGCGAGTTTGTAGGGACATAATAAATATACGACGTTTCATGTGGACGGTGCCCGGAGCGCCCTGCACGTTGTAAAAATCGAGCTACACCTTTTGGCGAACCTACCTGTATGACACAATCTACGGGCCGAAAATCTACCCCGAGATCTAAACTGCTCGTACATACCACTGCTTTCAGCCGCCCCTCGTGGAGCGCATCTTCCACCCACAGCCTTACTTCGTCGCTCAGCGAGCCATGGTGGATGGCCAAGATACCAGCAAACTCCGGATAGTGCATGATAATCTGCTGATACCAAATCTCCGACTGAGAACGTGTATTTGTAAATATTAAGGTAGATTTATGGCTGTTCACAATGTCGATAACCTTATCCAGCAACCGTATACCGAGATGCCCCGCCCACGGAAACTTCTCTAGGCTATCGGGCAAAACGGTTTCTATCTTAATTTGCTTCTTAAGATCTGCGCGTACCATTACGCCGCTATGGTTTACACCCAGCAGAATCTCCTGCGCCTGCTCGAGGTTGCCGATGGTAGCGGATATTCCCCATATTTTCAAGCGCGGGTTGATCGCTTTTATTCTGCTGAGGGCCAGCTCTACCAATACACCTCGCTTACTACCCAGCAGTTCGTGCCATTCATCAATGACGATAAATTCCAATTGGCTAAAATAATCGGTGGCACCTTTGGAAGCCAGCAACAGATGCACACTTTCCGGCGTGGTAATCAAGGCCTGCGGTGGCGACTTACGTTGTTTTTGGCGCTGGCTGAGGCTGGTATCACCAGTACGAAGCTCGATCTTATAATCCAACTCCAAATCTGCACTTACCTGGTTCGTTGCTTTGTATATTTCTTTAGACAATGCACGCAATGGAGTAATCCAAAGCGCATGCAGCTTCGTTTGTCGGGCCTTTGCCTTGCGTTTCTGGTAGGCGCTATCTTCGTAGTAGTGCGCAAGCACGCCAAACCAGATTGCAAAAGTCTTCCCAAAGCCAGTTGGCGCATTCAGTAAGCCTGACTTTCCTTTGGCAATGGATTTCCATGCGTCACGTTGAAATTTATGAGGCTCCCACCCCTGGTTGTGGAACCATACGTCAGCGAATTGATTCATCTCTCTCAGCAATCAAATTTAACAAATCGTCCTTGCTATTTGCTTCACTGGCCGGCTTATCCTGCCTCCAGCGCAAGATGCGCGGGAACCGAAGCGCCACACCAGACTTATGTCGCGTGCTCAGGTTAATGCCTTCGAATGCCAGCTCAAACACCAACGTGGGTGTGACGCTACGTACGGGTCCGAATTTTTCAATTGTATTGCGCTTTATCCAGTTATCAATTACATGAAGCTCTTTGTCGGTGAGCCCGGAATAAGCCTTTGCAAAGGGCACAAGCTCGCCGCCATCCCAAACGGCGAATGTATAGTCCGTAAATAAATTGGCTCTCCGTCCGTGGCCGGATTGCGCGTAGATGAGTACACCATCGATAGTCATCGGATCTGTCTTCCATTTCCACCAGTTGCCCCGCTTACGGCCTACTTCGTACAAACTATCCTGATGCTTTAGCATTAAGCCTTCAGACTGGTAGGTCCGGGCTTCTTTTCGGTAGCTTTCTGCGGCGGTCCAATCGTCGAAATCCAGCCTCTGCGATAGTTTTAACACATGGCTCACCGGGTAATTACTCAACAGCAACTCCAATTGCTTTCTCCTTTCGCTCAACGGCCAGTTTCGGATATCATTCCCCTCCCACTCTAGCAAATCATAGCATACCATTACTAAAGGCGCGGCTAACAAGCTATTTTTGGATATATTTTTACGCCCAATTCGGGTTTGCATAACAGCAAAATCCATCGGCTTGTCATCCTTCCAAGGAATCACTTCACCATCGATCACGGTGCCATCCGGCAAAATATCCCTCAAAGGTTCAAACTCAACAAATTTCTCTGTCATCAAATCCTCTCCTCGACTCCAAACAAACAATTCCCCTTTCCGTACAATAAGCTGTCCGCGAATGCCGTCCAACTTGGCCTCTATCACCCAATCGTTAATGGCTCCAAGGTCATCCGGATCTTTGTCTAAAGCATATGCCAGATAAAAAGGGTAAGGTAGGAAATGCTTCGTTTCTTGCACATTCTCTTGGAAAAGAGATTCCATTGTTTCTTCAAATGGCGTCCACTTTCCCATCAAGCGATGCTCGATTTCTGTTTCTTCCATATCCAAATAGCTGGCAACGGCCTTTACAACAAGTTTTCTTGAAACACCTACCCGCAGATTTCCGGTCAACAATTTATTGAACAGGAAGAGTGCCGTTCCCTGAAGTTGCGCCCAATAACCGATAACGATGTCGCGTTGTTCGGGCGATGAAAGATTTCGCATCAGGATAATATCTTCAAATATTTTACGCAGTGAGGTGTCGACATATGTAGACTTAGCAGCTACCACGGGCAGAATGAGGGATATAGTTTCCGCCAAATCTCCTACGATGTAATAGCTTTCTTCGATCAGCCATAAGGGTATTTGCGACTGTTCGGACGCCCACAACCGAAGATCTGTTGTTTTGACCGGTCGTTTAGGCTTATTTCCGATCAATACCGCTATGGCAAATAGCTTATCTTCCTCGCGGGATTCCTGCAGAAATTGGGCGATTGCACTGACTTTTGCCGATGTCTTCGTGGTGCTATCAATAGCTTCAAACAAATGCTCAAAATCTCTCATACATTTTCCTCCTCCGCATCATTGTACAATGTTTTAAAGATGGATCCACCAATGCCATATTCCTCACGCACCCATTTGCTAAAGTTGTGCTCATAGCCGTGGGTAACATAAACATGCTTAGCCTGGGTTTGGACGACAGCCTGATTGAGTTGTCTCCAGTCGCAATGATCGGACAGCGGAAAACCTCGATCAACACCTTTTCGCCTTCGCGCGCCGCGCAGCTGCATCCAGCCGCTACACATAGCAATGCGGTAAGGCTTTAGGCTGCGCAGCCATGGGGTATCCATAGCCGAAGGTGGAGCCACAATGAGCGCCCCTCGAATTTGGTCACGTTTGACGTCTGCGGTAATGCGGGTACCCGCAAAAGTATAACCTACTTCGCTTAGCGCATTATTGACATTGTCGACCGCTCCATGCAGGAATATCGGACCAATGCTTTCATCAGCATGTGCTATAATGTTTTGAGCCTTTCCCAAAGCGTAGCCCAACAAAACTGTATTTATGCCTTCTGCGGCATTTGATCGCCACCAGTCGTTCATATCGGCGTAAATAGAGGCATTGGAAGGGAAATGATAAACGGGCAGACCAAAGGTGCTTTCGGTAATGAGGTGATCGCATTTTACTAAGGTATAAGTCTGGCTCACGCCATCCGGCTCAAGCTTGTAATCGCCCGTAAACAACCATACCTCTCCTTGGTATTCCATTCGTATCTGGGCCGAGCCAATAATATGCCCGGCCGGGTGAAAAGATATTTTCACACCATTTATTTCCATCACTTCCTCGTATGCAACCCCCTGCACAGAATTCTCCACCCCCAATCGTAAGCGAAGGATTGGCACCGTATGGTGGTGGCAGATGTAATGAGACATGCCCCAACGCATGTGGTCGCTATGTCCATGCGTTATCAAGGCCGTACGCACAGGCTTCCAAGGATCGATGTAAAAATCGCCCTGCTTGCAGTAGAGGCCATACTCATTTACTGACAATAAATTCATCAACCGGTAATTTTCTTTATGTACACTCGCTTTTACAGCGAACAGCTCCGGCCGTAAAATAGTTTTGATTATCTTTGTTCAGCGTATCGATGTTTTTTCGACATCTTATATTAGTCCAATTTGCTTTCAATAAACGCTTCACTCAAATGCGGTAATACTTGAATCCGAAAATGCATGTATCGGCCAAAAGTTTTTCATGGAAGTACCTTATACCTATGTGTACATTTGAAAGTTAAGGTTAAAGAAATGAAAAATAGTAGGTTTCAGCAAAATTCGCAAAAAGAATAAAGCTTTATTTTACCATAATATTCGTCAACGACCAGATAAATCTTTCTTCAAAAAATATTCTAGCTTTGACAAATTAACATCCGTTTGCAGGATCTTCCCGTTCTCATCAAGAAGTAGATATCTAGGGAATTGGTTTACCTTTAGTTTCTTAGTCTCCACCCCTTCCACATCTAGGAAATGCTGCCAAGAAATATTCATTTCTTCAATAACAGCTTTCCATTTGTTTTTGGTAGTCTCCGGATCTATGGAAATCCCGACAATCTCAAAACCATGTGGCGCATATGTATCATAAAGACTTTTTAGTTTCGGAATAGATTCAATACAAGGCTTACAGAAACTAAACCAGAAATCAATAAGTATCAATTTTCCTTTCGGCAGTACAAAAGAGACATTGTTTCCGTCTAAGGTTTCTACTGATATTTTGGGAAAATCATTTCCTTCTTTAATGGGAGCATTTTCAAAATCATAGTTTAACTTTGACCAAATGGGGCTTTTCTTTACTGATTGATCAAATAAGGATAGCGTACTTTGTCCTAAATTACTGTAACCAAGAAAATGGAAGCGTTGAGCCAAAATCCACAATGAAACAAATGACTTATTATTTTCTTTCGTATACCCGTAAAGAAATGTATCTAATTTATTAAAATCTTGATATAGCAAATTTGTGAGATAGTCCTCATCAAAAACACCTAATCTTTTCGCAGCCTGTAGCTTAAAAGATTTTTCATACTCAGATGCTGTATGCCCATCAACAGTACTCGCCTGCCAAACATTATAATTTATTTTTATGTTTTTCGTGTTATTATCGAAAAAAAACAGTTTGGGACGAATAAACATCTTTCCCCTATCTGAAGCTAATAGACTAAAGTAGAGTTGAGGATACTTAAAATTATTATCCAGAGTAAAAAGACCATCATTGATATTGGTCTTAAAATTATTTCGCTCATAATACGATTCTGGGATACCTTCTGAAAAAAACAATAAAGTATCATTCTTCTTATAATCTACAAAACTTCCCTCTATTGTCGTTTTCTCCTGCGATAGACAATAGAGGGAAATATGCATAGTCATAAAAAGCAATAAGCTTTTCATTATCATGCATTACAGCAGGTACTACAATAGTTACCTCGAGCGCAACGACTTGTGCAAGACGGGGCGTAACGGCAATCAGGTGTTGTCGGCGCAGCTCCACCAAGAACTCCTTTCATTTCCTCAGCGGATAGTTGATGCGTGTGGTTGCCTTTTAAACTTTTTAATGAAATCTTTTTCATAGCATATAATTTTAATGTGTGAACAATTGTACATTCAATCATAGCAATTATAATGAACATAAATCAAATATAGTAAAAAAATGAGTTTTATCATTATTTTTAAAATATTTTAGTCTTTTAAAGAAAATAATATCCGGAACACTACCACTATTTAATTTTCAGGTTTTTGATGTTTACAACGAAGATCATTAAAATCTCCATACAAAGTGGATTTACACTTCCGACGTCCATCTTTATAGACGGATCAGAATTTATTAAGCTTGGAATGACAAAACCACATCTATTCATATCGAGCAATTCAAGATTATCATATAAGATTTGTGAAAATAAACCCACCCAATATGGATTGTCATATTGAATTGCGGTTATTAATAAAAACAAAACATTTTCCGAATGGCGGGCATCAAGATCTTTTTGTTTATTGCTATAGTATTCGCAGAAATACTCCATCCAATAAAAAAAGAACTCCTCCATCCGATACTCCTCTAATCCAGTGTTCGTAAGAGAGCTAATTTTTAATAAGGTCAATGGCAAGTCATTCCCCTCTATTGAATTTATTTTTTTACAGGCATCATAAAGATAAATTAGACGATTGATTATTAAAGCCAAACACTCTTTGTGAACAAAGTTTCGGTAAAAATTATTTGTTTTTCTTTTGTTTGTTCTCCTAAGTTGGAAATAGGATAGATATTCAAGGTATCGAATTACTGATTCATTTTGGTCAGAAAGAGCCACACTAGATAATTTGTAGATATTATCGTCAATATCTATGAGTAATTCATCAAGATCTCCGAAGTATAAGTAATCGTTTTGTTCCAAATACTCCAACAGCCATCCAACACCTAAAATTCCGTTATGAAAAGAATAATCCTCCCTTTCGACTACGTCTTTAATTAACACGTCTAAATTAGTTTTAAGCACAGATTCATCGTGATCACTACTAAAAATATTATCGATTAGAAACTCACCTACGCTCATATATTCTGAGATTGACCAATACTGAAACCATTTATTTTTGAATATGTAAAAACTCTATTCATTAAATGAACTAAGTCCTCACTTCGTTTACGTCTAATTTCAGACCCTAACAATGTAAAAATTTGAATTTTCTTTGGGACGACGGTAAACTTATTTACATTTTGTTGAAGAAATTGAAAATCTAACGTTTTCTCAAAAGCTACTTTAAATAGCATATCTGCAACGTGGGTCTCCTCAATTTCAAATACGAAAGATTGTTTTAAAGCAGCAGCTTTCTTACATAAATCAATAAAAATATTATGATCAAATACTACACTTTCAGGTATAAGAATAAATGTCCCGTCTTTATTTAATGACACATCGAGACAAAACCGCTCAAGAAAATCGTCAATTTTATCGCCTTCACGTTGCGGATATTTAGATATTCGCACATCTAAATATCTTTGTATATAAGATATTTGAATCTCTATATCATGAGCGCCGATGTTTCCAAGAGCAGGGTCAAATAGTATAATTATATGAACGGTCGAAAGATAAGTGCGTCTTTTGTCTAACGCTAACCTTACCTTTTCTATTTGTTTTACAATCTCATAACTACAATTAGTGGAAGGGATTTGCTTCAGCATCCCGTCATACCAAGGAGGAAAGTGTAAATAATTATTTTTTTTGAAGGACAATTGCTCCTCGGATGTTACACCTGCATAGGGCTGGATGGGTGATTTGTACCAATCTTCAATGGGAGAATAAGGCCAAGTAAACTTAAGTTCTTGATGAATTTCTACCTTTTTGCCGATTATCCATAAATTCCAAAGTATTGCCCACATGTCAGCGCACCAAGGCTGTATATCGTTAACTTCACCTTTTCTTTCTCTTTTACTAGGGTATCTTCCTTTCCATAAATCCAAATTGGCATCTCTTAATAAACAATATAGCGCTTCTGAATCAGCTTCTACTTTTCGCCAAAAATTAACATCCACAGCTTTTATTATATACTGCGCTCCACCCGTATTTTCGTCTTCTTGCTCTAACATCTGCTTGTCTAAGCCTACAATCTCGCACATTTTACCCAATAGAACGTCGCCTCCAGCTTTTTTTATATGCGATGTACCAAAATAGGAGCTCGTATCAGAAACATAACAGACCGGACTGTTGATTTCTTCAGGTTTGAAAGTCGGTAAACGGGAAAATAGCACATCAGAATCGTGATAAAATAAAATTCGTTTAGATAGGTCAGGATTGTGATAAAAATGCTTAGCAATAATATGAGGTCTAATTGAAGAAATATACTTCGGGGTACTTCTTGAATCCTCATAAAAGTAGAATCTGGCCCAGCCTGCATATAATTCTGATAGCTTTAATACATCTCGACTTGGACCTGCGACTGCGTCGAAGGCAAATAGCACATGTATATTATTTCTTATTATTCCAAATGATCGAAAATTAAATAGCTGCAATTCTATTTGCCAAACGAAATATGGGGTATCAGGTTGAGCGGAAATAAATAATACATTCTCTGCCATTTTTTATTGAATTTATTTTTTTATTCTACATAAGTTTACACTCAAAAATAGTTTTTTAGCACATACTAGTGTTATCCTCATATCAAAAATAGTTTAAAAAAAATATTAAACCGAATTGGATTAATCATCAATATTACGTCGAAAAAGCCATGAAATTAACTCCTTATTTATTATAATTGTGTAAATATTTATAATTTTAAACTTTTTTGTTATGAAAAGAGGAAACAACGTACTCACCGCGCTACTGAAAGCTTTAAAAATAAAGCATACCGAATCCTTTTCGAATAAATTTTATAACGAACATCCCTTTAAATACAATTTGCTAGGCCTCTCCAAAATGCTTGACTTTTATGGCGTGAATAATGGTGGATTTCGATTTGATAATAAATGCCAGGACATTCAGGAGATTCAAGCTCCTTTCGTTGCTCATATCGAGGGTGAATTCGCAGTAATCTATAAAATCTCCAAAACACATATATCTTATAGGCTGGGACGACATAATTTCAATCTGAAACTTAATGAGTTCTGCGAAAAATGGACCGGCATAGCGCTGTTAGTAGAAATCGAACCAAATTCTACTGAGCAAGATTACTTACTGCACAGAAGGTTAGAACTCAGTAAAGCTTCTTTAAAATTTGCGCTTTTATGTCTCGTTATTACGGCATTTATAATTGGTTTTTACCAAAATAATATAGTACAGCCTCAAACTCTACTTTCTTTAACATTTAATGGAGTAGGGGTCATTATTGGTTATTTGTTGGTTGAGAAGCAGATAAAAATCGAGGGAAGCTACTCAGACAAGATTTGTTCAATCCTGAAAGAGTCCGACTGTAACAACGTCTTGGAATCTAAGGCATCTAAATTATGGGGGATATTCGGGTGGAGCGAAATTGGACTTGCCTATTTTTTTTCAAACTTAATTGTTCTCTGCTTCTTTCCATATTTAATAAACTATTCTGCTATTCTAAGTTCGCTATCTTCGTTTTACATTATTTGGAGTATCTGGTATCAAAAATTTAGAGTTAAACAATGGTGCGTTCTATGTTTAGCCGTTCAATTTCTTTTGGCATTATTGGTGTCTGTAAATTTAGTTTATGGGTATATCGCGCTCCCAACTATAATCAGTAAAGAATTGTTACTAGTATCCTTGATTTATTTACTCCCGTTTTGTATTTGTGCAAACCTAATACCTTTGTTTTCGGAGAAGGGGAAAATTGAAAAGATATCACAAGAGATCAATAGCCTAAAAGTTCATGAAAGTGTTCTGGAAATATTTTTAAAACAACAATCATATTACCACTGTGAAAAGTCTTTTTCAAACATAATTTTTGGCAATCCAGACGGCAATCTTTTAGTAACGATTCTTTCTAACCCCCATTGCAATCCTTGCGGAGACCTCCATTATCGAATTGAAGAGCTAATAAAAAAAGGCTCAAAAAATCTATGTATACAATACATATTTACATCCTTTGAAAAAGAGCTGGAAATTTCAAGTAAGTTCCTAATCGCTACGTATCTAAATTGTACCGAAAATGAAAGGAAAAGAATTTTTAACGAGTGGTTCAAACACGGGAAGAATGATAAAGAAAATTTTTTCAAATTGTACGATTTTGATCTAGATAACGAATCTATACAGAGAGAGTTTTCTCGGCATCTTGACTGGAAGAAATCTACTAATTTAGATTCTACTCCAACCATCTTGATAAATGGCTACATGCTTCCAAGAAATTATCGCATCGAGGATTTCGAGTTTATTGATAAAGTAACATTATAGCACTGTTCAAGTTTGCCTTAGCATTAACTAAGCAAATACGGCCCCTTACAATACACTATCTCAATACAATCTATCCTTTCAAGATACCGATCGTTCAGCCACTATAATACCTTATCAGATAATATCTTCAATCGGCGTAACAGAGGGATCATAAGTCGTCAGCCGAATAAAACAGATGTGATTCCGACATACCTTGCCGTCCGCTGCTAAGTAGTTAATTATGAAATTGGGCTTTATAGACCTATCTTTGTCCAGGTTCTTAGGCCCCACTACATGGGATGTTTTGATGTATACCGACTGCCTGCGATGCGTAAGTCTGTATACTACTTTCCATGTGCCGTTTTTGAGCTCATTGTTTTGTAGAATTGTCGGGGTTATAGTTGCCATATGGTTTTATAAAACATTCATAAAACATTATAAAACATTTTACGAACAAAGTTAAATATTCTAGCTAATATATTTAGTAATTAAATTTTAAAACACGCTTTAAATGACCTCAGACCATATAACTAACGATTTTAGCAATAAAGCTGTCATTTTCGACATGGACGGAGTAATCTGTCATACGAACCCCTACCATGCTCAAGCTTTTGCGGTTTTCTTTGACAAATACAAGATTGCCTATACCGATAAAGAATTTGAAGACCACATGTTTGGCAAGCACAATAGCTATATCATGACTCACTTCTTTAAAAGAGATATCTTAGGCGAAGAGCTTACAGCGTTGGAGTTTGAGAAAGAAGCTCTTTTCCGAGAAATTTATAAATCCGAGGTAAAGACAATCCCGCATTACATCGAATTTCTGGAAGATTTGAAAGACAACGGCTTTAAAACTGCAGTGGCAACTTCGGCTCCGCGAGCAAATCTAGAATTAATCCTGGATGTGCTTCAGATCGAAGACAAGATGGATTCCCTTTTGGCCAGTGAAAACGTGTCCTTACATAAACCCCATCCAGAAGTTTATCTGAAGTCAGCGCAAAATTTAGGAGTGGATCCAAGGCAATGCGTTGTTTTTGAAGATTCATTTTCGGGAGTTACAGCCGGTTTGAATGCGGGAATGCAAGTGGTGGGTGTTCTAAGCTCTCATCCGAAAGAAGATTTGCCACCTTGCGTCGCCTATATCAGCGATTATCGGGAAATAGACGCAGCTACTGTTAAAGATATCTTGATGCGTATTTAATAGATGCATGATGCGTTGCAATTAATTCCTACACCGGAAGGTTGGGCGCTTTATTTTCTGTGCGCCATCCTTATCGGCATGTCCAAAACAGGCATACAAAATATCGGCACCTTAGCAGTGCCATTGTTTGCGTTTCTTTTTGGCGCAAAATATTCTACCGGCATTGTGCTAATCTTGTTATGCTTCGCAGATATAATTGCAGTTATTTATTACCGAAAGGCATTTCTTTGGCAAGAAGTGAAAAAGCTACTTCCTGCATCTTTAATAGGACTTTCTATAGGGCTACTTCTCGGCGACAACATACCCGACAAGACGTTTAAAATTCTGATCGGTATTTGCGTCCTAATAGGAACACTTATCATGATCTGGCTTGACCGCACATCACAAAAAAAGCAAGACGAGTTAATTAAAAACAGATGGTATTCACCTGTTTTTGGCTTTATCCTGGGCTTTTCCACAATGATCGGAAACGCCGCTGGACCAGCGCTATCGGTCTACATGCTTTCGAAGCGATTGGATAAGATAACATTTGCGGCGACATCTGCCTGGTTCATCATGATCCTTAATTTCACAAAGATCCCACTACAGGCCTTTGTTTGGCAGAACTTAAGCTGGAATGGTTTTCTAAATATGCTCGCACTCCCATTTATATTCATTGGTGGGCTTATTGGAATAAAGCTCGTCAAAATACTCCCGGAAAAACAATTTCGATTCTTAATTCTTGGCTTGGTTGTAATCTCAGCGACGCTGCTCATCATACTTTAGTGGATGGCCGTGCCGAACTTGAAAAAGCAACCTCGTTATATGGAGTGATAGCGAGATTGCTTCTTGGCTCTACGCGAGTATATCCTTTTCATCGGGATAGCGTTCAAATACTGTCGCAGCAAACGAGCAAGCAGGAACGACTTTGAGTTGATTTTCTCGTGCCATTTTCACCGCAGCTAATACCAAGTCTTCAGCAACTTTGTTCCCTCGATAAAACGCTTCAACTTGTGTATGCGTGATAGTCAACGTTTTGTCATCACGTTCATAAACCAGTTCCCCAATTTGTACTTCATCATTCAGAGCTAACCATTTGCTCTGATCTTCCATATGTATTAATTCCATTTCAATCAGTTGTTGTCTTCTAAAAAATTTGCCAAAGAGGTACCTAAGATGTTATTCCAGCCTCTCTCATACTTGACGCGCTCTAATAATGCACCAGCATCACCAAAGTTTTCGGTGCCTTCATGAATAACACGAACAGCGGTAGCATTGCCGCGGGGTGTCAAATACCATGTTACGATAGAAGTTCCCTCGCTTTCGTCAGGATGGCGCCAAGCATACTGCAATAATTCATTCGGTCTGAAATCTAAGACGTTGATTCGGTAATGATACCGGTTGACGCCTTTTGATTCGTAGAAATCAAACTGAGCACCCTTTTTTAGTTCAAAATCAGGTATCTCAAAATACCACAACGCAAGCTTGTTTTTATCGGTAAGGGCTTCCCATACCTGACTTGGACTAGCAGCATAAGTACGTTCAACTAAGATTGGGGCAAGTTCTTTCATAACCTCCATTGTTTTTCAATAAATATAACAAAAATTGCGAACAAATAGTTTCACATGTTCGAGAAAAAAGATCGCGTAAATTTTCACTTTACCACTATCATGATCTAACAAAAAGTTACTGTTATTGTTAAGCCATTAATCGGGCGGTCTATTTAACTTTAAGAACTTTCCATGCCTTTTCCAAAGGGTTTTCACTAGCTCTAGTGACTGACTGATTGCATACATCGATGATGTTTTACAGCAATCGAAAATCAGCTTGCCGGGAAACATTTCACACTACAGAAAATCCTATGTATCTTTGTTAGCAATGAATGTAGATAAACTATTGAGCCGTGCATTGAACTTTGAGTTCTTAACCAAAGAGGAAGGAATGCATCTTTATTACCACGCGGCTACATCGGATCTAAGCTATGTTGCCAACGAACTCCGTAAGAAGCAGGTGCCGCATGGTAAGGTGACTTGGCAAATTGACCGTAATGTGAATACCACGAACGTATGTATTGCCAACTGCAAATTTTGTAATTTTTTCCGTCGACCGGGGCATGATGAGAGCTACATTACGGATATTGAAACATACAAACAAAAAATCGAAGAAACTTTTCGCTACGGCGGCGATCAGCTCCTATTACAAGGTGGCCACCATCCAGATCTTGGATTATCTTTCTACACGACATTATTTAAACAGCTTAAAGACCTTTACCCGGCTTTAAAATTACATTCACTAGGGCCGCCCGAAATTGCTCACGTAGCCAAGCTGGAAGGCATGAGCCATATCGAAGTACTAAGTGCTATGAAAGAAGCTGGTCTAGATTCACTTCCCGGCGCTGGTGCAGAAATCCTCAATGACCGTGTACGCCGTCTCATTTCGAAGGGCAAGTGTGGCGGGCAGGAATGGTTGGATGTCATGCGTGCTGCACATAAAATAAATCTCCCTACCTCTGCAACTATGATGTTTGGCCATATCGAGACGATTGAAGAGCGCTTTGAGCACTTAGTCTGGATACGTGAGGTTCAACAGGAAAAGCCCGCTGAAGCTCACGGTTTCATCGCCTTCATTCCTTGGCCATTTCAAGATGATGGCACGCTATTGAAACGTTTACGGGGCATTACGAACGATGTTACCGGTGAAGAATATATTCGGATGATCGCGCTTAGCCGCATCATGTTGCCCAACGTTAAAAATATTCAGGCATCTTGGCTTACAGTAGGAAAACGTACGGCACAATTGTGTTTACATGCGGGCGCAAACGACTTCGGATCGATCATGATTGAGGAAAATGTTGTTTCCGCAGCAGGTGCCCCCCATCGTTTTACGTCTAAATCTATTCAGGATGCTATTTTGGAAGCCGGCTTCGAGCCGCAGCTTCGCACACAAAAATATGAGTTTAGGGAGCTCCCTAGCATGGAGGAACAGATCATTAACTATTAAAGAACTTCACCTTGGAAGATATCCTATTAAATATAGAAGCCGTTATTTTCGCCGCGGAAGAAGGTATTGGTGCGAATGAGATCAAACAAATCTTGCAAGATGCCCTGGTGATAGAGATTAACAAGCAAGAAGTGGTTGAGCTTGTAAAAAAAGTACAGGAGAAATATGCCCGAGAAGATCAGATTTTTGACTTGAGGGAAATTAGTGGCCAATACCAGTTTCTCACCAAAGAAAGATACCATGAAGCGATCAATCAGCTGCAAGCCCATAAAGACAGAAAAAAATTAAGTCAATCGGCTTTGGAAACCCTCGCTATTATTGCTTATCAACAGCCAATAACGAAATTAGAAGTAGAGCAGATTCGGGGTGTTAATTGCGATTACTCTATACAACGGCTTTTAGAGAAAAAGTTAATTCAGATAGCCGGCAAGGCAACTACTATTGGGAAACCGCTGCTGTACGCCACCAGTGATCAGTTTATGCAGCATTTCGGAATTAATTCGGCAAAAGATCTTCCACAACTAAAAGATATCGTAGCCGAAGCAAATAGCATTGGTGAGGCGATAGACTAGCTACTCAAAAACTTAAACACCTGACTGACAAGGTCTAAAAAATTAAAAAAAATTTTAAGTACGACTTTTCTTACCTATTTTTACGCTTGGTAACAAACAGAAGATTTATCATTTTTAACACACAAAGACTATGATGCAAGTGGCAGAACAAGAAGTTTTGGTTGATGAGATCATCAACTTTAACGGTCCAGAGGATGATGCAGATGATGTCTATGATGATGACGATTTCGAACTAAATGAGATCGATTCTATCGGAGATCTTGATGATTTTGATGATGACGATTTTTAACCGAAGTAAGCTATTAGAATCAACCGGACAAAATTAGAAAAACAAAAAAGGCAGCGTCAATAATTTTACGCTGCCTTTTGCATGAATTCGTTTGATGCAGACTATTTTTTGTGTAATTGTTCGTACAAATCAATCACCTTTTTCTGCAAATCAATAACTTCGCTATCCCTTGACTGAAGTTTCTTGCTCAATACGTTGATTTCATCTTGGATTTGTTTTTCCTCTTCAGAATCAGTAGTGGATAGCAACTGGACAAGAGAAAGGCCGAAAAGTTTCGAGATCTGATTTAATCTAGAAAGATTCACATCAGTGATCCCTGTTTCAATTTTCGAAAAAGCTGGGATCGAAATGTCCAAACGTTTTGCCACGTCCTCTTGGCTCCAACCTTTTTGATGTCTCAGTAGACGAATTTTTTTTCCTAATGCATTCATGGGTAAATTGTTTTTCTTATTCCAAAAGTAATAAAAAAAATATTAAAGAAAAACTAAGAAAAAAAATAATTAATAATTTTTAAAAAATTTGTCCGCAAATCCTACAACATTGATTGAATTATGATTAGGAGATATCATAAATAATAGATTAAAACCTAAGGATTTGAAGCCCTCTAGGTATTTTTCCAAGGAAGAAACGTCTTTCAAAAAGGTGAAGTTTTTATGATTAAAAACTTGCTTAATCTCGGCTTCCAAATTACTTATTAATATATTTTTATCCTTAATCGCGTCCTTGTTGACAAGAACAACAGCATAGTCAGACTCATCCATCGAGGAGCGGTACTGATCCAGAAAACCGGCATTAGAGATATCGTAAGGATTCATTTCAATGATCGTCACCAATCCTTGATCCGGAAATTGCTCTTTTACGGCATGGATACTCGTTTGCAGCTTATACGAAGAATAATTAAAGTCCTGATAAACCACGCGCTCATTGTCGCTCGCAACAAACTCAAGATAGCGTATAGAACTTTTAAAGTCACGAATTGCATCGTAAAATTCAAGTCGCTTCACGCCCAGCCATTCACACACAGTATAGGCGCCAGCAATGTTAGATAGATTTAATTTACCAAAAACTTGTAACGGTATACGCTCCTCCCCCAAATGCAAATAAGTAATTCCCTTATTGATGGAATAGTCCGGCATCCGGTAGCCATGTCGGTTAATTTTGCAGTCTGACGTTTCTTCTACGATTTCTCGAAGATGCTCATTATCCTTATTATAAATCAATGTACCTTTCTTTACAATCGTGTCGATAAATGTCTCAAATTGCTGGAAATAATCGTCACGGCTAATATTTGTACGGCTAGCATTCCAATCAACTCCACTTATCAAAGCAATATTCGGGTGGAAAAGATGAAACTTTGATTGATGATCAATTGGCGATGCATAATATTCATCACCTTCTAATAAGATAATCTTATTATGCGCTGTGAGTTTCACCAATGAATCGAAACCTTCCAATTGCGCTCCTACCAAATAATCAAAATCTTTACCCAACTTTTTCAGAACATGCATCACCATACTCATGATGGTGGTCTTGCCATAGGTGCCTGCAATTACTACGCGCGTTTTGTTGACGCTCTGTTCATAGATAAATTCCGGAAAAGAATAAATTTTGATATTCAGCTCTTGTGCGCGTAAAAGCTCTGGATTATTGACTTCGGCATGCATACCCAAGATAACAGCGTCAATATCTTCTGTAATAGTTTCCGGAAACCAGCCCACTTTTGCGGGCAATAGCCCTGCCCTTTTCAGCCTCGATCGCGATGGCTCAACAATTTGATCGTCAGACCCAGTAACTTGATGACCCTGTTCAGCTAAGGACATAGCTAAATTATGCATCACAGCACCACCGATGGCAATAAAATGAATGCGCATTATTTAATTTTATTAAACTTCGCCGAACACCATGTATCAAGCACCTTCATACTTTCATAGGTAAATCCAACGGATTCGGCTTTTTCACGGAGGATCACTAAATCATCCACCGCATAGAAACCACTCATGTAAAGCACGCCCCCAACGCGTGTACTTTTACTGTATTGATCTAACTGATCTAACAATATATTACGGTTGATATTTGCTAAGACAACGTCAAATAGCCGGCCTTCTAGCACTTCTTTAGACCCTAGTTCCGACGTAATTATCGGCGTATCATTTAGCAGTTTGTTCTCCTCAACACTAGCTACACATACATCGTCATAATCCACGGCCAATACGCTTTTAGCACCGCGTTTAACGGCCAAAATTGCTAAAATGCCTGTTCCACAACCCATATCCAACACGTCTTTATGTGCAAACTCGTTCTCCAAGATGTAAGATAACATCATAGACGTCGTCTGATGATGTCCTGTGCCGAATGACATCTTTGGATCAATAACAATTTCGTAGGGCATGTCAGGTCGCGGTTCGTGGAATGTAGCTCGAACATAGCAAGAATCATCTACAACGATGGCGTTGAAATTGCTTTCCCAAAGCGTATTCCAGTTTTTGTCTTCCACGTCCTCCACCGTATACGCGACCTCGAAACCTTCAGTCTCGGCTAATAGCAACGTTTCCAATGCCTGAATATCAAGATTTGCGGCAGGAATATAGGCCGCAAAACCTTGATCAATATCTTCAAAAGTGTCATAGCCAATCTCGGCCAGGGAGGAAATTAACAAATCCTTCTGCCAATCTTCCATATTGGACGAGGTAAAAATGACGGATGAGTATCTCATTGTTAGTCGTTAAACACCTTCACGATATCCAGAAAATCACGAGACTTCAATGAAGCACCGCCAATCAAACCGCCATCGATGTCGTTTTGTGAGAAAAGATCTTTAGCATTGCCGGGGTTACAACTACCACCATATAGAATCGTGGTATTGTCTGCAATCTCTTTGCCATATTGAGCAGATACACGCTCGCGAATGAAGGCATGCACCTCCTGCGCTTGTTCAGGTGAAGCTGTCAAACCTGTTCCGATAGCCCAAACAGGCTCATAGGCAAGCACCACTTTCGCGAATTCCTCTGCCGATAGATGGAAAACCCCTCCTTCTAATTGCGCTTTGATAACATCGAAAAACTTACCGCTTTCGCGTTCGTCTTTGGTTTCACCTATACAGAAAATAGGTGCTAAACCATGTTGAAGTGCCGCATTTACTTTCTCTGCCAACAATGCTTCTGTTTCACCAAAGTAAGCCCTGCGCTCGGAGTGGCCAAGAATTACGTAGCTAGCACCGACCGATTTAACCTGATTTGCTGATATTTCGCCCGTATATGCACCGGACTCAGCTTGGTGAATATTTTGTGCGCCAATGGCGACATTGCTTACCGGCGAAGCCAGTTTACCGATACTGTATAAATGAATGGCGGGGCTGCAAACGACAACCTCTTGGTTGCCCACAACTTCATCTTTCACCATGTTAACAATTTCTGAAAAAAGACTTAAGCCTTTCTCATAGTCAAGATTCATTTTCCAGTTTCCTGCTACAATGTTTTTACGCATAATACTATCTATTTTATTCTGTTTCTAAATATTTCTGTCTGTGTAACTCGCTCTGGCGATATACCTCGCCCAATATCTGAACGTCCAGATCCGCCAGATGTTCTTTTTTTATCACGGATCTATCGCGCAACATACGTTCAAATTTATGCCAACGATAGACTTCCTTTTTTCTATCAGTCATCCAGCAAAAGTCAGCCACAAATTTGGGAATAATATTTGACATTGCAACCTGTGCTCCTACGCCTATAATATTGCCT
The DNA here is from genome assembly GCF_000757725.1 of Sphingobacterium deserti. Lineage (GTDB taxonomy): Bacteria > Bacteroidota > Bacteroidia > Sphingobacteriales > Sphingobacteriaceae > Sphingobacterium > Sphingobacterium deserti. The sequence continues at coordinate 226,761 of NZ_JJMU01000002.1, forward strand.
GTGGTGATTGAGGAATTGATACCACAGCTGGCATAATCCCCGATGAAGGTACCTACTTTAGCCGCCTGCGTATCGCGATAGCTGGCATTACGATAATCGTAAACCGAGACATTCCCCCAATTATTTTGCAGGTTGGAGTTACTGCTGCCCGCACCTATGTTACAGCCTTCACCAATAACCGAACAACCGAGATAACCATCGTGACCTTTTGCGCAATTTCCCCAAAGCACGCTATTATTTACTTCGCCAGCGATCGTAGCGTGGGGACCTATCGTCACATTCGGATATAAACGGCTACCCATCTTGACGCGAGCACCGGCGCAAATCGCTATAGGCCCTCGCAAAAAGCACCCCTCTTCGATAATTGCTCCATCACCGATATAAATTGGTCCACTTTGAGCATTAAAGGTGCTACAAAGCGACTGCACATCCGTTCCTACAAAAATTTGATCACCAAGTACCCGATTTGAATCATCTAAAACAGCAGAATTTCTGCCTTTACTAAGTAAGGAATAGTCTGCTTCCAACTCGGCAGCATTTAGCTTATAAATATCTTCCAAAAAACAAACGCGAGCAATTTCACCGGTGAAAATTATAGGGCTTAACGTGGAAAGGTCAGGCTCATCCGTCCAATGATCAACTTTGTAAGCAATCCATTGCCCATTATTTAGAAGAACACTCTGCGAAGGCATTTCTTCCATTACGCGGACCAAGGATTCCGATGGAAGTACATTACCACGAATCACGAGGTAAAGATGCGCAAAAGGCGCTGCTGGAAATTTTTTTTGAAGGTAGGGAGATGTATAAAAAGAGATGGATTTTGAAAGCCTAAGTTTCCATTTCTCGCACAGTGTAAGAATACCAACACGAAGATCACTCACCGGGCGCGTGTAAACCAAAGGCAGCAAATGTTCCCGCCATGCAGCGCGATCATGTAATACAACTTCCAACATAGTTGACGATAAAATTACATAAAAAAATCCCGATAAGCGAACTTATCGGGACAAAGTTGTTTTGCCTGTGAAGCGAATTACTTCTTGTTGTAACGGCTACGGAATTTGTCAATACGACCTGCTGTATCAACCAATTTCATTTTACCTGTGTAGAACGGGTGTGATGTATGAGAGATCTCTAATTTTACTAATGGATACTCATTACCATCTTCCCAAGTAATTGACTCTTTAGTGTCGACACATGATTTTGTCAAGAAAGCATAGTCATTAGACATATCTTTAAAAACTACGAATCTGTAGTTTGATGGATGCAAATCTTTTTTCATTTTATCTTATGATTACGTATATTCAACAATCGAGGTGCAAAGATAATTTATATTTTCAGAAAAACCAAAATAATAATCACCTCAATTGTGATATTTTTTAGTTGCACAGCACGATGTTCGAAACGATACAAAGTTAGCATTTTTATTATACAGTTTGTAATAGCAGGTACCAGGGTGATTTTAAAAAAATGCGATAAAACTGGAGAAAAGCCTTTTCAAAACGTATAGAGCGCCCTTTCGGAAACTGCCGGCCGTATGGCTTTTTTTGGACGCCCGCGTGCAAAATTGGCTTTTTTTATTATTTTTGCGTTCTTATCTAGCACTTTAAATATTAATACATGAGTACTGTATTATCCGAACAGGAACAACAGCGTCGACTGAATCTTCAAGCCATACTCGATCTAGGAATTAATCCTTATCCAGCGGAAGAATTTGAAGTCAATGCGTCTGCAGCCGACATCTTAGAAAATTACGACAGAGATAAATTAAATTATAAGAGCATTCGCTTAGCCGGCCGCATCATGAGCCGCCGCGTAATGGGTAGCGCCTCTTTTATGGAACTTCAAGATTCCACCGGTCGCGTGCAAGCCTATGTTAAACGTGATGATCTTTGCCCCGGCGAAGATAAAACACTTTATAATACGGTATTTAAAAAGCTTTTAGACATCGGAGATATAGTTGGTGTTGATGGCTATGTTTTTACAACGCAAACGGGCGAGATATCGATTCATGTTGAAAAACTAACTATTTTAACGAAATCCCTGCGCCCACTTCCTATCGTGAAAGAAGCTGAAGGTAAAACCTATGACGCATTTACAGATCCGGAGCAGCGCTACCGCATGCGCTACGTCGATCTTATCGTCAATCCGCAAAACCGCGATATTTTTATTAAGCGCACGAAGTTGTTCACTGCAATGCGCGATTTTTTCAATGATGCTGGGTACATGGAGGTAGAAACACCGATCCTGCAATCTATTCCTGGAGGTGCAACAGCACGGCCTTTCACTACGCATCATAACGCGCTCGATATCCCGCTCTACCTTCGTATCGCTAATGAACTGTATTTAAAAAGACTCATCGTTGGCGGATTTGATGGCGTATATGAATTCTCTAAAAACTTCCGTAATGAGGGTATGGACAGAACCCACAACCCGGAGTTTACGGCCATGGAAATTTACGTAGCCTATAAAGACTACAACTGGATGATGAATTTCACGGAACGCTTGCTAGAGCACTGTGCGCTATCCGTGAACGGCACCACCCAAGCTACCTTTGGCGAACATGCTATAGATTTCAAGGCGCCTTACAAACGTGTAACCATGGCACAATCCATTTTGGATTTCACCGGTTTTGATATCATAGGGAAAACAGAAGATGAAATTCGCACCGCTGCAAAAGGCATGGGCATCGACGTGAACGAGACTATGGGAAAAGGCAAGTTAATAGATGAGATCTTTGGCGAGAAATGCGAGGGAAACTATATACAGCCCACGTTTATTACAGACTATCCTATCGAAATGTCTCCATTGACCAAAAAGCACAGAGACAATCCAGAACTTACGGAGCGTTTCGAGCTCATGGTATGCGGTAAGGAGATTGCTAATGCGTACTCGGAGCTGAATGACCCAATTGATCAACGCGAACGTTTTGAAGACCAGTTGCGTTTGTCCGAAAAAGGTGATGACGAAGCGATGTTTATTGATCAGGATTTCCTACGCGCGCTGGAGTATGGGATGCCTCCTACTTCCGGCTTGGGTATAGGCATGGATCGATTGATTATGTTCTTAACGAACAACGCTTCGATACAGGAAGTGCTGTTCTTCCCGCAAATGCGTCCGGAGAAGCTGGCGAAAGTAGCATCTGTTGAGGATTTCGTAGCCGAAGGAGTACCTGCCGAATGGGTTCCTGTATTGCAGAAAATGGGCTTGACAACCATTGAGTTGCTAAAAGAAGCCAATCCAAATAAAGTATTTAATGATCTGGGCGGATTACGCAAAAAGATGAAACTTGACGTCGCTATGCCTAGCAAAGATGACGTCTTAACTTGGTTTGATTAATCACCTATCTAAAACAAACCATAACAGTGGCGATCAAACGTAAGTTTGGTCGCTTTTTTATGGGTAATTTAAACTGGAATTATAACGGCGAGTTTGATGTATTTCCACCCGTACCAGCGTTCACATTTCATAAAAATAGCCCCCACTTACAAGCTTTAAGCAACATTTATGATATTAAAACTGCTGTGGACGGATACACTATCGTCTTTTTTTGGTCAAGCATGCTTAAACGTCAAAGCTTTGAAGCCTACAAGCAGCTTACCGAAAGTATAGATACCGCAGACCCAGTGGCCGTGAATCTTATAAACATCGACAATTTTTACATAGCACTGAGCGAGTAATCTTATTGGGGTAATGATACGATTTCTTTGATTATATTGACGGAATCTTTGTAATTTTTCAAAGTGAAGATTAAATAATTAAGTTGTTCAGCCTCTGATAATGTTAGAAATTCACTTGCTCCAGGTCTATAATAAATCTGATAGTACTTTATATTTATGCTATCTAGGCTACTATACCTGTTGGTCATTGAAAACCACAAGTCATCAAGCTTTCGTTCCAAAATTTCCACCTTTAACCAATTAAATCGTCTAGACTCGCTCTTCCCCGATTTGGAGAGCTTACTGTAGAGGGAGGAAATGTCAAACGATAGACCGATAGAAACTGGCGTTATTACGACGCCAGATAAAAAATTTGTATTCATATTCTTCGCTAACAATTTACGGTAATCAGCTTCCAACAATGCTAAATCTGCAAATTTTGCAGCAGAGCCGTGTACCTCTACCGGCTCGATACGTAGCGTATCAATAGCCGTTGTGTCCAAGCTGATGTTCACTGTTGATACGTTCGCGATCGGATATGAAGCAACCATGAAGTAGATAATCGTAGAAAAAAACATCATTCTCATAGATAAGTCTCTGCTATGTGATCTGCGATTTGCATGCTAAGCAATCATCGGTACATGAATTAGTTTACAACTAAACTAAGCATTTAAACAAAAAAATATCGGTTTTTTTCACAATAAGGCAGTACAATTTCCACAGCATTAAGGATTTGTCTCATCCTACGGGATAGAAAACAGTATACTACTACTTCGCGTATAAAGAAACGGACCGTAAGGACACGGTTAGTTGAAGCCTTTCATTTACAATCGTTAGGCAGGGCAAGAATCAAAGGCCTAGAGCACATACCATTAAATGGCCTAATTTCGCCAAGCGCTCGCTAAACAGTTATCAAGGGATGAAAAAGTTATCGCAGCAACCCCTTACATATTTTGCTGACCAAAGCTGGGCCTTCGTAAATAAAGCCCGTGTATAGCTGAATAAGACTAGCGCCTGCGTTTAACTTTTCAATTGCATCTTCGGCGGAATGTATGCCACCTACGCCAATAATTGGAAATGAGCGATTGGAACGATCTGCCAAATATTTGATAACTTCCGTCGAGCGTTTTGTTAATGGCTTACCACTCACCCCCCCCATCTCGTTAACAAGCGTTGCTTCACTTTGTAAGCCGTCGCGAGAAATTGTTGTATTGGTTGCGATGACGCCTGCTATTTGCGTTTCTGCTACAATTTCAACGATATCGTCTAGTTGCGAGTTGCTAAGGTCTGGCGCTATCTTCAGCAAAATGGGCTTCGGATGCTCCCTCTCCCTATTCAGTTGCTGAAGTGTGTTGAGTATGTTTTTCAAGGGCTCTTTTTCTTGCAAATCACGAAGTCCCGGCGTGTTTGGAGAACTTACATTTACAACGAAATAATCTACATAGTCAAAAAGTGCGCGAAAGCAATAGATGTAGTCCTGAACCGCATCTTCATTGGGTGTCATCTTGTTTTTGCCAATATTTCCACCAATAATTAAATCCTTCCGGTTAGCCAGCTTCTTTAAACGACCAGCCGCCACATCAGCACCTTGGTTGTTAAATCCCATACGGTTGATGAGCGCTTCATCGGAAACCAGCCTAAACATCCGAGGCTTATCATTACCAGGCTGTGGACGTGGCGTAACGGTACCAATTTCTATAAACCCGAAGCCCAAAGACGCCATCTCCTCGATGTATTCTGCATTTTTGTCAAAGCCAGCGGCGAGGCCTACAGGATTTTTAAATGTCAAACCAAACACTTCACGTTCCAGCCGCTTGTCCTCAACACTGTAGAGCGCTTTCAGTACTTGTTTTGAGCCCCAAATTTTATTGAATTTACGCAAGCCGCCGGTTACTTGATGGTGAGCCATCTCCGGATTCATGGAAAAGAACAAAGGTTTGACTAGTTTGTACATATCTGCAAAGGTAGCCAAAGAAGCAGAAATATTCATTACTTTTGTAGCAAATGATATCAATTAACAATTTAACATTCGAGATTGGGTCACGTGCATTGTACGACGACGCTAATTGGCATATAAAACCAGGAGACAAAGCGGGCTTGATCGGGGCAAATGGCGCCGGAAAATCCACATTGCTCAAATTAATCGTAGGTGACTATTCTCCTACTTCGGGAAGCATTTCCATGGCAAAAGATCTGAAGATCGGCTACCTTAACCAAGATCTGCTATCCTACCATTCCGATAAAAGTATTGTCCATGTAGCCATGGAAGCATTTGAACGTCAAAACCAGCTGCATGGAGAGATTGAAGTACTTCTACAAAAATTAGAAACCGATTATTCAGACGACATTCTCAACAAATTAAGCGACAAACAGATGGAGTTTGAAGCGCTAGATGGCTATAGTATCGAATTTCGTGCGCATGAAATTTTAGCAGGCCTTGGCTTCTCGGAAGAAGAGCAGCAACGGCCTCTCGCCACCTTTTCGGGAGGTTGGCGTATGCGCGTTATGCTGGCACGCATCCTCTTGCAAACGCCTGATATCTTACTTTTGGATGAGCCTACGAATCACTTGGATCTTCCTTCCATCAAATGGCTTGAAAATTACCTACAGGCGTTTGAAGGCGCAATTGTCATCGTATCGCATGACCGCTATTTTCTTGATCGTATCATCAATAAAACAGTGGAATCGCGTAAGGGAAAATTGACTGTTTACGCAGGAAACTATTCTTTTTATCTTGAAGAGAAATCACTGCGGGAAGAGATTCAGGGCAACCAGTTTAAGAATCAGCAAGCAAAAATAAAGCAAGAAGAAAAGCTAATTGAGCGTTTCCGCGCGAAAGCCAGCAAAGCAAAAATGGTACAGTCACGTATCAAAGCGTTAGACCGTATGGAAAAGATAGATGATGTAGATGACGATAACCCATCGGTAAATTTCAGCTTCAAGTTCTCTAAGCCATCCGGCAGGCATGTAGTTACGTTGGAACACCTCTCCAAATCGTATCCCAACCTTGACATCTTGGAAGATACGGGTGCTATCATTGAAAAAGGCGATAAGATCGCTCTCATCGGAGCTAACGGAAAGGGAAAGTCTACCTTGTTACGCATTGTGGCAGATGCCGACCACGACTACAAAGGTAGCAGCACGAAAGGCCACAACGTATCGCAAACATTTTTTGCTCAGCATCAGCTCGAAGCGCTGCACCTGGAAAACAATCTGTTACAGGAATTAGTTGCGTTTGCGCCAAAGCATACGGAAACGGAACTTCGTTCTATCTTAGGCTGTTTCTTATTTACGGGCGATGATGTGTTTAAAAAAATCAAAGTGCTTTCTGGTGGTGAGAAATCTCGGGTAGCACTTGCGAAAGCGTTGACCGCTGATGCGAACTTCTTGGTGCTGGATGAGCCTACCAATCACTTGGATATGGCATCCGTAAATATTCTTATCCAAGCGCTTCAACAATATGAAGGTACCTTGATCGTCGTGTCCCATGATCGATATTTCCTGGACCACGTGGCGAACAAAATTTGGTTTATTGAAGATAAAGAGATAAAAGAGTATCCAGGCACTTACGAAGAATACGAACTATGGAATGCCAAACGGGTAGTAAAACCCGATGCTAAACCGGAGAAAAAAACGGTAAAGGAAGAACCTAAAAAAGAGAAAGCGCCACTGGAAGACGACAAAAATCGTGTACTTCAGCGTAAGCATAAAGAATTGTCGGGTTTAGAGCAAAAGATCGGTGACAGCACCTTACGCGTAAAGGATTTGGAATCTCAACTCGCCAAAGAGGAAGTGTACTCCGATGCAAACAAACTTCAAGAGGTAACAAGGGCGTATAACTCTGATAAAGCTACATTGGAAAAATTCCAGCAGCAATGGGAAACATTAGCAGAAGAGATAATGGAGCTCGAAGGCTAGCAATTCCGCGGGAAATACATTGTTGTTGATAATTGCTGTCTAACTCGCTAAGAATAATCATTTAGAGCTTTAAAAAACAAGGGGGAGCAATTGCTCCCTCTTAGTTTAATAGGTTAATACAAAATCTGCTATGTCGTTACGCACCTTCTTCATCGGCGCCAGCCAATCTCGCTCTTCATCCCGATAGCCCAGATACAGAACCAGCACACTACGCAATCCTTTTTCTTTTAGTTGCAGTACGTTGTCTACGACTTCGTTGTCAAATCCTTCAGCTGGCGTAGAGTCTATACGCAATTCGGCGGCTTGCGCGAGCGCAAGACCGAAAGCAATATACGCCTGCTTAGCCGCATGCGTAAAATGCTCTTCGCTAGTTTGCTGCGCGTACATATTCTTGATCATGTCTGTGTAACGATCAAACCTACCACGGGGCATATCCCGCTCGTCCGTCGTTTTATTATATATTGTATCAATACGCTCTTCCGTATATTCATCCCAGGCGGCAAATACCAACACATGCGAACACTCCCGCATACACTCCGGATTAAAAGCTCCTTCTGCCAACTGATTTTTTATTCCCTGATCTGCTATCACTGCCAAACGAAAAGGTTGTAACCCTGAAGAGCTTGGAGCAAGCCTTGCAGCCTCGACTATCTTATTTAAATCTTCCTGACTTACTTTTTTTGTCGTATCGTAAGCCTTGGTTGCATGTCTCCAATTTAAACCATCTATCAATGTCATTTCTATTAATTTTAATTTTCCAATAGTGCGATACGTGTCTGCTCTGTAAAGATCCTACAAACCGTGTCGCGCGCAAAGATCACGAGAAAATATAATTAGGTCAATTAAAATAATGCAGTTCTGTTAAAAACGACATCCACATGACTCATATAAGCTATCCGTGTTTCAGCACGCAATAAAAAATAAACCAGTCAGCTATCGAAAATAAATAGCTAAACCCATATTGCCAAAGTAATTTTTCCCCAGCATCATATTGCTTTATTGTTTTAATCGTGTAAGCTGGAAAAGCTGATCTTTTCTAACATCGCGAACGCCATGGCACAATTTTTCACCTTCCCGTTGCCAGATAATTTGCCGGACGGAGTACATGTCAAATCCATCGAAGAAATTCAGGGCTGTGATGCGTCTAGGAGACGGAAAGCGGCAGTTGCTGTCTGACGAGTAAAAAGTGGTCTCGCTCGATAGATAAATAGCCAAATTCATAGACAAAGAAATACACCTGACCTTTTGCATTGCAAAGCTGGTTGGTAAAGTAATCCATATCTAAGCCGGTCTTCAATAAATTTTCACGTGAAATTTTAAGAATTTTTTCATTCCCTAGAAGACCCTCCAGTATCCGTCTATTTCTTCTAAGAGTTGTATTAATATGTCGAACAAAATTGTTAGGTGCGCTATTTATCTTGTTATTATGTGCATTTCTACAGCCATCGTCACAAAACCTTTTGTCTGACCTTCCGCGGATAAGCGCACTACACGCTAAGCAAAATTTCTTTTCCATAATTCATTACCCGTTTTAATCGTTTACAATCGCTTATAAACGTCTATAATTGATTAACTACCGATTCGCTTTCGCCAACCGATGCAATTTTACATCGTGAGCTAAAGAATGATGCGATATAAATTTAACATAAGAAATACATATTTACAATTAAAATTTACAATTATGAACATGCTAATTAATTCTGTACAACTTATCGGGCGCTTAGGTGCCAATGCGGAGGTAAAATCTACCAATAATGGGACAAAGGTTTCAAATGTCCGGTTTGCCACAAATGAGTACACAAAGAATGCGCAGGGCGAATGGCTTGAGATCACCTATTGGCATAATCTGGTATTTTGGGGAAAACTCACTGAAAAACTGGAAAAGCACGCTAAAAAGGGCACGCGCCTACTCGTGCAAGGGTCGCTAACGTACCAGGAATACGTCGATGTAAATGGCATCAAGCGGGAGTCCTGTGAAATTCGAGTGAGCCAGTTTATGGCGCTAAACAGCAGCAACAACGGTCAAAAAGTAAGCGTGGAAGATCGCGAAGACCAAGATGAAGATCTTCCATTTTAACATCAAACGCCACCTGTAAAATTTCACAGGTGGCGTCCATTGTTTTTAAAGAAGCTTATTCAATAACAAAACCTGTGATTTCAGCTAACTTTTTAGGGATATCGGTATTTTCCATCTTATGGGAAAAACGTTCTGACCCAACCCCAACGGCAAATACAGGAATATAGGCTGCCGAATGATTGCCGGATGCCCAACTGATAGACCCAGCTTTGTTTAAAATTTTGATCGCCTCGCTTGCCAATCGATCATCCGTAGCATAAAGACTTTTCGTAGTCTCCTCTTCGTGCTTTACAAAGCTCTTCTCGTATATATCCACGAGCAAAGCCTCTTCCTCTTGACTTACCTTGACTTTGCTAAAAAGACCTACGTTTTCGCCTAAAAGAGTTTTCACATCGTCCCAACTCGCACGTTGTTTTGCGTTTCTCAATACTGCAATACGTTTAGAAAGTTCACCTTGTGAAATGCGCTGGTTGGCCAATAATTTCGTATGGAGTCTGCTGCCACCATTTCCAATAGCTACGCCGCCTGTCTCATGGTCAGCGGTAACGATAATAAGTGTTTCCTCAGGATGCTGTTTGTAGAATTCATAAACACGCTTTACCGCCTTATTAAAGTCAAGCATTTCACGGATCGTTGTTGTCGCGTCGTTAGCGTGCGATGCCCAATCAATTTTTCCACCTTCAACCATTAGGAAAAATCCTTTTTCATTGCCTTCGAGGGACGCTATAGCGGACTGTGTGATCTGTTCCAAAGTCAGATCTGATGGCTGCTGATCAATAGCATATTTCAACGACTCACTGTCAGAGCCTTTAGCACCCATCAAAATGATCTTATCTGCTTTACCCTTTAGGGTATTGAAGTCATCAAGGCCATACGCTAACTTGTAACCGGCCTCCTTGAACTTAGGAAACAGCGAAGGAGCAGACTTCTTCTCGGAATTTTTATCTGGACTCAAAAATCCTGAGCCTCCGAAGAAATCGAAATTGGAAGCAATAAGATCAAGCCCTATCTCGTAATAACGACCGCGGTTAGGTTGCTTTGCGTAGAATGATGCTGGTGTTGCATGATCTATACTAACGGAGGTTGTTATGCCGACTTTCATACCAGCTTCTTTAGCTGCATACGCAATACTCTTGTAAGCTATTGTACCGCTGCTATCCATGGCAACAACTCCATTTTTTGTTTTTTTCCCCACAGCAAGTGCCGTTCCGCCAGCTGCAGAATCTGTAACGCCATGGGAAAGGGAGTATGAAGTAGCAAAAGTAGCATGCGGAAACGTAGAGAACACCAAGGGAAACACGGTATTTCGATCAGCTTCCGCAGCTAGAAATACCTCTGTCAAATTTATTTGGTTCAGCCCCATTCCGTCGCCAATCATAAAGAAAATATACTTGGGTTTTTGTTGGGAAAACAAGGCACTCGATGTCGCAAATAACAGGAATAATAAAAATACGCTCTTCTTCATTTTATCTAATTTGTGTCTGCAAAGATAAAGTCTTTATATAAACTCAGTGTTAAGTACGGATCGCAAATGCGAAAACAAAAGGTAGAGCGAATTGTTCCTTCTCTGAAAAGATAAAAAGACGACTATGAATAATTCGTTAATCACTGCTGTAAAAAGCATTTTTCAGGATGACAAAAGACACGCCCTTGCAAACAATATGGGAGAAACCCCGCTGCGGGTCGATCAAAGTTTGGATGCCATCATACCTATCGTGCTTGTTGCACTTCAGCGTAAAGATAAATCGCAGTTGCAAAATATTCTTACCAAAGCAGAAACTACCTTCGCAATCCAAGATTCGCAGGTTCCTTCTACCGATTTTGCGCACTCCACTGCCGCTCCGCATGAGTTGCTGGACGATATTACCGCGAATAATTCCGCATACATAAGTGATAGCTTACATAATTACTTAGGTATCGACGGCGAAAATGTGCAAACGTTATTCGCTGCCGCACTTCCGGCTATATTTTCTGCACTCACGAAGGGGGGACAGCATTGGGATGTAGACTATGTCAAGGGTTTATTGGACAGTAATCAGGATGATTTCGTGGCACAAGTCCCGGCAGACCTGACGCCAGTATTAATAGATACACATGGCGACGCAGGCTTTCACAACAGCATGCCACCTGCAACACCTGCCGATGCCATTGTTGATCCAACGCATACCTCGCCGCCGCAACACAGCATTACAGAACAAGCACCCCTGCATACGTCGGAGTCCGTAAAAAAGACCACGAAGAACAAAGGGATTTGGTGGCTGTTAATACTTGTTTTTATCGTCGCGCTATGGGTAGTGTTTGGTAAAGGCTGTAATGGAAACTCAACAACGGATGCACGAACGGATACGTTGAGTGTACGATAAATATGTTCTTTTGAACATATTCGTTGCTGTTTTTATGTGCTGAAAAACTATTTTTGCTGTATGACTGTACAAAGAACAGAATTGGCCATCCAAGACTTCGAAAAGTTTATGCGTTATGCTATACAGCATGAACAAGGATTTTCATTTGATATCTTTGTTTCCTTTTCCACGTCCTTGATTAACTTTTATCAAGGTTCAGACCTGATCAAAGAATCAGAACGAATGGATACAGCGTTGATACTTAGTAAGGCATTTAATGCCGGTATGGGAAACCGCATTTCTGCTGAGGATTTGGAAGAAATCGCGACACTAATTATTTCAGATCGTACAATTGATTATTCCGTTTTAAATCCTATATTTGCTTGATTTTAAAAAAAAAGGGGGATTAGCTCAGCTGGCTAGAGCGTTTGGCTGGCAGCCAAAAGGTCATCGGTTCGACTCCGATATTCTCCACAAAAGCCTGGTATGCGCCAGGCTTTTTTTGTGTACTTCCGAGTTATGATATTTTACCATCGAACTTTTTAATCCTGCTTCGTCCAAACCAGTTTTTCAATTGCGTAGCCGCACCTTTGGGCATATGCTAAATATTTATCTTTAATCTCTTCAGGCATATTCTTCTCGCGAGATAGCAACCACATGTAGTCTAAATTCTGACCAAAAATCAATGCATGTTGATAATCTTCGTCAATCATGACAACGTTGTAACCAGCATAAAATGGTCCGAAAAATGATACTTTGAGCGCCCCTTCATCTTCATTACGTACAAATACTGCTTTACCCCTACTCTGTTTATATTTTTCTTTTACTTCGTCATAGCCTTGGTTTATTACGCGGATGCTCATATCATCGTTAAGTGCATACGAAGCCATAACATTCTTTAGGTTCTTTTCCCAGAAAAAATCCAGTCGTGCGATTTCATACCAGTCCCCTAAATATTTTTCTTTCTCAAATCTTTGTACAACAGGAACGTTTGACTTCACTGGTTTCAAAAGATTGTAGAGTGTTGTCCCTGCCGCTACAGCAGTAAGAAGCAACAATGATTTTTTACGATCCATCATGCTCAGTAAACAGTATAGCGCATGCAAAAGTTTGGTTTGAATTTGATAGTTTTGAAAAAAAAGTAAAAGAGAAGACTTTGTACAGCCGAGAAGAAGTAAAGAAATTAAAAGAAAAATTTTGGACAAGCTTTGGTCAGTTTATGAGTTTGGTGCCCGGCGAAGAAGGCACGAAGATAAATTGGATAAACTACAAAACAGGGATTAAGCATTTGTATTTCCGCATGGAGGCGGAGGGCAAGTCTGCCCGCATTGGTATAGAGGTAAGTCACCCTGATGAGGGAATACGAGCCCTGATGTATGAGCAACTGTTAGCCTACAAAGCCATTTTACACGCTGAGCTTGACGAGGAATGGATCTGGGAAGACGTGCATCAGGATATGTATGGGAAAGAAATAGCGCGCGTTAGCCTATCTATGGGGGGGGAAGCGTCCATCTTTAATCAATCGGATTGGCCAACGCTAATTTCGTTTTTTAAACCGAGAATTATCGCATTGGATCGCTTCTGGTCTACGGCCAAATATGGATTTGAAATTTTTAAATGATATAGCTCAAAGGATCAACTTGCTTTCCTTACCTTTGTGCGGACGTTTAAAAACAACTCGCATGAAGAATTTTTTAAGACTTGCTTTCGTTTGCATTCTATTTTTACAACATCAATGGGCGGCCGCATGGGGCATGACAGGACATCGCGTGATCGCGGAAATTGCGGAGAACCACCTCAATAAAAAAGCAAAAAAAAATATACAGAAGCTTATCGGTAACCAAAAATTGGCCTATTGGTCAAATTGGGCAGATTTCATTAAGTCAGACCCGGATCCGGCTTTAAATAGAACAGGAAATTCCCATTTCCTCAACACCGCCGGTAACCTGAGCTATGAAGCCTTTTCTGATGCTTTGGCTGCATCCCCCGCTGAGAACCTGTACAAATCCTACCTACGTATTAAGGAGGAAGCAAAACAAACGGACAATGACCTAAAGGCACAGCAGCAAAATCTGTACTTTATTGTTCACTTGTTGGCTGATGCACACCAACCCATGCATGTGAGCCGTGCAGAAGACTTAGGCGGGAACAAGATTGAGGTCGAATTTTTCGGGAGAAAAGCAAATATCCATCGCGTTTGGGATTCGGACTTGGTGGATAATGAAAAGTACAGCTACACCGAGTATGCTCGCGTGCTAGATATTTACAATGCCGCCCACTATAGAAAGTATACGGAAAGTAGCTTGGAAGAGTGGCTATATGAATCCCATCAACTAGCAAATGTTATTTATGATGATGTGGCGAAAAATGCAAACTTGCGTTACGAATACATCTACAAGTTCAAATATCGTATGGAAGAATGTTTGCTGAAAGCTGGTATCCGCCTAGCAAAAGAGCTGAATGAAATTTATGGAAGCTAGCGTATACATCGTTTTTAAAAGCGCGCACGGATAATCATCTATGCGCGTTTTTTTTAAATCGTAACTGTTTCAAAGCTGTCAGACGAATCAGCAACACGCCTAAAGCGATGAACCATTTAAATTACTCCGAGATAAACAAAGCCTCTCGTAATAGGAGATTATGATTTTGCATATACTCTATAAGTAGAGAGAGAGAAGAATATCACTTCTCTGCCTCTTCGAAACTTTTATTATAGCGTTGAGCGATAATCGTGACAACTAATATCTGGAAGGCATGGAACAACATTAGAGGCAAAAAATAAAGCCCCGCACTGCTCGAATTAACAAACAAAAACTTGCCGAAGACCGAGCCATGTGTTAAGGATTTTTTTGAACCGCAAAAAAGCGCAGTAATCGTATCCGCCCTATTAAACTTAAACACAGATTTCGACAGCAAATAGATGAGTGCATAAATAACAACGAATAGTATGATAACAACCACAAGTACCATAACCATATATTTGACGCCCACTGTTTCGAACACCCCACTGTCGAATGATTCAGCGAAGCTACCGTAAACAATCAACAAGATAATTGACCGATCAAATAAACTCAATGGCTTACCATACCTAGCTGCCCATTTTCCAAGTAAAGGCTGAATAAGAAGCCCCAGAATTACCGGAATCAAAATTTCTTTTACTAAGCCCCAATAAACATCGCCTAATACTTCTATTTGACCGAAATCTACAAACAGTTGCATCCAAAGCGGCGTAATCACTACGCCGATCAAGCCTGAAATACTGGCGTTAAATATGGCTGCGGGTACATTTCCACGAGCAATGGATACCATCACAACCGAAGAAGATACCGTCGAGGGTAGCGCAGCAAGAAAGAAAAAAGATAACCAAAAATCATGCTGGATCTCACTCGATATCAAAGGGTAGAAAGGCAAAACGAGTAAAGGAAACAAAAGAAATGTTGCTAGCTGCACAAAAACGTGCAACCTCCAATTGCTTAGCCCCTCCTTGATCTGCTTAAAACTTAACTTTAAACCGTAAAAGAAAAAAATAAGTGATACCCCAATTGATGTAATCCAAGCCAGGACCTCACCGTTTTCCCAGCGATGAAGCTGTGGAAAGAAATACGCAAGAACAATAAAGAATAGTAAAGCAAGTATAAAGCCGTCGAATTTTAATTTCATTTGGCAAATTTACTTGAAAAAGGCTATACCTCCACCACACCTAAATATGTTAATAATTTTTTTGATTTTTCGACATCTGATTTCGTTTTTATCAATATTTGGATGTGATTAATGAAGAGTATGTAATATATTTGTATTATCATGAGTACGACACCATATTTATCAGATAGGATCAATAATTTATCCGAATCGGCAACGCTTAAGATGACCAAGCTG
This sequence comes from Sphingobacterium deserti, assembly GCF_000757725.1. Classification (GTDB taxonomy): domain Bacteria; phylum Bacteroidota; class Bacteroidia; order Sphingobacteriales; family Sphingobacteriaceae; genus Sphingobacterium; species Sphingobacterium deserti. The sequence goes on from NZ_JJMU01000002.1 coordinate 242,630, forward strand.
GGCCGAGAGTTAGCTTCAAAAGGCATTAACGTAATCAGTTTGAGCGTAGGTGAGCCAGATTTCAACACCCCGGACAACGTAAAAGCTGCGGCAAAAAAAGCGTTGGATGACAATTTCACGCGCTACTCTCCTGTACCGGGGTATCCTGAGCTACGTCAAGCAATAGTGGATAAACTTAAAAACGAAAACGGACTAGATTATGAGCCCTCGCAAATTGTAGTATCTACAGGTGCAAAACAATCCTTATCGAATGTTATTCTAACGCTTATCAATCCGGGGGATGAGGTTATTATCCCTACCCCATATTGGGTATCTTATTCGGAAATGGTTGTTTTAGCAGAAGGAAAATCTGTTTTTATCAATACGGATATCGAGTCTGATTTTAAAATTACACCGGCACAACTTGAAGCAGCGATTACGCCGAAGACAAAATTGTTTATGTTTTCATCTCCTTGCAACCCGACAGGTTCGGTGTACAGCAAAGAGGAGTTGGAGGGCTTAGCAAAGGTTTTCGAGAAGCATCCTAATATCTTTATTCTTTCCGATGAAATTTATGAGCATATAAATTTTGTGGATAAACATGAGTCCATTGCACAGTTTGACAGCATTAAAGACCGTGTTATTATCGTCAACGGTTTTTCCAAAGCATTTGCAATGACCGGCTGGCGTTTGGGTTATATCGCAGCAAATAAAGAAATCGCTGCCGCCAATGATAAGCTGCAGGGACAAACTACTTCTGGTACCTGCTCGATAGCGCAACGCGCGGGAATCGTAGCCTACAACGACGGGTTGGAAAGTGTGCAAGCGATGAAAGAAGCGTTTGTACGTCGTCGTCAATTGGTTTACGATCTTTTAAATGACATTCCGGGTGTAAAGACGAATTTGCCGGAAGGCGCTTTCTACTTTTTTCCTGAAGTAAGTTCATTTTTCGGTAAAAAAGACAGCCAGGGTAATGTTATTAAAGGCTCTGCAGATTTAGCCTTATATTTGCTCAACGAAGGCCATATTGCCACAGTAGGTGGTGATTCTTTCGGGAATGACAACTATATCCGCTTATCCTATGCGGCGTCAGATGAAAATTTAAAAGAAGCCTTGCGAAGAATGAAAGAAGCTTTAGGTAATTTTGTTTAGGAACAGCCTACGCACTTTAGACTATTAATAAAAAATGGCTACTATGATTGAACATAGTAGCCATTTTTTATACGATGAAGTTTGCACTTCCATGCCTGCTAACAGCCAATCCGTGTTCCATTTGATATGATGGCATTTTTCTTAACCACGACAACGCCGTCCTGAATAGTATGCGTTTCATAATCTCCATCTTCCAGGTGTAGACCACCCTTAATGCGCACATCGTTACCTATTCGGCAATTTTTGTCCAAAATGGCATTTTCGATATAGCAACGCTCCCCCACGCCTACCGGTGGCGGTTGTTGAGTAGTCCCGAGCGTCAGCACGTCTTCTAACGGCTCATAGTAGTCAATACCCATCATATAAGTCGCTTTTATGACCGTTCCTTTTCCGATACGCGAGCGGATTCCTATGACCGAACGTTCCAACTTATCGCCATTTAGAATGCAGCCGTCGGAAACAATTGTATTGTTAAGCGTCGTACCTGATATCTTTGATGGCGGGAGCATACGCGCTCTGGTAAAGACAGTTTCATTAAATAAGTTAAAGTCGGGAATATCATCGGTCAAACCAATATTTGCATCGAAGAACGACTTTATCGTACCAATATCTGTCCAATATCCATCAAATTGATAGCTTAACACTTTTTTAGTTTCAATGGCATCAGGAATAATTTCCTTACCAAAATCCATCCCAGGATTGTCTGTCAGCAAGTCTTTCAATATCCCTTTAGAGAACACGTAAATTCCCATAGATGCTAAGTAACGTCGTCCTTGTTTTTCCATGTCGTCAGACACTTCCGATGACCAATTTAGCACTTCCTGACTATCCGGTTTCTCCGTAAACGATACAATCTCATTCTCTTCATTTGCTTTTAGTATCCCAAAAGCGGTAGCATCTTTTGCATTGACAGGTATAGTAGCGATCGTCACATCACTCCCGTTATCGACATGAAAATCGATGAGTTGGGAATAATCCATCTGGTAAAGTTGGTCTCCAGATAAAATAAGCACGTAATCATAATCCACATTAAGGAGATTTTTCTGCGTACGCCGCACCGCATCTGCAGTTCCTTCAAACCAACGATCCCCTTCAACGGTCTGTTCTGCCGCCAAGATATCGACAAAGCCTTTGCTAAAGATGCTGAAGTTGTACGAGTTTTTGATATGCTTGTTCAAGGACGCAGAATTGAATTGCGTAAGTACAAATATCTTATTATACCCGGAATTGAGACAGTTCGAGATAGGAATATCGACCAAACGATATTTTCCGGCGATAGGTACAGCTGGCTTCGAGCGCTGTTCTGTCAGGGGGGAGAGACGAGTTCCACGTCCGCCACCCAATACGATGGATACTACTTTGTGTGCCATAGCTAAAACTTATAATTGGTCATACAATTGTATGTATTTATTTGCTGATTTATCCCAAGAGAAATCGAGTGACATTGCCTTCTGCCTTACTTTTTGCAGCATGCTGGCGTCTGTTAATGTATTTACAGCCCGAGCGACGCTTTCGACCGCCGCTTCTGGTTCTGCTGCAGCGAAGAGAAAGCCATAACCACCCTGCTCTTCCAAATCAATTACCGTGTCTTTCAGGCCACCAACGGCATGTACGATTGGTATAGTGCCGTATTTCAGCGCATAAAGCTGGTTTAATCCACATGGTTCAACACGTGATGGCATAAGCAGTAAATCTGCCGATGCATATACTTGATGCGCCAGCTGTTCATTATACCCGATAAACGTTGCCAGTCGTCGAGGATATTGATCTTGCAGCTCCTTCAGTGTTGTTTCGACAGCCTCATCGCCAGATCCCAGTATAAATATACATATTTTATCTTCAAGCCTAGAAAAAATATTGCTGATTATAGCCGGCAACAAATCGGCTCCCTTTTCCTGCGCAAAACGTCCTATAAAAGCTAATAATGGCAGATTGCTGTTTAAGCCTACTGCATCACAAAACGCTTTCTTGTTCGATTTTTTGCCGGATTTCACCGACGATTTTTTATACGTTTTTGAGATTTGGTTATCCAATTCTGGATTCCAGTATTCGTCATCAATACCGTTGACAATACCTACGCCTTTGTACGCCTCCGTTTGAAATAGCCCCTCTAAGCCGTTTGCTTGCACGAATAGCTCCTGCAGGTATCCTTCGCTTACCGTGGAAAAGGCATCACAACATTTTACGGCAGCAGCAAAGGGATTTATCAAGCCGTCCCAATCCAACAAACCCCATTTCCACGTATCAAATGCGGGAAGTAGTGCCCCTTTATCCCAAGTCATCCAACCTTGATACTGCCCATTATGAATCGTAAATAACGTCTTCACGTCAGCAAGCTGATTAAAGTCAACCGCATGTTTCATTAAAAATGGAATAAGCCCTACATGATGGTCATGACAATTAACGACATCCGGTATAATACCAGCATCGGTAACCCAACGTAAAAATGCATGCTGAAAAGCAATCCATTGCTCCGCTTCGTCGGGATAGCAATACACTTCCTCCCGATCTAATTTACCTGGGATACGAATCAAATACAAAGGAAAACCTAATGGATCTTTTTTTTCTTTCAAAACTTCATATGCTAACGTTTCCCCACCTTGGACGAACGTTCCCGCATGGATAAGTTGAAATTTTCGATCCTTGGTAAATGGCTTGTCGTAAAATGGACTTACCACCCAAGCATCTACACCAGACTTCCGCTGGTAACGCGGTAAAGCACCAACAACATCCGCCAGGCCACCAACTTTAGCAAGTGGAAAACACTCCACACTTAAATGTATCACATGCATCTTAAACTCGTTTTAAAACTAAACCTCCTAGAGGCGGTAAATTTACTTGTATAGAATTATCAAAATTCATCCATGAAATAGCGTCCGATTCAACATTTCCTTGCTGCGATCCGCTTCCATAGAATTTGAGATCGTCCGAGTTAAGGATGACTTGCCAAGTTCCAGGAGATGGCACAGCCATTCGGTATTCACGCAGCACAGGCGTCAGATTAACCACAACCAAAACGTCGTTTTCTTCGTCATGCCCACGACGTAAATAAACAAATATGCTATTTTCCTGATCTCCTAGTTCAATCCACTGGAAGCCTTCATTACTAAACCCTTTTTCATATAGGGCAGGCTCAGACCGGTAAAGCGCATTCAGCGCTTTTACGAATTTCTGCATTCCGCTATGGGGCGCATATTGCGTCAAGTGCCAGTCTAGCGATTGATTAACATTCCACTCAGCAGTTTGTGCAAACTCGCCGCCCATAAAAAGTAACTTCGTACCGATAAACGTGTACATGTATAAATAAAGCGCCCTTAGATTTGCAAATTTTTGCCATTCGTCGCCAGGCATTTTATAGATCATGGATTGTTTGCCATACACCACCTCATCATGGGATAGGGGAAGCATAAAGTTCTCATGAAAACCATACACCGTTGCAAAGGTCATATGCTGGTGGTGATATTTCCTATTGATGGGGTCTTCCTTAAAATAATTCAGTGTGTCATGCATCCACCCCATCATCCATTTCATTCCAAATCCCAATCCATTGGAGAAAGTAGGTGTAGTCACACCAGGCCAAGAGGTAGACTCCTCCGCAATTGTTTGCACATCTGGAAAATGGCTATACACAGCCTCATTAAATTCTCGGAAAAAGTGCACGGCTTCCAAATTTTCACGTCCGCCGTAGATATTTGGTTCCCACTGCCCCTCCTCGCGTGAATAGTCGAGATAAAGCATCGATGCTACTGCATCGACACGTAAACCATCGATATGATACCTTTCCAACCAAAAGAACGCATTAGATATCAAGAAAGAGCGCACCTCGTTTCGCCCATAGTTAAAGATATACGACTTCCAATCTGGGTGATAGCCTTTTCGCGGATCTTCATGTTCAAAGAGATGGGATCCGTCGAAACGGTATAGTCCATGCGCATCGCCGGGAAAGTGTGAAGGCACCCAGTCAAGAATCACGCCGATATCATTTTGGTGAAGTTGTTCGATCAGGAACATCAGATCTTGCGCACTGCCATAACGTGAAGAGGCCGCGAAATATCCAGTTATCTGGTATCCCCAGGAAGGATAATACGGATGCTCCATAACAGGCATAAATTCCACATGGGTAAATCCCATTTCTTTGATATAGGGCACTAATCGATCAGCTATTTCCCGATAGCTTAAAAAACGATCAGGTTCTTCGGCATCTCTTGCCCAAGAGCCTATGTGCATCTCATAAACTGAAAAGGGACGATCTAGCGCGTTCGTTGCCTTACGGTTCTGCATCCATGAAGTGTCGTCCCATTCGTACCAAGTGTTGGCTACAACGGAGGCAGTTCGGGGAGGCGTTTCATTGCATAGCGCAAAGGGATCTGCTTTTTGGAGAATTTCGCCTGTGTTTGATAGGATATGGTATTTATACACTTCACCCGATTCCAGACCTGGTATGAAACCTTCCCAAATTCCACTGCTATCCCAGCGCACATGCAGGTGATGACTCGTTGAGTTCCAACCATTAAAATTTCCTATAACGGAAACTGCTTGTGCATTTGGTGCCCAAACGGCAAAATACACGCCCCGCTCCCCTTCATGTGTAAGGCAATGGGAGCCAAGCTTTTCATAAAGTTTAAAATGTTTTCCTGACCGAAACAGGCTAATATCGAACTCCGTAAATAAAGAATAAACTCCTACCGTTTCGCTCATTATGTTTTATTGTTATCCAATCGTTAATTTTCTAAATTCCTTTTCTACGGAAAAATAAGGCGAGTTATCTTCATCCATCGTTATATGTACTATAACACCATCGACCTCGATTTTGTTCACGTCAAACGGGACGCCGATCAAATAAATTTTGTAGGTATCAAACCGCTCGTTGTACAGTCCTTCCTGGTTTTGTGTCACGATTAAACTTTGCTTGCCTCCTTCCACAATGAAATGTTTCTCGCTATACACACTTTGCTCGTAGGCAAAGGTTTCTCCATGGTCAATGTAGACATCAGAATCCTGACGACCTTCCCCGTAATACACATTTAAACGAAGGCAATCGATATTTTTTTCGCCTGTATATTGCATCACTGGATACTCCGGAATAACGCTTCCTGCGCGAACGAAAATAGGCATTTTCTCCAGCGGTGTATCTATTTGATGCTCCTTACCTCCCGCATAAATTGTGTTATCAAAATAGTAATACCAATCGCCTTCCGGTAGATAAACGATTTTGGATTGTTGACCAGGGTTTAGGACCGGCGACACCAAAATATGATGACCAAAGGCGAACTCCTCCTCTCGCTGCAGATTTTGCATCTTTTTTTGTTCCAACATAGCGATAGGTCTTAATATTGGTTCGCGGTATTTATGTTGTCGCCAAAATGCACTGTAAATATACGGCAGCAGTTTGTAACGCAGTTCTATAAAGCTTTTGCAGATCGCTTCCCATTCGGGGCCAAAGCTCCAAGGTTCCCGGTCGCGCGTATCGCCAGCTGAATGCACCCGCATGAACGGTGAAAAAACGCCGAATTGCATCCACCTGGTGTACAGCTCTCCATCAGGCTCGCCCGTGAAACCGCCAATATCAGTACCACAAAACGAAAGGCCTGATACGGAGAGTCGCTGCAATTGCAAGATACCGATGCGAAGGTGTTCCCAAGTGGCAATATTATCGCCTGTCCATACAGACGAGTAGCGCTGCGTACCAGCGTAGGCCGCCCGCGTGATGGTGAAAGGGCGCTTATTGCGTTGCAGCTTTTTAAGACCATCATAAGTAGATCGCACCATTTGCATACCGTAAATGTTATGCGCTTTTCGATGGGAGCCGCGGTAACCTTCATAATGATGACGAACATCGCCCGGGAACGTACCTCGTCCGAAAACGGCAGGTTCATTCATATCATTCCAAACACCAGCAACACCATCTTCAACGAGCCCACGATACAAGGTACCCCACCACTCGCGCACCTTCGGGTTCGTATAATCCGGAAATTGGCAACGCCCAGGCCACACATAGCCTTCCATAAAGTAGTCATCGCCCCGCCGGCAGAAATACTTATTCTCTTTGCCCTCCTGAAATACCCAATAGTCCTCATCAACCTTAATTCCGGGATCAATCATGACGACCGTCTTAAAGCCATCGGCCGCTAAATCAGCGATCATCTTTTTGGGATCGGGAAAATAGCGTTTATTCCAGGTAAAGCAACGGTATCCGTCCATGTAGTCAATATCAAGGTAAAGGGCATCACAAGGGATTTGTCTTTTCCTAAATTGTTTGGCTATTTCGCGAACATTAGATTCCGGGTAGTAACTCCAACGGCACTGATGGTATCCAATGGCCCAGAGCGGCGGCATAAAGTGAGTGCCCGTTAGTTCGTGGTAACGCTTTACCACGTCCATCATCTGCGGCCCGTGTATATAATAATACTGCATCTCTCCTCCCTCCGACCAATAGCTCGTCTTGTCGTTTTCTTCGGCAGCGAAATCGAAATAAGTTTTAAATGTATTATCGAAAAATATTCCATAAGCGTCGCCAGCGGTCACGCCGATGTAAAACGGAATAGTTTTATATAACGGATCTTGGTTAAAGGCAAATCCATAAGTGTCGGAGTTCCAGTTACTGAAACGACGACCCCTTAAATTTAAGTTGGATGATTTATCTCCAAGACCGAAAAAAACTTCGTCATCGGGCGTCGTCTTAGTACAATACACATAGTAGCCGCCGTAGTCCACGTTTTCTTCCCAATGCATTGGTTTGTGATCCTCATTGAAAACCTTACCTTGCACATCTTCAAATGCCACACGGAAATCTGCTTTCTGCAGTCTACAAACAACTAGGCTGGTCTTCAAAAGATAGGCATCTGCTGTCTCTTCCAATGAAAATGATGTAGGGTGAATATCAAGATCCTTCTTTATCGCATAGGAAAAATCGTCAAGAAAGGAGCCTTGTGGAGCTAACCGGACGCGGATAATCTCATCGGAAAAAACCTTTATTTCAACGCTTGCTTTTCCATCTGTAAAAATAAATCTATTGCTATCTTTCACATAGGATGTCGGCGTTCCCAAGTATTTCTTCTCAATTGCAGGTACATCAAGGACGGGGTTATTAACGTGGTGTATATTATCCAAAGATTCCTCCGTGAGGATTTCTGAAGCAAGTTCTTCTTTTTTGTCTAATTCAGCCATAATCTACTCTTTTATTAATAGTTTGCATTTAATTTTACTGGAATTAAAATACAATAATTTTCGAGTAATGCCGAACGCAAAAGTGAAATAAAAAACTAGTCTGTCATTGAAACGCTACTTATTTACTCCGTATGGCTTCTACCGGATCCATTGAAGCCGCATTAATAGCGGGCACTATTCCGGCGACTAAACCAATTACAGTTGATAGAGTAGTCGTTAAAATCACCATCTGCATACTAACAATGACTTTGAAGTCTAATAGCGCCTGAACAAGTGCAGCCAAACCATAAACACAGAGTAAGCCCATTGCGCCACCAATCAGGCAGAGCAAGATGCTTTCTATCAGAAATTGGGAAAGTATAAAAAATTGTTTTGCACCCAGCGCCTTTTGTATACCGATAAGGTTTGTTCGCTCGCGGACACTGACAAACATGATATTTGCTATACCAAAACCGCCTACCAAAATAGAAAAGATACCAATAGAAAAACCGGCCAGGTTAATTACGGCAAACATCTGATCGAGCTGCGCCGTAATGAGTGTTGTTTTATTTACGGAAAAATCATCTTCACGCGTTGGTGGTAAACGTCTTATCGACCGCATAATCCCGATCAACTCACTTTCTGCCTCTTCCAGCGTTATATTCGGCTTCACTTCAATGGAGATACTTGGCGAGTAATTTTCGAAGTTCACCATATTTCTAGCTAGGCTAAAAGGAATATAGGCCACATCATCATTAGAGACGTCTATTAAAATACCAGAGCCTTCTTTTTTCAACACACCAATGACCTGCAATTTCCGTCCCATAAGCGTTACGTATTTACCAATAGGCTCTTCTACCGGAAATAGTCCTTCGGCAATGGTTGCCCCTAAAATGACACTGTTTGTTCCCGCCCGCGACTCTTGTTCCGAAAAATATCGGCCATCAACAATATCAAGATTTCCAATTGTCAAAATGCCATGCGTTGCACCAACGATGCTGACGTTTGACGCCGAGTTATTTTTGTATTTCGCGGTCACGTCACCAATATTGATCGAATAAGCAACCTCTTCAGCCGTTGTCATACGTGCTTTCATCGCCTCGAAATCGCCATATTTAGGTTCCGGACGATTCACATACTTCCACCAGGGAAAGTCCGGGCCGCCATCCCAAGGCCATTTTTCAATGTACAAAACGCGGCTACCTATTTTACGCACAGACTCCTCCAGATTATCGCGGAGCGTATCCACGGCTGATAGCACACCGATGATAGTCATAATACCGATAGTAACACCCAAAAGGGACAATAGCGTTCGAGTACGGTTATCCTTTAATGCCGATACCGCAAACAAAAAGCTCTCTTTAATAAGGGTGAAAACTAAAAACATATGTGCCTATAAATATAGCAGAATTAATGATTTGCAACGAATATACAGTGAAAAAATAGCACATTTTAGATTTATAATACGTAGCTTTGTAAGCTTTTGAAACCGTTAATCATACAGTCAATTAGCGGTTTCAGCGCAACAAAACATAGATACAAAAGATGAAATTATCACAGTTTAAATTCAATTTACCAGAATCTTTATTGGCCTCAGAACCTTCCGAACAACGGGATGAATCTCGTTTGATGGTTTTGCACCGTGATTCAGGAAAGATAGAACACAAAATTTTCAAAGACGTATTGGATTATTTCGATGACAAAGACGTTATGATTTTGAACAACACCAAAGTCTTTCCTGCGCGCATGTATGGCAATAAGGAGAAAACAGGTGCTACGATTGAAGTGTTCTTGTTAAGGGAATTAAACAAGGAATTACGCCTTTGGGACGTTTTGGTAGATCCGGCTCGTAAAATCCGCGTAGGCAACAAGCTTTACTTCGGCGATGATGATTTATTAGTTGCTGAGGTTGTAGATAACACCACTTCGCGTGGAAGAACCATTCGTTTTTTGTTTGAAGGAACAGACGAAGAATTTCGCCGTAATATCGAAATATTGGGTGAAACGCCATTGCCAAAATACATCAAGCGTAAAGCTACACCGGAAGATAAATTTCGTTACCAAACGATTTATGCAAAGAATGAAGGTGCTGTAGCTGCTCCAACAGCTGGTCTACATTTCTCTCGCGAATTGATGAAAAGGCTCGAACTTAAAGGAGTGGACTTCGCTGAAGTAACGCTACACGTTGGCTTGGGCACATTCCGCACCGTGGAGGTAGAGGATTTGACCAAACATAAGATGGATTCCGAGCAATTCATTATTTCCGACGAGGCTGCTCGCGTAGTAAACAAAGGGATAGATGCTAAGAGACGTGTATGTGCTGTCGGAACAACGTCTATGCGTGCGATAGAATCATCGGTTTCTGCGGATAAACACCTAAAGGCTGCTAACGATTGGACGAGCAAGTTTATTTATCCTCCTTATGATTTCAGCATTGCAAACTCCATGATCACAAACTTCCACACACCGGAATCTACATTATTAGTGATGATTGCTGCTTTCGCAGGATATGAAAATACAATGAATGCCTACGAGGTAGCTGTGAAGGAAAAATACAGATTCTACTCTTACGGTGATGCGATGCTAATTGTATAAGCCAAAGCACCTATGTCAGTATATAAAGGAGGTTCTGAGCTACAGAACCTCTTTTTTTTTGCTATAAAACCTGAAAGATTTTGAAAACAGGTAATAATACGTTTTAAAGTGCTGTTTACATTTAAAATTCAGCATAAGGGTAGCTATTCCGAAGAACCCCCCTTAAATTACAAATCATTATGATTTTACGCCAGCTTCCTCGGTCAATGGAACATCGCTCCCAATTTTACTCCTAACCGCTCAACTGCTAATTTGCATATTATTTATTACATTCACAGAACTAAACATATACAGATGAGCAATATTGGTAAGCTTTTGATGATGCTGGGAATTGTAATAGGATTTATCTACCTGTCGCAAATCAATGGCGAGTCTATCATCTTCGGAAATGCAAAAGATCTTACCGCCCTATACTTACTGGTAAGTGTGCCAGTATTTACCTTGGGACTTTATTTTTATTTCAAAGGGAAGCGGCTTCTATCGTAAACCATAATGATACAGCAGTCTTAACTTCGCAATTCATGCAATTGCAAGTACGGCAAGCGAATGATTCCCGCAAATCCATCGCCGGTAAATAACATGGAGCAACGCCTTTAAAATTTCGTCTTTAACATTCCAGTACCTTCCTGAAGCTTGCTGCTGCTCCTGCTCTATCGAGCCCGACTTACAACTATACGCTCTTATCATGAATAAAAAAATAAGGTAGGAAGCTAAGGATGAATTAAGGCCTCAGAAATTAAACAGCCGCCCATAAAGATTTCGTGACTAATAATGACGGATACATGCGCTGACCAATGCAGTTTGATTATCCGCGAAATTCGTAGGACTACATTTCGAAATAACAAGATGATAAAAGGCACATATTTTCTTATAGCCCAATAAAAAAGGGTTAGCGCAAACTAAAATTATCGAGTCAAATACCTCATCGAGTGAATATCATCATTTTTTCATAATTAAATATCTAAATAATATTTCAAAGAAAATATAATATATATACCCACATATGTAGAAAAAAATATTCGAACCTTAAGATATCATAGATAAATAAAAATGGAAATATTAGCAATATAGATGATCAACAAGCATTTTTTTATTAAAATATGTAGATAAAATATATAACCCCTGACATACCTTATCCATATATATTTAAATAAATAGCTAAACAATCGGCTTGACTGATTTTGGTTACAAAAACAACGAAGAAACACGACAACCTGATTAACAGAGGATTAACAAGAGATACACATGTTTTGATGAAATAATATAAAACTTATTTGTTTGTAACAATTTTGTCTTATTTTAGCTTCGGTTAAAACATTGCATTATGACCGTATCATTAACGCATTTTTTTACTTGATTTAACTGTATACACTTTTATTTAAACTTTCATTATGAGCAAAATGCTTAGCATCTTGGCTTTATGGTTGCTGACGGTGTCAGTAGCCGTTGGGCAACAGCGTTCTCTTCGGGGGACAGTCGTCGATTTACAGACAAACATGCCGATTAGTGGAGCCACGGTTAAAGTTCAACCGGGAACAGCGGCTACATCGACGGATGACAACGGAAACTTCTCACTCGACATTTCTCCGGGAGCAGAACTTATTCTTATCAACGCAATTGGCTACCAGACACTTCAACAACAGCTTGGCGCGCAGGAGAAGGATATCACGCTCAAGTTGACGCCAGAATCGTCCACACTAGATGATGTTGTCGTAACCGCACTTGGAATACAGCGGAAATCTAAAAGCCTAACGTATTCAACGCAATCAGTACGTGGTGAGGAATTAACTAAGGTAAAAGATGCCAACCCAATGAACAACTTAACAGGCAAAGTATCGGGGATGCAAATCAATCGTAGTTCATCAGGTATTGGTGGCTCAGTAAATATCGTGCTTCGCGGCTTTAAATCTAACCGTAGCAACCAGCCCCTTTATGTTATCGACGGTCTACCTATCGTTAACACGGACGGTAGCGGATCAGAAGGAGCATTTGGCGGAGGTACGGATCGTGGGGATATCCTCAGCACCTTAAATGCCGATGATATTGCGAGCATAAATGTGCTAAAGGGCGCTTCTGCGTCTGCGCTGTATGGTAGCCAGGGGGCAAATGGTGCAATTATGATTACCACGAAAAAAGGAGCAGAAGGAAATCTAAAAATTGATCTATCGACCGGGTTTACAGCAGATCAAGCATTTTATTTACCTAAGCTCCAATACCGCTACGCACAAAGCGCTGATGGAAGCGAAGAAAGTTGGGGAGCTGCGGGCAGCTTCAGTGATCCTGTCAAAGACTTTTACAACACCGGAACGACCTTCATCAATACCATAGCATTAAGCGGCGGAACAAACAAAATGCAAAACTATTTTTCCTACGCAAACACATCCAATAATGGAATCCTTCCGACAAATACCTTTGGCCAACATAGTGCTACTTTTCGAAATTCAACCAACTTCTTCGAGAATAAAATCTCTTTTGATGGAAGCTTAATGTATTCGAGACAAAATATCCATAACAGACCCTCTTCCGGATTGTACTTTAGTCCAATATCTGGACTTTACCTGTTTCCGCGTGGTCTTGATTTTGACCGTTACCGTAATTACGAATACCTCTCAGAATCGAGAAACCTTTATTTACAGGATTGGTGGAACATCAATGCAGATGCCGGACTATCGGGCACTCACCACCAACAAAACCCGTATTGGGTACTGAACAGAAACCAGACTGACCAAGCACGTGATAATATCATCGGGCAAGCTCAGCTACGCTTTCAACTTACAGATTGGCTATCGTTAAGTACCCGTGGAACGTTAAATAGACGTTGGGATAATTGGGAGCGTCGCGTTTATGCCGGAACGCAGGGTGTATTATCTGGGCAGGTAATCGATGGTGTACTTCCTGACAATGGTCGATATATGCGTGAGGCTAGCGAGAGCACTGCCATCTATGGCGACATCTTGTTGATCGGTAACAAACAATTTGGCGGCGAATGGGATTTAAATTTTACAGCAGGAAGTTCCATCAATGACGTGCGATCCAATGATTGGATTTTGAACCAGCAACGACTGGCGGTAGCCAATGTATTTCTGCTAAGTAATATTTACCGCGAAACACCGATTACCAACTTAGAGGAACGCAATTCCCGCAGGCAAATTCAGTCGCTTTTTGCATCAGCAAATTTAGGCTTTCAAGAAAAAATATACATTGATTTTACGGCACGAAACGATTGGGCATCCACGCTAGCGTTTACACCTAATATGAAACAAGGATATTTCTATTGGTCCACAGGTGTATCTGCGGTGTTATCAGACCTTCTCAAACTGCCCGATTTTATAAGTTATAGTAAGCTACGCTTATCATATGCGCAAGTGGGCAATGATGTCCAGATGTATTCAACTTACCCCGTAAATGTTTTAAATACCGGAATTTTAACACCAAATGTATCGGGAGCTTACCTCAATCAACCCTTAAAACCTGAAATCAGCCGGAGTTACGAACTCGGATATGAAGGACGGTTTTGGAACGATCGTGTAAACCTGGATCTCGCCCTGTATAAGACTAACACAACCGACCAATATTTTTCTTACCAAGGACCTGTAGGTGTTGTAAACACTACCGTATTTCTAAATGCCGGTAATGTGGAAAATAAAGGCATAGAAGCAGCTATCAATGTAGACGCGATCAAAAGCGACAAGTTTACTTGGAACACCGGCCTAAACTTTACGGCAAACCGGAACAAAATTCTTGAATTAGCGCCAAACCTCGGCGAAACTTACGCCATCGGCGGTAATTTCAATGTATTACGTTTAGGTGGATCCTTTGGCGATTTTTGGGCACGAACCTTTTTGCGTGATGAGAACGGCACCATTATCGTTGATGAAACAGGCCGTCCGCAGATCGGCCCTGAAGGCTACATCGGAAATAACATACCTAAATCCATTATTGGTTGGAACAACAGCTTCACAATCGGAAAATTTGGTGTGAGCTTCACAATAGATGGGCGTTTTGGCGGTGAAGTTATCAGTATTACAGATGGCTACTTGAATTCCTTTGGTGTAAGTGAAGCAAGTGCAGCTGCGCGTGACGCCGGTGGTGTAGATATCCCAGCCGTTCTTGCCGACGGAACACCTTGGCAAGGTCTTCTTCCAGCACAAGCATACTACACAGCAGTAGGCAATCGTGATGGTATTATTGAAGGGCAGGTATACAGCGCAACAAATATCCGTATGCGCGAAATATCTGTCAGCTATAAACTGCCCATAAAGTGGCAAAAAATACAGCAGGCAAGCATTTCGCTGACGGGTAGAAACTTATTTTTCTTTAAAAACGACGCACCCTATGACCCCGAACTCAACACGACGACCGGGGTCGGTGCGCAGGGCTACGACAGCTTTGCCCTACCAACAACCCGAAGTATTGGCGCTAATCTAAAGGTGACATTTTAATTATCAAGACAATGAAAAATAAGAATAAAATAAACTACGTGCAGCAGTTTCTAACAATCGTTCTCCTGACGATCTCTGCTGCTTGCACAAAGAATTTCGAAGAGCTAAATACGAATCCTGCTGGGGTTTCTGACGAACAGGCTAACGCGGATTTCGCACTCATTGCATCTTACCTGGCTCAGGCACAGCGAGACATTATCCCAGAAGACGTAGGTGAATATCAGCTTGCTAATAATTTATCTAGCGACACGTATGGTGGATACTTCGCCTCACAAACACCTTATGTAGGCAATGCAAACAATTTAACATATAGTTTGGTTCCAGGCTGGTACTCCGCTATTTGGGTAGAACGATATATAAGAGCCATGAATCCCCTCTATCGTGTGGGGCAGATCACACGCAATAATGATCAACTTCAAGATATATTTGCCTTCTCGCTCGTCTTGAAGGTGGCGGCTATGCACCGTACCGCGGAAAAAGTCGGACCCATCATTTACAGTCAATACAATATGCCTGATGAAACAGGGCAAATAGCGTACGACTCACAGGAAGAGGCCTATAACCGTTTTTTTCTAGACCTCGATACAGCCAGCACGATTTTGCAAGGATTACAGGAGCAAGCCACATCGTCTGCCATGAGTCGTTCGGATTTAGCATACAGCAACAACAATTACCGACGCTGGTTAAAATTTGCCAATACGTTACGTTTGCGTCTTGCGTTACGCGTTGTTTACGTTTCACCGCAGTTAGCACAAGCTGAAGGCGAGAAAGCGCTAAACCCAGAAAATGGCGGTTTGCTGGAAGACAACGCGGACAATTGTTCGATTGCTCTCAGTTTGGAGCACCCTCTCAATATTATCACCAGCTCTTGGAGCGATGTTCGTATGGGTGCATCAATCGAATCCATTTTAGGCGGCTATAATGACCCTCGCTTGCCCAAAAACTTCCTCCAGGCTGCCGATCCTGCCGTGGCTGGCCAATATAAAGGTATACGAACAGGTATCAACATTGATGCGAAAAGTCGTTATGATGGCTACTCCAGATTGATCGCCCAGCCACAACGAATGCAGCTGATGGTCGCACCGGAAAGTTGGTTTTTACGTGCAGAAGCAGCACTTAGAGGTTGGTCTAACGCAGGTAGTGCACAGGCGAATTATGAGACAGGAATAAGAAGATCTTTCGAGATGTATAACATAAGCGGTGAGACCGCCGCATATTTGCAAAACACAACCCTTACACCTCGACCGTATATTGATCCAAAATCGGTTACCCCAGGACAAAATGACGTTACGGTAGGATCACCCTATTTGAGTACAGTAACCATTGCCTGGGATGAAGGCGCTACAAATGACAAGAAACTTGAGCGCATCATTACACAAAAATGGATCGCTGTTTTTCCGGATGGTGATGAAGCCTGGGCTGAATACCGGAGAACTGGATATCCAATTTTGTTTCCTGTAGTGGTGAACAACAGTGGCGGCACTATCCAAACGATCCCGGGTGTTCGTCGCTTCCCCTACCCGGAGAGGGAATACAACAGTAACCGCGCAGCCGTTGCTAGAGCCATACAATTACTCGGCGGACCAGACAATGGTGGTACGCGACTTTGGTGGGATGTCGTCGACAAGTCGTTCTAATCGCTTTCAAAAGTAGACGAGTAGGTATACGTAAACCTAGACTCGTCTACTTTTCCTTTAAAAGGAAAAATGTACGATCATTTTTTGAAGAATTGCAAAATAGAAACCGACGGAGGATCTGTAGATGCAATCCCCACTATAGAAAATGGGAAATACAAAAATGGTCAAAATAAAAATGAAGGTGTCTAAAAAGGCACCTTCTTCTGTTTTTACAGTTTTTTTAGCTTCGAT
>NZ_JJMU01000003.1 GCF_000757725.1 Sphingobacterium deserti
CTTAAGGACAAAAAACAGAAAAACCCCGCCATTTTTTTATGACGGGGTTCTTTTTTAAAAGACCTTTTTAGACGGCCTCATTCTATTAAAGCCTCTGAAATATAGAGGCTCATTTAAAGATTATAAACCTTATTAGTTTTGCTCAGCAGTAGCAACTGGAACTACTGATACATAAGATTTATTGTTTGCTTTTTTACGGAAAACAACAGTACCATCAACCAATGCATACAACGTGTGGTCTTTACCTACACCTACATTTGTATCCGGGTTGTGCAATGTACCGCGTTGACGTACGATGATGTTACCAGCAATAGCTAATTGACCACCGAAAATCTTGATACCTAATCTCTTGCTATGTGACTCACGGCCGTTCTTGGAACTACCCGCACCTTTTTTATGTGCCATTTCTTTATCCTAATTTATGACTCTTAGAGAAGTCAGATTAAAAACTCGATTATAAACTGATACCAGTGATCTGGATTTTAGTGAATTGTTGACGGTGACCGTTTTTCTTTTTGTAGCCTTTACGACGTTTTTTCTTGAAAACGATAACTTTATCACCTTTCAAATGAGACAAAATAGTAGCCGAAACTTTAGCACCTGAAATACTTGGTGTACCTACAGTGAATTTACCACCGTCTTCTGCTAACAATACATTGTCAAATTCAATACTAGCGCCTTCGTCTCCTTGTAAGCGGTGCACAAAAAGATACTGGTCTTTTGCAACCTTAAATTGCTGTCCTGCTATATTTACTATTGCGTACATTGTTATATAATAAATCTGTTAATATTTAATGAGCTGCAAAGATATGAAATAAAGTAAAAAGGAAAAATTAAAAGTGAAAAAAGTAATAAGTTAAAAGTCAAAAGTGAGAAGTCAAAAGTAGGATGTCATAAAATCTATGCTTTAAGCGCTATCCTACCCTCTCACCATTAAAGATTGCCGCGCCCTCGTTCCTCAGGCTCGCAATGACGTTCGCTTTCATCGCACCACTCAATACGCGCTACAGCTTTCTAAATACTATGTACTAAAATCCACATACTAACCTCGCACTACTCTATACTCAATACTCAATACTCAATACGCGCTACAGCTTTCTAAATACTATGTACTAAAATTCACATAATAACCTCGCACTACTCTATACTCACTACTCAATACGCGCTACAGCTTTCTAAATACTATGTACTAAAATCCACATACTAACCTCGCACTACTCTATACTCACTACTCACTACCACTAACTACTAAAATACGCCCTTACGTTCTTTCCTTCTACCCAATTCATAAATGCCTTGTTCACCACCTTGTTACCGCCTGGTGTCGGATAATCTCCTGAGAAGTACCAATCACCAGAATGGTTCGGACAAGCCTGATGTAGGTTATCCAACGTTTGGTAAACCACTTCTAATTCGGCTTTCAAGTTATGCGGGCGGATGATGCGCGCAATTTCAGCAGAGATCTCCACATCTGTAAAGGGCTCATAGATAGCCTTTACGTAGTTCTCTACCTCATCTTTGGGTTTCATAACCGAAGCTAGACAGCGTTGATATACCTCATCGACGATATGCGCTAAACCATTTTGTTTCAACAAAGAAATTGCAGCCTCAAATGCAACAAATTCACCCATTCTAGACATATCAATGCCGTAACAATCTGGGTAACGAATTTGAGGAGCAGAAGAAACAATGACAATCTTTTTCGGGTTTAAGCGATCCAAGATTGTAAGTATACTTTGCTTCAGCGTGGTACCGCGAACAATAGAGTCATCAATAGCAACAATGGTATCATCATGATCTTTCACAATACCGTAAGTTGTGTCATATACGTGCTGCACCATATCCGTACGGTCGGCATCTTGTGTGATAAATGTTCTTAATTTCGCGTCCTTCACATTCAGCTTTTCAAACCGCGGCGTGATATTGATCATCTCCTCCAACTCGCTGTCGGAAATTTTATCAGCGCGTTTCAACAGCACGTCTTTTTGGTAATTACGCACATACGTATTGATGCCTTCCATCACACCGTAATAAGAAACCTCAGCAGTATTGGGAATAAACGAGAATACGGTATTTTTAATATCACTGCCAACCGCTTCCAGAATCTGCGGACATAGCAAACGTCCTAATTCCTTACGTTCTTTGTAGATATCTGCATCAGATCCTCTAGAGAAATAGATCCGCTCAAAAGAACATGACTTTTGCTCTACCGGTTGGCGAAACATTTCTTGCGATATTGTGCCGTCTTTTTTGGCAATTAAAGCATGTCCGGGTTTGATTTCTTGCACAGCGCCTAAAGGCACGTTGAAGGCCGTTTGGATAACCGGACGTTCTGACGCAACAACTAAGACCTCATCATCCTGATAGTAAAACGCCGGTCGTATGCCCGCCGGATCACGCATAACGAACGCATCGCCATGACCGAAGATGCCGGCAATAGTATATCCACCATCCCAAGTTTTTGCCGAACGCGTCAAGATTTTGGCAACATCCAAATTCTTCGCTATCTGCGCACTTATTTCAATATTGGAATAGCCCTCTTGTTTGAATTGATCAAAAAGTTCTTGATTCTCATCATCTAAAAAGTGACCAATTTTTTCTAATACGGTTACCGTATCGGCTTGCTCTTTCGGATGCTGGCCCAATTCATACAACTGTTGCAACAACTCGTCAACATTTGTCATATTGAAATTACCCGCAACCACGAGGTTACGCGTCATCCAATTGTTTTGGCGTAAAAATGGGTGACAGCTTTCGATGCTGTTTTTACCATGTGTTCCATAGCGCAGGTGGCCCAAAAGAACCTCCCCAGTAAAACTTACATGTTCCTTTAGCCAATCGGTATCTTTCGATTGTGTCGGATAAGCCTTGTTCACCGCAGCAAATTTTTTCTGCACGTATTCAAAAATATCCGCTACTGCAGAAGACCCCATTGCGCGATAGCGCGAGATGTAACGGTTGCCCGGTTTCACATCAAATTTGATCGTCGCAATACCTGCACCGTCTTGGCCTCTATTGTGCTGTTTCTCCATAAGAAGATACAACTTATTGATGCCATAGTAGGGCGTTCCGTATTTTTCCTGATAGTAAGATAGGGGTTTCAGTAGTCGAACGAGTGCTATACCGCACTCATGTTTTATAGCGTCACTCATAGCTTGAATTGATGGGGCAAAGGTACATATTATTTAGAAAATAATACATAACAAAACAGAAGCTAAAACATTTTTATTACGCTCAGAAAACAATCTTTAATCACCGAAAATCTTATAAGGTATAAAAGCTAAAATATTGAAGAAATTAAAGCAAAATCTACTTACGCAGGACTGATGGTTATTGCCTCCATTCTTGCGTAAATGCAGATGCTATTATCATGTCATTTAGGTGAGTGAAAACCCACCATTGTTCATTGCCCGGGGAGCTTACGAACCAATCAGCATAGTTTTATCGTCCATTGGTACCCTTTGCATGCACCTCAACTACTTGCGGCCGGATAATGGTACCTTTGTCCATTTTCACTTTTCCATTTTTAATTTCCATGTCAACAATATAAAGAAGCCGTGGATTAACTTTCGTACTATCTTGATGCGCATGGAAAACATATTTTAATTTGCCTTTTTTATCTTCGAAATAGGCACCGTGGCCTGTTCCAACCAGTCCTTTCTCAGGCCGCTGCAAAATAGGATTATTCATGTCTTTTACCCAAGGGCCTTTCGGGGACCTTGCAGTAGCAAACCCCACACCGTAGTCAGGGCTTCGAAAATCATTACCGGAGTAAATAAGATAGTACATCCCATCACGCTTGATAACGGACGCACCTTCGGCGACTTTGCCTAATGCTTGTTCCCATTCTTGGGTTGACGCATCTATGCATTTAGTTAATGTTTCTTCTTTAATCGTCTGCCAATCGTCTTCCAGTTCTGCCACCCAGATTACATTGCCATCGGTAAAGCGCACAAAATACAAGTAGGCCTTACCATCTTCGTCGATGAAAAGGGAGGAATCGATACCCTTCTCTAGACTCATTGGCTTCCTATCGGTCTGTCTGAATGGCCCTAGCGGAGAATCAGCTGTCGCTACACAGATATGTTCTTCTGCAGAATAAAAGAGATAAAACCTGGAAGTTCTTGTATTGTAATATACTTCAGGTGCCCAAAACCACTTGTTGCCATAGGAATCATCCTTATTTAATAGTAGCTGGGTATGTTTTGTCCATCGCTGTAAATTATCGGAGTGGTAGACTTCAAAGCCTCGATCGGAGCTTGTTCCGTATGCAAAATAGCGATTCTCATGCGTTAAAATAAACGGATCCGCAAGCGGCAAAGAGCTCACCTGATTCAGTTTTTGGCTACTACCACAAGATACCAGCAGCAGCACGCAGCCAAACGTTGCGCTTCTAAAGCTTTTAAGTGTTCCTATTTTCAACAGCGATAACTTTCTTGACAAAGACATAAAATGGATATTTTCGCATTGGTTGTGCGAAGCTAAAATAGCTTTATGATTCCACTTTTCCAACAGATCGCGACAACCAATACATGTTTATCGATTCCTTTAACGGTAACGTTCTATAGTGACTCACTCTTTTGGCAGAAACGACGCTAATTTGTATATTAGAAGTTGATCGCAAATTTTTTGGATCTGTTAGTGAAGAAAACCTTGAGCTACATGATATGACAAACCTCAAGATTATCAATACATTAAAAACCGCTTCGTTTACAGACGAAGATGGAGAGAACTATACCTTAGACTTTCTGGATCCGCTTAGCGAAGCCGAAATCCAAGAGTTGCGCGAATCCTTTCCAAAAAAACGCATTGCGGCGGAATTGCTGGAAATCTTTCAGGTGACACGCGGTTGGGACAGTGCGGCATTCAATATGGTCTATTTCAACTCGATTGATGAATTCGGATTTTGGGAATTATCTCCACATTCAATTACGCTAGGTCATGATGGCTTTGGAAACTATTGGGTACTCGATATTGACAACAATGGAGATTTGGGCAAGGTGTTTTTCGCTTGCCACGACCCCGCAGTATTTATGGTGCATTCGCAAAACCTAAATGAATATTTACGGCACCTTTTAGACTTCCATGAAAATCCAATCGAGAATTACGTCAATAACTTCCAGATCAATACCGTTCCCGAAGTTTGGCAGCACAATACCAACTGCACCCCAAAAACCGACTTCCTGCATATTAAACCCCAATTTAGGGATTTCCTTAATGAGTTTGAAGGCGATGAATGGATAATCGCCGACCTCACGAGCGGTGAAAATGGAGTTGGCTTCGCCTGGGGCAAGTTTGGCCCAAACCAACTTGTGCAGCGACATCCTACCGACTTGATATGGGTGCTAAAAAACAGAAAGAAGGGCTTTTTAGGAAGATTGTTTGGTTAAAAGGTATTGATCGATCTTCGCTCCGGCAAGGCTTAATCCACGACCAGTTGTGATAGAGGGTTAACATGGAAACCTCAACGCTTTCGCCTAAGAACGCCTTTGTTAAAAATTCGCTCAGCGACAATAAACGTCAAGGTCTTCCATGTCAAAAATAAGGAGGTATTTGGGTACTAGCGGCGCCCAAACTCATACCCCACGCTAAACGACGTTACGCGGTTTAGGAATTTTGTCCCGTCGGTGTTGCCTATATTTAGGACGCCCGCCGAGCTGGATATACTCAGCACAAGTCCGTTTAAAAATCTGTATCCTGCCAAAAATCCTAGCCCAGCATCAAAGCGCTTGAGTTGATGCGGTCCTTGTCCAAAGTCCACACGTCGTGAATCTCCCCGCGACGTTACCCGTGCGCTTAGGCCATAAGCGATATAGGGGCCACCTCCAAAAAATAAATCGCCATTTCCGGCTTGAATCCTTCCCAGAAAATTTACAGGAACTTCTAGATACAGAAGCCTATCAGTGAACGATTCACTATTCACATCATATCTTCCCCCTTTCCCTTGCAAAGAAAGGCCCGGCTGGATAGAGAAGCCCTGTGAGATCTGTGCATCATAATATCCTGTTAGATGAAATGAAGGAGCGATTTTGGTGGTCGCCGATCGGTTATTCTCTCGCGAGTACTCGCTGGCTAGACTTAGACCACCTCGGATCCCGAAATTACTTTGGGCCAATAGGCCAGTAGCGATCCCAAAAACCAAGACCGATGCTAAAAACAGTTTTTTCATATTGATTCTAATAATTTGATTTTAACAATAAATGATTGGACAACAAAATCACCCTAATCCACCATCCTGCCCGCTATTTAAAAGTTTGATTAGTCTTTTCAATAATATCGAGCCGTTCTCTCAAAGCATCCGGCTTGGATTCGACTGCACCATCTCTTTTTATTTCCAATAGCGTATCGCGCTGTGAATCGTGTTTGTCCCATCGCGCAAGTCCCGACCCATTCGGATCGCCTTTTTTTGCAAAATTTACCCAATACGTATTCATCATCGAAGCGACCTGTTTATCCGTGTCCGTTAATTCAATCCCCTTCTTGCTTGGCAGGTTGTTAAACACAAATGGTATTTCTGTAGTGTGAAATGCCCCGTATGGAAAATAAGGCTTGTACGCCGATCGAATATAGTCAAAGAAATAAATAAATGCCGCTGATCCGTTGTCGGTGAAGGATCTTGCTGTAAAACGCGCTGGCTCACCCCACCCCTTATCGGTATTAACCATCGGCAGCAATTCTTCCAGTTTCTTTTTATCGTACGGATCATACGCTTCTTTTGCTTCATTGCTAAAGGGAGCGAATTTCGCAAAAAGCTCCTTCTTGGACTGCGCATTGACAAGCCCCGAAAGTATCTCAGCACTATTAAAACCAATTATGAGCGGAACCTTAAATTGCCTACCATTTTTATACGCTACCTCTGGAGTTTCCACAACGAAATTCCCGTCGACAATCGGCCCTGAATAGGTACTTACAGCATTCGGCTTGGGGCTATAGATCTCTTTACCACCTCCTACAACTTTATCGGAGGGCAAGTCACGGAGTTTTGCCAAAGCGTCGACGCCTGTCCCCTGGATACCATGCCTATTGGCGAAGTTAATGCCTATTGTTTGTGCAGAGACGGGGTGGTGCGGATCAACATTGTCATCTCGAATGGGCCTGCCAGTTAACCACGCATCCCGACCACCTCCCGATTGAATAATTGCCTTATGAAATAATCCTTCTGCTGCTGGTATTGTTAACAGTGAATGAATGGATACACCTCCAGCTGACTCACCGAAAATGGTGACGTTATCGGGATTACCACCAAATGACGCAATGTTATCTTTAACCCATTGCAGTGCGGCAATCTGATCCATATGTGCGTAGCTTCCTTTCGCTTCCTCAGGATGTTCTTCCGAAAGCGCCGGGAACGCGAAATGACCGAATCTTCCTAGTCGGTAATTAATACTAACCAGAATAACACCTTGCCCGGCAAAGTGTGCACCAGAAGTCAATGTATCTGAGCTGCCGCCCCCCACAAATGTTCCACCATGTATCCAAACCATGACAGGTAAATTTCCGGTCTTTATTTCCGCAGGACGCCAAAGATTTAAATAAAGGCAATCTTCTGATGTGTTTTCCTTAATTTTTTCTTCGTGATAAGGCCAAGTGAACTGTGCGCACTCATCGCAAAATTTGCTAGCGTCTCGTATGCCCTCCCAAGCAGAGACAGGCTGTGGCGCACGCCAACGCAAATCGCCTACAGGTGGTGCCGCGTAGGGAATCCCTCTAAAGACTTCTACATTTCCTTCATGGCTGCCCTGAAGTCTGCCTGATACGGTATTAATTATAGGCCTGTCGGATACATTATTTTGAGCGTCGTTGGACTGCGCACATGCCACTGTACTGCAGATTAGAGACATTGCCACCATTATCTTTCTCATATTCATTTGCCGTAATTTTGATCCATCTATTTTCATAAAAGCATCACATTCGTCTAGTCTTTCAAAAAATTCGTCTGCGGATTTATACTATTCCAAATAGGCTCCCCATATCGATTAATTAACATAATATTTACATCAAAACCCACATACTAGTCTTACTTGTAAATATTAACTCGATCACATCAAAAGCATTTTCATGATAAAGCCTTACCTAACCTACATTCGACTATTTTTTGACACATTAGCAAATATAAAAAATATTAACCCTAAAACCGTCTCTATAATTATATTTTATAAACTATTTAGGTAATTTATTACACCATAATTTAGCATCGGGGATAAATCTACCATTAGAAATGCCTGCCGAAATGGAATGTAGCCATGCTCGCCGAGTAGCAAAACAATCCAAATGCCCGTTTTCGAGGGGAGTTTCCTCAAAACGCGGATTAGGAAAATCCAGAAACCATCAGCGTATGGGTTGTTTTATAAATACCAGTTGTTATCCATTGCATAGTTCCCTATGTTCACCGATGCATCCCGATCCTCTACCGAGAAAAATAGTATGCTGATCTAATAGCGATTCTTAGCAAGCACTGCGCGCCCTACCTTTGAAGTATCAAATCAGAAAATAAAACAGAAAAAAAATAAAAACACATCGCCATGAAAAAGACATTAACAACCATCATCGCCGCTTTTATCTTGATAACCTCATTCAGCGCATTTGCCGTCGGGAGCGTTAACCCTATAAAAAAATTCGACGCTGCTAGCATTATCGGAATTTACTTAGAATCTGCTGCTATGGGCAATCCACATTTAAACAAATACATCTTTGCTGATGACTTCGAATACCGAAATAGCGCGAACAACGATAGCTTCAGCAAGAAAGAGTATATGAGATTCCTCAAGCAGAGTGCGGGTGCCAAATTCGACTGCCAAACTGTATACGAAATTTTAGATCAAAGTGGACAAGCTTGCGTCGCAAAGGCTACCATGACATTTCCTGATTTCGTACGCGTGGATTACGTTACCCTCAACCACAGTCAAGATGGTTGGAAAGTCAGTAAAATTGTAACTACTTACCCGTAACAGATGGAATATCCCTTACTGTTCAAAAATAGGATCATACTCCATGTAATGAAAAAATAGATTGCATGAAGTTTCCTATAGGAGTCCGTGAGTCATTTTGTACCGTGACGCTAATTTTGTATTTTGGCAATGCACAGATAGCATATCCATTTGAAAAAATTCCCGAAAGATATAGGTTTTAAATATCCTTGGCGTGCTTACCAACAGCGCATATTGGACGCATTATCTATACATCTCGAAGACAGGCATCTGCATGTCATTGCGCCGCCGGGCTCCGGGAAAACGGTATTGGGCTTAGAGGTTGCCATACGTCTCAATAAGCCAAGTTTGATCCTCGCTCCAACGATTGCCATTCGTAATCAATGGATTCAACGCCTCTGCGAATTGTTTTTGCGTACAATGGAAGTTCCCGATTGGATTTCAACAAACATTCGGAAGCCCAAATTTGTAACCGTGGTCACTTACCAAGGGCTGCATGCAGCCTGTACCGGCCAGACAGATCCGTATGCTGAACAAGAAGCCGAGGGGATAATTCGCCGCAAGAATGGTTTGCAGGAAGTTGTTGAGGCGCTGATGGAGCAGCAAGTCCAAACTCTTGTACTTGACGAGGCTCATCATCTTAAAAATGCATGGTGGCAAAGTCTAAATAAAGTCAAGACAAAATTAGATCCTACGGTTATCGGTCTTACGGCTACTCCTCCTTATGATGTATCGGTAGCGGAATGGAAGCGCTATATAGCGATAAATGGACCAGTAGACGAAGAAATTTCGGTACCTGAATTGGTCCAAGCTAACGACCTGTGTTTACACCAAGATTACGTGCATGTGTCGCTTCCGACGGCGCAAGAGAATGAAAGCCTCATTGCCTTCCGGCGTAAAGCATCCACACTATTTGAGGAGATCAAAGAAGACCAGGAACTCCTTCGTGCTATAGAAAGCCATCCTTACTGGGTGGATCCATTGTCCCATATTGATGCAATTTACAATGATCTTCCTGTTTATTCGGCCTGTCTAATTTTTCTTTCTGCACATGGTCGAGAAATAGGTGAAGTGCATAGAGACATTATCGGAGAGCAGGAGCTGGATATTCCTGCGCTGGATTACATATGGTTGCAACGATTGCTACATTTCTATATCCATAGTGAAGACGATCACTTTATAGCTTTTGAAGAACATAGGTTACAATTGGAAAACCGATTACGCCGCACAGGCGTACTTGAAAAGCGGCGGATTGATTTCTTTAATAACAGCACGGTTAATATTGGCCTGTCCAGCAGTATCCGTAAAATAGACAGTGTTCAGGCCATTGTTGATTTTGAATACAGGCAAATGGGCGAAAAATTGCGGATGGTTGTACTGGCGGACTATATCCGGAAGGAGTATTTTGGCAACGGTCCCACGAATGATCTGGAAATTAGACGCTTGGGTGTGCTCTCCATCTTTGAAAAGTTACGGCGTGAAAATCAGCCTTTCAAGAAATTAGGCGTTTTAACAGGTTCTATTATCATCATCCCGTGCGTCGCGAAAGAAGCATTCGTTCATAAAGCTTCGGAACTTGGCATTGGCGATATTCGCTTTACGCCCCTGCCCTACGATGCCAACTACCTTCGCGTAAATCTACACGATCGACTCAAACATCAAGTGGTGCACGTGGTAACGCAAATTTTTCAAGAGGGGCACATAGAGATACTTATTGGCACAAAAGCATTGCTAGGCGAAGGATGGGATGCCCCCGCGATCAACGCATTGATCTTAGCAAGCTACGTTGGTTCTTTTGTACTATCCAACCAAATGCGCGGTAGAGCCATTCGCACACAGAAAGGCAATCCACATAAAACAAGTAACATTTGGCATTTGGCCTGTCTGGATCCT
The DNA here is from genome assembly GCF_000757725.1 of Sphingobacterium deserti. GTDB lineage: Bacteria > Bacteroidota > Bacteroidia > Sphingobacteriales > Sphingobacteriaceae > Sphingobacterium > Sphingobacterium deserti. The sequence continues at coordinate 10,821 of NZ_JJMU01000003.1, forward strand.
ACCACCCGCCACGGGGGAGCGGATTTCCTAACTATGAAACGAAAGTTTAAGGCTTTTGTAGGTGTCTCTTTTGTCGAAGGTGACGGTATAGAGAACGGAATCGGCCGCCTCGACCTTCCGCTACATAAAATGGATACTGAGCAAGCGGCAACAATTAATGCAGCTATGTTTGCTTCTGCAGCTGACCGCTCAGGCCTTGAGCAACGCTGGCTAAAGGCTCTGCAACATGGCGTAAGTATGGTTGAAGAATTGAAAGTGCCTTTTCGTGAAAAGGTAAAATATGAAGAAACCAAGACCTTTTACTTCCGTAAAACCATCCGTAGTGTTGCCGCTACGGCGGCCGTGGCAGCAGCCGGGTATGCAGAAATTCTGCTTAGTAACTACCAGCGCATAGCGAAAAACATACATAATATGCGCGAACTATCCTGGGCACTGATCAGCATTGCAATAGGAGGTGGAATTTTATTCGGCCGTAATGCCTACACTGCTTACAGACTTTATCGCCGTTACCGGGATATATCCAAAGACATACAGTATATCGCCGAGGCGTTGCTAGTGGCACTAGTCCAAGCCAATATTATACATACAGAGGCATCACAAGTTTCGGTAGAAGCACATGTCGATACACATGGAGGCGTCTATTGCCATTTAAATGGAGGCACCACCTTTGAGAAATCTATTTTTATTAAGGCGCTGCAGGAAATAGTAGATCCTATCGAAAATCCACGTTACCTAATTACACGTGAACACAGCCTCGCCGGCGAAAAGAAACGGATAGACTACCATGCCGTGCCCGAAATTATTGGCAAAAATCACGTTACAGTGACCCATTTTAAACTACAATGGATAAAGCGGGTTGGACACACACAATTGATTTTTACCCGCTCATTAGTAGGCAGGAAACTGCTATTGCAAGCCCGACTAAAATCACTATCTGCACAATTTACAGATCCAACAGAGCAGGTCAGTAAGTGGTTGTAGCTTGCCGGAGGGTTTAATCTGTAAGGCTACTCAAATAAATCGTCCCGGTGAATGTTTTTTATCGTGCTTTTCTTCACCTGCCGGTAGTAATAAAAATGAATGGCTAACACCAATCCCCAATATACGAATGTCCAATATAAGGTGCTTATACGCTCATATCCGCTCGGACGACCAAACAACTGCCAGGCGAACGATACAAGATGAAACTGGAGGAATGTAGCCAAATGAAAACGAAATCCAATATCAAAAATAGGCAAATACGCAACATCCTTTCGACCGTAATACCGCCCCGCCATAAACATGATAACCGCAAAAAGAATGGCAAGCGGAATAACAAAATTAAATTGTTGCGATTGTAATAGTGCACTTAGGATTACTCGAAAGCTAAAGGTTACCAGGACCGCAACTATTGCGTAGCGAAGCAAGGAAGGGGTTAATGTTTTCATGATAATAGTATGTTTTTGATATCAGGTTGAAAAAAAAGATTGATATTTCGATCCACAAATCGGTCAAAAAGTGCAATCCCAAGTGGTGTCAAGGAGTAATATTTCCTATCAGGACCTTTGTTGCCTTTTCGTAATACATGCGTTACAATATGTACATGTTCAAATTTCCGTAAAACGCGATATAGGCTTTGCTCTTCACAATACATGGTAGCCTGCGAGCGTTCAGCAACAAATGCTCTGATCTCATCGACATACTTCTCACCAGCCTTTAGCGCCAGAAATATCCAAAGCGTGAGTTGCCCCTTTTTATAGGTTTCTTCCCAGGCGGACAACAGTTCGTCAATATCACCGTCTCTTAGTTCATTCATCATGTATTAATCAACTTGTATAATACAAGTTTAACAATAAAAATTTATACTTGCAAGCTATACTTCGAGAATGTGGTCAAGCAGTCTACTTTAAGATCCGCAAAATGACGAAGCAATACATTATAACCAATAGACTGAGAGCACACATTGCCGGTACATCAACATATTTCAAAAGTCGTATTAACCAAAATCATAGTATAGAAAACACAGTAATATTCATTTTCTTAAAACTAAAAGGCGATTTGAACGGTTCCGTGTGTAAACATATTTATCATATAATTCATTTAAATTTAAATTATGAATGTAAGAAGTACATTTACAAAAATTGCGATGGCCCTAGTTGCCGTAGCGCTTATCTCCTCGTGTAAGGACGATGATGGCATGGACGGTGGCGACATGCAGGGACCGGACCTAATGGTTTACGGACTAACGACCAATAACGAGCTGGTGGCGTTTAATGCAAATCGTCCAGGTAACATGGAGAGCACCATGACTATTACAGGCCTGGCATCAGGAGAAAAATTGATGAGCATCGATTTTAGACCTGCCACAGGGGAATTATATGCGCTTTCAAGTGCTTCCAAATTGTACAGGGTACATACAGAGTCGGCAGTTGCTCATGTAGTGGGTTCAGCTGCTTTTGCACCTGCTATCGAAGGTACAATAGCCTCCATCGATTTCAATCCTACGGTTGACCGTATACGCTTGGTATCCAATACGGGACAAAATCTACGTCTACATCCAGAAACTGGCGCACTAGCGGCTGAAGATGGGGATATCAGCCATAGCAGTGCTGTAAGTATCACCGGCGTTGCTTATACAAATAGTGTGGCGGGCGCATCGTCAACTACGTTGTACGATATCGATATTACCTCTGGTATGCTTTTCAAGCAAGATCCGCCAAATGATGGCAAATTAGTAGAGGTTGGTAGCCTAGGCATGACCGTAACCGGTCAGGTTGCATTTGACATTAGTCCGGACAACCAAGCGGCACTAATTGCAGCACATAGCGGTAATGTAAACGCGCTATATATGCTCAACTTAGACAACGGAAAAGCAAGCAAAATAGGAAACTTAGCATCAGCATTAATGGATATTGCGATTCCTACTGCTCCAGTAGCTTATGCAGTTGATGCAAGCAATAATTTTCATATTATGAACCCAGAGAAAGATGGCTCAGTAACGAAAGTTATTGAAGGCTTAACTTCTGGTGAGACTATATTAGGCATCGATTTCCGTCCAGCGACGGGACAATTGTATGCTTTAGGGAGCACAAACCGCATTTATACGATCAACTTAAGTTCTGGGGCAGCGGCGAGAATTGGTACATTACCGATCATCCCATCATTGTCTGGAACAAGCTTTGGGTTTGACTTTAACCCTGCTGTCGACTTAATCCGTATTGTAAGCAATACAGGGCAAAATCTTCGCGTAAACCCCACAACAGGTCTTGTTGCCGGTGTGGACGGAAACTTAAAGCCGGGAACTCCTGCTGTCAGTGCTGCTGCCTATACCAACAACGTAGCTGGAACCAGCGCCACAACCTTATTGGTTATCGATCATAATACTAGCAAATTGTATACGCAAGCGCCACCAAATGACGGTGTACTTACCGAAGTGGGTGCGCTTGGCGTAACACTTACAAGCTCGAATGGCTTTGATATTGGAAGCAAAAGTGGCAATGCCTACATGATAGGCACCACCGGCTCAACGACTAAGCTATACAGTGTTAACACCTCGACAGGTGCAGCAACAGCTGTGCGCGATATACCCGTTGCAGTTACAGGTTTTAGTATTGGTCTTGGATTCTAATAGTTCTATGTCAAAACAAAATGCTTAACCTCAAGCAAAGCATTATTTAGAAATATATGGGCTTATGATTGATTTCGTAAGCCCTTTTTTAGTACGGTATAGCGTAGTGCGTAGTGCGAAATTAGAAAAAGATACTACAATGCACCGTCCTTAATTAAACGACATGTCGCATCAGTTTTGTTGCGTCTGTAGTCATTTGCCTTTGCACTGTCCAAAAAGGATGCAACAAAAATAAGCGACGGGGTTTTGAATACTTTTTGCCCTACAAAAGTATTTGCCTTGCCGCGGCATGCGGCGGAAGGGTTTGAGCGAAGGACAAACCGTTTAGAAACTACATTACCCTACAAAAGTATTTGCCC
>NZ_JJMU01000004.1 GCF_000757725.1 Sphingobacterium deserti
TATTTGCCTTGCCGCGGCATGCGGCGGATGGGTTTGAGCGAAGGACAATCCGTTAAAAGAATTCACCTTACAAAACCAACTGCTTATTAATAAAGATTATCGTCGATTCTATCAACGCGTCGATTTGTTCTTCTGAAATATTACCAAAGCCATGATCTCCACCATCTACCGTGATCATTTCGTTATAAATTTTACAATCGTCCAGTGATGTTTTTAACTTTTTAGATTGTTCAAGCGATACAATCTTATCCTTGGTTCCATGAATAATAAGTGTCGGAATAGCATGACTACTAACTTTATAGCGTGGAGAATAGGTCTTATTGATTTCTTTTACTTTTTCTTTATCTTCTTTGAATGAGGTACCAGTCATGGCTAGCGTAAGCTTTTCGCGGATATCATATAGCTTAGGAACAAACAACTTAAACATGGCTGTGGAAAAGCCGCCCAAATCGACCTTAAATAATTCATTGAGATCGGTAGGTCCAAAATTATCGACAATGTAATTAAGTTTGGCCGGGTAGGCCGACAACTCTTCTCTTCCATTATACTCGTCTTCAGTAGAATACGCTATTAATAGACCGATATGTGCACCTGCAGATCCGCCCCACATGCCAAAATTATCTGTATCTAAATTATAGACGGACGCATGTTTATAGAGCCATCTTACCGCATCCTTACAATCTTCCAGCGGCTGCGGAAAATGAACACTGTCAGAAAGTAAGCTGTAGCCGATGCTTGCTACGGCAAATCCGCTTCGCAACAACCCTTCTTTTAGTTTTCGCATATAATAAATGCTTTCCATTTCTTTATCGCCAAAAGCCCATCCGCCGCCGTGCACCACGATAACTAATGGAACCTTCTTTGTCTGCGCCACAGCCGGTAAAAAAAGATCTAACCGCGCAGAGTCCACACCCGACGATGGCTTATAACCCAGATCAATCAATGCGCGGTAGGCATACGCTGATGAGTCTGTTTGGGCAGAGGATTTAGAGATCAGAGTAAGGCATATCGCAAGTGCCGAAACAACCCGAATGTAAAATGGCGTAAAATGTCCGTTGAGCATTTTTATATTGTTGTATAGTGTAAATATTGATAGAGGCCAAAACCCTCCATATAGCCATTTTAATAACTTACGAAAACGGCAAAAGTTTTTGGCATTTCATTTTAACGGAGCAAGTCTGATTCACTTTCGAGAAAAATGCAAACAGCCAGTTTATAAAGCCTGTTTGCATTTTTTAATAGCATCAGGTAATACCTAAAAAACAATATAATAATGAGCTATTGATTCCAGAATGGATTTTGCACTAAATTTGGATTTTTATCGATTTCTGCTTGCGGTACAGGATACCAGTAGTTTTTAGCAGTGAAAACCCGCCTTTGATAAACCGACCGCTTAAAATATGCCAGTGGGTTGCTTTCATTATCATCTTTTTCGGTGCCCGCAAAATTCATCCCTGAAAAATCGCCGTTTAATGTGGCCTCCCCTATCTTCCAGCGTCGGATATCCCGGTACCGAATTCCTTCATTGTTAAGCTCCACTCGACGCTCCCTACGTATCGCTTCGCGCATTTCCGACTGTGATGCCGGTATAGGTAGTGCGTCTGCTCCCGATCCAAACGGCGGAACCCCCGCACGCACACGAATTTGGTTTAAGTAGTTCAAGATTTCGCCGTTTCCCGGATCAGCCTCATTAAGGGCTTCCGCGTAGTTGAGATACACCTCACCAAGCCTATATAAAATACCGGGGCGATAGGGATTTGTTCCGTTTCGCGGGTCGTGATCTGGGTGCACTTTTTTACGGATTAAATAGCCGCTCGGCGGTGCATCATGGGACGGACCGCCGTCCGGCGCACCACTATAAAACTGTGTCGTTCTACCTTGGCGCCGAAACCACGCTTCATTGTAAAGGACTGATATGTAGAAGCGGGGCTCGCGATGTGTATACATATTGTATGTTCCTGTTAGGGTGACCTTTCCGCCACCCTGGGATTCAGCCCATTTTGTGTTTCTTATCTCATCCGCTGTCGAGAATCCCTTTTCTACATAGCCCGAAAGCGGGTCATTGATAGGCCTTCCATTTTCCATGTAAAAGGCATCGACCAATGATTGTGTAACGCCGTAATTACCGATTCCAGCTGTGCCTCTTGGCTGCGCGAAGCGATCATACTCCGATGTATTACTGCTTGGCCTTGCGAATAGAATTTCATTGTTGCCATCTTGTGGCCGACGAAACATCATATTTTGGTACGAAAGAAAGGGGTCGATAGTTCCATCATCATTGTACTCGTAATAAAGACGATGGCCAGCAGCTGTGGCTGCATCAAGGAGCAGTTTTGAAGCGTCTGCAGCTTTACCCCATTTATTCGCATCATAGTTACTATTGTAGATCTCCTCACCTTTATCATTTACAAAGCTAGTGTAATCGCTATTGCCATTCACAAGGGGGCTGGCTGCGAAGAGCAAAAGCCGCGCTCTAACTGCTAGGCACATGATCGATGTGGCTCGTCCATATTTCTGAGATTCTGTATACCGGGCGGGTAACAATGCGGAAACATCCAGCAGCTCTTGATCTATCCATTGCACGACTTGGTCAAAAGGGGTTTGTCCTATCATCAGCTCCTCCTCACTGGCTTGCGGATCTGTTAGCCCAAGCTGAAACGGAATAGCGCCATAGCTTTCCAGCAAAAGCGAATAGTAATAAGCAATCATAAAGCGCGCTTCTGCTTTCATGAGCTCTACCTCACTTTCAGGCACCAATTGTGCTGGATTAGCCTTCACATTGTCTATAAAAATGTAAGCCGATCGGATTCGCCTTGGAAGTTCTACCCAATAATTAGCAGGCCAAGGTGTACTAGGATTCCAATTCCCGACTTGCTTTCCAATGACTGGCCAGTCAAATTGTTCTAAACCAGGAGAAGGCGCGGCATCATCTGATAAAGGATCATTTTCGTTATACCTTGCATAACCCCAATAAGGATCTGGAACATTGCTGTAGATACCTGCTAACCAGTCTTCCGTTCGTGTCTTATCATTAAAAACCATTTCTAGCGTCAGCTGATCATCGGGCATGCGATCTAAGTACTTGCTGCAAGAGAGCAATATCGTGAATCCGAAAACGACGGAAGTCAGCATCTTTATTTTAAGTGCGTTCATATCAAAAAACTTTACTATTTAAAATTCAGTTCTAGTCCAAGCGATACCGATTTCATTACCGGATACAGCATACCATTCGTAACCGACAACTCCGGATCCCAAAGCTTAAAGTCGGATAAGGTTAATAAATTATTTCCCCGGGCGAAGATTCGTAGGGAAGCTACCTGTACCTTATCGAGCCAGCGTGATGGAAAGTTGTACCCCAGTTCAACATTACGCAAACGCAAGAAACTCATATCCCGCAACCACCAGGTAGAAGGCGCATTATTATTTGTGCTTAGATAATCGGAAAGCCTTGGATAGAATACATCTTGTCTCGGATTATCCACCGTCCACCTATCGTCTACATTATCGAAGATATTTCCCATAGCTCCCCGGGTACTGCCGGGAATAAAGTTGTTCCCTCCAATAATGCGGGATGTTTTAGCCAGCCCCTGAAAGAAGAAACCGAAATCGACAGATTTGTATCGCGCGTTAGCTCCAAACCCATATACAATCTGTGGATCCACTGTTCCGCCAATAGCCGTTAAATCCAGTGCATCTATAGCGCCGTCATTATTCAGATCGCGGTAACGGATGTCGCCTGGCCGAACAACCCCTAGCGTGTGCCTCGGGATCCCCTCCCGCAATATTCCGTTCGCAACATCATCAAAGTCCCCTTCTGTAAACAGGCCTTCGGCGATATAGCCAAATAGCTGTCCTATAGGTTTTCCAGTAGAGGATCGCGACGTACCAATCACCGCACTAGGTTCATCCTGTTCGATAATTTTATTGGCCGCATAGGTAAATGTACCCCGGACCGACATAAAAAAGTGGTCGCTAAACGTTTTTCTTGCATCCAGCGATATGTCTACCCCTCTATTGTTGACCTGCCCAAAATTTGCCCAAGGCATTGCAGTGAAGCCGCTTGAGCCGGGAATAGATAGCCGCTGCATAAAAATATCGGTTCGCTTCTCGGAAAATAGGTCAAGCTGTAAATCTACAGCGTTCCAAAGCCCTAGCTCTAGGCCCAGATTTGTTTTGGCTACCGTTTCCCATGTTAAATTGGGATTACCCTGATCACCTTCCCAGCGACCGGACCGTGCAAAGTCATTGTCCAGCCCCCACGTGTAGCCAAGACCGTCGTTGATGGTTGTGATATAGGCAAAGCGACGACCATCCAATCTATCGTTACCAACAAGCCCATAAGAACCCCTTAGCTTAATCTTGGAAAACAGATCGCGCATGTCGGCCATAAATGGCTCTTCTGAAACGTACCAGCCTAATGCAAAAGAGGGAAAAAAACCGAATCGTCTGCCACGGGCAAAATTTTCTGACCCATTATAGCCGAAATTAAATTCAGCTATGTAGCGGTTATCATAGTTATACGAAAACCGTGACGCGATACCTTGATTACGGAATGGCAATAAATCTCCCGTATCTAAATTTCGTTGATTGTAAAGGATCATCCCCTCCACATTATGCTTACCAAATATGCGGGCGTAATTTATGGCGCCTTCTAGGTACACACTATTGCTTCCCCATTCGGAGCCTCTATTGTAACCTAGGAATTCCTGACCATAGGTATCGATCACTAGGTTTAAACGTCCATCTTCCAAGCGGCCGGTAGCAGGATTATAGTAATCAGGATCTTTGCTGCGAACGACTGAGTTACTTGAAAAACGATCAAAAGAAAACAAGCCCCGCGCTTTCAAGCCTTTGAGAAAAAAAGCTAAATCCTGTTCGACAGCAAACTGGGATTCGATTTGGCTATCGCTAAAGCGATTATAACCACGTTGTGTAGCCAGCGCCCAGGGGTTCACCCGTTGCGGTGTACGCGGAATTTCTCCGCTCGAATAAATCGTGGGATGTACAAAGGGTGGGATTGTGAAAGCTTCCTGAAACAAGTGATCAACACGTTGCGGTGCTGAAATTCGATTCTGCAAGTAACCGCCTATATTTAAGCGCAAGAGGGTTGTCGGGCTAACGTTGACATCCACGTTGGATCTTACGTTATATCGAGATAACTTGGACGAGGAATCCCAAGCCTGTGCGTTATCACGTTCGATCAATCCTGTTTCCCGATAAAGTGCTGTAACCAAAGAGTAACGTAAAACATCCGAGCCTCCATTCACGCTGACATTTGCCCGCGAGTTGGACGCTTGGTCGCGTAATATGGCGTCTAGCCAGTTGACGTCTGGATACAAATCCGGATCTACCCCGTTACGGGTATTATCGATTCGCTCTTGGCTGTACGCAGGACTTCTTCCATTTTCGCGCTGAATGCTGTTGAGCACCTCCAGGTAATCTGCTGCTCCTATAAATTTCGGCAGCTGCACCGGCGAGGTGATCCCCTGCTCAAAACGCGTGGTCACAGTCGGCTTTCCAACCTTCCCCCTTTTGGTATTAATCAGGATCACACCATTTGCACCGCGCACGCCATACACCGCACTTGCAGCGGCATCCTTTAATATCGAGAACGATTCAATTTCTTCCGGATCCATGTTATTAAGAGAGCGTTCTACACCATCTACCAAGATCAGTGGTTGTCGATTTTGTCCGAAGGTGCTCAAGCCGCGTATCCAAAAGGTAGAATTGTCAAAGCCCGGCTCACCGGTGCGCTGCACTGCGATAACGCCTGCAAGCTGGCCTGCCAAGTTATTACTTAGGGAACGGGAGGTTCCTAGCTTGAGCTGTTGCGGTGCAATCGTCGTAATAGCGCCAACTACCGAGGCACTCCGCTGTGTTCCAAATCCCACCACCACAACTTCGTCCAGCGCATTTGTGCTGTCCTTCAAAACCACGCGGTAGTTTGCGCGATCCGTCAGTACCAGGCGCTGGGGAACATACCCTAATAAGGAGACGTGTAAATCGATGTCCTGCGGCGTTACCGAGATAGAAAACCGACCTTCATTGTCACTCGAAACTTGCTTGTTACTTGCTCCGCTTACAATTGTAGCGTTAGTCAAGTGCTTACCTTGCTCATCCATAACTTCGCCATTCACAACGCGCTCTTGCTGGCTAGCCACACTAGCCGCTGCACGTCTTAAAACAAGCGTATTATCTTTTATGCTGTAGGTAACATCGGGGGGGAGTATGCTCTTTAATACCTGCGCCAATGAAGTATTTGTAAAATTACCGGACACCTTTTTGTTATCATCTAAATCTTCAGGGGAATACATAAATTTTAATCCGGTTTTTGCATTCAGATCTTTAAAAGCCTGCTTTAAGGATACATCACTAAAGCTAATTGTAACCTGTTGCTGCAAGCGATAAGCTGGCGCTGCACTAGCCTCTGCTATGGTTAAGGATAGCAAAAATTGAAGCAAAAGAACTCCCCGTGCAAGCAGCAAAGGCTTACACTTTTCAATAATTAATTTATACATTTGCGATTAATTGATTAGTCACATAATTAATTTATTTTTTGCCTTCTTAAGGCTATCGGTGAGGGATGTTACAGCATCCCTTACTATGTCTATCGCTTCGTCACATACGTCACTCCTTTCTTTTTAAAATAGCGCACTTTATTTGTCATTTCAATAATACCCAACACCTCTTCAATATGTTGGTATCGACTGACGGTGCCTGTAATAGGTAAATCCTTAGCAGATCCTATTACACGAATATCAGTATCATACCAGTCTGCCAATTCGTGCATCACGTTTTCCAATTTTTCCCCTTCAAAGGCAAATAATCCATTCCTCCAAGCTTCCAGCTTTTCTTTCTCTCTGCCATGCAAAACATAAATTTTACTTTCCCCTTCCGCTACGAAAGCCTTTTCGCCAGGCACTAATAATACTTTATTTTTACTGGCATTATGCATCAGGCGGACACTCCCTTCTTCCAGGTGAATGTTTTCTTCAGTATCTGCACTAGCATCAATTTTAAAGCGTGTCCCTAATACTTCGATGGTCTGCAGGCGAGTTTCTACAATGAATGGAATGCGTTGGCCATTTCTTAACAGCTTTTTAACGGCAAAAGAAGCAATACCTTTTGCCAGCACGCGTCTCTCATGTGCATCAACTTCGGATACATACTGCACAAGTGCCATCGGCGCAAGCTTTACGACACTTCCATCCTGCAGTACCACAGTAAAGATTTCGTTAGAGGGGTTGCTCACCGTAATGGTATCCTTCAAATCCTGCGGTTGAATATTTGTGAGGTTCAATACCGTTTCCCCTCCCGAGGTTTCCAGTGAACCACCTTTCGGCAAACTGTCTTGAATATTAAACCGATCGTTTCCGATGCGAAGTGTCGCGCCCACTATGGTTCCAGACCGTTGTTTGGGAAGAGTATCACCCCCCTTGTAACGAAGCACATAGATTGTCAGGAACGTAAATAAAAGGGCAATACACGCCGCTGCAGATATGTATAATTTGTATTTGCGTTTTGCCTTTTGCGGTTGGCGTTGGGTTTGTGAAGCTATTTCCTGTTCCATTTCGGATCCGATACGACGCAAATCTTGATCGCAAATGAGCTTCTGAGGCACGTTCTCGTAAAATTGATCAATCAAGTTTCGCTCATCCGGATTCGATTCGCGACGCAGATATCGCAAAAATACAGCTTGCAGTAGTGATCGTATTTTCTTTCTATCAAGAGACATATACGTCGATTTATAAACGGTTATTACATATATGTCGTGGAGCAGAAACAAACTCCCAAAAAAATATTTTTTTTTTAAAGATGGATGTCGAGCCTGTTCGGTTGTCGGTTTACCTAGCGGCCCAAACCTTTTTTATGCTTACACAATCAATCTTCCATGTACCCTCCCCACCCTACGATATGCTTCAAAACATCTACTGGTGTTTCTTTAAAAACATACATACCGTCGTACTGCAATAATTTTACACTGCTGCCAAAACCCATTTCAACCGCTCCCGTTCCGTCCTTTGCATAAACGACGTGGAAATCATTTTTTTCTCGAAGTTCCCTAATCTCACCGCCCTCATCCTCGATACAATCAGGAAGCCCTATTTCCGCGGCCACCTCATCGGCGGTCATGCCAAATTTCAGCGATCCAACGCCGACATAGGGCTGTATTTCGAATGGCGTATTCATTTTTCTTTCCATTGTGTGCAGTTTGTACTTTTAAAGATGATGAAAATGTGGCTTTATTACGGATAAAAAGCTCTTTTTAACATCGCTTATAAATTTGAATGTGCTAAAAAATTTCCTGATGGAATACAAACATAAAAAGCAGATACATGATTTTTCTAAGCATTTGTTTCAAAAGCATTGTTGCATTGAGGAGCTGATTTTGAACGGTCTTCGTCGATATGTTAAGCGTATGGCTTATCTGCTGCGTTGTTTTATCTTCAACAAACCTGAGGGTAAAAATTTGGCGTCTCTTCTTCGGTAGAGATGCTATCCATTTTTCCACAAGCACATTGTACTCTTGTTCAACAAGCCTACCATCGGCAGGCTCAAAATTACACAAAGTATCGAGAAAGTCCTCGACAACTTCAAACTGTTTTGGTTTTCTACGAAAATAATCAATCACTTTATATTTGACTGATTGAAAAAGGTAACTCTCCACTGCTTCGATACGCTTTAAGTTACGTTTACTCCATAAATCTACGAAAATTTCTTGAACTATTTCTTTAGCCATCATCTCATTACGTAGCCTGGAATTAGCCGCTACAAAAAGTTTTTGCCATGTTCGCTGGTATATTTCAGCAAACGCCAAGTCATCATCTTTTTGAACTAAAAAGAATAATTCTTCTAGACTATATGGTGCATACACTAGCATCTAACACGCAGCATGTTTAAAATTGATTAACACAAATATATTAAATATTTCATTTAGAAAAACTCAATCAAAAACAATCTTATTTCCCCTCACGAATAAGAAATATTTATCATCTTCTATTACGCCGCCCATTTGACAGACGGTATATATTATTTGTGCTATCGGAATTGAATGGGTTAATCGATTACTAACATAGATACTATCAAGGATTGGTCTAAGAGTTTTTAGCTGATAAAAATGCTGTTGTGTGCCTTTTCGGTATATCTCCTACCCATCGTGAGTTTTGATGAAAAATAGAATGCTCTTATTTGACTTTAAGGCCGTTTTAGTCAATTTATTTAAAATTATCAATCGGTCAACGGTTGAGTTCAGCATCTTTTATTTAATTTAGAGCTCGAAAGCAAACTTTAAAACACACGGATGAGCAGACAGCGTCTATTCTTTCTTCTTTTTTCACAAAGTATTCTTGCGCTATCCTCGACGCAAGCGCAAGGATTAAAAAACGGTTGGGTTGGACGTTACGTAAATTCCATCATCAATGATACGACGTCGGCAGAAAAGTCGACGCTTACGGTCTACCCTACATTTGCATCGGCACCTGAAACCGGTGTAGAACTGGGGGCTTCCATCTTAAAACTCTTCTATGCCAAAGGAGATACCCTCAATCGGCTAAGCGAAATGCAAGCCTTCACTTTTTTCACCTTTAAAGGACAGTATGGAGTTGTGCTGGACAACGCTATTTACGGCGACCAAGATAAGTGGTTTTTCCTGGGCGAAACTAAGATTCAAAAGTTTCCGCTATCCTATTATGGTATAGGTCCCAATACCGCGGGCGATCATCCGGCCGTGGTAGATGCTTTCCAAGTATTATTCAAGCAGCGTGTACTTCGAAAATTGAAAAAGAATTTATTTATAGGCCCGGAACTGGATTATCAACTGCTATCAGGCGTCAACTTTGAACAACCTGAAGAAGGAAGCCCCTACGAAATTCCGGTAGGTGGTGAAGGCACGCAAAATCTCGGTTTGGGTTTAGGCTTGGTGTATGACAATCGACACAATGTACTTAACGTTCGGGAAGGATTGTTCGCAGAACTTGCCTACCTTAAAACATTCTCTGGATTTATAAGCGACTATTCTTTTGGTACGGTCAACATGGAGGTACGTTCCTTTCATAAAATAGCAAAAAACAATGTTCTGGCATGGCAAGTGAAAGGCCAGTTCTTGCATGGCGACGTTCCGTTTAATCAGTTAACCATGCTTGGCGGTGATCGGCTTATGCGCGGATACTATCTAGGTCGTTATAGGGATAGAAATCTTATAGCTGCGCAAGCGGAATACCGTATGCTACCATTCAGCTTCAGTAAAAGGCTAGGTGCGTCTATATTTGCTTCGGCGGGCGCGGTATCGCCCACACTAGGCGGCTTTCAAGCGCGCAATATACGTGTGGCAGGCGGCGTGGGTCTCCGTTACCTGTTGTTCCCTAAAAAAGATATTTACATCCGTTTTGATGTAGGCTTTACACGGGAAGGTGCGAACTTCTATATTTTTAATGGTGAAGCTTTTTAATTTACGCTGTAGAAATAAATGAATGCTATCGCGATGAGGATAGACGACGACCTGGCAATCTTCATTTAATTAGGACTGTACGGGCACATCTGCAGCAACAATACGTAATATTTTACAACAGCTTCTCGAATGCCCTTCTCGCGCTACCTCGGAAATACACTTCCCCACAGTAATGATATCCTGCACGATCAAATATCTTTAGCATAGCCATATTATCAAAATTGGTATCGGCACGTACGCTGTGGATATTATTCGTGAGCGCAAATTTTTCTATCTCAGCTAGCATCACCTTTGAAAGCCCCTTCCCCAGCTGGGAAGCACTAATGGCTACTCTGTGGAAAACAACAAAATCGGCGTCGCTTAGCCATTTCCCTTCAATGTTTTCATAGGCGGGTTCATCATTAATCAATATGGACGTATACCCGACGATCTCCTCGCCATTTAGCAATACAAAGCCTTGTTCCTTCTCAATATCATGATTAACCACAGTTGGGTTAGGGTATCCGTCTTGCCATTGTGCGCTGCCGTCCGCCTTTCTTCTTTCGATGGCATTTTGCAGGATTGTCCAAATCGCTTTTGCGTCAATTGGGGTTGCTTTTCGAAATGTATATTCCATAGTATATGCCACGAATATAACAAGTTTAGACGAATAATAAATGAATAGCTAACGCACACGGCCGAACCGAATTCCACCGATAATCATCAAGGTAATGACAATCGCGGACCAGCCGGGGTAATGTATGAAGAGGTAAATGGTAAGTCTACAGCTCAATAGCAGCAGAATAAACAAGAAAGCTTTCTTTATTGAATCCATGTTGCACACGGCGATTACAGCCAGTACCGCAACGAGGCACATAAATATTATCAACATGACGCAATGTAAGTCTATTCATGTTAACTTGATATTAAGTTTTACGGTATATATATAAGCTCGCGTATCCAGGATTCTAGCGCTATCATATATGGAATATTCTCTTTTGTCTTATTTTTTACTACTTTGTATATATCTATATTATTTTTTATGCCTCGTACTGACATACAGCAAAAACACTTTTCGAACGCTGAGGCTTGGCGGGATTGGTTAGTAGAAAACCATGAGACAGAGGACGGCATATGGATGATCTGTTTCAACAAAAAATCGGGCAAGTCAGGCATTTCGTGGAGCGAAGCTGTAGACCAAGCCTTATGCTTCGGTTGGATAGATAGTATAAAACGATCTGTAGACGAGTATTCGTCCATTCAATTTTTTGGAAAGCGAAAGGCTAAAAGCACTTGGTCGAAGATTAACAAACTAAAAGTCGACCAGCTGATAGCCAACGGCTTGATGGAAGCCTCCGGCTTTCAAGCCATCGAAATAGCGAAAAGAAACGGATCGTGGACCATACTGGATGACGTTGAAGCCTTGATTATACCATCAGATCTGGATGCTACATTAATAAGATCGCCAGAAGCGTATTCCTTTTTTAATGCACTTAGCAAGTCTAGCAAAAAAGCTTTGCTGCAATGGGTCGCACTTGCCAAAAAGCCAGAAACGCGACTCCGCAGGATTGAAGAAATCGCATCAGCTGCTGCGCAAAAAACAATGCCCAACTCATTTTAGTGAGAGAACTATCGTGCAGAAAGAGCTTCGGCAATAGCGCCCACGTATCCACAAGCTGCCTTTTCGCCAATTAGCAACGACTTTTATTACAAAAAAAACCGCCCTTGTTCCATAATTAGCGCCACAAATTGCCAGATCAATACCATACCTGTATCATTGTACAATAGAAGAACCGGTCAAAACAGCTATGAGAAAATTCAGGAACGCGATATTTTATGTGGGTATAATAGGTGGCTTTTCCCTATTGATGTATTGGATCATCCTCAATGGCGTAAAATTGGAAGATGGCAAAGACATCAACATACCGCAATCTGAAAATAGTCAGTGGTCAGATTTTTTAACTGCTCTTATCCATAACATCCAACACCCCTTGGCTATTTTGCTAGCTCAAATTGTGACCATCATCCTTGTAGCACGATTATTTTCCTGGATCTGTGTAAAAATTAAACAACCTGCCGTTATCGGAGAAATGATAGCCGGTATTGTACTTGGCCCCTCCCTCATCGGCATGTATTTCCCCGAATTTTCAGCAGCACTCTTTCCTCAGGAATCCTTAGGTAACCTTCAGTTTTTGAGTCAGATCGGACTTATCCTCTTCATGTATATTGTCGGGATGGAAATTGATATGAAGATCCTGAAGCACAAAGCACATGATGCCGTTGTCATCAGCCATGCCAGTATCATTATGCCCTTTGTGATGGGTTTGGGATTAGCTTATTTTTTATACGACGAATTTGCACCTGCCAATGTACAGTTTCTTTCATTCGGTCTTTTTGCCGGTATCGCTATGAGTATCACGGCTTTCCCGGTATTGGCGCGCATCGTGCAAGAGCGCGGCATAAACAAGACCAGGCTTGGAACTATTGTAATAACTTGTGCTGCTGCTGATGACATCACCGCATGGTGTATCCTAGCAGCCGTGATCGCCATCGTCAAAGCAGGGTCGTTTGGCAGTGCCGCTTACACCATATTATTGGCCATCCTCTATGTTATCCTTATGATTCGGGTAGTGCGTCCGTTTTTACTGCGTATCGGCGAGTTGAATGGCTCGAAAGAAAGCCTAAGCAAAAGCATTGTGGCTATCTTCTTTCTCGTGCTTATCCTTTCTGCCTATGCCACGGAAGTTATCGGCATCCATGCATTGTTCGGCGCATTTATTGCAGGCGCCATTATGCCAGATAATATCAAGTTTCGAAACATATTTATTGAAAAGGTAGAAGATGTAGCGTTGGTGCTGTTGCTACCACTATTCTTTGTATTCACAGGTCTTCGCACGCAAATAGGCTTGTTAAACGAGCCTTACCTTTGGAAAATAGCGGCGCTAATTTTCGCGGTGGCTGTCGTAGGTAAATTTGTCAGCAGCGCACTGGCCGCTAAATTTGTGGGGCAAAACTGGCGAGATAGCTTAGCCATCGGTGCCTTGATGAATACCCGAGGGCTCACGGAGCTGGTGGCCTTAAACATCGGTTACGACTTGGGCGTACTTACACCAGAACTGTTTTCGATGATGGTCATTATGGCTCTAGCAACCACGTTCATGACCGGACCTACACTGGATTTTATCGACTGGCTCTTTCGAAGGAAAAAAGGGAATACCACTACACAGTCGTTATCCGAGCATTTTAAAGTCTTGATATCGTTTAGCAACCCCGAGTCTGGTCGAGCATTATTCCGATTAGCGCATAACTTCAGCAAAAAGGAATCTGAAAACACCCAGATTACGGCGATGCATATTGTAGACAGCGACAAATTACATCATTACGATACGGACCAACTCGAACGGGAAAAGTTCGAGGTATTATTTGAAGAATCGAAGGTGCTAAACAGAGAGATTACAACGATGTTTAAAACAGCTTCGGATATTGACGCAGAAATTATTGATGTCGTAAATAACGAAGAACGGTTTGATATGCTTCTCGTCGGGCTGGGACAGTCCATTTACAAAGGAACGCTGCTGGGGAATGTACTGGGTTTTACCACACGCCTCATCAACCCAGAGAAACTTATGAATACGGTAACTGGAAAAGAACAGTTATTCCAAAAGCATACTTTCGACGATGGACTCACGCAGATTGTCTCGAAGGTAAAAATTCCCGTAGCCATTTTAATTAACAGGAACTTCAAATCTGCAGGACGTATACTCATTCCTGTGTTCGGGACACAAGATCAACATTTGCTGTCCTACGCGGGGCGATTAATACGCTGCAACGACTCCGAAATTGAGTTACTGCTTATGAAACCGCAGCTCCGTCAAGGATCGCTGGGTGAAGCCATTCAAAAATTGGAGATCGACTTTCCAAATAACTTGACAACGAGCGAGCGGGCGGCGGCTAACTTTCCATTAGAAAATAAGTACGATCTTGTGCTTACCAGCACAGCAAGCTGGAAGAGCGGTTGGGAACAGGAGGAGCGACAAGAAGTTGTCAAAACGTCAATATTAATTATCACTAACCCCTTGAAAAGAGTTGGTAGTTAAGGTGAATCCCTCTTGGATAACTTTCGTCTTTCGGCTATAATAACGACGCCCCGAGCCACAACTTACTCTGCGATAAGGTCAGTTTTTGGGGCTAGACGTTGACTAAAGACGACGGCCCATAGTGAAATTTCCAAAATGGATCAGAGGATTATTGTCAGAATCATCGCAAAAATGTTCTAGGTCGTCTTCCGTGTAATCCGCCGGATCGGCACCATTCCGAATAAACTCTACTTTACGCGAGAAGTAATTCATGACATGGCAAAAGGGCCCTTTGAAACTATAGTCACTTACGTCCGAAATGTCAAAACATGGTTTTGTACTTCTGTTTTCTTCGCCGTAGATAAAAAGGTCATTTGCAAGACTAATTAAGTTTTTCAATTCCGTATGTAATGTGGGCGGATCTACAAAAACGCGTTCACCAAAGTAGCGGCTATTGATCATCTGATCAAGTTCTTCTTTGGTATTAATTCGGTAAATTAAGTTTGATAGATCTGTAGTCATTTCCATATGGATAGGATATTATTATTTACCGATAAACAATACAAAATCTATACCATCGCCATATTTAAACGCAACGAAAACATATATTTTTAGACTTTTTAAGGCCTATGTGTCAGCTTTACGATTAAAAACGTAGTAGATAGGAATCCCTACAAGAACAAGGATAAAACCCGGCCAAGTATACTCGCCCTTGTAAACGATCAGTAAACCACAAAATAGGATTCCGATAAGCAAGTAGATGACGATAGGTAGCGGATACAGAAACGTTTTATAAGGCCTCTCTATTTTCGGTGCTTTCCAGCGTTGGTAAACCACGCCGAATACAGTGATCATATAGAATATTACAATCACGAAGGAAACCATATCCAGCAAATTACCGTACTGTCCGCTTAAACACAACAACGATGCCCAGGCTCCTTGTAGCCATAAAGAGCGCGCCGGCACTTCTCTACTATTATTGGGAATAACTTGTTTTAAAAACAAGCGATCTTTAGCCATCGTTTGAAACACCCTGGCGCCTGAAAGCACCAAACCATTGACACAACCAAATGTAGATACCATGACTAATACCGCCATGGCGACTGTACCCTGTTTTCCCAACAATTTTTCAGCTGCGGCGATCGCGACACGGTCGTTACTCGCAAACGCGATTTCATCGCGCGTAAGCGTAGCTACGTATACATAATTACACAGTAAATAGAGCAACATGACCAAGGAAGTTCCAATTACCATGGCACGAACAACATTACGCTCGGGCTTCCGAACCTCAGCAGACACAAAAGTAACATTCTCCCATGCCACACTGCTAAAAATTGCACCGACCATAGCTGCTGCAATGCCGCCAAGAAGTGTCGCGCCGTCAATCGATCTCCAACCTCCGCCATCTATATTTTGAGAAGCTGCCCAACCAAAATCCATGTTTTCAGTAAACAAGCTTTTCTGCATAAGGTAGATGCCCCCAAAAACCAGTGCTACTAAAGCAATAATTTTGGCGGCCGTAAATATAGATTGCACCAATTTTCCGGAATGCAGGCCCCTTGTATTAATGTAAGTGAGAAGTAGAATCACGCCAATGGCAAGTACCTGCATCCAGGTAATCATAAAGGTGCCTTGTTGGTAAATCGGCGCCGCATCGTTCAAGGTGGGAAAGATATAACCGGCAAATTTGCCAAAAGCTACAGCCACCGCCGCAATAGTACCCGTCTGTATGACCGCAAAAAGACTCCATCCGTACAGAAATCCAGTCATGCGACCAAATATTTCTTTCAGATAAGCATACTGCCCGCCCGCCCTAGGATACATCGAGGAGAGCTCGCCATAACATATGGCTGCAGAAACTGTGGCAACAGCGGTCAATATCCAAACGGTAAACAGCCAATAGCCGGATCCCAACTGTCTCATCATGTCGGAACTCACAATAAAAATACCGCTTCCAATCATGGAACCCATCACAATCATTACTGCATCCCATAGTGTTAACTGACGCTTCATATTTTAAGGCTTATTTCGGATCAAACCTACACATATTCGATGAATTCCGAAAGCAGATCCAAAATAGCTTTGGCTATTTGGCAATTTAATCTAAAAACCGCTTATAATACCGGCATATAAATCCGGTTTTGCGAGGTAACAACAGGAAATGAATCCATTTAACAAAAGGCTTGCTTGGAAACTATTCCGGATATTTCTCGTTAAGTTAAGATAAGGAGAAATTGATATGAAAAAATTCTTACTAATTTTATTTTTAGCGGTCACGGGCTTCTCGGTAAGCTACGGCCAAGAGAATGTCAACCAATTTCGTGCGGCCTATCCAAAGGCACGAAAGGACGCAGCGCTCTGCAAAAAACAGCTCGCGATCATTGACCGCATGAAATCTCCAACGCCTTTGGAACTAGCTTATGCAGGTGCATTTTACGCTGTCTGGCCAGAGCATCTATCATCTCCTTTAAAGAAACTTAATGCATTTAAAAAAGGGAAGGATTACCTCGAACAAGCCATTAAAGCAGAGCCCGGCCAAGTGGAAATCCACTTTTTACGCTTAACAGTTCAGCATAACGCCCCCGCCATGCTGGGGTACAACGAAAATAAAGAAGAAGATCTTGGTATTGTCTTGGATAAATACGACGATATCACGTCGACAGCTCTCCGTACCAATATCAAGGAATTTCTGCTTGCGACCGATCTGCTCACGGATAGCCAGCGAAAAATATTTCAGTAGTTTCGCCCTGCATGGCGTCAAGCGACTATGGCGCCAAAAGTTTATCAGCCTGCAGTCGCCTAAATGCTACAAGAACGCCTTCTACCTGTGCCTCCTGGGCACGATAGCTGTCAAGGGTAAAATATTCTACTGCCTCGATCTCATTATTAGGACGTATATCTTTCAAATCGGGATATAGAAAGCAATCTTGTTCCATCAGTAGCTCTTGTTCTCCATAGGCATCTGCTGTGATACGACCATACGGAACCAGTTTGTCTTTGTCTAGCGTAAGCCCCAGCTCCTCCTCTATCTCTCTTACCAAGGCCTCTTTAGCCGATTCACCGGCATCTATTTTACCGCCCGGCAGATACCATGCTTGCTTATTACGGCTGTAAGCTAATAGGATCGCATTATCGCGCACTACGATTAACCCGGCCGTAAACAGTTGTTTTCTCATTCTTTTGTGCTTATCGTCACACAAATATAATAGGTTAATTTAAAATGATCGATACGGTGAGGTAGTAATACGGATATAAAGCGAGAATATACTTTTTTTGTGTAATACTTCAATCAAAACCCAAGAAATATTGTCTTTAATTAAAACACGTTAGCATGGGAGCATTAAGCGATAAAAACATCGAGCTATTGAATGATCTGATTGCGATCAATAATGATCGGATAGAAGGATATGCTAAAGCGATAGATTTAGTTGACAAAGAAAAAGATATCGATATCATATCGTTATTTGAAAAAATCGGCCAGCAATCGCAGCAATTCAAAGCGGCCTTGACACCGCTATTGGTACGCGAAGGTGAGCGGCCTACTGAAACCCATAATACCATGGGAGAACTTTATCGTATGTGGATGGATACGCGCATCGGCATTGCTGGCGACGATCGCTACAGCATCTTGGCGGCTTGCGAAAAAGCAGAGGCGGTGTTTGAAAAAATTTACGTCGATATTTGGCGGGGGGCAACGGACATGCCAGAAAAGTTGGTAGACATGATCAAGAGTCAATCGGAAGTCCAAAAAAACACACAGGCAGAAGTTGCTTCGCTTCGCGATGAACATGGTCCTGCGTAGCTAGACAATTTACATCTTTTTTACTAATTTTAGCATGAAAATGTTAGACAATGAAAAAGGGTTGGAAGTATTTTTGTTTAGGCATCGTGCTGCTATTGAATTGCGGCTACATGCATGCTGGTCGGGATCTACCTTCGTCAACAGGTAGAAGGCCATATATAAGCAACATTTCTTGGGAACAATTCCAAAGCGGCGATATCATTTTTCAAACCTCGCTATCGGGACAAAGCAAAGCCATTATGCTGGCCACGGAGTCGCCATACTCCCATTGTGGGATAATATGGCGAGAAAATAATGAACTCTATGTATGGGAAGCGGTACAATCTGTTAAGAAAACGCCGTTCAAGGAATGGATAGCTCAAGGGAAAAACAAAGCCTTTCAGGTTAAACGCTTGCGCAATGCCGACGCGCTATTGCCTCAAGCAGCATTTGCAAAATTGAACGAAGAACTAAAACAGCACGAGGGTAAGCCTTACGACACGGCGTTTGAATGGTCGGTTGAAAAAGTTTACTGTTCGGAATTAGTTTATAAGGTCTATGAGAGAGCAATCGGTCTGAAAATCGGAAAATTACAAAAAATGAAGGAGCTGAATCTGGGCAATAGCACGGTACAGAGCCAGCTGAAAAAGCGATATGGAAGCCGTATTCCTTTTGATATGCTAGTAATAACACCGGCTGCAATTTACCAAAGTGAATTGCTGATGGACATAGAGTAGCGAAAACGCCCTCTTCCATTCCGCTACTTCTCAAAGCGGTATAATTTGTACACTATCACCTATTTAAATATAAAACCATGATCGAAATTAAACAACATGACGGAAGAAAGGGAAAATTCGAAATATTTGTTGACGAAAAGCTTGCTGGCGAAATGACCTATACCTGGGCGGGCGATTCGAAATTTATCATAGACCATACGGAAGTCAATGACGGATACGATGGGCAAGGGTTAGCCAAGAAACTGGTCTTAGCAGGAATTGAATTTGCGAGAAACCAGCAAGTTAAGATTATGCCGCTCTGCCCCTATGCAAAAAGCGTGTTCGATAAAAATGCAGAATATAAAGACGTCTTGTTTTAGGCCAATACAACCTGAGGGTAGATTCCCTCAGGTTGACTATAATGACCCAATTTTCATAAGCATCGCACCAACCGCAAGGCAGCGATCGTACAATGCAAAAATACAACTTATTGATCTTAAAAAGATAATTTTTAGAAAAATTTACCTTCGATCAACGTGTGTAAACAAAGATAATAAAGAAATATAATACACAATAAAGAAACAATAACACCTTATTAACCTCAGCCAAGATCTGATTTATCACATTATGCACACGATTGCGTTGTGTTCCAAAAAGCAGTAAATCTAAAATCAAACCACTTCCACAAAAAGTTAGATGCGTCTGAACATTTGGATAAATTTCCAAGTAATTTTAACTGCTATTTTATCGCTGTCCTCTTTTTTATCCTCGTAGTGAATGATGGGCGATCTTGACAGCAATAAGATTATCCTTAACAAATTTACTGCTTATCTCCTCCCGCAATCACCGATACAATGCTATCTTCGGCTGCCCTCGACTGAAATTGCTAATGAATGGCTGATACGAGAAATTCCTCTGGCTACGGTTAGAGGCATATACTGCGCAGCACATTTTATTTTCATTATATTCGAATCATGTTAAAGAAATCATTCGATGCAATTGTTCCCGAAGGCAGCACGGTGCTTATCTTGGGATCACTACCTGGTGATCGCTCATTAGCCGAACAGCAATATTACGCGCATCCGCAGAATCGATTCTGGAAGCTTATCGCTCACTTATTTCAAGAAGAGCTACCTTTATACTATCAGCATCGTGTGGACATACTGCACAAACATAAAATTGCGCTGTGGGATGTTTGTCAAACGGCATTCCGAAAAGGGAGTATGGATCTTGACATCCTGGAAGAAGTCCCTAATCCCATACCGCAGTTGTTGCAAACGCATCCAGGTATAAAAGCAATTTTCTTTAACGGCCAAAAGGCTGAAAAACTATTTGACAAATATTTTCAACGAGTCGAGGAGCTGCACTACGAGACACTACCCAGCAGCAGCCCGGCAAATGCCAGTTTCAATCAAGATCGGCTTTTGGAGCGTTGGGCAACGATCCGCGACTTCCTTACCTAATTTCTTTTCGTTTCGGCTTTAAGAATAGCATTGTGTTTGTTACTTTTGCAAGCAAGATGTCAGACTTAAAATACAAACAACGAGGTGTATCCGCAGGAAAAGAGGATGTGCACAATGCAATCAAAAACATTGATAAGGGGCTTTTCCCAAAAGCTTTTTGCAAAATCATTCCCGATATATTGGGAAATGACGCAGCCTGGTGTAATATTATGCATGCGGATGGAGCCGGCACGAAGTCATCCTTAGCCTATGTATACTGGAAAGAAACGGGTGACATCTCCGTTTGGCGAGGCATTGCACAGGACGCAATTATTATGAACGTGGATGATCTACTTTGTGTAGGTGCTGTAGACAATATCCTGCTTTCATCGACCATAGGAAGAAACAAAAACCTGATACCCGGTGAGGTAATTGCCGAGATAATCAACGGTACAGAAGAGATCCTTCAGGAGTTGCGCGATTTAGGTTTGGGCATATACTCGACGGGCGGTGAAACCGCCGATGTGGGTGATCTTGTGCGTACTATCATTGTGGACAGCACAGTGACATGCCGCATGAAACGAGACGATGTAATTTCTAACCATAAGATCAAAGCTGGGAATGTTATTGTCGGCTTGGCATCTTATGGGCAAGCATCCTACGAAAAAGAATATAATGGTGGTATGGGCTCTAACGGCCTCACCTCAGCACGTCATGACGTCTTTCACAAATACGTGGCTGAAAAATATCCGGAAAGTTATGATCCTGCTGTACCCTATGAACTGGTCTTTGCTGGCGGATGCAAACTTACAGATGAGGTTGCCGTAGCAAATGAACAATCCGTTAGTGCCGGTAAATTAGTCCTTTCACCTACACGCACGTATGCGCCGGTTATCAAAGCGGTACTGGATAAGTATAGAGCGCAAATAGATGGCATGGTACATTGCTCTGGTGGAGCACAAACAAAAGTTCTGCATTTTGTAGACGATGTGCATATCATAAAAGATAATTTGTTCCCGATTCCTCCACTTTTCAAGCTTATTCAGGAGCAGTCTAATACGGACTGGCAAGAGATGTATAAGGTATTTAATATGGGACATCGTATGGAACTCTATCTTCCGGAGGAAATCGCAGCAGACTGTATTGCTATCTCGGAATCATTTGGTATAGCTGCTCAAATTATAGGCCGCGTGGAGGATGCACCAACTAAAAAGGTGACCATCCGTTCGCCACAAGGTGAATTTGTTTACGAATAAATAGTGATGATGGTTGTACTGAAAGAGAAACGTATCATTGGTAGTATCGAAACGGTAGATCTTCCGGAATTGGGATTGTACAACATATATGCAAAGGTTGATACGGGAGCAGAAACATCCGTATTACATTGTGAAGATTTTGAAGTATTTGAGAAGGATGGACATCGCTATATCCGCTGTTACATCGCTGGCCATCCGGAAGATGATGATGCGGAAGTTGTGCAGCTGACATTTCCTATCCATCGTGAACGCGTCGTGAAGAGCTCATTCGGACAGGCAGAAACGAGACATATTTTTTTAACGAAAATAAAACTATTTAACACCCTATTTACTATCAAACTATCGGTAAGAGACCGATCCTCCATGTCTTACCCAATGCTCCTAGGCAGAAATTTCATCAGCGGTAAATTTTTAGTTGATGTCTCTAAAAAGCATTTGACGAAAAACATGTTCTAAAACTTATAATCGATTTATCTGTTCATATCAATAAATTTTTCTCAGTGAATATAGCCGTATTATCGACGAATAGAAATCTCTATTCCACAAAGCGCTTGGTCGAGGCTGCCGAATCACGTGGACATCATTGTCAAGTCATTGACCATAGCAAATGCTATGTAGGCATACAACAAGGAAAACCCACTATCCATTATAAAGGTCAGGATCTATCTCATATTGACGCCATTATTCCGAGAATAGGGTCGTCATTGACATTCTATGGCTCGGCCATCGTCCGTCAATTCGAGGTAATGGACGTTGTCTCCGCAAATCCCAGCCAAGCAATCACGCGTTCTCGTGATAAACTGAGATGCATGCAAATTCTATCTGGTGCGGGTTTGGGGCTTCCGATAACAGGATTTGCCCGTTCGGTATCCGATGTCGATGACCTCATCAATATGGTGGGTGGCGCCCCGCTTGTTATCAAGCTATTGGAAGGTACGCAAGGTATCGGCGTTGTACTAGCCGAAACAAAAAAAGCGGCTTCTTCAGTCATAGAAGCTTTCTATGGATTGGGGAACAATATCCTTATCCAGGAATACATTAAGGAGGCGAAGGGTACAGATATACGCGCATTTGTTGTCGATGGTAAAGTGGTAGGTGCCATGAAGCGCACCGCTAAAGAAGGCGAGTTTCGTTCAAACCTGCATCGGGGTGGTACTGCCGAAATTGTAAAGCTAACCCGAGCAGAGAAGGAAACCGCCATCTCCGCAGCCAAGGCCATGGGCTTAACTGTGGCCGGTGTTGACATGCTTCCTTCAGCCCGTGGACCACTTATTTTAGAAGTAAACTCTTCGCCTGGTCTGGAAGGCATAGAAACGGCTACAGGAAAAGATATCGCGCTGGAGGTCGTCAAATATCTCGAAGGCCAGTATGCGGCAAAGCAGGCCTTAAAACCTGTTGTGCTCAAGCGAAAAATTAAAAAAGAAAGTAAGCTGTAATGCTATTTCAGGGCGCGAAGAATTAATGCTTCCGCCCTTCCCTCCTCTCCGCACTGCTTATAAAACAAAAAAGATCGTCCCGCGGCGACGCCTTATATTATTTAATTTTTCATATCTTAACTTCATGAAAAGAAATCTTTTTATCGTAGTTACATCCATATTGGCTCTGCTATCATCTTGCGCTGCTCCACGAAGTTGGTCACAAACGATGTCGTTGTGGCCTGGTGAGAGCGAAGATCAGGTATACTTAATTTATGGAGCGCCGACTCGGAGCCAAACCCTTAGCGACGGTCGTAAAGTGGCCACCTATGAGTTTAAGTGGTCTTTTGATGGCGATTTACGCTTTGGGGAAGTCACGTTCGGATTCAACCAAGGGCGCGTCACCAACGCATCGTTTAAAGGACATCAAACGGCTTTACGAGGAAATATTAAACGACCTACCGATAGGCCGGTGATTAAGTAGTTGTTTCAGTGTTGTAAACGGTTTCCCCACCACACAGCCTTTCTGCAGCATGACGCGGCAATCTGCATTTTTTAACCCAAGATTGCCGCGCCGTCGTACCTCCGGCTCGCAATGACCCCAACTCTTTAGATCTCACTACCCACTACTCATTACGCACTACCCACTACTAAAATCTCACTACCCACCACTTCAGACTAAAAAAAATGCGTCCTTGCGAGGAAGCATGACGCGGCAAGATGCATTTCTTAAACGTAAGTTTGCCGTGCCGTCGTACCTCCGGCTCGCAATGACGCCAACTTTCTAGATCTCACACCCACTACTCATTACGCACTACTCATTACGCACTACTCACTACCCACTACTAAAATCTCACTACTTATTTGTAATCCTTCCAAATTAATATTATGCTAGCATAGTATTAATTTGTATCTTTATATTTGTTAGAACCTGAAAGAATTTTATGATCGGTCAAGTTATTTTTCTGTTTTTGCTTATTGCAGCTGTTGCATTTTTCACGAGAAATGCCCGTCGTATATACCGGAATATAAAACTGGGAAAAGACGAGAAGCGCAATGACCAACCTGGCAGACGTTTAAAAACCATGCTGTTGGTCGCTTTTGGACAAAACAAAATGTTCAAAAAACCACTACCTGCTATTTTACACCTTTTTGTGTACGTCGGCTTTTGCATCATCAACATCGAAATGTTGGAGATCATTATCGACGGCCTATTCGGAAGCCACCGCATATTTTCCTTTATGGGGCCCTTCTACAGCTTTTTGATTTATGCCTTCGAGCTATTAGCCTTTGCCGTGCTGGCCAGCTGTGTCATCTTTTTAATTCGCCGGAATTTCCTGCGCATTTATCGTTTTGGTGGCCGTGAACTGACGAAGTGGCCAAGGACGGATGCTAACCTCATTCTTATCACGGAGGTCTTGCTAATGGGCGCATTTTTACTGATGAATGCTGCTGATTCTAAGTTACAGCTACTTGGACACTACCCCAGCGCAGGTGCTTTTCCCATTAGCCAGCACATCGCAACAATATTGCCGGAAAATGTGGATTGGCTTATCGGCATGGAGCGGGCTGCCTGGTGGTTTCACATCATCGGTGTATTAGCCTTCCTCAATTACCTGCCGTTGTCAAAACATTTACATATTATCTTGGCTTTTCCAAACACCTATTTCACGAAGCTTGCCCCAAAAGGAAAGTTCGAAAACATGCCTGCGGTAACGGGGGAAGTCAAAGCCATGTTAGATCCGTCGCTTCCGCCGCCTACGACGGAAGTCGGACGTTTCGGTGTCAAGGATATTCACGATCTTACCTGGAAAAATTTACTGGATGCGTACACCTGCACAGAATGCGGACGCTGTAGCGCTGCCTGTCCAGCCAACATAACAGGAAAGCTATTGTCGCCGCGGAAAATCATGATGGATACACGTGACCGTCTGGAAGAAGTGGGGCGTAATATAGATAAAAACAGCACCTTTCAGGACGATGGAAAATCACTGCTGGATGATTATATTAAGCGGGAAGAGATATGGGCATGCACCACCTGCAATGCTTGTGTAGAACAGTGTCCTGTCAATATTAATCCACTGGAGATTATCATGGGCTTGCGCCAGTATGCCATTATGGAGGAATCTCAAGCACCTGCGAGTATCAACGCGATGTTTAGCAACCTGGAAAATAACGGCGCCCCCTGGAAATATTCACCATCGGATAGGGCTAATTGGGCAAACTCTTAAAACGACAGCAAATGGAAACAACATTTCATATTCCTACAGCGGCAGAGATGCTGGCTAAAGGCGAAACGCCAGATCTTTTATTCTGGGTGGGATGCGCGGGAAGCTTCGACGAGCGTGCGCAGCGCATCACAAAAGACATCTGCAAAATATTAAATCATGTCGGCATAAAGTATGCTATTTTAGGTACGGAAGAGAGCTGTACCGGCGATCCTGCAAAGCGTGCAGGCAACGAATTTCTATTTCAGATGCAGGCCATGACCAACATACAGATATTGGAAGGTTACGCAATCAAAAAAATAGTGACCGCCTGTCCGCACTGCTTTAATACCCTCAAAAATGAATACCCGAATCTAGGTGGTAACTTTGAAGTTATTCACCATACACAGCTTATACAGTCGTTGATTGACGAAGGAAAGTTGAAGCCCGCTGATGGACATAGCTTTACAGGAAAGCGTATCACCTACCATGACCCTTGCTATCTGGGCAGGGCAAATGAGGTGTATGAAGCTCCTCGAAAAGCGTTAGAAATATTAGATGCCGATTTAGTGGAGTTGAAACGCTGTAAAAGCAATGGTCTTTGCTGTGGTGCCGGTGGAGCGCAGATGTTTAAAGAGCCAGAACCGGGAACAAAAGATGTTAACATAGAACGCATTGAGGATGTCCTCGCGTCAAAGGCCAGTATTGTTGCTGCCGCCTGTCCGTTTTGTATGACCATGCTTCGCGATGGCGTAAAAATGAAGGATAAAGAGCAAGAAATTCAAGTATTGGATATTGCCGAGATAACTGTTGCTGCTAATAAAATTTAGATGGCATTTAGAGCCTTTGCGCTATTTACAAAATACATAAAAGTAAGAAAGACCTTCCTAACGGAAAGTCTTTTTTTGTGCCCAGGAGCAGATTCGAACTGCCACGCCCATAAGGCGCCACCCCCTCAAGATGGTGCGTCTACCAATTTCGCCACCTGGGCATTGTGCTAGCAAAAGTAATGCTTTTTAGGACATTTGAAAAGGATTTAGAAGAATTTATAGCGTTATTCCGCTAAGTTCCTGTCTATCAAAGTCTGAATAATACCATCCACCAAACCGACCCGCGGTGCCACAATATTTTTCAAATGCCCCACCTTCATTATGGTCAGAAAAATCTCAGCCGCCGGGATAATGACGTCTGCACGATCCTGTTTTAAACCCAATACGTGGATCCTATCTTTTAGCGAATAAGAACTTAAGTAGAGATATATGGCTTTTAGTTTAGCGTAAGACATGGGCTTGTCCATTTTTTCATTCGCAATACGTGATAGCTTGTTAATATTGCCACCCGTACCAATGCCATAAATGTTTTTATAGATTTTCGTATGCTCACGCACCCATTTTTTCATTTCTTCCCAAGTTTCCGGGTTATCCTGATTATCAAGGATGCGTATCGTGCCGAGGTTGAACGAACGCGATGCGACAAGTTGCGCATTGGCGAACAACGAGATCTCCGTACTTCCACCACCTACGTCGATGTATAGATAGACCTTATTCTTATCCATATTCTCTTGTAGGTTGCTATTATAGATGATAGCGGCCTCTTTCGCGCCATCAATAATCTGTATATCAACGCCTATTTTGCTGCATGCTTTAACAATCTCCGAGCCATTGTCAGCATCACGCATAGCCGAAGTGGCACATGCCATGTAGTCGCTCACACGGTAAACATCCATCAGGTTTCGAAAAGCCTGCATCGTTTTCACCATGTTCTCAAATTTTGGCGCCGATATATGTTGATGAATGAAAGCGTCGTCACCTAATCGTAGGGGAACGCGTATAAGAGCTTCTTTTGTAAATTGTACTGGACTAGTTTCTTCATTAACTTCTGCGATCAATAGCCTAACTGCATTTGACCCGATATCTATAGCTCCGTATCTCACAAATAGTATATTTGGAATTAGTGTTTCACATTAAATTTTACAATAATACCAAAAGCAATATTAATATTATGTTAAGTTATGATTATATTCCCTATAAAAACAAAAAAAGGGATACAATACCTGTATCCCTTCCAATTATGTAATATTATCTTTTAGTGATGCGCATGTGCATCTTCTTTTCCTCCAGCCATCACAAACAATTCATTTACCTTCTCCACATTGGCCTCTGCAAATGAGCGAAGATCTTTGTCTGTATTACGGGTTAACCGTTGCAACTGCTCTTTGATAACTGCGGCTTCGTGCTGAACATGATGGGTATAGCCATCATCGGAATAGCCCGCACCATGATCATGACCGGCAGCGGCATGAAGATCAGTCGTAGCTGAATCTGCAACAGGGTTTTGATGAGCGGCGGAATGTACATTTTCATGTGGCGCAGCGAAAGGCTTGGCACCTTTTACTGGAAAATCCACCTGCTTCAAAATAGCCAGGCTATCTAACCCGGGAATGATCGCTCCATAAACTTCCTCTGCTTTGGCTGCGAGCTGCTTTGCCTTTGCAGAGGTAGCGGCTGTCTGCGCATACTTCGCGTAATCCGCTTCATAAACAACCTTAGCGCCTACGATCTGAAAAAACTGAAAAGCGTCTCCATCAGCTAAACTCGTATGTGTATACTTTAATTGATTTTCTTTAGCAGTCTGTGGATTACAAGAAGCTAACAAAGCGCTGGCGCATACACCGGCAACAAATAAAGTTTTAAATTTCATCTCTTTTCTTTTTATGCTACAAAAATATAAAAATAATCGGGTTTACAGCTTGAAATAACAATTTAAGCTAGATTGCGCCCGGCGTTTACCACCCCATAAATGGTGCGTGCAATCAACTTTCTGTAAATACCTTCTTTTTCTTCTGATAAGCCATTATCGCGCAACGCCCGTATGGCATAATGCTGGATGATCAGCAAAGGCAACACAATTTTTTCGCGCGCTAATATGGATGCCCGTTCTATTGGATAATGCTCCATGAGCACGGAAGAATTACTCAATTTCATGACGTAAGTTCTCGTCAGTTCATATTCCTCTTTCAGCATCGACCAAAACTCCGAAAATGTCTCATCGTATTGCATGTAAGCCGTGATGTCAAAATTAGATTTTGTCATAGACATCATACAATTATCAATGATGGTTTTAAACATACCCGAGCTTTCATATAGATTTTTAACGTAAGACCACAAGTTATTCTCATCCGCCCAGCGTAAGGCCGTTCCGACCCCATAAAAACCGGGAATATTTTGTTTAAGCTGGCTCCAAGAGGTAACAAAGCTTATGGCACGCAAATCTTCAAGACGTAGTTCTCCACCGGAGTTACGTTTTACAGGTCTACTACTAATATTTACTTCAGAAAGCTGTTTAAGCGGACTCAAAGTTTCCAAATATTTCAAAAACAGCGGATGTTTGCGGAGCGACATAAACTTCCCATGGCTCTCCTGCGCCATTTGGTCGATTACCTCCTTTTGCTTCTTCGTTAGCGTATCGCCATCCTTCTGTTGAATTTCGGAGATAATGCCTGCTTGTAATAGCAACTCCATATTATGCTGCGCAGTTTCCAACGATCCATACTGGCTACTAATCGTTTGTCCTTGGATAGTCAGTTGGATATGTTCATTGGCAATTTCTTTTCCCATAGACGCATAAAAACGCTGAGTTTTTCCACCCCCGCGAGCTGGAGGGCCGCCCCTACCATCAAAGAACACAAGATCGACATCGTATTCGCGCGCAATGGCGGTCAATTCAATCTTCGCCTTGTAAATAGACCAGTTGGCCATCAAGTAACCGCCATCTTTCGTGCTATCGGAAAATCCAAGCATGATCGTCTGTTTGTTACCGCGCTGCTTAATGTGCTGCGCGTAGCGCTCGTTATCATACAAACTGCGCATAACATCAGCTGCACGCTTCAAATCATCCACCGTTTCAAAAAGAGGGACAAAATCTATTGTCAACGCGTCTTTCTTCCATCCTGACCATAGAAACAATTGCATTAGTCCTAAGATATCAGACGATTGCTGGCAGTTGCTGATGATAAAACGTTGCGCCGCACGTTCGCTTCCACTTTGTTGGATAGCTTTCAGAAGTTCTATTACCTCCAGGGTATCAACTATTAATTTATCGGCATCCTCGTCAAAATCTAAGCTTAGCTCTGAGAAAGAGATACTTTTTTCTTTCTGTTCTTCAGAATCTACAATACGGCTTAAGTCGATTCCGGTCTCTGGATTACGCTCAACAAGGTAATTAAACGTATTCCGCAATATGCTGCTATCTTGCCGGATGTCCAAAGTTGTGAAATAACAACCAAACGTAATTACTTTTCGAATTAAATCTTCGACGAGCTCCACGAACAATCCATTATGGCGCGTGTTCAATACATCTTTCACCGCATTTAGATTTTCTAGAATAACGGAGGTTTCATCAACTGGGTTTTCTGCCGGATTGAAGCTATTATCGTAAAACAGATTTTGCAACACATCCAAATATTTCTCTACGCCACGGAAAGTGATACGGCGGCGAACAATTCTGAAATCGCGGTAGTAGCAACGAAACAAAATAGTACGTAGCATACTGGCTACTTTCTTGGTACTTTCCGCGTTCACATTTGGATTACCGTCACGGTCACCCCCCGGCCAAAAACCTAACTCGATCAATTGCTTTACATCCTCTATGGGCACTTCCAGTTCACTATCAATCTTTGACTGGATTTCGGAAGCAACTTTATAGAATACATTTTCAAGAAACCAAGCCAAACTAGCCGCTTCATCTACCGGTGTAGGCTTTTCCTTATTAATGAAAGGTGTCTTACCCAGTTGTTGCAACAGCGACTGAATGTTTGGCACATCGTTTCGCTTCAGGGCGTCTATAAGATCGGTGATGATCGCTAAAACGGGCCCCGGATAGAATTGAGTCGGATGTGCAGTCAGCACAAGGCGGATAGAGAAATCACGTAATTTTTCTACGATGTCTTTCTTTAACTCGGGGTTATCCTGCGCACGTTGAAAAAGCCCTTGAAGAATACCAGATTCATCTGTTTTACCCACGTTTTGAAACGCGGAATCTTCCACAGCATCGAAAAGAACTACTTGACGTTCAATATATTGAACGATTCGAAAAAGAAAATCTATTCGATCTTCTTCTTGTACATACTGCTCATATTGCCCAAAAAAGCTCTCTATGATATCTTCCGGTGTAAGATGCTCATCAACGCCTTTCTCGCAATGCGTTGAAAAAAATGGGAGTATTGTACCTGTATGCTTTACCCGCTGGAAGGGCAAGGTTAAAAACAAACTTTTGTATAAGTCAAAGCGTGTTAATACTTCGTTGTGAAAAACGGATTGTTTTTGACTGATTTTCATGCGTGAGATTATGGAATAACATAGGATCGACGCCAATAACGTTCGAACCGCTCTAAATTATATAATATTTAAAATAAACACAAGTTTTACTGCAAAACAATTAGCATATCAACCATATTATTGAAAATAATTCAAAAAATAGCACCTGTTCATTTTTTCCTTGAGCTAAACTATTTCCCCTATCTTCGAGCTAAGACGGGATCTAGCGAGCTGAAGCTTAAAAATGTTCCACGCGCTAAAATGCAAACGAATTTACCATGCTAAAAGCTAAATATACGATCATATCTAAATAACTAACCATTATAGGGCAAAAACTGTTTGCGTTATTTTGACATCTTTTATGCGGCGTGGCCAGCAGTGCGCGTTATTACACGATTTTGCAATTGCATATATTTTCGAATTTATCTAAGTTTGAACAACGCGTACCATTGCTCTAGTAGGCGAACATAACACGTAATTCATGGAAAGAACCAAAGAAATAAGTAATTTCTTTTATGGACAGTATTTCTCCGAGGGAGTTAAGATCACAGCTGGATGTATCGTTCCCGTCCTTGTTTCGGCATCGCTGGGTTACTTCGGTATTGGCACCTTGATTTCATTGGGGGCTCTGTTGGTTGGGTTGTCGGATACACCGGGCGCCCCCTCCCACCGACGTCTAGGCATGCTTTCGACAGCCTTGCTATGTATGTTAACATACATCATTATTATCCATGTTAACTTTTCTGTTCCACTTACCACGATCGTCGTCGCCCTACTTAGCTTTTGTTTTGCTATGCTTGCTGTCTTTAATGCGCGAGCTGCGACCGTAGGATCAATGTGTACGCTAATGATGCTATTTAATGTACACCATGAACTTGTAGATACGGAAAAGTGGATGTATCTGATCTATATAGCGGTTGGAGGCTCTTGGTACATGTTGATTAGCATGTCTTTATTGCAGATCCGCCCCTACCGCGTCGCTCAGCAAGAGCTTTCCGAATCAATTAGGCACGTGGCCGACTACATCCGATTGAAAGCAAATTTTTATGATCCCAAAATAGATGTCGATACAAACTATCTCAAACTGATCGAGAAGCAAGTAGAAGTACATAAACACCAAGAGCTGGTTCGAGACATCTTATTTCGCAGCAAACGTTCGATAAAGGATACGACAAAAATTGGTCGCTTTTTAACGCTTATATTCTCTGATATCGTGGATCTTTTCGAACAAAGCATGACCACGCAATATGATTATAACGCGATAAAGACCACATATGGTGAACATGGCGTATTGATTCCATTCAAAGATGTGCTGATCAAGCTTACGCACGAAATGGACAATATGGCGTATGCTATCAATGCGAATAGAATGCCCAAAGCTATCTACAGTTTCGAACAGGATATTGAGTATCTGCGTGAGGAAGTAGAAAAGTTGGATAAAAAGCAGATCAATACTATTCCGTTAAAAAAGATTATCATAAATATTCGGGGCATTGTTAAATACCTCGAAGACATTTACAGCTACAGTTCTTCCAAAATATCCGATATTCCACGCCAGGAAATAGACTCTGCTTCGCAATTTATCACGCGCGACCAAATCGACTGGAAGAAATTCAAGAGCAACTTAAGTTTAGAATCTTCCGTTTTCAGACATGCCCTCCGTATGTCCTTGGTGTTATCAGGAACGTATCTTACCTTAAGTCTGATAAGCTTCAATCCCAATGGAATTTATTGGACGCTATTGACCATCATGGTAATTTTGAAGCCCGGCTTTGGCCTCACGCAGGAACGCAATCTTCAACGGCTGATCGGCACTGTTGTGGGCGGTGTGATTGGTGCGACGATCGTATTCACCATCCATGACCCCGCCATACGATTTGTCTTACTTATTTTTTTCTTTTTGACAGCATACAGTCTATTCCGCATCAACTATATTATCGCTGTGATGTTTATGACACCCTACGTATTAATTATGCTGAGCTTTAACGGAATGAATACTTTCGAAATGGCTAAAGAGCGGATATTTGATACCTTTTTAGGTGGCGTCATTGCATTCCTATCAAACTATCTTATTTTTCCGAACTGGGAGAGCACGCAATTTCGGGGTAACATGCGCAGTCTGCTGTTAGCTAATTATAATTACATTGCCCAAGCTTTGCAAATTCTAGCTGGCGAAAACTTATCGCGAACGGCCTATAAGCTCGCCCGGAAAGAGGTATACATCGCTTCAGCCAATATGGGCTCTACATTTCAACGCATGCTGACGGAACCGAAATGGCGGCAGAAATACACCAAAGAGGTTAACCGATTTGTAATTTTGAACCATATCTTTTCATCTTATTCGGCAAATTTGCTAACGCAGGTTAACCAGGCGGATATATCGACATTTAATAAGGAGCAGGTTAAGCTACTTAGACGGATTTTAAGTGATCTTGAGAAAGGAATCGTACTGTTGCCCGCACCCGAGGGGCAGCAGGATGATTTTAAAAATAATGCGGAGTTTCCCAAGTTTGACGAAGGGACAGCTGATGAGGAAGAACATCGTTTAATTACAGAACAATTACAGTTCTTGAACAAAATTTCAGGAGATTTACACCGCGTAACGCAAGAGCTTATCGATCGTTCTGCAGCGATCGAGGAGAATGAAAAAATCAAGGTAATAAATGGATAACTTATTTGATGTATTGATTATCGGAGCAGGACCTATCGGTATAGCCTGTGGTATCGAAGCGCAACGAGCGGGTCGCTCACATGTAATTATTGAAAAAGGCTGCTTGGTCAATTCCATCTATAGGTACCCGACGAACATGACTTTTTTCTCGTCTTCGGAACGATTGGAAATTGGTGACACACCATTTGTCACGACTTTACCCAAACCGAAACGTGCGGAAGCGTTGGAATATTATCGACGGGTTAATGATAAATTTAAACTAAATACACGCCTTTTCGAAGAGGTTATTGCTGTAGAAAAATTGAAAGACGTTTTTCATGTGCAAACTTCTAAAGGCCATTACACCGCGAAGGCTGTGATCGTAGCGACTGGTTTTTATGACATCCCTATGCTGCTGAACATCCCCGGAGAAGAGCTGCCTAAAGTATCGCACTACTACAACGATCCGCACTATTACGCGCAGCAGCATGTGCTTGTTGTGGGCGCCAGCAATTCGTCGGTTGATGCAGCATTAGAAACGTATAGGAAGGGCGCGAAAGTTACCTTGCTGGTACGCGGCACAGCGATTAGTCAACGGGTAAAATATTGGGTGAAGCCAGACATAGAAAATCGAATTGCCTTTCAAGAAATCGATGTGTATTACGAGAGTACACTTACAGAAATTTCGGAAACAAGCGTGACCTTGCGCACACCAAAAGGCAATGTGACGCTTAAAAATGATTTCGTTCTCGCCCTGACAGGTTATCAACCGAACTTTGCGTTCCTAAAAGCTATAGGGGTTGAAATTCCAGACGAGGCGCCCATGATTCCGACACATGATCCTGAAACGATGGAAACAAATGTTCCGGGCTTATATTTGGCAGGGGTCGTTTGTGGCGGTCTGAACACACACCTTTGGTTTATTGAAAATTCTAGGGTTCATGCAGAAGTGATTATGAAACATCTTGAGACGAAAGAACGCTAGGCTTTAAACCCCGTAGAAAGATACTGATCATCTTTTTTTGCTTTGCCAGGATAAGCTCAAATTCATCTGGCGTGGGAAACAAGCAATCGTTCAAATCTTTACTTAAAATTCCCGTACGCATTCCCATTAGAGAAAATAGTAATAATTCTGCCGTTTCATCAAGGTTATCCACGACAATTTCGCCATTTTTCACACCGATAGCGAGTATGCGGCTAAACTGA
The DNA here is from genome assembly GCF_000757725.1 of Sphingobacterium deserti. Taxonomy (GTDB): domain Bacteria; phylum Bacteroidota; class Bacteroidia; order Sphingobacteriales; family Sphingobacteriaceae; genus Sphingobacterium; species Sphingobacterium deserti. The sequence continues at coordinate 34,491 of NZ_JJMU01000004.1, forward strand.
TCCCGCACACGGTCAAAGAAAGGCCCTAAACTTTTACCCATCTCGCTGGGATCTTGCATAAATAACGACGTGGAATATTCAAAAAGATTATAGTTTTCCCGCATCAATTCCATCCGGCTTTCGATAGCAAAAAGAATAGCCTTCTCCAAACTTGAAGCCTTCGCAACATATGCGTCGACTTTATTGATCATCTCGTTGATCACATATTCCAATACTGCAGTGTAAAGGCTATGCTTGTCTGGAAAGTAGTAATATAAAAGTGCCTTGGAGAAAGATAGATCTTTCGCAATCTCGGCCATCGTGGTCTTAGCCATACCGAAATGGGCAAAGCGCTTTTTAGCGACTTCCAAGATCTTGGCTCTTTTTATATCAACGTTTTTGGGCATAACAATTTATTCCTTTAATAATACTGTTTGTAGTATCTTTACTCCAAAATTATAAAGTTAATTCTTTTTTTGAATTTTTAAAAGAATTAGTCAGTACAAAATGGCAAACGAACTCCAACACCATATTTCATTACAAAAACTCAATACCTTCGGGATTGACGCTACGTGCAAACAATTTATAAAAATAGAACAGGAAAGTCAGCTCGAAGTTCTTTATGATCGGCAGATTTTCGCGGGGCCGTTTTTCATCCTGGGTGCCGGAAGCAACGTTCTGTTTACAAAGGATTATGATGGCACAATCATCCATATGGCTAGCAAAGGTATCAGTCATTTTATTGAAGGAAATCACATATACATCACGGCAAAAGCAGGGGAAGTATGGAATGACTTGGTTTGGTATTGTATAAACCATGGCTTTCCGGGGTTGGAAAACATGGCTTTGATTCCAGGAACAGTAGGCGCATCACCCATCCAAAACATCGGTGCCTATGGCACCGAACTTATGGACGTGTTTTATTCCTGCCAGGCATTTGACAGCTACAATGGCTCATTTACCACGTTTAATAAGCAAGATTGCAAATTTACCTACCGTGATAGCATTTTTAAAACAGAACACAAGGGACGTTTTATTATCACATCGGTAACCTATAAGCTGGGTCTGCACACAGCAATCAACACCTCCTATGGCGCCATTAATGCAGAACTCGAAGCCCGCAACATCAGCAATCCTACAATAAAAGATGTTGCACAGGCGGTATCCCACATCCGGGTAGAGAAATTGCCCGATCCTTCAACCGTAGGGAATGCCGGCAGTTTTTTCAAAAACCCGATTGTAACCCGTACATTTTTTGAACAACTTCAAAAGTCCTACCCAGCAATAGTTTCTTACCCTATCGACGAGAATAATGCAAAGGTAGCGGCGGGATGGCTAATTGAAGCTTGCGGCTGGAAGGGAAAAGTGATTGGAAATGTGGCGGTATGGAAAAACCAAGCCTTAGTGCTTACAAACCTTGGAGCTGCAACCGGTCTAGAAATATATACTATATCGTCTAAAATAATGAACGATGTCTATCAAAAATTCGGCATCAACCTAGAAAGAGAGGTAAATGTTTTATAAAAGTTTTCCACACTTGTTAACTAAATGTGTTGATAGACATAGCAAATTCCAAATATTTGATTTAGAATAACTTTACACGAAACATTTCCTCGCTCACCTTACATTACCTTAACCTATTTTTCACTTTGACTTAATCTCCCGCGATTAGTTTAGCACGCCATTTGCATAAATCTATCAAACCGTATTTCATGTGAGTGAACTACAAATCTTCAATACTCAACGTGTAGTTTCGTTGAGCGAATTAGAAAACTTTTAATCCAATCTAGTATGAACAAATTAGAATTCAACACGTTAGTTATTAAACAAGCTGATTCACTAAGGACGTATGCGAGAAATTTCACTAGAGATCAGGATGACGCGAATGATTTGGTACAAGATACATTACTTAAAGCCGTAACCTACTTTAATAATTTTAAGGAGGGAACAAACTTGAAAGGATGGCTCTATACTATTATGAAGAACACCTTTATAAACAATTACCGCAGAGTAGTAAAGACCAACTCCTTCATTACGAAAGAAGAGGAAATCACAAATGCGAATTTAGTGGTTTCTGCTACAAGCAACCGCGGGGAGAATAAGTTTGTCATGGAAGATATTAATTATGCATTATCTACACTCACAGATGACTACTACGTTCCATTTACGATGTATTTCGAAGGTTACAAATACCACGAAATTTCAGATCACCTTAGCATCCCGATAGGAACAGTAAAAACACGAATCCATGTGGCTCGTAAAGCCATGAAAAAAACGTTGCACGCTTATAAATTTGGTAACTAACAAGCTTATATCCGATACTTTAATGGAATTGCCGAAGTATACGAGATCGCAACTGGCTTTGCGAAATGGACAAGATAAGCCAGATATTTGGGTTTCTTACAATGGCTTAATTTACGAAGTGACTAACAGCCGTCTTTGGAAAAACGGAAAACACTACGAGCATTGGGCCGGGCAAGACTTAACAGATGAAATAGCCCAGGCACCACACGGCCTATGGGTATTTGAAAGGTTTCTTTTGATAGGCGAACTTATTTGAGACTAGCGACTATTCGCTAATCTCAAATTTTGCCAATGCTACAAACTGCCGAATGCGATTTTGAATATCCGCCTGCGACAAATTTTGAAGCTTTTGCGTTCCAAATTCTTCTACACAAAAGGAAGCTAATGCAGATCCATAGATGATCGCATTTTTCATGTTTGTAAAATTGACGGATTTAACTTTCGCTAAGTATCCTACAAAGCCGCCCGCGAATGCGTCCCCTGCTCCTGTTGGATCAAAAACATCGGCTAAAGGTAGCGCTGGTGCAGAGAATACTTGTCCCTCACCAAAAAGTAAAGCACCGTGTTCCCCTTTTTTGATAATTAGGTATTTAGGCCCCATTTGTAAAATGGTATCCGCGGCCTTCACTAAAGAGTACTCTCCGGATAGCTGGCGCGCCTCTGCATCGTTGATAGTCAATACATCAACTTTTTTCAGCACTTCTTTCAGGTCGTCCATAGCCACATCCATCCAAAAATTCATGGTATCCAATACCACTAACTTCGGCTTGCGCTCCAAACGACTTAATGTTTGGATTTGTACTTGTGGCGTTAAATTACCTAACAATAGATATTCGCAATCTTGATAAGAAGCGGGAATCTTTGGATCAAAGTCAGCCAAAACATTTAATTCGGTAATTAACGTGTCACGCGTATTCATATCGTTATGATACTTGCCAGACCAGAAAAATGTTTTTCCACCTTTGACAATTTCTACACCTTCCACATCAATACTATGCGATTGAATGATCTCTAGATTATCACCAAAATCCTCGCCAATAACACTAATCAATTTTACATGATCGTATAGATAAGAGGCTGCTAAACCCGCGAATGTTGCCGCCCCGCCCACTATCTTATCTGTCTTTCCAAACGGTGTTTCTAACGCGTCGAATGCAACCGTACCAACTATTACTAAACTCATTATCTTCGATTTTTTAGACAAAAAAAAACCGGCTTTCAGCCAGTAAAAATTAGTTCCCAAAGCTGGACTCGAACCAGCGCCTCTCTGATTAATGATCAGATGCTCTACCGCTTGAGCTACTGAGGAATTTAATCGTTCAAATACCCCGAACCCCTTATAAATAGCAATAGTAAAGGGCTTCAGCGACTGCCGTATTATATTTTCAGGGCAATATTAATGAATATTTTAGACTTTACAAAATTGCCCTCACTTAACATTTATTGTACGTCTACCGTTTCTTTCACATCGAACGTACATCCGCCACTGCTGGTTACCGTGGCTATTGCCGTATAGGTACCTGCTTGTGCATAGGTATGTTCTACAGTAGTTCCGGATACAGTTCGCTGTGCACCGTCTCCGAAATTCCATTTGATTGAATTGTTCAATTGCTGCTCGCCAGAATGGCCTACGGTGAAGCTAACTATCATGGCGTTCTGCGCAGATGTGGAATGCTCAATGTTTGTTAAAAATGATTCCCCTAGACAGTCTACCACACTTTCTTCGGTTTTACCATATGACAATAGCCCTAGAACGACGATTTAAAAACACTGTAAGCCGGTTGACCAACCCACGCTTTGGGTTGCTTAATGTTAAAAATATGCAAGATTGTCGAAGCCGTATTCACCGTATTATTGGGATCAGTGATCGTGTGACCGGCTTTAATTCCTGGCCCCACTATACCCCATGGCACCAGCATCTCCTCAACAGTCACTCCTCCGTGGCCGTATTCAATCCCGCCATGATCGGATAAAAACATAAAGGTAGTGCTTTTATAAAGGTCAGCCTTTTTTAGTTTCTCCAAAAAAATACCTATCTGAACGTCGGCCTCTTCGATCGACCTGATGTATTCAGGTGACATCCACTTATGCGCATGCCCGGCGTGGTCCGTATGCACCGAGTATAAAAATACAACAGACGGATTGTTCTTATTCGCAGCGATGAATTCATAAGCTTTGTCGTAATTCTCGGTGTACGCGTCATTTTTCAGATAGCTGACTTCATCAAAATATTTGCTATTATACGGGTAAATAAGGTTTAACCAATTGTAGTAAAAGGCTGTCTTTACATTCGCATCTTCGTGTTTCAAAATGGTAAATACGGATGGGTAATACCCGTCTTCATCTTTTGCTACCCCCGGAAGAATAAACTTGTTCAGAAGCCAATCATTGTTGACCACACCATGTTGCTCTGGCCCACTCCCTGTGAGGTGGCTTGTCCAATTGGGCAATGTAACAGAAGGCATCACAACTCGAGTTGATTCTGAAACGGAACCCTTGGCCAATAACGCGTCAAGATTAGGCGTTTTAGCTTGCTTAAACCCCGCTACGGACACGCCGTCTAATGCAATCATAACGACGCGCTTAGGATGTTTGGCGGATACGCTAGCGTAATGCCAAAATGCAAATAGCAGACTCAAAAATGTGATTTTAATTTTCATAATTTATGAGATTGTGTATGTTCGATAATAAATATGGGTGTTTTATACTTGTAAACAATTATACATTTTTAATTTATATATACTAAACTTTATTAGTTAATTTTTTATGAAATAAATTATTTTTTTGAAAACGGCATTTCAAGAGCGGTTTCCTATGAGGATTCGATATTTAAAAAATATCTACGTAATGCCCATGTCAGACGAACTTTGTATGGAGCAAACGGATACGGCGCTTTTCCTATACGAAGGGGATATTATGAGGTAGTAACAGGATGGTTTGGCGCGCAATTTGAACTTATCCTATTTTTAAATGTTCGTGGTTTGGCCCAGCCTTTTTGGTGAGAATTCAACCGATTGTGGTTTGATTTTTTTAGATTTGGATCTCAAATGTGTAAGTAAATATTAACATATACTTGCCCTTTACCAACGCGAATAAATGAATAGAAGAGCTCAAATACGGAGGAAAATGATATTGAAACATAAGATTGGTTATAGTTACTTGAAACCTATTTTTACGGGGATATTTTTGATTTTGTTAATGGATGGATATGCGCAGGAAGAAGAAAAGCAGCAACCTCCCGTGCGGTCGGCCGAAACACGACCAACAGTTATGGATTCTATCGAAATCGTGCGCGACTATCGTCCGATGTTGGCCGATGCTGTGAAAATCCGCAGGAGTCCGGACATGAATATAAATCGCCAAGCGCTGGAGATCGAGCTGCGACAGATCGCCGCAAGCATGTACTTCGCCAGAAACAAATTTAGAGAGCCTTTTCACAGCCCCTTGCCGCAGAGGTATCCCGACGCTTCGCGCAACAATATTGATAACAACAGGATAGGTATCTTGGCCTACCGCGCAGGCGAATATGAAAGAGCGGCTTCCATTTTAAAAAAAGTAAAACCAGCCGATGCTTTTTACCAAAGCTCCATAATTGCTTTGGGTTCTATTGCCTTTGAAACGGGTGATAAGCAAGCTGCACGAAGTGCATTTTATAAGGCCTCGATGATGGATTTTGATGAGGAATTAAAGACGGATGCCCTGTTCAACTATGCCAAAACGTTATATAGCTTGGACTCTGTCCAGGCTGCATTGAAACCGCTTGAGCAGTATCTTGCGCTACGATATCCTAAACGTGATCCTGATGCGGTCAACGCGGAAACCACCGAAACACGGATGATCGAAGTCCTATCAGGTAACAGCAATTTTCAGGCGGCAGTGTATTTGTTGGAATCATTCAAGGATAGGAGCCAGAATGCTGATGTGGTGTACCAAAAGATCACCTATTACCGCGGAATGGAGCTTTACAACGAACGGGCTTTCGAAAACAGTATATCGATGTTTATGCGGTCGGAAATGTTTCCGTTTGATAAGGAGATGTCAGCCTTGGCCACCTATTGGAAAGCCGAGGCTATGTATGAAGTGCGCAAGTACGGTGAGGCAGTAGAAAACTTCTCCAGATTTCTTCGGCTGCCCGCCGCGCGAAATACCAAAGTGTATAATTACGCGAACTATGCTTTGGCTTACGCGGCCTTTCGCATAAACAGATACAGCGTCGCGGCCGATCATTTCGAGCGATTCTTAGCAACGGAAGAAGGCACTGCTGACGATCGTGTACGCTATGACGTAATCGCTCGTTTAGGAGACTCTTACCTTTCTATGCGCAATTATGATCGTGCAAACCAATACTACGACCAGCTTATCAGCAACAAAGCACCTAATCAGGACTATGCGTTGTTTCAACACGGCATTATCCAAGGTCTGCAAGGCGATAATGAAGCGAAGCTTAACACGCTAAGATCTGTTGTGGAACAATACCCAGGCTCGAATTATGCGGACGACGTGGCGTTTGAGATCCCCTATGTTTATTTTACAAGAGGCGAATATGATGCCGCAATCGATGGGCTGCAAACCATGATCAAACAATACCCACGCAGCAGTTACGTTCCAAGGGCACTGATGACTATTGGGCTTGTCCAATATAATAAAGATGATACCGAAGCCGCCATGGCCACGTTCCAAAAAGTTGTGAAGGAATATGGAACAAGCAGTGAGGCCGCGCAAGCACTCCTGTCCATTGAGAACATCTATTTGGATCAGGGCGATGCCACGAGCTATATCCACTACGCTACCAGCAGCAATGTCACGGAACTTAGTGCCGCCGAGCAAGATAACCTAGCGTTCCAGGCAGGCCGTACCCTGTTTTCCAGAGGTAAATATGGCCCCGCTGTAGAAGCCATCAATGCGTATTTTGATAAGTTCCCGAAACCAAGGCAAGAGAAGCATGCGCGATATATCCGCGGGGTGAGTTTATACCATACAGGACATCCGGAGGAAGCGCTACACGACCTGAACATTATCCTAAATGACTGGACGAGTCCGTATACGGAAAACACGTTGCTGACCGTTGCTGCGTTATATTTGAAATTGAAGCAATATAATGAGGCGATTGTACACCTTAAAAAACTAGAGCTTAATTCCAATTATAAAGACAACTATGGCTATGCCGTAACGAATTTGATGATCTGCTATTTCGAAATCGGCGATTACGAGCAAATGAATAGGTATGCAAAATTGATCAGCAACTACGAGCGGGCATCGGACGAGGAAATTGCCACGGCACACCTGTATAAGGCTAAAGCGATGCTACAGACGGGAAACGGAGAATCTGGCTTGAAAGAACTCAATCTGGCCGCACTGAAAAGCCAAGCGGCCGTTAGTGCCGAGGCGAGATACCGTGTCGGCTTATTGCAGTATGAAAATAAGGAGTACGACAAAGCGCAAAAGTCGGCATTTGATGTAATCGAAAATATGGATTCACATGATTATTGGGTGGCTAAAAGCTTTATCTTGCTTGCAGACACCTATGCGCGCAAGGGTGATACTCTTCAGGCCAAAAGCACGCTACAAAGTGTTATTGAAAATTATGAAGAAGATGATGATATCATACCATCAGCAAAAGAGCGTTTGCGGAAATTAAAATGAGTAATGGGGATTTAAAAACCCCCATTTCACCTTCATAAAAGAAAAAAAGCCGTCCCGATGTATCGGTGCGGCTTTTTTTAAGCTCCTGAAGCTGGGCTCGAACCAGCGACCCTCTGATTAACAGTCAGATGCTCTAACCTGCTGAGCTATTCAGGAATAGCTAATTTAAAGTAAGCTGGACGCCTTTTCTAAAGTGATACAAAGATAAAACTTTGATCTGTATCTTCAAATAAAATTTAAAAAAAATGATGGTTCAACCCCTTCCACGCATCCGGCGGGTAAAGTGTATATGCCTATTAGATTTATTGCTAACGATATGCGTAGCTGAGCGAATAAAAAAATGCTGGACTAACTACCGGGTAAACAGTGAGAAAAGGTGTATGTGCGTGATCATCTCCTAAACTCCATGAGCATATAGCAAACAAATAAAGGTATCGAAAGGTGAATCGAGAATGCAGGTCGTCGATCGAGACCTGCTTACAGTTGCGTGACGCCAATATCCCGTAACATATATTTTAAGCGATGGTTACTAGTTAGCATCTTCAAAGGTTGGTTGCTTAATAGAATGAGTACGCCCGTGAAAATAAAGGTTTGTTCACCTGGATAGCCAACTGACCAAGGCTTACCCGCTGGAGTAGTATTAAGCGCGCCGCACAACACATCTGAAACCCCCGCCACCCACCATAGATCTGGGCTGCTTAAGAAAAGTATTTTTCCATTGTTATCACGAAGGTAGTTGTAAAGCGTTTTCGCGGTAAATGTATCAGCAGAAATCAGGTAAGATTTGTTACATTCCTTTATAGACTTTTCAATTTCAGCGCAAGTACGTTGGCGCTCGTCAGCGACACTGCAGAAAAGATAATTATGACGCATGAACGGAAATTTCAATTTTGACAAAATATGCGAAATCTTCCATTCCAGAGGCAGCGCTTCAAATTCCTCTCGATATTGCTTTAGTCCTATTTTTTCATTCATAAGTTTTATTCGATTGGGTTATCAAAGTCCATAAAGTAGACTTTAGAAAATCAAAACGAATATGTACACCCCGCTCTATGTAGAATACGCTGATAAATTGTTAGCATGTCTCTATCAAATATCAAAGTCGAATGGTATTCGTTCTCGAAGATAAAGAATAACTATTGCATTATTAAAAATATATGGAAATATAAAAAACTACATCCAACGCACTGTATTTTCGTGCGAAAGGTGTCTGAGCACAAGTAGCATGAAGGATATTATTGTGCCATGGCGATGTTGAACAACAAAATCTAGACAACAGCGCTGCGGCGCCAACGTATAGGAAAAGATGTTAAATTTTGTTAAGAAAGATAGACCTGCACACGGATCCCTTAAAAACTGCGTTATAGTTGTAATTCATAATTTAGGTTAATAATTGGTTAGTAGTAAAAATCCTGAAGTTCCCCGCTTCAGGATTTTTTATATGTATTAATCGCCTAACACCTGTTTTAAGTCAGCAATCAAGTCATCCACATCCTCAATACCTACAGAGATACGGAGTAGATTATCTACCACGCCTACCCTTTCTCGCGCTTCCTTCGGGATGGAGCCGTGCGTCATTGTTGCTGGATGATTAATTAGCGATTCTACACCGCCAAGGGATTCTGCTAATGTAAATACTTTAAAACGCGAAGCGATACGAAATGTCTCTTGCAGATCGGCATCGCTAAGAACTACAGAAATCATTCCTCCGAAATCGCGCATTTGTTTTTCCGCCACATCATGCCCAGGATGGTCCGTAAAGCCCGGCCAATATATTTTTTCGATCTTTGGATGAGTTTTCAAAAATTCGGCTATTCGGGCAGCGTTTTCACAATGTGCCTTCATACGCACGTGCAAGGTTTTTAATCCGCGTAGCGCTAAAAAAGCATCCTGGGGGCCTGGTGTACCTCCCACAGCGTTGTAGAAAAACCAAAGCTGTTTATAGAGTGCTTCATCATTTAACACTAACGCTCCCATAACTACATCGGAGTGACCATTTAAATATTTTGTAGCGGAATGCATAACGATATCAGCGCCAAGATCTAGCGGATTTTGTAGATAGGGCGATGCGAACGTGTTGTCCACCACATATAAAATGTCGTACTTCTTTGCAATTTTTCCTATAGCCTCTATGTCTGCTAACTTGAGCGTAGGATTTGTTGGTGTTTCTACCCAGATCAACTTCGTTTTATCGGTCACCGCGTCTTCGAGTGCTTTCAAGTCTGAGGTATCTATAAAAACGAATTTGATTCCATATTGCTCATATACCTTCGTGAAGATTCTATAGGATCCCCCATATAAATCATCACCTGTAATCACCTCGTCGCCGGGTTGTAATAAACGCAATACGGTATCTGTCGCTGCCATCCCGCTGGAAAAGGCAAGGCCAAATTTCCCATTTTCCAGCGCAGCTAGGCAATCTTCCAAAGCTTTCCTGGTCGGATTTGTTCCTCGCGAATACTCATATCCTTTATGCTCTCCAGGTGAAGATTGCCTGTAGGTAGACGTTTGGTAAATTGGCGTCATGACAGCGCCGGTGGTCGGATCTGCATGTTGTCCTGCATGTATAGCTTTTGTTGCAAATTTCATTTTGAAAGTTAAAAAGTAAAAATTAAAAAGTCAAAAATTAAAAAGTTAAAAGTCAAAATTGAAAATTGAAAAGTTAAAAGTGAAAAGTTATAATGGAGAAGTCGAAGGCAGATGTACGTTTGGAAAAGTTGGATTTGTAAGCCTTCCGCTCTTAATTTTCGATAAGCCTAAGCGTCTCCCAAATTAAAAATCCATGTATACAGCCCTCACAAAATGTGGCCAAAGAACGTTTTTTAAAGGGGGCTGATAACGCAAACGTCTTACATACGCGAGCGTTCAAGTAGGCTATATGTTTAAGTCGAGCTACGGGATAGCAAAAGGCTAGCTGTGCTATCAATTAAAAATCTAATGGAGATGGATATTTAAAAACATAGTGTAGCTCCTGGAGAATCTTATCCCCTATTACCTGTTTTTTAAATTTTTCTCGATCTTCAAAAGCAGATGGCGGCTTAAAGCCATATTTCGCTGCAGAAGCAAGCACTACTTCCCGTTTCGTTGGATGTGCGGGTGCTACAAGATTATAACAGGAAGAGGAGAGATTTTGCTCGAAGCCTAGTACAATGAGGTTTAGAACGTCATCTTGATGAATGAAGTTTGCTAGCTGCGCCCCCGTATGGCAAACCTTGTCTTGAAAGTACTTCGCAAAAATACGCTGGTCACCAAATAAACCACCCAGCCTATAAACTACAGTATTTGCTAAGGTTAACATACATTCTTCAGCAGCGTAAAGCTTGTATGCTTTGGCATCCAAGGCGCTAGATTCCGTAAAGTCGCCATCCACATCTGGGTAGACGCCGATGGAGCTTAAAAAAATTTGTTTACGGTAAGTTAGATGCTTCAATACTTCTTTCAGCGAAGCAAAACGAGCCTCCAGCAACGGCTGTTCAAGTCGTTTTACGGCGGGGATACTATTTAGGACGAAATCCACCTCGCCGGGGAAACTTGCAAGATCTACTTCACGATCAAAATCGGCCAATATAGCAGAAATACCAAGGGCTTGTAGCCGTTGGTATTTCTCTGAATCAGTTGTCGAGGCATAAACTTGATGTCCTTTTTGTAAGAGCGTTTTGGCCAATGCTTCGCCAACCCATCCGCAACCTAAAATTAAATATCTCAAAAGACCGCCCCTTCTTATTTGTTTACAATGAAAGATTTCTCCTTAGTATGCTTTTGCAAAAAGTACCTTTTGGGTGGAAGGCTTGCCGGTGAAAATACAAACGCCGGCCTCTTCTTTAGCATCTAAAGGGATACAGCGGATAGTCGCTTTGGTTTCCTCTTTAACACGCTTCTCCGTCTCTACCGTACCATCCCAATGGCACGATATAAAACCACCTTTATTCTCAATCACCTGCTTAAATTCTTCGTATGAACTTACTTCTGTAATATGCGAATCACGGTAATTCAACGCTTTTTGGTAAATATTTTCCTGGATAATGGCAAGCGTATTTTCGATAGTGACAGCCAGCCCTTCTTGCGATACCGTCTCTTTTGTTTGCGTATCACGTCTAGCTAGTTCCACGGTTCCGTTTTGCAAATCGCGACTACCTACCGCTATACGCAATGGCACGCCTTTTAATTCCCATTCTGCAAACTTAAATCCAGGCCTTTGCGTATCACGGTCATCGTATTTAAAGGATATATCCATAGCTTTTAACTCGGCAGTCAATTCATCCACAAATTGATCGAGGTTTGCTTTCTCCTCATCTGTTTTATAGATTGGGACGATCACCACTTGAATTGGGGCCAATTTCGGAGGCAATACAAGGCCTTGGTCATCCGAATGCGCCATAATAAGGGCACCCATCAAGCGTGTAGATACACCCCAAGATGTCGCCCAAACATGCTCCAGTTTACCCTCTTTCGATGTAAATTTAACATCAAATGCTTTTGCAAAATTTTGTCCCAAGAAGTGTGATGTTCCTGCTTGCAGCGCTTTTCCATCTTGCATTAGCGCTTCAATACAATACGTATCCAAAGCGCCGGCAAATCGTTCATTTTCCGTCTTGCGCCCACGAATAACGGGTACTGCCAGAATTTTTTCAGCAAATTCAGCGTAGACGTCAAGCATGCGCTCCGCCTCTTCTACAGCTTCCTCGCGGGTGGCGTGGGCAGTATGTCCTTCTTGCCACAGAAATTCTGCAGTACGCAAAAACAACCGGGTACGCATTTCCCAACGAACGACGTTCGCCCATTGGTTAACCAATATCGGTAAATCACGGTAGGATTCTACCCATCCTTTATATGTATTCCAGATAATAGTTTCCGAGGTAGGACGAACGATTAGCTCTTCCTCCAATTTCGCATCTTCATCAACGACAATATTGCCGCTCCCATCATTCTTTAATCGGTAGTGGGTTACTACCGCACACTCCGTAGCAAAACCTTCCACGTGTGCAGCTTCCTTAGAGAAAAAAGATTTAGGAATAAATAGCGGGAAATAAGCATTTGTGTGTCCGGTTTCTTTGAATCTTTTATCTAGGATGGCTTGCATGCGTTCCCATATACCATATCCATACGGCTTAATAACCATACAACCGCGTACGGCAGAGTTCTCTGCCAAATCAGCCTTAATCACTAAGTCATTATACCATTGCGAATAATCCTCACTACGGCTTGTTATTCCTTTTCCCATGTAACTATTAAATTTCTCTATAACAATTTGTGTACTTTTCCCGTTTTTAAATGTAAATGTGAAACTTTAGTGAGCACTGCAGTTTTATTTTTATTTTTGATCACGGGATTAAACCCTCTTCGGAAATACGCGTCTAAGATAGTAATAAAGACTGTATTTTACCGAAAGTTTTAATAGTAGCGGATATTATGAAAAAAAATAGATTATTAATCGGAAGTTTGGCACTAGCGTCTGTTGTTGCGCTCGGCGCGTGCTCAACGAGTAGGCAAGTTGCCTATAAAGACGATATGTATAATAATCAATCGAAAGCTCAAAGAGATTACCAGAGCCCGGATTATTATTATACAGATGGACAGCAAGTCCAGGACGAGTATGTGCAAAATGAACATTATACTGACGATTATTCCGATGAGGAATATATCGAAGGTTACGAATACGATGAGGGTTTGGAATATGCAAACCGTATAAATCGTTTCCATTACGCTGGTATGGGTATGGGTTACTATGACCCTTGGTTCGATCCTTGGTTCGGCTATCCCGGCATGGGTCTAGGCTTAGGTTTCTCCAACTGGGGTTGGGGTGGTCGCTGGTCGATGGGATTCGGCTGGGGCGGCGGCTGGGGCTGGGGCTCTCCATATTACGGTATGGGCTGGGGCTGGGGTTCACCTTGGGGCTTTGGAAATGCTTGGGGATACAACGCATGGGGCCACCCATTCTACGGATACAATAACAATTTCATCGGTGGAAACCGTTACCGGGTAAGACCAACTGGTGCTTCGGTACGCACAGCATCACGCTCGGGTTATAACTCCCGTGTGGGAACTACCTCTCGCGTTCGGAGTTCGTCTTCTGTTGTTCGAGATGGCAGTGGCAGAATTCTAACAGGACGTGCCGCTCGTGCGGTGAGTGGTACCCGCTCCGGAGACGGCACACGTGTGAGCGGTACGGCAAGAACACGTGCTAACGGAAATGTTTCACGCGGCGGAACATCGCGTTCTACCATTGGGGTATCAAATGGTAGCCGTGTAGGAACGGCACGCGCAACACGAGGCGGATCGACAGTTGGAACAGTTGGATCATCTAGATCAACATCTAGACCTACAGTTGGTACTCGGGCCGGTTCAAGCCGCGGCTCAGCAGTGGGCTCATCTAGATCAACAACGAGACCATCAGCGACAAGGAGCGGATCATCCAGAAGTTCTGGATCATATTCACCAGGATCGTCTAGGTCATCGAGAGGTTCATCATACACACCGTCACGAAGCTCCTCAGGCAGTTCTATGTCGCGAGGAACGTCTCGAAGCTCAGGCTCAATGTCTAGCGGCGGTGGCGCAAGAAGTTCGGGCGGCGGAGGTGCTAGATCTGGCGGCGGCAGAACAAGATAATAGCCTTATCAATAGCCAATATGAACATTTTATATTGGCTATTTTTCTATAACATCAACAGTAACTATGACTCTAAAAAATATACTTTTCACTTCTTTACTCGTAACAGGCTTAGGCTCCTTTGCACAAGGACAGACGGTACAAGATGCACTTAACTTTTCGCAAGAACTTAATAAAGGAACAGCCCGGTTTAAAGGGCTTGGGAATGCAAATACGGCCTTGGGAGGCGATATAAGCTCGATCACGGGCAACCCCGCTGGACTGGGCTTTTTCGGGCAATCAGACATTTCTGTAACAGCCTCCTATAATAATGCTAGAAACCAAGGCTCTTTTTTCGGAACGAATGCCACGCGTAACAAAGGCCGCTTTAACATTGATAACGCTGGCGTCGTGTTTCATTTTCCAAAGAATGAAGGCTATCAAGGCTGGCAGAATTTTAACGTAGGTTTCAATTATGAAACTACGAATAACTTCAACAACAACGTGCGGTTTGAAGGGGTAAACCCCGATAACACGATTGTAAGCGCCTACTCGGACGATATTCAAAACATCGGACTGCCCGACTTCGCGAGCGGTCTTTCCAGATTAAAGCTGATTGAACGTTTTACCGACGCTCAGGACGGATACTTCCCTATAGCCAATGAAACGGGTAATAAAGACCAGATCAGCGATGTATTGAGCAGCGGCTTTAGTTCCCGAAGTGCACTTGCCTTCGGCGGTAATTACAACAATAAATTTTACATCGGTGGTACGATTGGGTTTACCGCATTTCGTAACGAAATATCCAATCAATTCTCCGAATATGGTTGGACAAAAACAGCCGAAAATGTTCGCCCCGATAATCCAAATTCTCAATTTCTAGATCCTACCAATGAAAACTTCAGGTATCTTGATAAAAACTACGAGATGCTGGATAATCGCTATCAGGTTTCGGAGGGCTCTGGTTTTGATTTTAAAATAGGCGCCATTTATAAGCCTTCCGTAGATTGGAACATTGGTGCTACGATCACCTCCCCTACCTGGTATACGGTTGATACCTATACGGAAAACGATATTAGCGTAAATTATTTTCAAGATGAGAATGCAACGACAGCGTTTGCCTCCCCTCTTGTGCAATTCGATCCCTATGAAAATACCTATCGCCAAATAACCCCATGGAAATTTGGAGTAGGTGTCTCAAAGTTCTTTAGTCGCGGGCTCATCACTGCCGATGCAGAGTATGTGGATTATAGCACGATTAAAAGAAGAACAGTTGGCTGGCGCGATGCCGATATCGAAGCACGATGGGACGCTGACGTGAAAGATGCATACCAAAGCGTGGTTAATCTACGCCTCGGTGGTGAATTCTTATTCACCAATATCATCAGTGGTCGCGCCGGATTCAATTATTTAGGAAATCCGTATCGCGACGCTGAAAATACGCAATACAGCGGAAGCTTGGGTCTAGGTTTTAAATTGAGCAACACCCTCTATCTTGATGTAGCTGCAGTCCATTTTGTAAATGACTACAAGGTGCGACCTTACTCCATTGCAGAGGAGTTTTGGAACACAGCAAGTCCTGTGGCGGATATCAAACACCGACGTACTACAGGTGTTTTGACTTTCGGTGCGAAGTTTTAAAATGTGTTAACGAAGAGGTCTGAAAACCCAAACACTGTGCGATAGATAGCAGTGGAAAACAACAAAAAAGCAGCAATCATCAAAAACGATTTGCTGCTTTTTTGTTTATTATACATTCCTATTTCCATACATCGGCTTTAGCTATACTATAGCATCACCCAACCGACAATTATTAAGTAGTTTTCATGGCATCATTGTCGCGCTTGGAACTTAGCTTTCTAACAAACAGGTTATAGTTTTCATGCTTTTCTACGTACACCTCCTCCCCTGCGTCAATAAATCCGTCCAGCGCCACCGCATCATACCACACACCATTAATCTCTATTTTACCTGCAGGTCGTAAAACGGTACGCGCGACACCATGTTGAAGGATCAAGTTTGCTTTTTGTTGCGAAGAGGTATACCCCTGATTGGATTGCTGCTCATCTTCCAACACCAAGACGCGAAAGGCTGGCGAACGAAGAATATTACGCCCGAAGATAACCATAAGCACGACTGTCAATACCATGGCGCCAGTCACGATCAGGAACGAGTTTACCAATAGTCCAGGTTGCGTCAATTTAAAATCTAGGAAATCGTTGTCGACCATAGAGAACGCCAATCCGCAAAGCACAAATATAATCCCCAGAATGCCCGCTACGCCAAATCCTGGAATGACGAAGACTTCTAAGGCTAGGAGGACCACACCCAAAAGAAAAATAGCAATCTCCCAATTATCAGCCAAACCTTGCATGTACAGCGGGGCAAAAAAGAGTGCTCCACATACGATGGCTACAACTAACGCGAAACCAATGCCCGGCGTTTGCAATTCAAAGTAAATACCACCGATGATGCCTAGAATAAGAATGCCGCTGACCAGTGGGTTAATTAAAAAACCGATCATTTGGTCAACAATGGTCACTTTATGTTGAATCACATCAGCAGCGTTTATCTCCGCTTGTTTATACAGATCGTTTAAATTAGCGACTTCGGCTTTGACCAAACCGGCTTTGACCGCTTCGGATGCTGTCAACGTCAATAATTTACCGTCCGGCTTGAGCGCTGGAATGGACACTTCCGCATCGACAAAAGCTTCTGCAATTTTAGGATTACGCCCTTTAGCTTCCGCTGTAGCCCGCATTAGGCCACGCATATAGGATTGATACTTTTCAGGCATAATCTCCCCATTTTGGTTTACGACACTTGCCGCGCCTAAACTACCGCCTTTATGCATGTAAATATCATCCGCTGCCAAGGATATTAATGCTCCGGCGGATGCCGCATTATTATTAACAAAAACCAGTGTTTTAATATCTGCACTTAAAAGTTTAGAACGTATGGAATCCGCGAAATTTACGGCTCCTCCAAATGTATTAAGCTCGATCAAAAATGTTGAGGCACCGACAGCCTTGGCCTCCTTATAGCCTATGTCAATCGTTCGCCAAGCATTTGGACCAATTTCATCCTTGATGTCAACCTTATACACTTTCTGTGCTATTGTAGGCTGGAGAAAGGCAAAAATAGCCAGCAAAAAAGCTAACAGGGTTTTCGTAATTTTGTTCATATATTGATCTTACTAAATATCGATATTTCTGTAATGACTAAATATACAATATATAAAGCGTTTGAGAAAAAGTTTCCGTATCAGATATGGAAAATAGTGGTAGATGAAGAAAAAAAGCAAATCGCGGTCGAACTTCGAGATATGGAGACAACGCAAGGATACGTATGTGTGTTGGATTTCGATGGACAGATTTTGCTACCAAGCACAGCAATGGATGATAAGGAGTGGACGTTGGATGCTATAAAACATGAAACGCTAATCTTAAAAAAGATCGGCGACACTTTGCCGGTAAAAGAAGGCATCTGCTTGTTGGACTTGAATGGCGAAATGCGTTACTTATCCCATCAGTATATCTGGTTAGACACCTTATCTGATCATGTCAAAGTAAGGCATAGAAGTATACAAAGTAACTTTGAGGAATATATTGATATTAAAACTGGTAAACTAGCTATTGGGAAACAAGACTTCCGTGTGGGAGACGGTAGTTCGATTAAAATTCCTATTCCTTACAGCGGAAAACTGCCGGATCAACTGCAGCATATCGAGCACATTGACTACGTATGGCTAAGCCGAGCCGGCGAGAAATTGCTTTGGACCTACCATAAAAAACATGGCGATCTTTATCATTTAAACCTTTGTGTAACCGATACATCTAATCTATTTTACGAAAAGCTACTCCTGGAAGACATGCAAAAGATGATTCCCCAGCCTTATTTTCAATTAGGCAATCAAATATTCTTAATGTCATATAATAAACAGGAAATTGTTTCGTATTTAGTATAATTGCATCCGTATGATAAAAACAATAGCTTTTTCCACTTGCATAAAGTTGGGTTTTGTAGGTGTTCTATGTTCACCTTTTTTATTAACAGCCAAATCGGCTTTTCCGATATCTCGTAATATAATTAGTCTTAATGCGCCTGACTCTGTGGGTTCAGAGGTTGTGAATGGGCAGCTTGTAATCATCCACCAGGTGGAGTCCAAAGATACATACTATGCGCTGGGCCGTCGCTATGGCGCGCAAGTGAACGCCATCATGGCAGCCAACAACAAGAAATCATTGAAGCCTGGCGACACAGTAAGGGTACCGACGGGTAGAGCGGCTACACCTCAAGTTGTCCAACAGCCGCAACGCCCAGTTTCTCCTCCTCAGGTTGCTCAGCAGGAGGTACTTACAGAATATAAAGTAGGAAAGAGCGAAACCCTATTTGCTATTTCCAAACGCTTTAATACGACCGTAGCCGACATTAAAAGGATGAACAATTTATCATCGGACTCGGTAAAAGAAGGTCAGTTATTAAAAATTCCAAATTCCGATTACCAAGAACCCGAACCGGAGATCGTTATAGACCCAATAGTTGATACGCCCAGTATGGCCGAGCAGCATGCCGTTGATCTAGGGTTTGAAGCAAATCGCTACGGTATACGAGAGAAACAGGAGAAAGGTATAGGTGTGTGGATGGAGAATCTCGAAACGGATGGAAAAAGCAATTTAGCTTTGCATAAAACGGCTCCTATTGGCACGATCCTGAAAATCACTAACCCGATGACTAAAAATGTTACCTATGCAAAGGTCGTGGGAAAATTCACTGACAATTCTGATACACAGGGTGCTATTGTCATTTTGTCGAAATCCGCGGCAAGTTACATTGGTGCGTTAGACAGAAGATTTTTGATAGAAATCGCATATGGTGTACCTTTGCAATAATTTTAGATAAATAGCGCATAGATGAACAAACCTTACGTAATTGGGATAGCGGGGAGCAGCGGGTCAGGAAAGACCTTTTTTTTAAGGAGTTTTCTCAATCATTTCTTACCTGAAGATGTCACACTGATTTCTCAGGACGACTATTATATACCGGCAAATACAAAAACACAGGAAGAAAACAGGTTGTACAATTTCGACCTGCCAACTTCCATAAATAGGGAAGCATTTCACCACGATATAAAACAGCTTTTTGACGGCGAGACCGTTCATCGGGAAGAATATACCTTCAATAATCCCGAGATTAAGCCGAAAATGTTAGAAATTAAGCCTGCCCCTGTTCTTATTGTTGAGGGCTTGTTCATCTTTCACTATGAGGAAGTTAATAACTTACTCGATTTCAGAATATTTTTAGATGCTGATGAATCAGTGGCACTGGAAAGAAGATTACGGCGCGATTTAATAGAGCGCGGATATGACCACGACGATGTGATGTATAAATGGATAAACCATGTTGTGCCGTCTTATAACGCGTACCTAGCCCCTTTCAAATCAATTTGCGATTTAGTGATTATCAACAATACCGATGATCCAAAAATCATCGATGATGCTGCGTCCAAAATTTCCACGGATCTTCGCGAAAAAAAATCCGACATCACCATTATTTAAATAAAATCTAAATAGCTATATTTGCAGCGTGATGGAACTGATAACAAGCCCTTTAGGGCACGAGGAAATGGAAAATCCTTTTTTTTGTGATTCAAAAAAAGGATTTAAGTGCGATCCGGATTTGGGCTGCTGTGTATTTAAAAAGTGTTGTAAAAAATATAAGCGGGGTAAGCGCTGCAAAAAATGTCCTGATCGGTAGACCTGTTTTTCGATACTAACCGTCCGCTTACAACTTACGATTCCACATAGTTTAGATCCTTATTAAAGCTTTCCTTTAATCTGGTTAACGCAAAAATAGCAATAGCCGATAAAAGTAAAGTGACACCCATTGCTGCATAGCGTATCCCTACCTGCGGCACAAGCCAGCCGTATAATATTGTCGACGGAATTAAGGCTCCACGTACAAAGTTAGGGGCGGTTGTCGCTACCGTTGCCCGTAAATTAGTACCAAACTGCTCTGCAGCTATGGTAACGAAAGTTGCCCAATAACCAACACCTATCCCCATTAAGAAAGCTAATAACAGGAACCTTTGCTCAGTAATGCCTGAACTGGAAAGATACCACAGCGAGAAAAAAATGATTAGCAGCTGGCAAAGGAAGACAACTTTCTTCCGGGACTTTAGCCATTGTGCCAGTATGCCCGCCAATACATCCCCTAGAGAGATGCCTAAATAGGTAAACATAACACCTTTTCCCGCACTAAGCGTGGATTCTGCCGACAATGCTTTTCCTATTTCCGGAGCCTGTGTTACGAGCACGCCTACCACGAACCAAATGGGTAGACCGATACACAGACAGTAAATGTACCGAAGTAAGCGCTCTCTGCTAGCGAACAACAGTAGGATATCTCCTTTGGCAACGTCCATATTTTCCTGCTGTTTGTACACTCTTGACTCGAAAATACCCACGCGCAAGAAAAGCAGACAGATGCCCATCCCGCCCCCAACGAAATATGCCGTTCGCCAACTAAACCACTCGGAAATAAAGTAAGCCAGTATCGCACCGAGTACGCCGACGCCTGCCACGATCATCGTGCCATAACCACGTTTTCCCTTCGACATGGATTCACTTACCAGCGTGATACCCGCGCCGAGCTCGCCAGCCAAGCCTATCCCCGCAACAAACCTCACCCAGGCATACGTGGAAACATCCTGCACAAAACCATTGTAGATATTCGCTAAGGAATAAAGAAGGATAGAACCAAAGAGAACGCGCAAGCGACCGTATTTATCAGCAATGACTCCCCATATCACCCCTCCTATCAGCAAACCAGCCATCTGCATATTCAGCACAAATTCACCATCGGAGCGCATCTGATCATCCGCGATACCCAAGTCTTTAAAAGATTGCACGCGTACGATCGAAAAGATTATTAAATCATAAATGTCTACAAAATAACCCAACGAGGCCACCAATACAAGTAGCCATATTTTGCGCGGCTTATTCCTTTCTTCCATAGAATTAAATTTTGATAGAGCAATTTACGACCGATTTACATTTATTACAAGAATTAAACAGTTTGAATCGCGCGATAACGAAAGGGAGTTTTATATTTGCAGTATGCGGCTTTCCCCAAAAGTGTTGAAATGGTTACTCCGGTGCTATCCCCCCTTTTTCTTCCAACGAATTTGGGTAAAAAAGATATATCCGGATTTTCAACAGATGGATATCAAGATCAGCAAAAGCTTACTCAACCGAAATTTAAATGGCACCATTTTCGGTGGGACAATTTTCGCTTCAGTAGATCCAATTCACACACTACTATTGGATCAAATTTTTAAGCGGAAAGACATTAAAAAAACGGTAACTTGGTTAAAATCAGCGAAGATATCGTACCTCAAACCCGCTGCAAAGAATTTGATTTTTTCGGTGAAGATAGCAAAGGAAGATGTACAAAAAGCCCTTGACGAGGTGAAAACATCCGGGAAAGTCGTACGGGAATTTGAAATCTCAATATATGACCAAGCTGGCGTCTTATGCGCCACATCAATTAATGAAATATACATCCGCGATCTATCTGCAGCGCGTACAAAAAGCAGTACTATTTCCGAGCCTAAAACTTAAGGTAGGTATTATTGAAAGTTGAAACGCTATAAAAGAACATATGAAGAACGTAATTTTAAGCACTACAGTAGTGAGCCTATTGCTTACGGCTAGCTGCCAAAACATCAAAGAAGAGAAAAATGATCCAAAGGTGATCTCTCAAAAGGCTATTGAAATTCACGATGAAATCATGCCTGAAATATCAAACTTTGATAGGCAGGGGATACTTATCGATTCCTTATTAGCAGATATAAACTCCGTAAAAACAAATCACCAAGAGCTGGATACGGCCAGTACCCGTTTGGAATTGACAAAATTAAAGGACGATCTGGAATCTGCTACGGATAAAATGATGCTTTGGATGAAGGAATATAACCCCGATAGCACTGACGTTTCGTATCAACACGCTGAAGTTGAAAGTATAAGTAATCTAAAAGAAGAATTCGAAACGGTAAACAAAAGCGCCGAAAAGACATTGGCTCCGTTTAAAAAATAAGCATGATATCAAACAAAACAACATACCTTTTCTTTTTGATGCTAGCGGCACTTTTATCTGCCTGCACAGAAAAAAATAGCAAAAAGCTTCCCATCATTGGCGAACGGGAAGCCGTGGAGAAACTAGTTGATGGTAAAACGGTTGTAGACACAGTCTACCACCAAATACCAAATTTCACTTTCCTAAATCAGGATAGCACTTTGATTACGGATAAAGATTTTGAAAGCAAAGTCTACGTGGCTAATTTTTTCTTTACGCATTGTCCAAGCATTTGCCCGACTATGCAGCGAAATCTGTTAAAGGTCTACGAGAAATATAAGGGAAATGAGAAAGTAGCTTTTCTTTCACACAGCATCGATTTCAAGTACGATTCGCCCAGTGTATTAAAATCCTATGCTACCAAGCTTGGTGTCGATAACGCGCAATGGCAATTTGTAACCGGTAGCAAGAAAGACATATATGGTATTGCCGAGAAGTACCTTGTCTATACAAAAGAAGATGCTGCCGCACCGGGCGGGTACGATCATCAAGGATATTTGGTTCTTATCGACCAGCAAAAACGTATACGAGGAGCTTATGACGGCACGAATGACGAACAAGTAGCGCAGCTTTTTACCGACTTAGAAATCCTTTTGCGAGAAAGTCTTTAATAGAATTATGCGGAACGCAATACTTTGTACATTCGCCATCGGTGGGATTATTTCGGCAATAGCATTGTCGTGCCAACCCAACGTGAGCATACAAACTGCGCAGTACGCTGTTAACGGGCAGAAGCTCTACCAATCGCACTGCCAAAACTGCCATGGCGCGAAGGGTGAAGGACTCGGCGCACTGTATCCTCCGCTTACCGATACAACATACCAGCGTGAAAACCGCAGGCAGCTAGCCTGCATCGTAAAATATGGACTGGATGAGCCTGTTGAAATTCATGGAAAAACGTATGATGGCACAATGCCCGGCGTCCCGCAACTGAGTAACATCGAGATAGCCTACATACTCACGTATGTAACCACAACATTTGGAGCAAGCACAAATAGCTTTACGCAGGAAGAAGTGCAAGCAGACCTAAAATCTTGCAACTAAAGAAATCTATTGGGAACGGACGTAAACCTTTACCAATCAATTATAACGCTATAGCTCTAAAGATAGAAAATCGTTTGTCACAACTAAAAGTTGGAATTCACCTCAAAATCATTAACAAGCATTTAACACCCGGTTAGCCCTATCGTTCAAGGATAGGATCCGTTGTTTATAACAAATATTTGACATTTGAACTGCCGCTTTTTAGCTACATTTGCAACCGAATGAACGTTCAATTGCTAAATAAAAAAGAAGCCATTTTCGAAAGTACCTTAACCCTCATTAATGAGAATGGTTTTCACGGGACTCCGATGAGTCAAATTGCTTCGCACGCCAATGTGGCGACTGGTACGATCTACCACTACTTTGCGTCGAAAGACGAGCTGATAACCGAGCTCTTCGCTTATTGTCGGGTAAAAACAAACGAGCACATCTTCAATGTTGAAGAAAGCCTCTCCTACAAAGAGAAGTTCTTTTACATCTGGAATCGTTTAGTTGATTATTACCTCGCCAATAAAAAGATATTTTGGTTTATAGAACAATTTTATTCTTCTCCTTATTATGAACTCATACAAAAAACAAAAGATCCCAGCTACTATGGCGCGGATCGCATGCGTATGTTTTTTACAGAGGGTATACATGCGGGAATTATACGGAACGTAAGTTTTCCGACTTTAATCTCGCTCTACATAGGTGCAGCCACATCACATGTAAAAATGGTTACCTATGGATTTTGCCAAGCACAAAAGCAAGGCCGGGAAGATTTAATTGAAATTATTTGGAATGGTGTTAACAATAAATAAAATGAGATTCAACAAAGTTGCTTTATCTTTTCTACTCGCGATGTGCATAGCGCGAGCATCTTATGCACAATCAACCGAGGATAACGGAAAATTGAACAGCAATGCAACGTTAGACGAGCTGATCGACTTTGCATTACAAAACAAAATAGAACTTAAACAAGCCGATATTGACAAGGAAATTGGCGAACGGGAGATTGCTTCCGCTCTTTCGGGATGGTTTCCGCAGATCAATGCAACTGGAACGTTGGCTCATGCCATACAAATTCCGACGAACGTCATCAACGGCCAAGTGATACAGATGGGGCAAAAGAACACCAGTTCATTTGGATTTCGCGCCGACCAGGCCATATTGAGCCCGGAACTTTTCCAAGCGTCGCGCGCAGCGAAATACGTGCGTCAACAAAATGATCAGAACATTGAAAGCACGAAAATAACGACCGTAGTGGATGTTAGTAAAGCGTATTACGATATCTTGACTTCTGAAGAATCAATCAATATTATCAATGAAAACATCTCGCGCCTTCAACGTCAATACACAGAAGCAAACGCGCGCTATGAAACCGGACTGGTAGATAAAACGGATTTCAAAAGGGCTTTAATATCATTGAACAATGCTAATGCGGAATTGAAGACGGCGAAAGAAATGCGTCAATACAAATACGACTATCTAAAGATGTTACTGGGTTTGAACCCAAGAGAGTCTATGACCCTTTCCTTCGAAAATCAGGCTATGGAAAATAATATCCTGCTAGACACCACAGAAATTTTAAGCTACGCGAATCGTGTGGAGTATCGGCAAACGGAAACGTTAAAAAATCTTCAGAAGCTGAACACGCAATACCAGAAATGGCAGTTTTTACCGCAGCTTGGCGCTTACGGTATGTATAATGCCAATTTCTTCAATAACGAATTTAGTAGACTTTATGCGACGAACTTCCCAAGTTCTTCAATAGGACTATCGCTTTCCGTTCCCATATTTACCGGAACTAAAAGGATTCAGGAAATTCGCAAATCCGAACTGCAGGAAGAACGAATAGCATGGGATCTTCAAAATTTGGAAAACCAGATCAGCACGGAGTATTCTGCGGCGATGGCTAATTACCGTTCGAATATGAATGAGTGGCGTAATTCTAAAGGCAATATGGAGCTTTCCGAAGATGTATACAATACCATCAAGCTGCAGTATGACGCCGGCATTAAAACATATCTAGAGTTAATGACCGCAGAAACGGATCTAAAAACAAGTCAGCTAAATTATCTGAATGCGCTGTATGCAGTCTTATCTAGCAAGCTAGATATCCAACGCGCATTAGGAACAGTTGACATTACAGAATAATAACCTTATTAAACACAGAAATACACGAAACCATGAATAAGAACTTTTTATTTTCGGCATTAATTATAAGTACAGGATTGTTCTGGCAGTCTTGCGGATCGGGAGACAAACCATCCAGTCAGCAACAAGGAGCTCCGCAAGGACAGCCTGCCGTACCCGTATCAACCGTTGCAGTCGAGAAACAGATTGTATCAGGTATAAAAAGTTACCCCGGTAGTGTTATTCCATTGCAGGAGACAAAAATTTTTGCAGAGGTAAGTGGGTATGTAACGAAGATTAACGTCACGGACGGTGCTTCAGTATCCAAAGGTCAAGTACTTTACGAAATCGATCGTATCCGGTATCAAGCTGCTGTAGACCAAGCGAAGGCGGCAGTAGAAATTGCGAAGGCAACCTTGCAGCGTGGTGAGAAAGATTTGACGCGTTACCAAACATTAGCGGATAAGGATGCGATTGCGAAACAGACTTTGGACAATGCGTTAACTGAGGTGAGTAATCAAAAAGCGCAGGTACAGTCAGCGCAAGCGGCATTGACCACGGCGCAAACAAACCTACAGCGTGCCGTGATACGTGCTCCATATAGTGGCGTGGTAGGGATTTCGATGGTTCGCACGGGAGCTTTGGTTTCGCCCGGAACAACAGAAATTAATACGATTAGTACCATTGACCCTATTACAGTACAGTTTCAAATAAGCGAGAGAGAGATTGCTGAATATGCAGCCTATCAGTCGGGTAAATCAGCAACGGAGATAAGCGCAGTGCTTCCTGATGGAACCACTTATACGAATTTCGGACGAGTATCTATTATCGATAGAGCTGTAGACCCAAGGACGGGTACGATTGCGGTTCGTGCTACTTTCAGCAACCCGCAAAATGTATTGCGTGCGGGTATGAACCTTACGGTAAATGTGAAAAGCACCTCATCTAGCGAACAGGCTATTATTCCGTTCAAAGGTGTGCAGGATCAATTAGGTGTGTACAATGTGTTTGTTGTTAATGACAGCAGCCAGGCTGAAATACGCCCTGTAAAACTTGGGTTGAAAGTGGGTGAGAATGTCGTTGTAGAATCCGGTGTCGAGGCAGGGGAGAAAATAATCGTCGATGGTCTTATGAACGTGAGAAACGGAGCTAAGGTTGTGGAGAATCAACCTTCTGCAGATAACGCTCCCAAGAAATAGTCGTTGAAGTTCTAAACAAAAAAAATAGAAATGATCTCAGAAGTATTTATAAAAAGGCCAGTCACCGCAATCGTCATCTCGATCTTAATTATGATCATTGGTACGATTTCCATCATGACATTGCCGATCAGTCAATACCCATCCATTGCGCCTCCAACCGTAACTGTTACGGCCAACTATACCGGAGCTGATGCGCAGACGGTAGAGCAGACGGTGACCACGCCTATTGAAAGTCAGATCAACGGTACGCCGGGCATGATCTACATGTCGTCAAACAGTACGTCGAACGGGCAATCTACTATCACAGTAACCTTCGAGGTAGGTACAGATATTGACGTAGCTACCTTAGATGTACAGAACCGAGTTGGCATTGCCGAACCAGCGTTGCCGGAAGCCGTTCGTCGGCTGGGAGTAATCACGAGAAAAGCCAATACGGATATCTTAATGTTGGTGTCGTTGGTATCCCCTAAAGGAACACGTGACGATAAGTTTTTGGCTAATTACGCCAACCTATATGTGAAAGACGCTATTTTGCGGGTGAAAGGCGTGGGCGATGTTACGGCATTTGGTCAACCCTTTTCTATGCGCGTGTGGCTTGATGCTAATAAATTAACAGCGTTACGGTTAACACCGGCAGATGTATCGACAGCGATCTCTGAACAGAACCTTCGAATCCCAGGTGGTTCAGTAGGTGCACCGCCCCTACAGAATTCACAGGTATTCGAATATCCGGTTATTACCGACTCGGATCTATCTTCTGTAGAAGATTTTGAAGAAATTATTGTGAAATCAAACCGCGATGGATCAATCGTTTTATTGAAGGATGTGGCTCGTGTCGAGCTTGGTCAGTTCAGTTACGCAACAACGACGCGTACCGATGGCATGATTTCCACAGGTATGATGGTGGCGCAAACGCCGGGTGGTAACGCTGTAGAGACGGCCGAAGGTATATACGCGGCATTGGATCAAATGAAGCAATCATTTCCCGAGGATGTAGATTATGTCGTTGGTTATGAGACGGTATCAGTGGTCCATGCTTCCATCGATTCGGTAATACATACCTTGGTGGAAGCGTTGCTCTTGGTGACATTGGTTGTTTTCTTCTTCCTGCAATCGTGGAGAGCTACATTGATTCCTGTATTGGCGATACCCGTATCCGTTGTAGGTACGTTTATCTTCTTCACCTTATTCGGATTCTCGATCAACAATTTAACGTTGTTAGCCTTTGTATTAGCCATCGGTATTGTGGTCGATGATGCCATCGTTGTGGTAGAAGCGGTACAGCATTACATTGATCACTATAAGATGAGTGCAAAAGATGCTACCACGCATGCGATGAAAGACATTACGGCTCCGGTAATAGCGATTGCCTTAATTTTGGCCGCTGTGTTTATTCCCGTAGGCTTCATCCCGGGTATGGTTGGAAAGCTTTACCAACAGTTTGCGATCACGATCGCAGTGTCGGTTATGCTATCTGCTTTTATCGCGTTATCCTTGACACCGGCGTTATGCGCTTTGCTTTTGAAACCTACATCGGTCAACAAAGATGCAAAAGGCCTAAACAAGTTCTTTTACAAGTTCAACCTTTGGTTCGAGCGCGTCACGCATAAATATTCTAAGGGTGTTCGTGTATCGATCCGTCGCGCGCCATTGGCGCTGGTTATCCTGCTGTGTATTTTCATTGGAACAGGATACATGTTTACCACCAAGCCGACAGGGTTTATCCCGACAGAAGATAATGGTTCCTTCTTTGCAGGGGTTAACTTACCGGAGGGCTCATCAGCTAGCCGCACGGCCGCCGTATTGACAGAGTTAAATGATCAATTCCGAAAAGATTTTCCAGAGATCGAGCACGTAACTTTGATTGCAGGTATCAACATCTTAAACCGTTCGTTTAAGTCTAATGCTGCCACATTGTTTGTATCCCTAAAGCCATGGGCGGAGCGTAAGCGTACTGCGGCAGATATCACAGGTGCCATTATGGGTAAATATGGAAGCTATGGTAAAGCACGCGTTCTCGCTGTGACGCCGCCGGCTATTCCCGGACTGGGTACATCGGGTGGGTTTTCTTTGATGATTCAGGATCAGCAAACGGTAGATATCAAGCAATTTGAAGCTGTTGTTGGTAAATTTTTGGGCGCGGTAAACCAGCGACCTGAAATTGGAATGGCCTATACGCTCTTCAACTCAAACTCACCAAACTTTAAAATTTCAGTAGACAGAGAGCAAGCTAAAAAAATGCTTGTACCTATATCATCTATCTACAGTACTATTTCCGCATATCTTGGTTCGGCTTATATCAATGACTTCACGCGCTACGGTCGTAACTTCCGTGTCGTTACACAGGCGGATAATAGCTACCGCATGAATATAGAGGATATTAACAAGCTGTATGTGAACAACACGGAAGGCTCACCAGTACCATTAAGTACCTTGGTGACCTGGCAAATGGTACAAAACCCATCGATTATCAATCACTATAATATTTTTAGAAGTATTGAAGTCAGTGGGTCGGCAGCGCCCGGCTACAGCTCTGGTGATGCGTTACGTGCACTTTCAGAAGTAGCAAATGAAACACTTCCAAATGGCTACAGCTACGACTTCTCTGGACTTTCCCTGCAAGAGAGCCAATCTGGAAACACGACGATCATGATCTTTGCATTATGTATCATTTTCGTATTCCTATTATTGGCTTCGCTCTACGAGAGCTGGTCGGTACCGTTTTCAATTTTATTATCGGTTCCAATCGGGATTTTTGGCGCAATCTTAACATTGACACTTATCCCCAGCTTGGATAATAATATATATGCACAGATCGGTCTCGTAACGATTATCGGATTAGCGGCTAAAAATGCTATTTTGATCGTCGAATTTGCCAAAGAGCGGGTCGATATTGGTATGCCCTTAATGGATGCGATTATTGATGCTGTGAAATTAAGGCTTCGCCCAATCATCATGACATCATTTGCATTCATCTTAGGGATTATCCCGTTGATGCTATCAACAGGCGCCGGAGCATTTTCCCGTCAAACCATTGGCTGGACAGTATTCGGAGGGATGATGGCAGCAACGCTGATTGCAATTTTCATCGTGCCGGTACTGTTTTACGTCATCACCAAAATGGCTTATGGCAAGAAAAAACTTGCTGAGTTAGAAGCTTCATTTGATGAAGAAAAAGCGAAAAACCTCAGTGCTCATTAATAGCATTTTATAGGTAATGAAGGAAGAGGGCATTCGAAAGATGTCCTCTTTTTTATAGCGTGCATATCGCTGCATCAACGTATACTCTTATCACTTGATACCTACAAAAGATGCAAAACAAAGATTTTTGTGCAGTATATCGACCTGCCGAAAGCCAACGCGCCGAAGTAGATCCAGCTGGTACATCAGATCTTTCGGTGTATCCTCTTTTTCAATATAATCAAAGACATGGTCTCGATACGCTTCATCTTCCAGTCCTGTCAGGTATTCGCCGTAATAATCTTTAAAGATCAAATCCTGCAATTGTGGGTCTTGTTGCTGAACAAGATCAAAAATCCACAGACTACCACCATCTGTTAACGAAGCGTGCAATTTGCGAAAGCTATCCTCCCAATCTTGATCGTCTCGAAGGTGATGCAATACCGCCGTAGCGATTATAACATCGTAGCCCCCTTCTTTTAAGTCCACCGTTCGGAAGTCTCCTTTTTTAGTCGCGACTGTTCCGGTGGTAGCTGCCTCTACCCGCGTGCGTGCCCTATCCAGCATTGGTTGGCTCAGATCAACCAGGGTGACATCTACATCTTTTACTTTTTGCAACAACATCACCGGGTAATTGCCAGCGCCGCAACCAATATCCAAAACAGATTTCAGTGCCGGATAGCGCTTTGCGATAGCCGTAGTAATAAGCTCCATGTTGAACAGCGCATCTAATGTTGTGCGTTGTCCCGTCTCTAGATTGGAGAATCGCTCCACATCCTGGTCAAAACGGATCTCAATTTCCTTAAGGGTTGATTTCATCATACGATGTTTATTAAAAACTAAGCGATTAACGATATTTTAAAAATACTATATTTATCACTTAAAAGTAGCCCATGCATGAGTATTTTGAGGGCCGCGAGGAATAATACGATAGCATATGAAACTTTACACCATAGATACTGGATTTTTTAAATTAGATGGCGGCGCTATGTTCGGCGTGGTGCCGAAATCTATCTGGCAGAAAACAAACCCTGCCGATGCGCGCAACCTATGTACATGGGCCACGCGCCTGTTGCTTATTGAATATGGAAACAGTCTGATACTTATCGATACCGCGCTAGGCGACAAACAGGACGATAAGTTTTTCGGACATTATTTCCGCCATGGAGATGCCAGCATTGATAGCTCTTTGGCAAAGCTTGGCTTTCACCGTGATGATATCACGGACGTCATCCTGACCCATCTTCATTTTGATCATTGCGGAGGCGCTGTGGTACGGAATGGCGACCGGCTTAGCCCAGCGTTTAACAACGCGCGTTTTTGGAGCAATGAAAAGCACTGGAACTGGGCTACAAACCCTAACCCGCGAGAGAAGGCATCCTTTTTAAAGGAAAATATAATGCCGCTGCAAGAGAGCGGCCAATTAAATTTTGTGCCTGACGGACAGAACTTTTCCGAGCAGATCGGGCTGCGCTACGCATATGGACACACAGAAGCCATGATGCTACCACAAATTGAGTATAAAGGCAAAACGATTTTATATATGGCAGACCTTCTTCCCTCTGTAGGTCATATCCCCTTACCCTACGTAATGAGTTATGACGTGCGTCCCTTGACAACAATGGAAGAGCGTCAACATTATTGGGAAGAAATAGTCGACAAGGAATACATTTTATTTTTAGAACACGACCCTCTGCATCCTTGCTGCACCTTACAACGTACCGAGAAAGGCATTCGTTTAAAAGACACGTTCACTTTAGAAGATATTGGATAAGCTTTATTGATACCGTTTGAGCCGGGGTTAAGTTCCTACCGGCTCTACATATTGCGCGTAGCAATACCCTTCAACGCCCTCTTTGTTTCGAACGAGCCACCATTGATCATTCGCACGGCTGATTAACATCAAAAGCTCATCTTTCCCAACTTCCGCTAAAATGGGAAGATTTGTACCCGGTCCCTTACGAAGATTCAACAAAGGATCCTGGCTTACTATACGTGCTTGGGTACCACGAACGGAATCCGCTATGGCTATATTCAATACGACCTCACCAGCGATATAATTCGGATCAATCTGGTTATAAACATCCCAAAGTTTATTTTTGATATCTGCATGAGACGTTGTGCCGACCACATACAGTTGTTCATCCTGTTCATAATACGACAAATCTTCGATATCCGAATCTTTTGCGGTATCTAACAGTCTTTTGTATTTATCAAGTAATGCCATATAAATCTTTTATTTTACTGCTACAGAAGACATATCAAGTTCTTTAAGGTGCAATTCCTCCAAACGAATCCTTAGCTGTTGCACATTTTGCTGTTCCAAACTTCCTGATAGCTGTATAACGCCATCCTTAACCTGCCCCGTAAGTGACGGGTGGCCTTTAATAATTTCCTGCAGCTGCGTTTTTAGCTCAGCATCATTCGTGACACTATCTTGCGGAAGTTCAGCAACCGTGAGATCATCAATAACGTCTTTAATATTTTGTGGGTCAGCGTCTTTTGCAGTGGCAGTAAGATTCCTTTTTTCTTCTTCGGTGGCGACAATTCCAGATAGCGTTACCTTACCTCTTTTCACACCAATGGTTACATTGGGATTGCTCCCCAAAGCCGACTCTACCTTGGCTTTCACATCCGCATCGGAAACCTGCGGCTTACACCGATGGAGGAGGGAAAGGGCAAGTACAATCGATAATATAATTGCCCAGCTTTTTATCATTGATTTCATAAACAGTCCTATTTAGTTAAAACTTGCTCTATACTGTAGGGAACAAAGCGCTGTGGTAATTGTTTGAATTTATTAGGAGACCCATGCACCGTTTTAATGGACAGCTTTTATTTTTTGGACGTTTCCGTTAAACTGAATGGTGTCACCAACTTTATTTCCAATTAACAGCCTTCCGATAGGTGATGACCCTGATATAATCATGAAATCTTCATCTTGCAGCCTATATTTCCCCAGACTAATCGCAATAAAGTACGACCCTTTGTCGGTCTTGACGAGCGATCCCGGCCCTATCGTTTCTTTCTCATCAAGAATAATATTCTGTAAAAGCACGGCGTCTTTTTTAGCTTGCAGGAGTTGGTTCTGATAGCGGTTTAGATCTTGTTGAATCATCTCTCGAGAAGTTTCATATTTGTCTCCAGCACTACTTTTTGTATCGCTCTCTATCCCCTCCTGAGCTTGTTGTATAGCGTAGACAATTTCGGTAAGACGTTCCTCACTCTTGGACAAACAATATTCCAGCAACTGCTTTTTTATTTCCATAATTTTTCAAAAGTGTGTTTATGAAGGTACTGATAGGCTAAAATAAAAACGCCAAACACGAAGTTTGGCGTCCTACAATAACCTAATGTATCGCTAATCTTTCAAAGCCTCTTTCACATTTTTTGCCTTTCGTTCAGCATCTTCCGCTACTTGATTTGCTTTATCCGCTGTTTTGTCGATTGCACGATCTATTGCTCGGCCGGTGGCATCTGCTGCTCTCCCTGTGGCATCAACTGCTTTTTCCGTCCCTTCCTCTACAGCATGTCCAGCTTTCTTAGCCGTGGCTTTCACTCTATCCCAAGCAGAGTTTGCTTCGTCCAATGATTCTTGTGCAGCTTTTTCAGCTTCCTTATCTTTCTTTTGTACAGCCGCTTCTAAATCGGCCTCAGCCTTCTTCACGCGTGCCTTCGCTTCTGCGATGTCTTTATCCATTTTGGCGTGCGCATGCTCGCTGTGATCTTCGACTTCCTCGACTGTATGGTCTAAGTGTTCACCGGCAGAAACCTCACCGTCTGCATTCTTATCCTTCGATGGATTACTGTTGCATGCTGTGAAACTAACTGCTGCAGCAACAACTGCTAATAACGCTAACTTTTTCATATTACCTGATTTTTGTTTAAAATACACTGGTGGCTAACTACTTACCAACAACAATATTTGTACCAAAAGAATGAGGCATATTACTTCGCATAGATCGCTCCTTTTGCAGCCTCGAGCGTATTTTTCAACAGGCCGACGATAGTCATCAAGCCAACACCACCGGGGACCGGCGTAATCCAGGATGCTTTCTTGGCCACCGCCTCAAAATCCACATCGCCATAAAGCTTAAATCCAGATTTTGTCTCCGTAGAATCTTCGCGGTTGATACCGACATCAATCACGATTGCGCCTTCCTTTACCATCTCCGCGGTAACAAAGTTTTTTCGGCCTATGGCCGCCACTACGATATCTCCTGAAAGTACTTCCTCTTTTAAATTTGCCGTCCGGCTGTGCGTCAGCGTAACGGTACAGTTGCCGGGTTGGCTATTTCGAGCCAATAGGATACTCATAGGTGAGCCTACAATATTACTTCGGCCTACCACGACAGCTTTTTTGCCAGCGGTTTCAATACCGTAATACTCGAGCATAAGCATTATACCATATGGGGTGGCCGGGATAAAGCACGGTAGATTTCGCTGCATTCGCCCCAAATTTATGGGGTGAAAGCCGTCTACATCTTTGCGATGGTCTATTGCTTCCGTAATTTTATCAGGGTCGATATGCTTTGGCAAAGGTAGTTGTACAATTAACCCATCTATTGTCGGATCTTGATTGATTTCGTTAATCTTCTCGATAAGCTCAGCCTCGGTAATGTCAACATCATAACGGATATTTGTGGACTCGAAACCTACCAATTCGCAGTTGCGCATTTTGCTGGCCACGTAGGTTTCGCTGCCGCCGTCGTTGCCTACCAAAATCGCAACGAGATGTGGCTTACGACCAGCTTGAGCAGTGAACTGTGCAGCCTCTATCTTGATGTCTTCTTTTATTTTTGCTGATACCAGCTTTCCATCTAATAAATTCATGTTTCCTCTTGTACTTAATAGGTATGGTGGATGACTCGTTATTAATCTAGTTTCAGCACGGCCATGAAGGCAGATTGCGGGATCTCGACATTTCCTACCTGCCGCATACGCTTTTTACCCTTTTTCTGTTTCTCCAAGAGCTTCCGCTTACGGGATATATCTCCACCATAACACTTAGCCGTTACATCTTTTCGAAGTGCTGAGATGGTTTCACGTGCAATAATCTTTGCACCGATGGATGCTTGGATACGAATCTCAAATTGCTGGCGAGGTAAAAGTTCCTTCAGTTTCTCACAGATTTTCTTTCCAAAATCATACGCATTACTGCGGTGGATCAAGGAGGATAATGCATCTACCGGCTCATCATTCAAACGGATATCTAACTTAACCAAATCCGATTTCCTATAGCCTATTTGGTGATAATCAAAAGAGGCATATCCTTTTGAGATCGTTTTCAACTTATCATAGAAATCAAATACGATTTCTCCCATCGGCATTTCAAACACCAACTCCACGCGATCTGATGTCAAATAAGATTGGTTAATGATTGTTCCGCGTTTCTGAATACAGAGCGACATCACTGGCCCAACGAAATCAGACTTCGTGATGATATTAGCCTTTATATACGGCTCCTCTATAAAATCTAGCTTGCTGGGATCCGGCAGATCCGATGGATTGTGTACGGTGACTTCCTCCTGCTCTTTAGTCATAAAAGCCTTGTAAGAAACGTTTGGTACCGTCGTGATAACCGTCATATCAAACTCGCGCTCCAGGCGTTCCTGAATGATCTCCATGTGCAGCATACCCAAGAAACCACAACGGAAACCGAAACCTAAAGCTGCAGAAGACTCAGGCTCGAATACCAAAGAAGCATCATTCAGCTGAAGGCGATGCATAGATTCGCGCAGTTCTTCGTAATCTTCCGTATCCACCGGATAGATCCCGGCAAAGACCATGGGCTTAACCTCTTCAAATCCTTGGATCGCTTCCGCACAAGGACGCTCGCGGTGGGTAATGGTATCACCCACTTTTACCTCTCGGGCTTCTTTTATTCCGGAAATGATATAACCAACATCGCCTGTCTTAACCACATCTTTTGCCACCTGATTCAGTTTTAACGTCCCTATCTCATCGGCAAAATATTCTTTTCCTGTCGCTACGAACTTCACTTTATCCCCTTTTCGTATTTCGCCGTTCTCCACTTTGAAATACGCCATAATACCGCGAAAAGAATTAAAAACAGAATCAAAGATCAACGCCTGTAGTGGCGCTTGAGGATCGCCCACTGGTGCCGGAATCCGCTCGACGATAGCACGAAGGATGTCCGGGACGCCCATTCCCGTTTTTCCGGAAGCAGGAATAATTTCTTCCCGTTTTCCACCAATAAGGTCGATGATTTGATCTTTAACCTCTTCCGGCATAGCGCCCGGAAGGTCCATCTTATTCAAGATAGGAATGATTTCCAAATCATGTTCTAACGCAAGATATAAGTTGGAAATAGTTTGCGCTTGAATGCCCTGCGAAGCATCTACGATAAGCAGGGCACCTTCACATGCCGCGATGGAGCGTGATACCTCGTAAGAGAAATCGACGTGACCGGGCGTGTCAATAAGGTTTAGTATATATTGCTGACCATCTTGGGTATACTCCATTTGGATAGCGTGAGATTTGATCGTGATACCACGCTCGCGTTCCAAATCCATATTATCCAGTAGTTGCGCTTGTGCCTCACGTTGCGAGATGGTGTTTGTAAACTCCAACAGCCGATCTGCCAAGGTACTCTTGCCATGGTCAATATGTGCGATAATACAAAAATTACGTATATGCTTCATACAGGTTTTTATCCAATAATTCTAAATGGCAAATATAGATTTTTTAGGGCAGATAATTAGCGATATAATCGCATTTCAGGCAAAAAGGCATCTCCTACGGCCGACGACGGCTATAGTCCAGCGCTTTTAACAGCGACCTTGTAGGTTCGTCCTAACGGTAACTTGTGATTGCCCCGCAGATAAACACTGTTGGAACTGACAGAGTTGATATGCGCACGCAATACGATATAGGATTTGTGCACACGAATAAAACCGTAACGTTGATAGTTTTCGACGAAATTAGCCATTCTTTCCAAAATAACATATCGTTTAAAGGTAGTTACAAGAACGATGTATTCTCCAAAACCTTCCACCCACATGATATCGTCAAGCTTAACCTTCTGCATCATATAGTTAGACTTAAACATAATGAAGTTATTTTCGTGCTTTTCCGCAATCGTTTCGCGAAAACGTAAAAAATCCAATGCTTTCTGTACGGATTTTTCGAAAACTGCAAATGAAACCGGTTTTACCAAATAGTGTATGACATCGAGCTCGAATGCTTGCACGGCATATTGAGTTTCCAAGGTAAAGAATATGCACAAGGGTTTTTTTTCTAAACTTTTCAACAACTCAACACCATTTAGATAAGGCATATTGATATCGGTGATGATCAACTCTACAGGATGTATTTGTAGGTATTTAAATGCCTCCTCGGGATCTTGGAACGTCGCCACAAGTTCCACTCGTGGCATCTGTGCACAGTAATATTGTATTAGCTCTAATGACGGATATTCATCATCTATCCCTACAACTTTTATTTTTCTCATCTCAAATCAATTGTTAGCGATGTGTAAAATGAATCGTCTGCCTGCGCTTGTAAGATAAGGGAAAAACGTCCCTTATAATACCTCTCCAATAAATGTTTTATTGCTTCGTTTCCCAAACCCATATACCCTGTTTCCATACCAACAACTCTTTTTCCTATAGAATTTCTAATTACAAACAGAAGCTGCGATTGATCAAGCTGACATGACACATAAATAAAACTCCCCTCCTCCGAACCTATGCCCGAATGCTTCAAAGCGTTTTCGAATAATGTTAATAGTAATGCGGGTGGAACCTCCATATTATCTACGATATCACTTTGATTTAAGTCAAAACAAATGTTCAACTCACGATTGTATTTCAGGCGGTAAACCCCTGTCAAGGATTCCATGCTGGAAAATTCGCTCCGCAAAGGAATCTTATCCAATGATGAATCATAGATGACATATTGAAGGAGACTGCTCAGTTGTAGGATTGATGCTGATGTTTCGCCATTGGCTCCTAGACTTTTAACATAAATATTATTTAATGTGTTCAACAAAAAATGCGGGCTTAATTTGGCTTTCAAAAGATCGAAGTGTAATTGTTCTTTCTCCGCTCCCAGCGTTTTATAGTTCTGCTCAATCAAAAATTTATCTTTCGTGATACCGAAAAAGGATGCCACCACAACAACCAATGCTTGTAGCGAATAAATATGATAAAGATAATTTGGAAAGGTAGAATCGGTATTTTCACTAATCTTAAACAGCGAAGATTCCAGCAGAATACGGAACAGTGCAGAAATCAAAAATACCAGTACAGCGTTTAAAATAAACAAGGGATAGCGATTGACTACATAATAACGCGGGACTAAAAAATGGTAGACGATATAGTATACGCCGAGGTTATAGATTAATAAGCCCCCCACATAGTAAATCATATTGGGCAGATTTAAGAGATTGTTCGCTGTTACAAATGCAATCACCGTAAAGTATATAAGAAATATGGCATGTTGAGATCTTATCAAAAATGGCCAACGGTAGGCCATGACTCGGTTTAGAAATGCGCCATTAAGCGATATCCTCACTATTAAGAGAATGAAAACAATATTGACGACTAAAAACATCCATTGTAATTAAGTGCTCCTTGCAATTTAATGTTTTCAATGGAAATATAATATGCCATCGTTCATTTTTTTCAAATTCGTTATGAAAATCTTGCCACCCACCGCAGCTTAAGAACCAGTACAAATGTCGTTCGTTGAAGAAACAAGTATTTCGTTGAAGATATTCTGATTGAGACCTCACCACGATTAAGTTTGTATCATAGTTAAACAAATTGTAAACCAAAGCTAAACTTCTGTCTTCGCGCATTGATCGTGTTCTTAATGTACACTTTAACAATGATTAGGCGTCATTATGCTCTTGCGAATAATAGGCAATATGATTCCGCAGACAAACTTAGCTACACAGCCACCGGGAGGTAATAACATATGAGAGCAATAATTATCATCACCTTTTTCCTTTTGGTAAACATTTTCAAATCGAGTGGCCAGTCTCGTGGCAGCTATAACATGTGGTACCAATACTTTTTATCAGCGAAGATTTCATCCAAAAGCAATATCATCGCGTTGAGCCAATACCGTTCATATGATTTTATATATGACACCCGTTTATTTTTGGGTTTGACCTATGTAGACTACGAGATAGTAAAAGGTGTTCGACCTGGCGTAGGCTTTATGTACCTGCTCCTCCGCTCATATCCTGAGGATGACAAAGATCTTATTCGCTACGAAAAACGGCCGTTCCAGCAAGTTATGCTTGCCGGAGACATAGGGCGTGTTGGCATTATTCACAGATTTCGGGCCGAAGAGCGATTTCTGAATAATCCCGATCAATTCATCCTGCGCTTACGTTATCTCATATCGATTAATATTCCCTTTTACAAAGTAGGTCAAGATGAAAAGTTTTACGGAATTTTTAAAAATGAAATCCGTATAAATGTTCGAAATGAGCGCGCTTTTGACAGCAATAGAATAACAGGTGGTGCTGGATGGAGGCTGAGTAAAAAATGGGCTATCGAAGCAAATCTTGTTGCGCAACTCGACGAAGGTTCTTCAAGTAATTACGGAGCAATTGTAGCGCGTAACTTTTTGGACTGGAGAAAAAAAAATAAGAACCAATAAATTTAGCCACTATGTTAAGCTTTTTAGGATTTTTTATGATTGGGCTGTTCATGCTTTTCATCATGATGAAAAAACTGACACCACTCACAGCATTGGTTCTTATACCGGTTGCTATTGCTACGCTAGCCGGCTATGGCCCAGATCTTGGACCGATGATGAAAAAAGGTGTACAAGACATAGCATTTACAGGTGTCATGCTGATTTTCGCCATTTTGTATTTCAGTTTAATGATTGATACCGGATTATTTGAACCTTTGGTCCGGCTTATCCGTCGAAATGTAGGCAACGATCCTATAAAAACGACGCTGGGAACGGTAGCATTGACCACATTAGTATCACTGGATGGTGATGGATCATCAACTTACCTTATTGTGGTAGCGGCACTACTGCCTGTCTACAAAAAGCAAGGTATCAAACCCCTTGTACTGACCTGTCTCATCATGCTTTCTGGAGGCATTATGAATATTTTGCCATGGGGAGGACCTACAGCTCGAGTAATGAGTTCGCTCCAATTAGGACACTCGGACATTTTCGTCCCCATGATTCCCGTCATGGCGATAGGAATAGTATGGGTATTCATAGTCGCGTACATCCTCGGCTACTACGAGAAGAAACGCATAGCTAAGGAAGGAAAAAATGACGAATATACGGAAAGCACGATACAGATGGATGAGGATAATACCTTGAGGCGTCCTAAATTGATTTGGGTAAATCTCATACTCACTCTTGTGCTGCTTTCAACCATGATACTTGATGTTATCCCATTAGGTATTGCTTTTATGCTCGCATTTTGCTTTGCGTCAGTCATCAACTACCCCAAGCTTAAAGACCAACAGAAAATTATTGGAAAGCACGCAGGCAACGCACTGTCGGTGGCAGGAATGATTTTTGGCGCGGGGATCTTCACGGGCATACTCAATGGAACGGGAATCATGCAGGCAATGGGCACAAGTGCGATAAATATTATCCCCCATTCATGGAATAATGCGCTGAGCAGTATCACAGCAATATTTAGCGTGCCACTCACCTTCTTCCTAACAAATGACGCCTATTACTTTGGAATTTTGCCGATAGTTGAAGCTACAGGCGAACAGCTTGGCGTCGCATCCGACATTTTGGGGCGCGCAAGTTTAGTTGGCCAAGCCTCACATTTATTGAGTCCTCTTGTGCCCTCCACATACCTTCTCGTATCCCTCGCAGGGGTAGAATTTGCGGACCACCTACGGTATACACTGAAGTGGGCTATTGGTTCCTCCATCATTATGTTATTTGCCGCACTCGCTTTAGGAATTATTTAATTGCTAATATGACTAAAGGGATAGAAAAAAAATTATACGAACCAAAATACATTACTATACTATAAATTTGTAAAATCATGTAACTAAAGAGAACAAGTGCTTTTAAAAACAACATTCACGGGAAACTATCTCAGAAATTTAAGTTTATTCACATTCATCGCTATCGTTGCTGGGGTGGCTACCGGCTATTTTTTTCCAACCACAGCAATCTCTTTTAATGATGGCGGCGGGCGGTTCTTAAAGCTCTTAGAAATTATAGTTCTCCCAGTTATATTCTTAGCCATTGTACAAGGCATTTGCAACTTATCTCAAGTCCCGCACGCTAATCGTATGATGTGGCAAACGGCAATATATTTTATTTGTATCACATCACTTTGTATTCTCTTGGGGTTTGCATTTGCTGGTATCATAAAACCGGGAGAGATTATCAATTCGAACCTGAAAGATTTCTACCCAGCACTGCCGAGATTTTACGAAAAGAAGGACT
Source organism: Sphingobacterium deserti (assembly GCF_000757725.1). Taxonomy (GTDB): domain Bacteria; phylum Bacteroidota; class Bacteroidia; order Sphingobacteriales; family Sphingobacteriaceae; genus Sphingobacterium; species Sphingobacterium deserti. Next base: position 76,097 of record NZ_JJMU01000004.1, read on the forward strand.
ATAATGGTCAGTTTTCGATCGTTTATCGCAACAGACATGTTTTATTTTTATTGTTAGCTATTGGGCTAGGGATTTACATTAATCTTTCTGCAAATAAAGAAAAGATGGTAATTTGGTTGAATTGCATCCAAAACTTCATTTTAAAAATTGTAAAATATACTTACCTACTTCTTCCATTCATTATTTTCTGCAACATCGCATACAGTATTTCTATATATGGCCTACATGCCTTAATCCCCTTGAGTAAGGTATTAGCCACAGTGTATCTGGCAAACATAGTATTTATCTTCGGCCTATTGGGCCTGATAGCCCGACTCTTCGGCTTCAATTTATGGGACTTGCTGGTACTCTTGAAAGAAGAAATCCTACTAGTGATGGCTACATCGTCATCAAAAACCGCTTTTCCTATGATATTCGAGAAGTTGCAAGCTAAGGGTTACGATATAAATATATTAGGATTTGTCATCCCTTTAGGTTATTGCTTTAATCTTGCGGGGGCATGTATCTACATCGCTGTAAGTAGTATATTTTTTGTTCAGTTTTATAAAATCTCTATGAGCTTTACGGACTACTTGTGGCTTTTCGCCATTATTTCATTCACCTCTAAAACCGCATCCGGAGTGCCAGGCTCGGGCTTTCTAGCACTTGTTTTCACAATGGGCCGTTTTCATATACCTACGGCAGATATTGCCCTCCTTTATGCTGTTGATCGCTTTATGAACGAAGCCCGATCGATAACAAATTTTATTGGCATTACCGTTTGTGGTGTTGTAATAAACAAACTGAATTTGAAGAAAATATCCCGAAACGAAAAGCGACCGATGGCCTTTGAAGAAACTACGTAAAAAAACCGTGCTCGTTTAACGAACACGGTACATTCACAATTGGATTTAGTTAGTAGTAAGATATTTTTAAAGCTTTTCGCCGTGTTGCGAAAGATCAAGTCCTTCCAACTCCTCCTGCGCATTAACACGCAGTGGCGTTACAAGATCTGTTACCTTCAAAAGGATAAAGGCCACGACAAGTATAAACACAGACGCACCAATAAGGCCGATAATATGGGCCGTAAATAAGCCCGTCTCACCATAATATAAGCCGTTAATTTCTACCGCCCCATTTATTGCAGAATGGGCAAAAACACCGGTCAGAATCATACCAACCATCCCACCTACGCCATGACTTGGAAAAACGTCTAAGGTGTCATCGATATTAGACTTCGTGCGCCAGTCAATAAGGAGCCGACTGATAATAGCTGCTACTGCCCCGATCACGATAGAGTGTGGTACGGTAACAAAACCTGCAGCAGGTGTAATAGCCACTAAGCCAACGACAACGCCTATACAAGTTCCCATGGCAGAGGGCTTGGTACCGCGAGCCGCATCAAAAAGA
>NZ_JJMU01000005.1 GCF_000757725.1 Sphingobacterium deserti
CATGACGGCCGCTGCGCCAGAGGCGGCTGTTGTTGTAGCCATTGCCGTTGCTGCGAGTGCAGTAGCCCCAAATGCGGAGCCTGCGTTAAAGCCAAACCATCCAAACCATAATAATCCAGTTCCTAGTAAAACATAGGTAATCCTAGCCGGCGTATGTTCTTTACATTCATTTCCTTGCTTTAAATAGATAGCGGAAGCGAGCGCAGTCAATCCAGCAGACATGTGCACAACGGTACCCCCTGCAAAATCCAATACGCCCATTTTAAATAAAATGCCATCAGGATGCCATGTCGCATGCGCTAAAGGCGCATAGATAAAGATGAAAAAGAGACATATAAAAAGTATATAAGAGGTAAAGCGGATACGTTCTGCAAAAGCACCGGTGATCAATGCCGGGGTTATGATTGCAAACTTTAACTGGTACATCGCAAAAAGTGTAAAGGGTATGGTAGGTGCTCCGCCCCATGGCTCGTGATCAAGCACGCCATTAAACATGAAAAAACTCATAGGGTTTCCTATCACTCCACCAATTGAATCACCAAATACCAAGCTAAAACCAAATGCGATCCACAATACTGCCACAACGGCCATGCATATAAAACTTTGTAACATGGTTGAAATAACATTTTTCTTTTTCACCATACCACCGTAGAAGTAGGCCAAACCCGGCGTCATAATCAAAACTAGCGCTGTCGAGGTGAGCATCCAAGCAACATCTGCGGCGTTATACTCATACTCATTAACATTTTCAGGCAATGATGGATTAAAAAAGGCCACTACCACTAAAATGACCATGATAATAAATGGAAATAATGATTTTTTTTGTGCTGTAGACATGTATTTCAGATTTTATAATGCAATTATATACAAAAATTACAAGATTTCAATTATTTTTTTGAAAAACTCAAAACTAAATACACAATAATTTGTTTGAAAACCAAAATTCACAGCAATTTTCGATAAAGAAAGCAATGAAAAAGATTCGATACAACCATGGAAAACCGTAAATAAAACACTAAATTGTTCTAAAAAAGGCATGAAAGTATTTATAACGAAAAAGATTCCACAAGCGGGCATTGATACTTTAAAAGAAGCGGGATTTGAAATTAGTGTGCATGACGAAAGTGATAAATTATCGCAGCAGGAACTTATAAAAGCCTGCCAAGATGTCGATTTACTGCTGAACGTAGGCCAGGGAAAGTTAGATTCAACCTTCTTTAGCGCGTGTTCGCATCTTAAAGGCATCGCACTAACTAGTGTTGGGTATGATCATGTAAACCTAGACGCTGCAACGAAGGCAGGTGTGCCGGTCAGTAATACCCCGGATGTACTGAGCGACGCGACAGCTGACATTGCATTTTTACTGATGCTCGCGGTATCACGAAAAGCTTTTTTCAGAGCCAATCAAGTGCTTAATGGCGCTTGGGCAGATTTTGAATTCACGAAAGATCTTGGCATCGAATTATACGGCAAAACCTTAGGTATATTTGGACTGGGAAGAATAGGGTTATCACTCGCCAGAAAGGCACAAGCAGCATATGGCATGAACATCATTTACCACAACAGAAGTAGAAATACCGAAGCAGAGAAACTTGTGGAGGCGACCTACGTGAATTTCGATACCTTATTAAAAGAAAGTGACGTCCTATCAGTCCATACCAACCTGACGCCCGAAACGCAGCACCGCTTTAATGCGCAGGCTTTCCAGCGCATGAAAGATTCGGCGATCTTTATCAATACAGCTCGAGGCAAGATACATCACGAAATGGATTTAACGGAAGCGTTACGGACGGGTGAGATTTGGGGCGCCGGACTCGATGTCACGGATCCTGAGCCTATGCAAGCGGACAATCCACTTTTAAAGATGTCAAGTGTTTGCGTATTTCCACATATTGGATCTGCAACTATTGAAACGCGTACACAAATGGCAATCCTCGCGTCTAACAACTTGATCGCGGTCTTGAAAGGTAATAAAATGCCGCAAGTGGTGAATGCCGATGTCTATAAAGAAAAGTAGGTCTTCGTATGGCGTTATGTAAAAGGGTTATTCGATTTCTCGAACAACCCTTTTTATAATATTGTATTGTTAAACTTATTTAGTGAGCTGGGTTACCGTCGACACGACGAATCTCGGCTCCTAATGCTTTTAGGCGCTCTTCAATATCCTGATAACCACGCTCTATTTGCTCTATGTTGTAGATGACCGATTTCCCCTGTGCAGATAAGGCTGCGATGAGCAAAGACACCCCAGCGCGGATATCGGGCGATGTCATTTCAATACCGCGTAGCTTCGTTTGTTTATTTAAACCAATGACTGTTGCGCGATGTGGATCACAAAGAATGATCTGTGCGCCCATGTCAATCAACTTATCCACAAAGAACAACCGACTTTCAAACATTTTTTGATGGATCAACACATTGCCTTTTGCTTGAATCGCTGTTACCAACACGATGCTTAATAGATCTGGCGTAAAGCCTGGCCATGGCGCATCGGAAACGGTGAGGATAGATCCATCAATAAAAGTGTCTATCTCGTAAGATTCCTGCGCAGGGATATGAATATCATCGCCCCGTAACTCAAATTTTATTCCCAATTTCGCAAATATGGTAGGAATAATACCTAATTCTTGAAAGCAAACATCTTTGATGGTAATTTCTGAGCCGGTCATTGCGGCAAGGCCAATAAACGACCCAATCTCAATCATATCGGGCAACATACGATGTTGCGTACCGCCTAAACGTTCAACACCTTCAATAGTCAGGAGGTTCGATCCGATCCCAGATATTTTTGCTCCCATCCGATTGAGCATTTTACAAAGTTGTTGCAAATAAGGTTCACATGCAGCATTATAAATAGTTGTAACTCCTTTGGCCAAAACGGCTGCCATAACCACATTTGCCGTACCGGTAACAGAGGCTTCATCTAGCAAGATGTACGCACCTTGCAAGGCAGTAGCATCTACATTAAAAAAATTGTTTTCCGCATCGTATATAAACTTTGCACCCAATTTCTCGAAACCCAAAAAATGGGTATCTAACCGACGGCGTCCAATTTTATCGCCACCTGGTTTCGGAATAGCTGCTTTCCCGAAACGCGCTAGCAAAGGTCCTACTATCATAATAGATCCACGTAGCCCACCACCCTTATGTTTAAACTCTTCTGATTTGAAATAGTCAATATTGATATTTTTCGCCTCAAATTCGTAGGTATCTTTATTTAGACGGTTGACAGCCACTCCCAATGCGGCGAGCAAATCAATTAGCTTGTTAACATCCTTTATATCAGGAATATTGCTAATTGTCATTTTTTCTTCTGTCAGCAATACAGCAGACAGTATCTGCAAGGCTTCATTTTTAGCGCCTTGAGGGATTATTTCTCCTTTTAATTTTTTTCCTCCAATTATTTCAAATGCATTCATACAGTTTTCGGATACGATTTTATTATAATTAAAAAAGAGAGCAATTGGTCAACGATCTTCGCCACACAATTGCTCTCCTAGCACGTAGTTAGCAAAAAGGCTTATCTCTTGAAGCCGCCTTTTCTAGGAACAAAATTCTTCTTCCCACCAGCGCCGCCGCCGCCGCCATTAAATTTCCTATTATTATCGCGATGTCCATGGCTATGCCCTGAACCGCCGCTTTTCTGATTATTGTTGTTATTATTATTTGACGTCGTAGCCGTTTTTGTCCTATTCCCCGGAGGCGGCGTTTTAAAGTCAAGCTTCGTCAACACGGTATCTGCCGGCAAACGCAGCTGACCTTTTGATAGTTCAAACAAATCCTGAATAATATGCTCATCCTGCACAGAATCTTTGTTCCATGTGGTGTAAGCCATTTTCATGAAATTAGCCACGGAGATAGCCATCTTATCGCGGTACTCTGGCGTTGGCATCGCGAGCGCTTTTTCGATCATGCGCTCCACGGTATATCCGTAATGTTTGAAACGGATATTATGCTGCGGATAGTTGAGCAGTTCCGGCTTTTTATGGATAGCATCACGATCTGGAACGGGATAAGGCGATTCCACGTCAATTTTGAAATCTGAAATGATATGGAGATGATCCCATAATTTATGTTTGAAATCCGAAACGTCGCGCAAATGCGGGTTTAAAACCCCCATCATGTCTATCACGACCTGCGCGTAGCGGTTTCGTTCTTCGTGAGTGGGAAGTGTACATATATAATCAACCATATTCTGTACATTCCGTCCGTATTCAGCCAAAATCAGTTTCGGCCGGGTGCTATTGTAATCGAAATCCATATCGTTAAGTTTCACGCTAATTCAACGTAAGAACAGCGCAGTTATTATTTTATTCTAAACTAATATTCCTTAGACTATTCTAAGTTTTGCAAATTTAAGCAACAATTGTTTCTGTCCCAACTCTTTGAAAAAAATTGTAGCTTTTATATCGGGTTTATTGCCTTCGAGGTTTACCACCTTCCCAAAACCAAAACGTTCGTGTTCAACTTGCATGCCAACTTGAAGGCCAGCCGTATCTGAAGGCGCAAAGCCTTCGCTTGGCACGTGCGCTTTTGGCAATATAGACGTAGTCTTAACGACCTTCGGCTTCGGTTTTGAATAGGAGTCTGTTTCCTTTTGTTTCCAGGCAATGCGCTCCGATTGAAACCCAGCATCCATCCCCGTAGACACACTTCGCGGCTGAAAGTCAAGCTCTAAGCAAGCGGGATTCAGTTCATCCAAAAAACGACTAGGTTCACAGTTATTCAATGTTCCCCAGCGATAGCGGGATGTGGCATAAGACAGATGCAGTTTTTTCTCTGCACGGGTAACAGCCACATAGAATAGCCGACGCTCTTCTTCCAATTCTGAACGTGAGTTGAGCGACAGCTGTGATGGGAAAAGATTTTCCTCTAGCCCAACGATAAATACCACAGGAAACTCCAACCCTTTGGATGAGTGAATCGTCATCAGCGATACCGTATCGGCATTTGGGTCTTTATCCTTATCGTCATTGGTTAGCAAGGCAATATCCTGCATAAAGATATCTAGTCCTTTTTCTTCTATATCTTCTCGCTCTGAAAACTCCTTAATACCATTTAGTAGCTCTTGGATATTTTCGTAACGGCTGAGGCCTTCGACTGATTTATCTTCGTATAAATCTTTAAGTATTCCGGAATGCTGGGCGATATGCATCGCCGTATCAAAAGCAGATCCTGTTCTCGCTACAGCTTGAAAACTTTGGATCATCAAACCGAAGTTTCCTACTGCCGTCGCACTACGCCCATCTAAAAATGTCTGCGCATTCGCAACCACATCCCACAAGCGGTATTGTTGCTTATCGGCAGCAACCAGTATTTTCTCTAGCGAAGTATCTCCTATTCCACGACGCGGGTAATTTATAACGCGTTTTAACGCTTCCTCGTCATTCGGATTAAACGTTAACCGGAAGTAAGCAATCAGATCTTTAATTTCCTTCCGCTGATAGAACGACGTTCCTCCATACAATTTGTAAGGAACGTTTAGCTTTCGCAAGGCTTCCTCCATCGCACGGGACTGTGCATTGGTTCGGTAAAGAATAGCGAAATCCTTATATTTTAACCCCTTCAACGATCGTTCCTGCGTGATTGCTTCAGCGACAGTTTTACCTTCCTCGTTATCGGAAAATGCTCGTGTCACTTTAATCTTCTCACCATCTTCATTTTCAGAAAACACGTTTTTCTCCAATTGGTTTTGATTTTTTTCAATGACGCTATTTGCTGCATTGACAATCATCTTTGTGGAACGATAGTTTTGCTCGAGCTTAAAGACCTGAACCTCGGGATAATCTTTTTGAAAATTTAAGATATTTTGAATGTTGGCACCGCGGAAAGCGTAGATACTTTGTGCGTCATCGCCCACTACGCATATATTTTCATTGACCGCTGCCAATCTCTTTACGATGAGGTATTGCGAGAAGTTGGTATCCTGATACTCATCCACCATCAGATATTTAAATTGATGCTGATATTTATGGAGTACCTCCGGATGTTTATTCAATAAAACATTCGTCTTAAACAGCAGATCGTCAAAGTCCATAGCCCCCGCGCGATAACAGCGTTGGGCGTAGGTCATATAAATCTGTCCGAGTTGCCCACGGCCATTGGCAATATCCTCTGCCATGATCGCTTCATTTTTATTATACTCTTGCGGAGAAATCAAATTGTTTTTGGCGGAAGAGATACGGCCATACACATGGTTGGCATTGTATAGCTTGTCATCCAGATTCATCTCCTTTATAATAGCACGGATTAAGCTTTTCGTATCATCAGTGTCATATATCGTGAAATTTTTCGGATAGCCTATAAGCTCAGCTTCCACGCGCAAAATGCGCGAAAAAACAGAGTGAAAGGTTCCCATCCAAATGTTTTTCGCTTCTGATCCGACCACGTTCATGATACGCTCGCGCATTTCCTTTGCCGCTTTATTGGTAAAGGTTAACACGAGGATATTGAAAGGATCTACCCCCTGTCTAATTAAGTGCGCTACCCTGTACGTGATAACCCGTGTCTTTCCGGATCCTGCGCCAGCTACAATCATTACCGGCCCTTTAATCTGTTCAACGGCAGAACGCTGTGAAGGATTTAATCCTGCTAAATAATCCAAATCTCTCTCCTAAATTTTATGAAAGTTGCAACAAAAAAGTATGGTAAAATTAGTAAAAATTATCGACACCTCAGTGGCAAATAAAAAAGCAAGCTATTTGCATAGGCTTGCCTGTATGTTGTGGTGTATGTGCGACGATTTTTAAAATGGCGCGTCGTCAGGCATATCATTCATCCGCGATGGCATTGTTATTCCACCACCATCGAAGCCACCGCCTAAATTGCCAAATGCATCTGAAGGATTGATTGCAGAGCTGAAGCTATCCTGCCCCCCACCGAAGGAATCTCCTGCCGGGCCACCGAAATCTTCCTCAAGATCGACGAACTTCACGTACTTACCCACAAATTTCAGGGGCACGATCCCCGTTTCGCCATTCCGGTGCTTTGCAATGATAACCTCCCCGACACCTGCAGTTGGGCGCCCTTCCTCATCCTCCGTTAAACCATAGTATTCCGGTCGATAAAGGAATAGCACCATATCCGCATCCTGCTCAATAGAACCCGATTCACGCAAATCGGATAACATCGGACGCTTGCTATTTCCTGGTCTGGATTCTACGGCACGACTAAGTTGTGAAAGAGCCAGTACCGGAATATTCAATTCCTTAGCGACGGATTTCAAGGCACGGGAGATCGAACCAATCTCCTGCTCACGGTTTCCACCACCTTTCCCTTCCGACTTTCCATGCATCAGCTGCAAATAATCGACGATCACCATTTGGATATCATGCTGCGCCTTTAAACGACGGCATTTGGCACGAAATTCAAAAACGTTCAATGCCGGCGTATCGTCGATAATAAGTGGTGCTTCGGTTAATCGACCAATACGGGAATGCAATTGCTGCCATTCGTGATCAGCTAGGTTTCCTTTTTTTAGCTTTTCCTGTTCGATTTCAGTCTCACCGGCGATAAGACGATTTACCAGCTGTACGGAAGACATCTCTAGCGAGAATACCGCAACAGCACGCTGGTGATCCACGGCAGCATTACGCGCCACAGACAGTACGAAAGCGGTCTTTCCCATGGCGGGACGCGCAGCGATGATAACTAAATCCGAAGGTTGCCATCCGGAAGTCATTCTATCGAGAGCAGTCAGCCCTGATGGTATCCCCGTTAAACCATCGGTACGGTCGCGCAGCAATTCTAAATTTGAAATTGCCTCACGCATGATATCGTCCATTTTACGCGAATCACGTCGTAAATTATTTTGTGCTATATCGAACAACGATTTTTCTGCATGATCTAGTAGATCAAAGATATCGGCAGTCTCATCATAGGAGCTATTTATTATTTCAGTAGAGACTTTTATCAGCTCTCTTTGTATATATTTTTGGGATATAATACGGGCATGGTATTCAATATTTGCAGCTGAGACTACTCTATCCGTAAGTTGTGTGATATAATAAGCACCGCCTACCATCTCTAGAGCCCCCATTTTACGAAGCTCTGTCGTGACGGTCAACAGGTCTATCGGTGATGTTTGTTGAAAAAGACTGAAAATGGCTTCATAGATTTTCTGGTGCGATTCTTTATAAAAGGAATCTGGCTTTAAGATATCGATAATCTCGCTCAGGGCATTCTTTTCGAGCATAAGAGCGCCCAGCACTGCTTCCTCCAAATCCAACGCCTGTGGAGGTAGCTTACCCAACCCACCAATTAAGTTATTAAGGCTCGCTCTCTTCTTGGCAAAATTAGTTTTGCCTGCCATATTATTCGAAAATTCGTTCTCTATCGCCATTCCAAAAAAGGTGTTTCTGTTTGCAATTTATGTGTCTTCTGACCGTGCTCGTAACGGGGAAACAAAAATATAAAAAATATACACTAACGTTTCATCTATTTGTAAACACCCCATTTAGGTTGCCTAAACAATCACGCTTATAGCGCTTTCAGACGAACAATTGCCGCGAAGCGTTTTTACACATTCTCTGTTGAAAACGTGTTTATTTCTAAAAAAGTACACTACCTATCAACGACTTAGCATAATGTTAACAACTCACCTCCGTGTTAATAACGCTTAAAATAAAATAACCATTAAAGGAAATATCTGCATGATAACTACCTACGCTCTTACTACCAAACAGTTATAAATAAGCATTTTCGATTTTTAGCCCATTGATGTTTTAGATATTTTTCAATATCGTATATTTGTTGAATGGCAAACGAGACATCGACTATAAAACCTTATAAAACAAAGGGCGGCGGAAAGAAGGAGCAAGTGGCGGATATGTTTAATAACATATCAAAAACCTATGATGTGCTCAACAGGATGATGACCATGGGAATCGATACCATATGGCGAAAAAAGGCAATCCGATCTCTCCGCAGCATTCAACCGCAGTTGATTTTAGATGTGGCTACAGGAACCGGAGACTTCGCCATCGAATCATTACGCATTTTGAAACCGAACAAAATCATCGGTGTAGATATTTCCTCCGGGATGCTCGCCGTTGCGGAAGAAAAAATTGCCAAGAAAGGATTGAAAGATCGATTTGAAGTGCGGTTAGGCGACTCTGAAAAACTTCAGTTTCAAGACAATATGTTCGATGCAGTTACGGTAGCCTTTGGTGTCCGTAACTTTGAAAATTTGCCCCAAGGGTTAGCTGATATTTACCGCGTTTTACGGCCCGGCGGAAGAGCCGTTATATTGGAATTATCCAATCCAAAAGCTTTCCCTATCAAACAGCTTTATCACTTCTACTTCCATCGATTCATCCCGGCTATGGGGAAGCTGATTTCCAAAGACATGAGCGCTTATTCTTATCTCCCAGAATCTGTTGCAAATTTCCCGGACGGCGATAAGTTCGCTGCCATCACACAGCAAGTGGGTTTTAAGCATACGAAAGTTCGACCGCAAACCTTCGGTTTTTGCACAATATATGAATGCACGAAATAGGCCTTACTCTTCAATTTGCAGATAAACGATAGATACATTTGCTGGATAATGAAAGGGCCGATGGCCCATTCCTACTACCTTAACTTTCAATAAATGAGAACAGTATTGATAACAGGAGCTAGCTCCGGAATCGGCCAAGCCTGCGCCACAGTCCTTGCCGCTGATTCCAATTATAGATTACTACTCTGTGCACGGCGTCTACAGCGCCTGGAAGAGCTTAAAGAGAGTCTGCTTGAACAACATCCGTCATGCGAAATCTTTTGCTTCGAATTGGATGTCAGAGATCGTGCATCTGTGGAGCAAACATTTGCGAATTTGCCTGACGATTGGAATAATATTGATGTTTTGATCAATAACGCCGGATTGAGCCAAGGATTGAACGCCATCCAAGAAGGAGACACGGGCGACTGGGACAGAATGATCGATACAAACGTCAAGGGACTGCTTTATGTAACGAAATACGCAGAACCACTTATGCGAAGTAGCGAGAATGCGCATATAGTTAATATTGGTTCGATAGCCGGAAAAGAAGTGTATCCCAATGGAAATGTCTATTGTGCCACCAAGCACGCGGTAGATGCCTTAACCAAAGCTATGCGCATAGACCTTTTGGAAAAAGGTATCCGCGTATCATCTATAGATCCTGGCATGGTCGAAACTGAATTTTCCGAGGTTAGGTTTAAAGGCGATAAAGAACTTGCTAAAAACGTATATAAAGGGTTGACACCACTTTCGGGTACAGATATTGCGGAAATAATAGCCTTTATACTGTCGCGACCAGCACACGTAAATATTAATGATCTTTTGGTCATGCCTACAGCGCAGGCAACAGCAACAATAGTTAAGCGAGACAGTTAAATAAGAAGGAGATAGTTGAAATCATTGGCGAAGAGTACTAAGCTCTAGATCGATAAAAAGATCTAACTTTCAGCCGACAACTTTTGAATTTTACGTATTACTTTGTATCTATTATTTTTTGACTTCTCACTTTTGATTTTTGGCTTTTCGCTTCTAACTTTTCACTTTTAAATTTCTACTTTTTACTTTTAAATTTTTACTTTTTACTTTTTACTTTTTACTTTTCAAAATGTCACTAGAACAAAGAATCAATCAAGATATCAAGGCAGCAATGATTGCCAAAGACAATGCACGTCTACGCGGTTTAAGAGCGGTTAAGGCAGCCATATTACTAGCTAAAACGGAGAAAGGCCATAGCGAAGAACTTACGGAAGACACAGAGATTAAAGTTCTCCAAAAACTTGTTAAACAGCGGAAAGAGTCTGGCGAAATTTTCAAGCAGCAGCAACGGGAAGATTTATATGCCATAGAATTTGAGGAACAACAAGTTATTGAAGAATATTTACCGAAACAGCTTGATCTGCAGGCAATAGAATCAGCAGTTAGAAATGTTATTGAAGAAGTTGGCGCATCGTCTGTCAAAGATATGGGCAAGGTGATGAGTGCAGTAAATCAAAAGCTGGCCGGCCAGGCTGATGGTCGTACTATCTCCGAAGTTGTAAAAAGACTTCTAGCATAAGCCTAATTATGGATTGCGTATGGACTGTAAAATCGTTTGCGGATCTGACATCGTCAGAGCTTTACCAGATTCTGCAATTGAGGATCGATGTATTTATGCTCGAGCAGAACTGCTTATATCCGGAATGCGACAATAAAGACTATTCATCGAGTCATCTTTTCGGCGTATGCGATGAAAAGATTGTGGCTTACGCTCGTCTTGTGCCGGCAGGTGTTTCTTATGATGATTTATCTATAGGAAGAGTAGTTGTCCATAAAGATTACAGGAAGTTCGGATTGGGAAAAGTTTTAATGCATCAAGCTATTGACTACTGGGACAGCATCGCCCCGCGACAGCATATCAGAATAAGCGGACAATTGTACCTGCAGCGTTTCTATGAAGAATTAGGTTTTGAGCGTGTGAGCGAGATGTATCTCGAAGATGATATACCGCACATTGAAATGCTTCTCAAAAAATAAAGGCCAGGGTAAAAACGAGGTATGGAGCTCATTGCGAGCCAGGCTGACGACGGCATGACAACCTTGGATTTGCAAGCGACGTACAAGGCTTACCTTTTAAGTCATTCTAGCGGCCATCAAACTTCCTCGCAATGACCTATTTTTTTAAGCAGCGCTGATCTAGAATCCTAACTAATCAGCGTTGCTTATTTTATTTCTGTGGCTTATTGCCGAAATTCTTATCGCGTTCAAAGGTTACCATATGCCGCTCCTTCTTCGCGTCATATATATCTGCTAGCGTGATCATAATTCCGGTTTCCTCCACTTCGCCAAATTCATCATTAAGCGCTGTTCCAAAGGTGCGCATTGTTGGCGAAAGATTCATGTACGTGTTGATTAGGGGAGGGATATTTTCACCCAGCTCCCTAACTTTTGTGTTTAAAACTTTATATCCTTCGCGATACGGCAAGCCTTCGAATATCCCGTTATATTGCGAAATATCTGTTTTATAGCCTATATTGAGCTTTTCATATGGCACAACCAGTTTATCCTTATCAGAGAAATAATGCTCCATAAAATACATTAGCAAATCTCGAGCAACAGCATTGTATTGCGGATACATCGTAACCTTTCCAAAAAGATATTTAATATCAGGATTGATCATCACAAGCGCGCCAAGGCCGTCCCAAAGGTTATCTAATGAAAATAATCCTTTCCGGTTATCTATAGCTGGTTGATATTTGGGTTGCACCCAAGAGCGTCCAAGCTCAAGTGTATAGGGAAGATAGTCTTTTTTGAAATCTTCAGAAAAGGAAAAGTAGTGTGCTGTTGAAAGATGAACGTTTCCCTCCGCATCTACAGCATCCGCACATTTTATAACCCGGTATCCGGCAATAATTTCTTCCTCGTCTGGATTCCAAGCGATCAGTTGGTCGTAATTATGCGCACAAGTATCGTTCTCATCAATGTCTAATGCCAAACCTGTTCCCCCTCCTGCTCCGCGAAAAGTAAGCTCACGTAATCGACCAATTTCTCGCATAATATGTGGGGCAGAATGATAATTTACGAGGTAAACCTCATTATTGCCATTGTTTGTGTAGCGTACGAAGGCTTCTTTCGTCAATTCTTCTTTTATTAACGCTCGATCTACCGGCGCGATAATTTCTTGCATATGTTATTTTTTGTCCGCCATTGCATAGACTATATTTCGCACTTCATTCGCCCAATCGCGTTCGTTTTTAGATTGGTCGAAATGGCTATACGGAATACGCTTTCCAAAGCGAATAATTACTTGTTGATTTCGTTGAGAAAACATTTCATCAGGCAAATAAAGCATTTCCAAATTTGCTTTAATTCCAACTTTCTGCCTCAGTCTAGCTAAATTATAGAAAAAATTGGAATTCCTGCCATCAATATAAACGGGAATGATATCTCTTTGGTATTTTTTTGACTTCGCAATAAAGCTTTTTTTCCATTCTAAGTCTGTGATTCTACCCTGAATTTTTCGGGATACTAAACCTGCTGGAAAAATTAGCAATGCGTTTTCCGAAGCGTAAGCTTGGTCAATCGCCATAATTCCGCTTTTCGCTTGGTTACCAACTTTATTCACCGGAATAAATAGCGGTTCTAAATTCCGGATATTCATCAAAATATCGTTGACTAAGAACTTAACATCTCGACGGTAGCGCCCGATAGCATGCATGATAGCAATACCATCAAGACCTCCCAAAGGGTGGTTTGAAGCAAAAATTACATGATCTTCAGGTGGAATATTCTCCGTTCCTTCCAAAATGACATTTACACCCAGCTCTTGAATCAAATCATCAACAAAATCAAGTCCAAACTGATCTTTAAATTTTGTCATGATATAGTTGATATCATCCTCATGGATCACACGCTCCAAATAGCTGATTAAAGGTTTAGGAATCCACTTTGCCAAGTTGGGGCTCTTCTTATGGATAACCTCACGTACCTGAATAAACTTCACGTTTTCTTCTTCTTCAACCATCGTCTTTTAACTACTTGTAGCAATCTGTTTTTTGAAGTCGTAAAATTAAGGAAAATATACATTAATGATGTAAAAAGTTATTTACATGCGCGAAGATGAACTACTATTTTCGGATAATTTATAAATTAGCCGATATTCAGACAGGCGCTAATTAAACGTTTTCGATTTTTTCCTGTTTAATAGTATAAATGGACTCATCATGTATATAGGCGAAATTTTATCAGAAAATTATGTCGACATCAAACCAGATGATAGTATTGGTTTGGCAATTGACAAGATGAGTGAGTTTCATAGCTCACATTTACCCGTTGTGAACGGAGGTGATTTTCTCGGGCTAGTGACAGAAGACGCACTTCTAGCGGCGCACGACGAAACGCAGCATATACGAAGTTTATCAGCATCTATGCGATTTCTATATCTATATGAATATCAGCATGTTTATGATGCACTCCAATATATGGCCGCCCATAAATTAATGCTTCTTCCGATCTTGGATAAGGAAAACCATTACGTAGGGGTACTTACATCTGCAGATCTTCTTACGGCGCTTAACGATACCCTAGGTAATAAAGAGCCGGGAACGGTAATCGTACTTGAGCTCGGAAAACATGATGTATCTTTTTCACATATCGCGCATATCTTTGAATCGGAGAACGTTCGCATACTTAGCACTGCCATCCGCGACATACCCGATACGACGAAGGTCGAAATGACGATCAAGATGGATAAGCAGAATATCTCTTCCCTTGTCGCTTCTTTATGGCGATTTGACTACATCATCAAATCGACCTTCAACGATGGCAGTAGAGATTCTGACATTCAAGAGCGCTACGACATTTTGATGAATTATTTAAATTTATAAGAATACCCTATTTTTTAGCATCTTTGCATAAGTTTTGTTAAAAACACCTCGCATGCAAAGAAGATCCATCGCGATATACGGAAGGGCTTTCAATTCGTCCGTCGTGCCGTATGTCGAACAATTGTTTTCCTATCTCAAAGAGAGGGATATTTTGATCTATATATATTCCGATTTTTACGACTTTTTGAAAGACCAATTCGATTGTCCGGATAACTTCTTGCTTTATTATAGCCATCAAGATTTACCTAAAGATATCCTATTCTTACTAAGTTTAGGCGGTGATGGCACAATGCTTTCCGCCGTTTCTCAAGTGCGAGACTCGGGAATTCCGATCGCTGGAATAAATTTTGGACGGTTAGGCTTTTTAGCATCCATTCACAAAAGTGAGATTATCGATGCACTGGATGCCGTTTTTTCGGGAAATTATTCATTGCAGGCTCGCGACTTGATCGAGGTTAACGGCGGGGATGACCGCATTTTTGGCGACGAGAATTTCGCATTGAATGATATCACCGTTTTCCGACATGACACGTCATCCATGATCACCATAAATGCCACACTGAATGGCGAACTCCTCAACTCCTATTGGGCAGATGGGATAATCATTGCCACACCGACGGGCTCTACCGCCTATTCTTTAAGCTGTGGCGGCCCCATCATTATGCCGGGTAGCGGAAACTTCGTGATTACGCCTATCTCACCGCATAATTTAAATGTACGACCTATCATAATTTCTGCCGACAGCGAATTGTCGTTAGAAATAGAAAGTAGGACAGATAAATACATACTGAGCTGTGATTCCAAAAGTGAAACGCTCGAAACAAGAACAAAACTTTACATTCGGCGGGCACCTTTTCGGATACACCTTATCCGGTTGGCTTCCGATAGTTTTTTCAGTACTTTACGAGAAAAGCTTCTTTGGGGGCTTGACGTCAGGAATTACTAAGAACAAGCCTTTCGTAATGGCTGCATACGATTATACATACAGTTCAATCTACTTGTTAAAAACTGCTTTGGCACAGCTCGTCTATTTTCTTTTAGCCTTCTCCCATTTCAGATGGATATGTGGATTGGCAGCGCGACAGAAAATCCCGGACAATCTGCAAGACCTTTTTTTACAGGAACAATCTGAAATTCGTAAGTTTGCATTGGCTATTCCTTGCGAAAAGGGAGTAAAATACGAGAGCGATAATCGGAATCGGTGGTTATTACGTGCAGAATTAGACATTCGAAGGACGACTTATCAAAAGATCTCCATCAACGTTTTGACACATCACGATATTCGACAACGTATGCCGCGAAACGTAGAGCAATATGCTGATCAGGGTAGTAATAAATGGTTTCCTTTACATCAGAGAAAGTGATGTGGGGCGTAAGCAATGGGGAATGCGGGTACAAGGATCAGGATAGGCCAGCAGGATTCAACATTAAACAAATGCATTCATCAATAACGAATGCTAATGATGAAACGGAATCTTATTTTTAGCAGGTGAAAAATGAGTTTTAAAGAAAAAATAAGCAAAGAAAAACTTCCCAGGCACGTAGCCATCATTATGGACGGTAACGGCCGATGGGCAAAAGGCATAGGCAAGCTTCGCATTTTTGGACATCAAAATGGTGTCTCAGCCGTGCGGGAAGCAATGGAAGGCTGTGTGGATATTGGCGTCACGTATTTAACATTGTACGCGTTTTCTTCGGAAAATTGGAACAGGCCTAAGCTGGAGGTGAAAGCGTTAATGGAGCTTTTGGTAAACACACTCGCTAAAGAAACCAAAACTTTTATGCAAAACGGCGTTCGGTTGAACGTTATAGGCAATATGCAGGATCTACCTACGAATTGCCAATCTAAATTGATCGATACCATTGAACTGACGAAAAACAATACGGCCTGCGTACTGACCTTAGCGCTAAGCTACGGATCACGGGCAGAAATAGTAGAAGCAACGAAAGCAATTGTGCGGCTCGTATCAGCCGGCGAACTGGATGTAGACGATATTTCGGAGAAAACGATTAGCGAACATCTATTTACCGCAGGTATGCCTGATCCGGATTTGATGATCCGCACAAGCGGTGAACAGCGCATTAGTAATTACCTTTTGTATCAAATGGCCTATACCGAGTTTTGTTTTCTAGACAAAATGTGGCCTGAATTTACGCGGGATGATCTTTATGAAGCTATCTATCATTACCAACATCGAGAGAGAAGGTTTGGGAAAACGAGCGAACAATTGTAATATTTAGTTTACCTTTGCGGAACCTATCAATTAGCTAATTAATAGCGTGGCTATTAATTATTTTCTTTTAACAAAAATTAACAACAGATTGGTGTACTTTAGCACCGAGAAAATTGAATAAATGAAGCGCTTAATACACTTAATAACACTCACCTTACTTATCGGAGGCCAACAATTATTCGCTCAGATTCGTGGAAACAATCCTGTCAATCTGAATGATCCGAACGAGATAACCTACCTGGACCCAAAGAACTATGTCATTGGAGGTATTCGTGTTTCTGGAACTGAATATCTAGATGGCGATGTGCTGGTAACCATTTCTAAGTTAGTTGTCGGGCAATATATTGAAGTTCCGAGTGAAGCTACTGCCAATGTCGTGAAGACATTAATGGCACAAAACCTCTTCGATGATGTGCAATTGTACGCAGAGCGTGTAGAAGGCGAAAACATTTTCCTGGAGATCCGCGTTCGCGAGAGGCCAAGACTAACACGCATTGATATCAACGGATTAAAGAAAGGCGAAACAGACGAAGTGCGCAAACGTCTTAACACCAATTCCGGAAAAATAGTAAACGAGAATCTGATCAAAACAACACGTGCCACAATTCAAAAGTTTTTGCGTGAGAAATCTTATCTGTATCCGGAAATAAAAATCCGTACGGAGAAAGACACCGCACAAGCAAATAATGAGATCGTGATTGTGGACGTTGAAAAAAATAAAAAAATCAAGGTCCATCGTGTTCATTTTGAAGGTTCAGAAGCTTTTTCTGATAAACAATTACGCAAATATCTGAAAGGTGTTAAGCCACGCCGTTGGTTCAGAATATTTGGCCCTGGTAAATTTAAAGATGACAAGTATAAAGAGGCTAAGGAAAATCTTGTCGCTAAAATGCAAGACAAAGGTTATCGCGACGCCCAAATATTATCTGATAGCGTCGTTCGGTATGATAATAACGAGGTTGATATATATGTAAATCTACATGAAGGCCCACGCTATTACATGGGTAATATCGAATGGTCTGGTAATTCAAAGTATAAGGATTCTGTTCTAAACCTAATTTTAGGTATTCAAAAAGGCGATGTGTACAGCGAAGAAAAGCTGACTTCGAAACTTATGGGACCAACCCGTAACAGTGACGATATTAGTGCTTTGTATCAAAATGATGGTTATCTAACATTCAGCGTTCAGCCTATTATCAAAAGAATCTATAACGATACAGTCGATATAGAAGTCGTCCTCAGCGAGGGTAAACAGTTTACGATAAACAATGTCATTGTCAAAGGGAATGATGTAACGAATGATAAAGTTGTTTTACGTTCTATTTATACCAAACCAGGTCAGAAATTCTCTCGGGAAATGTTGATGCGTAGTGTGCGCGAGATATCTCAACTAGGGATGTTTGATGAGCAAAAGATCAACCCTGTTCCGACGAATCTAAACTATGAAGAAGGAACTACCGATTTGGAATACACTGTGGCAGAAAAGCCGTCTGACCAAGTGGAACTTTCAGGGGGATACGGTGCGGGACAGGTGATCGGAACATTAGGGTTAACCTTCAATAACTTTTCGACAAGCAACTTCTTTAAGAAAGATGCTTGGAAACCTCTTCCACGTGGCGATGGCCAAAAATTAAGCGTGCGTGGACAGACATCAGGGAAGAGATACCAATCGTATAACTTCTCCTTTTCGGAGCCTTGGCTTGGTGGGAAAAAACCAATTTACTTTGGATTAAACGCCTATACATCCAGCTCGTCTTTCGGTGGTTTTAATTACCTAACGGGGCGGCAGATGGTAAGCGATGCTGAACTGAACCGTATTTGGATGACGGGTGTTACCGCTACATTAGGTAAACGTTTACAATGGCCGGACAATTATTTTCAAGTGAATACCTCGCTATCCTTCCAACGGTATAGATTGCAGAATTATGCAGGTTATTTCCTTTTTGATAACGGTACGGCTTACAACATGAATATCACGCAAGAGATCAGTCGTAACTCGGTGGATGCGCCTATCTATCCAACTTCTGGTTCGCATTTTCGGTTTTCTGTGCAGCTAACGCCACCATACTCAAGCTGGAACAATATTAATTACGAAACAGCGCCGGACAATGAGCGTTTCAAGTGGACTGAATACCATAAATGGAAATTTGACAGTCAGTGGTACACAAAGATTGCTGGTAAATTAGTCTTGAAAATGCAAGCACAGTTTGGATATTTGGGCAACTATACGGACAGAACACCGACTTCAACTTTCGAGCGTTTTAAACTAGGGGGAGATGGTATGCAGGGCTTTGACTTCCTTCAGGGATCTGAAATTATCGCTATGCGCGGGTATGCCAACGGTACAATTATACCTGAATCTACTGGTAATTTGGGCCAAAACATTGCGATTCAATCCGGTAGCCCCATCTACACGAAGTATCAACTTGAATTACGTCACCCTGTTATGTTGAACGAACAGGCTACTGTATTCGTCTTGGCTTTCGCGGAAGGTGGTAACACGTGGAATAAATTTAGCGAAGTAAATCCATTTAAACTGCGTCGTTCTGCAGGTGTTGGTGCTCGTATCTTCTTACCTATCTTTGGTATGCTAGGCATCGACTACGGCCATGCTTTCGACCCTATTCCAGGGATCCCGTCAAATAGATGGAGACAAAACTTTACATTCAGCATTTTACAAAATATGGGCGGTTTCTAAACGCCAACCATATGTTGAAAAAACAACAATACTAACAGCAAAATCCCGCTCCACATGGAGTGGGATTTTTTTTTGAAGGCAGCTGATACTTTTTTTGAGCGATATACTGGTGGAAATTTCGAAGAAATCTTTCCATATATTTACTTTCAGTGTGGCGACAGTGAAGCGCGTTAAATTTTGTTAAAGGTTCAAATACGGCCTATATTTCCTCCTTTTTTGTTATTTTTGCGAAGAGGATAAGCTTCGTTTTGTTAGCAAATTATTTCAAGCTTTTAAACCTTTTGGAACCATAATTGTCATAAGATTTGAAAGAAGAAAAGTAGCATTAAAGAATGATTACACGTTTACCCATGGGGCGCTAGTGATGATCACAGCTCCAATAACATGATAATCATTTGCAAAAAGAAGTATTAACTTACGAAAACAAAACATACATGAAAAAAATAGTTTTTACCCTTGCCTTCATCGCGTTATCTTTTGGCGCAGCTGTTGCTCAACGCGTGGCTTATGTGGATTCTGAATATATTTTGAAACATATCCCTGAATACGTGTCTGCTCAGAAACAGCTTGATGATTTATCGACAAACTGGCAACAAGAGGTTGACAAGCAATATGGCGAAATTGAAAGGCTTTATCAGGCTTATCAAAATGATCAAGCGCTGCTAAATGAGGATATGCGCCGTCGTCGGGAAGACGAGATTGTAAATAAGGAAAAACAAGTGAAAGAGTTTCAACGTCAAAAATTTGGCTTTGAAGGCGATCTTTACAAAGAGCGCATGAGACTTGTTAAACCTGTACAGGATAAAGTTGCGAAAGCTATCCAAGATGTTGCAGGTGCACAGGGGCTGGATTTGATTTTGGACAAAGGCAGTGAAGTAACGTTTTTATATGCTAACCCGACATTGGATAAGAGCAACGACATTATCACAAAATTAGGCTATAAAGCCAACCCAAGCTTGGCAAATTAATTTTTTTGTTTATACTTGGATAAAATTACAAATAGATTATTAACGATAGATAAAAAACAAATGCCGTGTCATGGAAATGTGGCACAACAGATTAAAATGGAAAGAATGAAAAATTTATTTAGAAGTGTAGCTTTAGTGGCGGTGATTTCCTTAGGCACGCAATATGTTAGCGCGCAGCAAAAAATTGGTCATGTGAATGCGGATGAGATATTCCAAATGACGGCCGAGTTCAAAACAGCAAACGAACAGTTGAGAACATTAAATGATACAAAAACGAAAGAGCTGCAAGGGATGTATGAAGAGTTTCAAAAGAAACAAACTGATGCTAATGAAAAACTAAGAAATCGTAGCGAGGCAAACAAGGCTGCAGTAGATGCGGAATTGCAAACGCTTGGTCAAGATCTTCAGAGCATGGAGCAACGTATCCAAGAAGTGCAGCGCGTGGCGCAAGAAGATCTAGGTAAAAAACAGCAGGAATTACTTACACCTATACAGACGAAAGTAATGAACGCTATTAATACGGTAGCAAAAGAAAAAGGCTACGCATACGTATTGGACACTTCAAACGGCAATGTATTGTATTTCCAAGGTGGTGAAGACATCTCAGCAGATGTGAGATCTAAGTTAGGTATCGCAGCGAACGCAACACCTGCTACACCAGCAGTGCCACCAGCTAGATAAAAATTTCTTATCAACAAAAATTAAAAAGAGGCTCCATAAAAGCCTCTTTTTAATTTTTTACTATTTATATACGCAAAAGTCGTTCGTTTCTTAGGTTTAGGCTAATCCTTCTTCAATAGCATCCCATAGGGCGATTCTCTTTTGCAATGCCTCTTTCGCGGTTTCTTGCATCTCCTTCCACTTTAATTCATCGTCACCACCAAGTTCAGCTATCATCTGCATAGCCAAAGGGCCATGCTCATCACCATCCAACTCTATATGTCTTTGGAAATAATAGATCAGTTTACTTAAATCCGCTGTGGGTGCCCCATCTTGAATCCCTTTTAATAGCGATGTGAACATATCGGGAATCAAATCCTCTCGTCCGAAAGTAAACGCAGAAGCGATACGATGTGCTTCTCCCCCTTCAATTGTAGAAAAGGTAAAGCGTAAAAAATCTTTGATACGCTCATCAATAGGCAGATCCGCTATAGCACTCATCAGTGGCTTATGCAATCGAAGCTCTCTTTCCAGCTGTAGCATGACATCCGTCTTTGCTCCTATTGCTGCCATAGCGTCCAAGTACATTTCAAAATGACTAAGCCGGCGGCCGTCAATGTATTCGTCAGATTCTTCAGCGAGTACGATCTCGTTAATTAGATAGCGCGTAGATGGTAGCGCACTGGCAAACCATGGAACCTCCACACAAGTGAGCTTTATCTGTAGCGCTTTTAAAAGCGACATAAAATCCCACACGGCGTAAACATGTCCTTCCGTAAATTTTTGTAAATCTCCAATATGGCTAATTTTCCGATAAAGCGGATGCTGCAAAAGCACATTCCGCTCATCGGCTATAAATTTATTAACAGCTTCTATTCGTTCCATAGCCAAAAATACTGATGAATAACCTTAAATAAACCGTATGCTCCAAAAAATATTTGAAAAATGACGATTTAAAGAAGATCATGGAAGGTAAAAAATATGCTATGTACCTATCGGCTATATTGGCGATGAATTAAAGCGTATCTGGCGATCTGCAAAACATTAGCAAACATTGGGATGTTGCGATTTCTTACACCGCATAGACGAAAGACAACGCAATGAAGGAATATGTCTACTTTGAGCAAAATTGGCTACATGCTAGAAAGGAAATTGAGAACGATGCTATGAAGCATTTCTTCGCGGGCTAGAGTCGCTTGATAAGGCTTGTGCTTCCGACCTGGTCTACAGCTGAAATCGTCGGTATCATTCGAACTAGCGAGTATCTATGCCCATTAGAAAGAATACGTGTTGCTCAGAAATTCACGAAGCAACCTTTAAAGATGGCCATTAAACAACGTCATCCAGCTGCTATTTTCAATGCTTACGTGTCTATGGGCTTCATGTACAAACAACAACATGTAAATAGTCCCCACTTGCAATCCTACCTTTGGCTAGGAAAGACAGTTAAAATTGAGCTGCCAATTGTTTAAAGCAAAAACCCTAAAAACTTGGGGAGTGTTTAGGGTTTCGCACGAACTACTATAACCTCTCCGTTACCTAGTCTAACGGTTAAGAGGGAAAGGCGAAGCAAAAATAATAGTTATCGAGATCGGCTCCTATCCCTGAAAACAGGTATATTACTCAATAGACGGAAAAACCGATAATGCCTCCATGATTGCATCATAAATATGTTCCAAATCTTCCGTTGACAAACAGTATGGCGGGACAAGATAGAGCGTATTCCCTAAGGGCCGCAAGAGTATGCCCCGTTCAAGAAAGAATATATAGAGACTGTGTTGTAAATTGCTGAAGTATGATGTCTCCTGACCGATCTCCCATTCTAAAGCCAATATAGTTCCACAAGATCTTGCGTGCCTCACTTGCGGATGGCCATTAAGCTTTGCTACAAACTGTTGATGCATGTGAGCGATCTTCTGAATGCTGCGTTGCGTACTATCCAATAACAGCAAATCTAAACTCGCCAACGCAGCGGTGCAAGCGAGGGGATTTGCGGTGAATGAATGTCCATGAAACAACGCTCGTGATTTTTCATCATGGTAGAAGGCATCGTAAATGTCCAGTGTACATGTCGTGAGTCCTAATGGCATCGTGCCGCCAGTTAATCCTTTTGAAAAACACATGATGTCAGGTTCTTCCTGTAGTTGGTTGGCCGCAAATAGCGTTCCGGTGCGCCCGAAGCCCACAAAGACTTCATCCTGGATAAGCAATACATTGCTAGCTCGACAGTGTGCCATCAGCGCGGAAAGATACATTGCCTCGTGCATAAGCATGCCTCCTGCGCCCTGAACTAGCGGCTCATACAAAAAACAGGCTAACTCGCCTTTATGTTGATCAACAATATTTTTAAGCTCTTCAATATTTTCGCGGTTCGGCACATCGATAAAAATTGTTTCAAATAGCAGGTCCTGGAATGGTGCAGTCCATTTTCCACGCGCACTAACAGACATTGCACCGAAGGTATCACCATGATAACCGTTTCGGAAGGCTAATATTTTGCTCTTGGGGCGCCCACTGTTGTAAGCATATTGCAGCGCCATTTTTAAAGCTACTTCCACGGCGGTGGATCCGTTATCTGAATAGAAGGCTTTACTTTGCAGGCGCGGCAAGAGGCTGAGCAACCGTTCAGACAATTCAATAGCCGGCCGATGCGTAAAACCGGCGAAAATGACTTGTTCCAGCTCGTAAAGCTGTTTACTCACAGATTCCGCGATATAGGGATGAGCATGTCCATGTAAGGTAACCCACCATGAAGACACCGCATCAATATATTGCTTTCCATCGGCATCGTAGAGATAGGCGCCCTCACCCCTAATGATGGGAATTGCTCTGGTCGTTTTCATTTGTGTATAGGGATGCCAGTTCACGGCTTGATCACGTGCTATCCAGTTTTGTTGTTTGGTTACCATGTTTTTCCCATAGGCTTTAATCCCAGCCTAGACAACATATCTAGATCGTCAGATATTGCTGGATTAGGCGTAACCAATAGCTTCTCCCTTTCACCGGTGAAAATAGAGTTCGCGCCAGCCATAAAACACCACGCCTGCTCTACCTCATCCATTTCTAAACGCCCCGCGCTGAGCCGAACCATTGACGCTGGCATCGCAATACGAGCAGTAGCAATCATACGGACCATATCCCAAATATCGACTTTCGGATTGTTTTCCAGCGGCGTACCTTTCACGCGAGCCAAAGCATTAATAGGTACGGACTCCGGGTGCTTCTCCATAGACGCTAATGTGCACAACATCCCGATACGATCTGCCCTCGACTCGCCCAAGCCTATAATCCCTCCGGAACAAACCGTGATCCCTGCATCGCGAACATGTGCAATTGTCTTTATACGATTATCAAATGTCCGCGTGGAAATTATTTCATCGTAGTATTCCTCCGAAGTATCTAGGTTATGGTTATAAGCGTATAAACCGGCCTGTTGCAGACGCTGCGCCTGTGATTCGGTTAGCATACCTAATGCACAACACACCTCCAGTCCCAAACCGTTTACCTGCTTGACCATCTCAATAATCCGATCAAAATCTCTGTTATCTCTTACCTCGCGCCAAGCAGCGGCCATACAGAAACGCGTTGACCCGCCATCCCGAGCACGTTTGGCGTGTGCCACGACCGTTTCGGTGGGCAATAATGCCTGTACCTCTATGTCCGTATGATAGCGGGCGGCCTGTCCGCAATACGAACAATCCTCTGGACAACCGCCAGTCTTAACTGAAAGCAAGGTAGATAGCTGCACCTCTTCAGGATTGTGCCAGCGACGGTGCACACCGGCAGCCTCAAATACCAACGACAAAAGCGGCTTATTATAGATCGCCAATAATTCTTCTTTTGTCCAGTTATGGCGTATATCTTCTTGGGTATGATTCATCTGTAGTCAATATCTTTTAATAGGTAAATAAAATGTTTAAGTACTCTTGTTATGCCGTCATTTGTTATCAGAAACAACTCCATCGCATTTATACACCTTGTGCCTTATCACATAGGCCTATGCTGTCTGCACATTGTTTTACATGTTGTTTATCGACTTGCTTTAAAGTCGGCACATGTATGAAAGGTATGTTTTGCGGTATATTGTCAAGTAGCACTGCATAAGTCCAGGGATTGAAGTCCCCATTAAAAACCACAACCGCTACACGAAGTTTCCGTTGAACAATAGCCTGCAGCGTTAGTATAGTATGATTAATACATCCTAGGTAGTCGCGCACCACGACGACTAATGCAAGATCTAGTTTAGCTATAAGGTCGATCATAAATTCCTTGGAATTTATAGGTACAAATAGCCCTCCGGCACCCTCTACAATTAGATGGTTATCGGACTCAGGTACCGAAAAATCGCTTACCCGCATATAAATATTATCCATTTCGGCTGCTTGATGTGGAGAAACAGCTGTATTTAACTGATATCGCTCCGGATGAATACGGATGGAATAACTTACTGCATTGCGGATTGTCATACTGTCGGATTGCTCTAAATCTCCGGACTGTATGGGCTTCCAGTAGTCAGCCTTGAGATGTTCCGCAAGAACAGCACTGACGATCGTTTTTCCTATTCCCGTTCCTATGCCGGTAACAAACCACCTTTTTACTGTTTCCATTTATTGATTTCTTTACAGAGTTCGTTTATTTCACCTACTGTATTAAAAGCGTGCAAGCATATACGCAGACGCTCCGTTCCTTTTTCCACGGTCGGCGGAAAAATAGGATACACAGCCAAACCGAGCTTCTCAATGCCTCGAACAGCGGTATGCAGAAGCTGTATGTGCGGAAATTTTACGGGCTGTATAGGGCTGTGCTGGACGCTATCCACGACCGATAGCCGACTTAAGTAGTGGGCTATGTTCCTGCACAACGTATTGCGCAATGCTGGATTTTTTTCCATGTATTGATAGGCTTCACGGATGCCTACGGCATTGAATGCATTGAAGCCCGTCGTATATATCAAAGGGGATGAGAAATTAATTAGATAGTCGCACAGCAATTTACTACCCAGAATAGCTGCTCCATGTAATCCAAAAGCTTTTCCATAAGTGATTACCGTAGCAAGAACATCATTTTGCAAGCCATATTGATGAACTAGACCGCGGGGAAAAAGTCCGACGGCATGCGCCTCATCAACAATGAGCCCCGCGCCATACTGTTGGCACAGTGCAAACACTCGCGGGATCGCTGTAAAATCCCCGTCCATAGAGTACAGGCTTTCTACAACGACGATACTGTTTCCGTTTGCTTTATTGAGCAGGGTTTCCAAATGGCCAAGATCCTGATGCCTGAATTTCCACTTGGTTGCGACACTTAAGGTACAGGCATCGTGTACAGACCGATGCACCAACTCGTCAATCAAAATAGTATCGCCACGCTGAGCGATAGCGGAAAGCAATGCAAGGTTGGCATTATACCCTGAATTTACCAATAGACAGTTGGCTACGTTGTGATTTGCAGCGATAAACTCTTCAGCACTGGCTACCACGCTGTTGTGCCCGTACAATACGCGAGAAGCCGACGGACCAGTCAGCGCATGTGGCATCGTTTGTGCCAGCTCTGCAAGTTTCTCTTGAAATTCCGCAGACCTTGCCAAGCCCAAGTAATCGTTAGAGTAAAAATCAACACGTCTATCCGGTTGCCTTTGCTGCCGAAACGTGCCGGTAGCTTCACGAGCTTCAATTTGACTTCTCCAGCGGTTGCTTATTTTATCCATTACTGGTGAAGCTCTATTTCTATCGCAGCAATCCATTCTTGGAATAGTTTCCGCTCTATGGTTGCTATTGCATGGGCATGCGCTTTCCAGTCGCTATCAAACTTTTTCAACTGCTCTATCATCTCCTCCAGATGCCCTTCTTCTTCCAGAATGATCGATTTTACATTCACCCGCGATTTTGCCGTTGTCAGCGCTTCTTGATATTCCGGATACAAAGCATCCGCCCTCACTTCTATGGCGTGGGTCACAAATAAGTAGCAGGCGTAGCGAAGATCTACACCGGTTATCTCAAAATTCTCTTTAACATAGCGGCTGCAAGACATATCTAGCCGATGTAAATACTGTCTTGTCGCGACCGGTGCGAGTAAATCTCCATCTTCATAATGTTTGCAGGTGCTATCCGTTAATTTGGCAAGTTGCTTCTTTAAATAGTAAGCATGTCGATGCTCTTCGGCTGCATGTTTTAATTGCACGATATCGACCATCGTGCGATGTTCGCATGCCGAAATCTTCCGCGCACCCATGTTTTCCATAAATGAGAGACTGTTCAACCACTTTGCATGAAGCTGATTATTTCCCACAATATGTTTTAATATAGTTTGCATATTTTCCGATTTCGAGCAAATGTAGTATCTTGCCGGCGGGTTTAAAGGTGCCACTTTTGATATTATGCCTAGTCCGGTTGAGATTCCATATCGAAGTTTTATTTCTTTTGATCGAAATTCGAACACGTCAGTTTATTTGCAGATAAGCAATGCCTTTATTAGCGCTATTCGGAGGAATATTCTCTCTCCCAATACCAAATTATTAGGTACGCGCGCCCTAAGCAATTTGTTGGGAACGCATCGAAACACGATCGTGTCTGTTTACGATGAGCTCGCGTCGCAAGGCTGGATTGATATTAAGCCAAATCAAGGAGCCTTTATATCTCCAACGATGCCGCAAACCGCCGATGGATCTTTGCTGGACATTACCTACGCTAATCAAACTGGATTTACATTTCGAAAATCAGCGCTATTAGATAGCCCCTATGAAAGAGGAAACTTCCAGTACAGCTTTAATGACGGCATTCCAGACGTACGCCTCACACAACTTGATGATCTGGCACGTATATACAGCGCTACCTTGAAACGGAAAAGTAATCGAAGAAAAATGGACTACCACAATCAAGATGGCAGTCCATATTTCAAGGAGCAACTTCAAGGTTACCTAAGTTTATCTCGTGGGCTTCAAATCTCAGCCGCCAATATGCTCATCACGCGCAGCGTAGAAATGAGCTTGTTCATTATTGCAGAAGTTTTGCTGGATCCTGGAGATATCGTTATTGTTGGCGCGCTCTCCTACTTTTCCGCAAACATGATTTTTCAAAAAAATGGCGCGTCTATACGCACTATACCTGTAGATGAAGAAGGGATAGATGTAGAGGCGCTAGCCGACATATGCCAAAAGCAAAAAATACGAATGGTGTATGTGACACCGCAGCAGCATTATCCGACTACGGTCACATTGAATGTTCAACGCCGCATGCGCTTGCTACAACTTGCACAAGAGTATCATTTTGCTATTGTGGAGGATGATCACGATTATGATTTTCATTATGAAAAGCAGCCTATGCTACCTCTCGCGACATTAGACACAAATGGCATGGTCATTTATGTAGGATCATTTGGCAAATCCCTTGTACCCGGCTTCCGAACGGGCTTTATCGTGGCACCCGAAAACATCATGCTAGAGATGCGGAAATTATTGGGCATTATCGATCGACAGGGCGATGTACTTATTGAACAGGCATTGGGGGAAATGATTGAAGAAGGAGTGATACATCGTCATCTTAAAAAGTCATTAAAGATATACCGCGAAAGACGCGATCAAATGACGCGTATTATCCAGCAACAATTTGGGGAGCACATGAAGATCACGAAACCTCCGGGTGGCTTAGCGTGTTGGCTTGAATTTAAGACTCCAGTAAATCTGCTGCAATTGGGAAAAGATGCAGCTAAAGAGCAACTATTTATTCCACGGAATATACTGTATCAAAACGGACAGCTCACAGCAATAAGGCTTGGTTTCGGGCATTTGACCAACGAAGAAATGGAAGACAGCTTTACTATATTAAAAATGCTGATGGAGAGGCAAATTAAAAATTAAAACGAAGCTGTCCCGTTTCAAAATTGGGAGGTTGTTCATTTCCAAAAGGGATTTCTAAAAGCGGAAAATATCGCTTTTTCTCCGCATCGAATATGCGAAGGAGGACGGACGCACAGCGAAAATCAAAGTCTACCGACTTAAATTGCGCATTCACCTGCATCTGTCCAAGATGGTCCTTTTCCAAACCGCGACCAATGGTTAAGTGTGGAGCATTAGCCTTATCAACCTTTATGACCTTTTCTATCTCCGCCACTATACGTTGCATCTTCTGCTTTAGAAACATCTTCGATTGCACAGTGGGATCGATAAAAAATGTACCGGAACTCGGGTATGTGGCAAAATGGTCGAAATACACATGTTGCGAATTTTCGTAACGCATAGCCTTGCTTAAAAGATCAATGACTTCCTCGATCTGCGGTTGGCTAACTTCCATTCGGCAGACAGAGATATGAGCAATAGAATTACAACTCGGATACCAGCTTCCTAGCAGATTACGAACGCGCTGCTTCAATGATGCCACAAAACGGACACCTTTTTCGCAAGGCTGAAAAACCACAGAAATTAGCATAGTGCGTATAGTGAAGTATTAAAAACCACTTCCTACAAGTTACACATTATTATATAATTAAAGAAAAGCTATCTAGCTTTCAAGATATCATTATTGGCACCCTTTAACATCACGACGGGCTTACCGGTCTTATTAGCTGATAGCTGGTATTGTACGGTATTGTTCCCTCCATCTATTTTCACGCTATGTATTTTATCAACATACACTTCGTTATTTGCTCCATTGATGACAACGCCTTTCAAACCTCCTTTCGCATGTATAATATTGTTGGAACCGTCAATTTGCAAAGTCTCCGTACCACTTGCTGCTATACTTTTCTCTATTTTAGTACCCTCAACTTTTACGATTCTGCCTTCCTTAAAAATAATGATCAAGTCGTTCTTTGGGGGATTTAGGGTATTAACTTGATAGGGGGATGCTTTGCTACCGGCAACGCCGACATAAAGTATCACATAAAGAATAATAATAGGGAGTTTCATAGTGTAAAACTTATTTCAGATTAGCTACTCAAATTTAGTTATTTCGAGTGCTCGATTACAATCATGTTATACAATTAACACTATTTAACGAAGATTACCAACGACTATTAGGTAGGCAATGGGGTTTGTTGTCGCGCAAAAGCTATTAGCCTACTCACGCAGTGATGTATATCTATCAACTAAAAAAGGAGCCAATTACGGCTCCTTTTTCAAATATCTAACAAATTGACGGTGGTTCTAACTCTATTTTACTGCGTCAACAACTGCTTTAAAAGCATCAGGGTTATTTAAAGCTAAATCAGCTAACACCTTACGGTTCAACCCGATATTTTTAGCATTTAATTTACCGATCAACTGTGAGTATGAAACTCCGTGTTGACGGGCACCTGCGTTGATACGCTGAATCCATAAAGCTCTGAACTCACGTTTTTTGGTTTTACGGTCGCGGTAAGCGTACTGTAAACCTTTTTCTACTGTATTTTTAGCAATAGTATATACTTTGCTTCTTGATCCGAAATAGCCTTTAGCTAATTTCAAGATTCTTTTTCTTCTTCTTCTCGAAGCTACTGCGTTAACCGAACGTGGCATATGTTTAAATTTAAATTTGGTATGAGGTGTTGCGTATTACAGCAAGCTTACAACCTGATACCCGGTCAAAAAATTATTTATTAATAAAGGATAACCTTACTTGCCAATAGCAAGCATACGTTTTACGTTACCCATGTCAGCATCATGAACATAACTTGTTGTAGTTAAGTTACGTTTTTGCTTTGTTGTTTTTTTGGTCAAGATGTGGCTTTTATAAGCGTTCTTTCTTGCAATCTTACCTGTTCCAGTCAACTTAAAGCGTTTTTTAGCGCTGGAATTGGTTTTCATTTTTGGCATAATCTTAAAAATTTATATCAATCTGTTAGAATAATTATTTTTTTGCAGCTTTTGGTGCAAGTGTCAAAAACATACGTTTTCCTTCAAGCTTAGGAAAAAGCTCAACTTTTCCGTAATCCTCTAATGCTTGTGCAAAACGTAGAAGCAGAATTTCACCTTGTTCTTTAAAAACAATGGCACGTCCTTTAAAATGCACGTATGCACGCACTTTCTCGCCGCTTTCTAAAAACTTCATTGCATGCTTCAGCTTGAAATCAAAGTCGTGATCGCTGGTATTCGGACCAAAACGAATTTCTTTGATAACAGTTTGCTTCGCGTTTGCTTTGATTTCTTTTTGTTTCTTTTTCTGTTCGTAAATAAACTTACTGTAGTCTATTATTCTACAGACGGGAGGAACGGCATTTGGCGAAATTTCCACTAAGTCAAGTTCCAGTTCGTCAGCAAGTTCCAATGCTTTACGTGTGGGAATAATTCCCTGTTCTACATTATCGCCTACCAGACGTACCTCTGGCACCCTGATGAATTCGTTAATGCGGTGTTCTGGTTCTTTCTTTCTCATTGGTGGTCTAGGACCACCACCTCTAGTTAATGCCAAATGTTTAAAATTAAACGGTTATTTCTTTAATTAATAATTCCTTAAATGTTTGCGAATCCATCGAACCGATATCCACAGACCCGTGTTTACGAACAGAAATTGTGCCACTTTCGATCTCTTTTTCCCCTACAATCAACATATATGGGATTTTTTTGACTTCCGCGTCACGTATCTTCCGACCGACTTTCTCATCACGAAGGTCAATCAGTCCGCGAATATCGGAATTATTTAGCGATTCTAAAAGATTTTTTGCATATTCCTCATATTTTTCTGACACAGGCAAGACGATAAATTGCTCTGGAGCAAGCCATAACGGAAACTGACCCGCACAATGCTCGATTAGCACTGCGATAAATCGTTCCAATGACCCGAAAGGCGCGCGGTGAATCATGACGGGACGATGCTTTTGATTATCACTTCCTGTATATTCTAATTCAAAACGTTCAGGTAAATTGTAATCGACTTGTATCGTACCCAATTGCCACTTGCGTCCCAGTGCATCTTTGACCATAAAATCAAGCTTCGGACCATAGAACGCTGCCTCCCCATATTCGACAACAGTCGCCAAATTTTTCTCGGCAGCAGCTTCTACAATGGCGGCTTCTGCCAACGCCCAGTTTTCGTCCGAGCCAATGTATTTTGTCTTGTTTTCTGGATCACGTAATGATACTTGTGCCGTATAATTATCGAAGCCCAAGGCTGCAAATACGTAGAGCACTAAGTCGATCACCTTCTTAAATTCTTCTTTCACCTGATCTGGCCGACAAAACAAATGGGCATCATCTTGCGTAAAGCCACGCACGCGCGTCAATCCATGCAATTCGCCAGACTGTTCATAGCGATATACGGTACCAAATTCTGCAAAACGCACAGGTAGCTCTTTGTATGACCGCGGCTTTGTCTTATATATTTCGCAATGATGCGGGCAGTTCATCGGCTTTAAGAAAAACTCTTCTCCTTCCACAGGTGTATGGATAGGTTGGAACGCGTCGGCACCGTACTTTTCATAATGACCGGATGTTACATATAATTGTTTGTGGCCAATATGTGGCGTTATAACAGGTTCATAGCCCGCCTTAAGTTGCGCACGTTGTAAAAAATCTTGCAGTTTTTGTCTTAAAGCAGCACCTTTAGGCAACCACAGGGGCAACCCCGCCCCCACCTTTTCAGAAAACGCAAAAAGCTCCAGTTCTTTACCGAGCTTCCGGTGATCTCTTTTCTTTGCTTCTTCAATCAGCTTAATATAATCAGCTAATTCTGACGCTTTTGGAAAAGTAACCCCATAGATACGTGTTAATTGCTTTCTACTTTCATCACCTCGCCAGTACGCTCCTGCCACGTTTGTCAACTTGATCGCTTTGATAACCCCTGTATGCGGTATATGCGGACCACGGCATAGGTCTGTAAAGTTTCCCTGCGAATAGAAGGTAATTTTTCCATCCTCCAGGTCTTTAATCAGATCCAGTTTGTACTCGTCACCCTTCTCTGTAAAATAAGCTAATGCATCCGCTTTCGATACGGCCTTGCGCTCGAAAACTTCTTTTTGTTTGGCCAGAGCCAACATCTTATCTTCAATCTGTTTGAATTCATCGGAGGAAAATTCCCGATCGCCGAAATCTACATCGTAATAAAAACCAGTTTCAATAGCTGGGCCGATACCAAACTTCACTCCCGGATACAGTTCTTCTAGTGCTTCCGCCAACAAATGGGCTGATGAATGCCAAAACGTCGACTTTCCCTTATCATCATTCCAGGTCAGTAGTTTGACGTGTGCATCGCTTTCAATAGCACGGGAGGCATCCCATACTTCGCCATTTACCTCTGCGGCTAAGACATTTCTCGCCAAGCCTTCAGAAATAGACAAAGCCACCTGCATAGCAGTGGCACCTTTTTCAAACTGACGGACAGATCCGTCAGGCAATGTAATGTTAATCATGAACGAATATGATTTATATAAATTAAGTGATTAAATACGTGAAAATTACACCAGTACAAACAAGCGTACTGTTAAGTGTTTGCAGAGGCTCGGATTATTGCCCTGCAAAAACAACTGTAATAACACGTGACAATTTTTCAAAGATACCGTTTTATACAGGTAAATTAAAACATTGTTTAAATGCATATCCACCTCATAGCGAACTTTATTCGCTTGAACGAAATCTTTGGGTATTATCGAGCTGAGTCAGATTTAATGACCATCTATCCACCAGTTAAGGGTGCGGTAATAATCGAAATATGGATCATCTTTTTTCAGATAACTTACGGTTACACCACAAAATTCATTTATCTCGTTACCTAGAAATGTTGGCGTATTTACCTTATAAATTACAGCCTGATCCAAGATCTGGTTAATGACATCCTGTTTCTGCGTTGACACATTGCTTTTCAAAAAACTTTTGAAATCGTACAATCTTACTGGGAAGCTGCTGGAAAAGTCCATTCTTTGAACGTTTGCTAGGCGAATGCTCTCGCTATGATCAGGTAGAGAGGAAAAAAAGATGATCGGTAATTTACCAATTCTCCGGACATCTGTAACAGCTACCGAAGCAGATCTTAAAAGGCCAGATTGCTCGAATCTATCGTAGAGCTTCTGTGAGAAACCGCACTGTAATCAATACACTATCTTGTCTATCCGCAATGTTATAAAGATAGCCGCTGAGGTATCCTTCAATCGCGGGCGTTCTGTAATCAATCCCTCTTATTCCGTCTAACGTGAGCGAGACGTTACTTCTGCCTATTGCCGGACGATAGAATTTATGAATTGATTTATCTCCAATTGCTTCTATGTATTCATAGGAGATTTCGCTCTTTCGCTGCCTGTCGCTTGAAGAGTTTGTTGCATTAAACTGGTAAATCTTACCCTGTACAATATCTGTCAAATTTACATCCAGTCTGTGGAATACACGGTAATCTTGAAATCCATTATTCCCGAAATTGTTTAGCTCAATATAAAATTCATAATTCTTACCATCATACACTTGCGTGTTAATGACCTTTCTAAAACGATCATTTATCAGCCAATACGAATCTCTTCCGAATTGTGCATCTATTTTCCCGAATTCTACAGGTGGAATCTCCATATTGTTCTTGCGACAACCCGACATTATATATAAGGTAAAGACGGATAAAAGTATGTATATAGTTTTCATTTATGTAATGTTTAATTTTTAGGATTATCTGTCCAATTAATGGATTTTTGTAGCTTCTTAGCTATAAATTCTATAAATACTCTTTGTTATGCTTACCGCGCTTTTCAGACGCGGGAAACGACTTCTACTATATATGTGATCAACGCAGAGGTTTAGGGAGTAACTGAATCTCAATCGAACCAGTACTTACAGCGTAACCGTCGTAGATCTTTAATTCCGGAATTTGTTTATAGTATTGTTACGGCGCCATGCTCATCTATACCTACCATATCATCATCAGCCTTTCTACATCCAACTACAAGCAGTAGTAAACACATAGCCAGTGAAATCTGTTGATGGAGGAAATGCCTTTCAGTAATAATTGGATACAATTGCTTCTTCATGTTCATCTATAGCGTCAAGATTTTAATAGCTGTATAAACGTAGAAAAAGTTTGGCAAACCCTCTGAGCACACACGCCAAGCTAATCCTCTGTAATTCGCTTGTCATACACTACGTTAAGACTATCTTACTGCTTCTGTGAGAAATCGTGCAGAGATCAATACGCTATCTCGTACATCTGCAACATTAAACAAATATCCCTCGAACCCTCCATCAATCGCTGGTGTACGATAATTGTTGCTTTTTATCGATTCTATTGTGAGCGATAGGTTTCTCTTGCCTATTGCTGGACGATAAAATTTATGATCAAACCTATCGCCAATGGCTTCTATGTACTCATAGGAAATCCTATTCTTTTGCTGCCGCTCGGTAGAGGAATTTGTCGCATCAAAACTATAAACCTTGCCCGCTACGATATCTTCCAAATCTACTTCCAATCTGTGAAAAACTCGGTAATCTTGAAATCCATTATTCCCGAAATTGTTCAACTCAATATAAAATCTATAATTTTTGCCATCATATGTAAGGGTGTTGATAACCTTCCTGGAATGGTCATTCATTAAAGTATATCCATGTCTGCCAAAGCGAGCATCTATCTTTCCAAATTCCACAGGTGGAATCTCCACATTGTTCTTGCTACAGCCTTCCATGATGGACAGGCTAAAGGAGCATAAAAGTATGTATAGGGTTTTCATGTGCATAAAGTTTAATTCAAAGGTTTATCTTCCACAAGCGGATTTGCACACGTCTTTCAAACATGTAAATTGCAATATCGCCTCACTATTTTGTTTACCGCGCTTTACAGACGCGGTAAACATGATTAATATCAATGTAATTAGCGCAAAGGTTTGGGGAGTAACTGAATATCCACCGAACCGGTACTTACGGCATAGCCATCATAGATCTTCAGTTCCGGAACGTGTTTATAGTATTGATTTCTCAACACGGGGTCAGAGAAATAAAACGTCACATCGCCCATTTTGTCGCTCGTATGTGTAGTTTTCCAAGTCACCACCTCTGTTCTGCTTTCTTCTTTTTGGGAAGAGGTGCCGAAAGACAAATCTAACTTCACGATCCATTTGGGAATGTTTCCCAATCCAAAGTCGAACTTAAAGTTTTTAGAACTTACATATTTGCTATTCACCGTTATCTGCCTTTCTTCAATATCACCCGGGTCAAATTCTTCGACCACGATCTTCATCGATACCGACTCTTCCATTATATTCCACTGCTCTAGCTGTATACCAGCTCCTTGTCTGGGTGCATACCATTTACCTTCCAGATCGTTGATTGATTTAACAGAAAACGTATGAAGATCTCGCCTAAACAAACCACCTTTCTTGATGCGATGCTCAATATTGCGGATGGAGAATAGATCTTGTGGAGATACATTTTCTTGCCTTTCATCTGGCACTGCACCTTCTCCCTTTCTCCCTTTATAAATAAAGAAACGCAATTCAAATTTTCCATCAGTCCACAGCCTTCTAACGATTTCCGCCCATGACAATGGGTTTTTGGAATTACTCTTTATTTCGAACGAAGTTAATCGAGGGTCGTTAGGATGATCAATAATCGTACTTAAGATTCTAGGATCAACCTTAATCCTATCGATATATTCTCGAACATGCTCGTTGAACCGCCCTCTTTGTGGCTGTGCTTTAGTAAGGTTGAAATAGATATAATCTCGTTGCCAGTAGAAAGGATCTGTTCCAAATTCGTCAAAGGCACGCTGTACGATTATACTCGGTGATATAATCTGATCGTCTCTATACCCATATTTCCTACCGTCGATATCTATTGCGCCCTTTGTCTTTAGACGCCCATCGTATACCGGATCTAAGAAAGTATAATCGTAGGATGTTGAACCCTTAACTTTCAACAATTGCGTCGGTTTTACTCGCTCATTATCTTTAACAATCAGACAGGGAAAACCTGGTACTTCTTCCAGTGAGAGTGAAAACACTTCGTCTCCGTTACCATAAAAGGTTTGACTGTCTCCACCTACGAGCGCTGTGACAGGTACCTCAGCATCAGATATATCCCATGTTTCTGCATTAAATTCCGTAAACATAGTGAGATCCGGAACAAGAATATTAAGCAGTGGCGCCTTGACTTCTAAATCTTTTATAAAATTTTCATCATTAGCATAAATTCCTAATACTTCTTTGAATGTTAAGCCGTCTTTGACAATATTATCTTTGACTAATCCGTAAAGCACGTCATAATCATTATCAAATTGCTTGAGCGCCTCTCTCTTTAAAAACTCTCTGACTGCTTGCTCGTGATACACAGCTTTTGACAAAACACGTGCGAACTGCACTTTCTCTGCACCGCTAACCTGCAAGATATTTGAATTGGTTGGTATACCTATTTCAGGATTTAGCTTCTCTTTTTGACAGGTGCTGACTAAGATGCCTGCCAACATGATTAAGTAAATTGGTTTTTTCATTTAGTTTATCTTTTAAGTTTAAAACACTGATTGCGAGGCTAACTATTTGAGTTTTGACAAATGCGCATGTACAATTAATCTCGAAGGAGTGATCGACATGATGGAAACAATTCTGCTACAAGCATTTAATCCCTGAAACAATCTTACAGGTTATTTTTTGATTATTAAATTCCTTAAAAGAAAAATGTAGCTATAATCAGACAGCAAATAGCACATTTTTTTGAAATAATTATTCGTCAATTTATATTTAAACAATAGACTATCAGCGGTATCATCGATGTTGCAAGTCTTTTAATACTAAAAAATGAGTATGTGAAATTATTTTACAATTCTAGCCAAGCACATTGAGGACTCATTTACGGTTGACTTATACAAAATGTACAATAAGACGTCGCCGTAAACAGACCGGCAAAATAGATCCTGAGCACATTTTGATAAATCCTAACACTAGCGTGATGAAGACCAACAATTTGTATATACATTTTTCATACCTTTGTACTCTTAAAATTTAAGACATGTCAAATCAAGTCCCAGAAGACGGTACGTTGCTTCCATTAATGGAAGATTTTTACACGATACAAGGCGAGGGGTATCATACCGGCAAAGCAGCGTATTTCATCCGTTTAGGCGGTTGTGATGTGGGTTGTCATTGGTGTGACGTGAAGGAAAGCTGGGATGCGAATCTACACCCGTTGACGGCAGCAGATGAAATTGTAGAGAATGCAAAGAGACATCCGGCGAAGACGGTTGTCATCACCGGAGGTGAACCATTGATTTATAATTTAGACTACTTAACGCGGGCTTTGAAAGCCGCCGGGATACAGACCTTTATTGAAACCTCAGGTGCTTATCCGCTGTCAGGATTTTGGGATTGGATTTGTTTATCGCCGAAGAAATTTAAAGGCCCACGCCCTGATGTGCTCAATGCTGCAGGGGAACTTAAAGTCATCATATTCAACAAAAGTGATTTCCAATGGGCGGAAGAACATGCGAAATTTGTTGGAAAAAACTGTAAGCTTTACCTGCAACCCGAATGGTCTAAAGCGTCAGAAATGACACCACTGATTGTGGAGTATGTAAAAGAAAACCCTCACTGGGAAATATCTCTGCAAACGCACAAATATTTGAACATCCCGTAAACCGTCTTGCACCTATCTAGGTAATTTGTTTAAATGAACCACTTCGCCAGAACGCACCGATGCGTCGCAGGCAAAAGCGATTCGTAAACTATTTAATGCATCATCCATAGGCTTGGAAAGATCTAGTCGCTCCACGATCGCCCGGTAGAAAAATCGCTGTTCACGATTGCAGAGCTCTTGATGGTCGGGTTCGTCTTTCAGGTTGATCCATTCATCTGCCTGCGTAAAGCGATTTTGTTCATCAATAGCAGCATGGTGTATTCGCAACGATTCCGTTTGTGTATGCGCAGCTACGGAGTCAGATTGGCCTTTCGACCCAGCTTTATCGGCCACAATAGATACCGATCCTTTAGGTCCGACGACATCTTTCACAAAGAAAGCCGTCTCACTCATCATAGGCCCCCAGCCGGCTTCATACCAACCTACCGATCCATCATCAAAACGAATCTGCAACTGGCCGTAATTGTAGTTGTCTTCCGGGATATCAGCAGTCAGTCTTGCACCAATAGCGTATACCTGAATAGGTTTCGCATCCGTCATTTGACACATGACATCAATATAATGTACGCCACAATCAACAATAGGGCTCAGGCTGTTCATCAAATTCTTATGCACATCCCACATATAACCTTGACTCTGCTGATTCAGGTTCATTCTAAAAACAAGTGGCGTTCCTAACTTCCGCCCTTCCGCAATAAATTGTATCCAGGAAGGATGATAACGTAGAATATACCCGACCACCAACTGTTTACCATACTGCTTTGCTGCCGCCACGACTCGCTCTGCGCCCTCCAAACTATCTGCAATCGGCTTCTCAACAAAAACATCCGCCCCCGCTTTAAACGCTTTCAAACTATATTCTTCATGCGTATCTGGATAGGTAGAAATGCAGACAGCGTCTGGTTTTGTTGCCTGTAGCGCCGTATCGTAATCCTGATATGTCGGATAGCTCGCCCCTAGTCTGTCATTCAATTCATCTTTACTACGCCCACGTGAAACTAATCCTACAATTTCAAACTCGTCCATATGATGATAAGCCGTAGCATGAGAAGCACCCATATTGCCACAACCAACAACCAATACGCTGATCTTTTCCATACCTATACCAGTTTGTAAGCTCCCGGACGGGCTATTGTTAATTCATCGGCCTTCATATCCCAATTGTAGTCGTCAATTGGCGGGCCAAGGCGCTCTTGGGAATTAATGGCCTCATCGTACGAAATGGATTTACCAGAGTAGGCCGATAACCGCCCCCAAATAGCGAGAAGTGTGGATTTCACCATAAAGTCACCGTCATTAATTACCTGCTTTGCACGAATAGCTTTGAAAAGTTCGTCGTGTTGCGTCTGGTACATATTATTGAGTCGCTGTTTGTTCTTCCAAGCCTGTTCGCCTATAATTTCATAATTGCTGTTTAACGCCACACTTGCGTAACCC
Source organism: Sphingobacterium deserti (assembly GCF_000757725.1). Classification (GTDB taxonomy): domain Bacteria; phylum Bacteroidota; class Bacteroidia; order Sphingobacteriales; family Sphingobacteriaceae; genus Sphingobacterium; species Sphingobacterium deserti. The sequence goes on from NZ_JJMU01000005.1 coordinate 39,838, forward strand.
TTCGTACCCATCGCATCCACGGTATTACGTGGCGTAGTACCGTTTTGTTGACGCCCAAAATGAAATCCCTTCAAGCCGTTATCATATTCGTATTCCACGGTAAAATGATCATACACATTTCCGAATTTATTCCAAGGTCTGCTTTGCCTTCCGCCGGTAGCTGTTACTTTCTTGGGCAAAGTATCCTTCATGATCCAAGACATATAGTCGAGGCTATGTATGGTTTGTTCTACAATCATATCACCGGAATAGCGTTGGTAATAATACCAATTGCGAAGCTGATGCACAAAATCACTCCATGAAGGCTCCCGTTCTTTATAGCTTAACTCACCTCCATGCCTGAAGGTTGATATGGATTTGACCTCGCCGATATCGCCGGCATGGATGCGTGAAATAATTTCCCTGTTCGGTAAAGAATAACGGAAACAAAAGCCACTGACAAGGCAGAGCTGCTTCTCTTTAGCCATTTTTACAGCGGCTTCCACTTGGTGTAAACCGGGAATGTCAACTGCTACTGGCTTTTCGCAGAAGACGTGCTTGCCCTGTTGAATGGCTAAGGCCAGGTGAGCCGGACGAAAGTTTGGAGGCGTACACAATAAGACGACATCCACATCGGATTTAATGAGCTTCTCATAACTATCGAATCCTATAAAAGATGTTTTTTCGGAAACCGCAATACGTTTTCCGTACTTCGCTCGTAATGATGAGAGGGTATTTGTGAGGTTGTCTTCAAAAATGTCTGCTAATGCAGTCACCTGCACATCAGGATCAGCATCCAAAGCTTGGAATATCGCGCCAGTTCCCCGCCCCCCACAACCTACTAGCCCTACTTTTATCGTTTTTGCAACTCCTAATGCCATAATATCATCAGCAATGGCTATGGACCCTGCAACTAAACTTCCACTTTTTATGAAATCTCGTCGATTAAACATGCGTTTGTAATAACGTTTATAAAATAATAATGCAACTCTATGCAAGAATATAGACAAAACGGTTGTCGTTCGGAATTAATTCTATAAATTCACCACCAAAATAGTAAATCCTAAAATTTATGCAAAATGCTATCAGAGAAGTTACACCGATTATTACTGACCACGCCGCTGTATTTGGGCTTTTAATGGCAGTGTTGGGTGTGGTTTTTTACACAGCAAGTCTGAAAAACAAATATGTGCAAGGTTTCTATGCAGTCATCCCCCCGTTACTCATGTGCTACTTCATACCGGGGATTTTAAACTCGCTACATATTATCGACGGCACTAACTCGCCATTGGCCGGTATAGGAAGTCGGTATTTTCTACCAGCTTGCCTCATCTTATTTACGCTTAACCTTGACTTACGCGAATTATGGAACTTGCGGAAACGTGCAGGTCTCATGTTTATTACCGGCACGATAGGCATTGTTTTAGGTGGGCCTATAGCCGTATGGCTTACCGCTCTAGTAGCACCAGACGTTGTTGGAGGTGCGGGTGCAGATGAGGTTTGGCGCGGTTTAGGAGCCTTGGCTGGCTCCTGGATTGGCGGCAGCGCTAACCAAGTTGCGTTACGCGAAATCTTGCAGCCATCACCGCAACTCTTCTCTTCTATCATTGCGGTAGATGCTCTTGTCGCGTATATTTGGATGGCTTTATTGCTATATGGAGCAAGCAAAGTGAAAGCTATCGACAGATTTTTCAAAGCCGATGCTTCAGATGTTGAGGCTTTGAAAGCACGCATGGATCAGCAGGCACAAACCCATACCCGCAATCCTGATACTAAAGACTTTATTTTTATGATCGCACTTGCACTTGGTGGAACGGGCCTCGCATCGTTGCTGTCCGCGCCAATTGCCAAATATATGGAGGCAAACTATCCGCAATTGGAAAAATTTTCCCTTACGAACGGTTTTTTTTGGCTGATATTGATAGCAACATTTATCGGAATAGCCTTATCCTTTACGCCAGCACGCAAACTGGAGCATGCCGGTGCGTCTAAAATAGGGACTACATTGCTCTATATGCTTATCGTTACCATCGGTATGCAGATGGACATTGCAGCCACCTTGGCGAACCCCGGCCTGTTTGTAATAGGGGTGATTTGGATGAGTTTTCATGCCCTGTTATTAATTGCGGTAGCCAAGATTATAAAAGCGCCATTCTTCTATCTAGCCGTGGGCAGTATGGCTAATGTTGGCGGTGTAGCATCTGCGACAGTGACTGCCGCGGCATTTCATCCGTCGTTAATTTCTGTTGGTGTTGTGTTGGCGGTCTTTGGGTACGCTATCGGTACCTATGCCGGTTGGTTTACGGCTATACTGATGCAGATGGTCTCTCCTATTTAATCTATAGTATTTTACGTATATTTAAAACATGGAGCAAGAACACATTTTCTTTGAAGGGCAAGTACTCTGGGCTCAGTTGGATCCAAATAGACATCTCAGACATTCAGCATATGCTGATTTTTGTGCGCAAGCCCGTAGCAATATGCTTAATAAAGCAGGGCTATCTTTGGATGAATTTGCCAAAAATCATATTGGCCCTATACTTTTTAGAGAAGAACTTATCTACCATCGTGAAATCGGGCTCGACGAACGGATTTATGTAAAAGTTGAAATGAATAAGCTTAACTTGAAAAACTACAGATTTTCTTTCCGACATGAAATCTACAAAGAAAACGGCGTAAAGGCGGCAACGGTCAATGTGGATGGTGCTTGGTTAAATCTGGTGGAACGTAAATTGACAAGCATACCAAAGGAATGGGAGCCGATCATAGCACACATTCCCCGATCAACTGATTACGAAGAAATAGCGGAATAAACCAGCTATTTCTTCATAGAGCGGAATATCAATTGGAGGTAATATAAATACAATTATTTAGGACGCATCAAGCCGCTTATGTGCCTGCTTTCTTTTGTAAGTTGACTGTTTCATACCGTCGATATTGCTGATGATACTGATATTCCCGTCAACTTCCAGCATGGCCAATCGCACGTCTCGGTAACGCTCAACGCCATGTTCCCGCATTGCCTCTTGCAGTTCCTCATTCGTTATTTTAAGGCGACTTAATGTTGTGAAATCCAAATTGCCGTGATGAATTAAGATCTCTGGTTTTTGATAGATGAAATTCCGCAGCCGCTCATTCTTATATAGGAAATTTTTGAGTATATAATTTAATAGGAAGAGTACCCCTGCCGCCACAAGTCCGCCCAGCAGGGAGGTGTCGGGGCCGACCATTGCATTTTGAACGGCATTTGAAATCAACAGAATCAATACCACGTCGCCTGTATTGAGTTGCGACAATTCTTTCTTCCCGGTTAGACGTATCGCAATGATCATAAACAAGTAGACCGCTAAAGAGCGAAACACAATATCAAAAATCCCCATTATCGTCCATTATTTTAACAAATTAACTTGATACAAATCTTTTCGGCGATCTTTAAGGATTTTGACTGTACCATATTCATGCAAATCGCGTAGCGCATATAGATCCACATCCGCTATGAGTACCATCTCGGTGTTGGGTGTTGCTTCTGCTTTAATACCATTATTAGGAAACGCAAAATCTGATGGCGTAAATACAGCCGATTGGGAGTATTGGATATCCATATTATTCACCCGGGGCAAGTTTCCTACGCAACCGGCAATGGCTACATAGCATTCGTTCTCTATGGCGCGGGCTTGTGCACAGCTTCTTACTCGCATGTAGCCATTTTGTGTGTCAGTCATGAACGGCACGAAAAGCATTTGCATACCTTGATCTGCCATGATACGGCTTACTTCCGGAAACTCTACATCATAGCATATCAGCAAACCAACTTTACCGCAGTCCGTATCAAACACTTGAATATCGTTGCCACCCACCATACCGTAGTACTTCATTTCATTGGGAGTAATGTGGATTTTCTTGTGAACATCCAGCTTTCCATTTCGGTGGCACAGATAGGAAGCATTGTACAATTTCTTGTATTCTATAACCGGCATCGAACCAGCGATGATATTCACATTGTATGATACGGCAAGCTGCTGCATCTTGTCTATAATCGCCTCCGTCAGCTCCGCTAATTTCTCCATCGCTGCACGTTCCGGAAGATCATTGTAAGGACTCATCAAAGGTGTGTTGAAGAATTCTGGAAACATGATGAAGTCCGTTCCATAGTCACTCACGGTATCCACAAAAAACTCCACCTGGTCGTAGAATTCCTCTATATCTTTAAATAAGCGCATTTGCCACTGCACAAGTCCCAAACGAATGGTTTGCCGAGTTGCGGAATTAGATTTTGCATCTGGCTCATAGTAAATATTATCCCATACCAACAGCGTAGCAAACTCGTTTGATTCCTTATCTTCTGGCAAGTAGTTTTTAAGTATCTTACTTACATGAAAGTCGTTTGACAACTGAAATGTCAACGTAGGATCGTAGATTTCCTTGCGTTTTACCTTCTCGATATACGTCCGTGGCGTCATCTTATCCGAATAGTTATGGTAGTTTGGAATTCGACCACCGGCGACGATGCTCTTCAGGTTCATTTGTTCACAAAGTTCCTTCCGTGCGTCATACAAGCGCCGGCCCAGCCTTAGCGAGCGATGGTCCGGATGTACGAAAACCTCTATTCCATAAAGGGTATCGCCTTCGTAGTCATGCGTGGTAAATTTTCCGTCGTCTATGATTTCGTAGTATTTTTTGTAGATATTCGTCTTTTTCGAATCGATAATTAGTGACAAGGCACAAGCGACCACACGTCCATTGACTTCCACACAAATTTGTCCTTCGGGAAATAGGCCAATCAGGTCTTCTATATTCTCTCGTGTCCATACCTCCCCAGAATCGCTGCCATACGCTTTAGCCATTGAACGCTTCAAATCTTTATAATCACTTTCTGTAAGATTTCGTACCTGTATATCCATAAAATTTTATTTGATTTTACAACAACTGAGGGGAAGATTGGTTTGGCAATATCGAAAAACAACAAAGAGGCTGTCTAAAAAGGTCTTTAAAAAAAAGAACCCCGTCATAAAAAATGGCGG
>NZ_JJMU01000006.1 GCF_000757725.1 Sphingobacterium deserti
GAAGCTAAAAAAACTGTAAAAACAGAAGAAGGTGCCTTTTTAGACACCTTCTTTAAAGCCACCCCGCAAAGCAGGGAGACAATACGTTACAGAATCACCGGTAGGTGTTCATCGTAGTAAGTTTGAAGAACTACGCTTCGCCTTTAGGGCCACCAAAATTAAGTGGCAAAGTAGCATCATTCGTATTTATCGTCCCGTTACTCGCTTCAAAGCGGGTCACATTATCCTGCAAAGCACCTAACAATCTTTTTGCATGCTCTGGTGTCAACACGATACGTGATTTGACCTTTGCTTTCGGAATACCGGGCATGATGCGAATAAAATCCAGAACGAATTCTGAGTTGGAATGGGTAATGATGGCTAAATTGCTATATATCCCCTCTGCGATTTCCTCACTAAGCTCTATGCTTAATTCATTATTATCCGCTTCTTCTTTTGTATTATTTTTTAAATCCATAAAATTAACATCCATTGCGATTATCTATTTACTCTTCTTAATTATTAAATATATCAAAATTTGAACCTGCGAACGATTTTAGATTGTAAAACTTCTAAAATCTTGTCCCGCTTCGATTTTTAGAACGGTTTCGTAGATCAAGCGGATTACATTATCGACATCTTCCTTATGTATCATTTCTACCGTGGTATGCATATAGCGCAGTGGTAGGGATATCAACGCAGAAGGGACACCACCATTGGAGTAGGCAAAAGCGTCGGTATCTGTGCCTGTCCAGCGCGACGAAGCCTGGCGTTGGAATGGGATATCTTTTTCTCTCGCTACATCGATTAACAACCTGTTTAGATTAATTTGTACTGCCGGCGCATAGGATAAAACAGGACCTTTTCCACAGGCCAAATCGCCCTGCGTAATTTTGTTGATCATTGGTGTTTGCGTGTCGTGCGTTACATCGGTCACGATGGCCACATTCGGCTTGATGTAGTGTGCAATCATTTCCGCACCCCGTAGGCCGATCTCTTCCTGCACTGAATTTACAATATAAAGTCCGAAAGGAAGTTTCTTTTTGTTTTCTTTTAGCAAGCGGGCCACTTCCGCAATCATAAAGCCTCCAGCTCGGTTGTCTAACGCACGCCCCACGTAATAACGATCATTCAAAACCATAAATTCATCCTCGTAGGTAACCACGCATCCAACGTGAATTCCCATCTCTTCCACTTCTTCTTTAGAGGTCGCTCCACAATCTAGAAAGATGTTTTTAAGATTAGGTGTTTCTTCTTTCTCGCCAGAGCGTGTGTGTATAGCTGGCCATCCAAACACGGCCTTGACGAGGCCATTATCCGTATGGATGTTTACTCGTTTGGATGGGGCGATTTGATGGTCAGATCCACCGTTCCTAATCACATAAATTAGTCCATCTTTCGTGATGTAGTTGACAAACCAAGATATCTCATCAGCATGTGCTTCTATAACGACTTTGTAGGGAGCATCAGGATTTATGATCCCCATTGCTGTGCCATAGTTATCGATGTATGTTTTGTCGACAAAGGGTTTTAAATAATCGAGCCACATCCGCTGTCCCTCCCATTCAAAGCCCGTCGGGGAAGGGTTGTTTATATATTTTTCAAAAAAACTTAACGATTCCTTAGTCACAATAGGTGTATGGGTACCTGCTTCCTTCTCTTTTTTTTCTGCCATAATTCATTTTATTGTTTCGCACATAGTTCATTGTGCCGCTTTGTCAAATTTAAAAATTTCCAGCACCTTTTGGTAAGAAATTCGTTGTACTATGGATTTTATCTAGGATAACCTTATATTTACCGACACAATTTATGACTATGCACGCAATATTAAATGTTATCCATTGGAATATCGACCCAGTGATTTTTGAGGTGGGCTCGTTCGGTCTGCGCTATTATGCATTATGCTTTCTTGCTGCATTTGTTGTGTCCTACGTGCTCATGCTTAAGATTTTTACACGGGAAGGAAAATCACAGGAATTGCTGGATCAACTTAGTATCTATATTTTCTTAGGCACACTTATCGGCGCGCGCTTGGGACATTGTCTTTTTTACGAGTTTGATTATTATATTCAACATCCGCTGGAAATGATTCTACCATTCCGTATGAATAATGGAAGTTTCGAACTGACGGGATTTCAAGGTTTAGCCAGTCATGGAGGTGCTATCGGGATCTTAACAGCACTGTTCTTGTTTTCTAGAAAAACCAAGACAAATTTTATATGGATAGCAGATCGTTTAGTTCTGGTTGTACCGCTTGCAGGCGCTTTCGTACGTATTGGAAATTTCTTCAATTCGGAAATTGTAGGGTTGCCATCTACCTTGCCGTGGGCGGTGGTCTTTGAGAAAAATGATCTTGTTCCGCGTCACCCAGCTCAATTGTATGAGGCAATCGCTTATATCATCATCTTTTTGATCTTATGGTCGATGTATCAGAAAAATGCGAAACCAAAGCCTGGCTATCTATTTGGCATCTTCCTCGTGCTACTCTTTGGAGCACGTTTCTTCCTGGAATTTTTTAAAGAAAACCAAGAGGCATTTGAAGAAGGGATGAAATTCAACATGGGACAACTTTTAAGTATACCCTTCATGATCGGCGGGTTATATCTTATCTTCCGAAAACCCAAAGACAGTAGTAAATAAAAAGTCTTTTATCTGGCCCATCTAAAAAGATGGGCTCTTTTTTTAAGTTATGCAACGTCAACACACTTCCAATAGAACGGTCATCTTACTCATCTTGGGTCTTTTATCTGCAGTAGGCCCGTTCTCCATAGACATGTATCTTCCTGCTTTTCAAACGATAGCAAATGATTTCAATATTCCAGTAGATAAGGTACAACTATCTCTAACAAGCTTTTTTATCGGCATCGCCTTTGGGCAGTTGATCTACGGTCCTCTCCTCGACAAATATGGACGAAAAAAGCCGTTGCTGGTAGGCTTACTTATTTATATCGTCGCTACACTTCTATGTATCATGACGCGTGATATAGAACACCTGATTGCGCTCAGGTTCTTACAAGCGCTGGGCAGCTGCGCGGGCATGGTTGCATCTCGCGCGATGATTCAAGACTACTACGAGCCTCGCGAAGCTGCGCGCGTCTTTAGCCTGCTCATGCTGGTTATCGCCATATCGCCCATTTTGGCTCCTAGTGCTGGCGCTTTGTTGTTAAATCATTTGGATTGGCATTATATCTTTGTTTCGCTACTTGCGATCGGCATCATCATCCTTGTAGCTACATACTTCTACCTTCCAGAGTCCTACAAGGGTTCGGCAGATTTTTCGCTTCGCCCGAAAGCGATTGTAGGAAAATTTTGGGAGGTGTTGACAAACAAAACATTCCTGATTTATTGCTTGGTCGGCTCCATTGCGTCGTCGGGTCTGTATGCCTATCTCGCGGGCTCATCATTTGTGATGCAGCAACATTACGGTTTGTCGCAAACGCAATACGGACTAGCTTTTGCATTTGTTGCATCGGCCATGATTTTTGCCACACAGGTAAACCGTGCGCTTCTGAAAAAGTGCAGTAGCCCGCAAATAAGCAAAATAGCAAACATTTGGCAGTCGCTCATCGCGCTACTTATGTTTGCCGGTTTACTAACAGACACATTGAATTTTCCGATCTTGCTGGGTTTGATTTTTTGCTACTTATTAGGCCATGGTTTTATTTTTCCAAACACCTCAGCTATGGCTTTATCACCATTTAAAGCCTTGGCAGGTAGCGCCTCAGCCTTGCTGGGTTGTGTCCAAATGGCTATCGGGGCTTTAACATCAGGCTTGGTAAGCTTTTTCCATAATGGAACGATCTTTCCTATGGTCATCGTAATGGGCGTGGCAGCGCTATTATCGCTTTTTATACATTTTTTTGGAGGCAAATCAGCCGATACGGCGGCATTTTGATGCGAAAAGCTGGATTGAGCGGCAATCGCTCGGAATTCGCTAAACGAAACTGTGAATAGCCAACTTGTAGCTATTCAACCCAAAGCCGCATATCACGCCTACGCAATTTTTAGCTAAATAAGAATGGTGTCTAAAGGTTTCCCGTTGGTGTACATTGGAAATATGCACTTCAACGACTGGTGTTTTTATTCCGGCAATAGCGTCTCCTATCGCAACAGAGGTATGTGTAAATGCACCAGCATTTAAGATCACCCCATCATACGAAAAGCCTACCTCATGCAGCTTATCAATGATAGCCCCCTCGTGGTTACTTTGATAATAGTGAAGTTCGAGCTCCTGGAAATCGCCTTTCAACCCTTCGAAATACGAAATAAAATCCTGGTTACCATAAATACTAGTTTCGCGGACACCAAGCAGATTGAGGTTTGGTCCATTTATGATTATGATTTTTTTCATCCTCTTGAATTGTTCTTTATTTTATGGGTGGAAAGCTGATGTAGCTTTAAACATCTTGCCCGATAAAGATAGTAATATCCGCTATATATCGCCATAGAAATTACGGAAAGATGAGCGCAGTCCGAGGCTAATCACGCCTGATTTTTGTGTGCTCGCATCTTTTACGTAGTTGTAACGTTGCGTATAACCTAATTCAAAACGAAGATTATATTTTGGATTCAATACATAGGCCGCCCTCGCATCTACAAAGTAAAGATCGTTTCGTACCCCCTGCCCGATGGAATTGCCAAAAAAGTCAGGTATATTATTGTAAGACTGAAAAATATCCCCGCCCATGTTGATTCCACTTTCTGGATCCGTGCCGTAACGACTGTAAACGCCTTGCAGCGAGAAGTCAAAGCGATTCCAAGAATAGTTCACTATACCCACTATCTCTTTGAAATTCGCACCACGCGGGTGCGCTAGTGGTTCACCGTGGTTACTATAGTTTGATATAGATGTAAAGTGTTGATAGGTGTATGGCCTGACTACATTATATTCTAATAAATAATTCAGGTTTTTAACTTTAAAAGCATCATAGCCGCGAATACCTATCTGCGTACCCCATTTATTGTGTGCATATCCCCTGCCGCCAAAAAACTCGCTCGCGGTAAATTCACCTAGCAAAAACTGTCCATAAGCAGTCAGCGTATTAAATACTTTGTATTTCGCATTTAATCCCAAAAACATTTTATCGGGTGACGTGCTATTGTTGGACTCGATAGGGCGGATAAACATAATCGGATTGATGTAGTTAAAATCGAATCCGCGGTAGCCCGCCTGGTTTCTGTTTGCCCAAACGACAGCTTGAAAAAAGCCGATGGAAAGGCGGTTTGTAGCGTTGTAATCCAAATACTGGAATGCTGCCCATTTTTTTCCATCGCCAAATTGGTTTCCCGTGTTTAGCGAATCTAACCGTGGGTTGCTAGGATCATTCATATATGCCCAAATCGACGTATATTGCACATTCCCGATCTTACCCGTAAACCTAACCTGGGCATAGTTCGAAGAGAAATCTGATAAAAGCAACGAGCGGTAGCCATCTCCAATATGGTTTTTATCGTATGCTACCGTTGCCTCGAAATAATCGTTGAAGGCGTAGGTCAGATTCACGGTACCGTAAAGCCATTCTTTTTGGTTACCGCTTCGATGATGCACCGTACCCTGCCCTGGAACGACTTGGTTCACATCCATGTATTCCGATAGATAGTTTGGGAATACGCCGCGGTTTGCAAATATATTGGCAAACAAGGTCAACTTATCCTTGTGCTGCCAGCCCAATTGCAGACCCAATGTGCTTAACGAGGTTGTGCGCCTGTCATCTGCAATCAAATCCTTTCCAATAACAAAATCAGGCAAAAAGTCCATAAATAATTGGTCATCCCCCTTGTCAATATCAACGAGATGCTCGTTAAAGATTTTGCGTAACAGAAGATTCTCAGACTGGACTGGATAGAGCGACTGCAAGGAATCAAATTTTAATAGCAACTCATCTTTAAATAATAAAGGTTTCGATGCTGTATGCAATCTGGTATTTGGGGAGTATAGTAGTTCGTTATATTTCTGATAATGTTGATAGGAGTAGGTTTGGTTCTTCACCTGTCCTTTCACTGGCTGGAATGTAAAAAGACCGAGTCCAACGAAAAGAACTAAAATGTAGATTTGATTCATATAAGTCTTGCGTAAATTGCGATTGTATATAACAATTATTATTCCTAAAATACCGGAAGACAAAAGTAGGCATATTTTTCGACCAGAAGGCGAGCCAAATGAGCAAACGCATGACGGTGCTAAAACGTTTATGTTGTCTTACTTTTCCATTTTATTTGCTATATTGGGCACTGATAACCAAAAAACAAGAATCGCTATAACATGAAACGTAGAACCTTTCTAAAAACTGCGGGAGCCCTAGGTGCCGGTGCAATGGCTAGCAAATTTTCATTTGCAGCTCCCTATAATACTTTTCCAACCGTTAGGGTTACCGCTGACAAACGTCATTTTTCCAGTAAAATTATAGAAGCCACCATTGCGGAGTTCCAAAAGAAAGTAAAAAATCCTGAACTTGGATGGCTTTTTAATAACTGCTTTCCGAATACGCTAGATACCACAGTATACGACGAGTCTACAGCAAACAAAAAATTGACTTATGTCATCACGGGCGATATTGACGCGATGTGGTTAAGAGATAGTAGCGCACAGGTTTGGCCATATCTCCAATTTATGAAAAAGGACCGCAAGCTGCAGGATCTTATATTGGGTTTGATCAATAAGCAGGCACAATGCGTCAATATCGATCCTTATGCCAATGCTTTTTATAACGACCCAGCAAAGAAAGGCGAATGGTTTAGCGACCATACCGATATGAAACCGGGTATACATGAGCGCAAATGGGAAATTGATTCTTTATGCTACCCTATACGACTGGCCTACCACTATTGGAAGGAAACAAATGATGCTACACCTTTTGATGCAGAATGGGTGAAGGCACAAGAGAATACGTATAAGACGTTTGTCGAACAACAGCGTAAAGAAAGCGTAGGGCCTTATGTATTTGGCCGTACCACATCACGAGGATCTGACACCCTGCAGGTTGACGGTTTGGGATATCCGGTTAATCCTGTAGGCTTAATATGCTCTGCATTTAGGCCGTCTGATGATTCCTCCATCTTTATGTTTCTGATTCCTTCAAACCTTTTTGCCGTGACAAGCCTACGCCAATCCGCGGAAATTTTGCGAAAGGTAAAAAACAATACCGATCTGGCTGGAAAAATGGAAGCTTTAGCACAGGAAGTTGAAACCGCAGTGAATCGCTACGGTATTGTCGATCATCCGGAGCATGGACGTATCTACGCATTTGAGGTAGATGGCTACGGTAGTTACCTGATGATGGATGACGCGAACGTACCTTCGCTTTTAGCGCTTCCTTACCTTGGTGCGGTCGACGTTAATGACGAAGTTTACCAACGTACACGAAACTTTGTACTGTCAGAAAAAAATCCATTCTTCTTCAAAGGTACCGCAGCAGAAGGAATTGGCGGTCCGCATATTGGTCGTGACATGATCTGGCCGATGGCTATTATTATGCGTGCATTTACCTCTACAGACGACAAGGAGGTTAAAAACTGCATTGAGACGCTTCGAAAAACACACGGTGACACCGGTTTTATGCATGAGTCATTTCATAAAGATGATCCAAAAAAATATACACGGCACTGGTTCGCCTGGACAAATACGCTATTCGGCGAACTGCTTTGGAAGACTTACAAAGAAAAACCACAGTTGTTGGTTTAGCAATTTGCAATAAGCTTGCAATTTAAACGAATAAAAAATGCGGAGATCAACTTCGCATTTTTTTGTTTACCACAAAAACTAGCAGCTCAATTTCGCATAAAAACCAAAAAGCTGTTTTTCTTGTCGAAAAACAGCTTTTCTTTTTTTGGCTCCTGAAGCTGGGCTCGAACCAGCGACCCTCTGATTAACAGTCAGATGCTCTAACCTGCTGAGCTATTCAGGAATTTTTTGAAGCGGTCAACTCCGTTTCAGTGATGCAATTATCGGAAGTTTTACTGAACCCTGCAAATATTTTAAAGCTTAAAAATACAACTCGCTCACATACAAGGACATTTTTTTTAACTAAATTAATATCCCTCCCAAAATCATTGTGGCAATGGTAAAATAAATAATCAAACCTGTCACATCCACCAACGTGGAAACGAAAGGCGCGGACGAGCTGGCTGGATCGGCACCCATTTTGCGTAGCACAAATGGCAGCATAGAGCCCACGACAGACCCCCACAAGACCACGCCCACCAGTGAAAATGCAATAGCCAAGCCATACATCACCCAAGCATCGCCGTAGCCTCCTGTAAACGCCTCTTCAACCGAGATACGAAAAAAGCCCATTGTACCTAAGATCAAACCCAAGAAAAATCCAGAAAGTATTTCCCTGCGCATCACGAGCCACCAATCGCGTAAGGTCACTTCGCCCATTGCCATCGCCTGGATAATCAGGGTGGACGCTTGGGAACCGCTATTACCGCCACTGGACATAATAAGCGGCATCAATAAGACTAAAATAGTGGTTAAACGGTCTTCGTAAAATTTAAGCACGTTAAACGTGAGCAGTTGCCCTAGGAAAAGCACAATAAGCCATCCTCCGCGCTTTTTCACTAAGTGAAAGATAGAGACATCCAGATAGGGCTCATCAAGGGCCTCAGTACCCCCTATTCGTTGCATATCCTCCGTATACTCTTCATTAGCCACCCAGAGTATATCATCGATAGTCACCATCCCTAGCATAATACCCTGTTCATCCACAACAGGAAGAGCGACCCGATTGTTCATCCTAAAGACATTCACCGCCTCCTCCTGTGGATCGTTCGCACGGAGTGAAATCAATCTGTTATCGATCAAGTCCTCAACCTTCGTTCCTGGATCGGAAACCAATATGTCTCGAATCTTAATATCGTCCATCAACCGCCCCTCTTTATCGATGACATACAATACATCGATCGTCTCCGAAGCATCACCATATCTGCGGATATGTTCGAGAATTCGCGGGATGTCCCAATGCGGTTTTACAGTGATGTAATCAGGAGTCATTAAACGTCCTACACTATCTTCCGGATAGCCGAGTAAGGAGAGCGCTTCCTTCCGTTCTTCCGGCGATAGCATAATGATCAAATGCTTTACTACATCACCTTTTAATTCACTAAAAAAAGAAGTACGATCATCCGGAGGCATCTCGTTAATTAGCTCCCGAGCCTTGCTTGCCGACAGCTTTTTGAAAATACGTTCTTGAGTGGGGAAATCTAGGATACTGAATACATGAACGGCCCGATTGATGTTGAGGGTTTCGATAAAAAGGGCGGCATGTTCTGGAAGCTCATCAATGAGCTCTTCCACATCGGAAATATTCTGCTCATTAAGGAAATCTTGAAGCTCCGAGATTTGATCAGACGCTATCCATTTCTCAACAAGCTCCACTTGCATTTCTAGTTCTTCCATAACACACTATAAAATTTAATCCTACATGGGTATTGTTCGTTTGCAGCAAAAGTCGACTTTTTAGTTGGAAATTACTAATTCTTTTTTGTGCCGATAGTGGCCAATTATAGATAACAATTCCATCGAAAAACAGTTTGACTTTGGGAGACCAACCACTTCTTCAAAGCGCCATTATGTCACCCATACAGCATAGCTCTTAGAAATACCCAAACTTCCCAATTTATGAATTTTGGACCGGTGTCGTTTTGGGCGCTACACGAATGGTGAAAACTTAAATGGAAGACATCGGCTAATATTTGATCTTGTAAAATTGCGTACTGATGCCTAACATCAAAACTGAGCGTTTTCAATAATAGCTATACGATCAAAAACAATTTATTTTAGCTATCTTGTTTTCCGATTTAAATATGGTAGAACAGACCCTAATAAAATGGAATGCGATCGATTTACAAAATGCAATGGTAAGAAAAATAACAGGAAAACACATTCAAATATAAGGATTTTAAAACAAACATATTCGTAACATAATCAGATATTTAAAAACTATTATTTAAACATTAAATTTATAATAATTGACAGATTCATACTAAAATAATTAGCAAACCAATTAACACCTATATTTATAAATGAATAAAACACTCATTACCAGGATATTAATATCTATAGCAATCTGTATTAGTTCAGATAAGCTGATGGGTCAAATTATCGATAACGAACAAGCGCATTCCTCCATAAAATGGAGGCAAATAAAAACCGAAAACTATCGTCTCATTTTCCCTAATACGTTTGATAGCGCTGCAATAAAACTTGCTTCCCAACTCCCCTCTCTCCGTATAAAAAGCAGTGGTGATTTACGTAAAAACCCAAGAACTATCACGCTAATTCTTCAGGGAAACCACTTAAGTCAAAATGGATATGTACAGCTTGCACCACGGAAATCCGAATTTTTCCCGGTCCCTTCGTCCACCGCTGACAACCAGGAATGGCTACCAAACTTAGCTTTACACGAACTTCGACATGTCGCCCAGTTTGACAAATTGACAGGACGAATAAGGGGGCCATTTTTTGAACAACTTGCGTTGGCTTTATATGCTTTGAATCTGCCAGCCTGGTATTTTGAGGGTGATGCTGTACAGATTGAAACTATACACAGCGCTGGCGGTCGAGGGAGGCTCCCCTCTTGGGAAATGCCAATCCGTGCAAACGTACTGTCAGGAGAAAAGTATGATTTCAATAAATACGTGCTTGGATCTTTCAAGGATAATGTGCCTTCACACTATAGCATAGGGATGTTTATAAACACCTATCTCACCAATCAACATGGAATCGAAAGCCACGAAAAAATAATGGAAGAGATGCGTACGAAATTACTTCGGCCATTTAATTTCCAGCGCGCCTTTAAGCATGCATCCGGACTAACACCAAGCAAAATGTTTAAGGAGATGATGAACGAAAGGGAAGGCTTTTGGAAGACAAACGATGATGTAAATTCAATACATAATGAAATAAAAACTAAAAAAAGTAGATATCCTAGTGACTATATCTTACCTCAGCTGGGTAACAACAACAGCTTATATGTGTTAAAATCTAGCCCCCAATCAATCAATGAAATTATCAGGATTGACAACGACGGGCACGAATACGCGGTAGCAAAAACTGGGATTCAGATAACACCCTATTTTCATATAAGAGATAAGCAAATTGCTTGGGACGAATACAGAAAAGACGCCCGCTTTGGCAAGCAGACCTACAATGTAATTAATATCCTGGACCTACCGACCGGGAAATTGAGAACTATCACACATAAATCCAGATACTATTCACCGGCCCTGCATCCCACAAAAGACGTTGCCGCTGTGGTAGAAGTTGATGAGGCAAATCGAAGTTATTTAGTTTTGTTGGATACAGAAAACGGCAAGGCTATAGCTCGTAAAACTGTACCGAAAGGTATGCATATACAGCAACCAAAGTTTAATAGCACGGGCGATAAGGTTATTGTGCTTGCGGTCGCGGCGGAAGGAACGAACTTATTAGAAATTGAGCTGGAAGGCAATAGACAACGACTTCGGCTAGCATGGGGTAATCAACAGTTGGAACGACCGTTTTACGTAGGCGATGACGTGTTTTTCAAGGCACATTTCGATGGAATAGATAACATCTATCGTCTCGATCAAAGTGGAACTACCTATAAAGTGACAGATGCACGCTTCGGCGCCTTTAACGCGTCTCACGGAGCTGATAGCATGCTACTATTTAATGATTACCGCTACAATGGTTATAAGCTCGCCAGCCAAAAATTAACAACGGGCACAAGCGACTTTACACAGCAGGTACAGCTTTATGCGCAACCAACTATTGATCAAATCAATGATGAACAAACACTGGCGACTACTGACAGTCTATTTCAGGTGACTCGATACAGTCCTACGGCAAACTTAGTCAACTTTCATAGTCTATCGATAAGCAGCACAAACTTTGAAAGCTTTGATAATTATATCCCGGGCGTTTTCTGGCTATCCAATGATGTTTTAAATACCAGTCAGATTAAATTGGGTTATGAGTATGATCCAAACATATCAAAAAGTATATATTCCGCTGAAGTATCTTACAGAAGATATTTACCTGTATTTACCGCCCGATACGCTAACCGTGGCTTAGTAGGCAATGCGGTCAGCAGTAATCAGCCTGGGCAAGTTATTATGTACGACTACAGAGATCATCATGCGACATTCGATATCGCCATACCACTGTCCGTATATCGGCAAAACACGGTCTACAGCTATGGGGTGAATTTCGGAACCTCCTATACGAAGCGTTACGATATGAGTATAGCCTTACGAAATTTCAATGAAACCATCGCGTTTCCATTAAACTACCAAGCCTACTTCAATCGAAATAGTATGCGGAGCAGAATGGACCTCGCGCCGCGCTGGGGACAAAATATCAGTTTGACGTATAGGCACCTCCCCTTCGAAAAGCAGATCAGCGGGCAGGTTCTGTCGGTGCGGACAAACTTTTACTTGCCTGGTATTTCAAGTAACCATAGCCTGCAATTGCGCGTAGCAGCACAAAGAAGCAGTGGACGATACGAAGGCGTATACGATATCCCGATGGTATCTGGCTGGGGAAACTTCTCTTCACCGATAGTGACCAATACGGTTTTGGTAAACTACAGACTTCCGCTCTTCTACCCAGATTGGAGCATCGGATCAGTAGCCTACATTAAACGTTTTCAGGGTCTGTTATTTTCCGACTTCCAAAATATCCATGAATCCTCATCTCCAAAGAGCTTTGGCATTGGTATATCGGCAGACTTTAACGTATTCCGGTATGTTTTGCCTGATGTGAATGTCGCAGCACGACTTGCCTATATAAATGACGCAAGCGCTACACGTAAAATTATGCCGACGTTTGGACTGAGCTACACCTATTGATGCGAACTGGAAATAATTAAGAAAGCCGTAACAACTACTTGCTACGGCTCTCGTTTTATTATGTATCGTAAGAAAAATTAGTCGTTCAATGCCTGAACGCCTGGCAAAGCTTTGCCTTCCATATACTCTAGCAACGCACCGCCGCCCGTGCTTACGTAGCTCACATGCTCAGTCATTCCAAACTTTGAAACGGCTGCCGCAGAATCACCACCGCCTATTAAGGAAAACGCGCCACGCTCTGTAGCGGCAACTACTGCATCAGCAACAGCCTTTGTTCCTTTTGCAAAGGTATCGAATTCGAATACGCCCATGGGTCCGTTCCAAAGCAGCGTATTTGATGCACCTATTACTTCCGCGAAATGCGCGGAAGATTCTGGGCCAATATCAAGTCCTTCCTTATCTGCCGGGATAGCGTCATTCGGCCCGTCATAGGTAGGCGAATCTTCGGCAAACTTATCCGCAATTTGTGCATCTGTAGGCAGTACCAAGTTTACACCTTTTTCATCCGCTTTTTTAACCAACTCATTCGCAAGGTCCAATTTATCATTCTCGACCAACGATTTACCAATTTCACCCCCACGGGCTTTAATAAACGTGTAAGCCATACCCCCGCCAATAATGAGATTGTCAACCTTATCCAGCAAGGCCTCGATTAATTGGATTTTATCAGACACCTTTGCACCGCCCATAATCGCCGTAAACGGACGATTAGGCTTATTCAACACTTTCTCCGCATTATTGATTTCGGCAGCGAGCAACTGTCCAGCAAATTTATTCCCAGGGAAAAACTCTGCTACAATAGCGGTAGAAGCATGCGCGCGGTGTGCCGTGCCGAAAGCATCGTTCACATACACGTCACCAAGTTTTGCTAATTTCTCAGCAAAGTCCTTATCTCCTTTTTCCTCTTCTTTATAAAAGCGAAGGTTTTCTAACAAAAGCACCTCACCCGCCTTCAAATTAGCGCTTTTCTCAGCTGCTTCCTCCCCTATGCAATCATTCGCGAATTGAACATCAACACCTAGCACAGATGAAAGATGCGATACGATATGCTTTAGCGAATACTTGTCGGTAGGACCGTCTTTTGGGCGTCCTAAGTGTGACATCAATACCACAGAACCACCGTCAGACAAAATTTTCTTGATTGTCGGAGCCGCCCCTTGGATCCGATTATCATCGGTTATATTAAAATTCTCATCTAAAGGGACATTAAAATCCACCCGAATTAATGCCTTTTTACCTGAGAAGTTTACATCATCAATAGTTTTCATATGTACTTTAAAATTTAAGTTGAACGTTACATTTCAAGCTATAAATATAAAAAAAAGGCGGGAATTGGAAAATCCCCGCCTTCAATTTATCTGATTTCAATGGTGTAGGGCATTCGCGCCTGTATACCTGATGAACGTGTAATTGTTTGCAGCTGTTCAATATACTGACGATACTCGCCAAGCTCATCTCCCAACATCCACGCCCTAATTTTTTCTTTTGACGTACCCAAAAGTGATGAAAATGGATCTTTTACGTTCGGATAGTAAACAAGCCTGTAATTCTTCAGCTTCGCTTTTGCTGCTGCCGATTTGACGGCACGCTGTATGTCGCCAACCCCATCCACTAATCCATTTTGCAGTGCTTGGCTTCCGGTCCAAACGCGGCCCTGCCCGATGCTGTCTACCGCGGAAACAGTCATACTCCGCCCTTTTGCCACTTTACCCGTAAAGGTGCCATAAATCCTATTTACTTCCGCTTGGATAATGGCCTTTTCTTCTTCACTCAATGGCTTATCCGGGGACGACATCAAACCGGCATATTTACCCGTCTTCACCTCATCAAAACGGACACCCAGTTTATTATTTAGTAAACCTTGTAAATTTGGTATTAATCCAAAAACGCCGATAGATCCGGTCAGTGTTTCTCTTTCTGCGAAGATAGAATCCGCGAGTGCTGAAATGTAATAGCCGCCGGAGGCCGCGTAATCGCCCATAGAAACAACAACAGGCTTCACGGCTTTAATAAGCTCTACTTCCCGGGCAATGATATCAGAAGCCAAGGCGGAACCACCTGGCGAATTTACACGTAAGACGACAGCCTTCACCCGATCATCTGTACGAAGTTTGCGAAGCTCCCGCGAAAAACGGTCGCCACCTATATTGTTATCAGAACCTTCACCATCGACAATATCTCCATACGCATAAACCACCGCTACCCGATCACCACTTTGCTCTTTGTTTGACGAACCTACGTAATCCAATATCGAAATAGATGGTACATCCTTCTTTTTCTCAACTTTCAAACGCTTCTTAAGCTCAGTCAATAATTCATCTTTATATAACTTTCCGTCCACAAATTTTAAACGAACCGCGTCGTCTGCGTTACGAACTAAATAATTGTCCGCAATATAACGCAAAGAATCAACCGATATCTTTCTGCCCTCCGAAACATTAGATAGAAACGATCCATACATACTTTCCAAATATGCCGTTACCTGCAACCTATTTGCTGCGCTCATCTCGTTTAATATAAAAGGCTCTACGGCCGACTTATACGTACCCACTTTGACAACCTGCATTTCTACACCCAATTTTTGCAGGGCATCTTTCACAAAAGCGATCGAGCTCGACAACCCGTTAAATTCAAGTCCGCCTTCCGGGTTTAGGTAAATTTTATCGGCTACCGAAGCTAAATAGTAGGCCTTTTGCGTATAAGAATCGCTGTACGCAACGACAAACTTTCCAGACTTCTTGAAATCCGTTAGTGCGTCGCGGATTTCCTTTAAGCTTGCCATACCGGTATTTACATAAGTTGGGTTAAGATAAATTCCCTTTATACGACTGTCGTCTTTAGCAGCCGCAATCCGCCCGATAATATCGTTTAGACCTAGTGATTTCACATCACCATAACCAGGAACATTAAGCCCATCCCACGGATTTTCACTCGTGCGCTCTGTGATTGCGTGATTTAGCGATACGTAAAGCACAGCATCAGAAGGAACATCAATTTCCTTACCGCTACCCATCTGACTAACTGTACTCATGATAAGCCCGATGATCACGGCGAAGAAAAGAACCACAACAATGCTGATTCCAGTCACAGTGGCTAATACATATTTAAAAAAAGATCTCATAATATAAATTACGTTTTAAAGACCTAATTTAAACCTTTCTTCGAAGAATTCGAAAATTATATAGATAAGGCTTATCTTTAAGCCATGAATAAGGTGTTTCTACTTTTAGGCGCTAATCTAGGGGAGCCACTTGCCCAGCTTAAAAGCGCGGTGGACGCAATAGAATATCAAATTGGCGCAGTCGAACAGAACTCCCGTATTTATGCTTCCGAGGCCTGGGGCCTGCTGGATCAACCAGCATTTCTCAACCAAGTTTTGGTAGTAAACACCGAATTTTCAGCTTTAGCCGTTTTGGACTCCATTCAGAAAATAGAAAACCAACTTGGACGGCGCAGGCTTGAAAAATGGGGCGCACGGGTAATTGATATCGATATATTATATTTTAACGAAGAAATTATCGATCATCCAAGGCTTACCATACCCCACTCTTATCTTGCACAGCGAAAATTCACGCTTATACCACTTGTAGAAGTAGCTCCAAATTTTGTACATCCTGTATTAAGACTGACCAATGAGGCCCTGCTTGCTAACTGTCAAGATCTCCTAAACGTACAACTACTAAACCTAAACCAATGAATGAAGAATATACGGTGATCGACCCTCTTACAATACAGCAAAACATGATGCAGAATACGGAGCTAATAAGGCAATTTTTAGAGCTCTATCTTGTACAGATACCAGTTGATTTTGCGGCTTTGACAGAAGCGATGGGCAATGGCCAGCAGACGGAGATATCAAGTAAGGCCCACCATATCAAACCCACTATGGAATATATTGGAGCCAGCCATCTTCGCGAACAACTTCAAGAATTGGAAACCGCTGCGAAAAATGATGCAGACATGGCTACTTTACAAAAGCTATATGCGCCCCTAAAAAAGCAATTTTCAAGCCTCCTTTCCGAAATCTCAAGATACTTGCAGAACCTTTAAATTCAAGCGGTTCAAATCTATGCTTTCTTTTGAGCGAAATGTAGAGACGAAAAGGCAATATAAGTGAGTAGAATAAACGGAAAAGCGCTAAACTTTAGGACAATAAGCAAGGCAACGGCGACTAAGAGAAAACTATATTTAAATTTATTGTCTTGCCATGCCAGCGAAGAGAGCTTCATACTGAAAAGACGAATCTCGGAGACTAATAGGTAGCTGAGTAGCGCAATAAGAGGAAGCAGAATAATCAGTGAGAAGGAAAAGGATGTATCCGCAGCGATAAAAGGCAAGGACACAACAACGAATGTATTCATGGGCGTATTAAGGCCTATAAAATCGGTAGTTTGCCGCTCATCGACATTGAATTTGGCAAGACGAAGGGCAGAAAAAACAGTCACAACAAAACCTAGGTAGGGAATGTAGGGAGAAGTTGTGGCTGATTGTAGCAACATAAATAATACGGCGCCTGGCAGGAAGCCGAAACTAACCATGTCTGCCAGCGAGTCCAGCTCCTTGCCAATAGAAGATTTCACGTGAAGCGCCCGCGCAAGCATACCATCAAAAAAGTCGAACAGCCCAGATGCAATGACACAGTAAAACATATACAGATAGGCCTCATCGAGTGCGAATAAAACAGCAAGACAGCCGGAAAAGAGATTTAGACAGGTTATTGTATTCGGAATGTGTTTTTTCATGCAATAAAAAAAGTTAAGCCACCTTTCTCACGAAAGATGGCTTAAAAATATCAAATGTTGATTGAATTAGCTATTCATACTGATCAAAAACTCTTCGTTCGATTTCGTACCACGCATCTGTGCCAGTAAAAATTCCATCGCTTCTGATGAATTCATATCGGCAAGGTGGTTACGCAATACCCACATACGTTGCAGGGTATCTCTGTCGACCAAAAGATCATCCCTACGCGTACTAGAAGCGGTCAGGTCAATTGCAGGGAAGATACGTTTGTTTGCTAACTTACGATCTAACTGAAGTTCCATGTTACCTGTTCCTTTGAACTCCTCAAAGATAACGTCGTCCATTTTCGATCCAGTATCGGTTAATGCTGTCGCTAATATCGTCAGTGAACCACCGTTTTCGATATTCCTCGCCGCTCCGAAGAAGCGTTTAGGTTTGTGCAACGCATTCGCATCAACACCACCCGATAAAATTTTACCCGATGCTGGAGCAACAGTGTTATAAGCACGCGCCAAACGTGTAATAGAGTCAAGAAGAATAACTACGTCATGGCCACATTCCACCATTCTCTTAGCTTTTTCGAGGACGATGTTTGCAATTTTCACGTGGCGATCAGCTGGCTCGTCAAATGTTGAAGAGATAACCTCCGCGCGCACATTGCGAGCCATGTCAGTAACCTCTTCCGGGCGCTCGTCGATAAGCAAGATGATCAAATACACCTCGGGATGGTTTTTTGCAATTGCATTAGCCACTTCCTTCAGCAAGTTGGTCTTACCTGTTTTCGGCTGTGCCACAATTAAACCACGTTGGCCTTTACCTATTGGTGTAAACAAATCCATAATCCGTGTAGATTGATTGCCTACGCCAAGATCCAGATTAAGTTTTTCATCTGGGAATAAAGGCGTCAGATAATCAAACGGCACGCGGTCACGAATTTCGGCTGGGTTTTGGCCATTGATCGCTTCTACACGCACCAACGGAAAATATTTCTCGCCTTCTTTCGGTGGGCGGATACATCCGCGAACATTATCACCAGTTTTCAATCCAAATAACTTGATCTGCGACTGGGAAACATAGATATCATCTGGTGACGTCAGATAATTATAATCTGAAGAACGAAGAAATCCATAGCCATCAGGCATAATTTCAAGAACACCTTCGTTTACAATAACATTATCAAAATCTGTTGGAAGCACAGGAGATGAGGGCTCGGCTTTAGGGGCGTTTTCAGTCGTCGCAACGGGTCTTGCTGACAAATCTTCTGTGGAGGAACTTTCTAGTCTTAACTCTTCGCCTGCAGGTCTTTTCGTTACTGCTACAGGTTCTGTCTTTAAGGTACGAACACGTTTTCTGGGCTTGTCAGTTTCCTCTGCTACCGGAGCCTCTACGTGTTCTTCTTGAATTGATTGCTTGGCAATAGCAGAAATGCGATCAATCAACTCTTGTTTGCGTAGTTTATCGACATCAGCGATGCCCAATACTTTTGCAATCTCGCGTAACTCCGACACGAGTTTGGTATTTAGTTCATTAATATCCATTAACTTGTTATTATGAGATATAGGATTTTTATTGCAATTTGATTTTATCCGATCTATTCTAGCATATGCTACCTAAATGCTAAGGTGAGCTAAAACTTATTTAACGATTCACTTATTGAAAGTATATAAGAGCATCTCAAACGGATAAATCTGAGAATTGGCACAAAAATAACATAAGATTTGTATATTCAAAGAAATTATATATATTTTTTTAACTCTGGAACAGATATTAGTATAAACGAACATCGTGCAAAAATGTTTTGTGTCTCTTCATATTTTTTTATTTTTTTAAACCGTATACCTATTGTTTCCGGAAAATAAAAACGCATGTGATACAGCAAACTAAAGCGTGCTACAAGCGTTCAGAAAGAATACCAAAATAATTTAGCAAATATCAACTAGTTGAAAACAGCAGTTATTGTACTAAATACACTAAGACAGGGAAAAATGTTTTGTGTATAAAAAGCGGCTTTAAAGCGATTCAAACTCACTTTTTGTATAAAAAAAAAGGTAAAGCGGTTTGGAAATACTGATTTTTCACTTTAGACATTCGTATTTCTAAACATAAAAATGTATTTTCGAGGAGATATTAGCGTTAAAAGTCAGTAAGAAAACAAACAAAATAACACAATAAAACCAAATCTATAATGATTATCATTGCGGACGGAGGGTCTACGAAAACAAACTGGTGTTTGTTAGACGACTCAAATAAAAAAATATACTTCAACACAGAGGGATACAATCCTTACTTTGTAGATAGTGAATATATTGTTAATTCATTAAAGAAGGGACTACCGGGAGATTTGCCTTTAGACAAAATTAATGAAGTAAATTATTATGGCGCAGGCGTTCACAATGCTGAAAAAGCAAAAATCGTGGAAACTGCGATGCAGAAAGTTTTCCCGAACGCAAAAGTGGAAATTGGCCACGATCTATTAGCCGCTGCACGTGCCCTGCTTGGCAATCAGGCTGGTTTTGCAGCGATATTGGGAACAGGAACAAATACATGTATCTATGATGGGCATGATATAACGCACAATATCGATTCTGCAGCTTATATATTAGGAGACGAAGGAAGCGGTAGCTTCATAGGTAAAAAATTATTGACGGACTTCATTCGTGGTTTGATGCCAGAAGATGTTGCGAAATTATTCTTTGAGACCTATAAACTTACCCCTGATGAGATTATGGACAATGTATACACCAAACCGCTTGCAAACAGATTCTGTGCTAGCTTTAGCAAATTTGTATACGATAACAATGTAAACATACAGTACACGCGTAAAATTGTTGAAGATGCCTTCGAAGCGTTTTTTAACAATTTAGTAAGTAAGTACCCCGATTATCAAAACTATACCTTCAACTGTATCGGTTCCGTGGGATATAATTTCAGAAATGTATTGGAGGAAAAAGCATCGCAATACAACATGAAGATAGGAAAGATCCTTCGTTCACCAATTGATGATCTCGTTGTATTTCATATCAATAGAGCGACAAGCAACGGCTAGTCATCAGCTAGACGATTTTAATAAAAATAATACAAAGTCCCGGATTCTTATCGAATCCGGGACTTTGTATTTGGGAACGTCTTCACGTTTGGGTTAAATAAGAAATCTCAGCGCTTAGCTCATTCATCCTTACTAAATTGACCCTCTGCCCTTGTATAACAAATGAATATGTTGCTCCGTTAAAACGCTGATGTGGTGCGGGCGAGCTGCTTCATTAAAGGATGATATCTGCCCCTATCGCAGGCAGATGCAACGCCAGGCCCTGTTCATCAAACTTTTGCTTTGCTTCTACACGATCTATACGGATGGGGGGAAACGTATCATAGTGAATACCTATTATATTCTTGCAATTAATAAAATGCGCCGCTTTGATTGCATCTTCAACATCCATGGTGTAGTGGCCGCCTATTGGCAAAAAAGCCCAATCGAGTTCCAAGTCTTCCAACAGTTTCATTTCGAGTGTCAGACCTGTATCGCCTGCAAAATATATCTTTTTTTTCCCTACAAAGAAGACGTAGCCCACGGGTACACCTGCGTAGTCTCCTTCTGGCGTGCTATTAGTATGTAAAGCATACACCATCTTTACACGTCCAAAGGGCAAATCCAACGTTCCACCAAAGTTATAATCAATTACCTTGTCTTCCGCTATGCCTTGAGCTTTAACCCAGGCCGCGGTTTCGACAATCGCAGCAACTGTAGCACCACTATTTTTTTGTATAGGAACAAGGTCTGCCACGTGATCTTGGTGGCAATGGCTTAAAAAAATATAGTCAGGCTGTATAGCCGTCACATCTATATCTTTCGCCAGCTCATTGTAGGTAATAAATGGATCTAACAGTACCTTCGTACCATTAAAATCAAATTCTACGCAAGACTGTCCATAATAGGTGACTTTCATATTTTCCTCGTTTATTTGTTGAATAGATTTCCTAAACCGCCGAGGCCACCAAGCAAGTCTTGCGACATAGCCTGCATCTCCGACTGACTAACGTTTTCTGCCTGTTGCAGCGTTTTATTTAACGCGACGATAAGCAGCTCTTCCAATTCTTCCTTATCTGCCTGCGCTAAAAATTCTGGATCAATGATCACCTCTTTAATTTCCTTGTTCGCCGAAGCAATTACACGGATTTTCCCACCCTCTGCTTCTCCAGAAACTGAAATTCCATCCAATCTTTTTTTAACTTCTTCAGCCTTTTGCTGAGCCTGCATTAATTTGTCGAACATAATTATACACTTAATTTGATCATGCAATTTACAAATTATGTGCCAGTAGTACACATTAAACCTCGCAGATTAGGTTCTTCAACATCGCTTATGTAACTTTGCGATGTCAAATATATATGCATGGAAGAGTTTAATTTCTACACAAATCTATACAAAGAAAAATTGCAAAACGCCCCTCACGAAGCGGAGTATCTCGACGAGGAGATCAATATCCTGATCCATAAGTTGAAATTTATCCCGCAAGAACAGCGCCCCACGGTGTTGATTGTGGAACAGCGGTCTGGTTTTGAGCCTATTTATAATGACCAATTGCTCGATAGTGTGCAGATCGCTGGGGGAAGTCTTCTACAGGAAAAGTTTGACAATCCTTCAACGTTGTTGATTGTGCAAGACAATGAGCGTTTATATGGAGAACTTAGTGTATTGCTGGAAGATGATCTCCTTGCCCGAACGAATGCGGTGTTGGCTAACCAGGTCTACATAATCCAAAAGAACGACCTAGGTTTGAATAAAGAAGATTTTTTGGAAGATGTGGAAATATGTGCCGAAATATTACAACCCAAATATTTCATTTATGGGCATCAAGGAAAGGATTGGGTAAAGTTTGATCTCGCCTAAGAAAAAGGCTTTCTCACCTATTGGTCGAAAGCCTTCTTCGCTGCGTTACATAAATTTCTTCCGCAATACGGCATACAGTTTCTCGACTGTCTGTGGCTTATCAGCCCAATTATTTTTAAGCGCGTAATTCGTCTGCAGAAACACATCGGCTTCTGCAAAAGAGTTATACCGATTTAAAAGCTCTATTGCCTCACTATAGGCTAACGAATACCCGTTAAATAAATCTTTGATAAATAGAAGTTTATCGTTTAGATTGATAACTGTTTTAAGGTCTACAACTTTGCTTTCAGCGGATTTTACACCTGCTGTTGGTATTGGGTTGTTATGCACTTGGCCAAGTCCTGACTGTGCTTGACGTTGCTGTTGAAGCATCTCATTAAGTGTTAATGGTCTGCTAGGCTTCACCTCTTCTTGGACTGGCTTGCTTTCAATTACAATTTCCTTAGGTGCTTGGATCACTTCATTCACTACAGCTTCTACAGCTTCGTTTTCAGTAACCTTTTCAAATGGTTGGTCAGCGCTATCTTTTTGTGTGCTTTCTTCTACTGACACTGGCGAGTCCACTTCATCATGCGCAGCAACCTCAGGCGTGGAAAATAAGTTTTTCGAAGAATTATCATTCTCACTGCTTGGTTCCGTTGCGGACGAAGATTCCGTTTCGTTGGGCGCATCAACAGGCGCTGGTGATGAATCTTCCACCGAAGAAGCTTGCTCTTCTTCAATCTCTTCTTCTACGGGCTGTTTATCGGCTGCCTCATTTAAGACCACAGGCGGTGTAAATACGATCTCTTTCTCGGTATCGTTTTCCGATGCGTCATGGCCAACTTTTGTCGCTGCTGCTGTATTCTGTTCCACAGGAGATTCCAACTGCCTTAACACCTCAAGGTGTGTTGTCAGAAATTTTGCTTTCGCTTCCAGCAATAATATATCAATTGCTTTAATCCCTTCGCCGGACTCCGACAGTTCAGTATAGCCGTCATTAAGCTCCAACAACAACTCGCCAATTTTCGAAAAAATAGATTCTTTTGTATACGCCATATTTTGTCTTTATTTAATTTTTAAGGTCCACATGCTGTTTATTACGTTCGTGGATAGTGGAAAATAAAATGAACTGATAGCTACCATATTCCAGCTCTGACCTCATTTCCTTCGTTCAAATTTAAGATATAATTCTGATATTAGCACAGATTCAAGTAGAAGTTTTAAGATACCTTAAGCCTCTCTTTTTCAACTTTCATAAAACCACAACATGCTGTTTTCCGAACATACGTTTATTCAGAAAAATGCCCAAGTAGGAAGTATCGAGGTGATTTGCGGCTCGATGTTTTCCGGAAAAACGGAAGAACTTATCCGCAGGATGAAACGTGCACAATTTGCAAAATTGCCCGTTGAGATTTTTAAGCCCGCTATTGATATCCGCTATGATGAGCGCGCCGTCGTATCGCATAATAGCAACAGCATCCCTTCTACTCCGATCTCGCACTCGTCCGCTATCCTGTTGCTTAGGGCGGATACCAAAGTGGTGGGAATTGATGAAGCCCAGTTTTTTGATGAAGAACTTCCAAACGTCTGTGTGCAACTTGCAAATGCTGGCGTTCGCGTCATTGTTGCAGGTCTTGATATGGACTTCAAAGGCATGCCCTTCGGCCCTATACCCGCCTTAATGGCAATTGCGGAGCATGTCACCAAAGTGCATGCGGTATGTATGCAATGTGGTGCGCCCGCTAATTACTCTTTCCGTATATCGGGACAGGAAGAACGTGTCATCCTGGGCGAGAAAGACATTTACGAGCCGCGTTGTCGCTCTTGCTATTACAAGCTTTAAGAAGCATCCTTAAATCTTAACAAAAGCTTAATATACTATGCTCGTTGTGTTTATTTAAGGTGCGTACCTTTATCGTTAACAAAATTAGTTTATAAATGATCCCGCCATTGCTAAAAAAGACTCCCAAGGGAGTCTTTTTTAGCAATATAAGATTGCATTACTTCAACTGCGAGGTAATGCTGCTGTCTAATGGATTCACTTTAGATCGGTAGCGATGTACCAATTTGCCGTCTTTCCCAATTAAGAACTTTTCAAAGTTCCAATTAATGTCACCAGTGAAGTCGGCATTTTCGGCACTCGTTAGAAACTTAAATAGTGGATCTATGTCCTTTCCTTTGACATCGACTTTCTCCGACAATAAAAAGGTTACACCATAATTTTTCTCGCAAAAATCCTGAATCTCTTC
Source organism: Sphingobacterium deserti (assembly GCF_000757725.1). Classification (GTDB taxonomy): domain Bacteria; phylum Bacteroidota; class Bacteroidia; order Sphingobacteriales; family Sphingobacteriaceae; genus Sphingobacterium; species Sphingobacterium deserti. The sequence goes on from NZ_JJMU01000006.1 coordinate 24,673, forward strand.
ATTTGTTCCAGGCTCTTGCCCACCAAAGTTATCTGCAGGAAATCCAATAATTACTAGATCTTTACCATACTGCTCATGCAAAGCTTGTAAATCTTTATACTGCTTTGTAAACCCACATTTGGATGCCGTATTGACGATGAGAATATTTTTTCCTTTGAAATTGGCCATGTTTACTTCATCCCCATCAATCGATGTGAATTTAAAATCATAAATAGATGTCGCTGGTGCAAACATGGAAACCAGCAACATAATTGTGCTCATTACTGTCATATGTTATTATTCTTGTATCAACTTCGTTTCTCTATCAACAATAAAATGGAACAAATGTTCCATCGGACTCTTCAAAATCGCTCCCATCTTCACGCCTAGCACTTCGCATACCTCCCGCAATTGCAAATCGAAATGGTAAGCGATGCGTCCGACAAAGTGTACCTTATGTTCCCAATAGTCCGGGTATGTCATCACGTTTGTCCGTAAAAACTCGTCAAAACCATTGCGAAGAAGTGTATCAATATAGGGATGCAATCGATTATCGCTCATAAACTCGGCAAAAGACGCTAGGTAAGCGTTTGGACGATCACGCTGATACACATTCTTGATAACGATGTCTTTATTGAGGCGGTATTTTTCGGAAAATTTTTTCATCAGGTCTTTCGGCATTTTGTCGTAAAGAAAGGCGGTGATCAGCTGTTTGCCAAACCACGCTCCAGACCCCTCATCGCCCAGCACGTAGCCTATACCATGAACGCCCGTCGTCAAATGTTCACCATCAAAAAAACCGATATCCGATCCTGTACCGATGGTAGATACATAGCCTTTTTTATCGCCACAGGTCGCGTAAGCACAGCCCAAAAGATCACTTTCCACGGAGATAAAGGCTGTTGGAAATATCTCCGTAAGGGCATTGGAAACAATTTCCCTACGATCTGGCGTAACACAGCCTGCTCCAAAAAAGTAAACCTCATGAATTTCATTTGCATAAGGCAAAATCTCGGGCACTTCCTTCATCACTTTTGCAATCTCTTTCTCATTGACGAAAAAGGGATTCAGACCTTTGGTACGAAAAGATAAGGGCTTACTATCGGGTAGGTTAAGCATCCAGTCTGAATTCGAGGATCCGCTATCGGCAACTAAAATCATAAATACTATTAAAATAATCTATAGCCAAAGATAATGATTAAAATACACAAAATTCGTCCCATTTCCATTATCCGTTGGATGTCCCGAAGAATAAGATTAGTTTTGTGGGGATTATTTGATAAAAGCACTGTACATGTCTGAATTGTCTATAAACTTTTCCATTTCTTTTAAAGAACCGCAAGCCCACTACGTCGAAATAGAAATGGTCATCCCACAATTGGATGGCGAATATATCGACCTGAAAATGCCGGTTTGGACGCCTGGCTCCTATTTGGTGCGGGAGTATTCTCGAAACATCGAAAATCTATACGCTACCTCTGCCGGCCAAGCATTGCAATGCAATAAAGTATCAAAAAACACCTGGCGTGTAGCCAAAGGCAACCCTACTGAAGCTGTAAAGGTTTCCTACCGCATCTACGGCTTTGAAGCATCGGTACGTACAAATTTCATTGACGCAGACCATGCTTTCCTCAGCCCAGCTGCAACATTTTTGTACGTGGACGGCTTGCTCCATTACCCAAGCCAGGTCACCGTACATTTGCCAGAGCAATGGAAAAACATATCCACAGGGCTACCCAAGCTTGATACAACCAGCAATACGTTTTACGCAGACAATTTCGACATACTTTTTGACTCGCCTCTTGAAATAGGCAACCAAGACATATGGTATTTCGAAGCGGCAAATGTGAAACATGAATTTGCCATGGTAGGCGGGGGTTCTTATAATAAACAGCAACTGACGAGCGATCTCACAAAGATAATCGAGCAGGAAACCGCACTGTGGGGTGAAAATCCCAATAGCAATTATGTATTCATAACGCATAACTATAATGCAGGTAGCGGCGGTCTTGAACATTTAAATTCTACCGTACTAGCAACGAGTAGAAACTCTTATAAAATAGAAGCTTCCTACAAAAATTTTCTGAGCCTGGCGGCGCATGAGTATTTCCATTTATGGAACGTAAAGCGCCTTCGACCGAAAGCACTCGGACCGTTTAATTACGCGGAAGAGAATTATACGGTGGGCCTTTGGATAATGGAAGGTTTCACCGCATATTATGATAATCTTATTATTCGCCGTTGTGGATTCTTTTCTGTTAAAGAATACCTCAACGCCTTAGCGAATGAATTTAATTTAGTCTACAATAGAGCAGGCCATCGCATACAGTCCGCTGCCCAGGCCAGTTTCGATACCTGGATTAAACAATACCGGCCGGATGAAAATTCTATAAACAGCAGCATATCCTATTATAATAAGGGGGCGATGCTAGCTGCTGCCTTAGATACGCAAATCATAGCGAGTACGCATGGAAAGAAACGACTTGACGATGTATTACGTGAGGCATACAACACTTTCTATAAGAAGGAAAGCCGAGGATTTGAAGAAGACGAATTTCGCCAATTAGCAGAAGCAATAACCGGCGTTGAACTCGGCGAAATTTTTGATGCCGCACATACCACTGTCGAACTGGATTACAACAGTTTCTTCAACAAGGTAGGCTACGAGCTGGTAGATCTAAATAGCGAAAACAGAGAACTTTCGTTGGGTATTCGTCTTGTTGAACAAGATGGTAGGCTGTTTGTCAAAAATGTAGAGCGGTCTTCCGGAGCTTGGGATGCCGGCTTAAATGTCAACGACGAACTTATTGCTATTAACGGAAACCGTTTGGACAGCAGCGGTAAGGAATTAGATTTCGCACTGGTGCAAGGACAATATGAAGAGATAGTTGACTTGCTTATTGCACGCGACGGGCGTACGCGCGTAATTTATGCACCGCTGCGTTACTGCGGGAAACAGCTTTGGAATATACAACCTAAACTGGACGCGACAGAAGAGGAAAAAGTGCTGGGGAAAATATGGCTTTCCGTCGTCGAATCTTAACAAGCTTCTTAGCCATCGCAACAGCCTAAAGCTGTAAAAAGCCTTCGCTATACAAGAATTTTGTATAGCGAAGGCTTTCTTATATTCGCATGATTTTTTTTAAAATTTATAACGAATGGTCAATCCAAATGGATCAATCAAACGAATAGAGCTTTCTTGTAGAAAATCAAAATAGGGTTTTAAATCTACGGACACCGATAAAGGGGTTGTTGGTATCGCATACTCTACACCGATAATCCCATCAATACTTAATGCAAGCTCCGATTTGTTATCCGTTCTTTCAGTCACTGTTTGTCCTGCTTCATTAACCCAAGTTCTCACCACATCCTTATCGCGCGAGCTTCCTACACTACCACCGAAACCATAGAACCAGGAAAAATTCTCTGCCAATGGTTTATGAAATTCATACAACCCGACCAGCCTAAAACGCCTAGATTTCGAATTACTCTGTAAGCTCATAATTCCTTGCACTGCTCTATCTTCTGCTAGGGTATAGCGATAGGAAAATCCGGTGGCACTTCCAAAGCGTCCGCCTACCGCGTGCTGCGTATCTAATTGCGCCGAAACCTTCCCGAAAGAAAGCAGAACGATCCCGAATGTTAATAACGGCCAACTTGCTTTATTCATGTATGTATTATATTTAATGTAGCTCAAAAATAGTACTTTTTTTTACATGCGAAAAGTTAAAATCTGTTATCATTTACTTACATTTTTTTCGAACAATTCGCTTGTTCATCTGTAAAACATTATATTAGTAGTACGATAACATACTATTATAGACCATTAATTTTTGATGAATATGAACAAACTTATTAGGTTATTCGATATTATTGAGCGCTACAAATCGCAGTATGCACAGTCGACTATGCTCGCCGGAAAACGAGATGGCAAATGGGTGAAATATGGGACAGATGATTTTGTAAAGAGCGTTGACAACTTAAGCAAAGCATTGATAGATAAGGGGCTGCAAAAAGGTGACAAGGTAGCGTTGATGTCAGGAAATAGGCCTGAATGGAATATTACTGACTTCGCTTGTAATCAATTGGGCGTGGCTATCGTCCCCTTATACCCTACCCTATCAGCACAAGACCTTTCTTATATCATAAATGATGCTGGGGCAAAATTGGTATTTGTTAGCAACGCCGATCTCACAAAGAAAATAGACCAGGCCATGGATGAGCACCAGCTCGATATTGAGGTATATACTTTTGATGATGTAGCTGGTAAAACATGTTATCAAGAGCTGCTAGATAAAGGTGAAACTCTCGAGATCGATCTAGCACCTATACGTGCAGGGGTAGATAGCGAAGATTTGCTGACTTTAATATATACTTCCGGAACAACAGGTAAACCAAAAGGTGTTTTTTTGACGCACGGCAACATCTTAAGCAATGTGGAAGCCTGTGGGCATCTGGTGCCCGATCACGCTGAGACGGCGCTAAGCTTCCTCCCCCTATGCCATATTTTCGAACGCATGGTGGTGTACCTCTACCTTTCCAAGGGTATTCAGATTTATTATGCCGAAAACCTCGACAACATTGTCGTTGATATCAATGATGTGAAACCACAAATATTTACTACTGTTCCGAGGGTATTGGAAAAAGTTTATGACAAGATTGTTGACAAGGGCAAAGCACTTACCGGCATAAAAAAGAAGCTGTTTTTTTGGGCATTGGATTTAGGCCATAGCTATCAGGAGCCGCCAAAAAATGGGGCTATTTATAATTTGAAGCTTGGCATAGCGCGGAAATTAATTTTCTCTAAATGGAAGGAGGCGCTGGGCGGTAACATCGAGTTAATCATATCCGGCGGAGCAGCCCTTCAAGAGCGGTTGGGCAGAGTATTTTGGGCGGCAGGCATAAAAGTGCTGGAAGGCTACGGACTGACAGAAACCTCACCGGTTATCGCGGTAAATTCACATGTGGAAACCGATGTTAAATTTGGAACTGTAGGGCGCGTATTGAAAAACCTCGAGGTGAAGATAGCCACTGATGGCGAGATACTGGTAAAAGGGCCAAGCATTACATCTGGATATTTTAAGAACGAAGAAGCCACGAAAGAAGCAATTGATGAGCAAGGCTTTTTCCATACAGGAGATATCGGCGAACTTACTAAGGATGGCTTTTTGAAAATCACCGATAGAAAAAAAGAAATGTTTAAGACCGCCGGTGGGAAGTACGTAGCACCGCAAGCGCTCGAGAATAAGTTTATGGAATCTACGCTTATCGCGCAGGTAATGGTGGTCGGAGAAAATCAACGTTTTCCAGCGGCGCTGATCGTGCCCGCGTTCGAAGAGCTAGAAAAATGGGCAAAGCACAAAGGAATAGCATTCAATTCGAAAGACGAACTCATTGAAAATGCCGATGTCGTTGACAAATATCAGAAAGAGATTGAACGCTTGAATAACGATTTCGGACAATGGGAAAAAGTCAAAAAATTTAAACTATTGCCAAAAGAGTGGACGATTGACGGCGGCGAGCTTACTCCAAAATTAAGTTTGAAACGGAAAGTGATCCTTAAAAACACAGAGTCGATCATTAACAAAATATACGAAGAACATTAATCATATGGAAAAAGAGACAATTGGCCAAAAATTAAAAGGTTTTGGCCTTCTGTTATTTGATACTGTAAACGATTTTTTAGATGACAAATGTTTAAAAAAAAGTGCGTCCTTAGCCTATTACACCGTATTCTCGATAGGCCCACTTGTGCTTATATTGATCTGGGCACTTGGTTTTTTTTACGGCAGCCAGTTGGATAGCCCTACTGGTGCCCGCGATGAGATCATGGGGGAGCTGAACCAATTGTTCGGAAATGATATTGCCAACATGTTAGATTCCGCTATCAAACGCATATCTTTCGAGAGCAGAAACAGCATCGGGGTCTATGTGGGTATTGGCGCATTGATATTTTCGTCGACGACGATCTTCGTCGATATCCAAAACTCCATAAACGAGATTTGGCGAGTGAAAGCTAAGCCAAAAAAGGGCTGGCTGAAAATTATCTTCGACCGGTTGATCTCTTTTTCCATGATCATCGGCCTTGGCTTTTTATTGATGACATCCCTGATCCTTAGCAGTATTATCGGCGTGCTGATGAATTACACGGTGAGATACCTACCAGACCTTGACATACAGTTGATTGGTATGGTTAATTCCGCCGTTTCTTTCTTAGTTATCACGACGCTGTTCGGTTCTATTTTCGCCCTTTTGCCAGATGCAAAAGTCCGCTTTCGCGATATTCTTTGGGGTGCCATCTTCACCACATTGCTCTTCTTATTAGGGAAATCTCTTATATCCTATTACCTGACTAATAATGCTACGGCCAGTTCATACGGCGCTGCCGGCTCTGTCATCATCCTACTTGCTTTCGTCTACTATGCTGCTGCCATACTCTACTTCGGCGCCGAGTTTACCAAAAATTACGCGAAGCGATACGGTAAGGGAATCGTGCCAAGTTCGTATGCGGTGCTAGTAAAGCAGACGGAGTTAGAGATCGATGATAAATAATGGATAAAGTAGATGTAGCTTATCTGGTGCGCTGATACTTATAAACCTCACAGGCTCCGCACCAAATACTCAGCGAGACTTTTAGATATAACTTCTACAAAACAAGAGAAGGTGCTTATAGCGTAGGGCTTCAGCGAAATTGCGCGAAGCCAAGCTAATAAGCACCTTCTTTGATCTATTTTGCTCGTAATAGCTATTGGGCTATACTATTTAACGTTGTAATAGTAAACCTTTCGACCTATAGTTCCCGCTTGATCTTGCCCTTCCACAACTACTTTATACTTACCGTTACCATCAGCATTAAAGAAATTGAATGTAGCGTTTCCTTCACTGTCCAGCCGAACATCTGGATTCCAGTAAATTGTCGTTCTGTAGTCGTTTGTATTCTTGCTTTCTGCAGTCGTATACTTCGGCATATAAAACTCCCTTTCTTTCACATACCCCAGCGGTACCATATCAATGATATTTGTTTTCGGAAGCATGCTTTCAATCTCGGCAAGTGACATGCGCGGTTGCTTCTTTTGCTCGGTTTTCTTGGTCAAAATGGATACTACGCCATCATTCTGATACGTTCTACTCACCGTACCTAAATCATCCCGAAGGAAAATCTCTATTGCTTCAATTTCGCTAGGTTGAATAGAGTTTAATGAAGGCTCGTCAATAGGCATACCGTTTAAGAAAAATTGTACCGGAACACGCCCCCCTTGATTGTAATTACGAGAGATGTAATATTTGAGGGTTTGATTGTCATAAGTAATCCCTGTTAACAAGGTTGATAGACACATGGTCAATACATTACACCCTGTTATGCGGTTGGCCTCAATTCGATGTTCCGGCATGGAAAGCCCCGAAAGCGCTGAAAACTCTTTACTTGTCACCGTTTTCCGTTGCACGGCTGTTACCTCTACCTCATCGATTAATATGGATGTGCGGTACTCATTTTTACTATTTGTGAGGTAAGCTTTCATAGCGTTGTCGATATTCGGTAAATTGTTTCCGGTATACGGATTTCCCTGATCAATTCCCGGAAACTCCGTTGGATCCATGTTAATTACCAAACTTCTAAAATTGTCATTCCCCCTGGCGCTGATCGTTACTTTCGACGAATCAGGAAAGACCAAATTTTCGAAAACGAAACGTCCGTTATTATCCGTGTAGGTATCCTTCCTTAAATTACGCGCCGGAACGGAAAGGAGTAGGCCGCCATTGGGGAAAGTGCGCCCTGTGTTTAAACGCAATGTTCCAGTCAGGGAAATACCTTGCTCTGGTAAGAACCGTGCCTGTGGCAGCTTCTCTGCAATAAGATCATCGTATGAGAAGCGTCTGAATCCTTGCGTCATCAGTAAATTATTAAGTGCCTCCATCCTATTCTCATGTTTCTCATTGAAGTAATAGTTCGGTTGCTCCACATAACCCTTCAAATCAGAAGTCAAAAGGTAGTTGCTCAAAATCCCCAAATCCTGATCGTCCTCGTAGGGAACTTTAGATTCGTCGATAACAGCAATGGAGTAATTTCCTTGCAATGAATCTTTAGGCGCAACATGCACCGATAGCTTCACTGCTTCTTTCTGCGTATAACTTGTTTTATCTGTTTTTACAGCAATGTCCAATAAGGGTTGTGATTCGTTAAATACGAGCCGTTCACTAATCAATTTACCGTCCGGTTGCAAAATGCTTAATTGTACTATTCCATTTGGCAGTTTATCTTTTGGAATATTTACCAATACAGACGAATTTTTCAAGGTTGCTTGTGCAGCATACACCAAATGTCCGTTAGATTGCCCAAGTATGTAGAAAGGCTGATTGGTTGCTTTTTCATAAAACGCATCATTAGCCAGCAGTCCAACTTGCAAGTTTGTGCCATCGTCCTTCAATAACACTACGTTTATACCTTCAGCTTTCACTTCCGGTAAATCCACCGTCCGTTGCACGCCATTTTCAAAAGAAATATTAGCCTTATATTTTTCACCCAACACCGGCACAAATTCAAATGATCCCATTCCGAAGGCCAAATCAGTAAATGACGCAACTTCTTTTTTCTTGCTATCGACAATCTTTCCGGAAACCTTTAACCCCTTACCCACGGCGTTGCTCGCCTTGAAAGCCACCTTTTTTGACAATCCGGCGAGCAGATCTCCACCTTCTGGGAAGAACTGCACATCAGCATCCCACAGCGCATGCTGTAAGGAATAATTACCGACAAGTGCCGGCTCGAGTTTATCGCCGTCTACTTTCACGATCAAACGTCCTTTTTTTAGGTATTCACGTTCTTTGATCGTCAAATTGATGTTCACGCGGCCCATGTCATCGGTTTCACCTTTCCCTTTGTCAAAAGGATCCCAGCCATCAATAGCCTCCCAAGTTATCTTACGCCTGCCTAACAGATTTCCTGATCGATCTCTAAACTGAATACTTGCCTTCGTTTTATTTGTTCCCTCAGGATTGAACGTAATCTCTGCACCTAATTTCTTATTGATAGCATCCCCCACAGGCACGATCTTATTATAAAAATAGTCAGGGTCAAAGTTTGCCATCCATTTCGTGTAGGCACGAAACCTATAATTATCTTGCGCTACAAACTGCGGATCAAGAACCAACTGACCCTTTCCACCATTTTCTTTCAATGGAACGCGAAAGGTCTGAATAAGCGAATCCTTGCTGGAAAGCATTTCCACATATATTATTTTGCTAGGCGCATACTCATAAAGGTTATGGTGTAAATAGGTTTTAAACCAAAGCGTATCGCCCACGGCATAGTAGGGTTTATCAAAGTGCACATGCACCTTTTCCACAGGGTAAACACCAAAATATTTTTGTACTTTTTCTACTACGGTATTAATAGGAATTGTCGGTAACTGCTGGCCAAGAACTTGCTTTGAAGAACAAAGAAAGAACAGGGCAAACAGCCAAATAGAGAATCTTTTCATCAATATACACATTTTTCGCGGAGCTAAATATATTGATTTTTATTGCAAAAATGAAGAATTTAACAGCTTATAACAGTGGCGCCAAAAGCCGGCATACCGAATCAAGGCCTCTTTTCCATGCTTTTCGTTTCTTCCATTCGCGCAATGTCATACGTTCAGAATCCAGCTTATCAAGGTCAAATTGGTTTTCTAATTGCGAACAAAGTTCCGGGTCAGAAATGACGGCGGCAACCTCATAATTAATGTAGAAGCTTCGCGTATCGAGGTTTACCGTTCCTATGAAAGATAGCTTCCCATCGATGTTAATCGTCTTTGCATGGATAAAGCCTTTTTTATAAAAATACACCTGCACGCCCCGTTCCAATAGCGGCTTAATAAAGGATAGACTGGCGTGCTGCACGATATAGCTATCTGATTTTTCGGGCAACATCAGTTCGACCTGTAAACCAGCCGCCGCGGCTACCTGTAAGGCCGTGGCAAGTTCATCGCTCGGAATATAATAAGGTGTAACCAACTGGATTTTTTTATCGGCCTCGCCAATTGCGGTTAAAATAGCTTCCATGTTGTAGGGAGCGGCAGAAGCCGGATCACTGGAAACAAACGAAGTTGCCGCTTCACCGCGTTTCTCGTCAGACGGGATGCTTCGCAGGTAGCCGTCGCTCAACAGGAATGGACGACCATCAGCCAAGTTCCAAGAGTTCCAGAAGCCAATTTGCAACATGTTAATCGCAGGACCTTCTATTTTCACTGCGGTGTCTCGCCAATACGCATCGTTATTGCCTTCTTCGCTATTTATGTAACGATCTGATATATTTATTCCGCCCACGTAGCCAACCGCAGCATCAATCACCGCAATTTTTCGATGATTTCGGTAATTGCTATTGGCAAGTGAGGTAAACGTGACAGGCATGAAAGGTTTGAATAATATCTTCGACTGCGCTTGTTTAGCCATATACTTTATCAGATCGGGCGACCCAAAACTGTCGACCAAAAGACGCACCTGCACACCTTCCCCCGCTTTAGCTTCCAATGCATTCAATACTTGCAGACCAATGCCATCCAACTCAAAAATGTAGTACTCCAAGTGAATGGAATGCTTTGCTGCACGTATACTACCCAAAAGTGCGGGGAATTTTGCTTCCCCATTGATAAGCAAAGCAACCTTATTGCCAACCGTAGGCGAGGATAGCCGCTCGTTTTTCAAAAATGTGAAAACACGAGAAAGACTTCCTATTTTTGTGGCGATATGCAAAATGTCCTCCTCCATGTAAGGCTCCAAATGCTGCCATTCCTTTTTCAGGCGAATAGCTTGCGCCTGATTGATACGTTTTATGCGCTTTACCTTGTTAAACTTCTGTCCGAAAAGGTAGTAAAGAAGCAAACCCATAATCGGCAAAAAGACGATAACCAATACCCAAGAAATTGTTTTTGTGGGATTCCTATTTTCAATGAGAATAGTGCTTATTACTCCGAAGTAAAACAGCAGCAATGGTATCCAATACCAGTGTTGAATAAACTCTAGAATCGGTTGTAAGTGCTCCATAACATGCATATTGCTCATTAATATAAAGAATATAATATTGAATTATGTAACATGATTTTAACGTTAAGAATTGTTAAAGGGTCAACATATTTCCAGGAAAAAATGTTATACTTGCAAACATCATGTAACTAAACCGTTACAATTTTATTACAGGTCGTACAAGATAAAGAGAAGAGATGAATTTAAAAAGTTCTAATTTTAAACAAATAGCTTTTGCATTAACACTTATAGCCAGTACAATGGGCTTAACAAATTGTAGCACGGGTAAGTCTGAAGAGAAAGAAAACGCAACTAAGGCCCTAGCACTTCCTGTACATACTGTCGAAATCAGTGATGCTGTGACAGTAAAGGATTACTTGGGAACTATCGAGGGAAAGGTGAACGTGGAAGTTCGGCCCCAGGTTGAAGGAATTTTAAAGGAAATTTACGTAGATGAAGGAGCTTTCGTTCAGAAAGGCCAGAAACTATTTAAGATCGATGCTTCTGCATATCAAGAAGTTTTGAACAATATGGTAGCAACACAAAACGTTGCAAAAGCAAAGCTGGAAAATGCGAAGCTGGAAGTAGAGCGCCTGCGCCCTTTGGTAGAGAATGATGTGATTTCAGACGTCCGCTTACAGACGGCGAAATCGGAGTACGATGTAGCAATGGCCTCGTTAGACCAAGCCACGGCTGCCGTTCGCAGCGCGCAAATCAATAAAGAGTTCACGATATTGACAGCACCGGTAAACGGGTACATAGGCCGCATTCCAAAACGCATAGGGAATCTTGTGGGCAAAGGCGATAGCGAACCGTTGACGGTACTTTCCGATGTGCAGGAAGTATTCGTATACTTCTCCATGAATGAATCCGACTTTCTCTATTTCACGAAACTAAAGGCAAAACAAGATAGTGCTGCGGGTATAAAACTGGGTAACAACCAATTGAATTTTCCCGAAGCCACATTAATTCTTGCAGATGGCGAAGAATATGTGAAGAAAGGAAGAGTAGATGCTGTTAATGGACAGGTAGATCGCACAACAGGTGCAATCTCGCTGCGCGCATCCTTCCCTAATACCAAAAACATACTTCGTAGCGGGAGCACCGGGACGCTGAAAATTTCTGAGGTCAAAAAAAATGTGATCCAAATCCCCCAGATTGCAACAAGTGAGCTGCAAGACCGTACCTTTGTATACGTGTTAAATAATAATAACAAGGTGGAACGACGTTCCATCACAATCAAAGGATCGAGTAAAGATAATTACATTGTATCATCAGGCCTAAACCGGGGCGATCGTGTTCTGCTATCAGGACTCGACAAAATTACCGATGGTTCCAGTGTAATTCCGATCCAACAAAAGTAGTTGTTAGTTTTTCATGTCAGTCATTCGCATTCCATTGTACCGCACGGTACGGTTGCGCCGATATGTGTCTTTTAAAAAACGTATATGTTAAAAACCTTCGTAAATAGACCTGTCTTAGCTACGGTTGTCTCTTTGATTCTTGTTATCTTAGGCTTGGTCGGTTTAAAAACGCTACCTATCAGTAGGTTTCCCGAAATAGCGCCGCCTAGTGTAGTAGTCTCCCTAAGTTATCCAGGAGCCAATTCGGAAACAGTTGCAGAGAGTGTATTACTTCCCGTTGAAGAGGCCATTAATGGTGTCGAAGATATGACGTACATACGCTCATCCGCGAGTAACTCTGGCGCAGGCAGCGTACAGGTATTTTTCAAAACGGGAACAAATCCGGATATCGCTTCTGTAAACGTTCAAACCCGGATATCGAAGGCCATAAGCACCATCCCTGCTGAAGTAAATGAAAACGGGATTACCGTGCAACCGCGGCAAAGTGGTGCTATCATGACGATCAATCTTTATTCTGATCATAAAGATTCCGTCTACGATGAAACGTTTTTGCAAGCGTTCGCACAGATTAACATGATCCGTCCCCTACTACGGGTAGATGGCGTTGCACAGGTTTCTCGTATCGGGGCGCGTGATTATTCGATGCGTGTATGGCTAAATCCAGAAAAGCTGGCGGTATATAACTTAGTCCCGCAAGATGTTACGAAGGCATTGAGCGATCAGAACTTTGAAATCGCGCCCGGAAAATTCGGTGAAACGTCCGATGAAGTATTTGAAACTGTTATCAAGCATAAGGGGCGATTTTCCAAGCCTGAGGAGTTTGAGAATATGGTTATCAAAACGAATAAGGATGGATCCGTCTTGTATTTAAAAGATATCGCTCGAATCGAATTTGGGGCTACCAATCTTGGTAGTGACAATAAAGTGAATGGACATCCAGGTTTAACGCTGAATATCACACAGACTAGTGGATCTAATGCCCATGCTATTGATATCGAAGTGCGCAAAGTCTTGGAGGAGATGTCTAAGACCTTTCCAAAAGGCATACATTACGAAATATCCTACAGTGTACGCGATCAGATCGACGAATCGATCAGCCAAGTAAAACATACGTTATTCGAAGCCTTTATATTGGTATTCATCATTGTATTTATTTTCTTGCAGGATTTTCGATCAACCTTAATCCCCGCGATAGCCATTCCTGTATCATTAGTCGGAACGTTCTTCTTCTTGAGCATGTTTGGATTTTCCTTGAATGTGCTTACGATGTTTGCCCTCGTGCTGGCCATCGGTATCGTTGTCGATGATGCGATCGTCGTGGTGGAAGCAATACACCAGAAAATGCACGATACCGGTATGAAGCCCAAGGCCGCGACGCTGGAAACCATGTCTGAAATTACCGGTGCTATCCTGTCAATCACGATGGTCATGGCGGCCGTGTTTCTTCCCGTTGGATTTATGGAAGGGCCCGCCGGAATCTTTTACCGACAATTTGCTTATACCCTAGCCACGGCTATTTTAATCTCTGCCCTCAATGCCTTAACCTTAAGCCCTGCGCTCTGTGCGCTATTGCTTAAACCCGTGAAACATGGGGAAGCAGCCGCGGAAGAGGGAAAGAAAGAAAATAAGTTTAACAGGTACAAGAATAGGTTCTTTCATGCATTCAACGCTTCTTTCGACCGGCTGACAACGAAGTATGTAACCGCTGTTAAGTTTCTTATTGCCAAGAAAAAAGTTGCATGGTTAGGTTTGGTGCTGATTACGGTTGCCGGCGCTATCTTCTTGGTAAAAACTCCAAAAAGTTTTATTCCTACGGAAGATGACGGTTTTGTTACCTATGCGCTTATTATGCCTCCAGGAGCTTCATTGTCGCGTACAACGGCCGTTCTACGCCAAGCAGACAGCATTATGCAAAAGTACAATGATGTGGCTGGGATGACAACCGTGTCAGGGTTCAACGCGTTGGATGGTAGTACAAGCCCTGCCTTCGCCGCAGGTTATATTAATCTAAAACCACATAGCGAAAGGCGAGACATCCCAAATATCGAATCGTTTATGGACAGTGTACGTGCCGACCTTTCGCAAATTAACGAAGCGTCTTTCAAAGTGTTCCCCCGGCCTACCGTACAGGGATTTGGAGATTTCGCCGGGATTGAATTGGTACTGCAAGATCGACTGGGTGGAGATATCCGTGACTTCGATATGGTAGCGGATACCTTTATTAACCAGATCAACGATCTTCCAGAAATCGCTAATGCATATACATCATTTGCATCAAACTTTCCACAATACGAAGCTGATATTGACGTGGTCAAAGCGAAAAGTCTAGGTGTCGATATCAAGGAGATGATGAATACCATTCGGATGTATTTCGCGCGCGTGAATGCGGGCGATTTTAACCGCTTCGGCCGAACATACCGTGTATATATGCAATCTGACTTTGACTTCCGCACAGACCCAGAATCGCTAAATTCTATCTTCGTTCGAAACAAAGACGGTGCGATGGTTCCTGTTGGAACGTTAATGACATTAAAGAAGGTGATCGGGCCGGAGACCATTTCTCGTTACAACCTGTACAATTCCATTACCGTTAACGCCACCCCTGCCGCTGGATTTAGTACCGGAGATGCCATGGATGCTATCGAGAGATTAGCTACCGAACAGCTTCCCGGCAACTACGGCTACGAATGGACGGGAATGTCCTTTGAGGAGCGCCAATCAGGCTCGCAAACGATCTTAATATTCGGCCTAAGCCTTCTGTTCGTCTATTTCTTGCTATCTGCACAATACGAAAGTTATATACTGCCCTGGGCAGTCCTCCTTTCTGTGCCAGTGGGACTAGTCGGCGTATTTACCACTGTCTTGCTAGTGGGACTTCAGAATAATATTTATGTGCAGGTTGGCCTTATTATGTTGATAGGCTTGCTGGCCAAGAATGCTATCCTAATTGTGGAGTTTGCTGTTCAAGAACGCGAAAAAGGGATGAGTGTTTACAACGCGGCAATAATGGGAGCCAAGTTAAGATTAAGACCTATCTTGATGACATCGTTGGCATTTGTAGCGGGTTTAGTACCGTTAATGTGGAGTGTAGGACCTTCCGCTATAGGGAACCACTCCATTAGTTTCAGTGCCGCCGGTGGCATGCTCGCTGGAGTTATCTTCGGCATATTTATTATCCCGATGCTGTTTGTGGTATTCAAGACTTTAGATGAAAAAGTCAAAAAAAGATTTAAAACGGAGGAATAAAGCATGAAACATTTAAGATTTGTTCATCTATTATATTGCATAGCCTTAATTTTTGCTGCATCTGCCTGTAAGGTGGGCAAGCCCTATCAACCACCCGAATTGGGACTACCAAAAGAGTTTCGCGGTGATACGATCACCTATAGCGCAGATACGATAATCTTCGGTCATATTTCTTGGCGCGACTTCTTCAAGGATCCGCAATTGCTATCACTAATCGACAGTGGCTTAGCAAATAATTACGATATGCGCACCGCATTAAAAAATATTGAAATTGCCAATCGCAACCTTCGTCAAAATAGGCTAGAGTATCTTCCATCTTTCGATGCAAATATAGCTACCGTAAACCGGCAATACCGCTCCAAGGACTTTTATGCAGGTCCATCGTCGAAATGGTATGCACAAGATGGTCCCGAGGCGCCAGATAAGCTATTTAACTATCAATCACAATTTGCCAGCGGCGTAGAATTTAGCTGGGAGCTCGATATCTGGGGACGTATTGCGAATCAAAAAGATCAGTTAAAAGCAGAATTTTTGGATTCCTATGAGGCGAAAAATGCAATCCAAACGGTGTTGGTGGCAGATATTGCCAAAGGCTATTTCAACCTCATCATGCTGGATGCGCAAATTGAAGTTGCAAAGCGAAATTTAACATTGAATGATAGCACATTACGCATGATACAGCTGCAGTTTGAAGCAGGTGAAATAACGGCATTAGCCATACAGCAAACAGAGTCGCAGCGCCTATTGGCAGCCTCACTCATTCCAGAGATTGAGAAGGAAATAGCCATTCAGGAAAACTCGCTCCGTGTACTGATTGGGCAGATGCCTGAAGCTGTGGGCCGTAACAACAAAATAGACAGCCTCATGAATACCGAGATAGGTATTACACTCGGGGCGCCCCTCGAGATCGTACGGAACAGACCGGATATCAAGCGCGCCGAATACGCACTGATATCCGCCAATGCCCAAATGAATGTACAGCAAATTATGCGCTATCCGCAGCTCTCATTAAACGGTGTTTTTGGTGTCAACTCCATGCTTCCGAAAAATTGGTTCAATATACCTGGAGCACTCCTAGGCGGCATTGTTGGAAACCTAACCGGGCCGGTCTTTAGAAACGGAAGATTGAAAAATCAATACGAAGTAGCGAGATTAGAACGAGACAAGGCCGAACTGGAACTACAGCGCTCGGTTATGGAAGCGGTAAGTGAGGTGTCTAATGCGGTCGTAACCGTGGAAAAACAAGTGGAGCAGCTTAAGCTCGGGCGCAAGCGTGTAGAGAATTCGCAACTTGCCGTAAGAAATGCTTCGCTGTTATTTAAAGGAGGCTACGCTACCTACTTAGAAGTCATTACAGCGCAGAGCAATGCGCTGGATAGTGAGCTTTCACTTGTAGATATTGGTGCTCGCCAACTTCAAGCTTACGTTGATCTATACCGATCCCTTGGCGGCGGTTGGCAGTAAATTTGTCCAATATTTTTTCAAATAAACGCGATTAAAAGCGGTACCGTTAATTACCATACGGTATCGCTAAACAATGTTACATACAATGTATCGCTCCTTCGACATGCAGCAATGGGCTTAAATAGGGAATATCTAGATTTGCTCCCCGTAAAATAAACCAAACACCCATAAGGAGATATAAAAAGGGAATCAATCGATTAAATCCACTCTTAAATGCCGACCGTGATACTCCCCCTATTATCGAAAAAACGAAGAGCAAAGGCAATGTTCCCAAACCAAAACACAGCATAAAAAAGAAACTCCCCGAAACGGAATCTGCGCTCATCGCCGATGCCAAAGCCATGTACACCATTCCACAGGGTAATATCCCATTCAATATACCCACGAAAAACGCAGCACCGCGCATATTGAGCCATGAGCCCATCATTTTGGTCAACGGCTTTAATGCACGCACTTGCCAAGCAGCAAGGCCGCTGTGACGTTTACCAAACATGAATACAATCGCTAATGCGACTAAAATTACACCCATCACGATACTAAAGCCCTGCTGCCAGCCCCGCATAAAAGCGAGATTGCCAACTACTCCCAACAGCAGACCCAGAAAGCCATACATCATAATACGCCCCAGTTGGTAAAGCAGGCGCTGCTGCAGCACTCGCCAACTGAAGCCCAGCTGCCTGTCTATAGCTAAAATCAATGGACCGCACATGGCAACACAATGTATGCTTCCAAACAGTCCGATAAAAAAAGCAAGATGATAGTAAGTCATAACCTAAAAATATAAGCGGTGCTCAGAAATATAGGTTTTACCCTCGCTTTCCCATGATATTTCCATCTGCCAGTTGCCTTTTTGGAAAGAGGCAATCGCTACCCTGTAGCCACTTGCTGTCGTCGCAAAAGGTAAAGTAGTGTCCATAGTATCATCTGCGGGTCGCTTGAATTTTAAATAGCCTTGGTTGTGCGCTTCCTTAAAGTCTATGCAGAGCGTATCACCGATGACGCGAACAGCTGGCCCTGCATCATCCCTTAGTAAATTTTGCTTCCCTAGGTATACTTCGTCGTAATGCAGACTCTTTTCATAGTAGTCTACTTCCTCTAGACTATCTGTATTTTTTACGACCATGTATATGCCTGTACAAACTATGCATAGCATACATACGCCTAATCCTATGAATATTTTTGTTCCCCAGTTCATAATGTTCTTAATTTGATGGCAACGGAGCGATAAAGGTGGTTTTCATCACGTAAACGGACTTACCTTTCGATACCAATTTCACCTTGATGTTTTGCTTATACTGTGTAACATCATTTCTATCGATGTAGAGAAAGAAACTCAAGGTTGCTGTACCATCTTTTTTCAATAAATGAATTGGATTGACTTGTTGCACACTATAGCGCGGATCCGCGGCTTGTAGTTCAAATTCCATTTCATTACCGGATTTATTTAAAAGTTCTAGCGTATAGAGGTTGCCCACCGTACCATCTGCTTTTAAGTGATAGCTACTGCCATTTGCCCTTAGCAGACTTCCACCTATTACAGACCGGTTAAATAAAAGCACAGCAAATACAATGACGAGAAACGCCAGTACCGAAGAATAAGCGAGGGCGCGCATATTTTTCTTTTTAAAAGACGGTTTGTCGAGCGCTTCCGCTGTGGCATAAAACCCGATCAAACCTTTTGGTTTTCCTACTTTGTCCATGACGGCATCGCAAGCATCTATACAAGCTGTACAACTCACACATTCCATTTGAAGCCCGTTTCGTATATCAATCCCTGTAGGGCAAACGTTCACGCAAAGTTTACAATCCACACAATCGCCCTGCGCTGATTGATTTTTCTGTATTTTACCTCGCGGTTCACCGCGATGCAAATCATAGGCCACGGTCAAGCTTTGATCGTCAAGCAGTACACTTTGCAATCGACCATAAGGACATATCGTGGTACACACGATCTCCCTAACATGTGCAAACACAGCATAAAATATCAATGCGAATAGTAGAATTGCAGTAAAGCCAGCAAGATGCTTCGAAACAGGGTCGACGATAATCTGAGCTAAAGGGCCAATACCGATGATATAGGCCAAAAAGGTGTTCGCAATCAAGAATGATAACGCAAAGAAGATGCTATGTTTCAAAAACTTCTTCCACGCTCGGGCATCGGAGTCCGGCCCCTCATTTAGTTTCTTTTGCTGCTGCCAATCGCCCTCTATCCAATACTCAATACGGCGGAAAACAAGTTCCATAAAAATCGTTTGTGGGCATGTCCATCCACACCATACCCGGCCGTAAACTACTGTGAATAGCAGTATACCAATCATCACAATAAGCATCCCAAACACAAAAATGTAGAGATCCTGTGGATAGAAAAGATGACCTACAATAGAAAACTTACGTTCAATGATATTGAACATCAAAAACGGGTTTCCATTAATCTTGATAAATGGCGCTGCAAAAAAGAACAGTAGCAACGGATAGCCCACCCACTGTCGGTAGAGATAAAACCGGCCTTTAGGTTTTTTCGCATAAATCCACTTCCTCTTTCCCTGCAGTCCTTGAACCTGTTTCCCGTTCTCCGCTGGCACTGTTCTCATTTTATTTATATATTATCTATCTTCCTACTCCACTATCGCAACTGCATCTATGGTAGCAGCTGCCTCAGAAATTTTCTCCCCTTGCGGCTCTTTAGCATTTGGCGGATTGCTGCCGTGCAACGAAAGGATATAGTTACTTACCTCGGCAATCTGTCCGGGAGTAAGCGTCTGTTCCCATGGTACCATACCTTTCGCCGCTACACCATATTTCACCACTTTAAAAATATCTTTGATGTCTGCCCCGTGTAGCCAGTAGTCGTCGGTTAGGTTTGGCCCAATACCTCCCTCTCCGGCGTTACCGTGACAGGCGACACAATTCGCCATAAAAATCGCTTTACCCGAAGCAGCCATGCTGCCTGTTTCATCCACTGTGATCGAGGTCTCATCAATCAGATTGGCTGCCTGCGCCAAGTATTCTTGCTTCGCTTTTTCTGCTACCGCGACTTCATGATGATATTCCTGCTCTTGACTCAGTCCCCAGCTGAATACATGGTAAACAAGCAGGTACACGATACCAAAAGCTAATGTGGAATAAAATAGCGCATTGAACCAGGCGGGAATTGGATTGTCCAATTCTTTAATCCCATCATACTCATGGTCGATTTCAATATCCTTTTCTTCCTCCAACGGACGAAGGCTCAGCAGCTTGTTCCAACGTCCCTGCCAATCGATTTTTTTCTTACGCTTTGCGTCCTCTTCTGCCGCTAGATCGGGCATGGTGAGCTTGATTATAGCGTTTACGGCGCGCTGTACCACAATGGAAGAGCAAAGGAGTACCAGCATTACTACGATAAGCGCAATAATTAGCACATCATTATACACCTTTCCTGATCCCATATACCATTCGGTAGTTTTGGCCGTGGTATCTACAGCTAATAATATAGTATTCATCATGTTAGTCTTTATTCAATGGTTCTCCATCCTTTTCTTCCGCCTCATCAAACGGAATATCTTTCATGTAGTTGATGTGTTCCTTCTTCATCCACACCAGCATAAGCGCCACGAGAAGAAAAAAGACGAGAAAAATCCATAGGGAGGTGATGAGGTAAATCTCGTCACCGTGTAGGTTTGTTATTTGCTTAAACATAGTCGTTCCTTTCTGTTATTGATCTGTTTTCGCTGCTGCATCTTCGGGCACCACAGCTTTTATATCGGTCCCTAAGCGTTGGAGGTAAGCAATCATGGCTACAATCTCTCGATCTGAGCGAATCTCCACTTGGTTAGACGCCAGATCCTTTGTGATTCCCGTAGCTTGCTTTTGTAAATCGATGAGTGCCCGATCAATCTCGTTGCTGCTATAGGGCACGCCAAGGGAGCGCATAGCGCGCATCTTTGCTTGCAATGTACTGTTATCTAAGGTTTGATCGATCAGCCACGGATAAGCGGGCATAATGCTCCCTGGCGAGGTAATCGTTGGGTCTAGCAAATGGTCAAAATGCCACTTGTGCGGATACTTACCGCCTACGCGATGCAGATCGGGCCCGGTCCTTTTGGACCCCCAAAGGAATGGCCTGTCGTACACGAATTCGCCGGCTTTGCTATACTCACCGTAACGGGAAGTTTCGGAACGAAAAGGACGTACCGTTTGTGAATGGCAGTTGACACATCCTTCGCGGATATACAAGTCACGCCCCTGGAGCTCAAGCGCTGTGTAAGGCTTTACGGCAGCGATCGTCGGAATATTGCTGCTTACGGTAAATGTTGGGATCATTTCCACAATCCCACCGATCAAGATGGCAATAAGTGCCAACACCATAAAGAGGATAGGTTTACGCTCTAAGCGTCTGTGCTGATCGCGTTCAACGGATTTCAAAGGCAGTAAGGCGGGTGCCTCGGCAGGCTCATTAGCCAGCAGGTTTCCTTTTTTAATTGTCTTCACGAGGTTGTAGGTCATGATAATTGCGCCCGTTAGATACAATGCCCCGCCAACGGCACGCATCATGTGCATTGGGATAATCTCTAAGGTCGTCGCTAAAAAGTTCGGATATTTCAATACCCCTTCTGGTGTAAACTCCTTCCACATCAGCCCCTGTACCACAGCCGCCCAGTACATAGGTATTGCGTAGAACAAGATTCCCAATGTCCCGATCCAGAAGTGAACATTCGCTAATTTTTTTGAGTGTAGCGTAGTTTTATAGACGCGCGGGATAAGATAGTATAAGATCGCGAAGGTCATAAATCCATTCCAACCCAATGCACCTACGTGCACATGTGCAACAATCCAGTCGGTAAAGTGGGCAATCGCATTAACCTGTTTTAAGGACAGCATAGGCCCTTCAAACGTAGCCATACCGTAGCTTGTTAGCGCGACCACCATAAACTTGAGCATTGGCTCAGTACGCACCTTGTCCCATGCGCCACGCAGTGTTAGCAAGCCGTTGATCATACCGCCCCAGCTCGGCGCGATCAGCATAATTGAAAATACGACACCAAGAGACTGAACCCAGGACGGAAGAGAGGTATACAATAGGTGGTGTGGGCCAGCCCATATGTAAATAAATATGAGCGACCAAAAATGAAGGATACTTAACTTGTATGAGTAGACTGGACGGTTAGCCATTTTCGGCAGAAAGTAGTACATCATGCCTAAATAGGGAGTCGTTAGGAAGAAAGCCACAGCATTGTGACCATACCACCACTGCACCAACGCATCTTGAACACCAGCATATACGTAGAAGCTTTTCCACATGCTTACAGGTAGCTGCATGGAATTCACAATATGAAGGACGGCAACAGTTACAAACGTGGCGATGTAAAACCAAACTGCAACATACATGTGGCGTTCTCGACGCTTGATAATCGTACCAAACATATTGATTCCAAATACCACCCAAATCAATGTGATCGCAATATCAATCGGCCACTCCATTTCGGCATATTCATGTGATGTAGTAAATCCTAAGGGCAACGTGATAGCCGAAGCCACAATAATGAATTGCCAGCCCCAAAAATGGATCTTGCTTAGCACATCACTAAACATCCTCGCTTTTAGCACGCGCTGCAAGGAGTAATACACCCCCATAAAAATTCCATTGCCCACAAAGGCGAAAATGACAGCATTTGTATGTACCGGGCGAACCCTTCCAAACGTACTGTACTGTGTAAGGAAATTCATCTCGGGCCATATCAGCTGACAGGCTACCAACAAGCCAATGGACATGCCTACCAGACCCCAAATAATTGTGGCAACTGCGAAATCGCGCACAATCCTGTTGTCATAATTAAACTGCTCTAAATGCATACTTTTGTTATTATTTTCTGCGGTAAAAGTAGAGCGATTTCAATGACATTCTAATGATCGAAACCCGAGAAAAAAGTGACGTTGATCACTATCGAAAAAAGCGGTTACAATAGCTGCTAGTTCGTTATATCGCACAAAAAAAGCCCGCTAAACGGGCTTTCTTATACGTATATGTTCACCTCTTATAGGAGGTTTTGTTCATTCACACTTTGATATTTATCGTCTAATTTAGCATAGCGCTTATAGCCATGCTTATTAGGATTTTCAATAACCTGTTTTACGGACGCCAACTTATAAATATAAGAGCCAGTTTCCTGATTAAGGCGGAGTTTGTAATAGTCGGTAGTTCCCTGCCTCCGGATCGCTGCCTTTAAGCTACCACCGCCGACATTATACGCCGCGGCAACTAACGTCCAGTCTTCAAACTCTTTGTAAAGGCTTTTTAGATACTTCGCGGCTGCGTGCGTAGATTTGATGAGGTCTTTGCGTTCATCATATTTACCACCCACCTTAAGGCCGTAGAGACGAGCTGTAGCGGGCATAAACTGCCAGTAGCCCCCAGCTCCACGGTGCGAGGTTATCTGCGGGTTCATATCACTTTCAATAAGTGGTACATATTTAAAATCTTCGGGAATGCCATAAGATTTCAAGATAGATGCTATTTTGGGAAGGTGTTTTGCTGCTTTGGCATGCATCTCATAGGATTGCTGTTTACGGTATGAAAAGGTTGCGAGATACCTTTCAAATTTCGTCTCTACCGTGTGCTTGTGCAGCGGAAGCTGCTTATTTGCAAATCGAATCGAATTGTAATAAGCCTTTTTCTGTTTCTCCGGCGTCATCGCGGCCGCCTTTTTCTTTTTCTCTACTTGCTCCAAAAGAGCCTTTCGAATAGGGTCCTTCTTAGAGGAGGAGTTTGCGCTTGTATATAGCTTCGACAGCAACATGACTGATAAAACTATAGATGAACATAGTACCTTTTTTTTAATCATTCAATCCCTTACTGCTACCTATCCACGAATCAAGTTGACGGTTAAGAAAACCTAACATCGATCAAAAATAGCTTGGTTTATTTTTCAGCCGACAAATATACAAAGCATTTCCTAAGGTTCCAAACCAACGCGGCGCCCCCTTAGCGTGACTTTTCTCAAAATCTTTACTTCCGGATGTTTAAACGGTGATTACAGAACTCAACTTTTTTTCGATCATTCAAATAAAAACACTAACTTTGTAACCTAATTCCAGAAAAATATGCCATTCAATAGCAAAAGGAACAGTCGTGATGACAACTCCAAAAAAGGTAGAAGTGACGAAAGAAGCTTCGGATCTAAGAGTGGTCGCAATCAACAATCTTCATCAAAAAGCGGATCAGGTAAAACTGGTTTCGATCGGACAGAAAGAAAACCGTCGGATAAGCCATTCAACAAATTTGATAAAAGAGAAAAGCGCGACGACGAACGTCCTTACAATAAATTTGATAAGGGAGAACGGAAAAGCGCTGATCGCCCTTTTAACAAGTTTGACAAGGGTGAAAGACGAGACAACGATCGTCCTTTCAATAAGTATGAAAAGAAGGACGCTGGTCGCCCCTTTAACAAATTTGATAAAGGAGAAAGACGAGACGGTGATCGTCCTTTCAACAAGTTTGAAAAGAAGGACACAGACCGTGGGTTCAATAAATTTGATAAAGGAGAAAGACGAGACAATGACCGTCCTTTCAACAAGTTTGAGAAAAAAGACAGACGAAACGACGGCGATAAAGGTGAACGTTATCCAGAGCGCGAAAAACGCGATCGGAAATTTAGCAACGATACGCGAGGCTTCGACAGATCGAAACGTCCGTTTAAAAGATTTGACGATAACGAAGAGAATAGCGAAATAAAGACATTTCATCCTCGAAAAAAAATCGCGACAGCTGAACCTAAGGATGATGGCTTAATCCGTTTAAATCGCTACATCTCTAACGCAGGTATCTGTTCACGGCGGAAGGCTGATGAACTGATCACTTCAGGAGTGGTATCCGTAAACGGAGAAGTGGTGACCGAGTTAGGCACTAAGGTTGATCCAGCAATTGACGAGATAAGATATAATAACGAGCGTTTAAAACGTGAGAAAATGGTTTACGTGCTTTTAAATAAGCCTAAGGATTACATCACGACTACGGACGATCCACAAGAACGCCGCACGGTGATGCATCTGGTCGCAAAAGCAACGAAAGAACGAATCTACCCCGTAGGACGTTTGGATCGAAATACGACTGGTTTACTCCTATTGACAAATGATGGTAATTTAGCTGAGAAGTTATCGCACCCGCGCAATAATGTGAGTAAGATTTATAACGTCGAACTAAACAAAAACCTTACGCAAGGTGACTTTAATAAGATCCAGTTCGGCATCGAATTAGAAGATGGTCTTATAAAACCAGACGACTTAAGCTACGTGCAGGGAGGCAGCAAACGTGAAATCGGTATTCAGATACATTCTGGTAAAAACCGTGTCGTACGTCGTATCTTCGAATCGTTAGGCTATGATGTAGTTAAGCTTGACCGAGTGGTTTATGCCAACTTAACGAAAAAAGATTTACCTCGTGGAAGATGGAGATATTTGGAAGAACGAGAGCTCGTCCAACTAAAACATTTAATTAAGTAATATACAAGGCGCTGCAATAGCGCCTTTTTTTCTAACCTGAAGTTTTTGTATTTTAGCAAAAATTGCAAAAAATGACAGATCCAAAAACACTGACTTCCGTAGCTGAGTTTCATAAAACATTTCAACATCCCATTTTGGAGGAACCTACCATTCCTGATGAAGGACGTTGCCAGCTGCGCGTTGCATTAATCGCTGAAGAGCTAAAGGAATTACAAGAGGCCATCGAAAACAAAGACATCGTGGAGATTGCTGATGCCTTATGCGATATCCAATACGTGCTATCTGGGGCGGTACTCGAATTTGGTCTAAAAGACAAATTCAGCACCTTATTTGAAGAGGTGCAACGCTCCAACATGAGTAAGGCATGTAAAAATGAAGAGGAAGCTATCGCCACCCAAGCTCACTACCAAAAAAAAGGTGTAAATTCCTTTTACAAGGAAGTAGACGGGTTATTTTTAGTGTTTAGGGAAGGTGATAACAAGACATTAAAATCTGTAAACTATTCCCCTGCTGATTTAAAATCCATTCTAAAATAAAAAGCGAGAGGAGTTTGTCTCCTCTCGCTTTTTTATACTATGCTACATATAGGCTTCCTTGCTTCACTCCTCGTGCCTCCAGACCCTTGTCGATATGTGTCTGAATTTTCGATTTAGGATAACCCCAATTCGGTGCTATCAAAAGTTCTTTATCCGCAATACCAAAAACGCGTTGAATGACGATATCCGGCCTCAGCAATGGGATAAACCTCGCCAAGAAATCGGTATACTCATCAATCGTAAATAGCTTAAACGGTTCCCGTTTATACTTTACACCCATGATCGATCCTTCTACAATATGTAAATGGTGTAATTTCACAAATTTTATTTCTGGATGTTTATTGATCTCGTGGGCATACTCCAACATCATTTCTTCAGATTCCCAAGGAAAGCCGAAGATGGTATGTACACAAAGTTCCAGTTTCGTATTCTTCAGCATGTTCATCGCTGAAAGAAATTCATCATGGGAACAACCTCTATTAATTCGCTCCAAGGTATCGTTGTAGATTGATTCCATACCCATCTCAAGATCGACATCAAGCCGATCGGTGTACGATTCCAACAAAGCAATTTTCTCAAAATCAAGGCAGTCAGGACGTGTGCCCACAGAAAGGCCTAATGTATTTTCCGGGTCTATGCTTAACGCTTCATCATACATCATTTTTAGCAAATGCGTAGGAGCGTATGTATTGGTGTTGGGCTGAAAATAAATAATAAATTTTTCCGCTCCATAGGAGTTTCTTGCACGTTCTATCCCATTTTCAACTTGCTCCCGAATGGAGGGAATCTTTCTTGCCGTATCCGGCGTAAAAGAATCTACATTGCAATACGTACAACCACCATAGCCCTTGCTACCATCGCGATTCGGACATGTAAAATTTCCATCTACTATAACTTTAAATACGCGCTGCCCATCATACTTTTCTTTCAAATAAGCGCCGTAATGGTTGTATGGCTTTACGCCACTATCTAATAATGTACCCATTGCATTGCAAAGATACCTAATTAAATGGGAATGCGTAATGAGATTAGATTTTAGTAGTTAGTACTTAGTATATAGAATTGCGTAATGCGTATAGCGTAGTGAGATGTTAAACCTTTCTTTGCTTTATTGCTTCCTACCAATTTTAACCGAAATGTCGCCTCGAAAGCTTTGCAATATGTAGACATTTGCCATTGCACAAACCTCCT
>NZ_JJMU01000007.1 GCF_000757725.1 Sphingobacterium deserti
CAAAGGTTTCAAGCGACGGGGTTTTGAATACTTTTGCCCTTCAAAAGTATTTGCTTTGCCGCGGCATGCGGCGGAAAGGTTTGAGCGAGGGACAATCCGTTTTATAAACAGAAACTTGAACTTGCTGCGGCATGCGGCAAATCGTTTGTCCCTAGCCGGGACGGGGCCATACTTTTTCAGATGAAAAAGTATACAAAAAATCTTCGTTCCATCGAGGCGATCTTGCCCACAACCCCACGCACAGCAGCAGGCTGCCTGTCAGGCTAGATGACATCCCAAAATCCTTTTAGATTGGATTTCGGGAAATAATCTCATGCCTGCCCATACCCACTAGGCCACGGCAGCGCTCTGCTTTTTCCATCGCTTGATGAAACGTAATAGTGCCGTTGATCGGTCTTTGTAGATCAGGCCTATCGTTCGCTCGATTGGTAGTGCGTAGTGAAAATAGATTGTAGTACTTAGTATTTAGAATTGAGTAATGGGTATTGCGTAATGCGAGAGGCTAAAATATCCATTACTTTATTGCTTCCAATCTTTATTAAGCGAAATGTCGCCTCGAAAGCTTTGCAATATGTAGACATTTGCCATTGCACAAGCCCTCCCTGCAAAGGTTTCAAGCGACGGGGTTTTGAATACTCTTTTGCCCTACAAAAGTATTTGCCCTGCCGCGGCATGCGACGGAAAGGTTGTGGGATGGATTTTGTTATTGGGTAGTGCGTAGTGCGTAATGTAAATAGATATTAGTAGATAGTCTGTAGAACCGGTACGGTGTACACTTTTTTGACTTTTAACTTTTTAATTTTTACTTTTAATTGCAAGCCGGAGGTACGACGGCGCGGCAATTTTGGGACAATACCAACGGCTCCGGTGGGACACAAAAAAAGCCC
>NZ_JJMU01000008.1 GCF_000757725.1 Sphingobacterium deserti
TTTTCAATCGTCCCTCCCTTGCGGAGTGGTGCAAAGATAGAACTTTGGCATATACCTTGCAAGTACAGCCCGCTTATTTCTTCTCCGAACCACGCAAGCACCTGTGGATCTGCGGGATATTTTTATACGCTGGCCCCTACCGGAGGCGCATGCGCCGAATATTTGGCCGGAAAGCAGGCGGGCAAAGACCTTTGGCGGGAACGCTGATTCTTCCGGGGTGATTGCAGGCACAATAGAATCCGCGACCAAAAAACTCCCCCCTGGCGAGGGGATTTATGGAACCTTTGCCAAGAGTAAACAGAAGATTGCAAAGTTTTACTCCTACTTATGCACTGTTCCCCCCCTACAAACCTCCCTTAAACCCCGAAGCTACTACAACGTTACTATGCAGTATAGATGATTTAGCGACACTAGCTTAAAAACTGATTTGTGAAGAATGTTTGGTCATAGATCACAAAAGGTCCCTATTAAATTTGCATTTTGGAATACTTTTTGTTACATTACCTTCGTAAACAAATAAAGAAAGGTTATTAATGATTAAAAAAGAAAAGTTAAAAACTACCAAATTAGAGAAAAACCCGTACATGTATTACATGACAAACTGGGGATTCGTTGAGCAGAGCTCCGAAAAGATAGACATCAGGTCTAAAACAAACAAAAGAGGCTAGCCCTCAACAGACGAAGAAAAAAGAGGTGCTTTATGATAAATAAGGCATTTTATTTTTTCTGACGTATCCTAACCTTTACTCCACTACTTCTTCTTCTACCGTACGCTCATTTTCCGATGAAACTTCGTTATCAAACAAAATACGTACCGATGGCGTATACGTATCATCATGTTGACCAGATCTAGTCGCCCAAAAGAAGGCGCCTAAGAAAACTAACGCAATAAATATACTGCAACCGATCAAAAAAAATATAATATTCATCGCTATAACATCTTCATAGTCTGAAAGAAAAGTCGCGCTTACGTCAATCCATTACGCTTCGCAAACCATCGTGTCGCTAAACTTGTGAAAGAAATGATCGTCACCGTGCTGATCGGCATTAAAATAGCCGCAAACAGCGGCGACATCGTTCCTTGTACCGCAAAACTCAAACCCACCATGTTATACGCCAATGAAATGGCAAAACTCATATGTATAACTTTTACTGCATCTTTAGCAAATGCGAAAAAGCGGGGCAATTTATCAAAGGATACACCGTCCAAAATGGCATCACATCCCGGTGAAAAATTATTAATATCATCAGACACGGCAATACCAAGATCAGCTTTTTTTAACGCGCCCGCGTCATTCAAACCATCGCCCAGCATACAGACTTGCAATCCTTGCTCTTGCCAATTCTCTACATAGCGTAGCTTATCTGCAGGCTGCTGATTGAATACCAGCTGCGACGATTTTGGAAAGACAGTCCGAAGCGCATCCGCGTGTCGTTCATTATCGCCTGAGAGCAGGTGCAGCGTATAGTTGCCTTCTAAGGTACGGACAACGTTTGAAAGCCCTTCGCGCCAAGACTGTTCTATCTTAAAAAAACCACAAATCCGATCGTCTACCGCTACATAAATAGCCGTTCCTTCCACACGCTTAGATTCCGAAACAACGAAATTAGCCGACCCTACCCTGATCACATGTCCATCGATCTCGGCACGAATTCCTTTGCCGATCTGCTCATCGAAACTTGTTAACTCCAATGGTTGATCTTCGGACAACCACTGAACAATCTCTCGGCTGAGTGGATGACTCGAGTGACGGCAGGCGGAATAAAGCAGCTTCCTATCGAATGCGCTAAGATTACCTTCAAAAAACATTGTTGACGATTTTGGCGAGGATATGGTTCCGGTTTTATCAAATACGATGCAATCTATTGCGGCCATTTGCTCTACCGCTGCTGTATTTTTAACATACATTTTATTGCGATCGAAGATGGACAACGCCGCAGACAATGTGAAAGGCGAGCTCAATGCTAAAGCACACGGACAAGCAATAATCAATACCGCCGTAAATGCGCCCCATGCCCGCGATGGATCGCCACCAATCAACCAAACCGTCGCCGCTAAGAAGGCTACCAGCACCAACCCAATCGTGAAATACTTACTTATAAAGCCGATAAAAGTATCAAATTTCTTTTCATAATGCTTAAAGCTTTCGTTATTCCAGAGCTTCGTCAAGTAACTTTGTGATACGGCTTTGACAACTTCTAATTCAATGGCCTCCCCTGTCTGGCGGCCTCCGGCATACACGATCTCGCCCAAGGATTTCGGAATGACTTTCGATTCGCCAGTTACAAAACTAAAATCCACCGCCGCGCGCCCCTGCAACAGGATAGCATCAGCTGGAATAATCTCATTGTTTCGTACGCGGATCCGATCCCCGACCTGCAGATTGGCCAGCTGTACCGGACGGTCCATCTGCTCACCCACCACAGTTACAGCAACAGGAAAGTATGAACGGTAGTCGCGTTCAAAAGAGATATGGTGATAGGTACGCTGTTGCACCCACTTCCCAATAAGAATGAAGAACACCAGACTACACAAGGTATCCGCAAAACCCGGCCCCGTTTTACTCAGCACTTCCACTGCTGTGCGTAAAAAAATAACAAATATCCCTAAAGCCAAGGGGACATCCAGGTTAAGCTGTCGCTGCCGGATACTTTGCCAAGCCGAACGAAAATAATCGGAAGCGCTGTAGAGCAGCGTAGGTATAGCAAATCCCAAATTCATGTAACCAAAGACGTTGGCATAATTTTTCTCAAAGGCATCCATTCCGAAATATTCCGGAAAGCTCAACATCATGGAGTTTCCAAAGCAAAAGCCTGCAACGGCTATCTTGGCCAGTAGCTGGTTGTTATTTACGCTTTTCCCCTGTTTGACGACATCTTGCAGCGTGATCTTCGGTTGGTAGCCAATTTGGGTCAACAGTCCCACCAAACCGCGTAAGGACAAGTTATCCGATGTAAAGGTTATGCTGGCTTGCTTCTTCATAAAATCAACTTGAGAAGCTAAGACGGCTGCGTTTAGTTTGTAAAGATGCTCCAGTAGCCAAATACAAGAGCTGCAATGAATTGCCGGAATGTACAGGGTAATAATCGTCCGATCCTCATCTTGATAATCTACCAGTTTCCGCACAATATCTGCCTCATCCAAATACGACAGATCCCGTTGCGGATCTTTTTGCGATTTGCCGGGATGACTATTGTAGCGGTAGTAGCTGTGCATATCGCTAGCTGTGAGCACTTGATAGACAGTTTGGCAGCCCAAGCAACAGAAAAGATACTCATCCACCTGATAGGAAGTTGCCTCTATTCCGATAGCATCGCCACAATGGTAGCATGCTGATTTGTTTTCCACAAGTTTATACGTTGCCATCCCTATGATTCCTGTACTATTCTTCACGTGATTCTATTATATTGCCTGACTGAAGATCTTTTCTTCATTTTGCGCGCGTTGAAGCCGTTGATCAAAGGCCATACAAATATTTCTTAAGAAAGATTTGCCTAAAGTTGTTGCGCGCACCGAAGCCCCTGTAATATCAAGCAATCCATCTTCTGCTAATGCTTGTAAACGTGAGAGGATAATGTCAGACAATTCGCTATCCGCCGTTAGCTCAACAGATGAACGGCACATCATGTCCAATATATACTGCCGAATACGGCAATCCTCCTGATTCAAAAGATGTCCTTTGAAAATTGGTAGCTGCCCCTCGTCCAACAATCGATAGTACTCCTCTACGGTCTTCACATTTTGGGCGAAACTATTCCAGGCGTCGCTGATAGACGATACGCCGATCCCAAGAAGCAGCGGTGTGTAGCGGTCGGCATAGCCCATAAAATTCCGGTGTAAGCGTCCGGCAGCTGCTGCCCTGAACAATTCATCTGTTGCTTGCGCAAAATGATCCATTCCCACGTCACGATAACCCGCTTGTTCGATCATCGCCTTTCCAAGTTCGTATAGTGCTAACTTATCCTGGCCCACAGGTAGGTCGAATTCCGTAAATCGACGTTGCCCCGGTTTTAACCACGGGACATGCGCATAGCTATAAAAGGAAATGCGATCTGGTTTAAGTTCCAGCGATTGCTGGATAGTATGTTGTATTTTTGCTTTGGTTTGGCGCGGCAATCCATAAATCAGGTCGAAGTTGATCGAACTATAGCCAATTTTCCGGGCCACGTTGACGACAGCCTCTACATCTTGTATTGTTTGGTGCCTGTTGATGACATATTGCACTTCCGGATCGAAATCCTGTATCCCCAAGCTTAACCGCGTAAAGCCAAGATCATATAAGGTCTGGAGATGTTCGTTTGATGTATTCGCCGGATGTGCTTCAAAAGAAAACACAGCGTCTTCGGTGCTACAGGTGCCATCCAACAAACCCGAAACCAATAACTTTAGATGATCTGCTTGAAAAAAGGTAGGCGTTCCTCCGCCAAAGTGCATTTCAGTGATTCGAATATCTTGCCCCAATATTTCTTTATACATTTTCCATTCTTTCAGTAAATGGGCGATGTAGGGCAGCTCTACCGAATGGTTTTTCGTAATTCGCGTATTACAACCACAATAAGTGCAGAGGCTTTCGCAAAATGGCAGATGCACATATAGACTAATTCCTGTATGCTTCGAACTATCATAGGTCGCTTTCAAACGATCTACCCAAGCCTCGGTCCGGAAATTATCCTGATCCCAAAATGGGACAGTAGGATAGCTGGTGTAGCGCGGAGCCGCTACATTATATTTTTCGGTTAGACTAACCGGTATATTTCTCATTACCTTCGGTATTTAGGGGTGTAACCTTACAATCTTTCACGCAGCAACAAGCCGTGCCTACGCATCGGCCACTATCCCATAAATTGAGGTTCCGAATTGTTTGTTCGGCAACGCCTTTCGGTGTCCGATCAGCATAAGGGGTATTTGCCACTTGTATATTTAAGTCTGCCGCGCGATACAGATCGATATGGTCGGTAGTTAATGAACGGGTGACAATTTTTTGAATGCCTGCAGCCTTTAATTGCTCTAGGATATCTGCGCTTAACGTATCGTCATGAGACACAATAACCACCTCTTTTCCAGATGCGTAGTGCAAAGTATTACCATTGAGGGGATTGGAAATCAATGTCAAATCATGAACTTTCCCATTGGCAAGTGCAAGCAGCTCTTTCTCAAAATCTTTTATATTATAAGCGACAGCTTTCATGAGGTTCTTCTGTAAATTGTATGTACAAAATTACCACAGGCCGGAGTAGGCCTGCATGTGTTGCATCAAGAAAGAAAATGATACTGGTCACACAAAAAAACGGCCCTTCGGAATAAATATTCCTTAAGACCGCAACGGGCTATTTTATCTATTTTGAAAAACCGTCAGGGATATAGCCGCTGGAATTAAAATTTTACGCGCTTCAACTTAGCGATAGAAAAGACGCGAATCGCGTTCCCCTCTTTCGTTATCAGACGTTCGTCTTTGAAATCGGCTAGCATACGACTGATCGTCTCATTGGCAGTTCCAGCTAGCGCAGCCAGATCATCACGCGAGATACGGATGAGCACTTCGTCTTCGCTGTTAGCGGATTTGGTCTTTTCAGCCACATTAACGAGCGCATTTGCTACACGTTTACGCACTGTATCGTAGGCGAAGCCCAACATTTGTTCTTCTTTCTCCCGGATATTGCCCGATAGCAATTTGATAAATTTGCTAGCAATCGAAGGTTTGTTGTATAGCAACTCGAAAAAGCGTTCCCTAGGAATAAGCGCAATTTCCGAATCTTCCAAAGTGGAGGCATTGTCGCTATATTTTTCGTTGAGCAATACCGTTTCATACCCGAAAAATGTGTCGGGGATATGAATGTCTGTGGAAAGCTCTCTTCCATCTTGATAAAAAAGAAAACTTCGCACCTTTCCTTTCAACAGATAGTAAACAAATACAGGAGAATCGCCAGCTTCATAGATAGACTGCTTTTTTTTGAAAACTTTCACTCGAGCATCCTTCACTAGATCCCGCAATAAATAGTTTTGTTCATCGTCACTCAGATGAAGGTGAGCTTTTTGTGCAGCATTACCGGTCAATTTCTCCCTCTTCTTCAATCTGCTCTCAATGGCATTCAGCAGCTCAATATCATCAAACGGCTTTGTGAGGTAGTCATCTGCACCCATTTCCATTGCTTTGCGCAAATCAGCACGTTCAGATTTGGCGGTCATAAAGATAAAGGGGATGCCAGCCGTCACTTCGTTTTTGCTCAGCATGTATAGCACGCCATAGCCATCTAACTCGGGCATCATAATATCACAAAGGATAAGATCGGGCTTGTTCTTTATGGCCAGATCAACACCTACTTTTCCATCTGCTGCAGTTAATATTTCGTAATCGCCCGTCAGGGAAAGTACTTCCGCTGTCCCCTCTCGGATTTCGAAATTATCTTCAATGATCAGTATTTTTTTTGCCATTATTCTCTTACTATTGCTGGAAAGTCATTTTAAATGTAGCGCCTTCGTTCACTGCAGAGCTGTACTCCATGATACCGTCCATGAGTTCTACATAGCGCTTTACAATATTAAGCCCCAGGCCAGTCCCTGGAATGTTTCCGATATTCTGTGCGCGAAAAAAAGGTTCAAATAGGCTTTTTTGATCTTCAATAGGAATACCAATGCCGTTATCACGAATACACATTACGCAGATGTCATCTTTGATTTCTGTAGAAAACTCGATAAATGTATCCTCTCCCGAATATTTTATTGCGTTGGAAATCAAATTTATGATGCTACTTTTCACCAAATGGCTATCCAGGTAAAAGACACCTACATCACCGGTATGTTGATATACAATGTGTTGATTTTTCTTGCAAATCATCTGCATTTCTTCCGTAATCTCTTCAGCCAATTGCACCAAATTTATATCGGATTTGTTGGCAACAACTTTGCCAGCCTCCAATTTCTCTAAGGAAAGAAAATCATTTAGAATATTGTTTAATAGCTGAACCGCACCGCGAATCCGGTGTGTATGCTTAATGACATTTTGATAATCTGGCCGTTCCACATATTTTTCGATCAACGAAGCGGATAATTGCACCGAGCTTAATGGTGTACGAAACTCGTGCGACGCCATCGAAACAAATCGTGATTTCATTTGGTTGAGTTCCTTTTCCTTTTCCAAAGACAGGCTCACGTCTGATTTCGCTTTTTCGAGTTCAGAGACCAACTTTATCAAATCTTTCGTACGCTCGCTTACCGTCGCCTCGAGCTTGATAGCGTGCTCTCGGAGTTCATCCTCTGCTGCACGCTCTTTGGTAAGATCATGGATAAAGCCCGTGAAGATATTCTTATTTTGATAATAGACTTCGCTCACGGCCAATCGAAATGGGAAGGTCACTCCATTCTTCTTTCGACCTAGTACTTCCCGACCGATACCAATAATCTTCTTGACCCCGGTATGCTGATAACTGGAAATGTAGTCATCATGCTTGCTTCGGTCGGGTTCAGGCATAAGCATAGCAATATTATTACCAATCACCTCTTCGGGCTCATACCCGAAGAGCGCAGAAGCTGCCGGATTAATAGACTCCACTATGCCCCGACTATCGATGGTGATAATCCCATCGATCGCATTATCAATAATAGCGGCTAAAAGCTTTGCGGAGTCAACCATGCTTATTTTACAAGCTTTTTATATTTTATTCGTTTTGGAGCGACATCGCCTAAACGTTTCTTTCTGTTTTCTTCGTACTCGGTGTAATTCCCTTCGAAGAAGTAAACCTGTGAATCGCCTTCAAAAGCCAGAATGTGTGTACAGATCCTATCAAGAAACCAACGGTCGTGGGAGATGACTACGGCACAACCGCCAAAGTTATCCATTCCCTCTTCCAATGCGCGTAGCGTATTCACATCGATATCATTCGTAGGCTCATCCAGCAACAGTACATTTGATGACTTCTTAAGGGTAATTGCTAAATGCACGCGGTTTCGCTCGCCTCCCGATAGTACGCCTACTTTTTTCTGCTGGTCTGCACCATTGAAGTTAAATTTCGAAACATAGGCTCTGGAATTTATTGGCCGATTCCCCAATAGAATATTGTCGTTACCATCTGTAATGTTTTCCCAAACTGACTTTTCAGGATCCAGATCATCATGATTTTGATCCACATACCCTAGGGCAACGGTTTCGCCCACGCGGAACGTTCCAGCGTCTGGCTCTTCTTGTCCAGTAATCAACCGGAATAAGGTTGTTTTTCCAGCTCCATTGGGGCCAATAATACCCACTATACCGGCTGGTGGTAAGGAGAAACTCAGATTTTCGAAAAGGATTCTATCGCCGTATGCTTTCGAAATGTTGTTTGCCTCAATAACCACATTTCCAAGACGTGGCCCGGGCGGAATGAAAAGTTCTAACTTATCTTCGCGTTCTTTCGTTTCCTCAGAAGCTAGTTTTTCGTAGTTGTGGAGGCGGGCTTTAGACTTGGCATGTCTAGCTTTGGGAGCCATACGCACCCATTCTAATTCCCGTTCCAAAGTCTTCTGTCGCTTCGTTTCCTGCTTCTCTTCTTGCGCCAAACGCTTCGCTTTCTGGTCTAACCAAGAAGAATAATTCCCCTTCCAAGGGATACCTTCACCTCGATCCAGTTCTAGAATCCAACCGGCAACGTTATCCAGGAAGTAACGATCGTGGGTAACCGCGATAACGGTACCTTTATATTGTTGTAGATGCTGCTCTAACCAGTCAATAGATTCCGCATCCAAGTGGTTGGTGGGTTCATCGAGCAATAAAACATCCGGTTCCTGAAGGAGTAAGCGACAAAGTGCCACCCTTCTGCGCTCCCCTCCTGACAAATTGGCAATCACCGCAT
Organism: Sphingobacterium deserti; assembly: GCF_000757725.1. Taxonomy (GTDB): domain Bacteria; phylum Bacteroidota; class Bacteroidia; order Sphingobacteriales; family Sphingobacteriaceae; genus Sphingobacterium; species Sphingobacterium deserti. Next base: position 8,827 of record NZ_JJMU01000008.1, read on the forward strand.
CCGGCTCAGGACAACGTAGCGCATCCATTGCACGCTCTAGTTTGCTATCAAGCTCCCAGGCATTTGTGGCATCTATTTTATCCTGTAACTCGCCTTGTCTGGCAAGCAATTTATCCATTTCATCCGCGTTTTCGTAGACTTCTGGAAGACCAAATTTCTCATTGATCTCCTCATACTCCTTCAAAATAGCCGTTGTTTCCGCAACGCCCTCTTCTACAACTTCACGCACTGTTTTTTCCAGATCAAGCTGTGGCTCCTGAGCCAAATAGCCTACTGAATAGCCTGGAGAGAAGACCACTTCCCCTTGATAAGATTTATCGAGGCCAGCGATGATTTTAAGCACGGAAGACTTTCCAGAGCCATTTAAACCAATGACCCCTATTTTAGCTCCATAGAAAAAGGACAGGTATATATTTTTGAGAACTTGTTTTTGAGGTGGGTAAATCTTGTTTACGCCAGCCATTGAAAAAATGATCTTTTCGTCAGACATAGGTAATTGTAAAATGCAACTTATTTGTACAAATATAGTCATTTTTATTTCGGAAAGACTGCCATTTTGATAGTTCGCCGCCTGTGGCGTAATTGTTGATAAAATCTATAGACAACGGCATAGGTTTTATAATTTATTTTTTACATTTATATCATCCTATCATTTAACAAAGGAAAGGTTTAATACATGGAAGCAAAATTTTCACCACGCGTAAAGGATGTCATCTCCTACAGCCGAGAAGAAGCGCTAAGGCTTCGCCACGACTACATCGGCACAGAGCATCTTTTGCTCGGGTTGATTCGGGAGGGCGATGGAGTTGCTATAAAAATTTTAAAAAATATTGGAGTTGATACGGCAGTTATAAGGCAGTCTATCGAGGATGCTGTGAAAGGTTCGTCGATGTCTAGAGCACCAATCGGAAATATGCCGCTCACAAAGCAGGCGGAGAAGGTTCTTAAAATAACCTATTTGGAAGCTAAGATCTTTAAAAGCGACATTATCGGAACGGAGCACTTGTTACTAGCTATTTTGCGAGATGAGGAAAACATTGCCTCGCAGGTACTGCAGCAATACAGCATTACTTACGATTTATTCAAGAGCGAAGTAGAGCAAAACAAAACGACGATTACGGATGAAGCATCGAGCTCGCCTACAGGCGATGACGACTTCGCTGAGGACGACCAACAATTTACGGCGCCAAAGAAAGTATCAGACATTAAATCCAAGACACCTGTTTTAGATAACTTTGGCCGCGATTTGACCAAAGCTGCTGAAGAAGGCAAACTAGATCCAATTGTGGGGCGTCAAAAAGAAATCGAGCGCGTATCGCAAATTTTATCACGTCGCAAGAAGAACAACCCAATTTTAATTGGTGAGCCCGGTGTGGGTAAGTCGGCCATTGCCGAAGGTCTTGCTTTACGCATTGTGCAACGCAAAGTGTCGCGCGTGCTTTTCAACAAACGCGTCGTGACGCTTGACCTAGCCTCGCTGGTAGCTGGAACGAAATACAGAGGACAGTTTGAAGAGCGGATGAAGGCCGTTATGAATGAATTGGAAAAATCGCCGGATGTCATCCTATTTATCGATGAAATTCATACCATCGTTGGCGCCGGCGGAGCATCTGGCTCGCTGGATGCCTCCAATATGTTCAAGCCAGCTTTAGCCCGCGGCGAGATACAGTGTATAGGTGCTACAACACTAGACGAATACCGCCAGTATATCGAAAAAGATGGCGCCTTAGACCGTCGTTTTCAAAAAGTGGTCGTTGAGCCTGCTTCGCACGATGAAACTATCGAGATCTTGAACAGAATCAAGGACAAATATGAAGAGCACCATAATGTGACGTATACTCCTGATGCTATTGAGGCTTGTGTTTCGTTAACAACACGTTATGTGACTGATCGTTTTCTACCAGACAAGGCAATAGATGCTTTGGACGAAGCGGGTTCTCGTGTGCACCTTAACAATATCCATGTTCCACAGTCAATCATCGATATTGAAGAGAAAATTGAGGAAGTAAAAGTAGAGAAAAACAAGGTTGTCCGTAGCCAGAAATATGAAGAGGCCGCTAAGTTACGCGATACGGAGAAGAAGCTTTTAGATCAATTAGAGAAAGAGAAAGCAGCTTGGGAAGCAGAAACGAAATCAAAAAGATATACCGTTTCCGAAGACAATGTTGCTGAAGTAGTAGCCATGATGACAGGTATTCCTGTGCAACGCGTTAGCCAATCTGACAGCCAAAAGCTGTTGAATATGGGCGAAGCCGTGAAGGGAAGAATCATTGGTCAGGATGACGCTGTTCAGAAATTGGTGAAAGCTATCCAACGCACACGTGCGGGTTTAAAAGATCCTAAAAAACCAATTGGTTCCTTTGTATTCTTAGGACCGACGGGCGTAGGTAAAACGGAGTTGGCGAAAGAGCTTGCCCGGTTTATGTTTGATTCTGAAGACGCGCTGATTCAGATTGACATGAGTGAGTATATGGAGAAATTTGCTGTTTCCCGTTTAGTGGGAGCGCCTCCAGGCTACGTCGGTTATGAAGAAGGTGGACAGTTGACTGAAAAGGTACGTCGTAAACCGTATGCTGTCGTGTTATTGGATGAGATTGAAAAAGCCCATCCAGATGTATTCAACTTGTTGCTACAAGTATTGGATGAAGGTCAGCTAACAGACAGCTTAGGCCGTAAGGTCGATTTCCGAAATACGATCATCATCATGACGTCTAACATCGGTGCTCGTCAATTGAAGGAATTTGGTCAAGGTGTAGGTTTCACGACCGCAGCTAAGACTAATCAGGCAGATTCGCATTCGCGTGGCGTTATCGAGACAGCCTTGAAGAGAGCTTTCGCACCTGAGTTCCTGAACCGTATTGACGATGTTATTGTATTCAACTCTTTAAGCAAAGAGAATATCTTCAAAATTATTGATATCGAGCTTAAGTCGTTGTTCAATCGTATCGAGGGATTGGGTTACCATATTACCTTAACAGATAAAGCGAAAAACTTTATTGCAGAAAAGGGCTACGATAGCAACTTTGGTGCTCGTCCGTTAAAACGTGCAATACAGAAATATTTGGAAGATCCTATTGCTGAAGAGATATTGAAAGGGGAAGTGAAAAACGGCTCCCAGTTAAATATCGACTATAGTGAGGAGAGTCAAGAAATCGTTGTCAATGCGATTAATCCAGACGCTTCGGATAATTCCATCGCTTCTGATGTGACGCAACCAGACGATAAGAATGATACAGAAAAGGAGTAAATCTTTTTCGAAATAGATTGAAAGGCCTCATTTTTACAATGGGGCTTTTTTATGGCTTATTTTTTGATATAATTTTAAACCATTAACACATTTTAACGTCTTTATAAAATATAGAGAACATTATTTTAAAAAACTTATACACTATACCATGAAGAAAATTCTATTGGCCTTTCTATTAGGAACGGCAACCTTAGCAGTAGGTACAAGCTGTACAAAGGAGTATTACGACACTGTTTTACCTAGTTTTACACTGGTGTATGAACGAACTGCTGACCAGTGGGAAGGGACTGACAATCAAGCAGTCTTAAGATTATTAGTCCCTGAACTTACGCTCGAGCGCTTAAGACAAGACGTGGTCACGGTTGCCTATAGCGACGATAATGAAGTAACATATAAATCTATTGGTACACAATCTGGTAAATCTTACAGCTTTCAATATGGCGTAGGATATGTAGATATCAAGGCTGAGGATCCTATTTTAGGTGATTTTTTCGTGGAAGTACCTCCAAGAATATTCGTCAAAGTTACGATAACATCGGCTGACTTCGTAGATTAACGAGTAGCCACAGGCTCGATGCATTCCATCAAAGATATCGTCCTTAAGCACTAAAATGAAGAATAAATCCCGAGTATGGTACTGCACAGGTGCTCGGGATTTACCCCTTCTGATAATACCTTCTATAACATGTAGCATGATCCGATGCATTAACTGAAGGCTCATCCAATCCACTCACTACCTTTGAAGCTCTAGCAAAGACTTCTATAATTAGTCTGCTTGATATTTAAGATAGCTCTTACAAAAGTTACTTTGGTGATTTCACGGACATAATTCGCTTATGCTAATCATTTTTTTTCATTTTAGTTGCGCGGCTTGTTCACAGCATAGCTACGCCCAAGCGTTTAATAATTTTCACTTCATACGAAGCCTTATTTGCTAAATTTCCTAGTACGAATGCATGCAACAGCCAAGTTTGCTTTAGTTAATATAACGTGCAATTCACTTTTCCATCGGATATGTAGCTATCACAAGTCAAACATTTAACTACTTTAAAAAAACGCCAGTTTCAAATTTTTGATACGTTATTTTGGATGATATCTACAAATACCAGAACAATCCACTTAAAAAAACAGAGATCACACTGAATCTTTGGGGATCGACAATTTTAATCGAACAACCATATTACTCAATAATGTAAGAACTAAGCCTCTGCGACGGCATAAAACATTCTTTAAACTTCGTTAACTGTTGTTAAATGATTTCGATTTAAGCACCTCCATTTTTGAATAAACCGTACAGCTTCAGTAATCTTCCAACTTATCGCTCGCGCGCTAAGTAAATAGCGTAGGTAATTGCATGGAAACATACAGTCACTGTGCTATAAACCTACGCCAGAGCTACCAAACGCTCTACCTTCTTAGTACCTTTCCTGTACACTCTTAGTACCTTTCCCGTATAGCATGCTCAATTCTTTTGCTAAGCTATAATTTCAATATTCTTTACTTAGTCGTATATAAAATATCCGCAAAAAGCTTAAAATACTGAACATATCAACAGTAAAATATGATAATAAATAATTTTTTAACAAATAAACTAACAGAAAAACAACATTAATCTAAATATAATTTACATCAAAGAAAACAATCATGCAATCTTTGTGTTTTATCAATATATCAAAACATTAAATTATGAAAAAAAACATCTTACGCATGCTCATCGCATGTATTACGCTGGCGCTAGCAAGTTGCCAAAAAGATCGAATCGGTACGGAGAATGAAAGTGACTTATCCATGCAAATTAGTGATTTGGAACGGGTTAAATTGTACAACGAATTTGCCATCGTGCTTTCGAAAGCAGTTGTTGACAACCCTGAACTTCGCAAGTTCATTAAAGAAGAAGCATTAAGAAAAGTAGATAACGACCATGATGTATTCTACAATTTTATAAAAGATAGACAAGTACAAAACAATGAGACCTTTAAAGATGTATTACGGGCTTATGAAAGCTATCCTAATCAATTGGATATTATTGAAAAAGGCCTTCCGCTGTTAACTATTTTCGTTCCCACCATTACCATGAGCAAATTCAGCCCTGATACCTGGGATAGCGCAAATGAGGTTCCTATGGTTGCGACAAACATTATGAAAAGTGACGGTAACATTCCAGTCTACGATAATGGGGAAGAATTGCTGACGTTAAGCAGTAATGAAGTTCCCGGTTTCCCCGTTTTGGTAGTTAAGCCTAATGAGCGCATTAAAGTTAAAGACGGGCAGAATTTAAGAAGTAGCACAAACGCAGCTAATGGAAGCCCTTCCTTCGAATTTGTATCATCCGCATTCGACGGACAAGTTAAACAGCAAGTCCGTAGAGGAACGACCGCAAGTGAACCGAGTTACCGTACGAGTAGCGGCATAAATATCGATCCATCCATAGTGCGCGCCTTTAACCTTTTTGGCGTGAGTAATGAGAAATGGCAACGGGATCATATCTACTATAATTTAACCGAAGAAAACCCAACGGGACGTTTAAACTTAAATATGGTTGAAACCATTGTTTCTTTTACAATATCAAGAGCCGCCCTTTCAAAGATAAGTGATCAAACTGGAGATCCCGTTTTAACTCCTAATTCCTCCCAAATTATTGATATACCTTTTGGAGCTGCCGGAGCTCAATTAAACGAGATTATTCAAAAAAATGCATGGACAGATGGACAATTTGAATTTAGGTTTGACATCTTGATAAATAACAAAAAGGGTGTTGGGAATGCACACCACATTTATTACCCTATATCACCTACTAAGCTATTCCACATTCCATATAGCACTACAAATAGAAGAGTAGAAAGCGGACGTGAAAAGCTAACAATTGTTTATGTACTCGAACCTAGCCCTAGGGGCGGGAGCAGCGTCACGGGTAGTAACGAAATAATAGTTAATCTTCCGATCATAAATTGGGATATACAGAGTAACGCTCCACTATGGAAAATTTCATTATATGAAGTGGATTCGCAAGAAGTTATTGAAACAAAAGAAAGCGTCACTAATGAGTTTGCGGCAAACTTTTCAGTAAATGCAGGAGTAGACAGCGGCTTAAAACTTGGTTTCAACTTTGGAAGTTCAAGCAAAGAAACCTTCACGAAGGAAATAACTATTAGGAGAACTGCGGGAGATGATGACCTCGGTTCGGTATTCGTAGATTTTGGACATCCGGTAATATCAGGAACGGAAAGTAGAGGTAGACTGGCTTTGCATGAATATAAAAACGAATATTTCAGTTTGAAAGTAATTCCGACAAGGGCTTATTAGATAATAGTATATTGACATTAAAACAGAACGTTCAGCAACTGAGACACAAAGGCTGTTATAAAAAAAGGTATGATAACGGAGCAATCTACAATTTCAAAAAAGCAGATTGCTTCGTCATACTTTCTCGCAATGACGCTTTTTTATATTTTAAACTCTGAATAGCTTCCTTACCCTATCAACTCCCTAGCATGTTGTAGTGCAGACTCACCGGGGTTTGCGCCACTCAGCATTTGTGCTATCTCCAAGACACGTTGCTCGGCAGTTAGGGGAATGATATTCGTTCGTGTTTTTTCGCCTTCGTCGATTTTATATACTTTGAAGTGCGTCCTGCCTTTTGACGCAATTTGCGGCAAGTGTGATATGGCCAGCACCTGCATGTTCGCAGCTAAACGTTCCATTATTTGACCTACTTTCAAAGCTACTTCGCCCGAGATTCCCGTATCGATCTCGTCGAAAATGATCGTCGGTAAGGCAGAGCTGTTAGCCACTAGGGATTTGATTGCAAGCATAACCCGCGAGAGCTCGCCACCAGAAGCAACACGGTGGATCGGCTGTAGCGCCTGCCCCTTATTCGCAGAAAAAAGGAACTGCACTTCATCACCACCACTGGACTTAAACTGGTCGACAGGTAGCATTGCCAGCGCTATCTTTAACTGCGCATTGCCCATACCCACTTCGCTTAATACGGCTTGCACATACTCTTCCACTTGTTCGCGCACTGCATCCCGCGATTCATGAAGGGTCCTTCCTTCACGCTCGAGGATCAAGAGGCTTTTCTCTACCTCAGCTTGTAAAGCGGATAATCGCTCTTCCCTATTGGCTACGTCCAATATCTTCTGCTCTAACTCATTCTGCAAATGCAATAAAGCGGATACGCTCTCTACGCGGTGTTTCTTCTGGAGGTTGTACAGCACACTGAGCCGGTCATTAACTGTAACCAGCCTACTCTCGTCCATGTGCACATCCTGCCCTAGCGCATCAACTTCATCCGCGATATCCTTTACTTCAATCTGGGCACTTTGTAGGCGTTCCGTTAGCGTGCTGACTGCCGGTAAATACCGTTGGACAGCTTGCAAATGTTGCAACACTTCCTTCAAAGCTTGATTAACGGATGTTTCACTTTCTCCGAGCAGATGAGAAGCGCCCAGCAATCCACGCTTTATCTCTTCCGCGTTTTCAAGCTGGTTGATTTCCTCTTCCAACTGTTCTTGCTCGCCCTCCTGTAATTGCGCCTCCTGTAGTTCGTCAAATTGAAATTGATTGAAATCAAGCTCCGCATTTGTACTGTGAATATCTGCCTGAAGTTGCTCTAGCAAACGGGTGTTTTCCTTGTAGTCTCTTAGCGCGGTGCGATAATGAGCCAGCACCTCTTGATTTTTAGCCATGCTATCCAGCACCATCAGCTGGAAACGTTCCGTATTAAGTTGCAAGGTGGCATGTTGGGAATGTATATCAATAAGGAGCTCGCCCAAAGATTTAAGAACATTCAAGGTTACCGGAGAGTCATTGACAAAGGCGCGCGATTTCCCATCGATAGCTATTTCCCGACGGATAATGGTTTCAGCCTCATAATCCAGGTCATTATCGTCGAAAAATGCTTGAAGATCGTATGCTGATAATTCAAAATATCCTTCGATAACACATTTTTGGTCGTCGTTAAAAAAGTGCTTCCCTTCTGCACGATTACCTAGAATCAGCCCCAGCGCGCCCATAATAATGGATTTACCGGCCCCCGTCTCTCCTGTAATAATATTTAAACCTGCATCAAATTGGATATCGAGATTCTCAATAAGTGCATAATTCTTAATAAATAGCCTTTTTAACATATTCTATTAGTTTCTCCCCAGCTCTTTTATCAGCGTAGATCTTGAATGCTCCCTACACGCTTGTTACTAGCGTCAATATCTTCCAGCCGTCCTAATCATTCGACATGTACCGAAGTATAAGCGATCAATCGTCTTGCTATCAGAGCGCCAACAAAGTGCAGAAATGAGCATCAGCTTTCCTCCTCACCACACTGGATTAAGCTATCAAATATACTTAATTCAATGGGGATGGGAAGCGGGGATTTTACAGTTTATCAAATAAAAATAATAAGTTTGCAAGCGATGGCGGATTTTTCGAAACAACTTAGTAAGTATATGCCGGAAGCTGCGGCACCTATCATTTCTGCTTGGATCAATGATACCGCATGCCGGTTTCGCATATCACGAAGCCGACGGACAAAGTTAGGTGATTATACCGCGCCGTTCCGAGGCGACACACACAAAATTTCGATTAACCACGACTTGAATACGTACGCGTTTCTGATCACGACAATTCATGAATTTGCGCACTTAAAAACTTGGCAACAGTACAAAAACAAGGTAAAACCGCATGGCGCTGAATGGAAATTCAACTATAAGGAATTAATGCAGCCCTTCTTAAGGCTGGCTATATTTCCGGCAGATATTCAGGAAGCGATTGTGCGGTACATGGAAAATCCTGCGGCCTCAAGTTGCACAGACCTCAACTTGTATCGCATACTCCGGCGCTATGACGAAACCAGTGATACCGACTTGACAACCATCGAAGCCATTCTGGAGGGCAGTATTTTTAGTATAAAGGGTGGCCGGATATTTCAAAAAAAAGAACGATTGCGAAAACGATATAAATGCATTGAGCTAGCAACGGATAAAGTGTATCTCTTCCATCCGATTGCAGAGGTATTTCTTTTGCCGGGAGATACTGTTCAAGCAGAAGACGGACGGCTTTTTAAACAGCGTATTGATTGACGTAACGAAGAACTTTATATATAGCAGCTTTTAACCCCTTTGACCAATAAACATGAACAAAAAAACACTTCTCATCTGCAGTGCGCTTCCCTTCCTTTTTGCCTGCCAGCAACAAGAGAAAAGTTACGACGCCACTAAGCTCGATAGTGTAGCACTATCAGCAATCACAGAAGAATCTTACAGTAACTATGTGAAGACACTTTCTTCCGATACCTTTCAAGGGCGGAAGCCATTTACCAAGGGTGATACGCTGACGGTTAATTATATTGAAGAGCAATTCAAGGCTTTGGGGTTAGAACCGGGCAATAATGGATCGTATTTTCAGGAAGTGCCTATGGTGGAAACTGCTTCCATGCCGGTACAAAAGTCGTTAACCTTTCGAGGAAAGGCAGGCAATGTCACCGCGGAATATCTTTCGGATTACGTCATTGGAAGTAGACGACAGCAGCCAGAGATCAACGTTTTGGAATCTGAGCTGGTTTTTGTGGGTTTTGGTATTGTGGCTCCAGAATATGGATGGAATGATTATGAAGGGATCGACGTCAAAGGAAAGACGGTTGTGGCGTTAGTTAGCGATCCGGGGCGGTATGATGATCAGCTATTCAAGGCAGATACGATGACGTACTACGGCCGCTGGACCTACAAGTATGAGGAAGCGGCACGGCAGGGTGCTACCGGCGTTCTTCTTATTCACGATACTGATGCTGCCAGCTATGGCTGGAACGTCGTGCGAAGCGGCTGGTCTGGACCGCAATTAAGTTTAGCTGAAAACACGAGCGAAGCGAAGGCGACGGCATTTGAGGGATGGATAAATAGTGCTACCGCGAAGAGGCTATTTACCCTGGCAGGCCAGCCTGCAGACATACAGGAACGCGCCAAGAAAAAAGGATTCAAAGCGGTAACGCTGGGCATTAGCACTTCGGTACAATTAAAAAATAACATTCGGAAATCCAGCTCCAACAATGTGCTTGCAAAATTGCCGGGTACAAAGCGTGCGGATGAGGTAATCATATACAGTGCACACTGGGATCATTTAGGTATTGGCGAAGCGGTGAACGGCGACTCTATTTATAACGGCGCAATAGACAATGCTGCGGGCGTGTCCGCGTTGTTTGAAATGGCTAAGGCTTTTAAAGCCGCATCGGCAAAGCCCGAACGAACAATTGTTTTTTTAGCGGTTACTGCAGAGGAAGAAGGTCTGTTGGGGTCTGATTATTATGCGCAACATCCTGTCTTTCCGCTGCGCAAAACTGTCGCAAATTTAAATATGGATGCCTTTAGCGCATTGGGAGCAACAAAGGACGTGTCTATCGTGGGACTCGGTCAAACAGAAATTGAGGATTATGTGCAACGCTCGGCTGCTAAATTTGGCCGTACAATGCATGGAGAGGCCAATCCTTCTTCCGGCGGCTTTTATCGGTCAGATCATTTTAACTTTGTGAAAGTCGGCGTGCCCGGCCTTTTCATGGGTAGCGGTAGCGAACTGATTTCGACAGACTCTACCGCCAATGCAAACCGTAAAAAAGCGTTAGAAGGGCGTTACCATACGGTTGGCGATGAGGTGGATGAGCATTGGGACTTCGGGGGCATACTGGAAGACATACGCTTGTTTTTCGACATTGGGTATACGATGAGTATGGAGAAAACGTTCCCAACATTTAAAAAGCAATCAGAATTTAAAGAAATAAGCGACAAGCGACTGGCAAAATAGTACCTTTGTCAGGGCAACTTCAATTTTGTCCAGCAGCAAGCGTATCCATGTGCGAAAGCTGTATTTTAGAGAAGAGATATTGTACAATTATTTTAATTTATTTAAACGGAATGAAACATCTACATTCGACCCTAGCCATCGTATTATTGCTGGCTTTAGTGATTGCTATTGTAATTACCCTTTCAAATTATTTAGGAAACAAAGCCTATAACCGCAAAGTTGCGCTAATTGGTTTTATATCTGCCCACCTGCAATTACTTGTCGGATTAATTATCTATTTCGTATCGCCATTAGGCATACAGTCCTTTTCTGGCGAAAACATGAAAAACAGTTTGTCGCGTTTGTATTTTTTGGAACATCCATTGATTATGATTATCGCTATTGTATTAATTAGCGTAGGTTATATTAAATCTAAGAAGATTGCCGATGCGAAGAAAGCAAACCAAACAGTTTTGATTTTCTACATCATTGGTTTAATTCTGATCCTTTCAAGAATTCCATGGAGCACCTGGTCGCTTTTTAACGGTTAAAAAGACACTTACTACTATACGGAAAGCCCAAATTGAACGATTTGGGCTTTCCTCTTTTATTGCGATGGCGTCGCTTTACATTTTTATACTATAATTGCGGAATGCCGCTGAAAAGTAAGTGACAAAAAAAAGCTAATCATTGATCAACGATTAGCTTTGTCTATTTTTTTTAAAACAGAGACTAGTATCTGTTTTTTCCAAATCCTAATATTCCAAACACAACTTTGAACGCGATGATGGTTGCTACCACCATGGCTAAGTTAGCGATCAATGAAAACATAAACGTAAATTGATCTAAAGCAGGAAGAACATCAGGAACAAATCTGATGAATACTCCAACTAAACCAATCACGATCGCGACAGTCAACGTAACATAATATTCCGTGCGGTTTGCGTTATTATCTGTTTTCTTTGCTGGTCTTTGAGGCGCTGTATTTTCCATATCAGTCTAAAATCTTTTTATACAGGGCAAATGTACGGAAGAAATAGTCAAAAGTCAAACATAAAAACCCAAAAATGGTCTGCTCTACTGCTGTGGTTAACCTTGATAGCAACGACAGTAGATCGGTCGTGCATTCGTCAAACTTGGGAAGTAAAGTATATGAAACAAACAAATTTTACCTAATATTGCAAAAAGAACAATTGAATCGTGACGCGAGTACGCTATATATTTTTTTTCCTCGTATGCTCTGTGGTGTTAGCAAAGGCACAGCCTCAGCGCATAGGTAATTTTATCGTAAAGGAAAACCTGACGCAAAATGGCAAGTTGGCTATTATCGCTGTGGATACTGCTGATCAGCCGCTTGAAAATATCAATGGTACTTTCGTCTTTAATCTAAACGGATTTGAACAGGATTTATCTTTTCACGATGGTGTGGCCGTGGTGAAACACCCTTTAGCATCGTCCACCTTTGTCTTCTTTAAACATAAAAATCAGGAAAGTTCGGTCGGTAAACTGTATTATATACATAAGTCTGATCAAGCGCTAAAACCGTTCAAAATTAGTGGTCTCCTCCTCTTAATTATCCCCGGCGCGCTATTACTGGCGGGCTACCTATTTAAACGTTTCCTGACTGTCCTCGTTATCTTAGCCATTATATACGGCTATTTCCATTATTCGAAAGGTCTGGACTTAGGGAAAATTATTGAAACGATATTTGCAGGTATTAAAGGCTTTCTTTAAAAGGGAAGGCCTACGCTGAAGTTGTATTGGATAAAATTATAGCGATCTGGCCTCCGTGCTTCATAGAATTCCCTCTTAAATTCCGTTGCGTTAAAAAACTCTTTAATCACCCATTGATCACTTCCTTCAAACTGTGGATCTTTTAGTTTAAGACCTGCATCTAGGCGGATCATAAAATAGTCCATATCCAATCGTAGTCCAAACCCCGTGCCTAGCGCAATTTGTGACAGGAATTTATCGGCTCTAAATGTGCCTTCGCCGGAAGTGGTAAATTCATTGTCGCGAAGCAGCCAGATATTTCCAGCGTCCAGAAAGGTTGCACCATTTAATTTAGCACCTAAAAATTTGTTGAGCAAGCGAAATCGATATTCAGCGTTAGCCTCAAGCTTGACCTCCCCGAGTTGATCTAGGTTACGCAGATTCAAGCGCAGCTGTTCATTTTGGAGACCACGGCGATCGTAATTCCCAGGCCCGAGTGTGCGCGCCTGCCAAGCACGAATGCCATTCATCCCACCGCCGTAGAAGCTTTTTTCAAAAATCAACAACTGTGAATTGTTTCCATAAGGTACTGCAATACCACCGTTAAATCGAAGGACGAACTGTTTATTTCCGGAAAGGTGTTTGTACCAACGGTAGTCTACTTCCGCTTTTGCATACTGTAAATAAGGTACACCAAACAGCAATTTTTCGCCTTCTGGAGACGAATTAAATTTAAATAGATTCGCTGCCATTCCGAGTAGATTTCCGCTACTTTCCAAGCCTACACGGAAGTAATTGAAATCTTCCAAACGAAGAAGGCGCTTGGCATTATAGGTGAAAGCATATTGCGCACCCAAGCCAAAATACTCGCGGTTGTTACTACGAATATACAGGCGGTAACCCTCTTCCTCTAGCCTGCGTGCGAAGTCCTCGTTCAAACGCCCCTGCCTATACTCGATTGAAATGGGGGTCAAACTGTGTTGGGCATGCACATCACTATACCATATATAATTTAACGTGTTTGTGAAATATCGGTTTGAGTACGTCCCATCTTGCTGAAAGAGTTGCACCGTGCTGGAAAACGTTGTGCGTGGCAATCCATAGGTGCCTGTGCTGGAGTTTTCAAAAGGCGTCATCAGGCGTGGAACGACCAGGTTTACACCAATCTGAAAGTCATTATTAAAGATTTTGCTTGCTAAATTTCCATCCAAACGGGGATCAAACAATACGCCATACCTTAATTTAACTTCCAATTGTTCGGCACCGCCAAACACATTTCGATGCGAAAAGGTATTCCCGACGTTGAAACCACTCATCCCTGAACTAAATGTGAACTCTCCTTCCACCTGATTTGCCATGACCGGCCTCGGCGTTAGTTCATAAGCAACATGGAGCCTATTGGAATCTACCTTTTGGTAGTTTATTTTTACGTTCCGAAAGCCATTCATTTCATAAAGCCTATCATAGGCTTGAATTTCCTTTTTCAGATTATAGCGCATACCTGGCCGGATATACATGTAGCGAGCCATCGGAGCGAGTTTAAATCGTCCGGTTTCATCTTTATACCGAATGTTTAATTTGGAATGATATAAAGCTTTTGGCTTTCCGTTCCCAGCTTGACCATAAGGGAGACGGACCGTTGCAGACACGCTGTCAATATAATAGATAACATGTTTGCTATTTTCCGAAGGATTTTGAATATCGACCTGAAGGTTTGCTTGCTTTGCCACCGTGTTGGTATCTATTCCGACGCGCATGTATTGCCGCAGATATTCGTAATAACCATATTCTTTCAATTTGTTATACAACCGCTCGCGTTCATCCAGCAAATCTCCGCTATTGAATTGCGCTCCAGGCTTAGCCTTGGAATAAGGCAAAACCGACCTGCTGTAAATTGAATCAATCACAGGATCTGTCGCTTGGTGTGTGATATTTCCATACCGAAAAGGTTGCCCTAAAGCCACATTAAACTGCAGGGTCGCTTTTTTCTTCCTAACAATTGCATGTGGTTCTACTACAGCATTGAAATAGCCACGCGTTTGGAGGAATCGATTGATTTGGTTGGCGGATAGTTCCACCAGTGAAGAATCAAGCACATGCGGTGCTTCGCCTACATTTCGTATGCCGTCTCGTTTGTATTTTCCATCTTTCGTATTAAACCAATTATAGATGGTTAGGTTTAAGCGCGAATTTGGCTTCACTTCGGTTGATATGTATGCAGATGCTTCCTCTTTAAGCTGCGGGGAAACGCCTTCCATTGCTACCTCGGTTACCAGCGCTTGGTCATCGTCTAAATACTTCGCAGAGCGGCAGGATGCTAGAATTAGCAACAAAAGCGTTATACTTGCAAAGGCAACAAAAATATCTTTTTTAATCATTAAGCGATGTTATCAAAGGCACAAATCAGTTTAGTAACGTCATTGCAGCATAAAAAATTCCGCAAACAACACGGTCTTTTTCTGGTGGAGGGCATAAAGTCCGTCTTGGAATTTACTTCATCCAATTATCATATCCATAGCGTATTCAGCACCGCGGAAGCTCTGGCAAAAATGCCTAATTTACCGCAGAAAATAAAATGTGTGGAAGTCAGTAATGCTGAATTTCATAAAATTTCTACATTGACCAATCCGCAAGGGATTTTAGCCTTGATTCATTTACCCGAAGAAGATGCCTTTGATTGGAATACCATTCGTAATGAGCATAGTCTACTGCTAGACGATATTCAAGATCCAGGAAATTTGGGCACGATCATCCGAACGGCGGAATGGTTTGGCATACGGCAGCTTATCTGCTCCCAGGGCACGGTAGATGCGTACAACCCCAAAGTGGTGCAAGCAACGATGGGTTCGCTCGCGCGGATCAAAATTGCATATACCAATTTACCCGATTTTATTGCGCACGCAAAGCTACCCACTTACGGTGCTGTTTTGGATGGTCGATCAATTTATACGACGGCCTTCGGAAATGCGGGACTCATTATTATGGGGAATGAAGGCAATGGAATCAGCCATGCTTTGCTGGAACGTGTTGAACACCCCGTCACAATACCTCGCGTGGGCAACGCAGAATCACTAAATGTGGCTGTCGCAACGACGATTTTCTGTTCCGAACTGACACGGCAATCTTTAGCTAGAAAATAACGGTGGACGAATCTAAGTCGATATATACATTACCTTTTGCCCTGCTATGCATGAGCTCGCTTCTTTTTTCTGCGAGCTTTAACATGATCATTCCTGAGCTTCCGAACCATCTCAGTAAAATGGGCGGGGGCGAACACAAAGGGCTAATTATTGCGCTTTTCACCTTGACGGCAGGTATTTCACGACCGTTTAGCGGAAAGCTAACGGATCGTTGGGGTCGTGTGCCTGTGATGGCGGTAGGCTCTGTGGTTTGCTTTGTCTGTGGCTTCCTCTATCCGGTGATCAGCTCTGTTGCCTTGTTTTTCTTGCTTCGCTCAGTACATGGCTTCTCTACAGGCTTTAAGCCAACCGCTACATCAGCCTATGTTGCTGATATCATCCCGCAAAATCGCTGGGGGGAAGCATTGGGCATGCATGGATTATGCTTTAGCATCGGCGGTGCTATAGGTCCAGCGGTGGGAAGCTATATCGCCCAGAATTATGGAATTAATCCGATGTTTTATAGCTCATCGCTGTTTGCTATGCTCTCGATTGTCATTGTGATCAATATGCGCGAGACCTTACAAAATAAAGAACGGTTTTCTACCTCTATGCTAAAAATCAAGCGTAACGAAATACTGGAATGGCGGGTGCTGCCCGCAGCCATCGTGACGCTTTTGTCCTATTCCGGATATGGCGTTATATTAACTCTAATACCAGACTGGAGCGAGCATCTTGGAATAGGCAACAAAGGCCTTTTTTTCACTGCCTATACGCTGTCCTCGATCCTGATACGGTTTGTATCAGGCAAGGTAGCGGATCGTTATGGACGAATCCACGTCATGATCGTAGGGCTTTTCATTGTCGCTATTGCGGTACTATGTATCGGGATAGGGGACTCTATTGAAGGCCTGATCACGGGGGCGATTATTTACGGGATCGGCACTGGTATCCTCTCTCCTGCTGTGAACGCCTGGACGATTGACCTCAGCTTACCCCAACACCGTGGTAAAGCGATGGCGACTATGTACATTGCGCTGGAAGTGGGCATAGGCGGCGGCGCACTCCTAGCGGGTTATGTTTACAGCGATAACTTAACACGTATACCCACTATTTTCCTGGTCAATAGCCTCATCATATCAATTGCTTTCTTCTACGTTATTTTTTGGAATCAGAAAAACAAAAGAACAACTTAATTGTTGTTTGAAAAAACATTTTTGATGGAAAATAATTCAAAGAAATTTCCCTACGCTCTGGATTTGGCGGCGAGTCTTTTAGCGATGGCGTTGCTGTTGGGATTTATGTATGCAACGGAGACCGTGCTGGTGCCTTTACTGTTCGCGATTTTGATTGCGATTTCTTTGTACCCCATGGCCCGTTTGTTTGAACGGATGCGCCTAGGCAAGGCTACCGCGGCGATACTTTCTGTCATTGTGGCCATTGCGGTACTGTATGTTATCGGTTGGTTTATCGTTCACCAAAGCATAATAATCGGTAAAGATGCCACGGCGATTACGGATAAGGTGATGTCGGTGCTCGACCGCGCACAACGCTGGGCAGAGGACTCGTTCGGTATTCAGCGCAGCGCTGTGATGGATCAACTGCGTGATCAGGGCAACAAGATGATGTCTAACGCGGGTACAATGGCTTCTGCAACCTTCGGATCGATCGGAAATATTTTGGCGGGAGCCGTACTGGTTCCTTTATTTGCCTTTTTTCTTCTGTATTACCGTGATTTCTTTCGGGAATTTTTTTTCAAAGCATTCAAGAGCGTACCGCAGTCAAAGGTGCACGAAACCTTGAATAAAATCTACTATGTTGTACAAAGCTATCTATTGGGCTTGGTAACCGTAATGGGAATTGTGGCTATTCTTAATACCGTAGGTCTGATGGTTATGGGCATTGAATATGCTTGGTTCTTCGGTACATTAGCTTCGCTACTGATGTTATTGCCTTACATTGGAATTGCGATTGGCTCCATCTTACCTGCCTTGTTCGCACTGGCCGTTAAGGACAGCGCTTGGTATGCCGTAGGTGTTATTGCCTGGTTTCAGGTGGTGCAATTTTTGGAAGGAAATGTTATTACGCCAAATATAGTAGGGAGCAAGGTGAGCATTAACCCGTTGATGGCTATTATTGCCATTTTGCTGGGCGGCATGTTATTTGGATTATCTGGATTAATCTTGGCTTTACCCCTCACGGCCACGATCAAAGTGCTATTTGACGCTATACCATCCATGCAAGCTTTTGGCTTTCTTATCGGCGAGCCGGAAAAGGAGCATTTGAAAATAAATGCTACGCAGGAGTTGCTTATCAAATGGGGCGTCGTGCGCAAGCCTAAAATGGAGAAAAAAGTGAAGATAGATGTTGAAATAGATACCGATGATCCGACCGCGCCCACCAAGGTTCACTATAAGGAAATTCACGAATCTGAAATTAATCCTTTCGAGGAATCGCCTGAAAAGGAAAAAGGTTTTGGGGCGGAAAAGGGAAAAGATACTAAACGCGACTAGTTTAGTATCTTGAAAATCAATTCGCGCAGAATGTCCCCGCTATCCGTAAAGGGTCCTACATCCATACCTTTCGTCTTTAGATCATAAACACTGAGGTGATGAATGATGGAGAATGTTTTTTTACGGTTGAAGTTTCGCGCAGCAGCTTCGTATTCTTTCAGAAAGAAGGTGTGCACGCCCAGCTGCTTCGCGGCAACCTGCGGTGACTTATCTGGCAGGTAGTGATATTTCAAGATTTTAGTAAAATACGTTCCTAGGTTACCGATTACCATCGGAAGGGGATTTGATTTAGGATTTGCAACAAAGTAATCCACAATCTGTATAGCTCGAACAGTGTTCCGTTTTGCCAAAGCAGACTGAAGTTCAAAGACGTTGAAATCCTTACTGATACCTATATTTTGTTCAATATGGAGGGCTTGCACTTCTTGGTGTTTTGGCACGTTTAGCAATAATTTATCGATTTCATTGGCTATTTTAGAGAGATCTGTCCCCAAATAATCGGCCATCATGGCCGCGGCTTGCGGATGGATATTGCGGTCGGCTGAACGAAATTGATCGACGATCCACTCCCCGATCTTGTTATCATAGAGTTTCGCAGATTCAATGACCACGCCAGCCTTTTCGAACGCTTTATAGATCTTTTTTCGTTTGTCAAATTTCCCATACTTGTAGGCTATGACCAAGATTGTTGAGGGTGTTAGGTGCTCCAAATATTTTAATAAAAGTTCTTCCTCCGACTTCCATTTCAAGTCTTGCGCCTCTTTGATGATGATAAGCTGGTGATCGCTCATCATGGGGTAGCGTTTTGCAGCGTTTACAATATTTATGATGGTACTATCTTTTCCATAGAGTATAGTTTGGTCAAAACCCTTTTGCGCATCGGTGAGTACCTTGTTCTCCAAGCTATCGGTGATCAAATCGATGTAATAAGACTCATCGCCATGCAAAAGGTATACAGGGCTGAACTTTCTTTTCTTGATATCGGCGAGGATTGCATTTACATTCATACCTGACGAAATTACGAATTTTCAACGTTTTATTGCGGGTTGGTAATTTTGTTGTCCGCTTAAATTATCGTATTTTTGAGGATGTTTGAGCCTATTCCGCTAAATTTACCGGCGTATTCGTCTAAGATCACGCAAAAATTGGATAAGCTATTTATTTTTGATGAGCTGCGAAAAAAGGACTTAGTGCTTACACCTGAAGAATGGGTCAGGCAGCATTGGATTCATTACCTGCATCGCTACAAACATTACCCGAAAGCTCTAATGCAGATCGAAGGTGGACTTCGGTTGAATACATTAAAGAAACGAAGCGACCTATTGATCTACAACAACGAAGGAGAGAAGATCCTTTTGGCAGAGTTTAAAGCGCCGACTGTCAAAATTACCGAAAAGGTATTCCATCAAATTGCCAACTACAACAGTATACATAAAATCCCCTTACTTTTGGTTAGTAACGGCATAGAGCACCATTATTGCAAAATAGATTTTGCTGAGAGTCGATTTTTCTTTTTACCGGAACTGCCAAATTATAATTCGGCGCTCTATTTGTAGTTAAGATTTAAATGTTATTTTTATATTGGTATTTTATAAAACAGAAAACACAACAGCAATGAATATAGATAAAAACGAATTTAGAAAATATGCAATCCAACATCATCGTATAGGTAGTCAGTATGTAGACGGCTATATTTCCCGTGTACAGCAAAATATGCCGACCAACCTTACGCCTTACATTATTGAGGAACGCCAACTCAATGTGGCGCAGATGGACGTTTTCTCCCGGTTGATGATGGATCGTATCATCTTCTTAGGTGATGGTATCAATGATCAGGTTGCAAATATCGTGCAGGCTCAACTTTTGTTTTTGCAGTCTACCGATGCACAACGTGACATTCAGATCTATATTAACTCACCAGGTGGTAGCGTGTATGCTGGTTTAGGTATTTACGATACGATGCAATATATCTCTCCAGACGTAGCAACGATCTGTACGGGTATGGCTGCTTCTATGGGTGCAGTTCTATTGGTTGCTGGAGCGAAAGGTAAGCGCGCAGCTTTAAAACATGCTCGCGTAATGATTCATCAGCCTTCTGGTGGTGCGCAGGGTGTGGCATCTGACATGGAGATCAATCTTCGGGAAATGTTGAAGCTTAAAGAAGAACTATATACGATTATTTCCGAGCATTCAGGCCAACCTTACGAGTGGGTAGAGAAGTCTTCCGATCGCGATTATTGGATGAAGGCGGCCGAAGCAAAAGAATTTGGTATGATTGATGAGGTACTATTGCCTAAAAAAGAAGTTAAATAACAAATCAATCGATGAGTAAGATTAATAATAGAGATATCCGTTGCTCGTTTTGCGGCATTAGCAAAAACGATGCGCAAATGCTTATTGCTGGCGACGGAGCTCATATATGCGATCGTTGCGTGACCCAGGCAGGTGAAATTTTGGCGGAGGAATTGAAGCAGCGTAAAAGCAAGTCATTACAGACGACGCTTAAGCTTGTGCGTCCTATCGAGATTAAACAGCATTTGGATCAGTATGTAATCGGGCAAGATGACGCGAAGAAAGTAATTTCTGTTTCCGTATACAATCATTATAAACGCTTGAATCAGAAAGTAGACAAGGATGAAATAGAGATTGAAAAGTCCAATTTGATCATTGTCGGTGAGACTGGAACGGGAAAAACCTTGTTGGCTAAAACGGTAGCCAAGATATTAAACGTTCCTTTTTGTATCGTGGATGCTACTGTGCTAACGGAAGCAGGCTACGTCGGTGAGGATGTCGAGAGTATTTTGACAAGACTGCTCCAGGCGGCTGATTATGACGTGGCTGCTGCAGAACGCGGTATTATCTACATCGATGAAATCGACAAGATTGCACGTAAGAGCGACAACCCATCTATCACCAGAGATGTCTCCGGTGAAGGTGTACAACAGGCTCTACTGAAAATATTAGAAGGTACGAATGTAAATGTTCCACCGCAAGGTGGGCGTAAGCACCCGGATCAGAAAATGATTTCGGTAAACACGAGCAACATCCTCTTTATATGTGGTGGTGCATTTGATGGCATTCAAAAGAAAATTGCGAACAGGTTACGTACGCAGACGGTAGGTTACAAGATGAAGGATGATGATGAGGAGGTTGACTTGACAAACTTGTACAAATATATCACACCGTTGGATTTGAAGAATTTTGGGCTCATCCCCGAGTTAATCGGTCGTTTGCCGGTGTTAACATATTTGAATCCGCTTGATAAAGAAACGCTATTGAACATTTTGACGGAACCTAAAAATGCGCTGATTAAACAGTATATGAAGTTGTTTAATTACGAGGGTGTAGAGCTAACTTTTGATGAGGACGTTTATGACTTCATTGTCGAGAAAGCTTGGGAGTTCAAATTGGGCGCACGCGGTTTACGCAGTATTTGTGAAGCCATTATGCTCGACGCCATGTTTGAAATACCAACATCGAAGGAGGATACGGGCGATAAGGTATTCCATATAAATTTGGAATACGCCAAAAAGAAGTTTGCGAAGTCAGATATTAAGAAGCTTCAGGTAGCTTAAAAAAATCCCTCAGCAAGCTGAGGGATTTTTTGTATAGTATAAAACGGAATTGTTAGCTACGCGATTCCGATGGTTTAACCTAATGAACAGGATATGACAAAAAAGAAGACGGTAGAAACCCCTATTACGCCCGGTCTAAAATCGAAGAAAGACATTGTGAACAATTGGTTACCGCGCTACACCGGTTGTCCGCTTGAAGAATTTGAACCCTATGTATTGCTGACGAATTTCTCTAAATACGTGAAGATGTTCTCGGAGATGAATGACAATGCGGCAATCTATGGCGAGGATAAAGCGATGCAAGCTTGTACTGCTGGGGGGATAACCATTATCAATTTCGGCATGGGCAGCCCCATGGCAGCCACGGTAATGGATTTGCTTTCCGCTATCAACCCCAAAGCGGTATTGTTTCTTGGTAAGACTGGCGGTCTCAAGAAAAAAATTCCGGTGGGCGAACTTATACTTCCCATTGCCGCTATACGAGGTGAAGGGACTTCTAACGACTACTTCCCGCAGGAAGTACCATCCCTACCCTCATTTGCACTCCAAAAAGCGATATCAACTACGATTCGTGACTACTCGCGGGACTATTGGACGGGAACCGTGTACACGACGAACCGCCGCGTATGGGAGCACGATAAGGCTTTCAAAAAGTATTTGAAAGCAATCCGCGCCATGGCCGTTGATATGGAAACCGCGACAATTTTCAGCGTAGGCTTTTCAAACAAAATACCGACGGGCGCGTTATTACTAGTATCAGATCAGCCAATGGTTCCAGAGGGTGTAAAAACATCAGAAAGCGACTTGGCGGTTACCGCCAAATATGTGGAGACGCACCTCAAAATTGGCATTGACGCACTGAAACAGCTTGCAAATAACGGATTAACCGTTAAACATCTAAAATTTTAAAAGGAGCTATTATCCTGATCTAGCGCTAGAAAATATAATATGTGGTATAACAATATTTTGGAAACCATTGGCAACACGCCCTTAGTAAAACTGAATAAAGTAACCAAACACCTCAAAGGGACTGTACTTGCTAAAATTGAAACCACGAATCCGGGAAATTCTATCAAGGACCGTATGGCCATTAAAATGATTGAAGACGCGGAGGAAGCAGGTTTACTGAAGCCTGGTGGCACCATAATAGAAGGCACCTCTGGAAATACGGGGATGGGTCTGGCAATGGCGGCAGTTGTGAAAGGCTACAAATGTATATTTACCACGACCGACAAACAATCGAAAGAGAAGATAGATGCGCTCCGCGCTTTTGGCGCTGAGGTGATCGTTTGCCCAACAAATGTAGACCCTGAAGATCCAAGATCTTACTACTCCGTTTCCAGTAGACTTGTCAAAGAGGTGCCCAATGCGTGGAAAGCGAACCAGTATGATAATTTATCAAATGCTCAGGCGCATTATGAACAAACTGGCCCCGAAATATGGGCGCAAACTGAGGGAAAGATCACGCACCTTGTTGTGGGTGTAGGTACTGGCGGAACGATATCCGGCGCAGGCAGATATCTACGCGAGCAAAACCCAAATATTAAGATCTGGGGAATCGATACTTACGGATCGGTCTTTAAGAAATATAAGGAAACGGGTGTATTGGATAAAGCAGAAATCTACCCTTATATAACAGAAGGAATTGGTGAGGACTTTATACCTGCAAATGTTGACTTCGAAGTTATTGACTTATTTGAAAAGGTAACGGATAAGGATGCGGCGCTAATGACTCGTGAATTGGCACGTCAAGAGGGCATCTTTGCAGGGAATTCGGCTGGATCAGCTATTGCTGGATTGCTTCAACTAGGAAAATCTTTGAAAGAGGACGATTTAGTGGTCGTTATCTTTCATGATCATGGATCGCGTTATATGGGAAAGATGTATAACGAAGATTGGCTTCGTGAACGTGGATTCCTGAAAGATAAGAAGCTGACCGCGCAAAGCATTTTACAGAAGCGTGGCGACCAAGATACGATTATGGCTGATGGAGCACAATCCATTCTGGAGACCTTTAATTTGATGAAAGCATTAAACATCTCGCAGATCCCGGTGACACAGCAAGGAATGGTAGTCAGCAAGGTAACGGAGTCTGATATTCTGAACGCACTGCTGGATAACCCGTCGCTTAAATCTGCAGCCGTGGAAACCATCGCCAGCAAGGTATTTCCGTTCGTTGATCTCAATACATCTATCGACAAGATATCTACACTAATCGATAAGGAAAATCAAGCGGTACTGGTTGAGGATGTCCATGGAAAAATAAACATTATCACGCAATACGATATTATAAACGCCATTTCTGAAATCTAAAATCCCTGAAGCCTATTGCAAATCTATACTCTTTATTAATTAATAAGGTTCTTTATGGAAAGAAACAGTAAACTTAAGCGATTGGAGTATTGGCTGAAAGCCCGATTAGGAAAAATAGCTTTTATTGACGTGGAGAAGCGCATCAACAAACGCTGGTATGGTAGCGATTACGGCGGCTTTTACGTTAACCCCGATTCCTTAGATGCTCGTTCCGTCGTATATTCATTTGGAATAGGGCAAGACATTTCATTTGACAAGGCAATGATCGAGCAGCACCAATGTTCGGTATTTGGCTTTGACCCAACGCCAAAATCCATAGATTGGGTGCGCAGCCAACATCTTCCACCGCAATTCCATTTCTATCCGTACGGTCTAGGCGTGCGTACAGAAGAAGTAAAGTTCCATCTTCCACGAAATAAAGAGCATGTTTCCGGTAGTATTTTCGACCATGGCTTGGTAAGTGAAGAGGATTATGTTTCCGTTCCGCTGAAAAGCTTCGCAGACATTTTAATGGACAGCGGACATACAAAAATAGATGTATTAAAAATGGATATCGAGGGTTCGGAGTATGTGGTTATAGATAGTATTTTGGAATCAGGCATTGAGATCAAGCAGCTGCTGCTAGAAACGCATGAACGCTTCTTTGCCGATGGTAAAGCTAGAGGCACGAAGTTCTTCAACACATTACGGCAGCACGGCTATCGCATCTTTGCTATTTCTGATACCTATCAGGAGATTTCACTGATTAAAGATTGATGAAGTGTAGCTCCTGTAAAGGAGTATCATTTGGTCTACTACTCTTCTTTAGGTTCTACTTCTTGGATAACGTATACGTCTTCGTTATCCTTTTTCATTTTGTAACGTTCGCGCGCGATACGCTGGATTTCTGTCGGACTGAACTGCGCATCCTTTATGGATTTTTCCATTCGCTCTATCTCCGTTTCATAGAACTCTTTTTCGTTTTCCAGTTTGCTTTTTTCTTGCTGATAAGCGAACTGTGTACTTAAATCATAGCGATCAAAGAAACATATCCAAACGACAAATGCCGTCCCGGCAATCAGATACTTATTCCGTATAAGGCTCAGAAATCTCTCCATAAAACAAAGGTAAATATATCTGCCTAAACTTACGCAGAATTTTGCAGAGTTTCATCTTTGCATAACATAGTTGTAGAGGATTATGTTACATTATCGATAAACAACTAATTGTTAAATGAAGAAATAAATTTGTAAAGATAAAAGATAATTGTAAATTAGATCACTATACGACGTAGCCTCAGTTTGCAGTAACCACAATTCTGGCCCAATGCCAGATACGGTCTGCCAATCCTATTAATGGACGAGTCATATTTAAATTGATGATGAAAAAAACGATAAAACGCGCCTTGCCAGCCCTGCTTCTACTTAGCATGAGCATGGCACTTGCTCTCTTCGGTTATGCTAAACATCAGATCCGGCCTTTTAATGAACTGCATGCAGCGATTGATGGAAAGATACTGCTATCAGACACCACTCAAGCCATCACAATGCCTAAAGGAAATGAATTCACTGGTGTTCTTGTTATCGACGACAAAGTTGACTCCGATCATAGCAAGATAAAAGATAAGGAATTTAAAAAGAGGGTTAAGAAAATGATGATAAGAAAAAATGCGACTCCGGAGGATGTAAAAAAATATGGAACAAATGCATTAAATGGCATTATGTTCATTACAACAAAATAGAGCCGCTGATTTGGTAGTGGGACTGCTATAGTAAAAATAATGTCCTTAGCAAGCTATAGCTACTAAGGACATTTCAGCTTTCACAAGAATGTGATTACTTATTTTTTGATCGCGTACTTGAAGTTTTTACCGATGAAACGTGCGTTTCCACCAAGTTCCTCTTCTATACGTAACAACTGATTGTATTTAGCCATACGGTCTGAGCGTGATGCTGATCCAGTTTTGATCTGCCCACAGTTTAATGCTACAGCCAAGTCAGCGATAGTTGCATCTTCCGTTTCACCAGAGCGGTGAGACATTACCGAAGTATAGCCAGAGTTTTGCGCTAGTGTTACTGCATTGATTGTCTCGGTTAATGAACCAATTTGGTTAACCTTAACCAAGATGGAGTTTGCTGTTGCATCGTCAATACCTTGTTGTAAGCGTTTCGTATTTGTTACGAACAAATCATCTCCAACAAGCTGCACACGTGCACCGATTTTGTCGGTTAGTGTTTTCCAACCTGCCCAGTCATCCTCAGCCATACCATCTTCGATAGAGATGATTGGGTATTTCTCTGACAATTCCGCAAGGTAAGAAGCCTGCTCTTCGCTAGAACGTACAGCGCCTTTATCACCTTCGAATTTAGCGTAGTTATAGCTGCCGTCTTTGTAGAATTCGGAAGAAGCACAATCTAAAGCCAAACAAATATCTGCTCCCGGCTTGTAACCAGCTGTTTCTATCGCTTTCAATACAGTATCTAATGCATCTTCAGTACCATCGAATGTCGGAGCGAATCCACCTTCGTCGCCTACTGCAGTAGACAGATTTCTATCGTGCAAGATTTTCTTCAAGGTATGAAACACCTCTGTTCCCCAACGCAATGCTTCTGAGAATGAAGGCGCGCCAACAGGCATAATCATAAATTCTTGGAAAGCAATAGGCGCATCAGAGTGCGATCCACCATTGATGATGTTCATCATCGGGATAGGCAACGTGTTTGCATTAACACCACCTATGTAACGGTATAAAGGCTGATGAGACTCTTGTGCAGCAGCTTTAGCAACCGCTAAAGAGACCCCAAGGATAGCATTAGCACCCAAAACACCTTTATTTTCGGAACCGTCAAGATCAATCATAATCTTGTCTATCGTGTTTTGCTCGAAAACGTCTACACCTCTTAATGCTTCCGCAATTTTCGTATTTACATTTTCAACAGCTTTTAAAACACCCTTACCCAAGTATTTTGACTTATCGCCATCGCGAAGCTCAACCGCTTCGTGAATACCTGTTGAAGCACCTGAAGGAACAGCTGCACGTCCGACAAATCCGTTTTGTGTGGTTACATCTACTTCGATCGTAGGATTACCGCGCGAATCAAGAATCTGACGCGCATGAACATCAATAATTAAACTCATTTTTTATATTGTCTTTTTCAATTTCCCAACTTAGTGTATAATCAACACTAAGATAACATTTATACTTAGTATATTCAAACTTAGATAAAATTTACCTACTAATCTACATTCCGTTTTAAAAATCTGAATCTTCATTTGAAAGTTTTTGAACTAGCCCGGTTCTTTTGCTACAAAGCCATGAGCACAAAAAAAGGCCAAACGTTCAGTTCAGCCTTTATTTTGTTATCTATGCTTTGATCATAGCAATAAAATCATCAAATAAATAGCGGGAGTCATGCGGACCAGGTGACGACTCTGGGTGGTATTGTACCGAAAAAGCTTTCTTACCTTTCACTCTGATTCCTTCGACGGAGTTATCATTCAAATTCACATGAGTTACTTCGATTTTATCCGATTTTTCGATGTCTTCAGCGACAACGCTAAACCCATGGTTCTGCGAGGTAATCTCACAACGATTGGAAATGATATTTTTCACGGGATGATTAATGCCACGATGCCCGTTATGCATTTTTTGTGTACGGATTCCATTCGCTAAGGCCAGCATTTGGTGTCCTAAACAGATACCAAACATCGGCTTTTCAGCGTCGACAATCTCCTTTATAGTTTCGATAGCATAGTCGATAGCTGCCGGATCGCCGGGGCCGTTTGAGATAAAATAACCATCCGGGTTCCAGTCTTCCATTTCTTTAAAAGTGGTTTTAGCTGGAAAAACTTTCGCATATACCTGACGGGAATCAAAATTGCGAAGAATGTTCTTTTTTATACCTAAATCCAATACTGCCACGCGGGTTGGAGCGCTCTCTTCGCCATAGAAGTAAGGCTCTTTTGTAGAAACGACTGATGAAAGTTCTAAACCTTCCATGGAAGGCACATTCGCCAATATGCTTTTAAGCTCTTCTACATCAAGGTTTTCCGACGAGATAATAGCGTTCATGGCGCCCTTATCACGAATATGACGCACTAAAGAACGTGTATCGATGTCAGATATACCGACTAGGTTTTGTTCTTCAAAATACGTCTGTATTGAGGAATCTGCCATTTGACGGCTATAATTAATATTGTAGTTTTTGCATACCAATCCTGCAATCTGAATCTTTCCAGATTCGGTATCATCCTCATCGATACCATAATTACCAATATGTGCATTTGTAGTTACCATGATTTGTCCATAATAGGACGGATCGGTAAAGATCTCCTGATAACCCGTTGTACCTGTATTGTAACAGATTTCGCCCGTTGTCGTTCCAATTTTTCCGGCAGCCTTGCCATGATAAACCGTTCCGTCTTCGAGCACCAAAATTGCTGGTAATTTACTGTAGTTGGTCATTCTTTTATATTAATGTATATGGTTCCTAATGTATAGATACAAAAAAAGCCCAAAAGGGCTAAAATTAAATCAAATATCCTGTGAATCAATGTAAACATTGAATTTCTGCCACGCTGCAACGAGAAATGTTACCCCATTTTTCACGAGAGACAAAGTTAGGTAAATAAAGTAAAAAGGCAAAATTAAAAAGTCAAAAAAAGGAAATGTAGGAATGGAAATTAAAAAGGCAAAATTAAAAAGTCAAAAAAAGGAAATGTAGAAATGAAAAATTAAAAAGGCAAAATTAAAAAGTCAAAAAAAGGAAATGTAGAAATGGAAATTAAAAAGGCAAAATTAAAAAGTCGAAAAAAGGAAATGTAGAATTGGAAATTAAAAAGGCAAAATTAAAAAGTCAGAAAAAGGAAATGTAGAAATGGAAATTAAAAAGGCAAAATTAAAAAGTCAAAAAAAGGAAATTTAGAAATGGAAATTAAAAAGGCAAAATTAAAAAGTCAAAAAAGGAAATGTAGAAATGGAAATTAAAAAGGCAAAATTAAAAAGTCAAAAAAAGGAAATTTAGAAATGGAAATTAAAAAGGCAAAATTAAAAAGTCAAAAAAAGGAAATGTAGAAATGAAAATTAAAAAGGCAAAATTAAAAAGTCAAAAAGCAGAAAGGGAAAGCGAAAAGCATAAAATCAAAAGGCAAATTAATGTCGATGAACTCGCTACGCTTGGCTAAAAAATTAAAAACGGAGGGAGTTACAATTTGCAAAGCAAGAAATGAATGTATAGAAATTAAAAATCATCTTCTATTATCTCTTGCACCCTACCGATCTGCCCATCTTGGAGGCGCACTTTAATACCGCGGTGATGAAAGGGAGCAGATGTCAATAAGTCCTTCACAATTCCTTCGGTCAACGTCCCTGTACGTTGATCCTTCTTTAATACAATATTAACCAGCATTCCGGGTTTAATATTTGCTCTTGTTTTTCCGTCCATCTCTTATTTATATTAACGGCTACTTCCGAGATCGCTCTTTCGATAGCAGAAGTAGCCGTTTTATCCACTACATTACCATTTTATTATATCATTGCCCAATGTAAAAATCATCAATGCAATGAGTATAAAGAAGCCGACCATTTGCGCCTTTTCCAGAAAGTTATCGCTAAGGGGTTTACCTTGGATCATCTCCACGATTAAGAAGATGACATGTCCGCCATCCAGTGCGGGAATAGGCAGCAAGTTCATAAAAGCGAGGGCCATGGAAAGCATACCTACTAAACTCCAGAACTTGACCCAGTTCACTTCTGTACCAAACATCTTGGCTATACCTACCGGCCCAGAAAGTGCTTTATCTGCACGGACATCTCCCTTAAATATTTTTCCAAAACCTTTTATATTGTCTGTCACTACAGACAAAGCTTTGTTAGCACCTATTGGAAGAGACTCGATAAAACCATACTTCTGCACGATGACAGGGAAATCTATCTCACCGAGATTCACACCGAGTGCCGCCGTAGAGTCCACATTTCCTTTCAAAACAACCTGCTCACCGCCACGGATTAAGGTGACATCAATCGCTTTCCCTACGTTATTTTTTAGCGCTGCGGTAAACTCATCGTAAAAACGTGTTGGCTGACCATTAACAGCGATAATGCTATCGCCCTTCATAACCTGCATGCGCTCTGCTTCAGACCCCTTACTAACTTCTTGCACGCTATTTAAAGTATGCCGCGGGCTAACAAATTCATTTTTCTTGTGTTCGGCTACTGCATTCAGGATATCGGCAGGCACTTTCAGCTCCTGCTGCTTGCCTCCGCGTTCGATGGATAAAACGGCATCGCCCATAAGCACTTCCGAGCTCATCACATCGCCAAAAAACTTAACAGCCGGTTTGCCATTTACGGCAAGGATCTTATCCCCCGCTTGAATCCCAATCTCTTTCCCGATGATGCCTGGGACAACGCCATACTGTAATTTTGAGTTGTCAATATCGTTTTCACCATAATTAAAGGTCATCATCCAAAACACAACAATGCCGACGATTACATTTACTATGATCCCACCAAGCATAACAATAAGACGTTGCCAAGCCGGCTTCGAACGAAACTCCCACGGTTGAGGATCTTGCTTAAGCTGTTCCGTATCCATAGATTCGTCAATCATTCCGGAGATCTTTACATAACCACCCAAGGGTAACCAACCAATCCCATATTCGCAGTCTTTGTAGGTGAATTTAAACAGCTTTACACCCCACGCATCAAAGAAAAGATAGAATTTTTCAACTTTGATTCCAAAGGCTCGCGCAGCCAAAAAATGCCCCAATTCGTGTAATATAATCAAGATTGACAAGCCTAAAATTACTTGTCCGATCATTATTAAAGTTCCCATTGAAAAATTAAAAAGTAAAAAGTCAAAATTAAAAAGTTAAAAGTTAAAAGTCAAAAGTTACTATCAAGAAGTCAAATTTGAAATTGACATCGTGTAACATTAAATTTTAACAGCTAACTCCGAAAAACATTATTTTATCTGTATCTTATCTATTAAATCTCGTGCCACAATGCGCGATTGCTGATCGACTGCCAGCAGATCCTCCAGTGAAGGCTCGTCAATCTTTTTTTGCTGACATAATGTCGCTTCGATAAGATCACTCATGCCTATGAAAGAAATTTTATCCTCTAAAAATGCAGCGACGGCAATTTCATTTGCAGCGTTAAGCACGCAAGCTCTATCCCCCCCATCGCGCAAGGCGTCATAAGCCAGCTGCAAATTACGGAATGTTTGCACATCTGGTTGTTCGAAAGTGAAAGTGGGATAATTTAAAAAATTAAAGCGCTCAAATTCGTTAGCTTCTCTCTGCGGATATGTTAATGCGTTTTGTATGGGCAATTTCATATCGGGAAGACCCATTTGCGCTTTCATGGATCCGTCTCTAAATTGTACGATGGAATGAATGATAGACTGCGGATGCACGATGACATCGATTTGCTCTACGGAAAGGTCGAAAAGCCATTTCGCCTCAATAACCTCAAGCCCCTTATTCATCAGCGAAGCAGAATCTATCGTAATTTTGGCTCCCATTACCCAATTAGGATGTTTTAATGCCTGCTGCTTGGTTACACCTGTTAGAAAAGCACGATCTTTTCCTCGAAATGGGCCACCTGAGGCGGTAAGGTAAATTTTTTCGATCGCTTGTTGCTCTTCGCCAAGTAAGCATTGAAAAATTGCGGAGTGCTCGGAGTCTACGGGCAACATAGCTACATTATGCTGCTTGACCAGATCCATGATAAGCTGACCGGCTACCACCAGCGTCTCCTTATTAGCTAGAGCAATGTCTTTGCCCTGCTTTATCGCAGCTACGGTAGGTCGTAAACCAGCGGATCCGACTATAGCATTCAGAACCAAATCGATTTCTGGACGTTGTACGACTTCTTGTAGTGCATCTTCACCACACAGCACGACGATATCCAAGTGACCTAAGGCATGTTTTACTTTTTGATATCCTTCCGCGTGCAAGATCAAAACTGCAGCAGGTCGAAATTCCAGTGCTTGTGCTATCAAAAGGTCAGCGTTGCTGCTAGCCGTAAGAACTGTAACCTCCAACATTTCGGGAAATGCGCGCACCACGTCGAGGGCTTGCGTACCGATGCTACCCGTGGAACCTAGAATGGCGATGTTTTTTTTCTTCAACGTTTTGATTAAATTAAATGATGTTCTTCAGCAGCTCTGGATCATCGCCGCCTTGGTAATCCTTCATCATATCATGATAGGCCACAGCCATTACTAAACTGACTGAAGGAATAATTACAAATGTGTTGATAAAGCTAAACGCCTTGGCGATGATAAAGTAATCCAAATATTCGCAAGATGCCTGTAGCATATAAGCCATACCAATGACCATGAACAAGAGCAGTAGGCTTATTGTGTTGCCCTTTGTCAGCGCTACACTAAGCCTGCAGGAGCGAAAAAGATGGAATTTTTTATCGACCATGAAATAGGGAAAGAACGTGATTCTAATCAGCACAAATAGCATAATGATGCCCGTAATAAATGGATTTATTTCCAAACTTAAGGTTTCCATATCCACATCTAAATACAAGAGCGGAAAAGTGATAATGGATGAAAGCAAATAGACCAACCCAACGAGGAACGAGTAAAGAATAAATCCCAACAAAAAATTGAAAAACTGCTTTGTCGATGGAATATAATCTTTAAAATCAGCATGCTCTATGCCTCGAGCTAACAATAACGACCGTTTAATTAATACCAATTGTGTTCCAAAGAATAAGGTCAAGAAGATAAAACACAGCAAGGCCTTAATCGCGTATGCGTTCGTATCAGACAATGTCATTGCCAAGTATGAAGAAAGGTTTGATGTTACAAACAACAAAAAGCATAATCCGGCTATGGAAAAATAATGATTTTTCAATAGCGCTAGCGCCCTTAATACAACATCGTTGGCCTTGAATGTGCTCTCCTTTAAATACTGTAGCATGCTTAAATATGATTATGCAAATATGAGATTATTTTTTTTTGACACACGAATATTCTGTGGCACTAATTGAAATCTGCCGGCACCGGCTTCTCCAGAAGAAATTGATAGTAAAATCGTACACGTTCCTTAAAATCGTACGCGGATTTCGACCGTGCAAATCCATGCCGGCTACCGGGATAGATCATCAATTCAAAGGGAACGTTTCTATCGGTAAGTGCATCAACCAACTGCGTTGTATTCTGCAAATGAACGTTGTCATCAATATCACCATGCATAATTCGTAATCGTCCTTTGTATTGATCCACATAGCTTAGCACCGATCCATTTTTATATCCTTCGGGATTATCTTGCGGGGTATCCATCCATCTTTCCGTGTAATGGCTATCATAAAGCTCCCAGCTGGTTACAGGTGCGCCCGCTACACCAAAATCGAAGTAGTCAGCACCTTTAGTAAGAGCCAAGCAGGTCATATAACCTCCATAACTATGCCCGGTAATCAACAGTTTATTTTTGGCTACCCAAGGCTTGGCTTTCAGCCATTTTGCGATGCTGATGTAGTCTATCATTTCCCATTTACCCAAATTTCGGTGCATCAAGGCAACGCCCTGCTTTCCGAAATGCCCGGAAGCACGGTGATCGCAAGCAATCTGAATGATGCCCTCCTTTGCCCAATATTGATTGGATGTCCCTTTCCACGTATTGCGTACACTCCCCGCATCTGGGCCCCCATAAATGCTCATCACGACTGGATAAGTCTTACGCTCATCGAAATCAATGGGATAGGTAATGATTACTGGAAGCTGAAATTTACCATCTTCGGAAGGGATAGTGAAATATTCCGTTTTGCCGATAGTATAGCGATCAAATTCCGCGGAGCGGCTATCGGCCAATTCTTTAATCAATTTCCCTTTGTTATCCAATAACGCGGCCTTTGTCGGGGTATTTACATTGGAATAGGTAGTTATGAAATATTTGCCATCAGGTGACACCGCAACATGATGCGTGAAATCGCCGAATGTAAGTCTTTTACTATTGCGTCCGCTATAATCTACACGATACAAATCCACAGTCGCCGAATTCTCCTTACGGGCTGTGAAATACACAACTTTATTTTTTTCATCGACAAATTCAATCGAACTTACTTGCCAATCGCCTTGTGTGATGGGATTCAGCATCTTCCCATCCAATGTATATAAGTAATAATGCGCCCAACCGGTACGATCGGACTTTAGGATGTAATGCTTGTTGTCTGCCAGATAGGTGATGCGTTCATCATGATCTAAATTAATCCAACTTGGTTGCTTTTCATCATATGTTTCCTTTTTCGTTCCGTCGACAGGATTTACAGCGTAAAATTTCAGGTTGTTTTGTTCGCGGTTCATCCATTGCACCATGATAGACTGGCTATCAAAACTCCAATAAGGCTGGCCAAAATACTGATCGGTCTTTGAATCAAAATCCGCCCATGTTACATCCGCCCCGGCCACCTCTACAAAACCAATTTTTACTTCGGGGTTCGGATCTCCAGCCTTCGGGTATCGTGTTTCCTCCAAATAGCCATGCTGTCCGGTCGAAACGTAGATTGGAAACATAGGAACTTTGCTATCATCAAAGCGCATGAAAGCAATCTTTTTACTATCTGGAGACCACCAAAAGGCTTTATAATTTGTTGATCGCCCCAGGATTTCTTCGTAATAAACCCAAGATGACCAGCCATTATAGATAACATCTGTCCCGTCGCTGGTATAGCGGATTTCCTTTCCAGATGCCAGCTCTAAGCTATACAGGTCGTTTTTTCTGGTAAAGGCCACATATTTTCCATCCGGCGATAGTGTCGGATTTTTCTCTTCCAGGTCAGGAGACTGCGTAAGTTGTTTAGCAGGCTGCTCCCCACGGCGAATAAATACATCGTTATCTTTCACAAAAACATTAATGTCTGCCTTCACGGGAGGTGTGTAGGTTGCACGTTCGCCGCTTGCCACATTGACGCGGTAAAGCTTACCGTCACTTGCGTCCCGCTCTATATAATGTTGATTGTCGGCCCAACCCATGTACTGATGGATAGGCTTGGTAATAGAGGCTTCCTGCCCCCACAACTGTTTAAAAGTCAAGTCTTTTTGCTGCGCAGGTAATTGCGTAACAAATAATGTACTCAGGAAAGCCCCTGCTATAAATTTATTCATCTTAGATTATTGATAAAGCTACGAAATTAACAATAATAAAAATTCCGGACGGGGATGCCGTGTAACATATTTAAAAAAAAAGCCACTTTAAAGTGGCTATGATATCGTCATTTACAGAATACTTAGAAAGTGAAATTATCTTTTTTGGCGTATTCGTTGCTTTCGTATGCAGAATCATCCGGGTTGGCTTCGTATCGCTTTTCTACGACATCTTGGTTGGCTTTAATGTAGTCGACAACTTCAGACAAACCTTCAGCAAATTTTTCAAAATCTTCCTTGTACAAGAAAATCTTATGCTTGATAAATTGACCATCTTCAAAACGTTTTTTGCTTTCTGTGATGGTCACGTAATAGTCGTTCGAACGAGTTGCTTTTACATCAAAAAAATAAGTTCGTTTTCCAGCTCTCACCTTTTTTGAAAATACTTCTTCGCGCTCTTTGTTTTCAAAATCTCCCATTAGTATTGTAAGTATTTAAGTTTTAATCCTTTTTCAGTTATAAATATATAATAATTTAATTCAATGCTCCAACTTTTTATAAAAAAAAATTAGATTTCCCCATTTTTTTTGTAGAAGGCATCGCTCATATGTTTTAGCGGCGATCTTACGCTAGGGAATTTTCACCGAAAAAATGCCGGGCTTTACCGAAAAAGTGTAATGTATTACCTATTTTGGCTTACTGATTTCTAAGTATTGCGCTACTTTTGAATCATACAAATAACACACACAGTAATGGAAAGAGAAAGAGATCATAAATTTACAACGCCCCCACCGATACCGCCACGGAACAACAAAAGCGCGAACATCGTCGGCGCGGTTATCGTTTTCTTGGGATTGGCCCTGTTATTAAAAAACCTAAGCTTAGGCATTTGGTTCCCTCGCTGGATATTCGGATGGGAAATGATCTTGATTATTATCGGTTTGGTGATTGGGGTTAATTCGCAATTCAAGAAGAAATCATCAATCATTTTGATCTGTATCGGTAGTTTATTTCTACTGAAGGATTTAATGGATCTATCTTTCGGAAGGGTGATAATCCCATTAGGAGCGATTATATTAGGTATCTATTTAATTATGCGAAACCGCAGCCATACGCCCCCCCCAATTCCACATGTACCTAACCCTCAGCCCGAGAAGGATGAGTTTGACTGGGACAAGCGGGTCGTGGAAGCAGATGGTGAAGCTAATAGCACGTTCCAATCGCCTTTCGACCGAGCGCAAACTGAAGCTGCCCCGAGGCAGACTTATGAGCAGAACCAAAGTCAGGGCTACAGCTACGAGGGTGAAAATTATATCAAGGTAGACTCTGTCTTTGGAAATGCGACGAAAATAATCTTTTCGAAAAATTT
This sequence comes from Sphingobacterium deserti, assembly GCF_000757725.1. Taxonomy (GTDB): domain Bacteria; phylum Bacteroidota; class Bacteroidia; order Sphingobacteriales; family Sphingobacteriaceae; genus Sphingobacterium; species Sphingobacterium deserti. The sequence goes on from NZ_JJMU01000008.1 coordinate 45,524, forward strand.
CTTGGGCGGAACGATGACCAACGTGTTTGGCAGCACGAAAATCAATCTGTTACAATCGGATATACAGCAACCTGTAGCCCTAGATATATTTCAACTCTTTGGTAGCACAAAAATTATCGTTCCTCCGCATTGGATCATCGCGACTACGGTGTCATCCATTCTAAGCGAGAATGACGATAGACGGGTAATACTGACAAACATTTCCGATCAGAACAAGTGCCTGTACATTACAGGTACTTCTATCTTCGGGAACATCACCATAAAAAACAGCTAAGAAGGCGTAGATGATCTTTAAATTAACATCCAAAAACCGCCTGATCCACGTGACGACGTGGACCATTTGCATTTTGTACTTTTTTGTTTCGTATTTTTTATTGTGGTGGGATTGCAGGCCGAAGCCCGTAACTCCCTATGAGCCTATTATCGGAGCGTTGTCTATTACTATTTGTTGCTATCTGATCTACAGCACACTGCAATATTACCTTCCTCGTAAGAATCAATACACCAAGATCATGCTCATCTGCGTCATCTTGACCGTGATGAGTGTGGGGCTTTCTATTTTTTTGCTGAATCAATTTTTTGATCATTTCTCGCTATTCCACTTTTACGAAGTCCTTCCCTATCGCTTTATTATCAACTTTCTTCTATTGTTATGCGTGATTATTATTAACATCTTTTGGAATATTCAAGAGGAGTACGAGGATAATAAAAAAAGAAAAGAGGAGTCGGAACGGATATTACGCGATGCGGAACTGTACAACTTAAGACAGCAATTACAACCGCATTTTCTTTTTAACAGCTTAAATTCTATTATTGCGCTTATCGGAATCAAGCCCGATGAGGCACGCAACATGACCTTCCAATTATCTGATTTCCTACGGGGTACGATGCGTAAGGATGATAAGCAATTAATCCCACTAGCCGACGAGATTGCGCATCTACGTTTGTATTTGGACATTGAAAAGGTGCGATTTGGGCACCGGCTCACCACAACCTTTCATCAGGAAGAGGATTCGAGTCGCGCAAAAGTGCCCTCTATGATCATCCAACCTTTATTGGAAAACGCCATTAAATTTGGATTGTACAACGTTATTGGCGATGTTCAAATTACGATAGACATCCGCATGGTCGATTACATGCTCCATATCAGCATTACAAACCCCTTCGATTCTGACCAATTTGAAACAAAAAAAGGGACAGGTTTTGGGCTATCCAGTATCAAACGTCGTCTTTTCTTACTGTATAGCCGCACGGATTTATTGGAGACATCGATTAAAGATCATATATTTACGTCGACCTTAAAAATTCCACAATATGATTAAGACCATTGTTATTGATGATGAGCCGCTGGCGCGCATGATAGTCATGGAGTATCTAAAGCAGCATGCTGATATCCAGATTGTCGCCGAATGTGGTGATGGATTTGAGGGCGCAAAGGCTATCCAACAGCATCAGCCCGACTTGGTATTTCTGGACATACAAATGCCTAAATTAACGGGATTTGAAATGCTGGAAATCATCGATGATATGCCGAATGTTATCTTCACAACAGCATTTGATGAATTTGCCATAAAGGCCTTCGAGAAAAATGCCGTCGATTATCTTTTAAAACCTATAAGCAAAGATCGTTTTGAACAGGGATTGCTAAAATTTAGAAACGCCTTCAATAGTAATAGTTCAACGCCGCAACATACCTCAACAAAGGTTGCCGCTATCACAGAAGAGGAGTCGCTGGAACGTATCGTGGTTAAAAATGGAACGCAGATCAAAATTATTCCTGTGCAACAGGTTACCTATCTGGAGGCGTATGATGACTATGTAAAGATTAATACAAAAGACGGCGTCTTTTTGAAGAATAAGACGATGAGTTCTTTTGAAAAGCAACTTGATCCGAAGCAATTCGTTCGCGTACATCGGTCATTTATAGCTAAAGTGGATCAGCTCGCAAAGATTGAACCGATGGAAAAAGAAAGTTATATCGCAACGCTGCTTACCGGCGAAAAGATCAGTATCAGTAAATCTGGCTATGCACGACTGAAGCAGGTTATTGGTCTATAAGCGTCGATTATTAACAATTGCCCATTTAAAAACGTAACATATTTATAGCGCGATCACTTAGCAACATATTTATCTGGCGGCAGTATTGAATTTATCTAATTTTGTTTCTGTAATTTTGCGTCCATGAGGCGCAAATTATTTTTTATAGTATTTCTTCTGACCACGTTGACAGGTGCTTTCGGACAAAGTAAAACGGAACTTATCAACCGAGCGATTTTCAATAAAATAGAGTTTTTTATCAATACGCAGATGACAGACTCTATTTACAGTCTTGCATCTGACAATTTCAAAAAGCAGATTCCGGCGGAACAGCTGGCTTTTGTTTTAAATAAACTCTATCAACTAGGCACGATACAGCAGGTAGACGTCGTAGACTTTAAAGAAAACACTGCAACATACTTGCTTCAGTTTAGCGAACACGCCTTACAAGCTAAGCTTGCTTTAGATAGCACCTTGCATTATGAAATGCTTGCTTTTGTACCGGCCGAAAAACCTACTCAAAAAAAGGTTGAAAAAGCCGACGTGATTAGTAATGTCGAGAAGGTTTCTCCCTTGGATTTTTATATTGATTCGTTAGCGAGCAGTTACGTAAAAAAAGGCGATGCTCAATCCCTCGCTATTGCAATCTTTCATCAAAACGATTATAAAACTTTCTTTTACGGCGAAACCGAAAAAGGAAACCAAACACTCCCAACAGAAACCAGCCTTTACGAGATTGGATCTATAACGAAAGTCTTTACGGCAGTGCTATTGGCAGATTTAGTGACTAAAAATATGCTGGAGCTTGATGATACCATCAGCAAATTTCTTCCAGACTCTGTCGCGCAAAACCCAGCGATACAAGGTATCACATTTAAACAGTTAGCAAACCATACGTCTTCGCTTCCGCGTCTTGCCGATAATTGGAACAAAGTTGCTGGTTTTAATGAGCGTGATCCTTATGCTGCATATGACCGCAAAGCACTTTTTTCCTTTTTAAAAAATTTTAAAGGCGGAAAAAATCCAGGAGAAGAGTATGAATATAGCAATGTGGGTTTTGGTCTACTCGGCGAACTGATTTCGATAATAACAAAAAAGCCCTACATACAGTACCTACAGGAAACCGTACTCACGCCGCTTCAGATGACAGGTACTTTAGAAAAGGTTGATGCAAAAAAGCAGCAAGCGTTTCTAAAAGTGTATGATGCGGAAGGCAATGAAACACCACTTTGGAATTGGAAGGCCATGGTAGGTGCTGGCGGATTAAAATCCAATGCGAAGGACCTAACGCTTTTTGCAGTGGAACAGTTTAAAATGCCGCTGGAAGATCTTCAAAAAGCTATGGCGTTAACGCGTGAATTTACATTCTTCACCCCTAATAATATGGATATCGGCCTCGCTTGGCATATGAGTATGCTCGATGGCATCATTTATTTCCGACATACCGGCGGTACGGCCGGAAGCAGCTCGTTTATTGGTCTATCGCCTGATACAAAAACATCCGTTGTGGTGCTTTCAAACCAGGCAGAAAGTGTGGAAGAGATCAGTGTTGCTATTATGGAAAAATTGCTACAGCAGTCGCAAAATTAACGTAAGTCTTTATTTTTTTTAAACTTGTTGTTGATTGGCAGTATCAAGTCAACAACAAGTTTAGCAACATGTCATTAATATATACGATCTTATTTCTGTTCGGCTATCGCGCTGTAATATTTTAGTCCACTTGTATCCTCACGCTCGATGATTACAATGTTCGTCGTATTGGTTTGCCAAATCGCCTTTGGCTTGGCATCTTTCATTTTGTTATGGAATAAACGGTCATACAAGGCACTTAAGCCTTCAAGCTCCGGTATGTTTATTGCATTTAAGGTTGCATCTCCATATAATGAGGTGAAAAATGCAGCGAGTTCAACACCTCCTTCTTCAATCCTTTTTTCAAAATTTAAATCAGAGGTACCTTGTGGCGAAAATGAGATGTTTAGCACGACATATGGGATAGCCCCATTATTATACTTTGTAGAAAGAAAATAGTCTTTAGCTGCCGGGTTAAAATTTCCCTCATCATTCTTGTCGCCCTCATCCCAAACAATATTTAGGAAGTCACGCTGATCAACCACCTCTACGCTGAGTTCTCGACTTTGAATAATCTTCTCTTTTTTAAAGAAGGACAAGCTGAATTTGTAAACCCCGGGGGTAGCGAAAGCTTGTGCCATACTTCCTCTAACCGACGAAGGTGTAGATTTCGCGTACAATATCTCAGGGACAGACCATATTGCTGAATCGAATAGTTCTGTCTCCCCTAAAAGCAATAGTGGACTTGCCGAGTTTTCATCTTTACCGACATACATAGTAAAAAAAACGTTCTCAAAGATATTGACCTTGGTCTTACTCGCTTTCACGGATACATTGTCCAGAAGGCTACTTTCAACAGGTTTTTCTTCAGATTCTGGTTCTGTAAGCTCTGCCTCTTTGGAACAGGATAAAAGCAAAGCAGAAGTCGTTAGACAACATAGTAAGTATTTTTTCATAAGTCTCACAATCATGATCAAATATAAACTTTATACAAGAGAAATAAAGACACAGAAACGAACATTATTTATCAAGCAATTAAAAAAAAGCGAAACTATCGATGAATGGCTGATTGTATAACGAAGGAATCAAATGAATACTCGTTTTAATTTATTGCACAAATCGGGCAATTTCAGCCGTCTTACTCTCACCTTGGAAAGATTTAACTAACTTCTTTGTTGCGGCATCATAGATGTAAGTGGCGGGGTAATTTACCGGATTGAATTTCTCGATAAACTCCACGCTTTCTTCTTTCCAAAACGAAACGTTCTTTCTGGTCTTCAACCCTTTAGCAAACATATTGATATATCCGTCCACATATTCCTTATCATTCATCGTGATAAAAAAAATGGAACTTTGTTGGAACTTTGCGATATTTTTGGAAATGTTTTCGCCAAGCTCCTGGCAATGGCCGCATCCCGGATCATAAAAAACCAATACAATTTTTCCCTTTGAGGGAAGCATTTTTTGGAAAGTCGCGTCCGGATTGTAAAGATTCCGAAGCTTTGTTAAAGAAGGGAGCTGTGCGGGCTGCTTCTGCGCAACGCAGTATGATGCGAATAGAACTAAGGCTAGCAATAATCTTATTTTTGTCATTATTAGCGATTTGAACGTGTAGAACCTTCCAAATTACCGCGGGAAGGCTGATTTATTGGGAAAATACCATATATTTGGTTACAAATCAATATTTAAAATACAGAAAATTCAATATTGTGAAAAAACGCATCGCTATCTTCGCTTCAGGTTCGGGTTCTAATGCACAAAAAATAATGGAGTATTTTAAATACTCTAATCTAGCGGAAGTTTCCTTGGTGTTAAGTAACAACCCAGATGCTTACGTATTACAGCGTGCTGATAACTTCGAAATTCCATCGCATGTTTTTGATCGTAAAACTTTTTACGAATCGGACGAAGTGGTTGACATACTGAAGAGGCTTGAGATAGACTTAGTTGTTCTCGCGGGTTTTCTATGGCTCGTTCCTGCGAACCTTTTAAAAGCTTTTCCGAATAAGATTATTAATATACATCCGGCCCTATTGCCAAAATTCGGAGGGAAGGGCATGTATGGCGACCGCGTTCATAAAGCGGTGCTGGAGGCAGCTGAAGAAGAACATGGTATTACCATTCACTTTGTCAATGAAAATTTTGACGAAGGCGAAGTAATTCAGCAGGCAAAGTTTAAAGTTGATGCAGACGACACTTTGGAAACGATCAAGTTTAAAGGGCAGCAATTGGAACATCAATACTTCCCAAAGGTGATTGAAAACTTACTGAAAAAATATAACTAGAAAAGGGAGCAAAGCTCCCTTTTCTAGTTATTGAATAATTGCGGCACAAACTCCGTCAGGTATAATCTCCAATTTGCCCAAGTATGCCCTCCCTCACTTTCCCGATAAGTATATTTCATATTAATAGCATCTAATTTTTTACGATACTCCTCCCCCGTTTTATAGAGAAAGTCTTCTTTGCCCATACCTATCCAATACAGCTTGTATCCCTGATCCCGCTGTTTGAGGAGATTTTGGTCAAAGTTTGTAAACACCGGACTTGATGCATGCTGATTCATACGGAAGGCCGCCGAAAAAAGTCCGATATAATCAAATGTGTTTGGCAAATACGATGAGATAAATAAAGTATGGGAACCGCCCATGGAGAGGCCAGCGATGGCACGGGAGGATTTTTCTTTTTTTACCCGGTAGTTGTTTTCTACAAATGCTATGACATCTTGGAAAGACTCTTCCATTTTTCCGGTTCCGACGTCCGGTGTAGCAAATTCAATAGGATACTGCCCCTTAGCCGATTCTCCTGGCGCCGCCGCATTGGAAACATGCCCATTCGGCATGACTACAATCATAGGCCTTGCCTTCCCTTGTGCTATAAGGTTGTCAAGAATTTGCGAGACGCGCCCTAACGACGGCCAGGCTTCTTCATCACCGCCCATTCCATGCAGAAGGTAAAGTACCGGATAACGTTGCTTACTTTGTTCATAACCCGGAGGGGTATAAATCGTTAATCTGCGATTCATGTTTAATGTAGCAGAATTGTACCAACGTCGTGCCAGGCTGCCATGGGGCACATCCTGCACTTGATACAGGCTCGCTTGCTCGCCGCCCGTCAGGAAATAATTGAATGTATTGCTTACATCCCTTATCTGATAAACATTCAGGGGATCATTCACAACGGCGCCGTCGATATCGATGTTATACAGAAAAAGGTCCGAGGCCATCGGATCACTGGTATAAGACCAGTATTTACCATCTTTGATCATGAGCTGCTTTCCGCCAATAGGGCCTACGCGTTCCATCCAATTCCCAACCAATTGCACTTGCTTGGCATTTGGCGCAAACACCCGAAACGTAACGCGATTGTCTGCCGACACTTCTGGAGATATTTTGCGCTGCTCTTTATCCGGATTGATGTTTTCTTGTGCGGAAGCAGTTCCTAATACATGGGCTGCCGACAGAAGCGATATTCCTACATATAATTTTACATTCATAAGCTAATATTTTGTTGCATTAAATGTACAAAAAGTTGATTAGATGAGGTAGATGTTACCGGCAGAAGCTGATGTCTTATTTCCCAGCAAATGACCAAAAACGCTTGGCTGTAGATAAAGCTGCTAAAAACGATTTAATAAGATGAAAACATGACTTAGTTATTCTAAAATTCGTATCTTTGCCGCTCCAAACATAATACAATGAATCATCCTGTTAAGATTAAAAATGCTTTGGTGTCAGTTTATTACAAAGACAACCTGGCCCCTCTCATTCAACTATTAAATAAATACGGAGTTACTTTCTACTCTACAGGCGGTACGGAAGCTTTTATCCGTGAGCAAGGTGTTGATGTCGTACCAGTTGAAGATCTAACCAGCTATCCATCTATTTTAGGAGGACGTGTGAAGACGCTTCATCCCAAGGTCTTCGGTGGTATTTTGGCTCGTCGTCCATTGGAAAGTGATCAACAGCAGCTTGCACAATACGAAATTCCAGAGATTGACTTAGTTATTGTTGACCTTTACCCTTTCGAGGAGACTGTAGCCTCTGGCGCAGCTCAGCAGGACATTATCGAAAAAATTGATATTGGCGGTATTTCGTTGATCCGTGCTGCAGCGAAGAATTATAATGATGTCGTTATTATCTCTTCCAAAAATGATTACAAAGAGCTGGAAACGATCCTTGCCGAGCAGAATGGCGAAACAAGCCTAGAGCAACGTAAGGAATTCGCAAAACGTGCTTTCAATACCTCATCTCATTATGACACGGCTATCTTTAACTATTTTAATGAAGAGGATCCTTTGCAGGTATTTAAACAATCCGTACAACAAGCGCAAAGCTTACGTTATGGAGAAAACCCGCATCAGAAAGGAACTTTCTTTGGCGACTTAGAAGCCATGTTTGATAAATTAAACGGAAAGGAATTATCCTATAACAACCTTGTTGACGTGGATGCTGCTGTCGCAATTATCGACGAATTTACGGCACCTACATTCGCTATCCTGAAGCATACAAATGCCTGTGGCGTTGCTTCGCGTGCGAACGTTAAACAAGCTTGGCTGGATGCGTTAGCTTGCGATCCGGTATCGGCTTTTGGCGGTGTATTAATAACCAATGGTGAAGTGGATAAAGAGACTGCAGAGGAAATAAACAATTTATTTTTCGAAGTATTGATTGCGCCTTCCTACACGGCGGACGCACTAACGGTACTTACAGCGAAGAAAAATCGTATCATTTTGCGACGCAAGTCCATTGCTCTTCCTACAGCGCAATTTAAAACCTTATTGAATGGTGTTATCTTACAGGATAAAGATAACACGGTTGAAGGCCCTTCAGAAATGACGACTGTGACAAACGCACAGCCAACCGCAGCGCAACTGGAAGATCTATATTTCGCTAATAAAATCGTGAAACATACGAAGTCTAACACGATCGTTTTTGCAAAAGACAGCACCTTGATTGCTTCTGGCGTTGGGCAGACATCACGTGTTGACGCGCTTAAACAAGCAATTGAAAAAGCGCAATCATTTGGCTTCGACATTAAAGGAAGTGTAATGGCTTCAGATGCCTTTTTCCCCTTCCCTGATTGTGTGGAAATCGCGGGTAACGCCGGTGTAGCAGCTGTTCTTCAGCCGGGTGGATCGATTAAAGACCAACTCTCTACTGATATGGCGAATGAAAAAGGAGTAGCGATGGTCGTGACAGGTGTAAGGCACTTCAAACACTAAGGCACAACTTATTTATCATATACGAAAAGGGCAGTCTGCACAAAATAGACTGCCCTTTCTTTTTATCTTCATTGTCAATAAGCCTACAGGAAACCTAAAAGCCAATAAATAATGATAAATGCGATCACCGTACCAAAACATCCGAAACCTAATTTTCGTGCTCCCCATCCGGCGAATAATACCTTAAAAAATCTATTCATAGTGTGTAGCTTTAAGTTGATCTATTTTTATACTTGATCAACTTGCAAGAACAATGCCGTGAAACGCCTTTAATGCTTATAAATATCCCGAACGAGCAATTTACCACGGAGATGCTCACGCAAGTGTCGGCCATCACCATGAATAGTCCATACTTGCGTAGGTTGTACTTTCTCGATAAAGAAAAGTAAATCATCCCAATCGATATGATCAGAAATATAAAGTTCGATATCATTTTGTCGCTGTAGCCTTTCCCAACCAGAAGCAAATGCCTTCAATACATTTTTCGCTTTGAAATAGCTGTTGAATGTCAACGGTGGAACTAAATAAATTTTATTGGGAGCACCCTCTTTCATCGCTTTTCTATTATACAATACATATTTCAGCGGAGTAGAGCCCAACTTTTCGTACAATTTATGTATTGGATAAATCTTATGGTGAACCAATACTTCGCGTTCGGGCAAGTATTGGTTTATTAATGCAGTTAATCGTTGCGCCTTTCCTAGGGTATAGCATCCCAGCATAATATTACTGGGCTTATTTTTTAGTTTTAAAATTTCCTCTTTGAAATCCGGATGTTTTATAGAGGGATTTGCAAAAGTTGATTCAGTGATTAACACATCGGCTTGCACAATCTCTATTGGTTCACAAGTGGGGTCAAGCTGTAATTTATAGTCTCCAGTGTAGAGATAGCGTATGCCTTGGTAGCTCATCAGGATTTGTGCGGAGCCAAGCATGTGTCCAGCAGGCAAAAACATTACCAACACATCACCAATTGTGAAGCTGTTTCCAAAAGCAATGACCTGTGTGCTTTCGTCGTTTATCTTCCCAAATTTATTTCGCATAAATGCGAATGTAGCTTCTGTCGCATACATTAATCGATGGCCATTTGTAGCATGGTCGCCGTGTGCATGGGAAATTAGATTACATGCTACAGGTAACATGGCATCAATATAAAATCCGCCGTAGCGGCAATAATAACCTTCTTCGGTTTTTACAAGAAAATCGTCTACTATCATTTTACGGTCAAGGATGCCTCGATAAGAAAGGTATGTAATTTTAATACTTGCGGCAGTAGCGGCTGGTCGCCGTCATTTACAATAACAAAATCTGTCAATTCCATCTTGTCTTTATCGGACATCTGTTTATTTATACGGTCTTTTACCTGCTCTTCGGTTGCATTATCCCTTGCCATAACGCGTGCTATTCGAACATGCTCGGGCGCAGTTACCAACACGGTAAAATCTAAGGATTTATAGGAATCACTTTCAAAGAGAAGAGCCGCTTCTTTTAGTGAATAAGCAAAAGTCTGTCGTTCTGCCCATTGCTTTCCGTGTTCAATTACCACAGGATGCACAATGGCATTTAAGCGAGCCAGCTGATCGCTATCTTTAAACACGCGGGATGAAAGATAAGGACGATCTAATAAATTATTTTTATCATACACTGCATCTCCAAAAGCGTCGATCAATTCCTGCCGAATAGTCGCACTTGTATTCATCAGCTCTTTAGCTTCCTTATCTGCATTATAGAACGGCACTCCTAACGCCTGAAATATATGCGCTACATAGCTTTTGCCTGAACCGATCCCGCCGGTGATGCCTACTTTTAATCCCATTATCGCTCTCTATCTATCGTCTTACAAAAAAGTCTACGTTCTGCGGTTCCACGCTGATCAGCTTGCAATAATCTGGTATCTTCGTGATGATTACCGGCAAGCTCTGGACTTTATTCTTTTCCCAACTTTCCATATCTACGATAGCTTCAAAGTCTCGTGAAGACCATTTATTGTAATCTTTCAAAGAAACCAGGAAGGCCACCTTTACTTTACTCGGCAGCGTTCGCACCGAGGTATAACTTTCCGCGTTCTCTACTTTTAGGGGTAGCTCCACGACTTTCTCGGTGATCTCCCCTACTGGAATGCTAATTTCTGAGAACGTAGGATAGATTGTGATGTTATTTTTTTGGTGTTTATTGAGGTAGGCTACCGTGCGAATGTCTGCGCCCACGTTTATACCTTTAATGGTGTCTGTTTCTAAGTATTCGATATTTGCGACATCTTCCAGCGGCCCCGTCACTGTCACATATTCTGGATTGGCACGCGTATCGCCGATGATTCCATACTGCTTTTTAAACTGCATATCGTAAACTGGCCGCACGGGAACCTTACGCTGTGTTTGTTTGGAAAAGTCGAAATACAGCGTGTCCGGACTTACGGCTACCACTTGGTTATCGCTCGGAAATTGCCGGTTTACATACCCCAACTGATTGGTAAATACAATAAAATTCCGCGTTTTTAAACCACTTAAATCCACCTGTATATGTGGGGTATCTGGATGCAATCTTTTCAAAAATATTTTCCAGCCACTCAGCTTCATCCTGATATTCACCGTATCAGACTGCAAGGGATGGAACGCTTTTTTTTCCGGAATGTTTACGTAAGAAATACCTGCATTAATGGTATACGTCTGCACGGTCGATACGGCAAACAAAAGCCAAGCGGCAAAGGATATCCCCATGCATCGCAAAAAAATTGCAATTTTCCTCCGTTTTGCCTTGCTGATCCGAGGTTGAGCCATAAAGACAAAGGTAAATGTTTCATGTACATATCTCCAAGTTTTGGCTATTTAATCGTGCGTATATCGTCTTTTGGCTACTATAAGATTGCTCCAGGTTTATTATAGCTTTAATCGCTCACCTGTACAGAGACAGTATTGCTTATATGTGCGTTTTAATACCAGGATCGGAGATTGCTCCCTATTCCTGTATCCTAGTGCTCTAAAACCCCGTGCTACCTATGCGTCTATTATGCGCCTGTGCACACCATTGTTCGCGGCAAAGCGCGATCATCGCACCGTGAAACGCTGCTTTCAGCTATAAAAAAAGGCAACCCTTGGGTTGCCCTATCTCTAAAACTTTATTTAGTTACTTTTTTACGGTTTCGTTGTTCGCTGCTCTCGAAGCATCTAAAGCAATAGCGGTCTTGTCAAAACGGATGCGGACGCCTGATCCTACATCAACCAAAAACGTAGTTTCACTCACTTCAACAATGCGGCCGTGGATACCTGCGTTGGTAACAACTTTCGAGTTAACGCCTAACTCCTCAATATATTTTTTATGATCTTTCTGTTTCTTCATCTGGGGTCTGATCATAAAGAAGTAGAAAACTACGATAATTAAGATCATTGGCAAAAAGCTCATTAAGTTGCTTCCACCCGGTGCTGCTTGTAATAATGTTGTAATCATGTTTTAAATTAAAAAGTCAAAATTAAAAAGTGAAAAGTTAAAAGTGATAAATTAAAAAGTCAAAAATTGGAAGTAATAAATAATAACTCAAAAACCAATTATATGGCGTTCGTTATTTCTTTAGCACTTCACCTTTCAACTGAATTGTTGTCACGTTGTTTTCTGCATTTGAAACCACAGTCACAATTTTCTGCTGCTTACCTACCTGACCATTGCTATCAAAGCTCACTTTTATCTCGCCAGATTTTCCCGGAAGAATAGGTGTTTGCGTATAGGATGGCGTCGTACAACCACAAGATGCAGATACCTGTGAAAGAATAACAGGTGATGTGCCTGAATTTAAGAACGTGTAAATGTGTTCTACAACTTCACCCTCTTTGACTTGTCCAAAATCAAAAGCCGCTTCAGCAAATTCTATCTTGCCTGTGCCAGAAGCGTTGCTTTCGTTGGCAGGTACGCTATCGCTAACCGCATTCTCCTTTGTCCCTGCGTTACCACAAGAAACAAGTACGGATGCCGCAACGCAGAAAAAAAACGTTTTCAACATATTCATATTCATTTATTGTTTTGTGAACCGAAGCTCTATTTGTCTATTTCAAGAAATTAATCTTTGAGTCCTCTCCCCTGTTTTTGAATGCGTCCATCTTGCGATAAATCTGCAAGAATTTTATCCAAAATACCATTGATAAAAGTATTACTCTTATTTGTACTAAATGCTTTAGATAGCTCAATATACTCGTTGATCGTCACTTTAACAGGGATGGTCGGAAAATTCACTAACTCACAAATGGCCATTCGCATGAGCAAGGTATCAACCAAGGCGATACGATCAGCTTCCCAGTTTTTCGTTTTTTGCGAAATCAGTTCCTGGTATTCCTTGCCATAGCGGATCGTGTGTTTCAATAAATCGATGATAAATTCGCTATCCTCATCCCAACTTGGTGTCAGGTCAGCCAATTTGTTTTGCACGGGGTTTTCGCTGCTGAAATTTTTGAAAGTTTTGGCAATCATCGCCTGTAAAACTTCTTTGTCTACAGTCCAGTTGATAAACTTTGTATCAAAAACCTGATCTATTTCAGTAGATTTTAATACAATTTTTTTGAAGATGAATTTGATAATATCTTTTTCACCAGCAATGGACTGATCTTCCTGCTTCAGGTATGCAAGATACTCTTCGGACTCTTTAAGCTGCGCAAAAATTGATCGAACAATTTCCGGATCGAAAGCCCAAGACACATTGTACTTCTTGACATTTTCCAGATAGGAGCGATTTTGACGAAGAGACGTTATAAAGCTGTTGTTATTGAGTTTCGTTGTGTAAATCTTATCTTTCTCCGTCGGTAGAAATTTATTAGCGCGGCCCTCGGCATCGATCAACACATACTCTGCCACCTCATCCAGTAGGTTTAATGTCCAGATATACATCTGGTTCACCTCATCTACACTTTTAAGCAGTGCTTTCTCAAAATCTCTCACTTGTTTATCCTCTGATAAACTGAACGCATAAAGCGTTTGCATTACTTTCACCCGCAGGTGCCTTCTGTTAAGCATAATTCAATTAAAGAACGATTGTATATAAATAAGAACGTATTATACTTGTTATTACACGGAGCTTCCGACGTTTACAACGCCAGCTCCATTTATCTTTTTAACTTTTTGATGTCAAAGATACGCTTTTCTGCCAATTGTTTTGCAGCATCAAAGGTCGTGATGTTTTCTTCTTTCGATCGCTGAATGACATTTCGTGTGGCATTATATATATTTTTGACCAATGCTTCTGTGCGTTCGTTGCCGTAACCTTCTATTTCCGAATAACAACTTATTAGCGCTCCAGAATTGATTAAAAAATCTGGATTATACAGGATGTTGTGTTCCTTCAATAATTTGTTAGTCAGCTCCTCTTCTTTCAACTGATTGTTTGCTGATCCAGCAATAATTTTACACCGCATGCGTGGCACCGTCTCTGGGTTTACGGTTCCACCTAGCGCGCAGGGGGCGTAAACGTCAGCGTCCAGTTCGAAGCTTGTTGAGTAGGTAATAGGTTCTGCTTTGTATTTTGCAGCGATCTTAAGCTTGCGCTCTTCCGTCATATCCGAAACATAAACACGAGCATTTTCGGCGCGCAACATGCCCACCAATTGTTCGCCTACGCTACCAACACCCTGCACCGCGACTTTTCGTCCGGCAAGGCTGTCATCGCCATACAGTTCTTTTATTGCCGCTTTTATACCGTAGAAAACTCCACGAGCAGCAAACAACGTGGTGTCGCCTCCACCATTCAAAGAAGCTGGCAAACCGGCAACATATTGCGTTTCGGACAGCATATACTCTAAATCTTTTTGCGTAGTGCCGATATCCGTAGAGGCGATGAAATTTCCATTTAGCCCTTCCACAAATTGACCAAAGCGACGCATCAACACCTCCGTTTTATCCGTGCGATTGTTACCAATGATAATAGCACTACCGCCTCCCAAATTAAGACCAGCTAGCGAAGCTTTGTAGGTAATGGCTTCGGAAAGCCGCAGGGCGTCATCAATCGCTTCGGGAAGCGACTCATAGGGAAGCATGCGTACACCGCCTATTGCCGGCCCTAATGTAGTATCATGGATAGCAATAATAGCCTGCAATCCCACCGCCTGGTCATGACAAAAGAATAAATTTTGATGGCCGGAAACGCCCATCTTCTCGAAAACTGAATTGCTTGCCGCCATAGTATATTAATGCCTGTGCTTACCAATAACTTTTGCAAAAGTAGGAAATATTTCTTGCACCCAATTTCTATAATCTGCTTTATTTATACAATTGCAATATGTTGACACTAGCGCATGTTTTTTGGCGGCCTTATTTGAAATTTTACCCTTACATTTGTCGCTGATGAAAGAGCTCGCTTATCTAAATAAATATTTTTATAAATATCGTTGGAAGCTGATCCCAGGCGTATTGTTTGTTATTATTTCCAACTACTTTGGGATATTACCTGCAAAGGTTATCCGCGAGGCTTTTGATCTCGTGAAGGAAAATATCGACCTCTATCGCTTATACGACGGTTTCGATCGCCAAGAGCTTGTTTACCAAGTTTTTGGAAGTAGCTTGCTTTTCTTTGGTGTCGTTGTACTGGTACTTGCTTTGCTACGCGGTATCTTTCTATTTTTCATGCGCCAAACGATCATTTTAACTTCCCGCCATATTGAGTATGACCTCAAGAACGAAATTTACAACCATTACCAGCAATTAGACTTTTCCTTCTTTCGAAAAAATAATACGGGCGATATGATGAATCGCGCGACAGAAGACGTCAACCAAGTAAGGAACTACTTAGGTCCCGCAATTATGTATGCCATCAACACGGTGGTATTATCCATCATGGTCATTTACGCTATGTATGATGTCAACCCGAAATTAGCAACTTACTCACTTTTGCCCATTCCGGTGCTTTCGGTAATCATTCTGTATGTCAACAAAGTTATCAACCACCGCAGCGAGAAGATACAACGCCAACTCTCCACCCTATCATCTTTTGTGCAGGAAACCTTTTCAGGAATCCGTGTGATTAAAACCTATACACGCGAGCAACAAAAGATGGATGTATTTGCCGAAGAGAGTAATGTTTACAATCGTGTATCTCTTGATTTGGTACGCGTTCAAGCTATCTTTTTTCCGCTGATTATCTTCCTTATAGGATTTAGCACGATTATAACGGTATATGTGGGCGGTATAGAAGTTAATAACGGGACTATCACCGGAGGTAACATCGCAGAATTTATCTTATACGTGAATCAGCTCACCTTTCCAGCTATGTCACTGGCTTGGGTTACTTCGTTGTTTCAGCGTGCCGCTGCATCTCAACAGCGCATCAATGAATTTCTGAAAACGACATCGGAAATTCCAGATGGCACTATCGATACGGTTTTGCAAGGCAATATCCGTGTGGAAGGCCTGAGTTTTACCTATCCGGAGACGGGTATAAAGGCAATAGACAACCTTTCTTTCCAAATACCGCAAGGCAAGACGCTGGCTATTATCGGAAAGACAGGCTCTGGGAAATCTACCTTGGCAAATCTGCTCTTGCGTATGTATGATGCAGATGCCGGTCATATTTACTACGATGACATGCAGATTCAAGATTTAAAAACGGAACAATTGCGTTCGCAGATTGGCTTCGTTCCGCAACAGGTATTTCTTTTTTCTGACACCATCGCGAATAACATTGCTTTCGGTCAAGATAAATTGGACCTGAGCAAAGCGGAACAAGCGGCGAAAGATGCGGCCGTCTATGACAATATTATGGATTTTGACGAAGGCTTCCAGACGGCCATCGGGGAGCGCGGCATCACTCTTTCCGGCGGACAAAAGCAACGCGTATCCATCGCCAGAGCATTGATAAAAGATCCGCAAATATTAATATTTGATGACTGCCTTTCGGCGGTTGACACCAAAACAGAAGAAGAGATACTGCATAATCTCGGGCGGATCATGAGGGATAAAACGACAATCTTCATCGCGCACCGCATTTCAACGATCAAGAATGCAGACCATATTCTAGTATTGGATCAGGGTAAAATTATTGAACAGGGCACGCATAACGAGTTGATGGCATCTGGCGGTGAATATTTCGAACTGCACGAAAAGCAATTATTAGAAGCTGAATAAAGAGGTTGCTAAATTTGAACAAATCGTCCAACAAAACGTCCTTAATTGAGGCTGCAAACTACGTGCTGTCTCCTCTGCGCGATCACATTTGCAAGTCGTTCAATGGAAAACAATTTAGCCTGCCGCTGCCTGTCGTCTCAAAATATTTACAGACATTGACCGTGAAGCGGGTCTTCCAATATCTGGAAATACAGAACAATTTCTAACGAAAGGAACGGTTAAAAAATGTTATATTGGCAAACAAGTATATCCCGTCATTGTTAAACGTTGAAAAGGAATTCATATACATGCGAAGTTATCTAATCGTTCTCTTTTTCTTTACCACTATCCTACAGGTCGCAGCGCAGAAGATCATCATCAAAGACACCATTACGAACAAAGCAAAAGATACAGTCCACTATTTCGAACATCTGTATGACATCGGTGATGGGTTTAGGGATGTGAGTCGTTTTGTACGGCGCGACACTTCAAAAAGAGTACGGGGGAAGAGGTCTGGAATCTCTATCCTTCCGAATATAAATTACAATCCTAGTATTGGTTTCCAAATTGGTGCTAAAGTCGTGGGCGGTGTCTATTTGGGCGACCGGGAAACCACCGCAATGTCCACCTTTGCTACGGCGCTGAGTTATACCACTCGGGGCATTATGGTGGGATACTTTTCGCATGACACGTACACGAAACAAAACAAATGGAATTTGAAAGGCGGTTTAGTCATCGCTAAAATGGTCATTTTAGATTACGGGATGGGCATGGGAAACACAATACCTACCGATATTCCCGAAGAAGAAGTGTTAAATAATCCAGACAGAAACCGCTACACCAATCAGTACACCGTTTATAGCTTCAATGAGCGTCTTTACAAGCGCCTTTCTCCGGGCATGTATGTCGGCGCAGGCGTTTTCGTGGAGTTAAAGCGAAATATCAGAACTCTAGGAGAATACGAGACCACCCCGCTGGATGTTTACAGTGATCTCACCGGCTATAATCCAAGAAATTACAACAATAACGGGCTCATGTTTAGTTGGCAATATATGACGCGAGACAACCCAAACAGTGCATACAAAGGCACCTATACCGATGTTATATTACGGATGAGTCAACCATGGATGGGTAGCGCCAAGGCTTCTTACCAGCTGCAAACAGATTTCCGTAAATATTGGTCGCTTTCCAGTACGCGACCAAACCATGTTTTAGCATTTTGGCACTGGGGTTCTTATAATGTTTCAGGGCAACTGGCCTATCTGGATCTGCCGGGAACCGGGCGCGACACCTATTCACGCTTAGGGCGGGGTTATACGGCCGGATATTTCAAAGGAAACTCCTTCTTTTATTCGGAAGTGGAGTACCGGTACCCTATTCTTCGTAATCAATTCCTCAGCGGTGTAGTATTTGCCAATATACAGACAGCAGATGACCGATTAGGCACCAAATTATTTCAAAGGTGGCAACCGGCTGCCGGCACGGGACTTCGCGTGTTGTTCAATAAAGCTACACGAACAAACTTATGTATAGACTACGCTTTCGGAAGGTTCGGGCAGCGCGGCCTTTTCCTAGGTCTTAACGAAGCCTTCTAAATGTATATGACAGCCCGTAAAGCTTTAAAATAAACACCTTCACAACCATCGACGTCATTTGGCGTTTACTTATATACACACAAACTTCGTTATATGCGCTCTTCCTTCTTTCTTATACCGGTAATGATCTTATTGACCGCTCCTTCCCTTGCCGTGTTTGCGCAGGTAAAAAATGACACCACTACCCTGAAACCAGTGACCATCCACGCTTATTTTCGGGAACAACCATTACTTGGTCTTACAGCTTCAGGGCAATCGATTGATGCGCAGCAGATACAAAGCCAACAGACAACAACTCTGCTACCTGCCATAAATACCATAGCAGGACTCCGTATGGAGGAACGTTCTCCCGGCAGTTATAGACTGGCGATGCGCGGCAGCTTAATAAGATCACCGTTTGGCATACGGAATACGAAAATCTACGTCGGCGAGTTTCCATTAACCGACGCTGGCGGAAACACTTACCTTAACCTGATTGACCCTGCAGCCATCGCATCGGTAAATGTGCTGAAAGGGCCTGATGGTTCATTATATGGAGCAAACTCAGGAGGGGTTATTCGTATTAAGCCGAAAGGTTTTGACCATTCAGACAACAGGCGCGAGCTTTTGCTATCTGGTGGGTCATACGGTCTATTCCAACAGCAACTTTCGCTACAACAAAAGGTCACCGACACCTATTCCTTTTCTTTTGATCAATCTTTTACCCGATCAGACGGCTATCGCGAAAATACCGCACTTAATAAAAAGACGTTTCAAACGGCGCATCAGTGGAACTACAATGCCACAAACAGTCTCCAACTGTTTTTACTGTATACAGACCTTGGCTACCGCACACCGGGAGGACTAACGGAAGCGCAAATGCAGGAGAATCCTAGACAAGCAAGGCCCGCCGCAGGCCCAAACCCGGGGGCGAGCGAACAGCAAGCTGGAATTTACAATAAGACCTTTTATGGAGGGATTGCTCATCACGCAAAAATAAATAAAAAGCTTTCTCACTCGGTAAGCGTATTCGGATCGAATACTGATTTCGAGAATCCATTTATCACCAATTACGAAATACGATCAGAGAAAAATTTAGGTTTGCGCACATTCTTCTCTTTTGTGGATGAAGATAACGAAGATTTTATGTGGCAGATGCAGCTCGGTTTCGAAGGACAAAAAGGATGGAATAAGATTAATAATTTTGATAATGACGGCGGCCGAGTTAGTGATGTGCAGTACCGGGATGATCTAACGAACCTACAATCAAGTTTTTTTTACAGGGCTTCCGCTACGTTTTGGCAAAACCTAACCGTTGAAGGTTCTCTTGGTCTAAACAATGCGAAAATAGATTTTACACGACATTTTCCCGTTACAGACATCAACACCGGCAATATTGATTTCGGAAACATATGGATGCCGCGCGTTGCAGCATCTTACACCTTGCATGAACAGCTAGCCTTTCGGGGTTCGATTTCAAAAGGATATTCCGCCCCCACATTGGCGGAAGTTCGCTCGTCTGATAACAGCATCAACCTGGATCTGGATGCCGAGACAGGCACAAACTATGAATTGGGTTTTCGAATGGAGGCTACTAACAGGCGATTTGTCCTAGACCTCTCGGCCTACAGCTACCAAATGAAAAATGGTATCGTGCGACAGCTGCGCGACAACGGGGCAGAGTACTATGTTAATGCAGGCGAGATGGATCAGAAAGGATTAGAGGCGACATTTTTAGGCTACCTCATAGAGCCATCGAGTAATCGTTTTCTAAAGAGTTTAACTTATCAAGCTGCTGTAGCGCGCAATTTTTACGAATTTGGAGAATATGTAAACGGCGAGGATGATTTTAGTGGAAATAGCATGACGGCCGTGCCCGATTGGACAATTGCTAACACGATTCAAATGCGTTTCCCTCAAGGGGTCTTCGTAAATCTTTTTCACCATTACGTGTCACGAATGCCGTTGAACGATGCGAATACTTTTTATGCCGAGAAATATAATCTCATACAAGCAAAGGCAGGGATCGACATTCCCTTAAGGAATACATCCGCGCTTCAATTCTTTGTTGGTGTTGATAATGTGTTGAATGAGCGGTACAGTTTGGGAAATGACATCAATGCTTTCGGCAATCGGTTCTTTAATCCCGCACCACCACGAAATTATTATGCAGGCGTGAAGTTAGGTTTGTAGAGAATTGTGTAGCTTTAACGCTATGAATATTATTGAGCACCTTGTCAATCAAAAACGTGTTGCAGTTATAGCAAGTGATTCCCTAGTGATACATGATGTAGAGTCAGGAACGGATTTCATAGGGGAAATATATTACCTAGGTTATGAAGGCGTCATTTTGAAAAGAGAGCATCTCGTCGCGGAATTTTTTGATCTGAAAACAAAACTTGCTGGGGAGATCTTACAAAAGTTCAGCAATTATCGGGTAAAACTAGCTATCGTAGGGAACTGGGAGTTGATTACTTCCAACAGTTTACAAGACTTCATTCGCGAGAGTAATTCAGGCAGACTTATTTATTTCGCTTCGAGCACGGACGATGCTTTAGAAAATTTTCGGTTGTAATGGATCATTGTTTTGATAACGCTTTTATTAAATGAGCAACAGTCGTTCCAAGTAGTGATAACCGATTCCGAAATAACGTTTACTTTCTTCAATCTTAGATTTTATATCCGCTTGTACGGCGGGGTTAATAGCTTTCTTTACACCGACCACTAATACATTTTTTGGCGTATGCGCATCCGATACAAATTCAAAAACTTTGGTTTGGTAACCATGATACTCCATCCATAAAGCTCGTAATCCATCCGTGAGCATTTCTGCCTGTCTTTCTAGGAATATGCCATGCTTCAACAGAAAATCGAATTCATTTTTAGCCTTCGCTTTTTCCATTTCCCGCCGAATCTGCTTATGGCAGCAAGGAGCTACCACAATTAGATTTGCATTGTTTTTAATACCTTTAGCAATAGCATCGTCTGTTGCTGTATCGCAAGCATGCAAGGCAATCAATACATTTAATTCTTGCTGAGGCTCGTACGAATCAATAGTTCCCTCTATAAACGACAAGCCATCGAACTCGGCTCGCTGCGCAACGTCGTTACAAAACTCGACAAGATCACCTCGATATTCCACTCCGGTAATTGCTACATCGCGATGAAGGACATTTTTTAAATAGTCATAAAGTGCGAAAGTTAGGTAACCTTTGCCCGCGCCCATATCAACCACACGCAGCTTCTCATTTGCAGGAAGGTCTTGCAACATACTACTTAAGATTTCGATATAGTGATTTATCTGTTTCCACTTATCCTGCATGTTTTTGAAAACCTTACCTTCGCCGTCGGTCAGGCGTAACTCCTGTAGATAGCGCTTGGTTCCTTCTTGGAGCTTTCTTGCTTTGGGCACATCATGGCTCCGTGAAACTTCTTTTTTTACAGTAGACTTCTCTTTACGCGTGAGCCATTCTCCGCGATTACTCAGTTGACAAACAACATTGGAAGATGGAGTGAAGAGCGTTGCAGCACGGAAATTATCCTTGCCTAAAAGCTTTTCTATCTCTGCAATTCCATCCGCTACCGCGTAGTTTCTTGTAATGTCCTTAGTTTGATAACGGTAGGTGAAGGATAGCATAAACAGTCGCTTTATAATAACTAACTTGACATAGATATTTTTGAGCGCTATTTGCTCCCCTTTGTAGTTACCTAGGGATAACTTAACAAAGTCGCCATTTTTTATGGCTTCAGAAAGATCGGTGATAAATGCGCTATGATTGTCCATATAATAAAACGTTTCCGGATTGCAAAGATACGTATTTGCGGATAGGGAGGTAGAACGATATTTGCTTTGTGTAATCTAATTTTTGTACGGTTTGCTGTATTTTTGTTGATCAATGCTTTCGATTTCAGTAGATTTGCTTTATGCAGTATCCTACAATAAAAGCCGTTTTTTTTGATATCGACGGTACACTTCTCAGTTTTAAGACACATGAAGTACCAGCATCGACCAAAGAGGCAATCAAACTACTTCAGGCCAAAGGCATAAAAGTTATCGTTTCCACCGGGCGTTCCATCAATAGCATTGATCATATCAAGCACCTCGACTTTGATGGGTTTATCACATTTAACGGCGGTTATTGTCTGACCACTACGGGCGAAGTACTTTTCCGGCAAGCCTTAAATCCTATAGACATACAAGCCGTATTGGACTATGCGAAAAAGCAGCCGCTAAGCTTTTCATTTATGTCTGAAAAGGAGATCACAATCTACGACGTGACACCGGAGATCGCTGGAATGTACGCGCATTTAAACTTGCCTGTCCCTCCGCTGGTCGATCTGGAAAATGTAGACGTAAACAGCGTACTGCAGACTAATATCTTTTTAGGACCGGAGGATGAAAAAGGATTTATGGACGCGATTATGCCTAATTCTGTGGCATCACGCTGGACACCGCTGTTTGCCGATGTAAATCCGAAAGGACAGAGTAAACAAGTGGGCATCGATATTTTCTGCAAACATTTTGGTATTGCTATTTCAGAAACGATGGCTTTTGGAGATGGAGGTAACGATATCACTATGCTTAAGCACGTTGCACTCGGAGTAGCCATGGGCAATGCAAATCCAGAAGTAAAGGAAATTGCCGACTATGTAACCACTGATGTCGACGATGATGGTATTTGGAATGCCTTAAAGCAGTTTGAGGTTATATAGGTTTAATAGATAAGGGAGGTGTGGTGGAAAGGGAGGCGCTAGTAAGTTCGCTTTCATTCACGATTATAAGCTGCCGCCAAAAGGAGGTTCAATTCATAGATAAAACAAAGCGAGATGTCGGACGACAGCTCGCTTTGCTTTATTGTTTTGATTCGCTATTATTCGCCACTTTCTTTGGCGGCTAGATAGCGTTCAGCTTCTAGTGCAGCCATACATCCGGTTCCAGCTGCAGTAATTGCTTGTCTATAGACATGATCCTGCACGTCTCCACAAGCGAACACCCCAGATATATTCGTAGCAGTACTATCCGCACGAGTAATTAGGTAGCCTGTCTCATCCATCTCCAATACACCTTGAAAGAGCTCCGTATTTGGCTTATGACCAATAGCCACAAAAAATCCGGTAATATCCAAAATACGTTTTTCGTCACTTACATTGTTTACAACACGAACGCCATTGACGCCCTGTTCATTACCTAAAATCTCCTCGGTCTCGGTATTATATAACACCTCTATGTTAGCGGTATTATTGACGCGATGCACCATTGCTTTCGACGCACGGAATTCATCGCGACGAACGAGCATATAGACCTTGCGACATAGCTTCGCAAGATACGTTGCTTCCTCAGCGGCGGTATCTCCAGCGCCGACTATCGCAACGTCTTGTCCTTTGAAAAAGAAACCGTCACACACGGCGCACGCAGATACACCAAAGCCATTATACTTTTCCTCAGAAGAAAGACCCAACCACTTTGCAGTAGCTCCTGTTGCAATGATAATAGTTTCTGCGCTGACCCACTTGGAGCCATCAATCTGTACCTTGTGTACAGCACCTTCTTCAGAAAACTCTACTTTAGTTGCGTAACCAAAGCGTACGTCTGTACCGAACCGCTCAGCCTGTGCCTTCAAATCTTCCATCATTACAGGTCCTGTGATACCTTGTGGATAGCCAGGAAAGTTATCTACTTCTGTAGTCTGCGTAAGTTGTCCGCCAGGGACAATACCTGTATACACTACAGGTTTCATATCTGCACGAGCAGCGTATATTGCAGCCGTATATCCTGCAGGTCCAGAACCAATTATCAGGCATTTTAAATGCTCTAATTCTTCCGTATTTGTCATGTATTATTTTTTTATTTACCAAATTTACCCTGAAGCTGTTTTAGCATATCCGATGTTATCGGCTTTGCTTTTTGTTCAGGTTTAGGATTTTGCTCTTTTTTTATTTCTTTCTTTTTATCATCAACATTAACAGTTGAGACCTTCTCCTCTTTCTTCTTATTTCTGAAGTCGTTCCAAAGACGTTCCAATACCTTCTTTGTATACAAGGGAAAATCGCCGTTTTGCATCCAAGCATAGTAACTCGGCTCTACCTCAAAAACGTGCGTAACCTTTTTGCCCTTATGCTTGCCAAAGTTTATACAAGCGTCTCCGTCTTCGTCATACACGAGGCGGCCTGCGAAATCAACCGGATTACTTAAGTTCGTAAACTTATGCAAGGCGTCCACATCATTCACTACGGGCGTAGAAACGTTGCCGTGTTTATCTTCAAAAGCTATTCCTTCATACTTCGATAATTGCGCTTTCAACACCTCGAAGGTGGCACGAACATCCGCTTCCGCTGTATGGGCATTGTCTAAGTTTGTGTCGCAATAAAATTTGTAGGCCGCTTTCAGCGTACGTTGCTCCATCTGATGGAATATATTCTGCACGTCCACGAATGCACGCCCCTCAAGTGAGAAATCAATGCCTGCGCGTAAAAATTCTTCCATCAGCATCGGCACATCGAATTTGTTAGAGTTGTAGCCTGCCAAATCAGCGTCAGCAATGAAATCACGAACTTCCGCAGCGCGTGTACGAAACGGCCCTAGATCTTTAACATCTTCGTCATAAATACCGTGAAACATAGAAGATTCTGCGGGTATAGGCATCTCTGGATTGATACGCATTGTCAACACTTCTTCTCCTCCATCTGGCGATACTTTTAATACGCAGAGCTCAACGATACGATCAGTTGCTATATTGACACCCGTAGTCTCCAAATCGAAAAAGGCCAACGGCCGTTTTAATTTTAATTCCATCTACTAAAGATTGCTAAAATACTTGAACAACAAAAATACAAAACTCTTTTGGTGTTATCTTATCGGCTTGAAATTAATGACACTATTCTCACGTACAAGTAAGGTCTTTAACGATACCTTTTAATTGTTTCAAAATTTTACGTTAAGCAGCTACTATTCCGAGGTCTGAAGGAATACTTCGTGTTATGCTGCACAAAAAAGCCGGAGTCTAGAACAGACTTCGGCCGGTAAATTTTGCACCTCTTGGGCTAGCCCATAATTTGTTTTAACGTATTTACTTGATGATCGACAAGTTTTTGCAAGGGGCCGGACGCCATCATTTTCATCATCATATTCAACTCTGCTTCTATGACAAAGGTGGCATTCGTTTGGTTATCGCTATTCTCGGCCAGTTTCCAACGCAATGTCATAGCAAATGGAGTTTCTGTCGTAGGTACACAAACTAATTCTTTGTTTTCAATGCGCTGACTCATCTTTAGTGCTAGCTTCGCCATGTTCTTGATTGTGAAGCTGGCTTCATCAGTGGTTGATGTCCAATTATAAATATTTTCCGGCATCAACTGCTCATGGTTATTCAAGTCTGCCAAAAATGCATAAACCTCTGCAACGGGCTTATTGATATCAATAGTATTTTGGATGATAGTCATACGCGATATGATTTAAGAATTATTCTCCTGTCCAAGCAGATGGATCTTTTTTCCATTGCTCCAATAAGGCTACATCAGATTCAAGCACATAGCTATTTGTTACAGCCACTTTTATAAGTGCATCATAATTACACAAACTGAAAAACGGGCATTTTGCATCGGCAAAATTATTGATCGCAGCGTCAAATCCATAGGTAAAGATAGACACAAGCCCCACCACATTACAACCTGCTTCGCGCAACGCTTCAACTGCTTGTAAACTACTTTTTCCCGTAGAAATGAGGTCTTCGATCACAACGACACGCTGGCCACTCACGATTTCACCTTCTATCAAATTTTGACGACCATGACCTTTCGCACTGCTGCGCACATAGGTAAACGGTAAACCCAAATCCTGTGCGACTAACACACCCTGCGGAATCCCAGCCGTGGCAACGCCAGAAATCATTTCTACTGTTCCAAATTCTTCTTGGATAAGCTGGGAAAGTTTTTGACGGATATACGTTCGGATAGCGGGGTATGATAAGGTAATACGATTATCACAATAAATTGGAGACTTCCAACCTGACGCCCATGTAAAAGGGTTTTTAGGTTGTAATTTTATTGCTTTAATTTGCAATAAGGATTCTGCAACTTTTTGTTCAACCTCATTTAAATTATTCATGGCACAAATTTATAAAATTTATATGAACGAATCTCAGCTAATTTTAGCTGAATTTGTACCTAAAAAACTACATATTGTCCAAACAATTGGTTTACAAGATATTGACCTCGAAAAACTTTTCCAAGCCTCGAAAAATAAGGCGACCAAAGGCATCACTTACCTCTACGTACATCCTGATGCAGAGCGGGTTTTTAAGAGTCTTTTGCAAAAAAGCAATATCATTAAAGCTGCTGGCGGTATTGTAAAAAATGGTGATGGCGAATACTTGTTTATACACCGTTTAGGAAAGTGGGATCTGCCAAAAGGGAAAGTAGAGGATAACGAGAAGATGCGGGATGCCGCCCTCCGGGAGGTTGAAGAGGAATGTGGTATCCGTGTGAACTACCTGGGAAAAAAATTGCATACGACTTACCACACCTATGTGATGCGTGGGAAGTTTGTGCTTAAGCAAACGAAATGGTATGACATGGGGGTTAACAAATCTCCTGATCTTATTCCTCAGCTCGAGGAAGATATAACAGATGCACGTTGGATCAGTAAGGATGATCTGGACATCGTGAGGGAAAATACATATCCGCTGATAGCGCAAATCATTAAAGATTTATAAAAGAGAAAGGGGGTGTCCTGCCCCCTTCCATCATCTAAACATAAAACTTAACACTTACCGCTATCCGGCCACATTGCTATCGCTTTGTGGCATCACATCTGTTTTACTTTTTCCTTTAAATCCACCTGGCTTGCGCATCACTTTTTGCTTTCTTCCTTCGGCCATCTTTTCTTTCAACAATTCCTGCTGTTCGGCAGTTAACACGTTAGCCATCTCTTGATGCATCCCTTTTGATGTTTCTCGCCATTTTTGTTGCATTTCTTTCATCGTGTCGCGGTGCGCCAACTGTCGTTTGGCCTGTTCCAGTTGAATGGCATACACTTCATTGCGCTGTTTGTTTGTGAATTTTAGTTCTTTGTCTAACCGCTCGGTTTTCATTTTTGCAATTTCTTCCGGATTGCGATTTTCCGCATGCCGCTGATGGCGCACATGTTTCCGCTCTTTCCGAACTGAACGCTCTGCGCTTTGTTGTTCCTGTGCAAATGTTGCTAAACTGATTCCTGAAAACAGTATGGCTAATGATAGGATCTTTTTCATATGCTTATTCGTTTAATAAAATATATTTCTTGTTACTTTTAAAGGATAGATCGCTGAGATAGACAAACGTTTAAATTAACG
Organism: Sphingobacterium deserti; assembly: GCF_000757725.1. Classification (GTDB taxonomy): domain Bacteria; phylum Bacteroidota; class Bacteroidia; order Sphingobacteriales; family Sphingobacteriaceae; genus Sphingobacterium; species Sphingobacterium deserti. The sequence goes on from NZ_JJMU01000008.1 coordinate 73,327, forward strand.
GTCGTTAAATTATGTTAATGGATTCAAACCGCACACAATTATCTCCTCTGCAGGATGAACAAAAATAAATAGGTTAAAAATCAGCCACTTTACAGAAACATCCATAATATATTTTGGATTACATAAAACAACTTCTATATTTGCAACGTCAAACAAGGATAACAGCAAGCCCAGCTGGCGGAATTGGTAGACGCGTTGGTCTCAAACACCAATATCTTCGGATGTGCCGGTTCGACTCCGGCGCTGGGTACAAAAAAAAGCGAGCTGTAAAAGGTTCGCTTTTTTTATTATACTTTTAGTCTCCTACCGAAGATTGTGTAAAATTCACTAACGCACAAAGTTAATATAGACAACGAAGCTAAGTAGCAAAAAAATGCTCACAGACTTTACCATTGCTCAGCAAGCCTATCTGCTTTCTCCTTTCCGTAGAGCTTGGTAAGGACGTTTGTTATGAGAGGTTGTAAATCCATCTCCGTATTGGGATAAGCCCAATGGTTTATCGCGGCAGCGGTACACAGTGCTTTTAGCGTGTGCGGATTGTAGAGAAACATGGGACGGAGGTTGAAAATTTGCCGGTCCTGAATCGCACGTATTCCTGCGAACTCCTTCTTTTCGTAAAATATGGTCGGACTATCATTCCACATGACAATCATATCTGGATTCCAGTGAATAAGCGTTTCGGCACTAATATTAGGTTGATCCACGTCAAATGGACAAACATTTTCAACGCCGGCCATCGTGAGGCAGGTGTGCATCATACTGTTGGTTCCAGTTGTGGAGAAAACGCGTCCGTATGCCCAGGCGAAATACACGCGTCTTTTTGTTTGGTTTGAGTCTACACGTTCCTGCATTTTCACAATTTCCTGTTTAACAAACGAAACCAACTCTGCTCCTCGCTCACCTGTGCCAGTGAGGGTAGCCATGTCCTGCACCGTTTTAAAAACATCGTCATACAGTTCAGCCTTAACCGCGTAGACCGTTAGTCCCGCTTGTCGAAGCGCATTGATTAAATCTTCGTGAGCGGCATACGCCACAACCAAATCTGGCTTCGCAGCGATTATCTGCTCTAAATTCGCCGTATTGCCCATTCCAAAGGAGGGCAATCTTTTCTCCAAAATTCGATTATCCATACTTCCATAATACGGAAACAGCTCCTCACTTACATATACATCGTTAAACACCCCCACAATTTTGTCCTCAGCGTGCAACATATATATCGCGTCGAGCGCGGGCTCATAGAGACATACGATGCGTTCTGCTGGCTTATCTAGGGCAATTTGTTCACCCGACGCATCTACGACAGATACCATTCCGCTTGTTTTTGCTCGTTGCGCCGCCGGATCTGTACAGCTCGCTGCTACAACTGCTATCGCTGCAATCAAGAGCACAACAGCCACATTCATTCTTTTTTTCATCTTTTAACCTTTTATAGATTTACACCTAATGATAGCCTGGCATGGATTGGTGGCAACTGAACCCAATAATACATATCACCTGCTGTATTCCGCCAAGCTGTTGAATACAGTTTATCGTTGAGCACATTATTCACGATCAAATTAATACGATATTTTTCGTTGCTCCAGCCAGCGCCCACATCCAATCGAAAAAGATCTTTCATAGGCTCAGCATGACTATAAATGATGCGTTCGCTCCTGCCCGAGAGTAATTGGTAACCAGCCGAGACGGTAAAACCATTTAATTTCTTAAAGGGCAATAGGTAGTTGAGCCAGGTGTTTTGAATATGGTTCACACGATTTATCGTCGGAAGGCCAATGTTTTCCGGATTTAATTCATCTTCCGTAATCTTCGAATCGGTATATGCGTAATTTACTACTACGTTCAATCCTTTGGCCAACTGTCCTTTCATATCAAATTCGACACCTCTTGATACGCTCGCTCCTGTTTGCAACATCAAATTAGAAACGGGGTCTGGCGTGATCAATCGGTTTCGCTGAATATGATAAACGGCAAGTGTCGTATTCCATCTTCCATCCATCCAGTCGCGTTTTAAGCCGGCTTCATAATTTATGCCCCTTAACGGTCTCAATGCATCTCCATTTACAGAAATTCCAGATTGTGGAAGATAGCTTTGGTCGTGCAAAAAGTAAAGTGCCGTCTGCGCATCCAGCATGTAATTCACGCCAAATCGAGGTGTCAACACCACATCGTTAGTTTCCGTTTCCGCACCATAATCGTTTGATTGTCCATTTGAAGCCGTCAATCTTAAGCCCAATGAGACACGCAATTTTTCGTTGAAAAATAACATTTCGTCCATTGCATAGGCAGAGGCGTAAAACATCGTTCTATGTATGCGGTTCCCTTCGGTAGAAAGGTCGTTTTCCGAGGTGAAGTCTCCTCCCACGCCATTGTTCATAACCGTACCTGCGTAAATAGGATTCGAAATAGAGAGCGGATAAACGGAGGTGGCCGTTCCCCAACTGTCAAGACTGCGAGAAGATTTATTGTTAATATCGACACCCATGACCATATTATGCAAAATTGCTCCAGTCTTGAACCGACCATTAACATATGTTTGTGCCGAGAAGACACCATATTTGCTCGAATCGAAAACCAGGTTTCGGTCCAGGATATCAATGTTATCTGGATTTGTTCCGTTCACCCAAAACAAAGTACCATTGTATCTGCTATTGATATAGGCAAGCCTCGTTGAGAGCTGCCAGCTATCGCTGAAACGATTTTGATAGGTCAGAAATATATTGTGGTCGTTGCCCACAAACGGGCGTATACTAGGATCTGTGATAGTAAAATCTCGTGGTAGCGTTCCGAATCCGTAGGGTGACATTTGCGCTTCGCTAAGGAGTAAATAATTCAATTGCTGGTAAATATATTCCGCTGTAATTGAGGATCGATCGTTCAGTTTGTATTTCAGCGAAGGAGCGAAAAGAATGCGATTATTACGATCATGCTGCAAGAAACCATTGCTCTTCATACCCATTACATTTAAGCGGTATTGAAGTTTATTAGCCTTGTCCACTTGCCCATCCAAATCCACAGCAGCTCGCAATAGGCCAAAGCTACCTGTAAGAAAATCCACTTGTCGTCGAGTTTCACCTGTGGGCTTTTTCGTAACGATGTTAAATGAACCGGATGGATCACTCATGGCATTCATAAAGCCGCTGGGGCCTTTCTGGAATTCGACACGATCAATAATGGCTACATCATCTCCAATAGGTCCCTTTCCTAAGGGGCGTAAGTCTACACCGTTTCGCTGTGCACTGATGTAGCCGCCCCGCGAGTAAATATCAGGAGAAATACCGTTGTGTAATTCTTCGCGGAATGTTCCGCTTACATTCCGGGTAACGCTCTCATTTAAATTACTGATTGCTTGATCGCGAAAAACTTCGCCATCCAATACTTGGATATTCTGGGGGAGTTTCAATAGCGAAGTCTCTAACCGCAAACCTTCAGACATCTGCTTGGGATTGTACTTTTTGTAATATTTTGAAGAAACTTCAACGTCTTGTATTTTGAAGGATTTTAACGTATCTGTAGCTATTTCAAAAGAAGACTCTTGCGCATTTAATAATAGGGGAAGGCAAATTATAGCACTTGCCAATACTTTTTCGACGGAAACCATATACCGGATGTGATAAGTAACTAAACCACACGCAAACTAAAGGTTCGGTCTTAAAATTTCATAAGAACAATATTAAAATAGTCTTAAAGAAAATTACCTAATTACACAAATAGGTGGAAAATGAGTGTTAGTGAGATAAAACCGTCTAATGAGATTTATATATAGCAAAAAAGGCAAGCGTCATGCTTACCTTTCGTTATTAAGATCTGTATGAAATTAGTTCAACTCAAACTTATAGCCTACACCTTTTACTGTAGAGACATAGTTTTCTCCAATTTTTTCGCGCAATTTTCGGATGTGTACGTCGATTGTACGATTGGTTACCACAACGGAATCTTCCCATATCGCTTTCAATATCTGCTCACGAGTAAAAACTTTATTTGGCTTGGAAGCCAATAGGTAAAGCAGTTCGAATTCCTTTTTCGCCAGCGTTATACGATCAGCATCGCGGTATACCAAAAAGGAATCACGATCGATTACCAAATCCATAATTTCCAATTTATCGCTACTGCTAATTTCGGCTTCTGTGGTATTGCGACGCAATATCGCGTTAATACGGCTCATTAAAGCTCGTGGCTTTATTGGCTTTGCAATGTAATCATCCGCGCCTACGTTAAACCCTGCAATTTCAGAATACTCTTCACTACGTGCCGTTAAGAAAACCATAAAGGTGTGCTTAAATTCGGGCATTGAACGCATTAATCTGCAGGCTTCGATACCGTCCATTTCTGGCATCATGACATCAAGGATGATTAAATCAGGATTGACTTGCTTGGCCATCTCTATACCTTCTTTGCCGTTGTGGGCTTGGTAAACTTGATACCCTTCTTTGGTAAGATTATAAGATATTAAATCAACGATATCATGCTCGTCATCTACCACTAGTATTTTTTGATTGGCGCTCATTGCTGTTTTTTTGCTAAATTATGTACTAAATGGTAAAATAAAGTTAAAGCAACGTTATCAAATTGTTAATACTTAACACTAGTTAAACATAAAATTTAATTTAATGTTTTCTCCAGGAAATGCTGCAGTTCTTTACCGCGTAAATTCTTGGCTATAATCTCCCCTTTCGGATTAAGAAGATAGGACGTTGGAATCGCCTTAATACGATAATCTGTCACCAAAGGTGATTTCCAAGCCTGTAAATCAGAAACTTGCGTCCATCCCAAATTATCTTCCTGTATCGCTCGCATCCAGCTGCCCGGATTATTATCTAACGATACCCCAAGCACCGTGAAACCCTTATCTTTAAACGTATTGTATTGAGTTACAATGTTAGGATTCTCTTGGCGGCATGGGGCACACCACGATGCCCAAAAGTCTACCAACACATATTGACCTTTAAACTCGGACAGCTTTACGGCTTTATTTGTAGGCGTGAAGGACGTAATTTCTGGTGCGGGTTGACCAACAGCCAGACGTTTCAACTTTTTCGTCTCTTCTTTAAATTGCGTTACATATCTATTGTCCGAAAATTTATCCTCGATTTCATCAGCATAGGCCACGATTTCTGCTTCTGCGACTTCCGGATCAAGGGTGCTAATCGCGTAAAAGCCCGCCAGATTCTTATGTTCATTCGCAAATGCCACAGCCTGTCGCGTGTACAACGCTAGCTTTGATTTGAATTCCGTTAAATAGTCGAAGCGTAGGCTCTCGATTTCCTCAGCGGATTTGTTTAGCGTAGCTTTTGCGAACGCCCCCTGCAAAGAGTCTTGCACAAATTCTTTCCGCCTTTTAAATGGCGCAAAATCTTTCAGTGCTTCCGTGAGTTCAGATCCCTCTACCTGATAGTCCTCTGGTTGATGCATATCCGCGGTAAAAGTTAACTTCTCCCCTGGTGTTAATATAATAGGGTATTTGTTGTTTCCCACAGCCAACGATAGTAGTCGAGGCTGCGTAGCTTCTCTTTCAAAAGCAAACTTGTTACCATCAGCTAAAAATACCGAATCTAATTTCCGGTCACCTTCATAAAAGGCAATTACTTTTACGTTACCAGGGTTATCAATATGTCCAGAGACATGGATAACTTCTTTATTTGAGCATCCCCAGAGTGTCGCTATCCCGATTAACCATGCACCTAAAATTCCTTTCATCGTTTCTTCTATTTTACAAAGTCTTTTGCCCGTGCTATTGCTGTGGCTAAACCGCTGCTCAATTTTCCACCGGCAGTCGCAAAAAACGGCTGTCCACCACCGCCCCCTTGAATATCTTTCGCTAGATCTTTCACAATATTACCTGCGTTCCAGCCTCGCTCCTTCGCCAATTCATCCGATATAGCTACGGTCAGGTTGGGCTTACCATCGAAGTCGGCACCTAACACGAGGAACAAGTTTTCCATCTGTCCCTTCAACGCGTACGCCAATGTTTTCACCGCATCCGCATTGGGCAAATCTACCTGAACAGCTAAAAAGTTCACCGTTCCAATAGTTTCAAACTTAGCTTCCAGCTCTTTTTTCAAAGCTAAAGAGCGCTCGCGGATGCTATTTTCTATCTCCTTGCGCAGCCCACTGTTTTCCTCAATCACTTTGCCCATTGCCGATACAAAATCCTTTGGGTTGTTTAGCAACTCGCGCATCTTACTAACCAGTTCAAATTGTTCGCGAATCACGGCGTAAGCATGGGTGCCGGTGATGGCTTCAATACGGCGCACACCAGCTGCTACCGCCGATTCCGATGTAATCTTGAAAAAGCCAATTTGTCCGGTAGCAGGAACGTGTGTACCACCGCAAAGCTCTTTAGAAAAGCCGTTTTCAAATGTTATCACCCTTACATAATCGCCGTATTTTTCACCGAACAGTGCCGTTACGCCGGCATCAAGAGCTTCTTGGAATGGCACCATCCGCTCTTCTCGCAAAGGTATGTTCCGACGTATCTTGGCATTCACAATATCCTCCACTTGCTTAATCTCTTCGGCTGTAATCTTGGCAAAGTGCGAAACGTCGAAACGTAAAAGATCAGCGTTAACCAATGAACCTTTTTGGTTGACATGATCTCCCAACACCTCCTTCAACGCAGCATGGAGCAAGTGCGTCGCCGAATGATTGCTTTCCGTATCAACACGCTTGTCTTTATCTACGGTGGCTTTGAAATCGCCTTCCAAAACAGAAGGAAGTTCATTCACCAAATGAACAATAAGCCCGTTTTCCTTTTTCGTATCTTGAATGATGACTTTATCGTTCGATTCAGAAAGTAAAATCCCGGTGTCTCCCACTTGCCCACCACCTTCAGGATAGAACGGCGTTACGGATAAAACAAGTTGGTATTGGTCTTTGCCTTTCGCTGTAACCTTACGATATTTCAGCACTTGGGTAGTCGCTTCCAAGGTATCGTAGCCTACAAACATACTTTCTTCGTCTTCCTGCACCGAAACCCAATCCCCGGTATCAATTGTGGTAGCTGCGCGGGAGCGATCTTTTTGTTGCTGAAGCGCCTTTTGAAAGCCATCCATATCAACATGGAGTCCTTTCTCGCGAGCCAGTAAATCTGTTAAATCTATTGGAAACCCAAAAGTATCGAAAAGCTCAAAAGCAAAATCGCCATCTACCGCTGTATGGTCAACAGCATAGTTTTCAAAACGCTGTATGCCCGTGGTGAGGGTTCTCAAGAAAGACACCTCCTCCTCCAATACCACTTTTTGTACAAAACCTTGCTGTTGTATCAATTCATCAAAAACGCCTTCAAATTGTTTTGCTAACAAAGGAACAAGTTCGTTAAGGAAGGGCGCTTTAAAGCCTAAGAATGTATAAGCATAGCGCACTGCCCGACGCAAGATTCGGCGGATAACGTAACCTGCTTTATTGTTGGAAGGTAATTGACCATCTGCTATCGCAAAGCTTACTGCACGGATATGATCCGAGAGTACACGCATTGCAATATCCGTTTTTTCATCGGCACCATATTGAATAGCGGAACGTTCGGCGATATATTGAATGATAGGTTGAAATACATCTGTATCGTAGTTGGACGTCTTACCTTGAATGGCACGTACCAGGCGTTCAAATCCCATACCGGTATCGATGTGCCTTGCTGGTAAGGGTTCTAACGAACCATTTTTCAGGCGGTTGAATTGCATAAACACCAAATTCCAGATTTCAATCACCTGCGGATGGTCTGCATTCACCAAATCCTGACCGCGCTCCTGCTGGCGTTCAGCATCGTTGCGCATGTCAAAATGTATTTCCGAGCAAGGTCCACAGGGGCCTGTTTCACCCATTTCCCAGAAATTATCTTTCTTATTGCCCAACAGAATACGATCTTCCGGGATCAACGCCTTCCAAAAGTCGAATGCTTCATCGTCACGCCCTAAGCCCTCCTTTTCGTCACCTTCGAAGATCGTCACATATAGACGGTCTTTGTCTAGTTGGTAAACATCAGTGAGTAGTTCCCAAGCCCAACTGATCGCTTCCTTTTTAAAGTAATCTCCGAATGACCAGTTGCCTAACATTTCAAATAAAGTATGGTGATAGGTATCAATACCTACCTCCTCTAAATCGTTATGCTTGCCAGACACGCGCAAACAGCGTTGTGTGTCAGCCACACGTGTATATTTGGCCTGCGCCTCACCTAAAAAATACTCCTTAAACTGGTTCATCCCCGCATTGGTAAACATCAAAGTCGGATCATTTTTTACAACGACGGGTGCCGAAGGAACAATTTGATGGGATTTACTTTTGAAAAAACTTAAATAAGCTTCACGTATCTCTTTACTGGTCATGGACTACTAAACTTTTTTTATTGTGCGAAGTTAATTAAAAATGATTGGTCTTCCAATGCACATTCTTCGGAAGCATGTATTGCGTGCTAATCTGACAGTTTGCAGGTCTAGCCTGAATTTATTTTAACATATTTTACGTACATTTATACAGTAACCCACATATTTTTATGAAGAAACTCCTTGTACCTACTGATTTTTCAGACAACGCATTTTTAGCCGCGCAGTATGCAGCTGAGCTCTGCAAGAAACAGAAATACAGCCTGCACCTGATTCATTTTTATACTGCTACGTCATCCGCATTTGATGATCTTGAACAACCTATAGACACGGAGGAATCTGACTTATTGAAGGCCGATATAACTATAAAAGAATGGGCCGATCGACTAAAAGCGCGTTATCCAGAGCTGTTGATATCTTTTCACAATGAACGTGGTCTTTTGGATGAAGGATTGCAGAAAGAAGCCGCTCGTGAAGGTTATGCCGCAATTGTTATGGGAACCACCGGTGTTACGGCAGACAAGAATATCTTTTGGGGAAGCAATACCGCTTTAATAACGGCAAAATCGCCTATTCCTGTTATTGCGGTGCCCAATAAAGTAATTAGCCCACAGATGAACAAAGTTGGTTTATTAACGAATTTTAATCAGGAAGAGCTACTTACCTTGCATGAGTTTTTACATATTTTTAAAGACAACATCGACCTCAGTCTGATCCACGTCTTTAAAGAATCGGATTCTGAAACATCAGTTAACGCTAGGCTGGATTCTTGGCAATTCAATATCCAGGAGTTTTCAGCCGTTCAGCATATCGAAAAGCTTATTGCGCCAGTTGTGAAAGATGATAAAGACCTTGATACTATCCCTGAAGTAGTCGCCCAGTTAATCGAAGAAAATAACCTTGATATTATCTTGGTGTCAAAAAGTAGGAAGACTTTCTTCGAGCGGCTTTTCACATCATCCGTTTCAAAAGCGATCACATTGGCACTACAAAAGCCTGCATTTTTTGGTAAAACTATTTAATTTTCAATCATGAAAAAAATATTAATTCCCGTAGACTTCTCTGAGTATTCCCAATGTGCTGTAGATTATGCCTGCCAACTTCCGCTGGTACAAAGCGGTGTTCAGGAGCTGGAATTGGTACATGTATTTACTAACCAGTCAAATCTATATGTAAATAGAGAGTTCCGCACAACTTTACAAGACCCTCAGGTGGAGGTCGCGAAAGTAGAAATGGAAAAATTAAAGGAAGTTATACACCTCAGATACCCTAGCGTAAACTATCATGAGCTATTTAGGTCCGGAAACCTCTACGAAGAAATCAGCAAAGTAACAGCCGAATTCGCGTATGATGCTGTGATGATGGGCACAAAAGGGACATCGGGCTTAGAAGCCTTATTTCTCGGAAGCAACACCTACGACGTGATATTGAACACGAGAACTCCTGTTGTTGGCGTTCCGAAAGGATCAACCACTTTTAAAAAGGAGCGTATCGGACTGCTGTGCAACTTTAAGCCATCAGAAATCGAAGCTTTACAACAAGCTATCAACCTTTTTGGAAAGGGTTTTGAATTGATCCTTATCCATGTGAATAAGGATGACCGCGACATTAGACTGATTGATGAGCAATTTAAAAATTGGATCAACGAAATTATTCAAATGACAGGTGTAGAGAATATTTCCTACACTGTCAAGTCGCAGGCTTTGTACAACCGCGCCGTAGAAAACATTTCACATGCCATTAGCAATGCGCTTATCGATGAGCAAATAGACATTATGCTTGTGACAAAAAGCAGAAAGAGCTTTTTCAGACAAATTATGGGCGAAAATATTGTCCGTAAATTGGCCTATAATATGCCAATACCTACGCTGTTTGCACGCGTGCACGCAAAAGCGTAGCAAAATTCTCTCTTAAATTCTCTGTCGGGGCTATCCGCAATATTTCTTAGTATGTTGCGGATAGTCTTTCAAAAGAATGATCAACCATTAGCCACGCTAAGGCTTGAATCACTGCAGATCTGGCTGTTCTGTATCAAAATCAACGATCATCGTTACTGTCAAAAAGAAACTACAAAATTTGTGACCGATTGATTTATCGAGGTACTCATATTTTTTTGGCAAAACAATTGCATGAGATGAAACATCTATAACACAATTAGCATTATTTCTTATATGGGAAACTTCAACTTTAAAAAAAACGTAGCCTTTCTAGGGTTATCGTTTATGATTGGTGGCCTATCCATGGCACAGGCGCAAAACACGACCACTATTGAAGGGACGACTCCACTGGGATCGGAAACGCAATACAGAACCTGGTCTATCGGCGTCAATGCAGGTCTATTAAATCAAGGAAACATTTTTGGTTTTAATCAAGATGTATTCACGAAGCTGGAGCATAATGTAGGCTACAGCGCGTACATTAAAAAACAACTGTCTCCATCGTTTGGCATCAAGGCACAGTACTTAGGCGGTAAAGTGGGTGGAACTAACGAGAGCGCAACCACTGGAGAGATTTCTGCATTTGAAACTTCCGTACCATGGTCTGCCGCCTTATCGGGTGAGTGGACGATGGCAAACACCAACTGGCGTTTGTTCAACAGCATTATCAAGCCTTATGCTGCAATCGGATTAGGTGCGATGAACTTCGAAACCATGACAACGATCGATGGTACAGATTTTACCGCTGACAAGCAAACAAAACTGTATGTACCGGTAGATTTTGGATTTAAGTTCGCGGTAGCGAAAGGAATTAACCTAGATTTAGGCTACCAATTGAATTGGGCAAACCAAGACTTCGACGGACGACCTGCCGGTCAATATAAAAACGACTTATTCTCGTATGCACATGCGGGTATTGAAATCGCTCTTGGTAATGGATCAAAACCTGCACTTAACAACTCTAACCCCGTTGCCACGCTTGTGAATGATTACACAGCGAAGTACGACGATTTAAAGGCAGAACGTGACGAACTTGTTGCCGCGAACAACGCACTGAAGTCGCAAATGGAAACGTTAAACCAGGAACTACAGGATGATGACGGAGATGGCGTAGCCAACAAATACGACAAATGTCCGAATACACCGGCTGGCGTAAAAGTTGACGGAGCGGGATGTCCACTGCCGGAAATGAAAAATGAAACCCGAGTGATCGAGAAAATTGTCGTTACTGAAGAAGACAGAAAAGTTGTTGATGAAGCCATTAAGAATTTAGAGTTTGACTTGAGCAAATCAACTATTCGTTCGTCCTCATTCCCATCGTTAAACCGTGTTGCATCATTGCTTATCGAAAAGAATTTCAGCTTGAAACTAGCCGGACACACCGATAACACCGGGTCGATGCAAATCAATATGCGTTTATCAAAAGAACGTGCAGAAGCCGTGAAAGCTTATTTGGTTTCTAAAGGCGCAAATGCTTCACGCATCGAAGCCACCGGCTACGGACCAAACCAGCCTATTGCAACAAATGCAACAGCAGAAGGCCGGCAAGCAAATAGACGCGTAGAGTTCACGCTGTATTAATAACTAAAAAAGACTTCTCGCTGCGGCGAGAAGTTTTTTTATTGTAGTGCGTTTTTTATTGTAGTGAGTAGTGCGTAATGCGATAGAAGTTGACGTCCCTGTGAGCCATAGGAACGATAGCGCGACAATCTCCAGTATCGGGTACTGAGATTAGATTATAGTAACTAGCACTTAGTATTTATACAGGTGTAGCACGTAAAGTCTGGAGCATCGCCTTATAAATTGTCACTTTTAATTTTCGAATTTTAAATCTTAGATGCTGACTTATACCTTCAAATTTTTAACTTTCAACTTTCTATTCGAGCGTAGCGAGCTCATCGAAGATATTTTCAATTATCACTTTTGATTTTTGACTTTTGACTTTCAACTCTCGATTCGAGCGTAGCGAGTTCATCGAAGATATTTTCAATTATCACTTTTGATTTTTGACTTTTGACTTTCAACTTTCTATTCGAGCATAACGAGCTCATCGAAGATATTTTCAATTATCACTTTTGATTTTTTACTTTTTAATTTTTACTTTTTAATTTTTACTTTTTACTTTTTAATTTTTACTTTTTAATTTTTACTTTTTACTTTTTTAATCAAACATCCCCTCATATTCCTTCACGTAGCGCTTCATAATCTCGCGTCGCTTCATTTTCAATGTGGGCGTAAGCTCGCCGCGTTCAATACTAAACTCCTCGGGCAGTATCGCTATCTTTTTAATCTGTTCCCAATTTCCAAAATGTTTATTTGCCAACTTCACTTCCTGATTAACCCGTTTATAAATCGCTGCTGCGGATAAAAATTGTTCCTTTGGTAGGGTTGCCAAAGCGGGCTCATTTTCTTTCGCCCAGTCTTTTAGATTTGCGTAATGCGGAACAATAAATGCACCTGCATATTTCATACTATCACCTACTACCATCGCCTGCTCAATGTAGGGCGATTCAACCAATTTTGTTTCGATAGGCTGCGGAACGATATATTTACCGCCGGATATTTTAAACATCTCCTTTTTTCGATCAATGATTTTTAAGAAGTTACCATCAACCCATTTGCCGATATCGCCCGTGTAAAGCCAACCATCTTTCAGCACTTCGTTTGTTGCCTCAGGGTTTTTATAGTAGCCCTGCATAACGTTCGGCCCTTTTACAAGGATCTCGCCATCCTCCGCCAATTTTATTTCGACACCCTTAACAGCATTGCCTACCGTTCCCACGCGGATGCCGCGGTTGTAGAAATTTACAGCCAGCAAAGGCGATGCTTCCGTAAGGCCATAGCCCTCGAATATAGGGATACGCGAAGCAAGTAATACACGTATAATCCGGGACTGCAAAGAAGCGCTTCCAGAAACGACAGTAACCAATTCTCCACCTAATGCCTCATGAAACTTATTCAACACCAGGCGTCTGGCGAGTGAGAGCTTTTGTTTATACACGAAGCCATTTGTTTGGCCAGTCGGATCAAAATCAGCAGCGACAGCTATCGCCCAATTAAACAGCGCTTTTTTCAACCCGGTCAGAGTCGAGCCCGTTTTCATAATATTTTCAAACACCTTCTCCATTATACGTGGCACAGCTGTCATGATATTCGGCCGTATCTCTTTCATATGTTCGCCGATGCGTTCTATCCCTTCTGCAACATACACGGTAATACCTATATAGAAATAGGTATAGATCACCATCCGCTCGTAGGCATGGCAAGGAGGAAGAAAGGTTAGCGCTCTTGCATAGGCTTCCAGCGGCGTCGCTTCGCGCGCCGCAAACACACTGCTCAATATGTTTCCATGCGTAAGCATCACGCCTTTTGGCTTTCCTGTTGTCCCCGATGTATAAATCAGTGTAGCCAAATCGTCAGTCACTACCATGCCCTTTAATTGATCGATTTCTTCGTCGGTGCGTTCACGGCCGATCTCAATGAGGTCTTTCCAATTTCTGGAATCCGCAAACTCATTGATTGCGAAAATATACTGGAGTGAATAAATGGAGTCTTTAAGGTTACAGATGCGCTGGTATAGGTTTTTATCACTCACTATACAAACGCGTATTTCCGCATCATTAAATATAAATTGATAATCTGCATCCGTAATATTGGGATACATGGCCACAGTTACCGCGCCAATTTGCTGAATAGCAAAGTCGACCACATGCCACTCATAGCGGCTCTCTGCAATGAGTCCCACCTTATCTCCTGGCCGCACGCCGAGTGCCAACAAGCCCTTCGAGAGGGCGCGTATGTCGGCAATAAACATGGCTGTTGTTATCTTTTGCCACTGCCCCGCTACCTTCCGAGAAAACATATCCAAATCAGGATAAAGTTCCAATTGCCGATAGGCCAGATCAAATATTCTATGTAGGTTATTCATATAACAAATAATTTTTTAGGATAAAAAAGAAGAATTATCCCTTACTATAGATAGAAAACGTCGCCGTAGCGTATTTGTTCAAAGGGGCATCACGCGCTATAGTTATGTATGGTCAACCCCATACAATATAAAAGGCCAGACACTTTTAAAAATGCCTGGCCTTTATAAAAAAAAGAATGATTAATACTTCGAACGCGATGTTGATTTTTTACCAGAGAAATCTCTGAAACCGCCACCAGATTCGCCTCTGTCTCTTGATCCGCGTCTGTCGCCGCGTGATGATGAGCGTTCGCCACCACGGTAGCGATCACGATCGCCGCCACGGTTTCTATCGCCACCACGTGAACGACCACTGCGGCCTTCTGAACGACCTCCACCAGCTTCGCCTGATATTTCGACGCGCACTTGACGACCGTTGAAATCTACACCTTTAAATCCGTCAAAGACTCTGTTAACTTCAGCATCTTCAACTTCGAAAAATGTGAAGACACCTTTTAGATCAATCTTACCAATTGATTTTCCAGAAATCTTCGTCGTGTTGCAAATGAAACCAAGCATATCTCCACGGCTAAACTCATCCACAGAACCTAAGTTCAAGAATAGGCGAGTGTACCCTTTAGATGATCGCATTGGACGTTCGCCACGTTCACCTCTATCACTATCCCTTCTGCTATCACGAGCATCGATATTTAAATCAGGTGCATTTTGATAGTATTCCAAGAAGCGATTGAATTCCAATGAAGCGAAGCGCTTGATGATATCCTCTTTAGAAAGATCCTGCATGCTTTCCATAATTTTAGGAATGAATGGCGCGATCTGCTCTTCGTTAATATCAACATTGTGTACTTTATCGATCATTTTGAAAAGTTGTTTTTCACAAACCTCTGCTCCTTGTGGAACTTCTTTCTTTTCGAACGGTTTGCCAATGATCTTTTCAATATGACGGATCTTGCTTTGTTCTTTGATATTCACCAATGACAGGGAAATACCAGTTTTACCCGCACGTGCTGTACGACCTGAACGGTGCGTATAGTTTTCAACCTCATCAGGTAGCGAGAAGTTGATTACGTGCGTTACATCATTCACATCAATACCACGTGCTGCAACATCCGTAGCGATCAATAATTGAAGGCTACGCTCGCGGTAGCGCTTCATTACTTTATCACGTTGCTGTTGAGATAGATCTCCGTGTAATGAATCGGCATTATAGCCGTCTTTCACTAAAGCTTCTGCAATTTCTTGCGTTTCAATCTTTGTACGGCAGAAAACAATACCGAAAATTTCGGGATAGAAATCCACAATACGTTTGAACGCCGCATATTTATCTTTAGCCCTAATTAAATAATAATGGTGTTCAATGTTTGCATTTCCTGTGTTTTTCGCACCTACAGTAAGCTCAAAAGGATTGCTCATATAGTTTTGCGCTATACGACGAACCTCTTTAGGCATAGTAGCTGAAAATAACCAGGTTTTTTTGCTGTCTGGAGTTTCCGAAAGAATATTGTTGATATCCTCTTGGAATCCCATGTTCAACATTTCATCTGCTTCATCCAACACGACATATTTAACGTCGGAAAAATCGATGGCATTTCTGCCGATGATGTCTAACATACGGCCGGGAGTAGCGACAACAATCTGCACTCCGCGACGGATTTGACGCAACTGATCAGAGATGTTTGCTCCACCATATACCGCAACAACATTTACATTGTCGATGTACTTAGCGAATTTCTCAAGATCTTTTGCGATTTGTAAACACAACTCACGAGTAGGACATAATACTAGTGCCTGTGGGTGTTTTTGAGTAAAGTCAATTAACTCTAATAATGGAAGACCAAATGCCGCGGTCTTTCCTGTGCCGGTTTGGGCTAATCCGACAAAATCGTCGTTACCAGTCAGTAATACAGGAATGGCTTTTTCCTGGATGGGAGATGGTTTTTCAAAACCGATCTCAGCGATGGCATTAACAACTTCATGACGGATTCCCAAGTCTAAAAATGGGTTCATGAAATAAAATATACAATAGGCTCTATTGCCTAAGGCGGTGCAAAGATAGGAAAAATATCTGAGTTAAAAAAGACTTTGATCATACATATGTCACAAAATCAAGAACATTCATCCTTTCAAAGGCTTTTCTGCTGAACTCGCCGCTCTTTTATCGATTTGCGACGCGATGATCGCAGCCGCGACAACTTTGATGGATAATGCCGCTTACTTGTGATGTTATTAAATATAAGCGCGACGACGAATAAAATCAGGCAGCCTGTAAGCACAGGACTAAGGACATACCAATAACCCATGGATGCTATTTTCGTACCACTGCTCACGGCAATAAGTGCTGTCGCCCCTCCGGGAGGATGCAGCGTACGCGTGACCTGCATGCCCACAATAGACGACGCGACAGCCAGCGGAGCGGTCAACCAAATAATGTCGGGTAAAACCTGCGCCACTGTTACGCCAGCAATTGCAGAAACTACATGGCCACCGATCAAGTTACGCGGTTGTGCCAAAGGGCTTTGGATCGCACCGTACACCAAAACGGAAGAGGCTCCGAAGGAGCCTATCAGAAATACATTTTCAGAAACAGGAAGGCTGAGTGATTGTAAAAAAGCAATCAAAAAGATCCCGACAAACGCCCCTAGAAAAGACCAAAAATGTTCACGCGGGTCGACGAGCGTTTCTTTGTAAAAAACGTATCGATAAACGCGAAGCTGTCTATATAGGTGCTTTTTCAAACGAAAACTATTTAATATTACGCTGACGGATGGCTTCGTAAATTACGACAGCAGCGGAAACTGAAACATTTAGAGAACCTATTTCACCAAACATCGGGATTTTAGCCAACTTATCGGAGATGCGAATGAGATCATCCGAAACGCCTACATCTTCTGCTCCCATGATGATACAGGTCGGCGTGGTATAGTCAACATCGTAAATAGAATCCTCTGTTTTCTCTGTACTCACCACCAGCTGCACGCCAGATTCTATCAAAAATCGTCCTACCTTACCCAGAGAATCTTGCCGGCATACCGGGATTTTATAAAGCGCACCGGCGGAGGTCTTTATTGCATCAGGATTGATCTCAGCAGACCCTTTTTTAGGTACAATGATAGCATGTATACCCGCACATTCCGCAGTACGAGCGATCGCGCCCATGTTCCGTACATCGGTCACGCCATCGAGCATCAACAGAAAAGGTGTTTCGCCTTTCTCATAAATAGCTGGAAGAATATCTTCGATATTGTGGTAAGTAATCGGCGAGATAACCCCGATCACGCCTTGATGGTTTTTCCGCGTGATGCGGTTTAGCTTTTCTACAGGAACTTGCTGAAAACTAAGATTATGTTCTTTCAACAGTGCTTTTAG
Source organism: Sphingobacterium deserti (assembly GCF_000757725.1). Lineage (GTDB taxonomy): Bacteria > Bacteroidota > Bacteroidia > Sphingobacteriales > Sphingobacteriaceae > Sphingobacterium > Sphingobacterium deserti. Next base: position 90,870 of record NZ_JJMU01000008.1, read on the forward strand.
TTCCAAGAACAAGCTTCCGCTCAATCCGCGCTGAACAAATATAGATTCTATTTCTTTGCCGCTGTCAATAGCTTCTATAACTGCACGAATACCAAATACCATTTGATTTGACTCTCTCTTCTCGCCCCTATCGCGCTGTTGAAAATGTTGCATTATTAATAAATTAAAAAGTATGAATAAAAAACTCGCTTAAGAAGGCTAATTACCCCGTTAGCGAATTTCAGGGCAAAGATACAAAAAAAGAAAGTGCAATTCGGGGAGTACGCCAGATTAACTCAAACCGAGATTAAACGCCTTTCTCAACGTTTCAAGAGCGGGATTTTTAGAAACCATGGCTTGGTATTTTTCTTGCGAGGTGTAGGGCTTACGTACTTTGGTCATTTCGACCTGAACACCCTTTAAGTCTAGCGCGAAATTACTGAGCTCAACACGTAGGTAATTTAAGATGTCAATCTTACCCACTTTTAAGTCTTCCATTTGTACCGCATTTTCGACATCCACTTCAATCAAGGTACCGTTGAGTCGTGGTGTATTAGCGGTCATTATGGTGTACAGGGTAACACGGGTTGTTTTTTTCAGACCCTCCGCAAATGCATTCCATTTTGTCAAAAATACGTTCAGGGTAATTTCATGATAAGCATTTCCTTCTACTAACGCATTCTCTTCTGATTCTTCAGCAGGCTTTTCTTCAAAGATGGTGTTGAGGTTGGGAATATCGATAGAAGAAGAAACCTTGCCCCACCCTTTTTTAGGTGCAGCGCTGCTGTTTGCTTCAGCGGGCTTAGCTGCCGGTTTAATCGCAGCATTAACCACGGTTTGGGTCTGTTGTTCGACCTTAACCGTTGTCACTTCATTAGTGATGGCTGTATTGATGGGCTTGCTATCCGGCAGAACAGGAGCTTTCTGCGGTGTCGCTACGGGTTGCTCAGGGAGTTTTTTTTTTAGCTCAGTCGATGCTGAGGGCACAAAACTTCCTTGCTTACTCAGCAGTATGGCCGCCGATAGATGACACATTTTCAATAGTGCCAGTTCCACTTGCAAACGTTGGTTTTTGCTATTTTTGTAATTGATTTCGCATTGGTTTGCGATATTAAGCGCAGACAACAATAGTCCAGAACTTAACGCCTGCGATTGTTCCAGGTACTTCCGTTTGATATTATCACTTACATCCAGCAGCTTCAACGTAGCTGGTTCTTTAGACACCAACAGATTGCGGATATGCGTAGCTAAGCCACTAATGAAATGACCGCCATCAAAACCGCTGTTCAAAACCTGATCAAAAATAAGCAAAGTTTGTGCGGCGTCTTCCCCAGCGATACGATCTACCAATTGAAAATAGTAATCGTAATCCAGAATATTCAGGTTATCTATTACCGCTTGATAGGAGATATTCTTATTTGAAAAGCTAGCAATCTGATCAAACATAGACAAGGCGTCCCGCAGTCCACCATCCGCCTTCTGCGCAATGATGTGAAGACCATCGGATTCAAAGGTAATGGATTCCCGTTGGGCGATGGAGGCCAAATGCGTAGCCATATCTTCCACTTTGATTCTATTGAAATCAAAAATCTGGCAACGCGAAAGAATGGTTGGAAGAATCTTATGTTTCTCCGTTGTGGCTAAGATAAATATGGCGTAAGAGGGCGGCTCTTCCAGCGTTTTTAAAAACGCGTTAAAAGCAGCCTGTGAAAGCATGTGCACCTCATCGATAATATATATCTTGTACTTGCCGGCTTGCGGCGGGATGCGCACCTGCTCAATCAGGCTACGAATATCATCTACCGAATTGTTTGAGGCCGCATCGAGCTCATGGATGCTGAAAGAATTCCCATTTTGGAATGATTTACAGCTATCACAGGTACCACAGGCTTCAACGTTTTCTGTAATGTTTTCACAATTTATCGTCTTGGCCAAGATACGCGCACTGGTCGTCTTCCCTACCCCTCGCGGGCCGCAAAAGAGAAACGCCTGTGCCAGCTGATTGTTGTGGATGGCATTTTTTAGTGTGCCCGTAATATGCCCTTGACCCACGACAGAGTCGAAGGTAACCGGGCGATATTTCCGTGCCGAAACAATAAAATTATCCATTGCACGAAGATAGAAAGTTAAATCTGAAAATTGAAAAGTAAAAGTATAAAAACCTGTAGAGCCTGTCCATTCCAAGGCAAAAAAATTCCAGCGCTTAATAGCCTGTTCACGATTCGGGTCACCATGATAATCCTTATCCCTCCTATTGTAACTGCTACATACCCGAATGCTATCCAAACCGCGCTACGCATCGACTTTATTTAAATATAGGCTCCTCCATGTACTAAATATGAAACGAATGATAAAAAGCACCATTGCCATTTGGCAAAAAGATAAAAAAATCCCGTGTCTCGCGACAGGGGATTCTATTAACAAAATTTAATTTCAAGTATTATTCCAACGTATAGAGGACATTTAAACGTCCCATTTGGTTTAAATTTTTTGGATTTTTTTCAGAATTAAGGATGTCCGCCGCCACCTGCTGCACCGTAGATTTGCCCGTTAGCATAGCTTGCTTCACTATCAGCAAGTTGCACAAATATAGATGCTAGTTCGGCGGGCTGTCCTGCCCTACCTAATGGCGTATCAGCACCAAAGTCGACCAGCGTCTCCGGATCTTTACTGCACGTTTGCAATGGCGTCCAAACAGGCCCGGGCGCAACGCCGTTGACACGGATACCTTTCGGCCCCAATTGTTTTGCCAATGACTTCACAAAGCTAACATTCGTCGCTTTCGTAAGCGCATAATCCAAAAGCTTCTCTTCCGGATCGTATGCCTGCACAGAAGCCGTCACAATAATGGCCGAACCTTCCGGCATATGCGGTAGTGCGGCTTTTGTAATCCAAAACGGTGCATACACATTTGTTTTCATCGTATCGTCAAAGCTCTCGTCCGGAATATCCAGTATGGAATCATAGGTTTGCTGATAGGCGGCATTGTTTACTAGTATATCTAATCCACCAAGCTGTTTGACCACATCCTCCACAAGCTGACGACAGAATCCTTTATCTCGAATGTCGCCTGGTATGCCTATTCCTTTTTGACCCGCTTCCTCAATGAGCGCAAGGACATCTGCAGCATCCTCCTCTTCGGCAGGTAGGTAATTGATTACAACGTCAGCTCCTTCCCGAGCAAATGCGATCGCTGCCGCCCGGCCTATTCCAGAGTCACCTCCGGTGATAAGGGCTAGTCTACCAGCGAGCCGCCCCGAACCGCGGTAAGAAGATTCGCCATGATCGGGCACCGGATCCATTTTTTTCGCCAATGCTGGGAAAGGCTGCGACTGCGCGGGGTATGGCGGCCGAGGATATTTCTTTACAGGGTTGTCACGTATTATTTTATTGTCTTTCATAGCAAAAGTGTTTTTATCTTTCCCTACGAACGGCGTTTAGTCCATTCGGTTTTGAGGAAACAACATCGACCTCATCAGCTGCACAGCCCAGCCACGGGAAAATTGCTGTAATAATAGGTCAGCCTGCCGTCCTTTCGACTTTTCAGATCAACTTATCATTCTGCTGGTATGGTGCCGCCACTGACATTTTTACGAAGCATGATTTGTTGCTTAGTGAGCTGCTTTTGTTGCGTCGCGTAAGCGCTTAATCTCATCATGCCCTTCTTTTACGCCCAGTGCTTGTTTCATCACCAACGATAAGGCATCTCCTGCCAAACTTGCGTGATCTAATGCAGCTTTATAAGCGGCTTTTATAGCATCTTCTCCACGTTCTGCCTCTTCCAGAATGCTTAAACGATCCGTACCCCCAAATAAAGATTTGACATCGATCCAGGCACGATGCAGCGACCCTGTAACGCTAGTTCCCGTTTCGGCATCGCCCCCTTCTCGCGCTACGACAAGACTTAGCTCTTGGCTAAATGCTCGGCTTTGCTCGCTGTAGCGTTGAAAAACGGCTTTTAAATCCAGGTTTTCGTCCTGAATATCCGCAATAGCTTTTTCAAAACCTGCTACTCTATCGTTATTGATTTCAATTAATTCGTTTAAAACTGCTAAATTTCCCATAATAACGGTGTTTAATATGTACCTAATTTTATAACTGAACGTTTATACCTATTTTATTACTTCTTACATGTTCTTTCTGTAGTAATGACATCTCCTTGGCAATAGCTAATGGGAATCACGCGTTACGGCATCTCCAGAACTGCCGCGCAGAAAGTCAAAATCGGCACCCAAATGCGCCTGCTGCACGTGGTCTTGATAAAGTTTTGCATATCCGCGCTCGGACACCGGATAGTTGGGTTTCCACCTTTTCCTACGCGCTTCAATAACCTCGTCGGAAAGCTCCACATTCAATGTTCTGCTTATCGCATCCAAGACAATTATATCACCCGTTTCAAGTAACCCAAATAAGCTTCCTGTAGCAGCCTCGGGTGATACATGCAACACCACGGTACCAAAGGCTGTACCACTCATCCGGCCATCAGAAATCCGAATCATATCCGTTATCCCCCGATCGAGCAATTTCTTAGGAATACCCATATTTCCCACCTCCGGCATACCCGGGTAGCCTTTTGGCCCCACATTTTTAAGTACGAGGATCGTATGCTCATCTACATCAAGATCAGGATCATCAATACGCGCCTTAAAATCCTCGATGTTTTCAAAAACGAAAGCTGGCCCTCGATGTCGCATTAGCTGTGAAGAAGCAGCCGAAGGCTTTAAAACGGCACCATTTTCACATAGATTTCCTTTCAGCACCCAAATGCCCGAATCCACCTTAACTGGTGAATCCATTGGCGCAATAATATTGTCATTGTGTGTTTCCGCATGCGACACATTTTCACCCATTGTTCTTCCGGTAACCGTCATCGCATCCCCATGCAAACGTTCTTTCAAATTGCGCATCACGGCGGGCAATCCGCCTGCGTAGTAGAAGTCTTCCATAAAGAATTCGCCTGAAGGCTGCAGGTTAACCAAAAGCGGAATATTCTTTTCTATACCTTCAAAATCTTCTATAGACAGCGGTACGCCCATGCGGCCCGCAATAGCCAAGAGGTGAATGATAAAATTTGTAGATCCGCCTACCGCAGCATTGGTCATGATTGCATTTTCAAACGCTTTACGGGTTAAAAGATGCGATAGCTTCACATCTTCGCGCACCATATCGACGATACGCGCACCCGAAAGTTGAGCTAAGACCTTCCTTCGAGCATCGACGGCGGGGATAGCGGCGTTATGCGGCAAGGTTAACCCCATAGCCTCCACCATTGTTGCCATAGTCGAGGCCGTACCCATAACCGCACAATGTCCAGGACTACGGCACATGGACGCTTCGGCCATATACATCTGCTCTTGGGTCATCAAGCCCGCGCGACTCTCTTCGCTGAATCGCCAAATGTCGGAAGTCGCAATGCTCTTATTTAAGTACCTGCCTGTTAGCATAGGCCCACCAGATACCATAATTGTCGGGATATCTACACTACAAGCCCCCATCAATAGCGCTGGCGTAGTTTTGTCACAACCGCAAAGCAGCACCACACCGTCAAGCGGATTGGCACGAATGGATTCTTCGACATCCATGCTTGCTAGGTTTCGAAACAACATGGCGGTAGGCTTCATTAAGGTCTCGCCCAAAGACATCACGGGAAACTCCAAAGGATACCCACCAGCTTCAAGCACGCCGCGTTTTACAGATTCTGCTAAATCCCGTAAGTGGGCATTGCACGGTGTCAATTCAGACCATGTATTGCAAATGCCAATTATCGGTTTGCCCGAAAACTCGTGATCCGGAATCCCCTGGTTCCGCATCCAAGCACGGTATATGAAACCATCTTTGCCTTTGCGACCAAACCATTCCGCACTTCTTAATTTTTTCTTTCCATCCATGTGTAATTCTTTACCAGTAGTGTCCGACATCGTTTATTGAACAAATGGCTCCTCATAACGTTTTTTCTAATCCCTCGTCACGCCTTTTCAGTCCGAACGCTTGTTTGGCAGCTTTGCTAGGCAGATTCATTCTACGAGCGTCACAAAGTTTTCCTTTCTTAAAACATAAATGGTTTTTGATAGTTCTTTTTTAAAGAAAATGTACGTTATATGGCAACAATCATAAACAAAACAGATACGGAAGAAGTAGGACTGCATGTCGCAGATTACGGATCGGGGCAACCCGTTATTTTAATTCATGGCTGGCCACTTAGCCACAAATCTTGGGAACAGCAAATACCTACGCTCGTTGATGCAGGTTACCGCGTCATCGCTTATGACAGACGTGGGTTTGGGGAGTCGGATAAACCATGGAGTGGCTACGATTACGACACACTGGCTGGCGATCTACATAAGGTAATCACCGAGTTACAACTTAGTAACGTGATCCTTGCTGGATTCTCTATGGGTGGTGGCGAAGTGGTTCGCTACATCAGCAAATATGGAGAGGATAATATCGCCAAAGTGGTTTTAATCTCATCGATTATTCCGTTGGTAAAACAAAAAGAGGATAACCCTGATGGCGTGCCTCCGGAAAAATTGGAGGAGATCGCGCAGGCTTTGAAAGATGACCGCGTAGGTTTCTTGAAAGGCTTCCACGAACAATTCTACGGCGTAGATAAGGATCCATCTGCGGTATCGAAGGGTCAACTGGATAACGACTTCATTATCGCGTCGCAAGCAGCGCCGCAAGCCACAGTAAAAGCAGCAGATGCCTGGGCAAATACAGATTTTCGGGCGGAGTGTGCCAACATCAGCGTACCCACGTTGATCATCCATGGTAAAAAAGATGCCACGGTGCCATTTGAAAGCGCCGGCCAGCAGGCAAGCTTATTAATTAAAAATAGCTTACTAATAACATATGATGACGCGGCCCATGGGTTAAATGTAACCCATGCCGAGCGCCTCAACAGTGATTTGATTGGCTTTTTAAGCACCCAATAAGAAGAATTTGGAGCAGCATTCGCTGGCACCATTATCTAGGAAGTGTTTTCTGTTATACCATTCTTCGGAATGGTATTAATGGGAAACGCTTTTTTTTGCACGTGCGTTGAGGTCACAGGCACAACTCACATCCTATATATCAAAGGATTTTTCAGCATGTAACGCCTCTGCAAGAGTTTGTTACAGTATATACATTTAAAGTTGCATGCTCGTAGGGTAATTTTTTGGGCACTGCTCCATCAGCACACGCTATCGTTTATTAATTTTTCAAGAAGCCTACGGTTCCTCTTCCCGAGGAATGTGACTGAAGTAACTTCCCGTTTAGGTCATAAATTAATATCTGACTGTCATCCTCATAAGGGCTATAAGCTGAAAGGAAAATCCGATCATCAATAATCGTTAAATCGTCGATGTATTTACGCGTCTTAGGAAAATCCGAACAGGTGAATAAGGGTTTTGCGGGAGCTTGTTGAGCCTTCGCATCCACAACATATACGTCAAGTCCTATCGTGAAATATAACTTACCTTTATTTACTTGGAGTTCATAAGCGTCGGCCATACCGCTCAATTTGGTTTGATGAATTATTTTTCCACCTGAATCTAATGTGTATATGTAAGCATTATTTTCATCCCATTCCCTGGTAAGGGCATAAACGTTTTGGTTATCCCCAATCATAGAAACTACCCTTCCTTTAGGTAAATTGCTAGTTCCTCTCACCGTGTTGGTCTCGCTGTCGATCAAAGATATTTGATTACTGGATGAACGGTCATTAGGCACGAATAGTATTCCATTAAGCATCACCATTGAAGGGATATAGCCAGGCATCGATATTCTCCTAGTCAGTGCAAGTGAATTCCTTTCTAGAATTGCAAGTTCACTAACCGGGCTTAACATTTCGCTATTACTAACATAGATGAACTTGTCGTTTAACACAATAGTGGTAGGGCTTTCCAAGCCAACGGAAGTTTCCGCAATCTTTTTTGCTGTGTACCGATTGCTAACAACTAATTTTTGGGAGTCATTGAAGACACAATAAAGTAAGCTATCTTTAATGGCTGCGCCACGCAACACATTTCCCATTTCTTCCCCGTTGGTCTTCACATAAATATCAAGGTCGATCGTTTTCAAATCGCTTGAAATAAAGTCCAGTCCTCCTCTAAAGTCCGAAAAGGTACCTTCATTAATAACGAATATTCCGTGCTCATACGGTCCTAAAGTTTGTTTATCCTCTGCTATTTCTGGATCTTTCTTGCATGAACCGATAACAATCATTAGCACGAAAGCCCATGCTTGAAACTTGGTTTGAATCTGCATACCTTTATTTGCTATTTATCACACAAAGATAATTAAACTTATATAAAATGAAATATTTTAGAACAAAAAGTAAAAATAAACACTATACCGGATTTATTAACACAATAAATAGCGCGAAAATCTATTGATATTATTCCTAGAAATCATATTGAATCAAGTTATTGTCGCTAAAATCATAATACAGCTAGTCATCTGATAGCAGAACTGGATGTCACGCCATATGATCTCATATATTAGTGACTTAAGTAAGCTCGTCATCGGAGCATTTTGATGACGAGCTTATATTAAAAAAAAGGTTAACTGGGCACAAATCAGTTATTTTGCAACATCCCATTTCATCTCATACACTAACCTATCGACATGTTCATAAAACTTCGTTAATTCGGGTGTCCCCCGTCCACCATAGTCATTGACTTTTTTCTCCTCCTCTTTGCCAAAGCGGATAGTCAAATTAACTGATGGGAGATCAGATACGTTACGGTTTCCATACATGTCTTGTAAATTTTGATAGTCCAGCTTATGAAGTAGCTTTACCAGTTCATTCCACTTTTCCTTTCCTACTTTTCCGGAAAATTTTCCTTTAAGCTTATTGGGAAGATGGTCACGGGCATCTAAAGTTACGGTGCCATCCGCAGTGAACTGTACCTTATACATGGGACAAAAGCCGAAACAAGGCGTTCGTTCTAGCAGTATACTATTTATTTTTGCTGGCTTATTAACCCCATTTTGTTTCGCACTTTTGCAAGAAGTAACAAGTGCTAAAATCATCAACAAAGGATAGATATATTTCATACAAGCTTTTGCTACCGTATGTCCAAAAATATTGCCAAAGTACACAACGCAAAAAAGACGGCCCTATCGGAACCGTCTTTTTAAAATTTTATTAAATGCTTAAAAGGTTGTTATAAACCTACTGTCCATCCTTTTGCCCACTCTGGAGTTGCTGTTCCAGCACCTGCGCCGGTAGCGTTAGCATTTTCAGTAAAAATTCTACTTACATCAGCACTAGCACCAATTGTACCCTGAGGAGAACCTGCAGGCACAGACATAATACCAACTGATTTAAGCAACACATTTTCGAATTTTACATTGGTTGCTTTTAATGTTCCATCAGCAACATAACCAATTCCTTCGTTATGTTCGACATCAAATCCAACGCCCCAATTGCTCAATACTAGGTTATCAAAAGTTCCCTTTGTACCAACTCTCAATTTAATAGCTTGTCTTTCCGAACCAACATTACCTCTTCCGATAAGGGTCATATTTTTGATTGTAGGATTCGAAATAGGATTTGCCAAGTGATTATTTGAGTTGTTATCGGCTTCGATACCTCTGTTACCTTTAGAAGCGGCTTCCTTCGCATACCAAAATTCATTGGTACCGTTCCATCCTTCTGTCCAGTCGAATTGATCATCTTCGTTTGCTGTTGCAACTAAATATTTGGTATTGACAGTGCCGCCAAACCACTCAAATCCGTCGTCAGAACCCTCGTGAACTTGAACATATTCAATCGTAGTACCATTACCAACACCAAACATAGATAAGCCGTTAAACTCTTTTGTAGAAGAATAAGCATATCCTGAATATTCGATTCTCAGGTATTTGATAGAACCAGAGTTATCATTAGCAACTGTACCACCATAAGTTAAACCTGAAACCTCAGCTGAGGCGGTCGCACCTGGATTAATTGGCGCCCGTCCGCAAATAACAACACCACCCCATGCTTGTTGCACTTTATCAGCAGCTGTCATAACAACTGGAGCTTCTTTTGTTCCTTCAACAAAGATTTGGCCACCTTGTGCTACAGCGATGTAACGAATTTCTTCTCCATCAACAAATTTTGTAGCTTCTACAATAACTCCAGGTTTAATAGTCAGCTTACCGCCAGACTCAATTTCTAACTTACCTGTTAGCTTGTACGTACCAGACTCTAACACTAAATTCTCACCCGATCTAATTTGGCCTTTAAGATTATTACGATCCACATCGACCGAAGGAATTTCAGTAGTGGGGTCATCACTACTACATGAAGTAGTAAACACGACAGCAGATGATGATAACGCCGCCAGTAATAATAGAGTAGAAATTGACTTTTTCATTATTTTTTTGCTTTTAATTCGTTTCATTAATTCAATGCAAATGAACTTATTTAGTATATCTTAGCGGTTAATTCTATATTAAAATTGTATTAACTACCTAAAGTTGATATTTTAGGCCCAAATTGAAGAACGCCCCTTTTTTGTAGGAAATGATCTTCACGGGCTCCGCATTCTCTTGCCATCTTTGGAATTCAGGATTTAGAATATTACGTGCGGTTAGATCAAGGCCGATTTTCTTAGTTAATTTCGCCTTTAATACGAAATCTAATGTCCCTAACCCTCTATCAACTCTATTGCCTAAAAAGCTAGCTCCGATTGCGTATATTTTATCTGAATAGTAGTTGTATAACAAGGTCGCTGTCAAATCTTGGTTGTTGTTTAACTTCTTGAAGTACGACAAGTCTGCGTTTACGACGACATCCGACGCCCCCGCAAAACTGCTCGTTAAGTTGGTTGGCGCGAAGTTGATCATCCCTCTCGTCTCTCGGTTTACTTTTTCACCATCAAAATCCTGATGAGTTTTCATTAAAGCTGCGTTGAACCCAACAGAAAGCCTGTCCTCATTAAATTTCAACACATCTTTTTTCAACTCAAGTTCGACACCGTATGCATAACCGGATTCTCCTGTATTGGCGTAACTTAAATCATTCGTTGCAGAAACAATCAAAATCTCGTTGATCGGGTTTTGAATATATTTTCCGAAAGCAGTTACAGCAATCAACTCTGAAGCAGACGGGAAAAATTCCCATTTTAAATCTGCATTGTAGTTATCAGACGCATACAAATAAGGGTTACCATATATAACTTGGGTTACGTCATCGTAAGGAAATCTTGCACGTTCTTTAAATTGAGGCAGAGTATAAGTTTTACTTGCACCAAAACGTAAATTTTGCCTTTCATTCAATTCGTATTTTAGATTTAAACTTGGCAAAAAGGCATTTTTCTTGATTGTATTTTCTCCACGCAGCTCTGCTGTGTAGTAGTCTACAAATTGGCTAATATTTTCATAACGCGCACCAACCACCGCTGTGAACTTATCCGTCAGCTTATAATCAACACTGGCAAAACCTGCATGTATGTCCTGATCTCCATTATAGTATTGAAAACTATCACCGGCAAAAGCCTTCAATGAATAAATAGAGCCAAATCCGGCGGCACCAAGATAACGATCGATATCGTTCGGATCAATAGCTGTCCTATCCCTAAATTCACTGTCTATATCGAAGTTGATTTGTATCATATCAAACGTGCGTTTCTTCTTTCTTCCGTTGTAACCTAAGGATATTTTACCTCTGTTATCTTCGCCGAGCTTATATTCTACCTTTGCATTTGCAGCGACTTCATACTCTTTAAGATAGTGGCTATAGCGGTGATTATCAGCTTCATTGACCCGAATAAAATAAAACTGATCATTTTCTGATCTGACTTGGCTCTGCATACGATCCGGCATATCCCCATTTACATGGTTGTAAGCCAAACCCCAATCGAAATCGAACTTATCATTCAATTTATGTTTACCCAACAATTGATTAATAAACAATTGGGTTTGTGCAAACGTATTACGCGTTAATGTACCATTGTTAGCCTCCGCAGCATCACGAATAAAACCTGAGAATATATCTCTGAATTGATCGCCGGAATTCACATACAACAAATTATAAGAAACTTGATGGTTCGGATTGATTTGATAATTCGCATTGAACATACCTGTTGTCCGAGTGTTATAGCTCATACGCGTTTGCATAAAGCTTTTTAAAGGTGCTCCTTGTGCATTCACATCTGCGTTAATACCGGTTCTAGATGTGTATCCATTAGAAAAATTTGCTGTAGCAAACAACTTCAACCTTCCTTCATCCCCCAATCTAAAAGATTTACCACCTGTTAATCCAAAGTTGATAGGTACCATATTTTTCTTTGATGGATTCCAACTATTCGGAAAATGGTAGCTCTCTCTAACATTAGATGGTGTTTTATAATCAGAATACCCAAAGAAGTTCGGTCCATCTTGAAGATTGAAATTACTGGCATCACTTAGCGCATTTGTATTGACTGTAGATCCAACCGAAAATTCCAACAATTTATCTCCTGTAAAATTTTTCGAAGCGATATCTACACTAGCTCCACCGAAATCCCCACTTAAGGCAACGTTGTTAACCTTATCTACACTGATATAGTCAACGACATCCGTTGAAAATATATCCAACGCTATATTTTTAAGATTGACATCGCTAGCAGGAACCGGAAGACCGTTTAGTGTTGTTGACATGTATCTATCGCCTAAACCACGGACATACACTTGACTATTTCCCTCCTGACGTGAAACGCCAGAGATCTTGCTGACTGCTGCGGCAGCATCGCCTACTCCTTTTCTAGCCAATTCTTGCGAACCAATACGCTCCACAGTTAAGCTTGATTTACGTCTTTCCTCAAGCAAGGCAAGCTCACTTGCGCGCTCGCGACGTCTTGTAATAACAACTTCATCCAGTGTAGAACTTGCATTTACAAGCGATACGGGAATAAATTCCCAGCTATTTGTTTGAAGATTAAATTTTGTAGAATCGGCGTTGTATCCTACAAAGGTACTGACCAATGTATATTCTCCTCCTTTACTTGGTAGCGTAATAGAAAATTCACCACTTTCATCTGTTGATGTGGCGAGATTGGTGTTGGCAATCTTGATACTTACTCCCGGGATAGGTTGGTAGGTTTCTAAGTCAAGAACCTTGCCTTTGACCCCGAATTGCTGTGCTCTAACCATGGAAACATGGATGGTTAATAATGAAATGATTAAAGCAGCATGATAGGCGAACTTGTTCATAGCGTGTTAAAATTATGTTGCAATATTATCACCTAAATATTAGCTAAGTGTTATCACGCAGTTATCAAAACATCACGTATTTGTTAAGCGAATATTAATAGAAGAGTAAATTTCTGTTACTCATACCCTCCTGTAAATTGACCGACACACCAATATGCATGTACCAACCACCAACCGCAAAAGGCAGCTAAAACCACTGTTAATATTAATGATTGTATTTTTTTCGTTAATGAGACTAAATGCAACCCTATTTCATTCGCTGTTCTATAGAATAGTTAGTAATTTGCAACATAAAACAAAAACGTATGGCAGATACCGTCTTATCTTCTGTTAATCTAAGCTATAAATATCCGCAAGGCGCAAAGCTCGACTTCCCAGATATTCATATTCTGAAAAACCAGCACAGCTTGCTGTTGGGAGATTCAGGAAAAGGAAAAACTACGTTGTTGCACCTATTGAGTGGACTTTCCAAGCCGACCCAAGGCGAGGTGCAGCTTATGGGAAAAAATCTATATAGCCTATCCGGTTCTTCGCTTGATTCCTACCGTGCAAAAAACCTAGGATTCATATTTCAGGAGGCACATTTACTGAAGAACTTAAGCGTTGCTGAAAATATCAAGCTTGCGCAAAGCCTGGCTAAAGTTCCTGTGGACGAGCATGCCGTGATGCATATGCTGAGTGAGCTTCAGCTAGCAGACAAAGCAAATGCCCTGCCGCATCAATTGAGTCGCGGACAAAAACAACGCGTCGCTATTGCTCGTGCGTTAATCAATCGCCCCGGGCTGCTCTTGGCTGATGAACCGACAGCCTCGCTTGATGATACGAACACGGCATTGGTTTTGAAGCTACTGTTTGACACCGCTGAAAAACATGGTGCTACATTACTGATTGCTACGCATGATAAGCGTATTAAAGATAAGTTTGTACACGCCTATCAGCTTTAGTCGACAGGCTAGGGTATATTGTGGCGATAAATAGAGAATAAAGACATTGCATAATGGCGGGTCCATGAGCTGCCAAAACAACACAACACATGAACAACTTACAACTTGTTTGGAAAAATATAACGCAACAAATAGGTTCTACCCTTTTAAGCGTATTACTTACCGCCTTTGGTGTCGCCATTCTCTGTGTCATCTATATTACTGGTGATGCTTTCGAAAAGCAGCTCAGCAATAACACCAAGAATATAGACCTTGTGGTGGGTGCAAAAGGCAGTCCGCTGCAACTTATCTTGAGCTCGCTTTACCACGTGGATAATCCTACGGGAAACATCGCTTTGGCGGACGCACGCAATCTGGGCAACAATCCATTTATAGAATTGGCCGTCCCTATATCTTTAGGGGACAATTTTAAAGGCCACCGCTTAATTGGCACAGAGCCAAGTTATCTCGAGCTCTACGCCCTAAAAATTGGCGAAGGCAAAATATGGGGTAAGTCATTCGAAGCCGTGATCGGAAGTAATGTGGCACGAAAGCGAGGCTTGAAAATAGGTGATACATTTAATACGGCACATGGACTCTCTGCAGAAGGACATGTGCATGATGAGCATCCATTTCATGTTGTTGGGATTTTAGATAGATCAAATTCTGTTGTTGACAATCTGATCCTGTGTAACTTGGAAAGTGTATGGGATGTGCATGGCATCGCTCACGGTGAACATAACGGCGAGCATGATCATGCGACCGAGCACGAGCATAACCACGATGACCACGATCACGCGACAGCGCATAACCATGATGAGCATGACCATGACCATGCGGGGCACGCACACGAGGATGAGATTGTATCGGAAAAACCAAACGATGTATTTGTAAAAAGTATCGGAGAAGACATGCTTGCGCACCGCGGAGACGAGGTGACCGCCCTTTTGGTGAAATACGCCTCCCCGGCTGCTATGGGTATTGTCCCACGCCTTGTAAACCAATCCACGGATATGCAAGCTGCATCGCCGGCGATCGAAAGCACGCGTTTGTTTTCGCTCTTAGGTGTCGGCTTAGATTCGCTAGCGATTTTAGCGTATGTCATTATGTTTATCGCCGGACTGAGTGTCTTCATCAGTTTGTACAACGCTCTCAAAGAGCGTAAATATGATTTAGCGATTATGCGTTCTATGGGTGCCTCACAAACTAAACTTTTCTCTTTGGTATTAGTCGAAGGTTTAGTGATCACGTTCATTGGAGGAATCATTGGCTTACTATTTGGTCATTTTGGCTTGTACCTGATCAATCAGCAGGCAAGCGAAAGTGCAGATTTCATCGAGGCATTCCGCGTGAATAGCCAGGAATTATTCTTAATTTTGGCTGCCTGCATCATCGGTATGTTAGCTGCCCTTATTCCAGCAATACGTGCCTATAAAACATCTATTGCAACCATCTTAGCAGATAAATAACATGAAAAAAATAGTTCTTTTCGTATTCTTAAGTTTTTGCACGCTTTCTTTCGTTCGTGCACAAGTTGGCCAGTTCCCAGAAATGAACGTGCCAGATCATACGCCCATGATGAACAATACCTGGGAGGCAATAGATAAAATGATGTACAAAGTGACTTACGAAGGAAATAAAAAAGTCTATACCCCTACGTACCCACCCGTGTTAAAAGCGTTGGAAAATAAAACGGTCGAACTTCCTGGTTACTTGGTACCACTTACGAGCGGGCGCTCACACAAAAAATTTATGCTTTCTGTATTGCCGGTCATGCAGTGTATGTTTTGCGGATCAAACGGCATTCCACCTATGGTTGAGATCTTTTTAAAGGACGGATCGGTATTGTTTACGGAAGAACCTATCAAGATTAAAGGGAAAATGAAATTTAACCCCGAGCCTTTAAAAGGAAATTCTGAAATACAGATAATTGATGCTGTTGTAATTAAATAAGGTTAATACGTTGCAAAGCAGTATGGTTTCTTAAACGGATTGTCCTATGCTAATCCCTTCCGTCCTTAGCCAGGACATGGCATTACTTTTGTAAGGTAGTAGAGATTCTTAAACAGATTGTCCCACGCTAATCCCTTCCGCCGCATGCCGCGGCAAGGCAAATACTTTTGTAGGGCAAAAGTATTCAAAACCCCGTCGCTTACTTTTGTTGCATCCTTGTTGGATAGTGCGAAGGCAAATGACTACAGACGCAACAAAACTGAGGCGACATTTCGTTTAATAATGATCCCTGCAATCACTTATCTACCAAAGCTTTTCTATATACTAAGTACTACATACTATCATCTATAAAAACGCGACATTTCGTTTAATAATGGTAAGAAGCAATAAAGTATGGGAAACTTAAACTTCTCGCACTACGCGATACACAATACGCAATACCAATCCCCCACACACCCCTTCCGCCGCATGCCGCAGCAAGTTCAAGCTTCTGTTTATAAAACAGTTTGTCCCTCGGTCAAACCCTTCCGCCGCATGCCGCGGCAAGGCAAATACTTTTGAAGGGCAAAAGTATTCAAAACCCCGTCGCTTATTTTTGTTGCATCCTTATTAGATAGTGCAAAGGCAAATGACTACAGACGCAACAAAACTGAGGCGACATTTCGTTTAATAATGGTAAGAAGCGATAAAATATAGCATACCTAAACTTCTCGCAATACACAATACGCATTACGCAATATTTCATCAAATGCGACATTTCGTTTAATAATGGTAAGAAGCAATAAAGTATGGGAAACTTAAACT
>NZ_JJMU01000009.1 GCF_000757725.1 Sphingobacterium deserti
TTAATAATGGTAAGAAGCAGTAAAATATAGAATACCTAAACTTCTCGCAATACACAATACGCACTACGCAATTCTATATACTAAGTACTACAATCTACATACTCACGAGCACTACCTATTTAACAATGCTATTTCCAAACTGCTGGCTAGTGCAGCGGTTTCGGTGCGTAATCGGCTTGTACCAAGTGATACAGGGTGAAAGCCTAACGCCAACGCTTGTGCAATTTCTTTTTCAGAAAAATCCCCCTCCGGCCCTATCAGGATAAGGTAATTACCGGCTGGCTGACAAACATCTGCCAAATATTGTTTTTCGCTGTCAGCACAATGCGCTATGCAGCAAACCGCCTGTGTATCGTCAGGTTGCGCTTTGAGAAACTGGCTTAATGATATCGCAGGGTTTATGGTTGGGACATAAGCCTTTAACGATTGCTTCATCGCTGAGACAACAACTTTATGTAATCGATCTACCTTAACTTCCTTTCGCTCGGAATGTTCTGTGATAATCGGCGTGATCTCGTGCACACCAATTTCTGTTGCCTTCTCCAAAAACCACTCAATCCGATCTATATTTTTGGTGGGAGCTACAGCGATATGCAGGTGATAATGTAGCTTTCCATATTCTTGCTCTACCTGGTTTATCAACAAGGTGGTACGTTTTGGATGAGGATCCAAAATTTCAGCCGTGTACCAACCACCGCGGCCATCTACAAGATATACTGTGTCTCCCGCGACCAGGCGAAGGACACGCACCGCATGCTTACTCTCTTCTTCACTTAGTACAAAGTTTTCGTGTTGTGGCTCGAGTGTTGGTGTGTAGAATAGGTGCATGAATTAATCCTCGTCAATATCGTCGTTTGGCGTTTCGATAAGGTCTAACTTCACGAACTCAATATTCTGCTGTGTCTTTTTGATAATCGTAATAGCATAGCCCTCCACTTCTCGAACCTCACCTACATCCGGTATTTTCTCGAAAAAGTGACTTACCAAACCAGCTATGGTATCGTAGTCGGAGCTTTCCGGTAATTCCAAAGGCAGGTATCCATTGGCATCATGCACATTAGCCCCCGCATCAACCATATACTCCGTTTCCGAAATACGCTCTACAAGCGGCGTTTCCTCATCGTACTCATCCTGGATCTCACCCACGAGCTCTTCTACAATATCCTCCAAGGTAACCATACCCGCCGTTCCGCCAAATTCATCCAGTACAATAGCGATCTGAATACGCTTCAGCTGAAACTCGGTCATCAAATCATTGATCTTCTTTGTCTCCGGAATAAAGTAAGGTTTGCGCATGATATTTTTCAGGACAACTTGCTTACCTTTCACAATGATGGGAAGAATGTCTTTCGTATGCACTATACCAACAATTTGATCGATGTTATCATCGTAAATAGGGATTCGGGAATACCCTTCTTCGGTAACTGTGTTGATAAATTCATCCGCAGTGTCCAGCATATCTACGGCCACGATCTTGGTACGTGGAACCATAATATTTTTCACGATGCGTTCGTTAAAGTCAAACACATTCTTTATAAGTTCGTGTTCCGCATTGTTTAAAGCACCGCTTTCTTTTCCTTTTTCCAATAGGTACTGTAGTTCTTCCGAAGAATGGCTGGCTTCATGTCCTTTTACATCGACACCAATGAGTCGAAGCAGGAAGTTTGCAAAACCGTTTAACAGCCATATGATGGGGCGGAAAATATAATAGAAAAACTGCAACGGTGCTGCAATGCGCATCGTCGTTGCTACTGGACGCTGTATAGCGATAGACTTCGGTGCTAACTCTCCAAATACTATATGTAAAAAGGTGATGATACTAAAAGCAAATACATGTCCTAGATTCTTTGCTATTGGTCCAGAAAGCTCAATATTGAAAAGCCCAAATATCTTGTGGACAATTTCCGTCATAACGGCTTCCCCTACCCAGCCAAGGGCAAGTGAAGCCAATGTAATACCAAGCTGCGTAGCCGCAAGATAGCCATCGAGATGTTCTGTTATATTTTTAGCGATCTTGGCCACTTTGCTTCCTGATTTAGCTTGCAGCTCAATTTGTGAAGCACGCACTTTAACAATTGCGAACTCAGCAGCTACAAAAAAACCATTGGCTAAAACCAAAAATATTGTCCAAAAAATGTCGATGGCCATGTTAGGGTTTATTTATTTCCGAATTCCTTGTTATACAATTCGATACTCTCTAAAAGAATCTCTTGCGCGCGGGCTCTGCCGTGTAGGCCTTCCACCTGTACAGATTTCTTTTCTAGAGCCTTGTAGCTTTCAAAAAATTGAACGATTTCCTTCATCACATGTGGCGCAAGCTGTTCGATGTCCGTGATGTAGTTGTATATCGGATCGTTTTTAGCCACCGCTATGATTTTGTCATCCTGCTCTCCACCATCAACCATGTTCATCACACCAATAACTTTGGCTTCTACCAAAGTCATAGGCAAAATATCAACAGAGCAAATAACCAAAATATCTAGAGGGTCTTTATCATCACAATAAGTTTGTGGAATAAAGCCGTAGTTTGCCGGATAAACAACCGAAGAACTCAATACACGATCTAACAAAAGTAGTCCCGTATCCTTGTCTAATTCGTATTTTCCTTTGGAACCATTGGTGATTTCAATAATCGCATTGACGGAATTTGGCAAGTCGCTACCAGGAGCTATCTGATGCCAAGGATGTGTTTTACTCATTAATTATTATTACTGTTTGTTTGTTTGCTTTTTAACCATCTTTTCAGCAGTGCAATCGCTATAGGTAAGAAAGCGATCACAATAAGTGCAACTATGATGTACTCCACATAATTTATTATAGCGGGGAATTTTACACCCAGAAAATACCCCGTCAACGTGAGCAGGCTGGCCCATAAAAAGGCACCTAACACATTATAGATGACGAATTTTCTGAAGTTTAGTTTTACTACGCCTGCAAATATCGGTGCAAATGTACGAATAATAGGCACAAAGCGACCGATTACTAAGGCCGTTCCACCATATTTTTGGTAGAATTCCTCGGCCATAATGACGTATTTACGTTTGAAAAGAAAGGAATCTTTACGTTTGAAGAGTACCGGCCCCGTTCGATAACCAAACCAATAGCCAGCAAAGTTACCCAAGACGCCCGCGCCGAGGATACCCAAATACATGGTCGTGATGTCTACATCAATCTTCCCCAAAGCACAAAAC
Source organism: Sphingobacterium deserti (assembly GCF_000757725.1). Classification (GTDB taxonomy): domain Bacteria; phylum Bacteroidota; class Bacteroidia; order Sphingobacteriales; family Sphingobacteriaceae; genus Sphingobacterium; species Sphingobacterium deserti. The sequence continues at coordinate 3,192 of NZ_JJMU01000009.1, forward strand.
AGTCCTGCTAAAAACAACAGGTAGTCGCCTGGCAAAAAGAAACCAAAGAAAAGCCCTGTCTCAGCGAAAACAATTAATACAACAATATAAAACCCACCATGGCTCAACAGGTATTCTGGATCCATCAACTGCTGAAACGACAGCCACAAGTCTTGCATATTATCTATTTATGGGACAACCGAGAGATTGCCCTTGAAATCCTTTTTATTATTATGAATTAGCTGAATGCGTTACTTCTGAAATTGCTTCGCGAATAGATTCCGCAATCGTTGTTAACTCGTCGTCCGTTAGTTCCAGCTTTGGACGTCCGAAATTCATATCATCCACATTGTTTAACGGAATCAAGTGAATATGCGTGTGCGCCACTTCGAGGCCTACGACAGCAATGCCCACTTTGCGGCATGGAAAGACTTTTTTTATTCCCTGCCCAACAATTTTTGCGAACACCCACATACCCATATATTCATCGTCATGGATATCAAAAATATAATCAGTTTCTTTTTTTGGGATTACTAATACATGGCCATGCGCTAATGGACGAACGTCCAAAAAAGCCAAATAATCGTTACTTTCCGCTACTTTATACGCTGGCGCCTCACCCGACACTATCTTTGAAAAAATCGTTGACATATTTACTCTTCATTAAGAATTACCAACAAACTTAGATAAATTTGCTATTAATTGCAATTATAATCGCGTTGAATATTTACCTGACCCTGCCGTTTAATCGCCCCTCTATTCCCAATCACTTCCTTTATATAATTCATTAGCTGCGCGATTTTGAGACCAGCAAAACCGGGCGTTATCTATGGGATAAAAAAACGGCTGCATCATATGCAGCCGCCTTTCTTATTTTGTATCTAGCTCTATGCGGTTATGGCAAAACCGCACATAACCGTTTAAAAGACTATCGTGATATCTCTAATATTTCAAATTCCAATACGCCGGCAGGAGCTTCAATTTGCGCTACCTCGCCTACAGACTTCCCTAGGAGTCCCTGCGCTATTGGTGACTTAACTGATATTTTGCCCGACTTAAGGTCCGCTTCGGTTTCCGAAACAAGTTGGTAAGTCATCACCGCGTTATTCTTCTTGTTCTTAATTTTAACATAAGACAGTGCTAATACCTTCGACGTATCAAGTACAGATTCATCGATTAGCCGTGCCGTAGCCAATACCTCTTCCAATTTGGCAATCTTGGTTTCGTGTAGCCCCTGCGCTTCCTTCGCTGCATCATATTCGGCGTTTTCTGATAAATCACCTTTATCACGTGCCTCGGCTATTGCTTTAGCAATATTAGCTCTGCCTTCCGTTTTTAGTTGCTGTAGTTCTTGTTTCAGCTTGTCTAAACCTTCCTGGGTGTAATAAGTTACTTCTGCCATATTTTTTACCTTATTTATTTAACAAAAATCAAAAAAAAGACAAGACCATACCATCCATTTTCAGGACAACATGGTCTTGTACTTGTACCTCGATTGCTAAGATAGCAAGCAAGATTCATAAAACCAAATTTCTTTTTTTTATTCCTGCTCTTCGCTATCGACAAATTTGTAACCCAAACCACGGACAGTTTGCAGATAATGTGGTTTATCCGGGTTGGTCTCAATTTTTTTGCGAAGGCGGACGACATGCATATCCAGCGTACGCGTATTCACATTGGAACTATAGCCCCACACCACCTCCATCAACTGCTCACGCGTGATTTCTTTTCCCACGTTTTGCAGAAAATAAAGTAAAATTCTATTTTCCAAGATGGTCAGCTCTATCTTACGTCCATCGCGAACCAGCGAATGAATGTTAGGATGATGCTCTGTATTGCCGAAACTGTACACATCATTATTCTTAGGCAAGAAAAAGCGTACCTTATTCTCAATCATCGCTACGAGCACATCCATATTGAAGGGCTTTGTAATGTAATCCGTAACGCCATAGCTGTAGGCATCGATCTTATCGACATCCTGCGATTTCGCCGTCATCATAATGATAATGTTTTCAAAACCAGCCTTCCTTACAGATTCACAAACGTCTATCCCCTCTTTTCCGGGAAGCATCCAATCTAACAATACAACGGCCGGCATCTGCTGTATAATCAGCTCTTCCGCCTCATTGCCGTTGCTCGTCTGGACAACTTTGTATCCTTCAGCTTGCAAACGATGGGCAACCAAAAAACGAAGATTCTCATCGTCCTCTACTACCGCTATGGTGATATCTTTACTCATAATGTTTCCTTAATTCTTTTTTGGACCTAGGGGCAGAACGAGTGTAAATGTGGTTCCTTGGTTAAGCACACTATCTACCTTAATTTCGCCGCCCATAAAATCTACTATTTCCTTACAGAATGCTAAACCCAATCCGATACTTCCTTGTTGATTGAATTGGTTCTTTACTCGGTAAAATTTCTTAAAAATACTGTTAAATTCCTTTTTACTAATCCCTATACCCTGATCTTTAAACCTTATAACAAAATTCTTTTTATTTTGTTGTACGTCGATATTTAAAAACTTCCGTTGCCGTTCCGAGTACTTATAAGCATTGTCGATTAAGTTCTGAAAAACGCTCAGTAACAACGTTGTATCAACGACCATGTTATTTTGGACATCGATCTGATAGGAAAAGTTTAAATCAGGATATTTCAATTTTACGGCATCAAAAATCGGTGCGCAAAATTCTTCAACGTTCACTTCTTCCTTGTTTGGTTTGATAGACTTATTTTCTATCTGTGCAAAGGACAGCAACTTATTCATCAAACTATTCAACTTATCCGCCTCTTGATCAAGTATCTTCCCATACATACGCTGTTCTTCAGTGGATAGTTTTTCCGAACTTTGAATATTATTTCCCGCGATCTTAATTACACTCACCGGCGTCTTAAATTCATGGGTCAGGTTATTGATAAAATCATATTGCAACTGGAATAGCTTGCTGTTGATCGTAATATTACGGTATATCAAATAGGCGATAAAAATCAGAATGAAATAGATCACTGAAATTCCGAAACTAACGGGCAAGAAGCGACGATTTATTTCCTTATTTAGGAAGCTTTCCGAGCTTGTGTATTGCAGTTTGTAGTCTGACAGGGCACCCGGCAGAGAGAGCTCTGTCTGAAAATAAAAACGTTGGTCGGTAACATTGCCTGAGACGATCGGCAAAATTTCGATCTTCTCATAAAGATTAGGCGCCACGTTTTTGATCTGTATCTTGCTGGGATTGATAAGGAACAAAAACATATCCTGATCATACCAAACGACAGGGTTATCCTGCGATGACATGAGCCTTTTGTACGCGAGCAGATCCGCAATTCTGGGGATGTTCATATAAGACACTTTCCCAGCGCTAAGCGTATAAAACACCTTATAGATTTCGCTATCTGACATCCGGGTCGAATCAGTAACACGATCCAGAAACCCGACAAACTTAAGCACCATGCTATTAAAGTCATCCGTATAAGCGCGTGTTTCCGTGCTTTCTTTACGCGTAGCCACCAAGCGGTTCTGTTCGTCCAGCTGAAAAGAAATAACGCTCTTTGGATACACCAGCAGATGGTTGTACTTGATACCTGCCTCAATAGAGTCGGAATTGGTAACTGTTATATCGTAGAACAATACACTTTCGACAAAGGCGTTTTTACGAATCACATCATTCACATAAGAGGCGGCTTTGACCGAATCCAAATAACCTTGATAGTACGATATTTCGGGGATCTTATCATTAAAAAACTCTTGGAAAGGCTTCACAGACTGATCAAACACCTCTACCTTACGGTTGTTGAATTCCGTTTCTATAAAATTTGCGATCATGGATCGTGCGGCAAGCATTGCTACCACGAAAAGAATGGTCACTAACACCACGAAAGCGATAAGTAACCCAAAGTTCTTGCGATATTTTAGCTGGTTGTATGCCATGGACTCCTATAAGTACTTACTTAAGAACGCCTCTACTTCCTGATAGTAATTAATAATGTTTTCCTCACTCCGAAATCGCCTACCTTCCTCTTCTTTATAGATGTATTTGACAGGAACGTTGTTATTCTTTAGCTTTTGAACAAACTGGTTGGCATCGGTGAGCGAGCTAAATCGGTCACTTCCGCCCTGAGCAAACATCACTGGTATTTTTACCCGATCTGCATGAAATACCGGTGAAATTGCTTTAAACATTTCGTATTCTTTACTAGGGTTTCCAATGATGTTATAAACCAAGCGTAGATATTGCTGCTGGTGAGGAGGGATCTCCCGAATATAGGTAAACAAATTTGTGTAGCCGGACATCGAGATGGCACAACGGTAAAACGATGAATTATAGGTTGCAGCATGTAAAGCGGAATATCCGCCAAAACCTGTCCCCATAATAGCCACACGTCGTTTATCCACAATTCCTTGGTGGATAAGCGTTGTCACGCCGTCAATAATATCGCTTTGAATTTTTCCTCCCCATTCTTTGAATCCCGCCGTCCAGAACTGTTTGCCATACCCTACGGAGCCCCGATAGTTCAATTGAAATACTAAATAGCCCCGGTTAGCCAAAAATTGGACTTCCGCATCGAAATCAACACTCTCCCTTCGGTTTGGCCCATCATGAACAAGAACGACAACGGGTAAATCCTTCCGTGCCTGAGTACGTGGGTAGGTTAAATAGCCGTTTATAGTTAACCCATCTCTACTCTGATAGCGAATGGGTTGTTTGGGAGAGAGCTCCGCCTTTGCCAATTTGGGATTCAGTTCCGCTAGCAGCTGCGTTTTTTTGCTTTGCACGTCATAGTAATATATTCCGCCAGCGTGTACATCGGTAGAGATTTTGACAATCCAGTGGTTTAGGCTACTATCCGTATCGAGTATATCAATAGATCGATTTTCAAATTGCGCAGCGAGGGATTCGAAATGACGCTGGAACGATTTATTGAAAAAGAGCTTCTCGGATTTTTCCGCAGTATACTGGGTAAATATCATTTCCTGCAGATTGTCTGAATACCCTTGCGATTCAAGATCTACTTCTGCATTACCATATAGCAAGCGTTCCTCCTCGCCACTTTCGACATTGTATTCTACTAAAGAAAGCTTATCCCGTCCGTCGTTGGATAGTGCATAAATTATATTTTTCTTATTTTTCACAAAGCCCAACGGCTGTATAAGCGTTTGGTAATCCGTTGTGGATACGGGTTTGAAGGCCAACTCTTCCCGCTGCCGATACAGTATACTCTCTTGTACACTATCACTAGTTACGGCCAAACGAACTTTCCCGTCAGGAGACGGAAACCAGTTCAGTATGTTACCCGGGTTACGCGTAACAAGCTGCGGGGCTCGCCCATCAAGAAAAACTTTATATAAATCAAAGGCGGTAGAGTCTCGGTCATTGAGCGATGCAAGCAAGTAAGATCCGTAAAGCTTCTGCGGCTGCAGCCATCGTAGTTTCGCTTTCTTTACGGGTATCAACGGAAGACTCTGTTCACTATTTACGGAGATCCCGAAAATGCGTAGGCTATCTGATGGTGAGTGGCTGTTAGAATATACGATATTGGAGTCTGATGCCCAGAAAAAGTACTGCACATTCATATCCGACTGATAGGTCAATTGTTTTGATTTTGTTTTGTCATCCAAATCCAGCACAAAAATATTACGGCAATGGTCGTCAATCCCCAAGTAAGCAATACGCTTGCCATCGGGGGAAATACGAAAATTAATCTTTTCCGGCTTTACAAAAAAATCTTCTACGGGTATAAGTTGATCGGTACTTTGCTTATCCCTGCAAGCGATAAAAAATGCCAGCAAACCAACAGCAAAACCCCAAAGCAAAAATCTATACATGTTTTATCCTATTCCGTTTCAAATATTGGGATTTTTTTATGAAAACACGCACGTGCAACCTTATTTTTACAGACGATATATCCGTAAATTTTGATAATTTTACGCATGATTTTATACAATATCTCCATCATTATCGAGGATAGTAGTCACGATGACTTGTTTCTGTGGATGAAGAGCCACCTCAAGACACTTTCTATTGAAACGAGTTTATTAAAAATGTTGGACTCCCCACATGAAGGCACAACTTATTGCATACAAATTCGCGCAAGCGACCATAGCACGCTCGAAGAGTATCAAGCAGCTATCCTCCCTGCCCTTAGTGAATACATCGCAAGTACGCACCACGAAAAAGCGTTTTTGTTTGACAGCAAAATGGAATACCTCTCGCTCGACTGACATCCCATGGACTTGGACCTATACATCCAAAACCTTGTGCAAAGCAGGAACTTGGTTATAAACCATTGAACCTAAGCACTTTTACTTCTCAAGATTTCTTTCGTACTGTGGATTATAGCTTACTTTGGGAGATAGGTAATGGAGCAACACCAATCGAGAAAAGCGCAAATTAAAAGGTGCAAATAGGAAAATCGCCGAAAAGAGCACGATAATGTATAGCCAAGGAGACTCGCTTTTCGTAAGGAAAGCCGTCGCCAAGCCAAGACTCACTACTTCTGCTACAGAAAACGCATAGCTTACGTACATTGCTGCGTAAAAATATCCGGGCTCGATTTCGAATTTGAGACCGCAATGGGGGCAGCGTTCATGCATCGTTTGTTTTTTAAACCCATAAATTGGGCCTTCAAACATCTTCCCCACCCTACAGCGCGGACATTTGGATTGCAATAGTGCAGAAAACTTCGATGTAGACATCAACTTGCTACTTATCTTTCAAAAGGAGAAACTTGCTTAGGCTGATTCTTACGATATTTTTTATACCATAAAATACCCACGCCTACTGCAATAAGATATGGAATAGCTAATAAAAACAAGATTCCGTCATTAAGACCCTTACCTTGCGTATTGCCATTTGTGGTGCTATTCTCCGCATTTAATGTACACATCGCGCACTGTGCGGAAAGCTCTGTGCTAAAGAAAACGCCTACCAGAAAGATAGTGAGTATAACCAACGCTACGTGTTTCGACTTCATGCTACAAAAGTACCTATTTTTATATAAATAGTTTATATCTCGTATGAAAAGCTTTATAGCAAAACATTGAACTTCTCCCAAAATCCGTCCACAGGCAGCTCGGCAGTTATTTTCATATTTTCCTCTTTTATTGGGTGTATAAAGCTTAAAGCCCGTGAATGCAGACAAATCGAACGCCGCAGACTTCCCCGGGGATAGCCGTATTTATTGTCGCCCACGATAGGACAACCCATGTAGGCTAACTGGCAACGGATTTGGTGCGTACGCCCAGTTAGCGGCGTAACCTGAAGCAGGTAATACCCTTCAAATTCCCCTAGGATTTCGTAATCCAGCTCAGCAAAACTTCCACCTTTCACTTCACGATCGTACGCTTTTGTCACCATCTTCTTACGATCCCTAAGCAACCAGTTTTTTAGCGTGTCAGCTTTTCTAGGCGGCTTATTACGTACCAATGCAAGGTATGTTTTAGAAACCTTCCGATCATGAAAGAGCCTATTCATACGGTCTAAGCCCTTACTCGTTTTGGCAAAAAGAATCATCCCGCTTACAGGACGATCCAAACGGTGAATGACGCCAAGAAAAGCGCCATTCGGTTTATCATATTTCGCGGCCAAATAATCTTTGACCATTTCTTCCATAGACTTATCACCCGTGGTGTCTACCTGCACAATATCGCCTGCGCGCTTATTAATTGCTATATAATGGTTGTCCTCGTAAATGACATCCCTATCCGTTATACTCATCAGCTCGTTTAAAAAAGAACGACAATAGCTTCCCTCTCGACTATCTATCTAAGGAGTCTTGTGTCATCTTTGCTTTTTCCTTATCCTGCTTCCTAAAGTAGCCCCTAAAAAGGAAGTTACTTTGAAGCGCCTTCATGTTGTCATCCAGCTTTTCCGTACTCAAGTTCAAGTTTCGCAAAATCTGCTTTATTTCCGCAGCCGCTTCCGGATCGTTTGTCAATACGCCAATTGCATTATCTTTGTCATTCAGACGAGCCGAGGTAGTATTCAAATTCTCCATCAATGCTGATGCGGTTTGCGTAACCCCTTGTAGCTGGGCAGCAGATTCTCGCAGACTAGAAAACACCGCAGTATCCGTCGTTAGATCATGAATAAGCCCTTGATTGCTATTCAACTTATTCATTAATACGGCCAAATTTGCAGAAGCTTTGTTAGCATCACTCATCACTTTATTTAAAGAGCCCACGGAGCTTTTCAAAGACATGGCAATAGTTGAATCTGTCAGCAATGCGCCCACTGTCCCTTTACCTTCCACCATTTGTTTAGACAAGACTGCGAAATTTTTGGTAATCTCGACGAGATTTTCATTGTTGGTTTGTAGCGTAGCAAACATTGCCTCGGTATCTGTGCCACTGACAGATTTTACCACATCGCCGTCTTTAATCGCAGCCGCTTGGTCTGATCCACCAATTAGGCTTACTATCGCATTACCAATGAGACCGTCAGATCCAAGCTTTGCAACGACGTCCTCGCGAATAAATTCGCTAGACTTCTGCTCGATATGCATCACGACTTTTACATCATCAATACTTTGAAACTTGATATCTTTGACAATCCCTACCTTCACACCAGAAAACCAGACGTTATTGCCCACCTTTAAACCTTTCACGTCATGAAAATAGGTGGTAACAACTAGGTTCTTGCTAAATTTGTTTTGTTGTGTGCCCAGCACCAGAACACCAGCCACTAAAATGACCAATCCGATCAAAACAAATAATCCAACCGTAAGCGTACGCTTTCTTTCGTTTGTACTCATATACTTTTAAACAATAAAATTATAATCATAAAATGGCTTGACACGTTCATCATCCGTATCAAAAATTTCTTTGAATGTACCCTGCCGCTCGAACTTACCGTCAAGTAACATGACCATCCTGTCACCCACCATCTTCGCACATGCCAAATCATGTGTAATGATGATAGAAGACGTATTGAAGCGCTCCTGAACTTCGTTAATGAGGGAGTTGATATCCAAACAGGTTATTGGGTCTAGGCCGGCTGTAGGTTCGTCATATAGCATAATATCTGGACGCAAAATCAAGGTTCTTGCTATACCAATACGTTTCCGCTGTCCGCCAGATAATTCGGATGGCATTTGATTGATGGTTTGTGATAAGCCCACACCATCCAGCACCTCTTCTACTTCTTTATTAATTTCCGCACGAGAGAGGTTGCGCTTATTACGCACAAGTGGAAACTCCAAATTTTCCCGCACCGTCATACTATCATACAATGCGCTGTTTTGAAACGAAAATCCTATACGTTGCCTTAGCTCACGCAATTCGCGGTCATCAAGCTGGTTTACAGTCTCCCCTAGCACACGCACATTTCCTTTATCCGGCGTTAATAAGCCTGAAATAAGCTTTATAAGAACCGATTTACCTGTTCCTGACCTGCCCAGCACCACGAGATTCTCCCCTTTAAATAGCTTCACATCCACATCCCGGAGCACGTGCAAACTTCCGAAGGATTTACTCACATTATCTACATGGATCACCACTTCGTTACGGTCGATATTGACGTTGTTCTTCTCCATTCTCTCCTTTAATTTAGCAAGGCTAATAACTGAACAATAAGTAATTCTTCCACAAAAACTAAAAACATGGATGATACAACGGCACTATTCGCTGCTTTCCCGACACCTTCCGTTCCCTTTGTAGAATAATATCCTACGTAAGAGCTCGCAAAACCGATCGTAAAACCAAATACCACTGCACGAATGACCATGGCAAAAATATCTTTTGCGGCAATGGATTCAAACACCTGCGTAAAAAACGCCAACATACTTAAATCATCCTTTCCTATGATACTTAAATACCCTCCAAAAAGGCCGATACCAGCTACGTAAAAACACAGGATAGGAATCATAAAAGTCGTTGCGACAATACGCGTGGATACTAAAAATTTAGTGGGGTTTGTTCCAGAAACCTCCATGGCATCAATTTGCTCCGTCACATTCATAGAGCTCAATTCGGCGCCGATTTGAGACCCTACCTTTCCAGATGCTATCAGCGCCGTCACTAGCGGAGCTAAAGCACGAACAATAGCAATGGAAATTAAGGCCGGCAACCATGACGTCGCACCAAATTCTTCCAACGATGGACGCGACTGCTTCGTAAACACGAAACCCACAATAAAGCCTGTCAAACTGATCAATGGGAACGACTTCCACCCAATTTCGTAACACTGGCGGATAATCTCTTTAAACTCGTAAGGTGGTGATACCGCTTCTCGCAGAAAACTCATCATAAAACGATGTATTCGTGCGAATTCGATAAGTAGTTTTTCTATTTTACTTCCCATTTAAGTATGAAGTTAACACTGCTTCCGCAAATAATAGCTTTTCAAAAATACCCGACAAATGTACAAACTTTTGTTTTTTCATCGACATAGTGTTTTCTAATTATTACATAACCAAAATTATTCGTATTTGTTTACAGTTTATTTCAAACATTAAACCTTCGCTTCATTATTATAGTCATAATAGTAAATTGTGTGGTTTCACTATTAAAAGATAAGACTATGAGACATTTCAAATCCCGCAGCCTATATATCGCCATCGTGACGATTTTGGTAAGCATGTTTTCATTAAGCAGGGCATCAGCGCAGCCTTACGGCGAAGTATCTTTTGATGTCTTCTATGATGAATTATCTCCTTATGGACAATGGGATAGAGATGCGCGTTATGGTGACATCTGGTTTCCGGATGTCGATAGGAACTTCCGTCCATACGGCACCAACGGTTATTGGACGATGACTGAATATGGTAACACCTGGGTATCCAATTACGATTGGGGCTGGGCGCCTTTCCACTATGGCCGCTGGGTACATACCAATTACAACGGCTGGGGTTGGATTCCTGATTATGAATGGGGGCCAGCTTGGGTAGATTGGAGAAGCGGCGGTGGTTATTATGGCTGGGCACCGATGGCTCCTCGTGGCATATCTGTCGGCGTGTCATTGCCTTTAAATCTCTGGGTCTTTTTGCCTGTGAGACGGATCTATGACCCTTATATTTCTCGTCACTGGAGTTACGGCCAACGTAACGTTTATAACCGCACAACGATCATAAACAATACGTATGTTGTGAACAACAACCATTACTATGGCGGTCCGGGTCGTCGCGACATCGAGCGCAATATTGGTCGCCGTGTCACTGTACGGGATATCCGCGTGAGTGACCGTCCGGGACGCTCACGTGTTGACAGCAGATCCGTATCACTTTACCGCCCTGACCGCAACACGGTACGTTCATCTTCGACAGCCAACACACGTGGCAGTAGCCGAAGTACCGTGAACAGCAGCAGAACCGATCGTGCTACCGGAAATAGCCGCGCGGTTGCAACAAACGGCAGCAGGGCAACTACAGAGAGCCGCTCATCCCGCGGTACCTCTTCGTCTCGTAGCACGCAGACTGGAACACGCGGCAGCCTGGGCAACACCCGCTCCACTAGCGGCAGCGTGACGCAAAACGAAACCCGTACTTCTCGCGGTACGGCTCGCTCAACGGCTGAAAGCAGGGGCACACGCGTGGAAAACCGGACTTCTTCTGGTACCTCACGCGGGCAACGCAGCAGTGCAACCACGGGACAACAAATGGAAAGTAGAAGTAGCAGGTCTACGCAAGGACGTAGTAGAGGAACAGCGGTGGAACGCCCGCAGAACAGACAACAAGCGACTCCACAAAGCAACCAAAACCGTTCGCGGGCTACGCAGGAGCGAAGCCGTCCGGTACAACAGGCAAGCCAACGGAGTAGCAATACAGGTTCGCAGGTAAGTCGCGCAAGCAGCAGCAGCAGAGGCGGGCAAAGCAGCAACACAGGCCGTAGCAGATCGTCTAGTACAAATACAGAGCGGGGATCTAGTCGCGCCACGCGCTAAGCCTAAAGAATATCTATTTTAATTGAAGCAGTGAAGGCGGTGATTGAAAAATCCCGCCTTTACATTTTTTTAAAGCTGCCCAGATAGAATTACACTAGCGATAGGCGGAAGCGTTTCATAAGAATTAAGAACACAGCATCTCAATGTACACTAACCGTCCATATGCCAATTTTTTGTTAACTTCACCCGTTTTATACGAGCACATTTTTGCATGGCAACATTCTCCTCTATCTTAGATAATGACTTTTATAAGTTCACGATGCAATTTGCCGTGAGCAAATTGTTCCCGAAAGCGAGGGCTAAGTACCAGTTTATCAACCGCGGAAAGCACCGCTTCCCGCCCGGATTTGACAAACGGCTGCGCGAAGCAATCCATGGAATGGCCTCGCTAAAGCTGACTAAGGCTGAAAAACATTTTCTGCATGATAAATGCCCTTACATAGACCCTACTTACCTCGATTTTCTTCAGGGTTATCGGTACGATCCAGATGAGGTTAAAATTGAACAAGATGGCGAAGATCTAGCGGTAAGTATAGAAGGATACTGGTACCGGACGATTTTATGGGAAGTACCTATCATGTCGCTCATTTGTGAGCTTTACTATGAGGCCGACGCTATGCAGCGCGTGGATGATGATGCAGTGTGTAAAATCGTTGCAGATAAAATGCAGAAATATGATCAGTTACATATTACGTTAGCTGATTTCGGAACACGCCGCCGGCACTCCTACGCGGTGCACGACCTTGTGATTCGTACCTTGAAAAATCACCCCTCGAAAACGTTTATAGGCACTTCGAATGTGCATCTGGCGATGAAATACGAAACCACACCCATAGGCACGCACGCTCACGAGTGGTTTATGTTTCATGCCGCAAAATACGGCTACAAAATGGCCAATTTGCTTGGCCTAGAGCATTGGGCAGACGTCTATCGGGGAGATCTAGGAATAGCGCTATCCGACACCTACACCACAAAGGTATTCTTCTCTCATTTTGATAAAAAATTGACCAAACTGTTTGATGGTGTCCGCCATGACAGTGGGGATCCGATTACGTTTGCGCAAATGACGATAGACCACTATACCCAAAAGGGTATCAATCCGCAGTCAAAAACAATTATATTCTCCGATGGTCTGGATTATGAAAAAGTAAAAAACATTGCTGCATTCTGCCACAATAAAATCGGCTATTCATTTGGCATCGGTACGGACTTCACAAACGATGTCGGCCTTCCACGGATGAATATTGTTATTAAAATGGTAGAAGCTAAACCGGACGAAGGCGAATGGACAGAAGTAATTAAATTATCGGATGAACCCAACAAACATACGGGCGCGGAAAAAGAAATAGCCATCGCCAAAGAAATTTTAAAAATACAGGATTAATGGAACGGGACGTTTACGGGGAGGCATTGTACGACTTCTATCAGTTGCAAACATTGCAGGAACCACTGCTCTTACACAGCAGTTATGGTGATATCGAGGAGATGCCGGTCGAGGTATTTTTCAGAGAGCAGGATGATTTTCCAGAATTAGAACACATCGCTTTAGCACTTTGCGATGGCCATGTGCTAGACGTAGGGGCCGGTGTCGGTAGTCACGCGTTGTTCTTACAGGAAAAGGGGGTTAAAGTGGACGCGATTGAATGCTCGGCAACAGCTGCGCAAATTATGAGGGAACGTGGGGTGCAACAAATTATTACGGGTGATTTCTTCGAACTACAGGGTAAGCATTATGACACGTTGCTTTTTTTGATGAATGGTATAGGTTTAGCGGGAACGGTCGAGGGATTTCGCAATCTCTTGCGCCATGCCAAGACTCTCCTCAGTGATAAAGGGCAGCTTTTATTTGACTCTTCTGATATCGCTTACCTTTATGAAGAATACAAAATTCAAAAACCAGCATATTACTTAGGCGAAATCGAATTTCAATATGCATACAAGGGTACATTCGGGAAACCTTTTCGCTGGCTTTATATCGATCAACAGGAATTGATCAGGATTGCCCGCGAGGAAAACTGGGTGGTACAAATACTTTACGAAGATGATAATGACCAGTATCTTGCGCGCATGGAACCAAGGAAAACAGCGGCAATCTAATTTAATAGATTATTAGATTAGATTGCCGCGTCGTCGTACCTCGTTGTTGACATGGCAGCCACAGTTACTATCTCACTACGCACTACGCAAATTTCGATACTCAAGTTTATCAAGTCGTCGAAACACTCTTCCCAATGACCGCCTAAAGTGTCGTTGCGTTTTTTTATTATTTAATCGATCCACTCGAAGCCAGTATAAGGCACCAATACAGATGGAATTCGAATACCCTTTTCTGTTTGGTTGTTCTCTAAAATAGATGCGACGATACGGGGTAATGCCAAAGCGGACCCGTTTAACGTGTGGGCCAATTGCATTTTACCTTCGGTATTTTTAAAGCGTACCTTTAGGCGGTTAGACTGGTATGTTTCGAAATTAGAAACAGAAGAAACTTCCAGCCATCTTTGCTGCGCAGCGCTAAACACTTCCATATCGTAAGTCAATGCAGAGGTGAAGCTCATATCGCCTCCGCATAAACGAAGCACGCGGTAGGGCAACTCCAATTTTTGCAACAACTGCTGTATATACAAGCTCATCTCTTCAATCACAGCATAGGAATGCTCCGGGTGAACGATCTGCACAGTTTCCACTTTATCAAATTGATGCAGTCTATTTAAACCGCGAACATGTGCACCATAAGAACCTGCCTCCCTACGAAAACAAGGCGTGTAAGCTGAATGCTTGATGGGAAAATCATCTTCTTTAACAATCACATCCCGGTACAAGTTCGTTACCGGAACTTCCGCTGTCGGGATAAGGTAGAAGTCATCTCCCGTAACGTGGTACATCTGCCCTTCTTTGTCAGGCAATTGCCCTGTAGCGAAGGCCGAAGCCTCGTTGACGAAAATAGGAACCTGCACTTCGTTATAGCCAGCTTCTGCCGCCTGATCCAGAAAAAAGTTTATAAGCGCACGTTGCAGACGCGCCCCCTTTCCTTTGTATACAGGAAATCCGGCGCCTGTAACCTTCACGCCCAGCTCAAGATCAACGATATCGTATTTCGTAAGCAGTTCCCAGTGTGGCATGGCCTGCGTATGCAAGCTCGGAATTTCGCCATGTTGCAGCACGACCTCGTTGTCATCTGCAGAATGACCCACAGGCACAGATGCATGAGGTAAATTAGGCAACTGCACCAATTTCTCATGAAGTTCCTGCTCTACCTCAGCAAGCTGATCAGTCAATTGTTTAACGCGTTCTTTATATCCGGAGGATTGTGATTTTACAGCTTCAGCTTCTTCTTTCTTACCTTGGCGCATGAAGTCGCCGATCTGCTTTGCAGCAGCATTAGCCTCTGCAGCAATGGCGTCTGACTCGTTCTGAATTTTACGACGCGATTCGTCCAATTGAATTAAAGCATCAACCAAATCAACCTCTTTAAAATTCTTAACAGCCAACCGTTCGATTACTGCATCTCTGTTTTCACGGATATAATTTATCTGTAACATAAAAATAAATAAAATAACAATCTACTTGCACAAAGATAAGAAGTGGAACGGAAATCAGCCATTTTCATGAACATTCCAAAGAAATAGTTTAAATATTACCATTTTAATACATAAACCTTTTTTATTTTACTATATTTACATATATTTGACCTTATACCAAGCGAATTAACAATTATTTGATGTGGTGATAATTTGCAGTTCATACCGGTATAGTATTTTTGGAGTGTAATTTAAAATATACAGCTATGTTAAAAGATTTAGAATTTTTCGAACAAGAGATCTACGCAGATCTGCTGGAATTTGCCTATGATGGCGATGATCACACCAGCCTAGAAGATTAGTTGTTGGGGGAAAGTTTATAACGGTTAGCGTCCAAAAACACCCCTTGGATCTTAGACGTTAATAAACCAAGCACCCAACAACTAAAACCTTCCCACTTCTCCCAAAAGCAATCCAAGTTCCCCCAATCTTACTTTTCTTCATAAAATCTTCATGAGCTACTTAACGGCTATTGTTCCTTTATTCGCAGCGTCGGAGGCTCCAAGCTGAGCAATAGCATGTGATGCTCCCGCGGATAGTCTACCCATCTCACAAGATCCTTTTATCAGCCTTTAAGAACGGTGAATAGCATAAAATCCCTTGTATAATAAGCTTACGTAAGGGGGTAAATGCGCGCAAAATCTTCGCTTATTCAGCATTGCTCTTTACTCATTTAATTTCCTAACTTTGGCTATGCTTTATTTAGTACCCACGCCCATTGGCAACTTGGAAGATATGACCTTTAGAGCCATTCGCATCTTAAAGGAGGCAGATATTATCCTTGCGGAAGATACGCGCACCAGTGGTCCGCTGTTAAAACATTTCGGCATCGAGAAAAAGGTATTTGCTCATCACCAACACAATGAACATAAAGCGCTGT
The DNA here is from genome assembly GCF_000757725.1 of Sphingobacterium deserti. GTDB lineage: Bacteria > Bacteroidota > Bacteroidia > Sphingobacteriales > Sphingobacteriaceae > Sphingobacterium > Sphingobacterium deserti. The sequence continues at coordinate 19,499 of NZ_JJMU01000009.1, forward strand.
CCGAGATTATCAAATTTTTGAAAGAGGGACAAACGATAGCCCTAATTTCTGATGCCGGCACGCCAGCAATTTCCGACCCGGGTTTTTTGTTGGTTCGGGAAGCTATCAAAGAAGGTCTTGACGTGCAATGCCTACCGGGTGCAACAGCATTTGTCCCCGCACTGGTTAATTCAGGTTTACCGAATGATCGATTTTGCTTTGAGGGCTTTCTACCTGTTAAGAAGGGTCGTCAAACACGGATGAAGCAACTTTTGGAGGAAAAGCGTACCATGATCTTTTACGAATCTCCGCATCGGGTACTAAAAACTATTGATGAATTCATTCAATATTTTGGAGAAGAGCGCGAAGCATCTATCTCAAGAGAGCTGAGCAAACTTTATGAGGAGACCGTGCGCGGAACATTAGCAACATTAAAATTACATTTTGAGAACCATCCGATAAAAGGAGAGTTTGTATTTTGTATAGCGGGATCTCCGGACTAAAGATCGGCTATGTAGACTTGACAAATATTTTAAATTGATTTAACAACAAGATGGCTATAGAAAAATTTTTACAAGATGGACAAGACCCCAAGGTGGTTGAAAAGATCCATGATAAAATAATAGATATGTTAACTGCAGGTGAATATATCCAATATATTTCTGTACAGAAAAAGCCCGCGGTGACGCTTTTGCCGGATAGTATCACCGTCAGTAACAAACGTATCTTTTTATGTGAATTTACGAAGCTTGGACTAGCCACCAATTTTGAGATTTTCTCGTGGAACGACATCAAGGATATAGCGTTTAAAGAAGAAATATTCGGCGCAAAGGTTACCGTTATTCCGCCAGCGGGCGAAAATCTAACGATAGACTACATTCCAAAAGTGCAGGCTCGGAAACTTTATCAATTGATCAAGGAGGCTTTGGAAAATAGAAATGTAACAGTAACGTCTAAGCCCGCAGAACCGGCTACACCAACGCCCCTTAAAAGCGATCGGCTGGATGATGTTGATAAAGCGTTGACCAAGGAGTCGCCGGCTTTACCCACAGAAGCGCCGCCCACAGCAGCGATCGTCCTTCCAGACGCGGCACCAGGCAGTGAAACACCTTCGCCTTTAGCGGCAAATAATGCAACACCTGAACTTGATGAAAGAAGTGTGCCATCCAACGATGACGAACTGACGTTAAAACTAAAAAAATTGAAAACGCTATACGACAGGCAACTTATTACGCAGGCCGAATACGAAAACAAAAAATCAGAACTCTTATCACAATTGTAAGAAGTGAAGAATAATTATTTATTAGCGCTGCTAAGCGCCTTTTTATTGTGGTTGGCGTGGCCGCCTATACCGTATAGTAGCCCGATTTTGCTCTTTGCATTTGTACCACTTTTATTTGCCGTTGAGCGGGTGATCCGGAGCGACGAAAAGCGAAAAGGACAGCAGATCTTCCGACTTGCTTTCCTTACGGGTTTCCTATGGAACACTGCTTCTATCTATTGGGTATATAATGCCATGAGCGCATACTTACCAGGGTATGTTGCCATCTTAATAGCACTGATTCCCTTTGGACTAGCGCCACTTCTAATGGCTTTGGCTTTCCGCTTGTATTATCAGCTCCGCAGAAAAACAGGCATAGGTTACAGTTTTGTCGGTCTGGTTTCGTTTTGGTTGGCCTATGAATTTTTGCACCAATGGTGGGATCTTGCATTTCCTTGGATGACGCTGGGTAATGCATTTGCTAACTTCCACCAACTGATTCAGTGGTATACTGTCACAGGCGTATTTGGCGGTTCTATTTGGATTTGGATAGCCAACATTTTGTGCTTTTTACTCCTGTGGCAGAAACGAGAGAAGGTAGAAGCAATAAACAACAAAAAACTATATGTAGCTTTAGCGATTACGCTTATTCTTCCTTCCGGCATATCCCTTGTTCAGTATAACAGCTATACCGAACATATAAACCCTTCAGAGGTAGTTGTGGTGCAGCCGAATGTGGATCCTTATGGCAAGTTCAATTTTGTCTCGCCAGAGGAACAGCTTACAAACCTTATGGCGCTGTCCAATAGCGTAGGGAAACCAAATACAGAATTTTTTATCTGGCCAGAAACCGCCATTTCGGCGAGGGGCGGTATCGATGAGGAAGAATTCAGATCATACCCGGCATATGATCGTATTCAATCGTTCCTTAATACATACAAAAATGGAAATGTGCTATCTGGCATTGAAAGTTACCAAATCTATAATTACCAAAAAACCATGACCGCTCGTGATTATGGGGATAACAGGTTTTTGGCCCCTTTTAATGCTGCTGTGCTGATCGACGAATCGAGCAAGCTACAATTTTACCATAAATCAAAGCTTGTCCCCGGCGTGGAGCAGCTCCCTTTTGGCCAGGTTCTCGCCTTTATGAAACCTCTTTTCGCACATTTTGGAGGCTCGACAGGCGGTTACGGAAGCCAACAGGAGCCTTCAGTTGTATATTCGCAGAGCGGTATTGGCGCCGCTCCGGTTATTTGCTACGAGTCCATTTGGGGAAATTATGTGGCCGAATACATTAAGCAAGGTGCGCAATTTATCGCTATCGTTACTAACGACGGGTGGTGGGGAGACACATCTGGAAAAGATCAGCATCTTGCGTATGCTAAATTACGGGCTATTGAGAATAGGCGGTGGGTAGCGCGTTCGGCCAATACAGGGATTTCCGGATTTATCAATCAGCGTGGCGATATCGTACAACATACCACATGGTGGGAGCCTGCAGCACTAACGCAGGAAATTAATCTGAACGAAGAGTTGACATTTTATACGCGAAATGGTGACATCATCTTATACCTCGTCCTCGCAGGAGGTCTGTTTTCCATCTATAATCTTATTCGCCGAAAAGTGCCGCGTGCCTAGCGTGATGTATTAGGTTGTCGCGACAATCTTAATACATCTATACGGCAGGGTATTTACATAGCAATTAACTACATTGTTTCTATTTACAGTTCCTTTACCTATTTTTGCAACATGCAAGTATATTTTGATAATGCCGCCACAACACCGCTAGCACCTGAAGTTATACAGGTTATGACGGAAACAATGCAGGAGAATTTCGGTAATCCATCTTCCATTCATGCGCATGGGCGTCAGGTAAAAACTATTGTTGAGAAAGCTAGAAAAACGGTTGCAGGACTATTAAAAGCGTCGCCTTCGGAAATATTTTTCACCTCTGGGGGTACCGAAGCGGATAATATGGCTATCGTGCGCTCCATTATCGATTTAGGCATCACACATGCGATAACATCGCCTTTGGAACACCATGCGGTACTGCATACGTTGGAAGAGCAGGAAAAGCGTGGCCTCATTCATCTAGATCTTATCCGGTTGGATGAGGCGGGAAATGTAGATCTTGTTCACCTTCGCGAACTACTTGCAGCTAATCCGCGAACGTTTGTATCGCTGATGCACGCCAACAACGAAATCGGTAATCTTACAGATATAAAGGCGGTAGCTGAAATCTGTAAAGAATTTAATGCGGTGTTCCATTCGGATACGGTGCAGACCATGGGGCATTATATTCACGATCTTGCTGATCTACAAATTGATTTCATCACGGGCGCTGCACATAAATTTCACGGCCCTAAAGGCGTAGGCTTTCTCTATGTCAATGGAAGAAATAAAATCCAGCCTTTGATTTATGGCGGCGCGCAGGAACGGAACATGCGCGGGGGTACGGAAAATGTATATGGCATCGTGGGTCTTGCGAAGGCGCTTGAGTTGTGCTATCAAGAAATGGAGCAGCACCAAGCGCACATCCAGGGGTTGAAGGACTATATGCTTGCAGAACTTCGCCAAGCCATACCTGATGTTACCGTTAATGGGAACGATCAAGCGGCGAAATCATTGTATACCGTTTTGAACGTCTCTTTGCCTTGTACAGATATTGCAGACATGCTCCTTTTTAGCTTAGATATAGCTGGTGTATCTGCTTCCGGTGGTAGTGCATGCAGTTCAGGTTCTGAGATAGGTAGTCACGTATTGCGTGCGTTAGCATGCGATTCAACCCGCCCTTCCGTTCGGTTTTCTTTCAGCAAATACAATACAAAGGATGAAGTGGATTTTGTGGTGAAGACGTTAAAGGGTCTTTGTGAAAACCACAAGTAAGCAACTTTTGTCATTCGCGTATGAACCGCCACTGTCGGAAACTGGATCTATGTTATTACTATAATAGCTGACTTCAGCAGGGTGATACATTTACCATTCTTGAAAAATAACCGTAACTTCCTGTTTGTTGGAATGGGTGTCTGTGCGGAGACTGCCGCCAACTGCAAATAAAGTTGTCGAACGTAATAAGATCAGACTGCGAAAGGTCTTATGCGGTTTAGCATAGGTGTCGGCGTAGAAGCCATGCATTTGGTAAGCAGATGTATTCTCTCGATAACTGTTTCAGAAGTATGATGTTATTGGATTAAAAAACTTCTACCGTTCTAAAGAATGAAGCACATATCGCTCGGCCAGATCGCCAGTAATCTCTTTACCAGATAGATCTAATTGCCTAAGCTGATTGAGTTCTACTTTGTATTTGTAATCCAGCCCTTCCAGGTTTAGTTCACCATTGTCTAGCTCCCATTTACCAGATTTGGAGAATGCCTCCATCCCTTTCCCTACATAAACATATTCAAGGGTATAGCCCTTGTCGTTAGCTAAGGTCAAAACGGTAGCGATAGCATCACAATCTGTACACGGTAAGTCGCCGCTATAGGATCCTACTACCCTACTTTCTGTAATTTTGCCAAATTTGCTGTTGTCGACACTTGCGTTCGTCCGAGTGTTTATGCAACCAACGATTGCAGAAAACGCAAGTAAAAGTCCACTTAAATATACAACAAAACGCATCACATAAGATTTTGTGTATCAACTACAAAAAAGATACCACAAAACGTTAACTATGCAATTTAAATGCTTTTATTAATCATCCCAGTCATCATCTTCTATGCCCATAGCCAAATTGTATGCCGCTAGTAACTCGCCATAAGCGTGCCTATTGCGCATACGCTGGGCGACTTCCATCCCTTGTTTATACATGGCTAATGACTCTTCCCGCTTGCCAATTTCTTCTAAGTATTTTGCGAAGTGATAGTACGTGCCAACGTAATCTGTATGCAGGCTAACCAATTCTTCGAAACCAGCTAGGGTAAGCTCTGTATTTCCTGCTTTTTTATATTCTAGTGTTAGGGCATATTTAAGAAAAGGATCCTGCGGAGACTCTTGCAAAAATTGCTTCAACTCTTCAATTCGGTTGCTCATATAAAAATTGTCGTAAACTAAATGTACCTTCAAAAGTACAAAATCTAGGTGGTCTGAAGACTGCATTCAGATAAATAGGCTATTTTTAAATTACTATGCTAGCATAGAAAATGACATTGTATTGACGCTGACATCAAAAGCGCGAATCCCTTTTAAAATTTAAAATTTTTTAAAATTATCAATACAATAATTAACACTATATCAACCATAATCACAAATGATTATAAATACCATAAAATTTCAAGGTTTAGCAACTATTTAAGGTGCACTGAAAATGTTTGATTTTATATTCGAAATTCGATAAGTTTGTGAAAAGCCGATTATAAAAACATATTCAATTTAGGTTGTATATACTCAATATGGCGGCTGTAAGAGTGAGATTTGTAATTAAATATAAACTGCTAAATATAAACTGATGAAGATACTCGTATGTTTAAGTAATGTTCCGGACACTACATCAAAAATTACATTTACGGATAATAATACGCGCTTTAATAATGCTGGCGTTCAGTATATTATTAATCCGTATGATGAGATAGCTTTAGCAAAGGCCGTCGAACTTGCCGAAGGCGGCAAAGGTACTGTCACGGTGATACATGTGGGCGAAGCGGATGCAGAGCCAACAATTCGAAAGGCGTTGGCAGTAGGTGCAGATGATGCCGTTCGCGTTAATGCATTCCCGCGTGATGCCTGGTTTGTTGCCAATCAGATTGCAGCATTCGCGAAAGCGCAGCAATTTGATTTGATATTAACTGGCCGAGAATCGATAGACTATAACGGGGTTCAAGTACAGGGCTTTTTAGGTGAACTGCTCGCTATTCCTTCTGTATCTATCGCAAAAAGTTTGCAGATCAATGGCGAAGAGATCACGGTAGAACGTGAGATCGAAGGCGGGAAAGAAGTCTTAGCCGTGAGCTTGCCGGTCGTGATAGGAACGGCAGAAGGTGTAGCTGAACCAAAAATCCCGAACATGCGTGGCATCATGACGGCACGAACCAAACCCTTACAGGTTATTGATGCTGTTGAGGTACCTGTATTGTCGAAAATCGTTCAATACGAAACGCCCCCGGCGCGTGGCGCTGTCAAACTAATCAGCAAAGAAGATATCGCGCAACTGGTGAATTTACTTCACACAGAAGCGAAAGTCATTTAATTCCTTCATTTTAAGAGAAATATTTATGTCAGTATTAGTATATATAGAACATGTGGATGGGGCTTTCAAAAAATCAGCTTTGGAGGCGGTGTCTTATGCGAAAGAAGTTGGAACCTTGATTAACCAGCCTGTATATGCACTTAGCATTGGTGAGGTGGCAGAAAGTGAGTTGGAAAATATCGGGACGTATGGGGCGGATAAGTTGATAACGGTCAATAATGCGGAGCTAAAACAATTCCTGAACCAAGCTTACGCCTCGGTTATTGCAGAGGTTGCGACTAGCGTTGGCGCTGATACCGTCGTGCTTTCCAACTCATTCAGTGGCAAAGGTATCGCACCGCGCATCGCTGCGAAACTAAATGCTGCCTTGGGCGATGGCGCGATCTCCTTGCCCCAGATGTCCGGCGACAGCTGGACGATCCAAAAGACGGCATTTTCTAACAAGGCCATAGCCACGGAGCAGCTTGACGGCCAAAAGCGCGTCATCGCTTTAACACCGAATAGCATGGAAGCGAAAGAGCATCCAACATCGATGACGATAGAATCTTATCAGCCTAACTTATCCCCTGGCGATCTTTCTACAGTAATCAAAGATATTGTGCGTGCAACCAACAAAGTATCATTGCCTGAGGCTGAAATTGTTGTGTCCGCGGGTCGCGGTATGAAAGGTCCTGAAAATTGGGCTATGGTGGAAGAATTGGCAAACGTACTGGGTGCCGCAACTGCATGTTCGAAGCCCGTTTCTGATGCAGGCTGGCGTCCACATGCAGAGCACGTGGGACAGACAGGATTGGCGGTCACGCCAAAACTATATATTGCTATTGGGATATCCGGTGCGATCCAACATCTTGCAGGCGTAAGTGCCTCTAAAACTATTGTGGTGATCAATAAAGATCCGGAGGCACCATTCTTTAAAGTTGCCGATTATGGTATCGTAGGTGATGCTTTTGAGGTTCTACCGCAGCTAATTGAGGCCTTTAAAACATATAAAAACAACTAAACAACACTATTTATACAAAGTAAATGGCTAGTCGTCAATAAATTGCGTCTAGCCATTTTTATTTTGTCCTGAATATTTACATCTTTGTAGGACGGTAAGGCATCAAGAATGAAGAAAATCAAATTAGATATAGTTGGGTTATCATATAGTCAAACACAGTCCGGAGCTTACGCGCTTGTATTAGGAGAGATAGGGGGCAACCGGCGACTTCCGATCATCATTGGCGGATTTGAGGCTCAAGCCATTGCTGTAGAAATCGAAAAAATGCAACCTTCCCGTCCCCTCACTCATGATCTCTTCAAAACATTTGCGGACAATTTTCATATCAAGGTGCAAGAGGTACTCATTTACAACCTTATTGACGGTATCTTTTTCGCTAAATTAATTTGTTCGAATGGGGACAAGACCATTGAACTAGACTCCCGAACATCCGATGCAGTGGCGCTTGCAGTTCGTTTTGGATCACCGATCTATACCTATGACTTCATTATGGATGCTGCAGGCATCATCATCGAAAGCAATGACTTCGCTTTTTTAGAAAACATGGAAAACCTCCCGCAGAAGGAGAACACCTTACACAAGGAGCCTGAACCGGAAAGAAAACAACAAATTAAATCTCCCTATGCTAATCTCAATGACGAACAATTAGAAGCGACGTTGAATAAAGCGATCGAAGCGGAGCAATACGAGACCGCCGCGAAAATTCGTGACGAAATCGAACGAAGAAAATCATAATTCCCTAATAACATACTATGTCAATTAAATTACGATTAACCGTAATGAGCTTCTTCCAGTTTTTTGTTTGGGGAGCTTGGTTAATTACGATAGCGAACTATTGGTTTGGCACCAAAGACTGGGACGGAAAACAGTTTGGTGCCGTCTTTGCGACCATGGGTATTGCTTCTCTTTTTATGCCTACGCTGATGGGTATTATCGCTGATAGATGGGTCAATGCAGAAAAACTGTACTGTTTAATGCATCTGCTCTATGGTGCGACATTATTTTATCTACCAGAGGTTACCGACCCACAGACGTTTTTTTATGTGATGTTACTGGCCATGTGCTTTTACATGCCTACGTTAGCACTGTCCAATTCCATTTCCTACACGGCGCTAACCAACGGGCAATACGATCTGGTAAAAGCCTTCCCTCCTATTCGCGTATGGGGTACAATAGGCTTTATTGCAGCGATGTGGTTGGTGAACCTGAGCGGGAACAAAGCGACCGGTTATCAGTTTTATATCGCTGGTGCAGCATCTTTTGGGTTAAGTCTTTTCGCCTTAAGCTTGCCGAAGTGCCCACCACGCAACGTGAATAGAGAAAACCAGTCATGGATGCAAATGCTAGGACTAGATGCCTTTAAGCTCTTCAGCAACTACAAGATGGCGCTTTTTTTCCTATTCTCTATGTTTTTAGGAGGTGCCTTACAGTTGACCAATGCGTATGGAGATGTCTTTTTAGATGAATTTAAGTTTTATCCAAAATATATAGACTCTATCGTTATTCAGCGTTCGACCATTATTATGTCGATCTCGCAGATCTCAGAAACCTTGTTTATTTTGGCGATACCATTCTTTTTAAAACGGTTTGGTATCAAAAAGGTCATGCTGCTTTCTATGTTTGCGTGGGTTTTGCGATTCGGTTTATTCGCATACGGCGATCCTACCACTGGCTTATGGATGATTATTGTATCCTGTATTGTTTACGGTATGGCGTTCGACTTCTTCAATATCTCCGGCTCACTATTTGTCGAAACATCGACAAATTCGCAGATCCGTAGCTCGGCACAAGGGCTTTTTATGATGATGACTAACGGTTTTGGAGCGGTGCTGGGAAGTTTGCTATCCGGCTGGGTTATTGATGAATATTTCACGCTTGCCTTTGCTGATATATCCAGCCTTGCAAGCTATCTACAAACGAACGTTGCCAATCATTCATTGCTGCGTTTCTTAGATGAACGTGGTGTCTCTATCGTTCAGGATGGCGCTTTTAGTAAGGCGGTCTTACTGAAAGACTGGCACCATATCTGGTTAGCATTCGCAGGATACACGTTGATAATTGCTATTCTTTTTGCACTGTTTTTTAAACATAAGCATGAACGTGTAAATGACTAAATGATGAGAGAGACGGCCACAACCGTCTCTTTCGTTTTTTGTATATTTGCCCGTTAATATGGAAAAAACAAACATTATTAACATCCCCACACTACAAAAAAGTTTTATTTATGACTGGACCTTGGATCGTGTCGAAACAGCAGGTCTTCCACAGCAGCTAGCACATTTAGTAAGTACTACGCTGTTATTATTAGCCGCTCTCCTTATACTTCTTATAGCGGACTACATCACCAGAAAAATCGTTAAAACCCTTTTTGTTCGTCTGATCACCAAAACGAGCACGACATGGGATGACAAATTATTGGAGAATAATGTGCTGGACCACCTCAGTCATCTTATACCAGTAATATTAGCCCAACAGCTACTTCCCTCTATATTCATCGGCTTCCCGAATTTCACAGAGGTCATGATGAAGTTCCTGGCAGTCATTATCATTATATTGGTTGTTAAGCTTATCAGTAGCTTACTGAAAACACTGCGGGACATATTCCAAAATTCCAAAGCTTTTGCTGATAAACCCATCGATAGCTACTTACAGGTTGTCCAGATTTTCATGTTATTTGTTGCTGGAACAGTTGCTTTTTCCGTAATCACCGGGAGCTCCCCTTGGTCTTTTTTAGTTTCTCTAGGCGCAGCTTCCGCCATTCTTATGCTGGTGTTTAAAGATACCATACTGGGATTCGTAGCAAGCATACAGGTATCTGCAAATGATTCTGTGCGTGTGGGAGACTGGGTGGAAATGCCGAAGTATGGCGCCGATGGCGACGTTATCCAGATTAATTTAAACAATGTAAAGGTGCAGAACTTCGACAAGACGATCGTGTCGATACCTACGCATACGCTGCTGACGGATTCTTTCAAAAACTACAGAGGTATGCGGCAGTTTGGTGGCCGCCGGATCAAACGAGCGATACCTATCAAAATATCATCTATCCGGTATCTAAGCGAGGAGGAGATTGCCGACCTCAGCCGTATCCAAATCCTTGCACCCTATATAGCGCAGCGACAAAAGGAGATTACAGCCTATAATGAACAAGCAAATGCGGACGCCAGCATGCCTGTTAACGGGCGACGGATGACCAACATCGGTTTGTTTAGAACATACATCACGAACTACATTCAAAACAACCCAAACATACATCAAGACAGAATGCTGATGGTGCGACAGTTGGCACCCACTGAGCATGGTCTGCCGCTTGAACTTTACATGTTTGCCGCAAGTACCGATTGGGTGTTTTACGAAAATACGATGGCCAACATATTTGATCACCTATTTGCGGCCATCAAGTATTTCGATCTGGAAGTTTTTGAATTGCCTGCTTCGGACGATTTGAGAGGGGTGTTTCAGCAACAGTTATAAAATGAAAAAGGTCGCCGATTGGCAACCTTTTCTCTATTTGTATGAAAACAAATTTTGCTTCAGCATATTTCGCAACAGGCCTCACATTAACCATAACACTATGAACAAAATTACTCTACTCCAAAGGTGAGCATTTCATATTAATTCAATATTAGCGTGCTATTAAATAAGTGGTATGCTGCTCAAATTTATTATTCGACAACTTCTATGTCCTTCTTAGCCGTATGTACTCGCCCAAACATATCCTTCGCTTCAACGGTTATGCTATGTTTGCCAATAGCCAGCTTTGGAAGCTTAATTTTCCAAAGATGCGTCGACGGCACGGCATCGGAAGGGCGTCTTCCGTCGATTAATTTATCGGCGCCATCGAATGTAAGTACGGCCTGTGTGTAACTTGGATCTTGGTCAGCAGCTTGCTCCATCTTTTTCCAGTTCCCGTTGTCAACACGGTAACGAACGACATTGTCTTTTGACCCAATAAAGAAGTTTGCATACAAGGGATAGCGACGCACATATTTTGCTGACACCACAGCAGGCCCGTAAAGATTGATTGCATAACTATCATCTTCACCCACCACCTTGTAATCGAACGAATAACGGTCATTATCGATATGCAATATCGCATAGCCTTTCGGCGTCCCGTCCCGCATAGTAGACACTGGAATGCCTTGTGCATTTAGCTGCCCTGAATACCAATCGCCGGAGGTGGTACCCACATTGTATTCATGGTGCGGCTGTTTCCCTTTCCAACCGTGCGAAGCGTTGTAATGGTTTTGTTGCTGAAAATGGGTATGCGCTGAAAGCGATAAGGTATTCGGGTAATCCTTAAGCAAATCAAACAAGCGTTGGCGATCTTCATTTCTGAACCAAGCTTCATTATCTGGATTTAATGGAATATGGAAGGCTAGCACGACCAACTTTTCTTTCGGAACAAAACGAAGGTTGTTTTCCACGAAATCCAATTGTTCTTCTCTAAATCCACCTTGATAACCTTCTCCTGTAGTAGGATGCGGATAAAGCACGTCATCTAATACAATGAAATGCGCATTGCCAACATTGAAAGCGTAATTTGCTGGGCCAAATAGGCGCTCAAAAGATTCGTCAGAAAGTGAATCGCTTTTTACATCGAAGTTAAGATCGTGATTACCAATAACGTTGTACCAGGGAAGTCCCATCTGGCTGATGGTTTGTTTATAGCCCGGGTGTAAGCTTAAGTCATTACCTACCAAATCGCCAAGGCTAATGCCAAAAGCAGGTCCTTTTCTGGTCTTCGCTTCATCGACTACAGCACGCTTGAAGTAATCCATTTCAGCTTCGTTATAGACTTGTGGATCTCCAAACACAAAGGCAGAAAATTTTACTGGCTCTTCAACAGGTTGCAAACCGAAATCAATCGATTTAGGTAGCTTTCCCGTCGCAGCCACGCCAGCGAACTTCAACGATGGGGAACCTTTCGGCTTGTGGATATGGTAAAATTTCGGATGATTTTCCTGATCTAATGGAAGTTTATAACCTGATGGTTTAACGACAAAAATAATATTATCATCCTGAACCGGCAGTTGATAATTCCCTTTGGCGTCGGTTTGCACCACGTCAACGCCATTGCTTACGCTTACACCGGCAAGGCCTAACTCTTTCTTATCGCGCATGCCATTCGCATTTGCATCAATGTAAACCACACCGCGCGCCAGCTCTTGAGCAAGGGCCGTTCCGGACAGGGCACATGCAACAAGTGCCCAAATGATATTTTTCATAGAGATTTTCGTTTTGTCTATCGGCAAACTTAGGTTTATCAAATAAAGAAATTGTAAAGCGGAGATTAACTTGTTGTTACGTAATAGCAGATTTACAATTGCCGCGTGCCGCTGCAAAGTGTCCCTTTTATAAAGTTTTGTTATATACGAATTGTCCCACCCTCATCCCGTCCGCCGCATGCCGCGGCAGGGCATTACTTTTGTAGGGCAAAAGTAACAAAACCCCGTCGCTTGAAACCTTTGCAGGGATGGTCTGTGCTAGAGCAAATTTTTACATATTGCAAAGCTTTCGATGCGACATCTCGTTTAATAAAGGGAAGTGCGGCTAAAAGTAAAAAATAAAAATTTAAAAGTGAAAAGTAATCGTATTGGATCCGGCACCATTTCTAAGTACTAATGTCTAGATACTAAGTACTAATGTCTATATACTAAGTACTGATGTCTATATACTAGACACTAGTATTAAAATCGATATACTAAAATCTCACTACGCAATACTGACTCCTACGCACTACCGACTTCTATCTCGCATTGGCTATATTAATCATTTCTAGCACTTTTTCGATGGTCGTTTTGGTGGCGTCCTTCATTTTTTGGTTTCCTGCGTAATCGGCATCCAACACCACTTTCTTACTTTTTTCTTTGTACTTATATTCAAGTTCATAACGGGGAACGTCATGCCCTTCGATGGAATCTTTACGGGGCGTGGTCATGTCATTATCTACATTCCAAAAACCCATTTCCATGGCTTTGCGATGTAGGAAAAGCAAATCGTCATCAGTTAGTTTAAGCTTTTGCTTCACGACTTGATTGCTTCTATTCACGTATTGATAATCTTGGGTAGCTGAATTGTAAGTGTTTAGCATGGAATCTCGTGTTCCGTAGGCTATGGTGATATACTCAAAATCGGAAAAGCGATAGGGTGCGTTTTTCAACATATTGGAATAATAGAATACACAATAGATAAAAAATGACCCAATGATACACAGTCCCAAAAAAATAGCCTTCGTTCTTTTACTCATGACACTAATAGAATATGTCGCAAAAATAAACAATAAGGCCGAACTTGGAACGGTAGCAGGGACAGAATCAGATAAGTTATGTAATTTGAATGTTAGATTTTAGGCGTACCTGCGCGCACAAAATATTTGTAGTACCAGCTATCCTTTATGTCTGATATGATGACGCCTTTACGTGTGGAAACATGCACAAACTTGTTATTATGCAAATACACACCGACATGGTCTATGTTCTTGCCACCGAAAGAGAAAAAGATAAGATCGCCTTCTTTCAACTTGTTTTCATATTTGCGCTTTACATTGTCGCCCATATCCCGAGATGTGCGCGGCAAGTTCTTTCTGTATACCGCGTTATAGAGCATGCCCACAAAGCCGGAACAGTCTACTCCTGACTTTTGGGTGCCGCCAAAACGATGCGGGGTGCCCATCCAGTTGTCAATAAAAGTATAGAGTGATTTGTTATCCAGTTCACGCACCGATACGCCCAATAGATCGGCATAATTTTCCATTTTTGATCCAGATAGCGGCTTACCGCGGGCATCACTTGCATCGGTAGGTATGCCTCCTTTGGCACCCACATTCCCAGATGTTAGCACACGTCCACTACCGGCAGATTTCTTTCTGGCCCCACAAGATGTAAGCAAAAGCAACATAAAAATCAGCGGGTAAAGAACAATGTGAAAGCGCTGTATAGATTTAACCATATAGCAAATGTAATGAATGGGAAAATGCGAGACAAGGATCAACTTTGTTTTTTGTAACTTGCGCCAAAATAAAATGGATAGAATAAAAGGGATAGTCGCGGTTTTAATTGGTGCGGTAAGTTTTGGGATACTCTCCACCTTTGTCAAAAAAGCTTACGAGAAAGGGTTTACCCTTGGCGAGGTGACGGGTGTGCAGGCTTTATTTGGCATGTTGCTGCTATGGCTTACGCTGTTCGTGTTGTATGTTGGCTACCGCAAATATTTTCAGCAATACGCTGCTAAAAGCAATCGCTGGATCATGCTTATCAGTGGTGTTTCAACCGGTGCCGTCAGTGTGCTTTATTACAAATGCGTGCAACTGGTTCCAGCGTCTCTCGCCATCGTTTTGCTGATGCAATATATCTGGATTGGGCAGTTAATCGCATTTATTGTATTCAAGGAGCGGCCGAAACGAAGAGATATAATTGGCATTCTTGTTATCTTGCTGGCCACTTTACTAGCGACGGGCTTGTTTGAACAGGATTTTCATGCCGTAGATCTGACGGGGATCGTTTACGGGATGCTGGCAGCGAGCGCCTATGCGGTTTTTATTATTGTTAACGGCCGCGTCGGCAATGATTATCCGCCGTTACAAAAAAGTGCCTATATGGTTTCCGGCGCCTGCCTATTTATCTTTCTACTTTTGCAACCCATTACGCTGTTTAATACGGATACATTAGTTCAAATAGGTCCTTATGGACTGTTGCTTTCTGTTTTCGGAACTGTACTTCCGCCGGTTATGTTTGCCTATGGCATGCCCAAAATAGGGATTTCTCTGGGCAGCATTTTGAGTTCAGTGGAGTTACCGGTCGCTATCTGTATGTCTTATTTCGTGTTGCACGAACAGGTTTCTTTCTTACAAGCAATCGGTGTAATCGCTATTTTAGGGGTAGTGGTGTTTTTGAATCTGCCGCGGAAAACAACATAGGATTGCCGTCGCAAGAAACGCTTGCTTTCTTGCGACGGAGAGAAAAGATTGATCGGTAAATTAGCCCCCTACTCCTCCCCAACAAATTCCCGTTCATATGCATTTAGAAACACCGTACCTTCGAGACCCCAAGAATCAAAGGGCTCCATATTTAGCCAGTAGTATATCTGCGGTAAGATATCTACTTGGTTTATTATCCGCTGTGGGTTTTCCGAGTCTGCAACAGGTGGCAGGTTACAAAAGTTCCTTTCTCCGATCGTCCAGATGGCCGGTCTTTCAAAAACAAAATCTGCATCGCCTATCACATCTTCCAGCAGCCCTCCTGCTCCCTCTTTGATGGGCCAGTAGGCAATTAAATCCTTATAATAGTTATCCTCCTCGGTCAGGCCGGCTTGACAATAGGTGCTCGTAATATACTCATCTGGCAAAGCGGCATTATAAATGCGGATATCGGATACATCAAACGTGGCCGTTGTGCTTATCCAGCCAGCCATTCCACCGAGAATAAGTGGTTCATTATTTTCTAAATTTCGCCCCGTGATTTCAAAAATCTCATGTTTGTCTCCATCTGTGAATCCTTGGACATAGCGTTTACCATTTTCCTCGTAGATTTTCATGGTTAATGTGGTCCACTGGTCTGTGTTAATTCCTCGATTACTTGAGGTGTTAATACTAGCGCCACTCTCGTCGCCGATAAATGGGCTCCAAGTCGGTTTCTCTTTTGGGTCATAAAACATAAAGAGCCATCCGGGTTCGGCATTGACATAATTAGAGCTTTTCTTTTTACCAAAAAAAGTCGGCCACCTATCTCCTCTATTTTTTAGCTTCATCTTTAGTTGCACCGTATACCCACCTGCTGTTCCAAAATTAAATGCTGTTGCTTTATCAGCAGGAACCGCTGCACGCACCGGTGCACTCCAAGGCCCGGTTAACGAAACGAACTGGCCTAAATCCGGAGCTCTTAGCCTCAAGGGTTCAAAACGTTCATTATAGAAAATTACGGGTACCTTCCGTTCCTCAAAGGACGCTCCCCCATACGAATTATCCGTTCCGCCATGATTTGATGTTATAATAATCAGCCAATTTTCTCTCGCATAGTTTTGCCGTGCTTCAACAGCGTCTACAATTTCACCAATGTATGTATCTACTTGGTCCAGTGCCGCTTTGTAGGCCGCGTTCTCCAACGAAAATCCACCAGCAATGCCAGCGGCATTTACACTACGAAAATTTATTGTGGAAAATGTTAACCGGTCGCCGCTGTTTTTTATGCTATCTACAGCAGTCAATTTTACCTCTTCATCTGATTGAACCAGTACTCGCTGATCAGAAAGAGGAAATAGATTGTCGTACAACAAATCCCAGGAGGTTACTGATAAGCTTTGGTATAATCGTCCGGTTTCCAGCAGCCGCTGATAGACGGGTATAAAGCCGCCGTCTCCGCCCCCTTCATGGTTTGGGTTATCCGGATCGGTAACATCTGCATCAAAATCATTCCCGTTCACTCCATGCCTGCCGCTGCCTAAGCCGCTCAACATCGTTGTCCAGGTTGAAGCGTCTCCTGTATTAGCATCTGCAATTCCATCTAATGTGTATTTCGAATGCTCTAAAAGCGTGCTCAATTGTGTAGGCATGTAATCCTGCAGCTCGATCCCAGATAAGCCGTCAATAGATATCAACAGAACTTTCCTTGCCTTTTCTGTATTAGGTCCTGGGTCTTCTTCAAATACCAGGGGCGGGTCGAAGTAGCTTTTACAAGATCCAAATAAGACAGACCCTACAACAACTGCGGTAAAAAATAATTTAAACTTTTCCATTTCGACAAAATTTGCTTATAAATAAGCTATCAAACGTGTTCGAGACGAGATGCTACCGGCAGACGATAACGGTTTTATTTCGAAAAACGTCTTTAGCTATACTTACGGTTTTATTATATCAATTTCTGCCAGGTTCGTGTATCCACGGCCGGCTTTTCCATTTAATAGCAACACCCGAAGATATCTGCTGTTCACGTTACTAGGCAACCTAAATTCCGCCGAAGCTCCATTTCCTGAAACCATTTCGAACACGCCTGAAACATCTGTAAACGTTTCTCCATCTATACTGGTTTGTATCTTAAAATCTTTAGGTGCATCTGCTGCCGTATTGTGCCTGTTGTACAACTTGACAGCAGCAATATCTATAGACTGCGGAAATTCCAAAGTAAAATGATGTGGCCAAGGCGGGATGGTCCCTCGCCATGGGGTATGCCAATAGGTACTAGGATTGTTATCAATCAATGCACCAGGTCCACCTCCATCTCCGGCGTCGTTCGAGCTAGCTGTTACCTTCCAAAGCATCTTGTTATAAGGCGATGTATCAAAATCTTCATCGCCTCCGGTTCTTGTTAGGGGATCAAACTTCCACACATTTTTATTCAATAAAGGCAGTCTTAATGTTTCTGAGACCTGTCGTTTGGAAATGGTGCTGGGAAATACCCCCCAACCGATGGTGAGATAGGGTTCCATATCTATCCCCGTGAATTCAGAGAGAGACTCATAAAAAAAGTCTATCTTTGACTGATCATTTGCTGACGTAAAGCGCGCCTCTCTAGCTTTCTTATAGATATAGGTCATAAATTCATAACCGTATCTTTCAAAAATTTGCGCATACATCATTAAACGAATATTATGTCTCTCGCTTGCATACGGATTGTTCTGAATATCCATTCCCGCCCAATTGATCTTATCGGCTCCAACTTCACGGCTCTTAACAGCAGCAATGTAGGGGACAGCACTAGACCATACTTCTGCAATTTTATAGCTCTGTCGGCCATTCAGCATAGATACTTTTAGGCTAAACAAATTACAAGTCACTTCTCCATTTCCATCGAAGCTCCATGTTGACCCCATCTGCATGTTATGGCCTATTTCATGATAAGCTCCCCAGTTGCCAAATTTTATCTCCTCTAGTTCAGTTTGAGCGGTGAAAGAACTCTCGCCGTTATTGGATCGTATCGGGTAACCGGAAACCATGCCCACACCTGGCGCAAACAATACGTCGTGTACAATACGCCATTTATTGAAAGGGGCGCGATGGCGGATATCGGGATTGCCTTCCGCCATACCTGTCCAGTCCCAATAGCCACGCCTTATCATATCATCCCAAGTTTCCATCAAGACAGTGGGGTCTTCAATAGGAAATTTGGACAATCTTTTGGTTTCCAGCGCTAATACTACTCGTCGGCCTTCCAACTCAAACCAGGGCACGGAGGTTTTTTGAACCATTTCTTGCCATTCTGCATTTGTTGTTTCGCCAAGCTTGAAACTTGCGGCTTTGGCCACGCCAGAGAATGTAATATCTACTGTCCGGCCTAGTGGGCGGCTAGGTAAAATGTAGACCAGCCCGCCGTACAAATTCCGCATGTAATTTCTGCCTGGAAACAGCGTTTGGCGTTCTGTGATGTTTAAGTCCCGTTGGGGGAAATCAATTCCTTGAGCGCTATTGTAAACGTGGGCTCCAATTTGCGCTGTCAATCCGTAGACTCCGGCAGGCACGTCCATAACAATTAATTCGCCGGCAGGAGCATAGACGCCTGTACTCTGCCAGTTACCGGGTGCTACGCTAATGCGTAGATCCATAGAGCGAATATCTTCATAATTTAAGTCGATCGTTACCACAAAATTTTCTAAACGTGGTTCGTCAGCATTCATCAGCCCGGGAAACATTCGTGCCTGATTATACCTCGAGTAATCTATTTTAAACCTGTTGGTATCGACGTTGACAGTTACAGTATCTTCATATTCACCGGAATTAAATCCATTCTCGAAATTGAAGCCATATTCTTTTGCGCAGGAACTTACCAGAAAGAGATACACCCCGCATATTATACATGCTAAAAACCTCATTTTTTATTCCTTTCCTTATTGATTACTTACAAAATTTGGATTCCAGATTTGGCCGTCCAAGTTAAACTGCTCGATACCTTTAAAATTCATCCAGCTATAGATCATTCTTGGCACATCCACGGTGCGCAGTACAAAATGTTCAGGATTATCTGGCAAAGTGGGGCACAAGGTGGCGGCCCTTTCCGAAAAGTCATTCCAAGCATAATTTCCCTCTAATACAAAATGCCGATTGTTGGCGGTCCTGTCGCGCAATTCAGTTCCATTATCGTCTCCAGGCCAATAACCGATCAGGTTATCGTAATAAGGATCTGAACCGGGCGTTGCCATCGTGCTGCAGTATGCTTGCTTGACATGATCCACAGTTTGTGCAACATTGTAAATCCGGATGTCCGCAATGCTGTGGCTTTGGGAGGGCAAGGCCTGGGCATAGCCTGGGGCGTATCCAAGTTGTAGGGGATCGTTTGATACGCCTTGTGCTCCTGTAATTTCACTGGTTTTATACTCAACGCCGTCTCGGAATATCGTAGCATATTGCTTCCCGCCTTGTATATACACTCGTACAATAAACGAATACCAAGTTTCTAATTCTACATCAGCGATAGCTTCAGCATCGCCGACACCGGCAACTTTAAAGCGTACAAGGCCACGTGACGGTTTACCGTCTATCGTGCCCTCGTTTGGATCTGGCACAAGCATAAAAGCCCATCCCTCTTGGCTTCCTGCTGTATTTGACCGCTTACTAAAAATAGTTTGATCAGCATTTCCATAGCTATGAACCTTTACTTTCATCTGAATAGTATATTCTTTGTTTTTCTCAATATTATAAATGGAAGCATTTTCTGCAGCAATCGTTGCCTTACCTTGGTTGCCTGTATAACGAACCGCTGAGCTCATCCAAGCCGGATCATTGGTCTGTAGTCTTTCAACTAACCGAAAAACAAATTGCGGATTATGAATAACGACAAAGTTGTTGCGTTCTGTCTCGGCGAATATGGAACCATCATCTAATTCTGGCCGCAATGTATAACGCCCCCCAGTGGAGGAAGCAACGACGATCAACCAGCGCTCGCTAATATAATTTTCTCGGGCCCGTATAGTACTAACCAGCTCGTTAAGCTGGCCGTCAAAACGGTTAAGTGCCTGAAGATATGCTTCTGAAGTGTAGCCTTGCGACAAGCCTATGTCATCCACCTCTTTATATGTAGCTACAACCACCGCTACGTCGTCCCTCGCCAATTCATCAACGGCGTTCGCTGTCACTTGTTGGTCATCGGTCAGGACTTGGTACTGATCTAAATCTGTTTCGCTTACTAAAGGAGCCAATGTCCTATTTGCTGTGATAAAAGCCGTACGAGCATTGGACTGCTGCTTTACGCGACTAAATAAAGTTGGGAAGTTTTCTAAATTCACCGGATCACCTTGGCTGACCACCTGATGTTTAGGATATTCCACTCCTGTAAGTAAGTCGGCATAGGCTGTTAATTCATCCTTATTTGCAGTGCTCACACTATTCCAGGATGTTACGCTACGTAAATACAAATCGCCCAATGTCGGCATCATTCCATAGTCCGTAGCTTGCCCAGCCACAATTGTTCCTACCCCGCCTTCCAGTACTACATAAGCCACTTTATATTGCGTTTCCTGCACCCCCGGATCCTGATATTCTTGATCGAAGGATAATCTGTTGGGAAACTCTTCATTGCAGGATAGGAAGGCAAAGACGCCCAAACTCGCTTTCCAGAAAGCCGTCCGCCATCTCTTCGGTTTGCTCGTTATTGTGTTCATAGTTGTATTTATTTAATCTTGTATAGTTAGTCGGACAATATTTCCTATGTCGCTTTTCCCATTAAACCGAGCGATAAAGCCTACCAACGTAATGGTTTTTTGGCCTAAACTATTTATTCCTTCCAAAGCGTCGTTTACTACCCCATCAAGCTTTCCGGTGTTATTATATTCTTGCGCTAGTGTCCCATCGGGATTAAGGATACACAATCCCTCCCGGGTTACATTCGCATATTTCGTAAAGCTGCCTGTGACTAAAATTAAACCATTCGATAGTTGGCGAACAAAGTTTGGCAGTCCACCTGAGAAGCCGAGGCTTCTGAATGTAGGGTCAATGGTTCCATTTTCATTGATCATAACAACCCCATTTGCCGTAGCACCGTTATATGTTGTAAACAGGCCTGTTAATAAATATTTGTCACTCGCGAGGGCAGGGATAACGGTATAGATCATGTCATTAGCTCCTGCGCCGGATTGGAAAGTGGGATCGACCGAACCATCGAAATTTAATCTTACAATATTGCCACTTATACTAGCTCCATTATAGCGATTATAACGCCCTACGACAACTAGCTTTCCATCAGCTTGCATGTATCCGTCATTGATCAAGCCTTCAAATCCCTCGTTGGCTCGGACAGGTACAACAGATTTATTTAGATTAAAGGTAGAATCCAAACGTCCGTCTACATGCATCCGCACGACCGAACCTACGGTAAAAAAATCCGTCAGCACGTTATCATAGGTAGAACGTTGGTAGAAATTGTCACTGTATGCACCGAAGCCTCCAAGCGCTGTCACGGTATTACGATAGACGAACGACCTCGTGATAGGCGAGCTTGTTCCACCGTTAAAAGTTGGTGTAACTAAGAAACTTTTTTCTGGATCGTCGGTGAGGTTTAATACTTCTACGGTTTCCGTTATTAACGCGCCCGATGGCGCTATGCGTGTGATATTTTGCACGAGATCCACCGAGTCATAATTTGTGATCGTTCCAGAGATAAGCAAATTTCCGTCGGATAGCTCATGGATATCATTTACAGAACCGTTTATAACCCCTTCACCAAAAGCCATTCCTGCTACAAATTCTCCGTTTGCTGTAATGCGGGCAAGACCATTTATAGTTGTTGAAGCTGCCGAACCATTGTAATCGGTAAACCTACCGCCTAGATATATGCTACCATTGTTTAATCGTTCTATGCTAAAAATAAATCCATTCGTGCCAGTTCCTGCGTTAAATGTCGGATCCAGAGCTACCTTGCCTAGAACTTGGCAAATAGGTCCGGGGTGAATCTGTCCGTTAACAACAATAGATGTACCTCCAGTGCTTACGTTTTCTGGCAATATAGCTGTCACAGTCGAGTCTGTTATTCGGCTAATTTGCGCTTCCATACCGTTGATCAAAAATTGCACATTCTCGCTATAATTTTCGACGCCATAGACTTTAAATGTCATCGCCGTACCTGCTCTGCCTTGACTTGGCGAAGGCAATTCGTCCGCAAAGCGAATAAGCGAACCCTCTTTGCCACCAGCATAGGGATCTGAACCATACAAGCCCGTATCATCGCAAGATGTTATGGAGATGGTAATGAGCAAGATAAATCCCATAAAGATCAAATGTTTCACTTTCATACTTAATCCTCCGTTATATAGTCTATCCCTAACTCACGCACTCGTGATATGAAACGCTCGGGCTGAAATGCGAAATAATGCCGTATGTAATTGATGACATGTACACGTCCATTGGTTGGTTTGATATTGGACGAAGCAATCATGGTATTGAGCCAACCTGTCCTTGGCTGCGCAAAATCAGGTATGTATGAAATCATCATTTGCCGGGGTCCCATATACTTTATAACAGAGCCTTCATTTACCAAATCATGATACATTACGCCGACATTAATTGGCGCTTCTATATTTAGCGTTTGATACAGTTGTCCGGGAAAAGCATACAGCGCCAATGTATCTACCTGAGGGATATCTATCAGACCATAATCTCCCCGAATCATATACTGCTCCAGGAAATAACGCCACACCTCCGGTTTTACTTCTTGAAATGAAGTAATAGTGTCCTGGCCTAAGAAATAAAGCTGTCTGTTAAGCTCTTTTATTGTTTTATTAATACTAGGGTCGGGCGGTGCGAAAAAGGTAATATCCTCATTTTGCAAAACCTCTTCCATCCCGGCGTGGCGTATCACCTGCACCAGCGTATCAAAAGGATCTATCGGCAGCTTTGCTTTTGAATCCAAATATTCCATCATATTTCCATTAAAAAACTCACTGTGGGTTCCTGAATCTTGGAAATAATCATCTCGAGCGCACGCCCCGGCTAAGATAACCGGCACGAACAAAAACAGTAATATCTTCTTCATATTCTTAATATTTTAGCGCCAATATTCGTTTAATCGCATAAAAGGATTGTTGCTTAAAGCCTTTGGATGTATAGGCCAAGTCCAAGCTTCCTGTAAAAAAACACTGTAAGGCATAGTGTGCCAGCAATACTCTGAATCCAGCAATCTCTTGGTTCGCACCAGGTCATAATAATAATGGCCTTCGCCCATAAGTTCTTTACAGCGCTCCCAAAAAATGGCATCGGCTAGATTATTGTCGTAATTGTTACTTGCAGGATATAGGCCTGCATTGGCTCGGGATCGCACCATGTTCAGTAGCGAAGTGGCTTTATCATCTTGCCCTAAGGCGGCTAGTGCTTCTGCCTGCAACAAAATAGACTCCGCCAAACGAAAAACAATTTGGTAATAGCCCACCGATTGTTCCGTATTTTCTTCGCCGAAAGCAAAATTGAAAAACTTAAAACACAGGAATGAGCCTTCTCCTTCGTACATTTCAGGGCGGCTCCGAAACCATGCTTCTATTCTGCCATCGGGTTCACTTTCTGGATAAATTTTACGCATGTAATCCGGTTCGAAGGCAGCTTCGCTATTGAAACGATCCTGATTTAATGCAAAGTAGGGGGCGTGCAGTACATGACCAACAAAATGTCGCCTATAACGTTCTATACGTTCTGTTCCGGATGGGGAATTAGGATCTTGGTAATTGGGATTCGTCGGGATTTCAAACAGACCTTCTCTAGAGCGGCCGTTAAAAATCTCTGCTGACCTTGTTATTGGCAAAAGCTCATAGGCACCTTCCTGTTGTACACCCGTCAAAATCAATTCATCACCTAAGCTGTCTACAGTCTGGTAATAGGAAACCGCATTTCCCTCTTCAAATCCGGCGCACCACATATTGAGGTGCATCATCAAGGCAAGTACTCCGCCACGATTGGCTCGTACACCTCTGTTCGTAGGGTCCTCATAGGTCCATGGTAAATCATCTTTTATCGCTTTTAGTTCCGCGATGCATCGCTTTGCTACTTCAATATGGTTTGTCCGCGGTAAAGGGTCTTGGTTATAGGCATTTGTATAATAGGGCACATCACCGAAATGGCGCAGCAATAAATAATAGGTAACACAGCGCATGAATACGGCCTCGGCCTGGTAGCGGCGAACAATATTCTCAGATATTGAAGGGTCACTTATCGCTATTTCCGGCACTTTCTCATACAGGATATTTGCTGATTGGATGACCCGATAGGCGGGTGTCCAGTCATCCATTTTGTTCCAGGCTGCTTCCGGCGCCCAAAAGGAATTTGCTCCGTCCGCCCCATCTGAAGTGAGTGCCTGCACGTTTATTAGCGTCCTGATCTGTCCTTCGGCAATCATAGGAATGTCCATTCTGTTTGGAAAACTTTGTGTTTTTACAACCGGTGAATTCCTGAAATCGCCTACTAGCATTGTTGGTCGTTCTATACCTATGCCTATGCGAAATTGTCGATAAATTTCCAACATAAAAGTTTCCGCGTCATTGATATCTTGCCAGAAATTATTACCCGATAGGCTATCTTTTGGTTCTACGTTCAGAAAGTTCTGACATCCGGTAGAAAACAGCAGCAACACTGCTATGATTTGAATTTTTATGTTCTTCATCTTCTGCAATTGTTTTGTTAGAATTGGACGCTCACTCCGCAGGTATAGCTGCGCGCTGTTGGGTAGCCGTCTGTGCGGTCGTACCCTGTTGATGTTACCAACTCGGGGTTTGGCCCAGAATAGCGCGAGAATGTTGCAACATTATTTGCGGTAAGATATACACGCATAGATGTGATGCCATATCGCTGCGTTTTCTCGCGTGGGAAATTGTAGCCCACTGTTATATAATTAATTTTAAGATAGGATCCATCTTCCATAAATAACGTCTGATTCGCTCGATAAGGCCTAATGGCCCCGAACCTTTGATAATCAAATGGGTTCGGAAAATCTGCGACATCGCCATTTTGGCCCCAAAAGAGATACTGATCGAGCGGAAGTAATGCGGCATTTTTTCGTCCAGCATCTTCGCCGAAAAGTGGACTACTGTATGAACTCATCTGATTGGCCAACGCTGCATTGATGATATCGCGACGGTAGGTGTAGGATAGCTGCGTATTTAGTGTAAACCCTTTGTAGCGTAAGCTTGTACTGAAGCCGCCAATCAGCTTCGGTTGGGAATTTCCTACCACAACGGCATCCCTATCATCTATAATATAGTCCCCGTTTACGTCAGTCCAAAATGGATCACCCGCTTTGAAATAATAGGTCTGACCATCACTTACTAGCTTAAGCGCTTCTCCATTCGCAGGGTTGATCGGAACATCGGCATCCGTCGCAAATGTCCCACGATAATTAAAAAGTACGTGTGACATACTGTTGCGCCCCAAACGATATAGTGTATGGAACCCATATTGTGGATCTCGGAGTAAAAATTCCCGATTATTATCCGGAAGCATCGTAAGCACATCTTCATTCCATGCGCCGTTCAAGGAGATGTCCCAATAAAGTTCACTATCCTGTCCTAAAGGTCGAACCATAAGATTGAATTCATAGCCGTAATTCACCATACTTACCTCATTGGTATTAAGTTTACTGAACCCGTTGTGGTCTGCCAAAGGCTTCTCCCAAAGCATATTATCAACCTGTCTATAATACAACTCTTGCGTAGTGGTGACGCGGTTGCCAAAAAGTCCAAATTCCATTGCACCACTCAATTGCGTAGTTGTAGACGGTATTAAGCGCGTGTTAGGCATCCTTTCCCAGTCGAAACCGATCGTTTGGTTGTTATTGAAGTATCCGGCATAGGTGTATCGTCCGTTTGCATCGAAAATTGTTCCTGTAGGCACTATGGTTTTGCCCCAAGATCCCCGTAAAGAAAGAAAATCTAACCAGTCAAACCTTTCTGTGAGCCAAGGTTCCTTATCCAGGTTCCAGCGTAGTGCCAGTGAGGGATTACGGCGCCAAGGAATATCAGAACCCACTACAGATGACCGATCCCAGCGGTAGGTGGCGTCAAAGATATAGCGACTGGAAAATAAGTTTATACTTGCTGTTCCCGCGAAACCTGCTTCTCGGAGCTCTGCCATATTATTGAGTATCCCCCCGAGAGCACTGCCTGCATTAAAACCGAATGGCCCTTCCAGCTGATCATTTGGGTATCCGAACTTTTGTTGCGCCTTCGCCTGAAAATCTGTTGACTTTAATTCACTAAAGACATAGGTACTGAATAAATGCGTGCCGAACTCTTTAAGATAGTTGAGTCGGGTTAGATTGTACAGGACATTCCGTTGGCTATCGTAATTATAGCTTACGGGGTTGTTGTTATTTGCGATACCAGGGGTAAAGTTATCCGTACGAGTGGAGATATAATTAAAGGAGAATTGATTACTGGCCCGCAATCCCTTTAACACTTCAAAATCCATATCTAAAGTTGTTCTTAGATCATTCGTTCGGTTATCGTTTCGTCCGGCTAAGCTGGAAATGATATCCGGGCTGACGAATGACGCACTGGGTGAGGGCAATAAGGAGGAGGCGGACGACGCTGAAGCTACGCCGCCTTGAGTGACGGAGTTTCCGCTTCCAGTTTTTTGAGACCCAAAGTTTCCAGACATTGTTGACATCACGCGAAAACGTTGCGTAGGCCGATATTCAGCATTCATATTTAGCGTATATCTGCTAAACCCTGTATTTTGTATAATCCCTCGCTCATTATAATATGCGCCATTAATTTTATAATTGTACGTCACATCGCCACCTGAAGCGTTGATGTTGTGGGTTTGATTATATCTAGGTTGATAAAATACATCTTGCCAATTGGTAGCATTGTTGTAATATGGATTTAAACTATCAGATAAGATTGGGTTATTATAGACAAGATCCCTGGCTCCCCAAACATCACCATTATTGTACGTCATAATCTGGTTTATCCGAGCATAGCGTTCATCCATCCCACCAATTGTAGCACGCAACCGCGGCGGCACACTGAGAAACTGATTGGTAGTATATTGAATAATGGGAACTTTGGACTGTCCTCTTTTCGTCGTGATGATAATGACCCCGTAAGCTCCTCGGGAACCATACAAAGCCGTCGCTGCCGCATCTTTTAATATATCAACATTCTCGATATCTTCCGGAGGGATCATCGATATGGGACTAATACCAACACCACCAGTATTGAAACCATAAGCAAAATCGGTGTTATCATCGACCTGTATACCATCTACAATGTAGAGTGGCGAGGTCGGTGTCAAGAAACCATCCATACCAGCCCCAGATTGCGAAATATTCGACAACCCCCGAATCATGACCGATGTTCTGGCACCTGGTTGCCCTGTATTCAGCTGCACATTCATCCCTGCGACCTTGCCTTGCAACATCTGCATGACATTGGAAACAGGATTGTCTTGAAGTTGACTTCCATCGATACGCACCGAAGATCCGGTCATCGTTTCTTGCTTCCGTGCCATGTAGCCCTGTACGACTACCTCTTCTATTGCATTCTGCTTTTTCGACAAATACACGTTAAAAATCAATACCTTCTTACCAGCTAGATTTTCCGTGACAGGGTTGTAACCGATGCTGTTAAATAGCAGCTGATCATCGGCAGAGACAGAGACTTTAAAGTAACCTCGCTTGTCCGTCGCCCCCACCCCCCGCTTGAGCTTGGTGGATTGTATAGAGACATTTGCGATCCCAGTTCGGTTCTCCGCATCTTGCACGAACCCAGAGACCTCAACTTGTTGGCCATAAGCAACCAAAGTGATAATTGCGGTAAGCATAGTTACTATATATTTTTTCATTGGATACGCTCAATTAATCGTTGGAAAATAATGGTGCTTCTTTATTGAAGTAAATAATTACTTCCCAGTCGCCTTGTTGATGGATCTTAAATGGGAACTCTACAAAATGTTCAGATCTAAAACCCCCTAAACCAATCCGTTCAAAAGCAAACTGAACAAACGCAAAGCCGCTTTGATTCGTGTATTTAGTGGTGACCGTACTGCTTAATGGTATGGGGTATTCCACATCATAAGTAACGACCGAGGAATCACTAGCAAAACGCTTATTAAATCCATGCAGCAATTCGTCCCATTTTGTATTGCCAAAGTGGTTTAATGATATTGGGTTTAAATCAGGATCGAACATTTTAAAGGACAACGTATTGCCCTCACCGACGCGATTAAACCAAACGTCGATGTTTTCATCAAAAAGTATCGTGCGTGTTGAATCGCCCAATATAAAAGAGTTGGATACCCCCGTTTCGTACGGCTGTTCTAGCTGTGGAACTAATCGCAAATCCCGGAAATAACGCCGCCCCCCCGTACTGCTCACCTCTACATCAAAGTAGTAGCCGGAATCAGGGAACACTTTTAATATGCTGGAATTCGCTGTCCCCCACATGGTGAACATGCCCGAGTGCTCGCCTATCTCCCACAGTGGCCGCATGGAAGTATCCCTTTTCGCTCGAATCTCTTCAGTGGAGTTTTCCTCACCCGTATACCGGCCCGTCCAAATGGATACAGGAAAAAGCTTTAATAACTCCGGCGCGGGCCTCCCATCAAATGCACGCACACTGGAAATACGGAAAGTCAAGGGCAAGGAAGAGTTTCCATTATTAAAGTTCTCGGCAAATACGGATGTTCTTCCCAAAACAGGATCGTAAGCTACGCGTGTAAAATTCATATCTAAACTGAATGCATTTAAATCCTGCGGAAAATTATTTTTACATCCATATGCCATTAGTAATACTGTTATGGCAGAGATCAACCTCAGATATTTGTTTTTCATCATATCTCTATTTATTCATTCTCGTTAAAAATTCACCAAAACCAAACTCATGGTTATTTGCCAAAATATGTAGTACCGAGTTTGAAGTTCTGATATTGACCCCTTGCGTGCTGGTGCGAATCCATTGATTGACGAAGTTTGATTCCTTGGTGTAGCTGTAGTAGACGATGGGCAGGCCTCCCCCAATAAAACCAGACGATTGCTGTTTAATTTGCTGCGCGTGCATGTTGCCGGTGTTTATTTCTGGGTATTTAACGGTTTCTACATATAAACCATCTATAAAAAGCATTTCTTCGGTCGTAATCAGTCCTCCCACGAGATATTTGCTCATTAAACTATCTAACTCGACGCTATCTACTGTTTGCAAACTCAAGGTTTCTTTTTGCTGACTGCTTCTAAGAAGATTTAAATTTGTTATGGCGAGCCGAAACGATTCATTTGTTAGCGAGAATACTGTAACATCCCCAGTTTCAATAATTTGTTTATATTCTGGCAAACGATCTAAGACAACGAGTAATGAATCGTAGAGGCCTGGTTTGGAAGCATAGTAAGCGATCGCGTCTCCATCGAAGACACTCTCTGTATTCTCGTAATTGTAGTAGCCGTCGTATTGCTTGCAAGAGATGCCTAGGATAAGCAACGACCCGAAGAAGATTCTGATTAGTAGATTTCCCATGTGTTTATGTATTAATTCCAATAGGGATTTTGTTTTAAATTTGGGTTAGCAGCCAATACTTCCGCTGCAACTGGCCAAAAAATTCCTTTCTCTGTTATCAGCGTATTGAATGCCGCATCGTCTCCTTTGATTTTATGATACCGTACTTGATCAAACCAACGATGCCCCTCCCCCATCAGCTCACGCTGGCGCTCTAAGAAAATTTCATCCAACAAGTCCGGCGATGGAGCAATTTCGGGAAGTCCTCTGTTCTTACGTAGCTGCCCAAGAATACCTCGCGCCAGCTCCTGCTCACCCAAAACGGCTAATGCTTCCGCACGCAATAATGCAATATCTTCTAAACGGGAAAACACGATTGCCGAACTGAACATTGGGAATGATCCGTCCGTAGATCCCCCGCGGATGACCTTAATCTTGCTGAAAATCGGACGTTCGCTTTGGAAATCCGTGAAATAACTTGTTACTGGAATTCCCACCGAATTGAAAGTAAACCTTAAGTCTCCTGTTTCCCGAAAGATGGAAACTATTCTATCGCGCGGTATATATATTTCAGGAATAGGTCTCGGAACCAAGGGCTCTGCAAGAGCCAACTGTTCAATATGCCCATCAAAAGATCCTTCTAACGCTGACCACTTAAACGGGAATGCGACAAGTTGAGAGTTTGTTGAGGTAAAGAAGAAACCCTCTGCGGAAGTCAGATTGCCTATCGGCACATACCCTGCCACAGATTTAGCAGCATTTGCCAACACATATTCGGAGTAAACGGAAGATTCCAAATATTTGCCGCTCCAGGCCATAAGATGTGCCAATATTGCATTGACGGATATGCGGTTAAACAATACACCGTCCCAATTCTCGAACGTAGAACCATGATAGAACTCTATAGGATAAATCTCGTCTGTAAGTGATCCATAACGAAATGGCAATACGTTTAGGGCCGCTCTCAACTCTTGCTCTGCATAAGCCAAAACAGCATTTTCCGGAGATTGCGATACTTTAGGAAAAGTCCCTTCATAAGCTTTATCCCATATAGGCACATCTCCCCATATCCGAGCCATCAAAAAATAGCAAAAGCCCTTGAGTGCTCTTGCTTGCGCCACATCAATACGCTGGTTAAGCGCTGTATACTGTTGATCAACCGCAACAATTTTTCCGGAATTCTCGATAAAAAGATTCGCAGCATTAATTACAGCAAAGAATTTGCGCCAATTGCTTAGGTTTTCTATGAGGGGATAGGAAGCCGTTAAATTGCCGGAAACCGCTTCTTGAAGATCTCGCCGACTAGAAGCCAGAAAATCACCTTGGCGCACATCGCCGTAAATCCACTGCGCGTTGTCTTGTGCCAATGCGGATCGAAGCAATCCATAAATGCCCATCAAAGAGGCACGAGCATCATTAATATTTTGCCACTTGTTTTCCTCGTTCACAATATGTTGTGAATCAACATCCAAAAGTTTATCACAGGATGCTAATGTAAAGATTAAGGCTAAAATTAACCCTCGGCCAACTGTTAGTCGAAAACCTTTCTTAGTTTCCGTTTGTTTGTATGTATCTTTCATCCTCCAAAAGATTAAAAATCCAGTTTAACACCCATTGTAAATGTTCTTGGGAAGCGTATTCCCAAACCATTGTCATATCCATAGAAATTCACAAGCTCCGGATCTCTGCCTGAATACTTCGAAAAAGTGAGCAGATTGTTACCCGTGATGTAGGCGTAGAACCGAGAAAAAGTTTGTTTACTTCCGTTTATTACATCAGTCAAATCATACCCGAGGGAGAGGCTTCGAAGTTTTATAAATGACCCATCTTCCAGAAACAGATTCTGTTCAGCTTGGTAAGGCGCAACAGCCGACCATGGATTGTACAGCGGATAGGCTTGATCATCGAAGTTCTTTTCCCAATAGGTGATGTCACGAACAGCATCCATGTCACGAGCTTCATCAGTATTGACAAAATCAAAGAATTTTGCTGCTCCCGCATTGATAATTTGACGACCGAGGTGAAAGTAAAGCTGAAAGCTGAGATCTGTACGACCGTAGGTAAACTGATTGTAAAACCCGCCCATGTATTTAGGCATAATATTTCCCATCAAACGCCGATCCTGATCATCGATGTTGTAATCACCGTTTACATCCTCCCATATTGGATCTCCGCTTCGAAAATTTGTTCCGCCATTGTAGGTTAACGGTCTGCCATCCTGCGGATGTTTAGGCACATCCGCGTCTTGCAAGAAAATGCCTTCATTATTTAACAACCAAAAACGATCAATGCGCTCACCAACAATAAGCTTTCTTTCGCCCAAGATTATTTCCTGCAGATCACCAGGCAAAGCGGTCAGCTTGTTATTATTGTAAGCGATATTGAAAGATGCTATCCAACCAAACTTTTTTGATTCGTCTTGCGGGAGATTTACGCCAACCGTCAAATCAACACCGGAATTTCGGACGCTCATGCCATTGAGAACCTCATAGCGATAGCCCGACTCAGCAACCGTGGGCACCGTGGTCGCGATATCCTGCGTATGCCGATTGTAATATTCTGCCGCAATTGTAAACTTACCGAGGAAGCCTGCTTCCAAGCCAACATTCGCCAGATCATTATATGACCAAGGAAGATCGTATCCTACCCAGCCAGTATCATATGGGCGATTTATCGTACCCACACCGTTGTATGAAAACATCGACCTATTGCCATCCCAGCCCAATCCTGACGTGTAGTATGGTCCGGCAGCTTCTCTATCAGAAAAAGGGATTATAGCCATGCGTCCATAAGAGGCGGTCAGTTTCAGTTGCTGGAGGAAGTCGGCCTCAAAATGATAGTTGAAATCATATTCTCCATTGAAATTAAAGGAATTGAACCATCTACTGTTGGGCTGAACGGCGGACGAGCCATCACGGCGTAAAAGAGCAGCAAGCTTGTACTGATTTGTCTTTCCATAAGTTAGCCGTCCGTAAAATGACATCAATCGCTGATAGGTGCGATCTGCATAATAATATGGAATAAACCCTACTGAGCGCAGGTAATTTTCATCATTGGAATTACCATTTACGACATTGACCCTGATAAAATCGTTTGGCCCCCTGTACCCCACTCCATAGTTATATTTTTGTGCATCTGTCTGGTAGTTCATCCCTGCCTCAAGGAGGAGATTGGTATTGTCTGAAAGACGATGGTCATACGTCAAGATATTATCAAAGGCCATCCGTTCGTTGTAACCGAAGTAGTTTGACACATAGTTATTGCCATCCATCAAGGTCGATGGCCAGAAAACATCGCGTTTGTTTTCATTGTAATCAATAGAAAAGCGTGGTGAAAAATTAAGGTTCTTTAATAGTGCAAAATTTACCATGACCCGTCCAACCATACTGTTGTTCACATTGTCATCTATTACTTTATCATATTCGTTTAAAAATAATCCATACATATCTTTATTTGGAGCCAATGGCGTAGACATATCAGGAAAAAATCGAGTTTCCGCGAAGCGTTCGGATAACGATCGGTTCCTATCGCGATTCAGCCGGGACATTTGAAGCATACTGGAGATAGTGAGCCATTTGACAGGCAACATATTGACATAGAAGGCCGTTTGGTAGCGTCCGAACTTTGTGTCATCCGCTCCGCTCGCGTTGGTGGTATGCCCAGCAAATACACGAAAATTTGAGCGTGCACCACCGCCAGAAAGGCTAGCATTTGCTGAGACAAGTGGTGTTACCTCGTAATATTCGTCTGTCCAATTTGATGGACCGTAAAAACTAGTGTTAGAGGAGTCGCTCAGATATGCGGGGAAAGCATCCTGTTGCTCAGGGCTACTATACCTATTATAAAAAACCTGTCTAAAGTTCTTCTCGTATTCGGCATTAATTGTGGTCAGCGTCGGGGTTCCAGTAAACCCGGTATACGCATTTACAGTAAGGCGCCGATTCCCTGGCCTTGCGTTTTTTGTTGTAATATATATGGCTCCATTCGCTGCCCTAGGCCCGTAGATACCTGCAGTGCTGTAATCCTTCATCACCTTGATGGACTCAATGTTATCCATATCGACGATGGTCTGCAAACTCGTCGCTGCGCCGATAGGTTGCAATGCATAATCCTGTATGTCGTATACAAGAGTCGGATCTTCTATGAGCGGTACACCATCCAGGATAATCAAAGGCTTGTTTTTAGCTATATCATAAGGCGTGAAAACCGGATGGCTAAGTCCCCTAATAATGACAGCCTGCTGTACCGTGCCCGGCTCTCCAGATGTTTCCTGCCCATACAGGCCAGCAACAGCTCCCTTTAAGTATTGTGGCAATGCTATAAAAGGAAACCTAGAAATCGCCCCAATGTATACACTGTCCTTCCCCATGTGGGGCTTAGTAGGATCGACGTTGTAGTGAACGATCACGTCGCTTTGATCGATGCTGTCTTTTCCTACCGTATCCGACGGTGCTGACAGGACAGTCGGCTTGCTTGGACTACCTTTTCCTATCGTATCTTTTTGGAAGAATGAGGTCGACTGTACATCGCCAAACATCATCTTTATCTTTCCGTCGGCGTGTGCCTCAGCCCATGTTCCGAGACTAAATATGCATATGACAAGCATGACCGCGTAATGATAAAAATATTTCATAACCTGATTGAGTTAGCTTTATTAAATTAGCGCCGGTTTAACGTTTTGCCCCCGGCAATATGGTTAGCTTATGCGCAAAGAAGAACATAAGAATTGTAAACAATCAATTGCTACATGCTATTTGCAAGGGCCATAACAGCTGGCCCTTGCAAATATAGCGGGACTAAACACCGCAAAATTCCGGCAATTTACCGAGAACCATCAATCCCGAAGTGTGGTTATATCTATTGCGGGCGCGGGCAGATTTTTATTAGCAATAGCGGTATACGTTTCCGCAGATGCTCGAAGCCCCCATTTTCTGAAAAACTCCGTTAAATTTTCGCCCGACACATCACAAGCGCTAGTCATAAAATAAGCCATCTTTTGATCGTCATTCGATAACGTAGGTTTTTCTATACGGCATTTTTTATGCAATTCTTGGTAAAAGCTGTCTCCATAGGCTA
>NZ_JJMU01000010.1 GCF_000757725.1 Sphingobacterium deserti
CCCTCCGGGCTAGCTAAATACGTTGTAACTGTTGGCCAAACATTATCTCGGACGAAAAGCCCTGGTGTTACACCCATTGTGCGCTCAGCAGCCAATGAATATATATTAACCGTAACTTCGCCCAGCACGTCCCATGTCCATACCTGCTGATGCGTGTGCCCCAGTTCATGAAAGAAACCCCACGATTCTTTTAATAATGATGGCGTCAAAATATTTTTCATAAAATATTGGGGAAAGCCTATAGCATATGTCCCCGAGAATGGATTTCCATCAGGGAAGTCTGTCATTAAAATTCGATTGGTGCGTGGCTGGTGTTCGGGTGATGAATTATCTAAACCGCTAATTGCTTCCTCACTTTGAATAACCTTATCACAGATAAGCAGCAAACTGTCGATATCGGAGTTTCGGTACTGCAACGCATTTTGCATGGTAAAGGTTAATATCGCTCTATCGGACACAAGCGTGGCATTGCCGCTATCTTCAAAAACATCCAACATCCTTTGATAATCGGCAGGATTCGTAACTCCTTTCACATAATAAGGAACTTTCCTAAAGCCAACTTCAAAAGTGATTTCAACTTCACCCATCATCCCTGGTGACTCCGAATTATAATCAATATAAGCGTTCCCTCCCCATTTTTCTTTTTCTGGGGTGTTCAGGTAGTGACTTGTTAGATCTGTGTCCGTATTAATGACGTTTGTGCCTTCTTTCAATTGGTACAAAGTAACATAGTCCCGCCTGCCGTTGTGGGGCGTGCCAATCATCAATATTGGCAAACCATTCCCCGAAATTGTCCGCACATGCACCGTAACGACAGAACCGCTGTCTACATATAACCCTGTGGGTTGCAGGCTATTTTGCCGTTGCCGCAATTGCAACCGACTACTAGCTTCCGAGTCAGGCAAAACCTTCTGCTGAAAGACTTGCGTTTTTGGAGCGCCAAGCAAGCTATCAGGGGTATTCGATACGTTTGCCATTGCCGATTCTTGGGTAAGCTGTAGCTGTTCTTTACACGATTGCAGGCTTATAGCCGACAATAATAGAAAAGAAACTGCAAGTATCCCTACCCATAAGGGATGTAGTCCTCTCATACTATTTATTGAGGATTCCATCGGTTGCTTCTTAATTACATTTTTCATAGTACTACGAATTAGTTGTCAAAAATTTTGCTGTATTTTATATGGAAATGTCCGCTTAAATCATGTCTAACCAAACCCTAATCACTAATTCTTTCTTTTAAATCCCTTTCGATATAGAATTGAAATTAAACACGTTAGCTCTGCTATTGTATGAGATCAAATAATTACCGAACTATATAAACTTCGCATACAAATATGAGTCGTAACTGCCCTGCGCGCACGCCGACCATCAATCCCGAAGTGTGGTTATATCTATTGCGGGCGCGGGCAGATTTTTATTAGCAATAGCGGTATACGTTTCCGCAGATGCTCGAAGCCCCCATTTTTCGAAAAACTCCGTTAAATCCTCGCCTGACACATCACAAGCGCTAGTCATAAAATAACCCATCTTTTGATCGTCACTCGATAACGTAGGTCTTTCTATACGGCATTTTTTATGCAATTCTTGGTAAAAGCTGTCTCCATAGGCTAACCAAAGTTGATGGAACATACCTAATCTGCCATAATGCCCCAATAAACTATCTGTATTAAAATTCCGATCTGCCTCCGGGCTAGCTAAATAAGTTGTAACTGTTGGCCAAACATTATCTCGGACGAAAAGCCCAGGTGTTACACCCATTGTACGCTCAGCAGCCAGCGAATATATATTAGCTGTGACTTCTCGAACAACGTCCCAAGTCCATATCTGCTGATGAGCATGACCCATTTCGTGAAAAAACAACCATGATCCTTTTAATACAGAGGGGATTAAAAGCTCCTTAATAGAGCCTTTAGGAATGCCTATTGTGAGTGAGCCCGAAAATGGATTTCCGGCGGGGAAGTCTGTAATCAGAATTCGACTGGTGCGTGGATGGTGTTCGGGTGACGAATTATCTAAACCGCTAATCGCTTCCTCACTTTCAATAACTTGATCACAGATAAGCAGCAAACTGTCTATATCAGAGTTTCGGTATTGCAGCGCATTTTGCATCGTAAATGTTAATATCGCTCTATCGGACACAAGCGTGGCATTGTCACTATCTTCAAAAACATCCAACATCCTTTGGTAATCGGCAGGACTCGTAACTCCTTTCACGTAATACGGAACTTTCTTAAAACCAACTTCAAAAGTGATTTCAACTTCACCCATCATCCCTGGCGAATCGGAATTATATTCGATATAAGCATTCCCTCCCCATTTTTCTTTCTCCGGTTTGTTAATATAAAAACTCGTTAAATCTGTATCCGTATTAATGACATTTGTACCTTCTTTCAATTGACACCAAGTACTGTAGTCGCGCCGGCCGTTGCTTGGTGTTCCAATCATCAATTTCGGCAAATCATCTCCAGAAATTTTCCTTACATGCACTGTAATGATGGAACTACTATCTATATATAAACCTGTTGGCTGCCAACTATTTTGCCCATACCTAAGTTGTAGCCTCCCGATAGCCTCCGAATAACGACCAATTTTTTGCTGGAAGACTTGCGTTTTTGGAGCGCCAAGCAAGCTATCGGGGGTATTCGATACGTTCGCCATTGCCGATTCTTGGGTAAGCTGTAACTGTTCTTTACACGATTGCGCACTAAGGGTGGCTAAAAGAACTATTGAAAGCGCAATTACTCGTAACTGCCTGCCGTGTCGAGCTCCGACAGGGTTTGTTGATGCGTCCTTAAAACTTTGGTTTATACTATTTCCCATGATATTGTAATTTGGTGTTACATCTATTATTTTTCACGGTAGCCCTTCTACTGAAAGCTATTGCGTATAGTATCTGCAAGTGATCTGATCGAATGAAACGACACATTTAATAATTGGAATGCCTATTAAATATCTATCGTTGCTATTTAACCTGATTTCGTTGATGCCAGTTGCTTAAAGACCCTCGAATAAGTGTAAGAGCATCGTACGCCTTGCAGTTTATTTAGTTAGTAGTTCGTAGTGGTTGAAATTCAGATCGCACTTTATTATATATTTCTTAGAGGAGTTGCATCATCGAAGTTCTTATCGATTCAGGGCAATCATTAGAAAAAAACAACTTGCAAATACTAATTTTTTAACAACCAACACTGTATTCCCCTTTTTTAGTTTATAATCGTTATACATTCTTAACGCACACAATTATAAGTAATAAATATTGAAAATATTTAACTAAAAAAGCACAAATAGTTCAGCAAAACGTTTTATCCAAAAAAAACAATCGTTTGTCTAATTTTTTTTAACGCCTTGAAAATTGAATAATTTGTGTTTTTGTAACAATTTCAAAAGAAGAAATACGACTTTACATAGGATTTGTGAAACTAATTAGGACGAACACATTATTAGCAACAAGGATGGGATACCACGGAACGGTTAGCTCGTGGAGAAATGACAATTGCTAACGGAAACGAAAAAACTATAATGCTTTAAATATCAACTATTCAGATTTAATGTACGAGCGATTCCTGCACCTCTTCCACCTCGACTTCGCATTGATCGGTTATAGCGGTAAATCGTACAGGGACAACCTCATTAACCAATAGTGGATCATAGAGCGCGCGAACTTTGACATAGTTCTTGGAAAAACCGTGCATATAGCCATCTTTTACATCGCCTTCGAATAAAACCTCACCGATTTTTCCGATTTGTTGATCGAAGAATGCCCGCCGCTTTTTCTCGGAAAGGATATGCAGCATTTTACTACGATCGCTACGTTGAGCGCCGGGAACGGCCCCTTCCATTTGCGCGGCAATGGTATTTTCTCGTTCTGAATACGTGAATACGTGGAGGTATGATATATCAAGATCGTTAAGAAAATTGTAGGTATCAATGAAGTCTTCGCGAGTCTCCCCAGGAAAACCAACAATAACGTCAACGCCTATACAGCAATCGGGCATAAGTGATTTGATTTTGGCGACGCGCTCTGCATACAATTCGCGTTTGTATCGTCTCCGCATCATACCCAATACTTTATTGTTTCCGGATTG
The DNA here is from genome assembly GCF_000757725.1 of Sphingobacterium deserti. GTDB lineage: Bacteria > Bacteroidota > Bacteroidia > Sphingobacteriales > Sphingobacteriaceae > Sphingobacterium > Sphingobacterium deserti. Next base: position 4,086 of record NZ_JJMU01000010.1, read on the forward strand.
AAGGGGCATATGGAAATGAGGAACAAAACGCTTTGATTGCGCTACAAATTCTATTATCTCATTGGACAACAAGTTAGGTTCTATCGAAGAGATTCGTATGCGGTCTATGCCTTCCACATCGTCCAAAGCAGTTACTAAATCCAAGAATCGATCTTGCCTTTTGCCGTCACGAATGCCGTAGTCGCCTATATTCACACCCGTTAGCACGATCTCTTTAACACCGGATGCAGCAATCTCTGTCGCCTGCTGAACAATATCGTCAATTTTACCAGATCGGCTCGCGCCTCGAGCCAATGGGATGGTGCAAAACGTGCAGGAATAATCACATCCATCCTGCACCTTAAGAAAGGTACGGGTACGATCTCCAATAGAAAAGGCAGAAACGAATTGGTTTGTTTCATCTATCGGCGCATTGTGGATGATCGCTTTCTCGGTCTTGGTGAGGTCGTTAATATGTTCGATAATGTTGAACTTCTCTGCAGCACCCAAGACCATATCAACACCGGGGATTTCAGCGATTTCTTTTGGTTTGAGCTGCGCGTAGCAACCGACGATTGTCACATATGCATTTGGTGAATGCTTTAACGCTTCTTTTACAACCTTGCGGCATTTTCTGTCGGCATGATCTGTTACGGAACAGGTGTTGATGACATACACATCAGCAGGGCTATTAAAAGGCGTGGTTTCGTAACCCGCATCTTTAAAGATCCGGCCAATAGAAGAGGTTTCCGAAAAATTCAGCTTGCAACCCAGGGTATAAAATGCGACTTTCTTGCTCATGATAGTCCGCAAAAATACATAAAATGTCGCAAAATGTGTGATGTGGAAAAATTGTGATATTGTAATGATGTAAAAAAAAGTATCTTCGTGATCACACTTTTGGGCATTTCGCTATGAAACAATATCTGGATTTACTATCACATGTTTATGAGCAAGGCGTTGATAAGGCGGATCGGACTGGAACCGGAACGCGCAGCGTATTTGGGTATCAGATGCGTTTTGACCTGCAGGCCGGATTTCCATTGGTGACCACAAAAAAGCTACATCTGCGTTCGATCATCCATGAATTAATTTGGTTTTTACGAGGTGATACGAACATTCAGTATTTAAAAGAAAATGGCGTCAGCATCTGGGATGAATGGGCCGATGAAAGCGGAAATCTTGGGCCAGTTTACGGCTCACAATGGCGCTCATGGCCTACGCCGGATGGCCGACATATCGACCAGATTGCACAGGTTATTAAGCAGCTGAAGACCTCGCCAGATTCCAGAAGGATTATCGTATCTGCTTGGAATGTCGCCGAAATAGAAAATATGGCACTTCCACCCTGCCACGCTTTTTTTCAATTTTATGTCGCCCCTGCGCAACCGGATAAAGGAATTTTAAAACCGCGCCTATCCTGCCAGCTGTATCAGCGAAGTGCCGATATCTTTCTTGGCGTACCTTTCAATATTGCGTCGTATGCACTATTGACTATGATGGTTGCCCAAGTGTGCGACATGGAGGCTGGTGACTTCGTGCACACCCTTGGCGATGCACACATTTACAGTAACCATTTTGAACAAACGGAGCGCCAGTTGGCACGAGATCCTAAACCGTTACCCAGCATGAAAATAAATCCTGAGGTGAAAAATATCTTTGATTTCAAATTCGAAGATTTCGAACTGTTGGATTATGATTTTCATCCGCACATCAAAGCACCCGTCGCCGTTTAAAAAAGGAAGGATGTTTTCCACCAATAAATTTCAGTATAATCTTTATATAGTATGAGTAATCTTAAAATAACGTTAATAGTAGCAGCCGCTGAGAACAACGCCATCGGCAAAGACAATAAAATGCTTTGGCACCTGCCTGATGACTTCCGATATTTTAAGAATCAAACGACTGATCATTCTATCGTGATGGGCAGGAAAACTTACGACTCTATGGGCGAAGCGCTACCCAATAGAAGAAACATTGTCTTGACGCGAGATGAGGAGTGGACTGCTGAAGAAGTTGATGTTGCCAATTCGATAAACGAGGTTCTAACCTATTGCCGAGATGAACGGGAAGTATTTATTATCGGTGGTGGAAATATCTATAAACAGTGGTTGCCGCACGCTAATAAAATATTATTAACTCGTGTACACGCATCATTCGAGGCAGATGCTTTCTTCCCCGAATTCCCGCAAGACGAATGGAAGAGGGTAAATAGTGAAGAACATCCCGTAGACGACCGGCATGCATATCCCTTCACGTATGAAGTTTGGGAACGAAACTAGCCTTCGTCTGCTAGCAAATAAGAGCAAAAAAAACCAGACCTGCATTCCTGCAGGTCTGGTTTTTTGCTCAATTAGATTTATTGTATCGCTTTAATTCTTTTTTTGACATTTCCTGCGTAATAACTTCATTAGGAATCTCTGCGTCATATTGACTTTTGTCACTGAGCGTTTCCGGTTGATTATTGACCCAAAATTTTGGGGTTAGAAAGCCATAGAAACTTTTTGTTGTCGCCATATTCTTACCCTTGTTCATATTAAAATCGGCACTCTTTAGGTACATCACCATAAAATAGATCCCAAATCTATCGGTATCTCGTTTCACGTTCTTCCCTAGGACAGTTCCGGGCAGCACCTCTGTACCTACTTTTACTGCTATACTATTTTTAGCAAAACCTGCATAGCTAGCGATGGATCCGTCTTCATGTTCAACGGTAACGTCATTACGCTCGCTTGTATAAGAGGACCCTTCTTGGCCGGCATCTTCAAATTTATTGTTGACCTCCACAACAATGCCTTTGCGGCTGGCAACGACTGTTTGCTGTGATGTCGTTGTCATCACGTAACTTTTCCAATCGTCGGGTGTACTGTTGCCGAAATAACTGGCTTTCAAAAAAGAGGCTTCCCGGATAGACATAAGCGTTCCCGCTTCATAGGGAAGCGCGTAGGTGATCTCTTCGTTTACACGCGGATTAAGCTTGCCTCTTATAAAACGGTAGGTATAGGAATAGGATATGGACTGATCTTTATTCGAGGGTGTCAATGTGGTCAATTGGCCCGAATAACCACGCAATGTATATTCGGTTTTAGCAGCTTCCGCATTCTGCAACTCTTTGAAGGTAAGTGCCACGGTGAAGGTGCCGGGATCTAGTTTTTGGTAGGTAATTTCGACGGACTTATCCGAGTTTCGTTTGGACGCTAAGGCAACAGCACCTTCTTGCGCCATGCCACTTTCTACACGTGCAATAAGTAAGAAAGTAACCAAACTTAAAAACAATTTTGCATTCATTTGAATAGATATTTCTCAAAAATAAAAAATATTTAACAATTCAAGATTAAGAGGAAATAAACAAAATGTAAATTCTACATGACTAACAACGAATGAGCACGTAAAAGTCAAGGACATCATAAGTGCAGATCATAAAGAAAATAATTGATGTCAAAAACAGCCGTTTTTAAATTATTATTGACGAATAGCGACAGCCAGCCTATTCTCCTTATTTTTTATTCTAATGCGTATAACTAAGCCATGGCATTTGGAGCATACCTATCCATTTCGCGTTAAAAATCAGCGTACATTACATGTTATAAGCTTTTTTGCAGGGCGGCGTCAATTAATTGTCCATAGAAATCCGATTCTTTCATACCATAAGCCCTCACCTGCTGCGGAATAAAACTTTGCGCTGTCTGCCCTGGAATAGTATTGATCTCTATAAAATAGAAATGATCTGTCTCTTGCTCTAAAAAGAAATCTACACGCACCATGCCCTTGCAATTTAGACGAACGTAAATCTCCTTTATGATTTGTGCGGCACGCTGTTGCTGCTCCGATGAAAGATCTGCCGGGGTTATTTCCTCTGTTAATCCTGGAATATATTTCGCTTCGAAATCAAAAAACTCACGCGTAGTCCGTACTTCGGTAGCTGGCAAAACGATCAGTTCGCCCCCTGCATTACGAAAAATCCCTTGGGAGAATTCACGTCCGGTCACAAATTCTTCGACCAAGACTTGTTTGCCAGTATTTTCAGCATCGAAGGCTTTATCTAATGCCAACGGTAGTTCTTCCAAAGTCTTTACTTTTGTCATACCAATACTACTCCCTCCAGCATTGGGCTTCACGAAGTAAGGCAAATGAAGCTGCTTTTCGACCAATGTAGCGCCATCCTTACGCCCGGACTCAAAAAGTAAAACAGAATTCGCAACAAATAGGTTGGGGATATCTTTTAAGATGGCTTTGGTATATCCTTTATTCATCGTTAAAGCCGAAGTAAGCGCGCTGCAAGAGGTATACGGTAAATTAATCATATCAAAATACCCCTGAAGACGACCATCTTCACCAGGAGTTCCATGGATTACGATAAAAGCGACATCAAATTTTACAATATGTTCGTTCACCGTCAGTGAAAAATCTTCCCGATTTACAGGATGTTTAACACCAGCATCATCTACATGAAACCATGAAGCTAAACTTATGGTAATGGGGTATACATCGTATTTCTCTGTATCTAACTGGCTTTGTACAAAAGACGCGCTTTTATAAGACACTTCGGCCTCTCCTGTGTATCCTCCTGTAATTAATGCTACTTTTATTTTCATCTAATAATTTCTTCCATGTTTGGCGAACGAGGTGTGACTATAATCACAGCTCGTTCACGATTACGTCAATTGGTAAACAAATATAATCTGCGCTGCACGGAAAAACGAATTTTTTTCAACACATTACTGTGTTAGCGGTAGCCAGCTTTTAAAGATAAACTCTTTATCCAACTCTATTTTAATTACCGGGATCGCTTCCTTTGTGAAAGTATTCGGTATTTGAATTGATAGGCGCTGCTCTTTTTGCTGGAAACGTAATTTGGTCTTAGTCTGTAGATCCGTGACATTTTTTACTCGATAAAAAGATGGCAAAACAATTTCATTTGGAAATTTCGACACGTCGCGCAGATGAATGTAGATGTTTTTTCCCTGATAAGTGCTTCCGCCCCAATCGCCTTGTGTGTAGGGTCCTCCGCGCGTGTTATACACTGCTTCCGGATACTTTTCGATCCATTGCGTCAATTCCATATATTTTTCTACCAATTTGGGAGGCAATATCCCCTGTTCATCAGGACCTATATTCAGCAAAAAATTACCATTTCCACAAAGTGTTTTGCTGAAATCTGTCAGTAATTTTTCTTTAGCGATCAGCGGCGCACTGGGTTCATAAGCATAAACCGGATAGCTAACGCTGGTGCAGGCTTCCCAAGGAAAAGGCGGGGCGTCTGCCGTTTTTGCCTCCATCGAAAAAAAGTCCCCGGAATGTCCATATGGAAAAAATGTTTCCGCATTATCATAGTCTTTTGTGATGGAAAGACGGGTGACCAAGATGTCTGGTTTTAATGTTTTAAGATAGTCGTAAAGGAGCTTCCCCTCTTTAGGCCCCCAAAGCGGGTCTAACCAATGTCCATCATACCATAAAATATCTGGAGAATAGTTCTTAATTAATTCCGCGCTTTGGTTTTTAACAAATTCAATAAAGGCCTGCTTTCCATGCCTAGGTTCAGGGATCCCGGATTCAGTTGTTGGCATTCTTTCCCAACCAAGGTAATCAATATCTGCTATGGAATAATATATTCCAAACAGTAAGCCCTGCTGTCTACATTCTTTTCCTAACTCAGCCAAAATGTCCCGTTTAAAGAGACTTTTCTCAAGGTCAAAACTGGTGAATTTGCTATCCCAAATAGCAAACCCGTCGTGATGTTTGGATATGACGACCATATATTTTGCGCCTGCTTTGCGGGCGGTCTCTACCATCTTTTTGGCATCAAAATGTATGGGATTCCATAGCATGGTGATGGAATCGGACTGCGCTTTAGATTTGATCTTTGAACCGATGGCCCAGGAGTCTCCCATTCCTTCTCGATGACATACCATCCAGTGGATGAACATTCCTAACTTGGCATTTTGAAAATTATCGAGCAACTGTTTGTCTGTTTTTGGATTAGTGACCGTCACTTGCGCGTTCGTTTGTCGACATGCTAATGACGTCGCAAAAAATAGGGCTGAAAAAATAATAATTTTATACATATCGTTTCTGATTATTGTTAAATAACATATTCAAATTGGGCCATTCTACCAATTTGGATTTTGTACCAAATTGGGATTGAGATCTATCTCTTTTTGCGGAATGGGTTGCAAATAATGCTTAGCAGGATTAAAGAAGCGCTCTTCTATCCATCTCCTTTCCTGCCCCTGTACAGCAACGGTACGGTCGGATCTGCCTACGCCATCTTTACGCATCCTGGCACCATATAGATCCCCACGCAAACCATACCCTTCCGTTATGGGCGACTTTTCAGCAATACGCCAACGAATAAGATCGAAATAGCGCAACCCTTCATTTGCTAGTTCAATCCGCCTTTCATTACGAACTAGGTCTAACAGCTCTCCTTGCGTATTATAATTTTCGCGATGAACAAGACCTCCCTTTGCTCTATTACGTAATTGGTCGATGATATCGATCACCTCAGATTTGGAACCTGAACCGTTAAGCTCAACAAGCGCTTCGGCGCGCATCAACAAAATATCAGCGTAGCGCATGATGATGATATCATTTGTGCAGTCGGTAATCTGAACCATAGCATGTGGAGACCAGTCGACATACTTATTCCACATGTAACCGCTAGATGATGGTTCCGGCGCATCGTATTGTTGAAGTTTTATCTGTGTAGAACTGTCCTCCGGGTCATACAACGTCGATTGTATCGACGAACCGTCCCAGTATTTAATATTCCCTGTTGGATAAATCACCGTTTGATAGAGTCGAGGATCACGATTCAAATAAGGTGTAGCAGGATAATAACTTGAGCCATTTTCACGTATCAGTCTTCCATCTGCCATAGGATATGCATCAACCAATGACCCCGTCGGAGTGCATGCTCGCAAGGCATCTCCACCCGACATACCTTTCAAGAAAAAGATCTGATTTGCAAAATGTCCTTCAGCAACTCCCCCGCTGGATGCCCTTCTTATTATAGAAAAAATGATTTCATTCGAATTTTCTGCCATACCCGAAAAAAGATCTTCGTATGGCCTATCGCCTGCCATGTTCAGGCTATACTTTGCGGAAAGTTCCTGCGTGATCGGCAGCAATTCTTCAAATCGATTTTCGAGTAGCAAAACCCGAGCTTTTAGCGCTAAGGCACTTCCCCAGTCGGCTCTTCCCTTAGGCTGTGTCTTATCTGAAAGGCGTTCGATCGATAAGTTTAGTCGATCAAGGATATGGTTTAGAACTGTTTCCCGGTCAGATTGTGTCACCGTCTTGCTTTCCTGGTCGGTTAATGTTTTGGTGATCAGCGGTACTTTATCAAAAAAGAAAACCAATCTATGATAGTTATATGCCTCTAGAAATTCTACCTCTGCAAGCAAAGTTTCCTTATCTATAGCAGAAATACCTTCTACCTTGTCTATATTTTCATACACGCTATAACACTTCCGAATATTAGCATAATGCCGGGTCCAGATGTTATAGGGCGCGGTTCCACTTGCATCCTGCGTACCATTAGCTAAAAGACGGATATTCGTATACCAACCTGACCAAACCAAAAATGCATTATCAGACATCATTTCATCAAAAAAGATCGACCCTTCGTAGACGACCGGAAAGGTTGTCGCATAGATATCTGTTACAAAATTAGACACATCACTTTGTGTTCTCCAATAATTATCTTGCGTGACCGATGTTGTCGGCTCAGCATCTAAAAACTTTTCACAGGATGAAAGCAGAACGCCTGTGAATACATACAAATAGATTACGATTTTCATGTTTTTAAGCTTAAAATTAGAAATCAACGTTTATCCCTAGTGTATAAATAGCAACGTTCGGAAAGGATATGGAATTCAGACCATTTTCGGGATCAAAAACTCGATATTTCGTAAAGGTCAAAAGATTCTGTCCACTAACATAGGCTCTGACACTTCTTATACTTGCCTTTGGAAAAATAAACGAATATCCTATAGCGACGTTTTTTAGTCTTAAATAAGCTGCATTCTGTATCCAATGTGAATAGTTCTGCCAATTGTGCCTTTGTTCAGCACCTAATAAACGCGGATAGTACGCATCAGCATTTGGTCTTTTGGGATCAAACGACTCTAAATAATGTTCTTCCAACGCCGAGAATATCCCCATCGGCTCTATAACATCCCCACCCAAATAGCCGTCCCTTTTGCCAACTCCCTGGAATAAAAGGTTAAAATCAAGCTTCTTATATTGACCACCCAACGTTAGCCCGTATGTGTATCGGGGAATAGTATTGCCAATAACTGTCTTATCCAAAGCGGTTATTTGGCCATCACCATCACGATCTCTTACGATAATATCCCCTATCGACCAATTAGGTATGAAGGCCTTCATGACCGTGGCATGTTGATCATAGAGCTCTTGACTTGTGGCAATTCCTAACGTCTCCCACCCAAATAACGCGTTGAGCGGTTGGCCTTCGATACGGGTCGTTAACGATGTTGTTGCGGATCTATAGCCTTTCAGATCGAGCACTTTATTCCGAACATCTGATAGGTTTGCCGTGACATTGTATTTAAAATTTTCTCCGATCTGATCTTTCCAGCCCATTGATATTTCCCAACCACGATTTTGTACCGATCCTGCGTTTTGTATAGGAGCTGTGATGCCCAACAAGGAAGGCGCTTCTAGATTTAGCAAGATATTATCGGTTACCCTATCATACCAATCGAACGAGATGTCTAGTTTGCCTTTCAATGTGGATAGATCAAAACCCAGGTTCTTATGTGTAGTCGTTTCCCAAGTGATCAAATTATTTCCCATAATGGCCTCGCGAAAGGATGACTGGAGACCAGTCTCGAAGATATACGAGTTGCCAGCCGCATACGTACTGAGGAATAAAAAATTGTCGATCTGATTATTGCCTAGCCTTCCCCAAGAGGCCTTTAATTTAAATTCTGGGATTGCAGATTTAAAGGATTCAAAAAATTTCTCTTCGGATATGCGCCATCCTAATGAGAATGCCGGAAAGGTCCCCCATTTGCTGCCGCGAGCAAACTTCGAGGATCCATCTCGTCTGACACTTGTCTCAAATATGTATTTATTATCATAACTGTAGTTGATCCTTCCGAATATAGAGGCAAGAGATTGCTCGTAAGATGTGCCATAAGCTTGAGAAGTATTGATATCTCCGAGCGAGATTTCAGAAAAATCATTACTTGGAAAATCCTTTCTACTTCCCTGCAAAGAATTATACCGCATTGATTCGGCGGACAACCCTACCATAGCGGAAAAACTATGCGCTAAAATCGTTTTGCTGTAGTTTGCAGTTAGGAATCCGGTAAAATTACGTTCTTGCGTATAATCGTCGGATTGTTCGTTGCGGGCAATGATGATATTTTCTGCCTGACCAGCTGGCGCAAAAGCGTCGTATTTCACTATGTTTGTCGATCTTTTTTGCAGGAATGATTTGCTTTCATAACCAAATGTCCCTTTTATCACCAGACCAGCAATCGGCGAAATTTCTGGACTTACGAGTACGGAAAGCTTGTCTCCCCGTACGGATTGCAGGCCGTAATCGTAAGTAGAACGGCGGACTGCATTTTGAGGCGCTGAGAGAAAAGACCAAGTGCCGTCAGAATACTGTACTGGATAATAAGGCATCGACCGTGGCACATAATAATACGAGGCGGCAGCTCCACTGGGCGACTCTTTTCTTTCGTCGTTTATGTAGGACATATTTGCGCCTACTTTAAGCCAATCGTTAAATTTAGTGGTTGTATTCAGACGCATATTATACCTATCATAAGTTGAATTTATGACCCCGTCCTGTTTAGTGTAACCTAAGGAACCTAGGTAGGTGGTCTTATCGTTCCCATTTTGCATCGTGAGATTATGCATGGTTTGGAGGGCTGGCTTTATCAACTCTTTGTACCAATTTGTATTTCCTTCGAGGACATCTGGATCGCCTCCATTCTTCATTCTATCAATTTTCTCTGGAGAAAATGTAGATCCGGGAACGCCCGTAATGTTTTCGGCAACTTTATTGTACATCTCGGCATATTGCCAGGACGAAGCCGGTTTTGGTAGCCTTGTAGCATACTGCTGTCCTACGCTTCCATTATACGTTATCGCTAGTTTCCCGGCTTTTCCGCTTTTGGTCGTGACCAAGATGACACCGTTGGCCGCTCTTGATCCATAGATTGCTGCTGCAGATGCATCTTTAAGCACGGTTACGCTTTCAACATCAGATGGCATTACATCAAACATGTTCATGGCAACACCATCTACCAAAACAAGCGGCGCAGAATTTCCCCAGGTCCCCTCCCCCCTTATTCTAAGACTGGTATTTACTGTTCCGGGCTGGCCAGAAGATTGGGTAATGGTAAGGCCAGGCGCCTCACCAGTTAGCGCCTCCGCTAAGTTTGTTACGGGCTTATTTACGATCTGTTCTGCTTTAACCGTAGATACTGAGCCTACTACATTTAATTTCTTTTGCGTGCCATATCCAACAACAACTACTTCATCCAAGCTATCCGTTATTGGCGATAATGTTACGCTAAGGAATGTTTCGTCCCTAACAGAAATCTTCTTTTCTGCATAGCCCATTAAACGGAAGACAAATTCCGACTGTTCTTTTGAATAGGTGATTTCAAATAATCCTTTTTCATCGCTGGCAGTAATTGGTGTTCCTTGGGCGAGACTTATATTCACTCCTGGCAGTGGAGAATTATTCATATCATGTACAACACCTTTAATCGATTGTTGAGCAGGGTACTCTGTTTTCGCTGTCTTATTATCTCGGTTTTTTAAAATAATCATTTTACCCTGTATGCTATAGGAAAATGGTTGATCTCGGAATGCTATGGATAATACGGTGCGGACATCGGCATGTCGCACGTCCAATGTAACAGGGTTTGCTGTTTTTAAGTAAGCTTTTTCATAAAGAAAGTCGTACCCGGATTGCTTACTTAATTCTTCCATAAAGTCTTTTAGTTGACCATTTTTCATTTTAATGGTTACCTTCTGTGAAAAGGTCGCAGACTGAGCTTGCACGCTACTCCCCATTAGTAAAAGAAGATTTAAATTAATAATAAGATAGCCTAGAAAACATAATTTCGAGTAGGCTTGATGCCTCCCTCTGTCAATCGACAAAAGGTAGCCTAAACGTAACAGTAGTTTCATATATTTGTGTATTAAGTTTATAGTATATTGATTAATTATCCGTCAATCAACTATTGAATCGGTGATGTTGGTAGCATCGCCGATTTTAGTCTTCATAATTTTAAGCTGTTATTTAGCTCGAACCCATAACTCTCCTTCCTTTCATAGTTAGTTTTACATTACTCGTCCGCTCAATTGCCAATAGAATATCTTCTATATTTGACGATCTTCGAATCTTGCCGTAGAATTTTTTGCTCTTGGGGAGTGATTTATAATCCACGTCAATGTCGTACCAGCGTGACAATTCCCTCATAACTTTATCAAGTGAGATGTCATCAAAAAGGAAATCTCCATTCAACCAAGAAACAACCAGATCAATATCCGCTTCACCGATCGAAATTTCAGCACCATCGAATGTTAATTGCTGTCCCGGTGACAATACTTCCTTTCGGTGAGTTTGTTTCGATAAGCATTCTATAGCCACTTTACCTTTCAATAGCGTTGACGTCTCTGCTTCTTCAGGATACGATCGGATGTTGAAAACAGTTCCTAGGACGGTTAATGTTTGCTTTCCTGTTTCTACAGAAAATGGAATTGGTGTATTTTGAATCCCCTCTCTGTGCCTAACATCGAAATAGCCCTCGCCAGCTAGCAACACAACTCGATCCGATCCAAAGGCATTTGTAAATGAGATGTAACTTTCTGCATTCAAATGCACTCGTGTATCATCGGAAAGACCAACCTGAAATATCCTTTTTCTTGGAACAATTATTTTATGCTTTATCACTCTTGAGACGCTATTCTCAGATTTTGATTTATATTCAATCCCCCCCTCCTTAGTTTTAATAACTATATAGTCGTCATCTTCATAAATATTCCCCAGTGGCACGTCATCCAATTTTATTTCTGTATTTTCATCAATACACAGCACGGGTTGGTCAAATGCTGAATAATCTATCTGTTCTACCACAAGTTTTTCCAGTCCTTTTATTGAATACTGTTTTGATATTGTTAATGTAGAGATACTAATGACCCCGAATATCAAAACGCAGGCAGCAGCAAGGATGAACTTTATATAAGCGACTTTTGAACGACCCCTATACTGCTTATGCAATATGACACGTTGATAGATAAATTGAACTTGTTCTGAAGCTAAGGGTGCAATGTTTACATCTTTATTGCTCCAAAAATCTTCCATAAGCTCTTCTAGAATAGGCTCAGAAAAGGGATCTTCCAAAAGCATCTTCCATTCAGAGAATTCGGATTCCGATAACTGAGATTTCTGCTGTTGTGAAAAAAGATAATATATTCTTGCCCTGTTTTCCATAAAACCACTGCTAGCTAATGTGCTATTGCGTATTTAATAGTAAGTCGTAAGACAGAAGCATTAGGGGTAATTAAAATTTACTTTTTTTTTAAAGATTCCAGATTACATCCATTATCATAGATAGAATGACATATTTTCTTAGATAATCTCTTAAAAACTTCAGCGCCAATTTCATATGCTTATGTACGGTACCTTTGGAAATCCCGAGTTTAGCAGCGACTTCTTCATATTTCAGATACTGCTGGTGACACATACGATAAACGAGTTGCTGTTGCTTCGGAAGCAATGCTATCCCGTTGTTTAAATGTTCGTTTGTTTCTTTTAAGTATATCGTCGCTATCAAGGCTTCACTCAACTCCACCTCAGCACAACTACGGTGCTGTTCATATTTTTTAAACCGAATATCCCGTCTGATCAAGTCAATCACCTTACGCTTTGCAATAGATTTTATATAGCTTTCGATATTCTCAACCCTGTGGAGTTCCCTCCCCTTTTCCCAAACAACAATCATCACATCCTGAACAACATCTTGCGCCATACTCTTGGAAGGAACTAATTGGCTTGCGAAACGATGTACAATTGGATAATAATGATCATATAAGATTTTAAAGGCACTAGTATCCCCTTTGGCAATGGCCGATAACAAATATTTTTCATCGATCATATATCTCAAATCTATTGACATATTAACCTAAAGAGATCAAAGTGGTCACCGTGTTTATAATTGCAAGCTATTTTTAATCTGCTGCAAAAAAATCCTTATCAACAGCTAAGTTATTAGTATTTTTATTAAACCCGGAATAAAATAAATTTAAAACACACAGAATACGTAGCGAATGTCCTGTAAACTGCTTGCTCTCGCGGCTTGAGTGGCGCGCACCGAAGGCTACATTTTGTACAATTTTTTGACGTTGTCAACTAGCTTGTTTTGATGTAAAGGCATAAGATTTCGATAGGTGGCTTTACTTAAGCTTGAGGAGCTATACGGCAGAATTGATTCCATAATCCGTTGCAGTTTTTTTCCATTGTTTAATTATATTTGTAACTGATTTAAAATACTACGCACGTGGCCTATGATAGCTCGTTTATATCATATGTTCTTTTTGCGGTCTGATGTTAAAACCAAGTGAAAAGAATATTTTTGCTTATTATATTTAATGTAATGTGTTAGGACGGGCAATGCAAAATGGCTTGACTATTGCTCGTATTATATCAAAGAATCCATGTCAAAACTGTTGTTGTATCTGAAGACAGATGCTTTTCGAAAAAATCTCATAGCAGCTTTAGTTGTTATCCTTATTCTATTTTTAGGCATATACTTTGGGCTTAAGGCCTACACAAAGCATGGCGTAGCAATAGAAGTCCCTCAGGTAAAGGGCATGCAGATCGACCAGGCTATACAGGCATTGGAAAACGCTGACTTGGAGTATTTCGTAGATTCCATCTACCAGATGGATATGAAGCCTGGACTTGTTATTGAGCAAGATCCTGAGCCCAAATCGCATGTTAAAACCGGAAGAACCATTTACCTTACTATTATAACGCAAACCCCGCCGGATGTGGCTTTTCCAAGCATCGTAGATAAGACCTTGATTGAGGCCACCGCGATACTACGCAATCAATCCTTGAAAGTAGGCGACACGGTTTACGTTTCGGATATCGCACGGGATGTGGTATTGGATGTAAAGTTTGCTGGGCAGCCGCTACAGGCTGGCAGAATGGTACCTAAAGGCTCAAAAGTTACACTTGTTTTGGGGAACGGCCGCGGATCGAGTGAAGTTGAGCTGCCAAATCTGATTGGCCTATCTTTAGATGAAGCTCGTTTCGCCCTGACTGGCGTTGGATTAAATTTAGGCAGCATCAGCTACAATGGTGCAGTCGTGGACTCACTTAGCGCGAAGGTCGTTAGTCAGCTTCCAGATACTACGGCTGGCTTCGTGGGAATTGGTTCAACCGTGGATTTAACGTTATCCAATTAAGCAAACTGATATGAGCGACAAAAAAAGAGGGTTCCCAAAATTTGTGAAGATTATTTTACTTGTAGTCTTCGTCATAGGTATTACTGTAGGGTATATTGGATATTCGGCATTTTTGGGACCGAGTGTAACGAGTAAAGAATCTTATCTTTATGTGCACAGCGAAGACAACTACCATGACGTATTAGAAGAACTTGAGGAAAAAGGCATCGTAAAAAACATTCGATTCTTTGACTATGTTGCCAGAGTGATGGACTACCCTACCGCTGTAAAACCTGGCCGATACAAATTGAGTGAAGGCTTATCTAATAGAAGGTTGATTGGGAATCTGCGCGGCGGCTATCAGGAGGCCGTTAAGTTTAGATTTGAAAACATCCGTTTAAAAGAAAATTTTGCCGGTCTGTTGGGTAAAAACTTCGAGGCGGATTCGCTTACTTTCTTAGAGATACTGGATAATGAAGATGTCTCGGAGAAGTATGGGTTTACGGAAGACAATTTCTTTAGCATGTTTATTCCAAATACCTACGAAATTTATTGGAACACCTCTCCTGACAAAATCGTAGCCCGCTTTCATGATGAATACATTAAATTTTGGAACGCAGAACGAAAAGAAAAGGCGGCAGCACTCAATCTAACACCGCAAGAGGTGAGCGTGCTAGCCTCTATTGTGAAGGGCGAAGCGCTACACAAAGATGAGATGCCGAAAATTGCCGGTCTCTACCTCAACCGGTTAAAGCGGGGCATTTTGTTACAGGCAGACCCAACAGTGATCTTTGCCCAAAATGATTTCACTATCCGCCGTGTCCTGAACAGGCATTTGACAATCGACAACCCTTACAATACATACCGTTTTAAAGGCTTGCCCCCCGGACCAATTATGCTACCAAGTATCGCAGCTATTGATGCTGTTTTAAATTACGCGAAGCACGATTACATCTATATGTGTGCAAAAGATGATTTTTCTGGCTATCACAACTTTGCGGTAACCCAGGCGGAACACCTCGTCAATGCCCGTAAATTTCAACGCGCGCTAGATGCTCGTAATATTAAAAAATAAAGCACTATGTACAAATACATGCTTATCTTATTTGTTGCTCTAGCTATACGGAATGATTCGCAGGCGCAGACCGTTACGGACAAATCGGAATCGAAAATAAGAGAAGCTGAATTTGAAGGTCCAAAAGATACAATTCTGGAAACGGAAGATACGTATCGTAGGGGGAGTATGCAGATAAGCCTGCTACGAAGCAATGATAGCATACCCAATTATTCTCAAAATACCAGTCCTATTAGCGAAGTCTCTAAAGCATCGTTAACCACTATTCTGAACAAAAACAGACATTATTATCTCGACGGGAAAGTAGCGGACTATATCCCCGAATTGGGCAAGATGGATCCAAAAGCTGTTGCCATTGCGGTAGTAAATGAGAAAGGCTTACTAATCGGAGCAGGTGATATGCATAAAAAGTTCACTATGCAAAGTATCTCCAAACCGATTGCCCTGATGGTAGCGGTCATGGAAAATGGAGAAGAAGCTGTCTTTAAAAAAATGGGGTACTTCGGTACGGATAAACCGTTCAATCACTTTTCCAACCTGGAAACAATGGGCAAGCCGCTGAATCCTATGATGAATGCCGGAGCAATCTTGACCACATCGCTCATTTCAGGCGATGGACAAGTGCCCTTTGACAAAATATTAAAATTGCTACGTTATATCACAGACAATCCGACACTGGATTATAACGAAACAGTATATGCTTCCGAAAAAGAAACTGGACATCGTAATCGTGGAATGTTCTATATCATGAAAAATGCAGGATTGATTTCAGGCTCCGAAGAACAGCTGGACAACTATTTTCGACAATGCTCTATTGAACTGACGACCGAAGATTTGGCGAAAATAGGCTATTTCTTCGCACAGCAGTGCGTTCGTTTTGATGGTGACCAACGCTATAAAAATCCTGAGATATCAAAATTAATCCAATCGCAAATGCTAATTGCAGGAATGTACGAATTTAGCGGTGAATATGCCCGCACAGTAGGCTTACCCAGCAAATCAGGTGTGGGTGGCGGCATTATGATAAGCGTTCCTAATGAAGCAGGCATAGCCGTTTTCAGCGCTCCCTTGGATGCCCATGGTAATTCTGTCGTTGGTTACCATATGATCCTCGATTTAGTGAGACACTATAACTTGGGCATATTTTAGAATAAGCTCCAGGCTCTCTCATCTCATTATCCACTTGTTCTTCTGTACTCCGAAAATTGTTCAGGAATAAAGTCAATGAGTTGAAATAATTTATGAACCGCCCTAAAGGTTGCTGACACCCTTTCTAATTCCCAAAGAACAAATTATATGCTGATTTAGTAGGATATCGAACCTACCTTAAGTACAATTCACGATATGCGACAAGCGTTAATCATCCGATATAATCCTTCATACAACTCCTTGGTACCTCACGCTCATTTTTAGTAATTAATATTGCGAAAAAGCATCCCCACAAAAAGACTGTTGTGTTAACAGGAATCCTGCATTGCAATCACTTGTTAAGCGAATTGGCCAGACCAAAAGACATCAACTTTTCAATTAGGATGTTTAACAAAAAGTAACAATTACCTTGAAATGCTTTATCAAGAAAGCATTTATTAAATAAAGTGCTTTTTTCATTTAACAATATTTGATATATTTGCTCTGTATAGGAAGCAATATGGAGACATTATTATTAGAATTCCAAACTAAAATAGCACGGATATCCCTTGATATACAGCGTTATCTTGTTCATCAAATGGATTTGAGTAATCGTCTTATTGTAGTAAAAGGAGCTAGAGGTGCCGGAAAAACGACCTTGCTTCTGCAATTGGCAAAGCTATATTTGCCGGTACAATCTACACTGTATGTAAGTTTAGATCACATTTATTTTTTTGAAAACAAGTTATACGATCTCGCAAAACAGTTTGCGCAATTTGGAGGAACACATTTACTTCTTGACGAAGTTCACAAATACCCCAGCTGGTCCAGAGAGATAAAACTTGTTTACGACAACTTCCCTGACCTTAACGTTATTTTCACCTCGTCTTCACTACTGGAAATTTATAAATCCGAATCAGATTTGAGTCGCAGAGCCGTAAGTTATTATCTAAAGGAGCTATCCTTCAGAGAGTTTATAACATTTGAAACAAAAAAAACGCTTATCGTTCGTTCGTTCCCAGAAATTTTACAAAACCACCATGCTCTTGCTACGGAAGTTTTAAATGAGCTAAAACCCTTACCCCTATTTGAGAAATATTTAAAAACGGGAGCTTATCCTTATTACAAAGAGAATGAAGATCTATACATTCAGAAATTACAAAACACGATAAATCTAATTATTGAAATAGATATCAATGCAGTAGAAAATTTACAATATGATACCTTGGTGAAGCTAAAGAAATTACTTATCACCGTTGCTTCGAGTGCGCCATTTACCCCTAATATTACCAAATTGAGTGAAAAGGTAGGTGTTTCCCGTAATATGCTGGTGCAAAGCATAAAAATTCTAGAACGTGCCGGACTGGTCAACGAATTGTATAAAGATAACTCCGGAATTGGAGTATTGACAAAACCTGAGAAACTATATCTGAATAATAGCAATCTAATGTTTGCACTGGCAAAAGATAACACCAATATAGGAAATGTCAGAGAAACGTTTTTCTTAAACCAATTCAAAGGTTTGCATGAGATCAACCTTTCAGAAACAACAGATTTTCTGATTGATAAAAAGTTTAGGTTTGAAATCGGAGGTAAAAACAAGACCAAGAAACAAATAGCAAATATGGAAAATGCTTACGTTGCCAAAGACGGTATTGAAATAGGTTTTGGAAATATCATTCCGGTATGGCTTTTTGGTTTTATGTATTAGTATCGCTTTCCTACCATTTTCAACTTGCATTTTTGACTTATCACTTTTGACTTATCACTTTTGACTTATCACTTTTGACTTTTTAATTTTTAATTTTGACTTTTCAATTTTCACCATGTTTATACACGAGACTACTATACGAACGAGATATGCGGAGACCGACCAAATGGGGTATGTGTATTATGGAAACTATGCGTCTTATTACGAAGTGGCGCGCACGGAGATGCTTCGCAGTACAGGAATATCATACCGTGAATTAGAAGAGATGGGGGTTATGTTGCCCGTCACAGATCTTACGTGTAAATATATACAGGCGGCTCGATACGATGATCTCATAACCGTCAGGACATATATCAAAGAGAAGCCGAACGTAAGAATTAAATTTGAGTATGAGGTATTTAACGAAAATGGTGTACTTTTGAACACAGGGTCCACGCAGTTAGTCTTTGTTGATATGGCAAAAAAGAGACCTTGCAAGGCGCCACAAATATTTCAAGATAAAATGGCCGTCTATTTCAGTCCATAATGCAAAAAAAGATACATAGCTCCCTTTTACGCCTGAAAGTCTACGATCAATTCATTGAATGGACGAAGGTAGCCATTATCCCGGGCTTCGGGTCGCTACCTTTGTACACCGTGTTTACCTTCTTTTTTCAGGAAATAGCTCGTGAATCCATCCTTAACAAGGCTTCATCCCTAGCCTACAATTTTATGCTAGCTATCTTTCCCGGCATACTTTTTTTATTCACGTTGATACCATATATACCGGTAGACAACTTCCAACAAAAGCTTTTGGATCTCATTCAAGTAGCGCTCCCGCACAATGCCTACGAGTTTTTGCAAGCAACACTGGTGGACATCGTAAAAAACCAAAATTCCGGCTTATTGTCGGTCGGTTTTTTATTGGCTACTTTCTTCGCAACAAACGGTATGACCACCTTGATGATGGCATTCAACAAAGCGTCGCTGGCTAAGGAAAAGCGTTCGTGGTTACGCCGAAGGATAGCAGCTATCGGGCTGTCTTTTGCCATTATCTTGGCCCTTGCTACAGGAATAGGTATCTTCACTGGAGCCGGTTTTGTCATTAACTACTTAAAAAAGCAGATTGATTATGACATCTCCTGGTTTTGGACATTTATTGTGACGCTATCGCGCTGGATTGTCTTATTCGGAATTTATTTTTTTACAGTCAGCATACTCTACAAGTTTGGCCCGAGTGATGCGAAGAAATGGAAGTTCCTAAATGCTGGTGCTAGCCTCGCTACAATTTTGGCAGTGTTAACTTTCTCTGGCTTTACTTATTACATCGATAACTTTGGTGCCTATAACAAGCTATATGGTTCTATCGGGACATTGATCGTCGTTATGATTTGGATGTACCTAAACTCCCTCATCTTGTTAATTGGTTTTGAATTAAACGCCGCTATTGCTCTTTCCAAACAAAGCATAAAAATTGTGAAACCACGTATTTACAATTCGTTTAAGAATCAAGATTAGACTCCACAGTGATCAATACCGTCACGGCACAGTCTGAACAAAAGAGATCTATTTACTTTTTGATAGCAGGGCTTGTACAGCCTTCGTAGAGGATATCGCACATGCAAAGGCGTAGTCTTTTAGGAGACTCACCACGTAAATAAAAGCAAAAACATTTTTTTCACTTAATCTCTTGTATATAAAAGTTTTTCGTATTTTTGCAGTCCCTACAATGTAGGGAAAAGGAGAAAAAATAATTAATGGCAAAAAAACAAGAAGCAGAAAAAGAATTAGCGGCGAAAAACGCAGAGCTACAGGGTGCTGACACTAAAGTAGTGAAAGACACTGAAACAATCGAGTCTGAAGCAGATTCAAAATTAATCGACGAAATCAAATCTAACGCTTGGAGTACACCACAAGGTGATTTCGATTGGGATTTGGATGAAAAAGCTTTCGGTAACTACAGCGACGCAGAGCGTAACAAGCTTGAGGAGCAGTATGCAGGCACATTCAACCAAATCAACCAAGGTGAGATTATTGAAGGTATTGTAGTATCTATCAATAACAAAGACGTTGTTTTAAACGTTGGTTTCAAATCAGACGGTCTTGTAGCATTATCTGAGTTCCGTGACTTACCTGACTTGAAAGTTGGTGATACGGTTGACGTATTCGTAGAGTCTCAAGAGGACGCAAACGGTCAATTGGTATTATCACGCAAACGTGCTAAAACACAAAAATCTTGGGAAGCGATCAACGATGCGTTGGAGAACGATGCAATCATTGATGGTTTCGTAAAATCTCGTACTAAAGGTGGTTTGATCGTAGACATCAAAGGTGTAGAAGCTTTCTTACCTGGATCTCAGATCGACATCAAACCTATCCGTGATTACGATGTATATGTTGGTAAAACAATGGAGTTCAAAGTGGTAAAAATCAACCACGAATTCAAAAACGTTGTTGTATCGCATAAAGTATTGATCGAAGACGATTTAGAAAACCAAAAATCAGAAATCGTTGCGAAACTAGAAAAAGGTCAAGTATTGGAAGGTACTGTTAAAAACATTACAGATTTCGGTGTGTTCATCGACTTAGGTGGTGTTGATGGTTTACTGCACATTACAGACATTTCTTGGGGCCGTATCGAGCATCCGAAAGAGGTTTTAGCCTTAGATCAAACAATCAACGTTGTTGTTCTTGACTTCGACGATGAGAAAAAACGTATTGCTTTAGGTTTGAAACAATTGTCAGAGCATCCTTGGGAGTCTTTGAGCACAGACTTAGCAGTAGGTTCTAAAGTAAAAGGTAAAATTGTTACTGTTGCAGATTACGGCGCATTCCTTGAAATCATCCCTGGTGTAGAAGGTTTGATCCACGTTTCTGAAATGTCTTGGTCTCAAAACCTACGTTCACCACAAGAATTCTTGAAAGTAAGCGACGAAATTGAAGCTGAAATCTTGACTTTAGATCGTGAAGAACGTAAAATGAGCTTAGGTATCAAACAATTGACTCCTGATCCTTGGAAAAACATCACAGAGCGTTACCCAGTTGGGTCTAAACAATCTGCTGTCGTTAAAAACATGACTAACTTCGGCGTATTCGTTGAATTAGAAGATGGTATCGACGGTTTGATTCACATCTCTGACCTATCTTGGTCTAAGAAAATCAACCACCCTAATGAATTCACTAAAGTTGGTGAGAAATTAGAGGTTGTCGTTCTTGAGCTTGATGAGGAAAATCGTAAGTTATCTTTAGGTCACAAACAACTTGAAGAAAACCCTTGGGATACTTTCGAAACAATCTTCACTGAAGGTTCTGTTCACGAAGGTACAGTAATCAAAGTTGGTGACAAAGGTGATATCGTTGCTTTACAAT
Source organism: Sphingobacterium deserti (assembly GCF_000757725.1). Classification (GTDB taxonomy): domain Bacteria; phylum Bacteroidota; class Bacteroidia; order Sphingobacteriales; family Sphingobacteriaceae; genus Sphingobacterium; species Sphingobacterium deserti. Next base: position 25,772 of record NZ_JJMU01000010.1, read on the forward strand.
ATGGTGTTGAAGGATTCTGTCCGAACAAACACTCGGTAAAAGAAGACGGTTCTGCTTTGAAAGTTGACGAAGTTGCTGAGTTCAAAATCATCGAATTCAACAAGGAAAACAAACGTTTGGTTATCTCTCACTCACGTATTTGGGAAGACCAAAAAGCAGAAGCGCGTATTGAAGATTTCAATAACCGCAAGAAAGAAGCGAAAGCAGCTAACTCTGCTGTGAAAAAAGTGAAAGAGTCTGTTGAAAAATCTACTTTAGGTGATTTAGACGTTCTTGCACAATTGAAAGAGCAGATGGAAGGTGATGAGAAGAAATCTAAGTAATTAGATTTAGCACCTATAATTCTTAAATCCCGAGCGTATCGCTCGGGATTTTTTATTGACCAAAAACTGACTTTTTTAATTCAAAAGTTGATAATTAAAATCTTATCATTGTAGCTATCGAACTACACGCCCTTAGATGAGACATCTTAATAAATTACTTTACTTTTTACTATTCCTTGTGTTTTCTCTATTTAGCGCATGTAAACGAAATTTTCAATATTCCGTATTAGAAGTGAAACCGTTGGCTAGTGATTTGAATCAACAAGCTATTGACAGGCTGGGCTTAATGGCCGAGAAAGATACCTTTTCCTTCCTTATCATTTCAGACACCCAAATTGCCTACGATGAGCTAGAGGCTTTCGTTAAGTATGCAAACCATATTCCGCAAGACAGCATTGCTTTCGTGCTTCATGGGGGCGATTTTACAGACTATGGAGCCAATTTCGAGTATAATCTTTATTACGATGATATAAAGAAGTTAAAGTTTCCGGTTATTGGTACGATAGGCAATCACGATATGCTGGGAAATGGACGCGGGATCTTCAACCGGTACTTTGGCGCAGAGGATTTCTCCTTCAGCTACGGAAATACGACCTTTATTGTATTTAACTCCAACTCCAGAGAGGTTGCATTTGATGGAAACATTCCAAACCTCAACTGGCTTCAAGCTGAAATACAAAAATCAGCGAACAAAAAGAATATCATTTACTTATCACACATAGCGCCAATCTCGCTCGATTTCGACCAAACAAAAACAGAGATGATGGCGAAATTACTATCCACGACAGCGAATTCGCGACTATCCATACATGGGCACTCCCATTCGTTTGACTATCGGGAACTTTTTAACGACGGCTTTCCGTATCTGGTGGCGCCCACCTTATTAAAACGCTCCTATGTCAAAGTCAATGTTGCTGATACCATACTAACTGTGGAAGAATTATTCTATTAACATGTACAAAAGCTACATCGCTGCGCTTAGCTTATGGCTTACTGCGCTCGCAAGCAATGGTCAGATCTTGCAAACAGACAGTCTTCTTAAAAAGATTATGCCGAATAACGTTAAGCTGCAATATGCCGGAAACATCGGAATGATTTCTACAGGAATTGGCTATGTCTCACCTAATAAAAGATGGATGGGAGATCTTATGTATGGCTTGGTCCCTAGTAGCTATGCGGAGGATCCGATACATTCCCTAACACTGAAGGGAAAGTATGTCTCATTAAATAGGGATTATATGCAGTCTCTGAAAGTTAACTGGTTACAGCTTGGGCTATGGTTTAATTATTCCTTCGGCGATCAGTATTTCCTAGGTTTACCACATTATTACGATCCTGGTTACTACTACTTCCCAACAGCTTTGAACATAGGGTTGACGTTGGGCTCAGAAGTACGTTACCAGAAATGGGGACTATACTACGAGGTGGGCACGACGGAAAAGCGGATGATCAACTATGTAAAAAATAGTGGGTCTATTAATTTCAGTGAGATATGGAATATCGGTTTCGGACTCGTTTATCATCTCAAATAACCGATATTCCATAAGGTCAATTTTCGCGCTATTTTATTTTTAGTTCCGGAAGCGGAACGTAGCCATCGTCATTAATCACTTTGGGAAAGCGGTGATTCTTCCAATCTTCTTTTGCCTGCTCAATGATGTCCTTACTGCTGGCAACAAAATTCCAAAATATAAACCTTTCTTCCGGGAAGGGATCACCACCGAAGATGTATACCGTAGTGCCAGGCTTCATCACGAAGGAGCAGAGATGCGCATCCTTGGTTATTAAAATTTGCTTAGGCCCATATGTATGCCCTTGGTTTTCTATTTCGCCCTCTAATATATAGAGTCCGCTCTCGCCAAAAAGATGTTCACCGATGTTGATATTCTTCTCTTCGGTTGATTTGATTTCAATCATATACAATGGCGAATAGACTGGCACGGGAGATTTACGTCCAAAAATTTCACCTGCTATTAGTTTATACCGTACATCTTGGTCTTGCCAAACTGGAATGTCTTTGGCTTCAATATGAAAAAACTCAGGTTCCATAAATTCCAAATCTTTGGGTAAGGCTACCCAAATTTGAAGACCATGGAGATACTTATCTTGGGATCTTAGGCGCTCGGGGGTACGTTCAGAATGCGTTACGCCTTTTCCGGCCGTCATCCAATTTACAGCACCAGGTCGAATTTCAATTTCCGTCCCGATACTATCGCGATGCATAATCCCTCCATCAAACTCGTCGAAAAGATAGGTTAAGGTGGAAAGCCCGATATGCGGATGCGGCGGAACATCTAGATTTTCGTAGTCTGCCAGGCAGGCAGGCCCCATGTGATCAATAAATACGAAAGGGCCGATGGATCTTTTCTGACGAAAAGGTAATAAACGCCCAACAAGAAAATTGCCAATATCGGCCGCTTTCTCCTCCTGTATAAAATCAATATTTGACATTTGCTAATCCGTTAATTCGACTACAAGTTACAAATAAAAATCCCAACCTTAGATGGGTTGGGATTGATATTAGATGGGTAGGAAGGCGATGTTACACATCGATCTTCGCATAACGCGCATTTTTTTCAATAAATTCACGGCGTGGAGCAACCTCATCTCCCATCAACATGGAAAAGATATGATCACATTCGGCCGCATTTTGTATCGTTACTTGCCGCAGGGTACGGTGCTCTGGATCCATTGTTGTTTGCCATAGTTGTTCGGCGTTCATCTCTCCAAGACCTTTGTAACGCTGTACATTGACCGATTCCTCTTTCCCAGACCCTTTAAGACGTTGAATAGCCGCTAAACGCTGATCTTCATTCCATGCATATTCGAATTCTTTACCTTTCTTTACCATGTAAAGGGGCGGCGTCGCAATATACACGTAACCTTTTTCGATAAGCTCCTTCATGTATCGGAAATAGAACGTCAAGATCAAGGTTGCAATGTGCGAACCATCGACATCAGCATCCGTCATGATAACTATTTTATGGTAGCGTAACTTTTCTAAATTAAGGGCCTTTGAATCTTCTGCGGTTCCCACACTTACGCCTAAGGCTGTAAACATGTTTTTGATCTCCTCATTTTCGTAGATCTTATGCTCCATCGCTTTCTCTACGTTGAGGATTTTACCGCGCAACGGCATAATAGCTTGAAAGCGGCGATTACGCCCCTGCTTTGCGGTTCCCCCTGCGGAGTCACCCTCGACAAAGAAAATCTCACATTTATCTGGATCGCTGTCTGAACAGTCTGCAAGCTTACCTGGTAGGCCAGAACCGCCCATTACCGTCTTCCGCTGCACAAGTTCTCTAGCTTTACGCGCTGCTGCACGCGCCTGCGCAGCAATCACCACTTTCTGTACAATGGCTTTCGCTTCGCGGGGGTTTTCTTCAAGATACACACCCAATATTTCACCGACGGCAACATCCACGGCGCCCATCACCTCGTTGTTTCCCAGCTTGGTTTTTGTCTGTCCTTCAAACTGAGGCTCGGCTACTTTCACGGAAACGACAGCTGTCAACCCCTCGCGAAAGTCATCTCCTGTAATGTCAACCTTTAAATTCTTTAAAAGTCCGGATTTATCGGCATAGGCTTTCAGGGTACGCGTTAGACCGCGTCTAAAACCAGCAACGTGGGTACCACCTTCAATGGTATTTATATTATTTACGTACGAATGTACATTCTCTGAATAGGTATCATTATACTGCAAGGCGAGCTCTACAGGAATACCCTGCTTAATTCCCTCCACATAGATCGGATCAGGAATTAAAGGTTGACGGGTGCCATCCAAGAACTTCACAAATTCTTGCAAACCGCCTTCAGAATAGTACACATCCGTTTTAAAAGATCCATCTTCTATAATCTCACGCTCATCCGTCAATGTCAAACGCACACCTTTATTCAAAAAAGCAAGTTCCCGTAGACGGTTGGCCAACGTATCATAGTTATAGATCGTTGTCATGGTGAAGATCTCGGCATCGGGACGAAAAGTTACGATAGTACCTGTATTCTCACTTTCGCCAATTTCCTTCACATCGTATAATGGTTTACCTTTTTCATACTCTTGTTGAAAGATTTTTCCATCGCGATGTACAACGGCAGAGAGGTGAGTAGAAAGAGCGTTCACACAGGATACCCCTACCCCATGTAATCCACCGGAAACCTTATACGTATCCTTATCAAATTTACCCCCGGCATGAAGAATTGTCATAACAAGCTCCAATGCAGACTTATTCTCTTTCTTGTTTATTCCTGTAGGGATTCCGCGGCCGTTATCACGAACCGAAATAGAATTATCCTCGTGAATACTTACAAAAATATCTGTACAATAGCCTGCTACAGCTTCATCAATAGAGTTATCAACAACCTCATAAACCAAGTGATGTAATCCCTTTATACCGGTGTCACCGATATACATGGAGGGTCTCTTACGTACAGCTTCTAAACCTTCTAAAACCTGAATATTATCCGCTGAATACGTTGATGTATTTTTCTTTTCTTCGCTCATGAAATTAATTTAAAATGAGTACCGTTTAACATTCAAAAATACGAATTTTCCCCCTTAAAATCAAATGAAAAATGGTTATCGTCACCTTACGAGAGACGTGTTTCTGACGACGGACTACGACGATAATTGATAAGATTCCCACATGTGATAGGGAATTTTAATTTTTTTATATTAGGTTTGCTTGTTGAAAGATTAAAACTTGAAAATTAGATTAGAATGAATAAACTATTCACAACAGTAACTAAAGTATCCTTAGGCGTGGCACTAGCCTTTGCTGCAGTTTCATGTAACCAAAATGCTAAAACCGGAAACGCTACGACAGGCGACTCTATCGCGTCTGCTAGCTCTTCGACCGCTGCAAAAGAGGAAAAAATTGTGTACATCAACTCTGATACCCTTTCCGAGAAATACGAGTATTTTAAAGATATCAGAGCTAAACTAGAGGCGAAAGTAAAAAAAGCGCAATCAGATCTTCAATCGAAAGGCCAGGCTTTTCAGCGTGAAGTTGCAGAATACCAACAGAAGGCCTCTACCATGAGTGCTTCTGACCGTCAAGCTACAGAAGAAAAGCTGGCTCGCAAGCAAGAAGAACTTGGAAGACTGGATCAGAATGCGTCGGCATCTATCCAACAAGATGAATCAACAGAATTTAATAACGTATACAATACGATCACGGAATATCTTAAGAAACATGCGGAAGACAACGGTTATACATTGGTATTGACCTACTCGAAGTCTAATCCGACTGTTTTATACGCCGATTCAAAATTGGATATTACGGCAAATGTAATTGATGTATTGAACAAAGAATACAAAGACAAAAAAGCAAAAGAAAAGAAATAAGCTGAATTCATTGTCAGCAAGAGGCTTCTTCCCTATCGGTAGAAGCCTTTTTTATTTGTTTTTCCGCTATTTGATTTATACATTGCTCTAGGGTTTAAGTTGTCCACGATGGTAAGAAATATACTGCTAAAGACTAATACAAATTTTGAATGGATTGATATCTCCGAACCAACCATAGAAGATTTCTCCGAACTTAAAGAGAAGTTCAAACTACATGAAGCATCGATAAAAGATTGCTTACAGATAGGTCAATTACCTAAGATCGAAGAATTTGAGGATTACCATTTTCTTATCATTAGGTCTATCCCCAGCAAATTTGACAATTTCTCGGATACGCTTACGGAGATAACAGAGCGTGTATCGGTATTTTTCGGAGAAAAATTCGTGATAACCGTACATCGCGGGAGGATCGATTATCTAGAAAAACTCGCCGAGAACTTTCCATCCCAAAAGTTACATTCCAGCAAACTCTTTATTAACCACCTAACTTCCGAAGCACTTAAAACGTTTGAGAACCTAGTCATCAACAAACTTAATAAACAACTGGACAGCTATGAGGAAATGGTATTTTTGCACAGAAGACGTAAAGATTTCTTGCGGCAGCTGTATTATATCAAACGTCAGATTGATCTGATCCGGATCATTCTTACACTTTATAAAGATATCGTTGATTTCTTTCATTTAAGTGCTTTTAAAAACATCTATACGCAAGATTTGAAAGACATTTATGCGCGCTCTTCAACGCTGTATCGCAACATCGCTGAAAACACAGCACAATTACTTTCGGTATATTTCAACATCGAATCTAACCATACGAATGATATTATGCGCACACTGACGATAATATCCGTATTCTTTATGCCGCTGACTTTTATCGTTGGCGTGTACGGGATGAACTTCGAAAATATGCCGGAGCTTGATTGGCGTTACGGCTATCCAGCCGTTATGCTGGGTATGGCTTTCTTAGCGTTGCTGATTTATTACTGGTTCAAGAAACGCAAATGGCTATAGCTGGCTTAACGTTTTTTTGGCGTAGTGGCGATAAAGTCTTTCAAGTAGAACGGCTCAAAATAAACAAGATCTTCCCAAGCACTTTGTTGATACTTTTCAAAAGCCAAGTGAGAAAGATTTGCGGCCGTGTTAGCAAAAGCAGGGATTACTTCTACAGTAGAATCATCTTTAAATAAAGGAACAAATTTATCAGCGCCGCTGCCGAATAACACATATTTGGCGACCTCAGCATCCTGTTGAAAAAAATCAGCTTCTATAATCTCTGCAGATGTCCCTTGCAATAACTTACCTTTCGCCGTGTAGGTAGCCATATAAACTTCCATACGACGTGCGTCAATCATGGGCACCAATACATTTCCATCCGCAGGGTCATTGTCCTCAATAAAGCCTGCAACCATAGCGTCTAAGGTATTTATTGCTATTAAAGGCAAGTCCAATCCGTAGCACATTCCTTTTGCAGTAGAGACACCTATCCGCAAACCTGTATAGGAACCTGGCCCCATACTTACGGCCACGGCTGCCAAATCCTCGAGCGCTATTTCTGCTATGTTAAGCACTTCCGATATGAAAATAGTTAATTGACTTGCATGCTGATTAGGAATATCGGCATCCTGGAAGACAATAGTCTTTCCATTTTTACTTAGGGCAACGGAACAAACGGGCGTTGCCGTTTCAATCTGTAGTATATAAATATCTTTCATAAACTCACGGAACTGGATCATGGCCATGCCCTCCCCAAGGATGACACCTTAAGATGCGACGCACCGCGAGCGCACCGCCCTTGAACGGACCATACTTGAGTATCGCTTCTTTGCCGTATTGGGAGCATGTAGGTGTATATCGGCAATTCGCGCCTAACAACGGCGAAATGAAAATCTGGTAAATACGGATAATTAATACAAACAGCCTTTCCAAAGGCCATTTAATCATCTTCTCCCAAATAAATCTTAGTACATTCATCTTTCAGTTTACCAAGTACTAATTCCATGCGTTGATGGAGCTGTGCATAAGCAGTCTTTTCTTTACCGACATACTGAAACGCTACCGTTAAAGATAACATATGTTGTTGGAGAAAGCTATATAGCGTGTGCTTTTGCAATCGATAGGACTCCCTCATACGGCGCTTGAGCATATTACGATCTACCGCTCTTTTGAATCGCCTTTTTGGAACAGAAATAATGCATTGGACCGGAACGCTCGACGAAGGCTCTTCTGCTTTTATAAAAACAACGCGATAGGGGTATAAAACAAAAGAAGAACCATTATGGAAAAGACTATCAATAAGTCTTTTGCTACATAATCGTTCTTCCTTCGTAAATGTATAGCTCATCGTGACAAGACTACCGGCTCAGAGGCTCGGAAGAGTCACACCGGCAAGGTTATTAGCCTTTATGACGATACTCGTCAGATACGGTAAGACGTTTTCTACCTTTAGCTCTACGAGATGCCAATACTCTTCTTCCGTTAGCACTGCTCATACGCTCTTTGAATCCGTGCTTATTTCTTCTTTTTCTTTGCGAAGGCTGAAATGTTCTTTTCATGACGCTATTATGCTTGTTTTAATATTTTAATCAATTCGTCTCCTATAAAGGGGAATGCAAAAGTACAGTTAATTTGTATAAGAAGCAAACAATCTTTCAAAATTTTGCAAGACAAGATGCGTTTGTGAATACACACTATATTCATTCTTCCAGCCACATAAGCCGAACATTCAGTAATCAGCTTATTTATTCCGTAATATATCTCGGATTTCCGTTAACAGAACTTCTTCTTTGGATGGAGCAGCCGGAGCAGCAGGCGCTGCTTCTTCTTTTTTCTTCAAAGAATTTAGCCCCTTAATAACTAAAAATATACAGAATGCAACGATGATAAACTGAATGACGACGTTAACGAAGGTTCCGTAATTAATAGCCACTTCTTCTACACCGGCTTGTTCATTTGCCGCTGTCAATACATACTTCAAATTACTGAAATCTACACCACCAGTGACAACGCCAATTGGAGGCATAATAATATCATTGACCAATGAGGTTACAATTTTACCGAAGGCCCCACCGATGACCACGCCGACAGCCAAATCAACAACGCTACCGCGCATTGCAAACTCTTTAAATTCTTTAAAAAATCCCATAAAGTATTATTTATAAATAATCAATAAACAAAGATGAAAATTAAATTTACAAAATTAAATACATATGTAGATTTTCTATGGAAATAAGCAATATCTTGTCCACTTAGATAATGGCAAGTTTCCATTTTTTTATATCTTTGTTAAAAGACTGAATTCATTTCGGTTAATGCGCTTTGAAAATTAAACTGTGTCGAGTATAATGAAACCGTCATGATTTATTACGTGTGTGTGGCATCTAAATAAATCTGACGACTTAATCACCTTTAAAGAACAATTTATTAAGATGAAAAAAATATTGATCGCGGATGACCATAGCATTGTCAGACTTGGAGCTTCTTTCATTATCAAAGAATTGATCGCCGAGGCAACCATACTACAGGCGGAGACTTACGACGAAGTTTATGCAGAACTAAAGAAAGACAACATAGATTTACTTCTGCTAGATATCAACATGCCCGGGGGGAATAACATTAAAATGATAAAGGAAATTTTGGAGATTCGACCACTGGTCAAAATACTAATCTTCTCTTCCTATGAGGAAAACCTTTATGCCCTTCGTTACATCAGCGCGGGAGCTAGCGGCTATCTTCATAAAAATACGGCGATGTCCGAACTTAAAAATGCGATTCAAAACATTATTACACGTGGTCGTTACATGTCTGAAGCAGTAAAAGAGCTTTACATCCAAAAATTGACAACCAGCAAATCTTCCTTTGATGGAAACGATCAACTACGTAAGCTTTCTAACCGTGAGATGGATGTTGCGAAGCATCTTATAAAGGGCTTAGGTATATTGGATGTAGCAAACCTCATGGAGCTCAGCTCCTCCACGGTAAGCACCTACAAGAGCCGTATATTTGAAAAGCTCAACGTGAATAACCTGCCGGAACTCATTGAGCTATTTAAATTACATGATGAAGAGCAACATTAACTGTTGCTCTTCATCATACGGCGTTAAGTACTACAATAATTCGTCTATTGTCACCTCAGGAATATTTTCCGTATTGGGCGTAATTAACGCCCTTTCTTGTTTGTAAGCATAGCCCTTTTCGCTATCCAGGTTCCACAATAGTGGCGATAAAAAGCGTATACAATTTTCAAAACCTTGATTTGTCGCCAGTAAGTTGCCGGTATCTTTTGAATTTTTCGCTTCATTTTCTATTTCAAAAGGCCCTCGGAATCCACGCTCGTGAAGCAAAGCTATAAAATCATTCCAGTCCATGTGATCTGAACCGCCAAAACCGGGAAGCATGGCCTCGTAGTGATGTCGGTCCCAGTCGTGCCCAGGGATACTAACGCCAGCTTTGGCTGCCAATTCGCTGTCCACATGTTGCATCGCATACATGCCACCCCAATCTATACGTGCTTTCGTTTTCAGATTTCGTGTTGTTTTCACGTGAATCCTCTTTAAACGACTTATATCCATTTGCTCGATAACATCAATTGGATTTGTCTGCTGCCATATATCGTGAGAAGGATCGTAGATTTCTCCATGTGCTTTACTCGGAATCATAGCATACATTAACTTGCGTGCTGCTAATACAGCAGGCAAGTTATTATAGGTGCTTGTATAGCGTGATGATCGCCAGCCTTCCATGGGGCAGTTTTCATAAACAATAGTCACACCTAATTCCTCAGCGTATTTTACGATTGGACCAAATACCCGCTTATACTCATCTAGGTTCTTCTGAAAGCCGTCTATTTCGTTGCCCAATGCATGATTGTAACCGACAAATGTGCCCACTTTTACGTCATTTTTGTCACCTCCCAGCAAATGCGCAATGCGGATGAGGCGTAGCAGGTGATTTTGGTTTTTAACGCGTTCGGCCTCGTCTCCACCTATCATATTTTCAAATGCACCAAGAGATAACTTCAAATCTGCCTGATTAAACTGATCTATCAGTTGATGGGCATCCGAAGGCGTAAAATTTTCATAAGCCAAATGAGTGGCTGTATGATCCTCCCGCGTTCCATCTTTTCTAAAAACACACAAGTCTATCCCTTGCGCACCAACATTTTTCGACGTCTCAATCAACTCACTTAAAGACAATTTATCATAAGCTGAGCTCATCACCCAAATAGGATTATTCAATTTTTCCGCCATATTTATCGCTTTATTTCTTTCCGTAAATATACGAAAAAAGCCCTTTAGAAGGGCTTTTGCAATCGTTTTGACGGATATCGCTATTTCTTATTCTTTAACTCCTGTATTCCTGCACGCAAATCTTGGGATAGATTTTTTATGTCTTGCAAACCTTTTCTCACGCGTGTTCCTGCTGCGCTATTCCCTTTTAAGAAGAATTTATCCGCATCGGCATCTAAGCCATCAACTAACTTTTTCAGCTCTTTGAATTTATCAAAACTGGCCATAATGAAATGATTTAAGTTTTATAATGTATTAATAACTAACTGTTTTATAAAAATAGCACGTTTTGTTTAATAAAAAAATTTTTGCAAAAAAAAGACAGCAAATTGCTGTCTTTCATATGAATAGGGTAGTATTTAATCTACATTGTCATGCAAGAAAGAGTTGTTTGGGCGGATTTCCGTTTCACCTTCATCAAAGGATAACGTAAACCTCGATACCTGCGATTGTGAAGAATGCGGAACATCTTCCAACGATTTCTGACGTCTTTTATATGCAGGTTCGTTTTCAAGCTCTTGCAAACCATTGCTTGATTTCAACTTCATACTAAGCTCTTTCAGACGCAAGATACGCTCTTTCGTTTTCATAAGCTGATCTTCAAAATCAATCTCTTTGGGCTCTGATGCCGCAGTACTTGGCTCACTAAACGTATTACGCGCGACTGGAGCTTCCGTCTCAGCTGCCTCTTCATCTTTGCTATTATACACGTCAAAAACGGAAGGCAATTTAAACTCGAACATTGATGACGATGTTTTCAATTCGAAGCCTCCATTTGCTTGCGCTGGTGTCTCCTCTTCGCTTTCAGGCTCATCAAAACTTAATGTATGGCGTATCACCTGTGGCTCTTCGTTCTTCAATACAGAAGAATGGATAGGTTTAGGCGACGTAAAAAGATCTGTTTGCGAAGGAGCTGACAAATCATTAGCCGGCGCTGCTGTAACACTATTCTGTACAGGTTTGATATACGTTTGTTGGTTCGCTGCTGGCTCTTGCTTCGCTACGAATTGATTCTGAACCACTGGCTTAACAAACTGGTTCGCTACAGGTTCAGGTGTTAAGGGTAACGCGATTTTTTCTTTTTCTTTCTCTTTTACGCGCTCTTCCGCTGTCTGAAAACCTGTGGCAATGATGGTTACAGACAATTCATCTTCGAAGTTTTCGTCGATACAGTTACCCCAGATCAAATCTGCTGATAGCCCTGCTTTTTCTTGGATATAATCCGTAACAATAGCAACTTCGTCCATCGTCACTTCTTTTCTACCAGATGTGATGTTTAACAGAATATAGCGCGCGCCTTCTATCTCATTATCTTTCAATAGAGGCGAGGCTAAGGCACCTGTTACTGCTTCAATAGCGCGATTCTCACCTGTAGAGATTGCATTACCCATGATTGCAACACCGCTATCGTTCATTACGGTGCGCACATCTTTAAAATCGACGTTTACATACCCCGGAATCGTGATAATTTCAGCTATACCTTTTGCTGCCGTTGTTAAAATATCATCGGCTTTTGCAAACGCTGCAGTCATTGTTAAATTGCCAAATATCTCGCGTAGACGATCGTTGGAAATTACTAAATAGGAATCTACATACTTCCGAAGTTCTTCCAAGCCTTCTTCAGCCTGTGAACGACGTCTTTTACCTTCAAATGTAAAGGGCGTTGTGATGATCGCCACAGTAAGGATACCAAGTTCTTTGGCAGCTTTGGCCAATACCGGACTCGCTCCAGTACCTGTACCACCGCCCATACCAGCTGTTATAAACAACATCTTGGTATTTGTACCCAACATACGCTTGATATCTTCAATACTTTCTATTGCAGAATTCTCGCCTACATCAGGATCAGCACCAGCGCCCATTCCCTCTGTTAAACTCGCTCCCAATTGTACCTTATTCGGGATAGGACTTAACTCCAGCGCCTGCGCATCTGTATTACAAACGATGAAATCTACACCACTTATCCCTTGCTTGTACATGTGATTGACGGCATTGCCCCCGCCACCACCAACACCGATAACCTTAATTATCGATGATTGTTCCTTTAACATTTCAAATTGTATCGACATATATAACCCTATTTAACTCTTGCTAAACCACTTAGAAATCCCCCTACAGGTTCAACAATTCAAATGTAATAATACCAATTTATTCACCATAGTTTTCCACATTTGTTAAAATGTGGAAAAAACATGCATTGTGGAAAACTTACTTTTTTCCTATAAATGTATCGTCATCAATTCCCGCATCGTCCTTGATAAAATCAGATAGAATTTTGGTGAACCAACTCTCCTTTTTACGCTTCTCTTCAGCGATTTCAGTCACTTTTTCTTTTGTTACTTTCTTGGTAACCATCTCTTGTTGCGTTGCTTCATCTTCTTCCATCGTCTGAACGCCTTTTATCAATAACCCAATAGACGTTGCATACATAGGGCTTTTGAGCTCTTCCAATGCTTGCTTGTTTAGCATCTCCGTCTTAGCTAGGTACTCATTAGGATAACCTATCCTGCAGCCAATACCTGTAATGTACTCAACGAGTTGTACCAAATGTTTCAGCTGCGCACCACCGCCAGTGATTACAATACCAGCGATCAATTTATCTTCATAACCAGAGGACTTAATTTCATAGTAAACATGTTCAATGATTTCCTCCATCCGTGCTTGAATAATATAGGCCAAGTTTTTTACGGAGATCTCCTTAGACTCACGCCCACGGATTCCTGGTACACAGATCACTTCGTTATCTTTATTCTCGTCTGCCAATGCCGAACCATAACGCACTTTAAGCTGCTCAGCCTGATTACGCAGTACGGAACACCCTTGTTTAATATCCTCCGTTACAATATTTCCACCTAAAGGAATCACGGCAGTATGACGAATGATACCCTCATGGAAGATAGCCACATCTGTAGTACCGCCGCCAATATCTACCAACACAACACCAGCAGTTTTTTCCTCTTCATCCAACACAGCCTCAGATGATGCAAGAGGTTCCAAAACCAAAGAAGACACTTCAAGATCCGCATTATCCACACAGCGTTTAATATTACGAATATCTGTTACACGCCCTGAAATGATGTGGAAATTAGCTTCTACCCGACGTCCGGCCATCCCGATAGGCTCTTTAATCCCAGGTTCATTATCGATAGTGAATTCCTGTGGCAACACATGGATTATCTCCTCACCAGGAGGAAGAACCAGCTTATACATATCCGAAATCAATTGTTCAACATCCAAACGCCCCACCTCATCGTAATCGCGCTTAGTCAAGATACCACGGTGCTGGATACTTTTGATGTGCTGTCCGGCAATACCTACGTTGACAACCTTTATATCTACGTTGGATTGGGATTCAGCGATGGTCACGGCCTCGCGTATGCTACTTACCGTTTTTTGGATGTTGGCAACCACCCCACGATTCACACCTGAAGATTCGGCTTTCCCCACCCCCAAAAGTTCAATCTTGTTCGTTCCGCTACGACGACCGACTGTTACACAAATCTTCGTTGTGCCGATATCCAATCCAACGATGATCGGATTCTCCTTTTCGTTTTCTGCTAATCTTGGTTTCATATGCTGTGTATTTCTTGCTGTGTATATTTTATTTACTGTGTTCTTCAATTCATTTTCATTTTTAATTGTAAGCTATCTAGCATCCAACCGCTTCTCCGCTCACAAATAATTTGGTCGTCATACTTCACATTTACCTTCTCGTAAGCATCTGATCCTACGCGTGGCAAAATATTTTTATAAAAGACAACCAATCTATCCAATTTCTCTTCCAGCTTCGATGCGTTTCCAAGCACCAATTGCTGTGTTCCTACCCTCGGCACAATTTCTATATCCCCATAATCATTCACATAGAGCTGTACGATTTGGTTACTCCACAACGGATCGCCCTTTACATGCTGCACAATTGACACCAAGTCTTTGACTAATTTGGTTTCAACAGTATCTAACGCCTTCTGATATCCTTCCTTGATATTTCCGTTAGCGACAAGAACGTGCGGCACATAGCGTAACGTCACGGGCACCTTTGCTCCCTTCGTGTCGATGTAATACTCCCGTCCAACTTTATTCACCACCCGCAGTAGCACTTCACGCTGTTGCACCGCTACCTGCAAGACGCCATCCATATCGACAAATATTTCGGCGGATGATACATAGGGTAATTCCATCAGGGCTTTTTCAATTTGCTCTACTGGGATTTGACGCAATGTTTTGCCTACAACCCTTCCAAACTTAGATTTTACCAAATCTGAAATATCATGCTGATCGATAAAAGCCTCTTTCCCGCCTACCATAACCCGCATGGAAGTACAGACCTGTGCTTGGTCTTTTTTCTTCACCAAACCCATCAACATACCAATACCAACGAGTGCAAGTAAAGCAAGGAAGCCATAGCCTACTAATCTCCAGGATATGTGACTAAGTTTCTTAAGCATGCTCCAACAACTCTTTTATTGGTTTCACCAAACGATCTATGTCTCCCGCACCTACCGTTGCGACCAGTTCGGGCCTTTCCGCTTTTATAATTTCTAATACAGATTCCGGCGTAACTAATCGTTTATTATTCAATTTAATTTTATCTAACAACCAGGCTGACGTTACACCTTCAATAGGCATCTCGCGCGCTGGATAAATATCCAATAACAAAAGTTCATCTACCAAAGCAAGAACCTCTGCAAATCCATCTACAAAATCCCTAGTGCGGCTAAATAAATGTGGTTGAAATACAATCGTCAACTTTTTGGCCGGATAGAGCTTACGCATAGATGCGATGAATGCGCGCAATTCTTCGGGATGATGTGCGTAATCATCCACATAGATCGCTGTTTCGGTCTTTGCTATATATTCAAAACGTCGCTTGGCGCCTCGAAAAGTGGACAGCGCCTTGCGTATTGCATCTGTACTGATTTCCAACTGCAGCGCAACCGTCACCGCAGCGATCGCATTTTCAACATTATGAATGCCCGCGATACCCAAATGAAGATCAGAAAGCACTGTTCCATCTACACCCACGTAGTCAAAGTAAAATTCGCCAGCTTCAACGCGAATGTTTTTGGCGTAAGTATCACTGCTTCCCTCTTTTGCATAGCTAATTGTTCCGGAAAAAGGCAGCCCTTCCTTCACGATGGAAACGCCATTTGATACGAGACGCGCTAGAAACAGCTCAAAAGATTCGATAAGATGACGCTCGTCGCCGTATATATCGAGATGATCTGGATCTGCAGACGTCACGACTGCGATATTGGGATGCAATGTCAGAAACGATCGATCATACTCATCAGCTTCAACAACAACCACATTGTTGTCTCCATAAAGCACATTTGTGTGATAGTTCGAACTGATTCCGCCAAGAAAAGCAGAGCAATCGTAGCCTGAATCCTTCAATATATGGGCGATCATTGTCGAGGTTGTCGTTTTTCCGTGAGTACCAGCCACAGCAATCGTAAATCTACTTGCACTAATGATGCCCAACACTTCTGATCGCTTGTACAATATAAATCCTTGTTCTTGGAAAAAGTTTTTCAAAACCAAATCTTTTGGAACAGCTGGCGTAAAAATCAGCAATGTCTCGTCAGACGGTGCTCTGAATGCTTCCGGAAGCAGCGATAAATCATCCTGATAAACGATAGTAATACCTTCCTCAACCAGTGCTTTAGTGAGATCGGTCTCCGTCTTATCATAACCCATCACATCACACCCCAAATGGCTAAAATAACGAGCCAAACCGCTCATTCCTATTCCACCAATACCGAGGAGATAAACACGTTTTATATGATTGAGATTCATCATCTATTTTATTAATTTTAAAACTTCCTTTGCAATCACCTCGTCTGCATCTAGCATAGCCAGCTTACTGATTTCGGACTGCAGTTCAAAACATTTTCCTTCATCTGCAATGAGTGAAAGCATATTATCCACCAGCGTACTCCGCGCACTAAGATCTGATACGAAAACCGCTGCATGTTTTTCCAATAACGCTTTGGCATTTTTCGTTTGATGATCCTCTGCAACATTAGGTGATGGCACCAATATCACAGGTTTGCCTACCGCGCAGAGTTCCGATATGGTGCCTGCGCCTGCGCGTGAGACAATTACATCCGCTGCGGCATAGGCGTAATCCATACGTTGTAGAAAAGGCAGCAAAACGACATTAGCGGGTAAGCGGTCCTGCACTGTATTTTGCAATGCTTCGTAATAGTAACTTCCACATTGCCAAATTACTTGCACATCGTGCTCAGCGAAACGATCAAGCCCACCGAGCACACAGTCGTTTAATGTTTTTGCACCCAAACTACCACCTGTTACCAGAATCGTCTTTTTTCCTTCCGCTAACCCAAATGATGCTAAGCCTTCACGTGTTCTTCCATCGATAGTTACCGATGAACGCCGAATCGGATTTCCTGTCAACAAAAGCTTGTTGGGTGGAAAAAATTTATCCATACCCTCATAGGCCACACAAATCAGCTTTGCCTTCCTGCCCAAGCGTTTGTTCGTAATGCCGGCATATGAGTTTTGCTCTTGAATCAATGTAGGGACGCCCAAAACATTTGCCATCATCAACAGTGGACCAGAGGCGTAGCCGCCTACTCCAACGGCCACGTCAGCTTTAAATTCCCGAATTACCCGTCTTGCCTTCAGCAAGCTATTAAGCATCTTAAATGGCAAACCCAAGTTTTTCGTTATGGACTTCCGGTTGATGCCCTGAATATCTAGCCCTACAATTTCATAACCAGCTGCCGGCACACGCTCCATTTCCATTCGGCCATTGGCGCCCACAAACAAAATCTCTACGTCCGGCTGTAACCGTCGCAAAGCGTTTGCTATCGCAATCGCCGGAAAGATATGTCCTCCCGTGCCTCCTCCGCTGATAATCACTTTGTGCGCCATCTTTATTTATATCGTCCCAACAACCACTTTCTGCGGTTTTGGAATTTCGTTTAATTCTTCTTTACCTTTTAATTCTTCGATATTTCGGCTTACGCTGAGAATAATTCCCAACGCAACACTTGTAAACAAAATTGATGTACCCCCCATACTAACCAGCGGCAGCGGCACACCCGTTACCGGGCCCAGCCCCACAGCAACTGCCATATTCGCCAGTGCTTGGATGGTTAAGCTGAATCCCAGCCCCGCTGCCAGGAAAGCGCCGAACGCCCGTGGACTCAATGTTACGATGCGTATACAGCGATACATCAATGCCATATAGAGCATCAGCAAGATCGCTCCGCCCAGTGTACCGTATTCCTCGATGATAATAGCGAAAATAAAATCGGAATAAGGATGGGGCAACAGGTTTCTGCCCATGCTGTTTCCAGCTCCTTTACCGAAAAATTCGCCAGAAGCGATCGTCATCTTCGCGAGGTTCGCCTGGTAATTTTTATCCTCTTGGAATGGGACATCTCCACTGGCCACTTCTTCTGTCCGGAAAAACCCCTCTATCCTACTTAGATAGGTAGCTCGCCGCGGACCTATTAAAATGACTAATGCCAGCAAAAAGCCTCCCCCAACGCACACTATTGCTATTTGTTTAAAACTGATCCGACCAATCAAAAGCAACAAAACACAAGTTCCGAAAAGCATCAACGCTGTTGATAAGTTGGCCCAAGCTATCAGAACAAAGACTGCACAGACGGCACCCATGATTGGGGCAAATGACTTTTTAACATCTTTAATATCCTCCTGTTTACGAGACAACATCCGCGCTAAAAAGGTGATCAATGCGAGCTTAGCCAAATCAGATGTTTGAAACGTTTGGTTGATGACGGGAATTGTCACCCAGCGGCTGGCATCGTTGACTTTATTTCCACCAATCAACGTAAATAGCAATAAGGGGATCGTGATGATCATCAACATCTTCGATATACCTGCATAATATCGGTAATCCAACTTATGGGATAGATACATCAAAACCAATCCGATTGCGATGATTGAAAAATGTTTGAAAAGATAAAGCTCTGTACCCTTGCCTTCTTTATAGGCGAGAGTCCCTACTGAGCTGTACACAGCCAGCAACGACCAACCGGATAATACGATCACAATGATCCATATCCACTTGTCGCCCTTTAGCTTACTAAAAATCTGATCAATCATCTGTCTTAATTTTTTAAGATTATAGAGCCATCACTGCTTCCTTAAATTTATCACCACGCTCTTCGTAGTTTCTAAACCAGTCGAAACTGGCACAAGCCGGAGACAACAACACCGTATCGCCTTTTTTCGATAAATGCGAAGCCATTTCAACAGCTTCCTGCATAGAAGAGCTGTTCACGATAACATCGGCATCATCTTCAAATGATTCATGAATGCGCACCGTATCTTTACCGATGCATACAATAGCTTTCACTTTTGCTTTCACTAAATCGCGCAGCATTTCATAATCATTTCCCTTGTCTACACCGCCCATTATCAAAATGATGTCCGGCGAAAAACTCTCTAATGCATACCAAACCGAATTTACATTCGTCGCTTTCGAATCATTGATGTAGTTCACGCCGCCGATGCAGGCCACATGCTCTAAGCGATGCTCAATATTAACATACGAGCTCATGCTCTCCTTCATCGTCTGATTGCGCAACTCCATAGCTTTACCGATCAAGCCGGAAGCCATATTGTTGTACACATTGTGTTTCCCTTGTAATGATAGCTCTTCAATATTCATTTCGAAAGTTTCTTTGTTAGGTATGTTAATTACAATATTTTTATTCTCATCTAAAAAAGCGCCTTGTACCAGCACTTGCTGTTGCGTAAAAGGTAGACGCATCGCTTTTGTTGTATATGCTGGCAGTGCCTTCATTGTTTCTTCATCATCCATACAATAGATGAAATAATCCTCTTCGCGCTGATTCTGTAAAATTCTGAACTTCGATGCTACATAGTTTTCCAACTGGTACTCGTAACGATCTAAATGATCAGGCGTGATATTCAAAATCACGGCTACGTCCGCCCGAAACCGATACATATCATCCAGCATAAAGCTTGATATTTCTAATACATAGAAGTCAAAGTCTGAACGCGCCACCTGCAGGGCAAAGCTCTTTCCAATATTTCCTGCTAAACCTACATTCACTCCAGCTTTCTGTAGCATGTAATACGTGAGCATGGTCGTGGTTGACTTCCCATTGGAACCCGTAATGCAATACAGCTTTGCATCTGTATATTGGGCAGCGAACTCTATCTCCGAGATAACAGGTATTCCCGAGGCCTTCAACGCTTGCACCAATGGTGCTTTTTCGGGTATCCCTGGACTTTTCACGACGAGGTCTGCTTGTAGAATACGTGCTTCGCTGTGCTGTAGTTGCTCGAAATCAATCCCCTCAGCTATCAACGTTGATTTGTATTGTTCTGCAATGCCCCCCTTATCTGAGACAAAAACATCAAAGCCTTTATCTTTTGCCAAGATAGCTGCTCCAACGCCGCTCTCCCCGGCGCCTAGCACGGCTAGGAAGCCAGATTGTGGGTAATATGTCGCTTCGATGTTAGCCATGTTACCTCGTTTTTAATGTTACTATGGTGATAATTGCCAAAATGATCGATACGATAAAAAAGCGCATGACAATTTTAGATTCGTGGTATCCTTTTTTCTGATAATGATGGTGCAGTGGCGACATTAAAAAGATGCGTCGACCCTCGCCATATTTTTTCTTGGTGTATTTGAAATAGGAAACCTGCATGATGACAGACATATTTTCCAACAAGAAAACCCCACATAGTACAGGAATCAAAAGCTCTTTACGAATAAGGATGGCAAATGCTGCAATAATACCTCCGATGGCTAGACTTCCCGTGTCGCCCATAAACACTTGCGCTGGAAATGCATTGTACCAAAGAAAACCTGTACACGCACCTACAAATGCCCCTGCGAAAATCACAAGCTCACCCGACTCTGGGATGTACATGATGTTTAAGTAATCTGAAAAGATGACGTTACCAGACACGTAGGCGAGAATAGCCAAGGTAATGCCAATAATCGCTGAGGTTCCCGTAGCCAAACCATCAATGCCATCGGTTATGTTCGCACCATTAGACACCGCGGTTACAATAAATACCACCACGACGAGGAACACAATGAATGTCACCAGATTGCCGTTTAATCCAAACACGCTTAACACACGCGCATAATCAAACTCATTATTTTTATAGAATGGAATATTGGTCTTGGTAGACTTTACGTTTTCCGCGTAATAACGTTCTCCAGTCTGTGTATCTGTCATGATTTGTACCGCCTTGGTAGAGGTTGGATTCGTTACTTCCTGACGAGAAACAATATCCGGATGAAAATACATCACGATAGCGATAAGCGTTCCTAAACCAACTTGACCAATGACCTTGAACCGGCCTGCTAGCCCTTCTTTGTTCTTCTTAAATACCTTTATGTAGTCATCCAGGAAACCGATAGATCCCATCCAAATCGTGGTTACAATCATAATAACTATATAAATATTTTCAAGCTTAGCGAATAACAGGGTAGGAATTAGGATGCCCGCGATAATAATTAGCCCACCCATAGTCGGCGTACCCGCTTTTTGCTTTTCTCCTTCCAGCCCCAAATCGCGAACAGTTTCACCAACCTGACGATTGTGCAGGGCGCGAATAAGGCGCCCGCCATACACGGTGGTGATGATCAACGAAACAATAACAGCCATGGCTGTACGGAACGATATATACTGGAACAAACCCGCTCCGGGAATGTGCACATGTTCTTGTAGCCAGGTAAATAAATAATATAACATTGCTCTCTATTATTGCTCGTTAAACGTTTGTTCTAATATTTCTTTATCATCAAAATGATGGCGCACACCATTTATTTCTTGGTATTTCTCATGTCCCTTTCCTGCAACAAGAACGATATCACCAGCCTGCGCTAAGTGGCATGCTGCACGTATCGCTTCTTGCCGCTCGGCGATCGTAAATACATTCTTTTTGTCTTTCGCATCTACCCCTGCTTCCATCTCCCGAATGATCTGCAGCGGATCTTCCGTACGCGGGTTATCAGATGTGATAATAACGCGATCGCTCATCCGTACCGCAACCGCCGCCATTTCTGGACGCTTGGTCTTATCCCGATCACCTCCACAACCCAATACTGTAATGATCTGTTGATTGCCGGCGCGCAACTCGCGGATAGTGCTCAATACATTTTCCACCGCGTCCGGTGTATGCGCATAATCCACGATCCCTGTAATTTCATTTCGTGAGCGCACCACTTCAAAACGTCCCTCTGCACCTTGTATCTCGCTCATCGCCGTCAACACTTTTACCGTTTCCTGCTCAAGCAGAATCGCCGCACCATACACGGCGAGCAGATTGTATGCATTGAAGCCTCCTACCAATTTTACCCACACATCATGCCCATCAATAGTCAACAGCATGCCGTCGAAATGACTTTCCACTACTTTCGCTTTGAAATCACACATACTTTTTAAACCATAAGTCTTCTTATGTGCGAAGGTATTTTGCAACATTACTGCACCATTCCTGTCATCAGCGTTCGTTAAAGCGAAAGCATATCGATCCAAATCATCGAAGAATTTCTTTTTTGCTTTAATGTAATTGTCAAAGGTTCCGTGGAAATCGAGGTGATCATGACTGATATTTGTAAATATCCCGCCCGCAAAACGAAGACCTGCAATACGCTGCTGAACCACCGCGTGGGAACTCACCTCCATAAAACAATAATCACAACCATCGTCCACCATATCACGCAAAAGCGCATTCAATGCGATAGGGTCAGGCGTTGTATGCGTTGATGGAATAATGCGTTCGCCAATTTTATTTTCCACCGTAGAAATTAAACCTACGTGGTATCCTAAGTTCTCAAAAAGATTAAAAAGCAAGGTTGCAATCGTAGTCTTCCCATTCGTACCTGTAACACCGACTAATTTTAGCTCTTTGGACGGATCGCCATAGAAGTTAGTCGCCAACAGACCAAGCACGTAAGAGGTATCATCAACCAAAATGTAGGTAACTTCACTGCTTAGTTCATCTGGTAGCTCCTCCAACACGATAACGGACGCACCGTGCTCGGCAGCCGTTGCTACAAACAAATGCCCGTCCGTATGTACACCGCGAACAGCAACGAATAACGTGCTTTCTTCGACCCTCCTAGAGTCAAAACATATCGATAGCACATCAACATCAAGCGATCCTTCGAGCTGCTTTACGGGAATAGCATGTAACAATTCTTTCAGCTTCATAGTTATTAATTCAGTGCCAATATAATTGGCGTACCTACCTTTAATTTTAACCCTGCAGTCAACGACTGCGTTATCACCTTGCCCCTGCCCGATACTTTCGTTTTGAAACCCGCATTTTCCATAGTAAACACGGCATCAGAAAGCCCCATTCCCAATACATTGGGCACTATACCTTCTTTTATCTGAACCTCGACAAATGGCACACCCTTCGACGAGGTGTCCGTAGGTTGCGCAAGTGCTGTCCAGCTTGACGGATGAAAACCTAACGCTTCGTAAACCGTATTGGAAGCTTCTTTGGAACCTGCCAATGTTAATGGTGTTTTACCACCAGAAGTGTTAACTTTCCGAGAAGCAAACGTCCCGTGTAGCGTCAAGTCATTCGCGTAAACCATATCCGCCAATTCCTTAAATACAGGACCTGCAATGGCACCGCCATAATAGCCTTTACGCGGATTGCGGATGACCACAATCATGGAATATTTCGGATTATCTGCCGGAAAATATCCGGCAAAAGATGACTGATATCGTCTTGCTCCGTAGCCACGTGCACCATCATTCATTTGCGCTGTACCTGTTTTCCCAGCAGAACTGTAGAGGGGCGAACTTATTTTCTTACCCGTTCCCTCCGTCATCACTCCTTCCAACATCGCTTGTACTTTTTCTATCGCCGCCTTGGAAGCGATTTGCTTGCTAACTACGCGTGCTTGAAAGCGCTCTACTGTATTTCCAAGATGACGAATTTCTTTCACAAAAAGCGGGGCTACCATTTGCCCGTCATTGGCTACAGCATTGTAAAAAGCCAACATCTGCAAAGGTGTCAGCCGCAACTCATAACCGTAAGCCATCTGCACTAATGATAGTTTACTCCATGTACGACTATCGGGGGTTTTAACCCAAGGCTTAACTTCTCCCGGAATCTGCAAGCCTAATGGCTGACCTAAACCGAAATGGTGTAATTTCGCTGTATAACGCGCAGGATGTTCGCCATAATGGGTGTTTACCAGCTTAGCAACCCCAACGTTCGAAGATTCTTCGAATGCTTCCTTCACCGTTAACACCGATTTTTTCGGCGCATGTGAATCTTTGATCGTGTGGGATGGTACTTTATAACTACCATTGCCTATATCCACGCGTGTCGATGTATCTACCAAGCCATCATCTAATAAAGCAAGGTAGCTAGCCAATTTGAATGTAGAGCCAGGATCCGCACCCTGTGCAATTGCGTAATTATATTTTTCTCTAAAGACACCCTCACTATCCCGTGTAAAATTGGCGATAGCACGAACCTCACCGGTTTGCACTTCCATCAATATCACACAACCATTGTCTGCATCACTCGCAATAAGCTGCTTTTCCAACGCCCGCTGTGCCATATCTTGCATATTTACATCCAGTGTAGAGATAATATCAGACCCGTCTACGGGCGCAACTTCCACCTGCCTGTTGACTGGCACCCACACACCGCCAGCAATGCGCTGCATAAGCTGCGAGCCACTTTTTCCGTCGATATACCGGCCATATGCACCTTCTAATCCGACTAGCACGGTATCACCTTTCGTATTTTTGTACCCTATTGTTCTTGCTGCAAGATTGGTAAATGGCAAAATCCTTTTGTTCTCCCTCACCGTAACCAAACTTGTTGAGTAACGCTTTTTCCCCTCTTTGAAAGTATGAAACAACGGAAACGTCTTTACAACTTTCAAATCCTGATGAGAGACATTGCGCTTTAGCAAAACATAACGTGCTTTTTTTGCACGGGCATTCTTTAACATCGCCAAATATTGACGGGCAGACTTATCGGCAAAATGAGTAGCCAAACGTGTTGCTAAAGAATCTACCTTCGAATTAAACACATCATTCGCTTCCGCCGGGATAGACATCGCATCAAAACGTAGCTCGTACTCAGGAACAGAGGTTGCTAATAAGTTCCCATCATTCGAATAAATATTTCCTCGAGCCGCTTCTATTGATCGCTCTCTAATTGTCAAGCTATCCGCCATTGCGCGCCAATCTCCACCGTCCACATACTGCAAATGCAATAGCTTCCCAAAAACCAATAACGCACCAAACACCATCAGCCCGAACGCCAGGTATACCCGAATAAGTATCGATTTCCTAATATTCATATGACTACGTGTTAACGTGTTATTACTGTTCTTTTACCACCTCTAATTTTATAGGCGGCTCTGTGCGCTCCCTTAAACCCAGGGTGTCTGCACGTTTTGCAATTTCGGTCTGCGTTGTTAACTTCATTAATTCCGCAGATAAGGACTTATAATCCCAGCTCAGCTCTTTCACGTCACGTCCTAATCGGTCAATAGATCTCACCGTTCGTTCTGCCAAATGCCGATTGGATATATACACTAAACCCAGTAAGGCTATAAAAGCAGCGAATGGCAAGTTTTTAGCAACCAGATAACTGGAAAGCTTGTTTGTTGAAAAAATGGATCGAAGAAAATTTTGCGTTTCCTCTACTTTTTTCTCAACGGATTCGTTCATTTTCTCCTGAACTTCCTCGCTTAATTCATTGTCTTTTATCGTGTTTCTCGACATACTACCCTGAATTAAGATTCCGCTCTGCAACGCGCAGTTTCGCACTGCGCGACCTATTATTTATGGCCAACTCATCGGCGCTTGCCGTAATCGCTTTCCGGCTAACCGCCTTAAATGGCTTTATTTCATTTCCAAAAAAATCCTTTTCCACCTCACCACGAAACTTCCCCTTCTGCATAAAGTTTTTGACTAATCGATCCTCCAACGAATGGTAAGACATAATCACCAAGCGTCCCGTCGGCTTCAGCACAGAAACTGTTTGCTCTAAAAATGACTGCAACGCTTCCAACTCTTGATTGACCTCTATCCGCAAAGCCTGAAAAACCTGCGCATGATACTTATGCTCTTTACCTTTCGGCACCAATCGCTTTATCACGTCTTTCAGGCCACCAACTGTGGCAATTTCCCCCGTCAAGCGAGCCGTTACAATTGTTTTAGCCAATGATCGGGCGTTTTGAATCTCACCGTACATCCCGAATATGCGATGTAAATCTTCTTCAGCGTATGTATTCAGCACACGCTTCGCATCTAAATCAGCAACCTGATCCATTCGCATATCAAGATCAGCTTCAAAGCGAATCGAAAAGCCCCGATCGGCAGAATCAAACTGATGCGACGAAACGCCCAAATCACCTAAAATGCCATCAGCCTCCTTTAATCCTAAAAGGCGCAAATTATTTTTTAAGAACTTGAAATTCTGGTGAACCAACGTGAAACGAGGGTCATCTATTGCATTCTTAACAGCATCGGGATCTTGATCAAAAGCGATCAAACGACCATTCGGCCCCAAGTGTTTCAATATCTCACGGGAGTGCCCTCCGCCACCAAACGTAACATCGACATACACACCATCAGGCTGAATAGCCAACGCATCGATACATTCCTGCAACATCACTGGCACGTGGTAAACCGAAGGATTAGTCATCCAAACCTCCTTCCAAATCAAAACCGCCCATCACTTGTTCAGCCAAACCGGAGAAATCCTCCTCAGACAATGCACCCATTTGCTCTTCGTATTTCGCTTTAGACCACACTTCTATCTTTTCCAAGTTACAAGCCAAGACTAA
The DNA here is from genome assembly GCF_000757725.1 of Sphingobacterium deserti. Lineage (GTDB taxonomy): Bacteria > Bacteroidota > Bacteroidia > Sphingobacteriales > Sphingobacteriaceae > Sphingobacterium > Sphingobacterium deserti. The sequence continues at coordinate 52,547 of NZ_JJMU01000010.1, forward strand.
ATCAGCTCCCACCTCCGCATATTCCAACAAACTTTTGGGCAATAAAACCCGACCCGCCGAATCTAACGTCAACTCAGTCGCACCGCTCATAAACTTGCGGACAAACTCACGATTCTTCGTTTGAAACTGGTTTAAACGAGACAGTTGCTTCAATATTTTATTCCATTCTGTGCGGGTATAGATGACCAAATTTTTTTCGAAGCCACGATTCACAACAAGCCCCTCTCGCTCAACATCAGGCAGTTGCCTTTTGAGCGCGGCAGGCACCACCATTCTTCCTTTGGTGTCCAGCTTGCATTCGTATTCTCCAATTAAATAGTTCATTGTCTATGACCCTAATCAAATTTTAAATGTAAAAGTATACACTTTCTCCCACTTTCCCCCACTATACCACACAAAAAAGTTTTCCACATAGAAAATCTAGGTATCCCAAATATTGAAAAGCAATAAATTTAAAACATCAAACGCTAGTTTTCAGTACCTTACACAACGGTAACTTTGGAAAATATTTTTCAATAAGTAGCGCTTTAGCGATAACACCCCTACCCACTCTCTAGCTGAATTATGGCGACCATCAATTAGAATTTGCTATAAAAATATTTGCTGGTGGGAGAAAGTGGAAGAAGAAACAATAAGCGGGCCCATTGTGGGAAAAAGTGGAGGTCTGTCCGACAATCTGCAGTATATCACGGATAGCGTTCACGAATTGGGCGAAATGCTTTAGACGGACAAATGTTCGTTATTGTCGGCAAAATCCAATATTTTTGCTAAAATCTGATGGAGCGTCACACGTTATAAAATAAAAGGTATGTCGAATCATCAACTTCAATTAATATTAAAATTATCAGTAAGTAATGTATAGAAGTCACAGCTGCGGCGAGTTACGCATAGCCGATACAAACAAGGATGTCATACTAGCAGGTTGGGTTCAAAAATCCCGCGACAAAGGTTTTATGGTATGGGTTGACTTACGAGATCGTTACGGCATCACACAATTGATATTTGACGAGTCACGCACTGATGCTGCCGTTATGCAACAGGCAAGGGCATTGGGTCGGGAATTTGTTATCCAGGTATCGGGCACCGTTATCGAACGGGAATCAAAAAACAACAATATGCCTACTGGCGACATAGAAGTACTTGTGAAGGAGCTCAAGGTGTTGAACAGTTCGGAAGTTCCTCCATTCACCATTGAAGATGATACCGATGGCGGTGAGGATATCCGTATGAAATACCGCTACCTTGATATACGCCGTAATCCAGTAAAGAATAGTTTGCTGTTTCGTCACAAAGTGACACAAGAGGTTCGCAATTACTTATCAAACTTAGATTTTTGTGAAGTAGAGACTCCTTATCTCATCAAATCTACGCCAGAAGGAGCCCGTGATTTTATTGTTCCATCTCGGATGAATCCTGGTCAGTTTTATGCTCTACCACAGTCGCCACAAACATTTAAGCAGTTGCTGATGGTAGCTGGTATGGATCGTTATTTCCAGATCGTGAAATGCTTCCGCGATGAAGATCTACGAGCTGATCGCCAACCTGAATTCACCCAAATCGACTGTGAGATGTCCTTTATCGAGCAAGAAGACATTTTGGATGTGTTCGAAGGTTTAACGCGGCATTTGCTAAAAACTATACATCAGCTTGAGGTGGAGAAATTTCCAAGGATGACTTTTGATGAGGCTATGCGACGCTATGGAAATGACAAGCCAGACATACGCTTTGGAATGGAGTTTGGCGAACTAAACGCTGTCGCGCAACACAAGGATTTCGGGGTCTTTAATAGCGCCGAACTGGTAGTAGGAATTGCTGTTCCACAAGCGGCAGGGTATACCCGAAAACAAATCGATGAATTGATCGATTGGGTGAAGCGTCCGCAGATCGGAGCGAGTGGCATGGTTTATTGCAAATGTGAGCCTGATGGCACCTTTAAGTCGTCTGTCGATAAATTTTATGATCAGGAAGATTTGGCAAACTGGGCTAAAGCAACTGGCGCACAGCCTGGGAATCTTATCCTTATTCTTTCTGGTCCAGCTTACAAAACGCGCACACAGCTTAGTGCTTTGCGCATGGAGCTTGGTAACCGCTTAGGTCTGCGTAAACCGCATGAGTTCGCACCATTATGGGTTATTGATTTCCCATTACTAGAGTGGGATGAGGACGCAGCGCGATACCATGCGATGCACCACCCATTTACTTCTCCAAAGCAAGAAGATATTCATTTGTTGGACAGCGAGCCTGGAAAGGTTCGAGCCAATGCTTATGACTTGGTTTTGAATGGAAATGAAATTGGCGGAGGTTCCATCCGTATCCATGACAAAGAAACGCAAGCACTTATGTTTAAGCATTTAGGTTTCACTGCTGAAGAAGCGCAGGAACAATTTGGCTTTTTGATGAATGCCTTTCAATATGGGGCACCACCGCACGGTGGCTTAGCTTTTGGTTTAGATCGGTTAACAGCTATACTTGGTGGGCAAGAAACCATCCGTGACTATATCGCCTTTCCTAAGAACAACTCGGGCCGTGATGTGATGATTGATGCACCATCAGCAATCGCGAAAAGCCAGTTAGACGAGCTCAGCATAGGCGTACAGCTATCCTAAGCATTGCATACTAGCCATTGAAACTAAAGGTCAAATTCAACTTCACGAAAAGGTAAACAACCAACATCGTGCGGTTGAATTTGACTCTTCGCAATGGAAAGCTAAATCGAAAAAAACCTTCAAATTCAAGAAGACGACGTCCTACACGGTTGCTTATTTTTATTATTGGCACTTTGTTTGTGCGACACGCACAAGCGGACCATCATCGACGTTGACATCATTTTTTATTTTCAATAGAAGGAAGCGGTGTAATTAAGTTATATCCACTCCGTGACGATTGTTTCTACACTAGTTTTTTATCCTATGGCGCAAGAATTTGCAGAGAAATTCAAACAAGAGAGTGCAGTTAAATCATTTGATCAGAGCCATCATGCGCTCATGCGCGCCAGCACGGAAAAATATCTTGCTACACTGAAGAAAGGCACAACCAAGTTTGTAGACCTTCAAAATTCTAAGAAAAAGACACATCTGATTAAATGGAAGACGCTTGAAAATCTCGATCGGTATTTGCTAGATTTTGAGGCTAATTTTACGCGTCGCGGAGGAAAGATCGTCTGGGCCAATGATGCCGAAGAAGCACGTCAAGAGATTCTGCGCATCACCCAACAGCATGAAGCTAAATCGGTGTTAAAGGCAACCTCCCTGGTATGCGAAGAAATCGGACTGTTTGACTATCTTCAAAAAAACGATATCGATGTCACGGAGACCGATTTTGGGGCATTCGTTTTGGAATTGCTTCAAGAAAAGCCGTACCATACCGTGAAGCGCACACTGCATTTAGAGTTTGAGGTGATCAGTAAATTGTTTCACGAGAAATTTGGCACGCCTATAGACGCTCCGGCCGAACAGTTAGCGACAACCGTGCGTGACCTTATGCGTTCGAAATACCTGCATGCCGAGGTCGGCGTTACCGGGGCCGACTTTTTATTGGCAGACACGGGGAGCATCGCGATCACGGAGAATGAAGGAAATACAAGATTAATAACTTCTTTCTCTAAAGTTCACATTGCGGTAGCGGGTATTGACGCGGTTATACCCAGTATACTTGACCTTGGGCTATTTTGGCCACTCCTATCGTCCCATGCCTTCGGCCGGCCATCAGCTGTGTACAACAGCATTCTCAGTGGGCCTCGCCAGGCCCACGAAACAGATGGTCCAGAAGAGATGTATGTCATCCTATTAGACAATGGGCGAACAGATTTATTGGCAGAAAAAGAACAGAGGCAAGGACTTTATTGCATTCAATGTGGTGCGTGCTCACATGTGTGCCCCGTTTACCAACAAATAGGTGGACATACCTATAAAAGCGTTTACCAAGGTCCAATTGGCGCCCTTGTAGCTCCATATATATACAATAAAAAAGATTTTAACCACCTCAGCTTCGCATCGCCGCTGTCTGGCAAACCCGACCAGGTATGCCCTGTCAATATAAAACTTGATAAGATGTTATTATTAAACCGTAAAGACGCTATAGAACGGCATCTTGTTCCACAAACAGAAAGTAGACTCTGGAAGGGATTCGCTTACCTGATGGAACGCAGGCGTCTTCTGGACTTCTTTGGTGGTAAGACCAAAAACTTTTTCTTGCGAAGCTTCTTCAAAAAGTTCTGGGGCAAACATCGTGAACTTCCAAGTTTACCACAAAAGTCTTTTTCCCAGCAATGGCGGGAACAGCAGAAAAAAAAGAATTAATACGGATCTACATCAATGGAAAGCCGTACACCTTTATTTGTTTTATCAATCTCAAATTGCAGGATAGCCTGCTGTACAAGCTCTTTTACCTTGACTATACTTACGTTATTTCTCTCAATTTTTAGCGTGATAGTCTGGATAAAATGATTGCGTACCCGCGATATTAATGGAGGCTCGGGACCGAGCACTCTCGCTCCCAAATTCACACGCAACAAACCACCTAAGCGCACCGCCGCATCATGAGCTTGTTGCATATCGGTATGCCGCACATCTATCTTTATCAACCTGAAGAATGGCGGATATTGATAATTTTTGCGCTCTTTAGCTTCCGTTAAAAACATGCCTTCATAATCGTGTTGGATTACTTGCTCTATTACCCGATGATTTGGCGTGTAGGTTTGCACAATTACTTTGCCTTCATTTTCGCGGCGTCCAGCACGCCCTGCAACTTGCGAGAATAGTGAAAAGGCGCGCTCATAAGCTCTGAAATCGGGAAAGTTAATCATGGCATCGGCATTGACAATACCAATAAGGCTTACGCGCCCGAAGTCGAGCCCTTTAGCCACCATTTGTGTCCCGATCAGGATATCGAACTCATGCTCATCAAAAGAGGTGATAATTTTATCAAATCCATATTTGCCTTTTGTGGAGTCTAGATCCAAGCGGCCTATTCGTGCTTGAGGGACCAACAATTCCAGCTCTTCCTCTACCCGTTCCGTACCGAAACCCTTGCTTTCAATATGCGCCATTCCGCAAGCCGGACAAACCTGAACCGGGGGCTCCATGTGACCACAATAATGACAGTGCAAATGATTGCTTGACTTGTGGTACGTAAGACTCACATCACAATTTACACACTTAGCTACCCATCCGCAGGTATTACACTGGACAAATGGCGTATGTCCCCGCCTATTTTGAAATAGAATAACTTGTTCTTTCCGCTCTAGCGCATCGGTGATACCCTGCAACAAGACCCCGCTGAAATAGGAAAACATCTGTCCTTTACGGCCTTCTTCCGTAACATTTACAACCTCTATTTGTGGTAATTTTGATTCCCCAAAACGTTCTTTTAGCTCAACCAAACCATATTTACCCGCTTTCGCATTGTAATAACTTTCAATAGAAGGCGTGGCCGAGCCCAGCAATACCTTTGCCCCATGCAGATGACCGAGATAAATAGCGGTATCTCGGGCGTGATAGCGAGGAGCTGGCTCATATTGCTTGTACGAGCTTTCATGCTCCTCATCGATTACGATCAAGCCTAGATCCTGAAATGGTAAAAAAACAGATGACCGCGCGCCAACTACAACTTTATATTCACCTTTTAATACCTTATGCCACACCTCTGCACGCTCGTTGTCATTGAACTTCGAATGATAAACACCGAGTTTATCGCCGAAATGCAGTTTTAGACGCGCGGTAATCTGGGCAGTTAAGGCTATTTCGGGAAGCAGATATAGTGCATTTTTACCTGCCTCGATGGCGGCTTCGATCAACCTGATGTAGAGCTGCGTTTTACCCGACGCTGTAACTCCATGGAGCAGGACAACGTCTTTTTCTTGGAAAAATGTATTGATTTGGGCGAGCGCTTCCTGCTGCTTGACATTAAGTTCAAAATACTTCGTTATTTCTACATCTTCTCCTGCTAACCTAGAAACGACCTTTTGCTTCACCTCGAAAACACCCTTTTCAATGAGGGCTGTGACAATGCCTGCACTAACCCCCGTTGCTTCCATAATATCCTTCCGTGTAATTTCTGGATTAGTTTTTCGAAGCTGCATGAAAGCAAGTACCGCGTCTTGCTGTTTTGGCGCTTTGTTCAGCGAATCCAACAGGGCACGCAGTTCTTCACCTCCGGAAAACTCGGCGCCTAGCTGTAGAATGGCTTTCAGCTTAGGTTTAAATCGGTCTTTTATTTCTTCTGAAATCAGAATAAAACCTTGATCAAATAGCGTCTTCAAAAGTGGGAATACCGTCTTTTGCCCTAAGAGTTTTACAATATCATTTACGGTCAATTCGCCAGCTACATCAAGCGCTTCCATCACCATATACCCCTTATCTGATAGCAATGTGCGATCGAGGCCATCATTTTCTGCCGCAATAATTTTAGTCTCGCTCGCCATTTTCAATGCCGCAGGCAACGCCGCTTGCAACACCTCGCCAAGGAAGCACATATAGTATGCCGACATCCACTCCCATAATGCCAACTGCTGGTTATCCACAACAGGTTGCTCATCGATCACATTAATAATGTACTTGGCTTCGTAGTTTAGAGGCGCTTCGTTACCGATACGGTACACTACGGCAGCATAAATCTTATTTCGGCCAAACTGGACAATAACACGCTTTCCAATGGCAATTTGCTCATTCCATTCCGCGGGCACCCGATAGGTATAAGTTTTGGCGATATACAACGGCAAAATAACTTCTACAAATAGCGTTTCCCGCTCGCGATGAAATAACGATGCATCAGACATAAGACAAATGTAAAAAAAGAAGCCTTCACTTTTTAATCGATGAAGGCTTCCTGTATATGAATACTGTAAATTTAGTGTCTATTTCGCAATGCTGCGACAAAAAGGCCTATCCAGCCCACCATAAAGCAAAGCCCTCCAATTGGCGTAATTGGACCTAACATAGAAAGGCCTTCCACTCCAATCAAAGACCGAATGCTCATCAGGTACAAGGATCCTGAAAACAAAAAAACACCTAAAACAAATGCTATAAAGGATATCCGGATAGACGCATTTTTAGCTCTTGAAAACGTAGATAAAAAGAGCAAAGCCAGGGTATGATAAAAGTGATATTGGTTTGCCGTCTTCCAAGTCTCCAAATGATAATCACTAATTTTACCATCCAATCCATGTGCTCCAAAAGCTCCTAATATAACAGCTATAAGCCCAAAAAAAGAGGCCACTAATATAATTTGTTTATTCATAAAGGAGATAAAGTTCTGTTATGTATGTTTTGTTGCGCGTATAAATGTATAAAATTAAATGCACATTGCCTTTCAATTTTTTCGGTTTTGTTCTGCGTTGGGATTTGCGCAGCGCAGGTATTCGCCTATTTTATATCTCCTTTATTTTTTATTTTTTTATTTTTGAGCCTGTTATAGATTTTGTGCGCAATGAGAAATACCATCATCCTTACAATTGTTTTATTCGTCGCCGTTATTGGCGCTTCTATATATTATTTTTCAGATTTAAACGGTGAAAAGAAGGAAGTGCTTAGACCCCTAACTTTTCTTCCTAAGGAAACATTTCTCATCACTACGTTTCACAACGATGCAACGACAGACAACATCTTTAAAGATTTCGAAATCTTTGAAGCATTGGTAGGAAAAGCCGAACTGGGTCAATGGAAAGTTTGGAAAGACAAACTGTTGCGTAATACGGTGCTTCAACCTTATGTCAATGATGCTGATGTATATGTCTCATTCCATCCAGAAAAAGAAAAGATTGTTTCACTGTTCACCGTCCCTACGGCAGAAACAATTGCGCCCGAGAGTCTAGCAGCATTGATTAAGGAAACGGCCAAAACCTTTAAAATTTCGGAGAAAGACAGTTTGGGTGCACGCATTTATCATTTCGACAAGGGTGTGAAGGATAGTATTTTCCATGTGGTGTACCATAAAAACATTTTTTTCGCAAGCTATTCTGATAGCCTTATTTATAAAGTCATCGATAACAAACAGCCCAAACTAAATAAAAGAGAGATCGACTATTTCGTGGAAAACAATAGTCGAAACTCACCTTTAAGCGTGTATTTTGTTCATGAGCAAATCGATGGTCTTTCCAACAAGCTTTTACGCAAGAAACCCGGAAGCTTTTTAGAACTATTTGGCAACCTTGGTGGACAATCGGCCTGGAATCTTAATTTTAAAAATGACGCCTTAATCTTAAGCGGTGAAAGCGAGACGAACAAAGACTTAACGAATTACCTAGAGACATTTAGTCATCAAAACAAAACCACGCAGCGTCTTTTCAACTATTTCCCAGAAAACACGGCCTCGTACCTTTCTTTTGCTATTAGCCATCCGACTCGATTCAACACAGATTTACAAACTATGTTTCAGAAACGCGGAGAGTGGGAGAAACTGTCGGCATCTTTCAATGAGCTAGCGCGCAGTAAGGGGATCTCTTTGGATGAGGACATCCGCCCGATCTTTGGAAATGAGTTTGCTCTTTTAGAGCAGAGCAATCAAACGATGATCGGATTTATTGCCTTGAGCGATTCCAGTGAATTAAGCAAAAACATACGTAAAATTGCTTCAGAGACGGGCGACTCCATCTTTCGATTTGATCAATCTAATATACCCTACGCTCTATTCGGCGATCCGTTAAAATCTTTCATCCGCCCCTACTTTGTACGTATCGGCAATACTATTGCCTTAGCGAACAGTCAAAGCCTGCTCCAAAATCTGAGACAGGATTGGCGCAGGGAAAACCTCTTAATAAATACGATCGGATTCAAAAATTTCGAAAAAATACAAGGAAACGAGGCGAATATTACCTATTTCCAACGTACACGAACATCAGCTGCAATACTTAACAACATCCTTAAACCTGCCTTTAATACTAATTACAAGAACGAGGATGATTTTGGCTATCAAGATTTCTATTCTTGGTCCGCCCAAATATCGGGTAACAATGGAGACTTTTTGTCTAGCATTTACGCCATTTATAAGAGTAAAAATGCGCTTGGAGCAACGCCAGATTGGACTTATGCCTTTGAGAACAGGCCGATAACAGCTCCTTGGGTCTTTGAGCATTCCGATACAAGCCAATTTATCCTTATACAAGAGCAAGATCATACCATTCATGGAATACATCCGACAGGAAAAAAACTTTGGTCGGCAGTCTTTCACGGCAGGGTGGTTGGCGAGGCTCAGCAGCTGGCAGATCGGTCGATCGTGTTGGTAACGGATAGAAATCAGCTTTATCGCTTCGATACCAATGGTGATGGGCTGCCGGGATTTTCGTTGCAGTTATCAGCAGAACCGACCTACACCCCGACCGTAGCGGAATTGGACGGTCAAAAACTTATTTTGATACCCGCTGGGAAAAAACTGCTGGTGCATGCACTGGATGGGAAAAAAGTAGGTAACTGGGACGAACTAACGCTAGGAGGAAAAATTTTGTTTGATGTGAAGGTGCGGAACAATTTTGTTTACATAGGCACGGATAATGGGAACTTCTATCGGGTGGATGCAAAAGGCAATGTAGTTGCTGAAGAAACGATCAGTGGCAGCTTATTCCGAAGCCCGATTGCAGTTGTTGAAGCAGAAAATAAATCAGGCGCTATTGTTGCACTAGACACGACAGCGACATTGGTTACTGTTAATTTCAATCAGAATCCTATCAAACAGCAAATAGGCACGTGGGGAGATCGTGCATTGATTAGCTTTGATGGTGAACGATCGCAAGCGGTTAACAGATTAATCGCGATTGATGAAAAGAAACTCTTTGTAACGCAATTGCGTGATGGCAATCCGATCTTCGAGTATACATTTACGCAATCGGTGAACGATAGGCCGCAGATTTTCAAGAACACGACCTATGGCGATCTGATCGGCATCTCGTCACGAGAAAACACATTGCTTTATCTTTTTGATGAAAAAGGTAACGTTGTGGATGGTTTTCCGATAGAAGCTGTTCCACAATTTTACTTTGGAAAAATCGATTATAATAGTGGAACCTACCTTTTATGCGTGCGACGGGACAAAAAACTATATGCATTTAAAAATTAAACAGTAGATCGACATATGGATTATATTTCCTTACATCCCATCGTTGCCAGGAAGACTTGTTTTCAAAAAATTTCCTGAACCAACAAAATTATAGTAGGTTTGCAATCTTAGAATATTTATGCTGAAAGGACAAAGACATTTACAATTACTTGCTGAACCTAAGAAAATTGTTATAACTACGCACCACAAACCAGATGGTGATGCATTAGGCTCATCCTTAGGTCTATATCATTGGTTAAAAAGCAAAGGGCACAGCGTTGAAGTCGTTTTGTCTTCTGATTTCCCTACTTTTCTTGACTGGTTGCCGGGGCGCGAAGATGTTATCATATATCCTAATGCGCCTGAACAGGCGGCTCGTTTACTTGCAGAAGCGGCTATCATATTCTGTTTAGATTACAGCGCTTTAAGCCGAACGAATATCTTGGAACCGCTGATTGTAAATGCACCGGGTGAAAAATGGATGATCGATCATCATTTAGATCCGGAAGATTTTTCCACATTAAGTTACTGGGATTCAAATGCGGCGGCTACAGCGCAACTTATTTACACGTTCATTAATGAGGTTTACGATGACAAGGAAGCAATAACAGCAGAAATTGCGACCTGCCTTTATGCGGGCATCATGACCGACACCGGTTCCTTCCGCTTTCGCTCCACGACGTCTTCGGTGCATCATATTATCGCTTCCCTTATCGATGCTGGTGCTAGAAACTGGGAAATACATGAACAAATCTATAATAGCTCTACCGAAAATCGGCTGAAATTTTTAGGGTATTGCCTTTTAAATTGTTTAGAGGTGATTCCAGCATACAACACGGCTATTTTTTCTGTGAGCAAAGAAGATCTTCAGAAGTTTGAAGTGACAACAGGTGATACAGAGGGTTTGGTAAATTATGCACTTTCTGTAAAGGGAATTCGACTAGCCGCGTTATTTATTGACAGAACCGAATTAATTAAATTATCTTTGCGTTCAATTGGAGATATTCCATGTAATGAAATTTGTAAAAAGTATTTTAATGGCGGCGGACACCTGAATGCTTCCGGGGGCAGTTCCAGTGAGGAATTGAGTCAGGTAGTAAACAAGTTCAAGTCCATTTTACCAGAGTATAAAGAAATATTAACAAAATAAATTTAGTGATTAGATCAGAAAAATGAAGAAATCAATTTTATTCCTTTCGGCAGCTGTCACCCTGTTGGCGACCGCAGCTTGCCAAAACTTCAAAAAAGGTGATGGTGGTCTTGAATATAACATCGTGAAGGATGAGGGCGCAGAAAAAGCAAAAGCTGGCGATTTGTTGTCTGTAGATTTGATTGTGAAATCCGACCGGAACGATTCCTTGTTACAAAGTACATACGACATTGGTTTACCTCAAATAGTCAATATCGCACCAGACTCTATTCCTGGCTTATATGCAGGTGACTACAACTCCATGTTTAAAATGTTAGGCGAAGGTGATAGCGCTATTTTCCGTTTGAATATAGACACTATGGCCGCAAAAACTGGTCAGCCTAAACCGGAGTTTGCTGATAAATTTGTAACTTTTACAGTTAAGGTTAGAAAGCATTTCAAAAAAGGAACCCAGACTGACTCTGCCCTTTATGCACAAATAGACACCTATTTTAAAGGCGAGATCGAAGGTTTGAAAAAATCTGAAGAGGGTAAACTTGCGGGTTACATCGCTGATAAAAAGCTAGAGCCTAAGAAAACAGCTACCGGCTTACAGTACATCGTTTCTCAAGAAGGTAAAGGAAACAAAGCTATGGTAGGTGATACGGTAGTGGTAAACTATACTGGAACGCTAGTAAACGGAAAAGTTTTCGACACAAATAATGCCGAGACAGCTAAAAAGGAAAATTCATTCAACCCAATGCGGCAATATGAGCCTATCCGTTTCCGTGTAGGTCATGATCCGGTAATTCAGGGATGGACTGAAGGTCTTCAATTGTTAAACAAGGGAAGCAAAGCAACATTACTGGTACCGTCAAGCTTAGGCTACGGTGAGCGTGGTGGTGGTACAATTCCTCCATATGCACCATTGGTGTTTGAGGTGGAGTTGGTAGATATCATTGCTGGTCCGAAAACGGACGCAGCTCCTGCGGCTGCTACAGACTCTGTCGCAACAAAGAAATAAGAATCTTATCAAATCGATAACGAAAACGCAAGATCTTTAAAAGTCTTGCGTTTTTTTATGTTCCGTTAGGTCTTATACTATGAAAAGCCTAAATTTAGCGCGATATCATTAGAAATATGTCTCCGGAATCCTATACACTTACTGACACACACACGCATATTTATTACCAAGCTGCTGATTCAACGTTGGACGAACATCTGTCTCGCTGCTTTGACAAAGGAATAGACCGCTTGTTCCTCCCCAATGTGGATAGCGCTTCCATACCGGCCGTATTAGAAACTGTAAAAAACTATCCGGAAAACTGTTTTCCCATGCTTGGGCTTCATCCATGTTCGGTAAAGCAAAACTTTAAAGAAGAGTTAGCCATCATCGAGCAGGCTCTGTCCGAAACAAAGGTGTATGCGATTGGCGAAATTGGGCTGGATCTATATTGGGATAAAAGTACTTTAGATTGGCAGAAAGAAGCTTTCAGAATTCAGGTAGGCTGGGCGAAAGCGATGGGTCTACCTATTGATATCCATTGTCGAGAAGCTTTCGATGAGCTGTTCCTATTGTTGGAAGAGCTGAAAGATGATAAACTTTTCGGCATCCTGCACTGCTTTACTGGAAATATTGAACAAGCTAAAAGAGCTATAGACTTAGGCTTTCTTTTAGGAATCGGCGGTGTAGTCACGTTCAAAAAATCGGGCTTAGATGCCGTTGTGAAAGAAGTTGATCTAAATCATATTGTCCTGGAGACAGATGCACCCTATCTTGCTCCTGTTCCTTTCCGCGGCAAAGAAAATGAAAGCAGCTATTTACACTACGTAGCTGAAAAGGTCGCTGATATCAAAGAGGTAGACATTTCGTATGTTGCTGACATCACGACAGCAAATTCAAAGCGAGTTTTTGGAATTTAAGCATTAACCATGCAAAATATATTTATTATTTACACAGGTGGAACCATCGGAATGGTTAAAGACCCGGAAACGGGAACATTCGTTCCTTTCGATTTCGAGCTAATTGCGCGAAATTTACCCGATTTGGCGCGTCTTAATTATAAGCTAACGATACATTCCTTTAGCCCCATCATCGATTCATCCAATATGAAGCCGTCTATTTGGGTGGAGATGGCGCAAATCATCCGGGATAATTACGAACACTACGATGGCTTTGTCATTTTGCACGGCTCCGATACGATGTCGTTCTCTGCATCGATACTTAGCTTCATGTTGGAAGGTCTTCAAAAGCCGGTTATCTTATCGGGATCCCAACTTCCAATAGGTGAAATTCGTACTGACGCCCGCGAGAATATGATGACCGCTTTGGAGATTGCCTCCGCGAAAGAAAACGGCCAATCAATCATCCAGGAAGTATGTATTCTTTTCGATAACAAGCTTTTTCGAGGCAACCGATCTTTCAAATATAACTCCGCAAAGTTTGAAGCATTTCGTTCGCCCAACTATCCCGTTCTAGCAGAAGCAGGCATCCATATAAATTATAATCGTGAGGCGCTACTGGACAATACGGATAAAGAGTTTATTATGCACAGCACGCTTGATAACCATGTGGGTGTTTTGAAATTGTTTCCAGGGATCAGTCCGACATTTATACAGTCGATTTTAAATGCAGATGTACGAAGTATTGTGATGGAGACCTTTGGCTCGGGAAATACGATGACGGATGAATGGTTTTTGGAGATGCTTTCGGCTGCTGTAAAAAAAGGAAAAAATATTCTTGATATTTCCCAATGCAAGGTTGGCTCGGTCGAGTTGGGACGTTACGAAACCTCCCAAGGCCTTAAAGCTATCGGTGTGTTAAACGGTTATGATATGACGTTCGAAGCCGCCGTAACGAAGTTCATGTATTTGCAAGGGCAACTTCCCGATCAGGAATCTGTTGCCTATTGGATCGAAAAAGATATCCGCGGAGAATTAACTGTAAACGATTAGTCCCCCCGTTGTATCCTTTTTGAATAATTTCAAATTCCAGACTGCCCGATCGTCGGGAATTTTTTATGCGGGACAAGCCTCCTTATGCCGTCTATCAAATAGGTGTTTCACACGCTTCAACTTATAGAAGTCGTAGAGCGCAATAACCATTAAGATACCGCAGGTGAGGTAAAATGTTCCGTTTGCCAAATATAAATATCCAATTCCTCCGAAAATACCACCAATTACGTAGGAGATCATAATGGTTAAGAGTAAATGAAACTTATCTACTAATGCTTTATTCTGTCTGTTCTGCCGTTTGCTGAACATCGAAACCAAGATGGCCAGATCCGTTGTCAAGCCGGTAAGGTGTGTGGTCTTAACAACAGAATTTGAAATACTAGCTGTCAATCCATTTTGCAAGCCCATAGCAAATAACAATGCGGCGACCAAAAATTCTGTTTCTTGCAGGGAATTGCTATAAAAAAAGTCGAGGTAAAGCCCCACAAAAAGGATACTGATAAACTCCAAAATCACGGGAATCGCATGTGAAATATATTGGCTCCATCTTCCCCTACCCTGTACGATAACAAAATTAGACAGGAAACTTCCCAGGAAGAACAGTAAAATCCATAATAGGACGACAGCGCCCTGATACCAATTTCCCTTACTTAATTCCTGTGCGAACACCGCGTAGTAACCGGTAATATTTGAGGTAAAAGCGAAAAAAACGGTTACTGAAGCGACGTTAACCATACCTGCAGAGAAGGCGGTTAATGCACCGAGTTTCACGTTATCACTTAATGTTCTATGATTACTATATTTTCTTAGCATATTGATCTGATGGATCTTTCCTTTCTAATACTATTTCAATAATACCTTTTACCTGTAAATCGAAGTTCAGGTGTAAAACCAGCTTATCATCGCTAATCTGCTGGATTTGGAAACTTTCAATTTGCTTGCCATCTTTTCGAAGTTCCAATACGTGGCCTCTTCCTTTGATCAGCCATTCAATCTTACTATTTTGCGTGCTGTCCGCCGATTGTAGTTGTCTGTTTTCCTCAAACTTCCACACCCCCAAATGTAGTTCTTCAAAATCCCTCAGGATTTCGCGACGAAGGCCTTCCTGCAACTGCGAATTTGATGCCAGTTCTGCAGAGCCGTTATCTTTCTCCAAACGCCACTCTTTCTCAACCCATTCACCTTGTATAAGGCGTTCCGGATTTTCATGGTACATGACCACTAAACTACTACCTATCAACAGCAATGCGATAAATATGTAGTTCATTTTTGCTAATATGTCCCTACTCATAGCTCACACCCCAATCCTTTCTAAAGAATATGCTGTCCATACTGTCTATGCCTTCCGCAATGTGCTCGCGCAATAGGATAGTGATAAGCTCTGGACCAACTTCAGCCACATTCTTTTTTAAAATTTCCGTAATATCAAACACGCCCCGTTCTGTAGGCGAAAAAGTATAGCCTTCCGGCACGACGATGTGCGTCACACGACTGCCTTTAAAGTAATTGCGCAAATAACGGCCGTTTCTTGAGATCAATAGATCGGAATACATTTCTACAATACGGCTCTTGAAACGGGATTTTATCATTTCACAGCCCTTGATAAAATCTTCATTTTCCAGCTTCATTAGGTGATCTTCTTTTGTTATACCTAATAAACTCGTTATGGAGTCGCCAATATCGTATCCGCAAGCGAGAACAAGCTCAACCTTCTGATCAGGAGTAGTCTCCAAATAGTCTAAAACGATTCGCAAAGAATCTACACTAAAATCTGTTGGGACAAGAACGCGTGCTATATTTGCCATACTATAACTTTTTCTCAAAGTTACGTTGGGCACATAGCAATGAAATGAAACCCAGATTAGTTTTCCATTAGACTTTGCCGCCAATCATTAAAAGGAGATTAGAAAATTCCCTGATATTAAAATGAGATTAAAAATCAGTTCAGCATGCTATGGTCTGTAATGAGATTACTAGATGACTTTTTATGCTGTGGTTAGTTACTACTAGATCTACCCATTCCGCATTAGTCGAGGGTCTATAGTAGGAAGTTCCACCCTAACCGTTGTGCCTTTTCCTAGCGAAGACGATACGGAAAGCTGTCCATTGTGCATTTTTACAATATTCCTCGCAAGAGGGAGACCTATTCCATAGCCCGAGAAATTTGCGGTATTAGAAGCTCGAAAATAAGGGTCATAAATATAGGTCAATTCCTCTTCAGGAATTCCAATTCCTTCATCCTTAACCAGGATTAGCACGCCATTGTCGAAAGCCCCTAATGCGACGTACGCCGTTTTGTTCGCGGAATATTTGCAAGCATTTGAAACGATATTGGAAATGGCCAATTGTAATAGCGTCGCTGAGCCGTTCACTTTTAATTTCATACTGTCATCCGGCAACATGCTAAAATCAGTTTTTATGCGAAAATGTTCATTAATCGCTTTGACTGTCATTTCCGCATCCATCACGATTTGGTCAATCCGAACGGGTTTAAATGTTAGGTTATTATTCTCAAAGCCTGTGCGCGCCAAGAGCAAAAGTGCGCTTGTCTTCTTCTCCAAATTCTCAGCTGCATCTGCAATCTTTTGTATGGAGTGCTTGTACTCGTCAATGCTACGCTCCTTGGATAGTGCCAGGTCGGCTATACCAATTATAGATGTTAAGGGCGTATTCAGCTCATGAGAAGCATTACTAACGAAATTTTTCTGTGTCTCGAATGATGTCTCAATCCGCATCAGCATTTTATTGAAGGTTCCCGCTAGCTTGCCCAAAACACCATTCTCGTTCCCTACTGTCAACCGCAAATAGAGATTTTCGGATCCTATCTTTTCTACTTCAACAATCAGTTCGCTGATAGGCTTTATAAAAGAGCGTTTTACAAATAGGGAGACTACAACGACAAACAGAACACCAAGTAGCACAGCAATGATGAGTAGATTCCGTAGGTAATTTAAATGGTGCGTATAGAAATAATTCTCCGCCGAAACGCCCAAGATAAAGTGCCTTCCTTTCTGAAGATAATATTTCGTTGCATAGAACGTATTACCAATTTTAAAATTGCTCGTTCCACGTTTGTTAATTCTATTCCACAATTCTTTATCAAAACCACTACTGTGGATAATACGTCGATCCTTGTCAAACTCGACAATAAATTCCTTCTGCTTATCCAGTTCTTCGACATAGCTTAAGGACCATTGTATACCATTGGCTTTACCATTGAAAATTCTTTCAGCGGCTAAGTTACGGCGTAATTCAAGACGTTTGTAGAAATCAGAAAAGGCAAAATTTGTTATCGAATAAAAAATAAAAACTACGAAAGATACCGTGTAAATCACCAATATAGTGATGAGTCCATAGAGAATCTTATTATAGTTACGCATTTAATTTTCTATTTTTAATACATAGCCCATACCAATAACCGTATGAATTGTTTTTATCGGTGTTACCTTTTCAATCTTCTTCCGGAGGTAATTCACGTATACATCAACTACATTCGAACCGATATCGAAATTTATGCCCCACACCTTGTCAAGCAGCTCGCTTCGTTCAAACACTTTCTGCGGAGCTTGGATAAAAAGAAGCAGCAAACGGTATTCTGTCGACGTTAAATTTAGGTCTTGTCCTTCGGCGTAGGCGATTTTTTTATAATCGTCAATTTCAAGAAATTTATATGTAAAAAGTCGTTTTTCCGCGGCTTGGACTTGCTTTGTTATTTCTTGCTTCCTCCTTATCAAGGAGCGTACACGTGCCTTCAGCTCGATTAGTTTAAAAGGTTTTGAAAGGTAATCATCAGCACCACTATCTAAGCCCAATACTACATTTTCTGGACTTCCTAAAGCCGTTACCATCAATATAGGCAAATCGGTATAACCTAATAATCGAAAATTTCTACAGATCTCCAGTCCATTCATCTCGGGAAGTAAGACATCCAAAATGACGAGGCTAACTTTGTTGTTTTGCAACTTATATAATGCATCTTCATATTTACTGGCATGCAACACCTTGTAGCCGTCTTCTTCCAAACCCTGGATAATAACCTCGGCTACATTTTTCTCATCTTCTACCAATAATATACATTGTACATCCATAGCATTCACCCGTATTTATATAGGTTTATAAAAGCTAAATTATGATATTTTAACGATAATCCCACATCAGGAGCATCGGATTCATCTTTGCTTGTAATTTCTAATGAATGGAAATCTTGCCCTATGCAAAGTAGCAACAAACCAAATTGTGCGTACATTGTGTTCATCAACAGAAACATGGAAACGCTTCTGTTTGTAAAAGTATATAATACGATTTCACACATAAAACTTATAACAATGAAAACATTTAGAAACATGTATTTGGCAACGATCCTGTTGCTGCTACTAGGCATGAACGCTGCTAGCACGGTAGCT
The DNA here is from genome assembly GCF_000757725.1 of Sphingobacterium deserti. Classification (GTDB taxonomy): domain Bacteria; phylum Bacteroidota; class Bacteroidia; order Sphingobacteriales; family Sphingobacteriaceae; genus Sphingobacterium; species Sphingobacterium deserti. The sequence goes on from NZ_JJMU01000010.1 coordinate 71,060, forward strand.
CGGGCCACAACTGCCCTACCACATAATTCTCCAACAGAGGCGGCGACAGATTTAGGAAGTATCGATTCGCTACTCCAGTATTTTGAACAAACGACAAAAGATTTAAGAACACAAGTAGAAGGTCTTAGTCCCGCGCAGCTTGCATTTAAACCTTCAGCGGATCAATGGTCTATTGGGGAATGTTTAGAACATATCGTTTTGTCGGAGACCATGCTTTTTGAGATGGCAAAAAAAGAATTGGCAAAGGCGCCTCAACCTGAACGTAAGGCTGAAGTGAAAGTCAATGATGAAAATTTGAAGCAAATGCTGGGCGACCGCAGCCAGAAGTTTAAAGCTCCTGCTGAATTGCAACCCACGGGCAAATACACTGATGCGAAAGCTGCGTTACGAGATCTCGCGAATGCTCGGAAACCTGTGTTGGCTTTTATCAAGCAAGCAAATGAAGAGGATCTAAAGAACCATATCAGTGAATATCCTACTGGGACAGTGAATGGCCACCAAAACCTACTTTTCATAGCTGCACATTGTGCTCGCCACACAAACCAAATCGCGGAAATAAAAGCGAATCCTAAATTCCCTAAAAAGTAACGTTATGAAAAAGTCAACATTTAGTATCGACATCTATGCTTCGGCAAACAAAGTGTTCAGAACGATGCTCGAGCGCGATACCTACCGGCAATGGACGGAAGCCTTTGATCCCTCCTCGGACTACAGTGGCGGCTGGAATAAGGGCGACAAAATATATTTTCTAGGGCCAGCTGAAAACGGCAAGCGCCAAGGCATGATTGCGGAAATTCACGAACATATTCCCGATAAGTTTATCTCGATAAGGCACTACGGTATTTTAGACGGCGATGAGGAAATTACAAGCGGTCCAAAAGTAGATCCCTGGGCAGGTGCATTTGAAAATTATACCTTTGAGGAACATGATGGCCTGACAACAGTTACAGTAGACGTTGACGCGCCAGAGTCGGATGCGAGCTATTTCAATGAAGCTTGGCCTCGTGCTCTGGAAAAGCTGAAAAGCATATGCGAGAAAAAGGGCTAAAAAACATGCGGGAATTTCCAGCTTTGGAAATTCCCGCACGAATTAGGAAACAAACTCGCTATACTAGTCTTTGTTCCACCAAAGCCTCGTGCTCGTGACATCATCACCTTGGTTCGCAAGCGCTTTCTGGTAATTTTCCCGGTTTGTGCTTTGTTCTTTTAAGGGATATACAAAACGAGTCGGAATGGCGGTGCCCACCTCCGGTGTAAATCGATAGGTTAAAGTGGTGCCCGACCGAACTCCTGACCAAATCACATCATCTTTCTTGACTAGATATAGTGGATAGCCTGTTCTGCGTATTTCCGTCCAAGCTTCTACTCCTTGATTGAACAAGGCTATGTATTTTTGGCTAAGAACATTTTCCTGGGTTGCTGCCGGCAAAGCAGCCAGGTACGCCGTAACTTCTGCAGTCCCGACGCCCCATTTTTCCAGCGAAGCGCGAACGCCCTGCTCATAGGTAGCTTGATCCCAAGTCCTGTATTCTGAGATGAGAAAAGCCACTTCCGAATATTCCTGCAATACCTCCGCGTAATCAGCGGCATTGATTAGATCACCCGGCAAGGAAATAGAATCGGTAGGGAACATATTTCCTGCCGCGAGCGGCAGGCCGTATGGCTGACCAACGTATTGCCCCCGCACGTTAGGCTTTGCATATTTGGGCAGCCGAGGGTCTGCGGCAGTGAAAGGCCCTCGCTTTCCTTGCAAGGCCTCAATCAATACATGTGACACCGCAAAATCTTTACGATTAGCTATAACAGTTGCTCTGTAAAGTGGCGCCTCATTAGGCGAAGTCGCTGTGTATTTAAAGGCCGCGTTATCGGCATTTGATGTAAAAACGCCTTTGTTCAATGCATCTTCGATATGTCCGCGCGCACCTGTTGGGTCCTTTTTCGCAATCCGCGTTGCCAGGCGAAGGCGAAGCGAATTAGCAAATTTCGCCCATTTCGCATTTTGTCCTTTGTAGATAATATCCGAGTTGCCGAAGGTAGTAGCTGAACCATACTTCAAAAGCGTATCTGCAGACTGCTTCAATTCATTCAGCAGATCCTTGTAAATCTTTTCCTGGCTGGCGTATCCGGGAGTTAAATTATCCGGGTTTTGCTGCAACGCCTGAAATTCAGGACCTGCATTACCGTAAGACTGGTAAGGGATGTCGCCGAAAACATCCGTTAGCGAATGGAATGCAAATGCTTTCAGCACACGTGCTATGGCGATCTGGTTCACATTTGTACCGGCGGCCCCTGCCGCAGCGATGGAGCGCGTCGCTTCGTCTGTATTCAGGGTGATAATCTCATTCAGGTTATTCAATGCTTTGTACAAGCCTGTCCAATAGTTATCTGCATAGCTATTTGTTACTACATAGCGCGACTGATCGGTGTAAATATTCTGGCTAAAATACTGCGCATAAAGTTGTGCACCCCGCAAATTCATTTCTTCGTTGCGCAAGGTATTCATGAGTTGCTTCTCTGCGCCAACTAAGATAGATGGCGTAGAAACAGCGGATGGTCTGTTTGGATCTGCGTTTATCTCGGTAAAGGTATCTTTGGAGCATCCAGCAAAACTGAGGGCTAACAGACTCGCGATACCTGCCGTATATATATTTTTAAATACTTTCATAATGCTTTAGAATTTAACATTTACATTGAAACCGTAAGTTACTGGCGTAGGAATATTTCCCCCTTCTATCCCCTGCACATTACCGCCACTGGAGGTGAATTCAGGATCAATATATTTACTCTTGGTATAGATATTCCAAAGGTTACGCCCATAAACCGATACGCCTAGGTTTTTGATAACTTTTGCATTTGGCAGTGGAAACGTGTAACCGAAAGTAACCTCCCTCAGTTTTACAAATGTGCCATCAAATATGGAGAATGTCGTTGGTCCATTATACTCATTTCTGGCCCACTGCTGCGCAGTAATACGGGTGTCATTCGTTACCGCATTATTTACTGCATAGCTGCCATCAGGGTTAAATGTTACATCGGCTTTGACGCCATCTAACACTACGCCTGTCTCCCGCACATTGTTGGCCGCCGTTTTATCTAAGACGCCGGCATACATACCTACTTTGTAGGTTTGCGAGAAAAACTTACCTCCTACCCGGCCATCAACCAAAAATCCAAGATTGAAATTTTTATATGTAAAGCTATTTTGGAAGCCAAATAAAAACTTAGGTAAGACAGAACCAAGTGGCACAAGCTGCGACGTGCGCATATACGTACCATCTGCCTGCACAACTCGCTGTCCGTCGTTGGCATATACAAAATCGTAACCCAGCAACTGGCCATAAGATTCACCCTCGCGCGCAACCAAATTTACAAGGCTGTTGCTAAGCGTCAATGTATTGACTAGATCATCTAGTTTAACAACTTTGTTTACGTTTCTGGCCCAATTTACGTTGGTATTCCACTGGAAATTGTCATTGCGGACAGGCGTAGCATTTAACACAATCTCGATGCCGCTATTATCAACACGGCCAGCGTTAAGCACTTTGTATTCGTAGCCAAATGCCGATGAAACAGGTACTGGAAGGATTTGGTCACGGGTGGAATTATTGTAGTAAGTTAAATCAAAACCTAAACGATTTTTGAAAAACTGCATATTTAACCCCGCTTCCCAAGACTTTGTTATTTCCGGCTTCAACTCACGATTGTTTAATACCGCTGGCAAACTGTAAGATGGTAACCCAGCAAATGACTGATCAGCCATATATACTTTATACAGACTATATGGCTCCGTATCGTTACCTACCCATGATAATCCTATTCGTGCCTTAGCAAAGGATAACCAGTCAAGATTGCGAAAGGCCTCCAACTGACTGAAAACAAAACTTCCGGAGACAGATGGATAGAGATAGGAATAACTATCGATCGGTAGTGTGGATGACCAGTCATTGCGGATCGTTCCGTCCAAAAAGAGAATATCCCTGTAGCTAAGCGAGGCACTGGCAAAAGCCGATGCAATTCTTCTATGGTATTTATTGTTATCAATGAGCACAGAAGAGGCATTTTTCAGATTATAATAATTGGGTATGATAAGGCCTCCTTGTGTGATACCATAATCCACTTTGCGTTCCATGTCACGGATATTGGCGCCTACAAAACCTTGTAATGAAAAATCTTCCCAGCGTTTTTTCGCAGAGGCAATGAACTCATAGTTGTATTCATTCAATTTATTTGCTGATTCCTCATATTGCGATGTACTGCGTGAATAGGCGGCAATGCGATCTTGGGAATCGAAACTGTAAATATCGCCATGCACTTTGGCCTGTAAGGTCAACCAATCTGTTGCTTGATATTCAACGCCGATATTTCCGTAAAAGCGGTCGCGTTTTTCTTCTAGATAACTTTCATAAGCTGACCAATACGGATTGTCAATAAAACGTGTGGCTTCTGCAGCAGGGGTATTTTGCCAACCGGTACGGTTCCAAGCTAATGGCGTGCCGTCAGCTCTTTTGTAGTTCTCTAGCTGCTTGTAATCCACCTGCACAGCTCCCCATTGGAAAGCTTCCAGCATAATATTACGGTTGGAAGCTCCTGCCCAAGGTTTACCAAGTGATTTATTCTGTACGTAGTTGAATACCGAATTCACCTTCAATTTGCCCAACTGTGTGCTTCCAGAAAAATTTAAACTATTCCGGTCTAATCCCGAGTTTGGTGTTGTGCCGCGTACGTTCTTATTGGTATACGACAATCTATAGGTGGTATTCTCGCCACTTCCAGCAATGGCTATATTGTTGGTATTGGCTACCCCGGTCCGGAAAAAATACTTGACGTCATTCTTCGGGTAAGCCCAAGGCGTTGGCTGTAGGTAGCTGGCAGCATCTTCGGGGTTTAAGCTGTACCATTGCAGGACATTTCTTCCATCAAGCAGAGGACCCCAGCTTTCATCAGATGCATAATCTACGATATCGTAATCAGATCCGTTGATATTGACTCTTTGAAACTCCGTCGAATATCCTTGTCCGTAGAGTTTTTGGCGTTTCGGGAGCCGCACGATGTTTTCGAAATCCAAACCGGTATTGACCGATATAGATGTACGATCGCCTACGTTAGCCTTTTTCGTAGTGATCATAATCACACCGTTCGCCGCGCGTGATCCATATAGAGCGGCAGATACCGGACCTTTCAATACCGAGATGTTTGCAATGTCATCGGGGTTAATATCTTGGATAAGATTTCCTACATCTTTACCTGCACTGCCATTTATTGTCGCAATGGAGTTGAGATCCTGATTATCTATAGGGGTGCCATCCACGACATAAAGCGGCTGGTTGTTTCCAGAGATAGAATTTACACCGCGTAAGGTAACACGAGAGGAACCACCCATGTTTCCTCCCGAACTGATAACCTGCAATCCGGCCACCTTCCCTGATAAGGCACTAAGTGCGTTAGTAGGACGTGTTTGTAGTTCAACACCTTTAACTTCTTGCACAGCATATCCCAACGCTTTTTTCTCGCGCGAGATACCTAAAGCCGTGACCACAACCTCGGACAGTTCGCCCGCTGATGGAAGCAATTGAATGACGAGTGATCCGGATTTAAAATCAGTTATCGTTGTGTCGCGAAACCCGATGTAGCTAATCGTTACGGACGGTTTATCCGCATTGACACCTAACGAAAAACCGCCATTGGCATCGGTGTATGCTTGCACTTTTGTTTGGTTATCTGTAACCGTAGCGCCAGCTATCGGCTGACTATTTTGGTCGATTACACGACCGGTAAGCGTGGTTTGCGCGTAGAGTTGCCCTATCGAACAGGCAACAGCGATCCCCACTACACTTAGGTAGTTTTTTGTATTCATTACAAAGACTTATGGTTGAAAAATTCTTGTACGAGCTAGTAAATAAATTATCGGAGACAATTTTTGGTTCAATTATCTCCTAAAAACATTCGGCAACAAATAGTAATATACATAGTTTCACAATGGATGTAATTTCTCTCAGCGGCAAATGTACATTTATTCCATTAATTTAGTAGACTACTATAATCAAAAAAATGTCATATGTATTAAGGTTCATCTTAAAATATTGACATTTAGTATTTTACAAAACAAACTGAACTATTAACTTTTTCTGAGGTTATAGTTTGATATGAAGACCTTACATCTAACCTATCTGTTGGGGATTGTTATTTTCCTGGGGGCTTGTAACAATGAGCAGCAGACTAATAAACAAGGAGCGGCGGCAGAACGCGCTGACGACAGTACGCACGATGCCAAAATACAGGATTCGGTAAGCTATGACTTGATTCATGATACAGATTCTATTCCGGGCAACATTCACGATGGTGTAGCCTCGCATCTAAAAGAACCGGTAAAGGCTTTAGCTGCTTTTTATGCTGCGATGGGCGGTAGCGGCTGTGATGGGGAGCGATGCAAGCTTACCACGGCGCTTGGCCTCGGCAAGCAAGGATCTGACGAACACAAGAAGCTTATTCAGCGTTATTTCCCGAATGATAAAGTAGCTGAAACGGTGGTCGCCCAGGATTGCTACCTTCGCCCTAGTGGCGCTTCTACTTTTTCGGACTACGACTATCTCCATATTAAAGAGTATGGAGATACCCTGCGCGTAGATTACAGGCTCCTACAGTACAATCGAGGTGAAGAGCAATGGACGGAAGGACCAGATATCTATGTCTTAAAAGATAACACTTTCCACAAGGTGAAGCGCAACCTTTGGACATTTGTAGAGGAAAAGTAGTGCTATCCGAAAGATAACGAGCTTTGCCATCTTCAACCACTGACGCAACATAAAATAACGAACAAAACATACAGTATGCATACGACAACGAGGGTTTTTCAAGTACTGGGTATTACAGTACTTGTCGGTGTGATTTTATTTTTTGCCAAAAGTATCCTTGCCCCTCTGGCCATTGCGGGCATTTTGGCTATGCTATTCGTAGCGCCGAGCAACGCGCTGGAGCGCAAACGCTTTCCCAGATGGCTTACTGCTTTGCTTTCTGTGTTGATATTCCTACTGGTGGCGGTTGGCTTATTCTTTCTGCTGAATTGGCAACTGCAAAGCTTTTCGGATAATGTGGATGCTATGAAACAAAACCTATCCGGTCTTTTAACTAACATTCAAGACTGGGTAGATTCCCGATTTGGCATTGACAAAGAACAACAAAAGGCAATTGCGCAAGAAGAGATGAAGGCAAGTCAACAAAGCAGTGGACTAACGACAAGCTTTGCATCGGGTTTTATGGGTTTTGCGGTGGATACGGTGTTGGTTATTGTTTACAGTTTTCTTCTTTTGTTTTACAGAGGGCGGATAAAACAATTTATCCTAAAAGTTGCGAAAGATAATCCTACCAATAAAACCATAGACATCATCGATTCATCGACAAAGGTGGCTGCCCACTACGTGAGCGGTTTAGCCAAGATGATAGTCGTGCTTTGGATACTTTACGGTCTAGGCTTTTCGCTTATAGGGGTAGAGAATGCCATCTTTTTTGCGATTCTATGTGGTCTGCTTGAACTTATTCCTTTCGTTGGAAACCTTACAGGCACAGGTATCACCGTTTTGGGTGTTGTGGCGCAGGGTGGCGGTGGCGATATGATTTTGCTTGTTGTTGGCATCTACGCGTTGGTGCAATTTGTGCAAACCTATCTTTTAGAGCCGCTTATTGTTGGGAATGAAGTAAATATCAACCCGCTATTTACTATTATAAGTTTAGTCGTTGCCGAAGCAATCTGGGGTATACCGGGTATGGTGCTGGCTATTCCCGTCATCGGTGTTTGTAAAATTATATGTGATCGCATACCAACCTTAAAGCCCTATGGCTTTCTGATCGGTACGGAAGAAAAGAGAAGACGAAAAATTCCCTTTAAAAGGTATCGTCCATAGGTCCATTTGCTGGTCTAGCACTATGAAACGGTGGACAGCACGCAACGAAAATAGGCTACTCACGAATAAACCCTATCTTTGCATGCAAATGTTGTCATGCTATGGGTTTTTTCCAAAATAAAAATCGCTATCCTCTAAAGTATTGGATTAAACGCAGTGCTGTATTTTCTATCTGCATTGTCTCGATACTGATTATCGATTCACTATACAAAGAGCAGGGGCGTTTTTGGTTAAGTACAGCAATTGCTTTTGTGGTCGTATTTGGCATTATCCTCGCTAACCTTGTTGTTCATATTCACTTTGATGTCAAAGACCCTATCAAGTCGCCCGTTAAAGTCAAGTTATTAGGCTACGTAATGACTTTTGGTATTTGCCTCCTTTCCATTATTCTATCCAAACAGCTAGGCACCATCGCTCCAGAGGAAAATAGAGTTATTGAGTCTTCTCCTATAAATTTCTTCCTATTGACAGCTTTTCATGCTGCCATCTTAGATTTCATGGTATTGCTATGGTTGTACTTTTTAATGACGGATTATTTTAAAAATCAGTTGGAACTGGAACGCTCCAAGCTGGATAAGCTAAAAGAACGCGCTGTTAACCAAATGTTACGGCAGCAAGTACAACCACATTTCTTATTTAATGCACTTTCCAGTCTTAAGTCGCTGATCAAGAAAGACACGGCAATGGCTGAATCCTATCTCTTGCAATTATCTGATTATTTGCGCGGTAGTTTCTTAACATCGGATGACGGGCTAGCGACCGTAAAACAGGAAATTAAGCTCTGTGAAGATTACTTATCGATGCAGAAGATAAGGTTTAGAGAAGCTATCCAATATACGATAGCTGTCTCTGAAAATGTATTTAAGGCTCATTTACCTATTTTTTCCCTCCAACCACTTGTTGACAATGCGCTTAAACATAATCACTATACTATTGAACATCCCTTGCATATTGATATCCTGGAGGAAGACGGGTGGATCATTGTGCGAAACAATGTTTGCTTGCGCAAAAGTGCTACAGAAGACAACAATAATTATGGTTTAAACAATCTGAAAGAGCGTTTCAGTTACTACTTAAAGGATAGTGTCATTATCCGTGAGAAAGCATCCTGTTTCGAAGTCTACGTTAAAATCATTCATGAATGAAAATAATCATTATTGAAGACGAAGATCTAACAGCGGAAGATTTGGCACTTACGCTAAAGCGAATAGAGCCCTCTTCCGAATTGAGCGCAAGGCTTTCGAGTGTAAAAGAAGCCATCGCCTTTTTGAAGTCAGATCCAGATATCGATCTTATTTTTAGCGACATACAACTGGGTGATGGTGAGTCTTTTGATATCTTCCGAGAGGTTTCGCCTAAAGCCCCAATTGTGTTCTGTACTGCCTATAACCAATATATGCTTGAAGCCTTTCAAACATTTGGTTTGGATTATATCTTAAAGCCGTTTTCCGACGAAAGCATTTTAAAGACCTTGGAAAAGTACAAGCAGCTCCGCCAAACATTTAATCGGGGCACACAAAATATGGTCGACGCAGTCACGCGTCCGTCGCCCGGTGCAGATGCGCGCAAAAAGTCACTCATCGTGATTAATGGCGATAAAATCATACCCATCCAACTTCAAGAGATCGCATTGTGTTACATCGAATACGAGAATGTTTTTGTAAAAACAGATGCCGGAAAACAGTATTTAGTTAATAAATCTTTAGAAGAGATGGAGCAGATGCTCGGTGGAGAATTTTTCCGTGTAAATCGACAACACATTGTAAAGCGGGCTACGATTGCTTACGCTAACACCAGTTTATCACGAAAGCTGATACTTAGCCTGCATGTAGAGCATCCTATTAAAATATCTGTTAGTAAAGAAAAATACCAAATGTTCATGCAGTGGCTGCAGGGCTGATACAGTTTACTTAGGTTGATCGCCGTTTTAAAGGTCGGTTCGGCCGGCGAATTGTCCGCTTCGGCCGAATTTCACCTTTAATTGTGCGAGATTGCTCCCATATTTGTTGCAGCATGGATGTGGGCTCGTGGGGGGATGTATCTTAATAAAACTGTATGTTCATGAAAAAGTATGTGTTGATTTTCAAAACTTCTATCCGAACGATCTTAGACCGTTCCCATCTTATATCAAAACTTTATAACGTCTCGAAAGAAGTTAAATTTGCCACCATAGATTTAGATGATGAAGATTTCATCTTACGTATCGAATCTACGAAACGCAACGAGGATTTTATCTCTCGTTTCCTCCTTTTGGAAGGGCACAAGGTGGTATTTTTGGCAGCCTTTGAAAAAGATGAATACGGCCGACCGCTATTGCAGCCAGCCTACTATTAAGTTTGCTTTTTAATAATATGTGTTAGTTGTGCCCTCAACGAGCGCATAACTTTCTCGGCACCGAGGTCTGTTGAGCTATTACAATCTTTCAGGCATCACCGTCCAAATAATGTTTGCGGCATCATCCGTCACTAACATGTATTTTGAGGTGAACGCTACAGCTACCGGTCTTCCATAAACTTCGCTATTCTCCTCGTTGCCTATAAACCCTGTCAGGAAGTCTTGCGCTTCACCGGCAGGGCGTCCTTTTGAAAACGGGACGAAAATCACCTTATAGCCCGAGAATGTGGAGCGATTCCAAGAGCCGTGTTGTCCAATATATACCCCTTCAGGAAAACCGTCTGCTTTATTGAACGAGAGGCCTAAAGAGGCGGTATGCGCGCCAACTGCGAAGTCTGGCGTAATCGATTTTTGTGCCATTTCTTTAGGCATCTTATCCTTCCAACGCGGGTCTTCATGCTGTCCCCAATACGTATAAGGCCAACCGTAAAAGCCATTGTTTTTTACGCTTGTTATGTAATCAGGCACTAGCTCGTCGCCCAGTTCATCCCGCTCATTAACAGCAGTCCATAGCGTCGAGGTCTGCGGTTCGATATCCATCCCTACCGGATTGCGAATACCAGAGGCGAAGATCCGTTCACCCGAGCCATCGAGATTCACTTCAAGAATCGCTGCCCGCCTTACTTCATGCTCCATTCCGTTCTCTCCCACATTACTTCCCGAGCCTACTGATATGTATATCTTCGTACTATCTGCATTGAGGATCATGTTTCGCGTCCAGTGATTATTGTAACCGCCCGCCGGCAAGCTTAAAATCTTCTTTCCGCTTGTGCTGATCTTACCATTGCGATAGGGATACCTCATCAACCCATCCGTATTCGCTACATAGAACCATTCTCCGGCTAATAACATGCCGAAAGGTTGCGAAAGATTACTTAAAACTGTCTCCCGTTCATCGGCAATACCGTCACCGTCGGTGTCGCGAAAACGAATAATATTATTTGGGCTTTTACTGCGAAACTCGTTATGGGAATCAGCCTTTTTACCATCGCCTTTGGTTTCCGTACGCGCCTGCGCAACATATACATCTCCGTTTGCGGCCACATATACGTTTCGAGGACTATTTAGACTATCGGCAAAGCGAACCACTTTAAAACCCGCGCTGGCGGTCGGTGTCTCTCCCTCTTTGAAACCTTGCACCTTGGAGAATTTATTTTTTGACGGTGTTGCCAAAGGCTCTTGCGGTACAATCTGCATGCCGAACTCCCGCTCCTGGGAAGAGGAATCCGTGTCATTCGTATTACTTTTTTTCGAAGCCCCACCGCAGGCCCACATCAAGCCGCATGCAGCTAGCAAGGAAAGCCCTATTTTGGCATTACTTGACAAATGTTTTGTTATCATGTTGTATATTATTTTGTTCATAATCTTTGAAAGCGGATGCCGCTCCCCTTTACGAACCGCCATCGCTGCGAAAAGTTCTTTTAATAGCCATTGTACCAATTTTTATGGTCTTTAAAATACTTCCGTTGTTGAAGCCGTGTATATAAAGAGAATATCGCTAACTTAGCGCCGTTATTAACCCGGTCATCTTTACCCACTTTCGCAACCGCATGGAAACTGTTTTGTCACTTTACAAAAGACTCACCCATATTGGTGTTCATGATGAATTATCTTATTTGGCGAGCCGACGAGTGCAAATGCTCAATCTAATCGCCTTAAGCTGTGTGCCGTTAACTTTCTTTTTCGCTATCTGCAACATAATCAATGGCCATTATCTTCTATCAAGTATCAATCTTGCAAATAGCGCAGCCTCTGCATTAGTGCTCATATTGCACCAACGCCAGCGTTATCACGCTGGTCGTTTCGTACTTCTCAGTTTTAACTTTCTCCTATTTGCTACAGGCTGCTTTTTGTATCAAAACGGAGCGATTTATTATCTTCTCTGCGTGCTCATCGTCGCCCTATTGGTCTACGATAAAAAAGGAGCACAAATTATGGCCGGCATAGGAGTTACTACAGTCATCCTCTTGGCAACTTTTTTACCGCAGGACCTCGGACCGCGTGAAGCTTTACCCACCAGCCGCCAAATTATCAATACAATTGGAGCTCTAGTATTTCTAACCTTTATTATTAGTTTTTTTAAACGTATCCAGTATGGCTATCAGAAAGAAATTGAGGAACAACGCGACAAACTCAAGAAGATGAATGCGGATATGCAAAAAATATTTTCCATTATCTCTCACGATATCAAAAGTCCGCTAGCTTCCTTACAAGGCGTTATAGCACTATTCCAAGAGGGCTTTATCTCTCCAGAGGTTACAGAACAATCGGTGAAATTAGTGAACAGAAGAATTGCGCAATTGGACAGCACACTGGATAACCTCTTGCGCTGGAGCAGCAATAACCTTGGCGGCTTACAAACAACCAAAACCCATGTATATTTGACGGGAGCCGTACAGGAAACTTGTTATTTTTTGGAAGGGCTAGCCACCGAAAAAGCAATCGACTTCGCTATAGACATCGATCCGGATACCTTCGTATTTGCAGATCGTGACCAGTTGAGTATGATTTTAAGAAACTTAATAAGCAATGCCATAAAGTTCAGCTATGCAGGCGGCACAATATCTATTAGGGGCAAACGCGGTGTTGGCAAGGTGACACTGCAAGTCATTGATCGTGGCATGGGTATGAGCAAGGATAATGAAAACGCGCTGTTCCGTTCACTTCAAAAGCCGTCTTTTGGCACGGACGGCGAGCGGGGATCTGGCGTAGGTTTAATGCTGAGCTACGAACTTATAAAGCAAAACGCCGGCACAATAACTGTGGAGAGTACGGAAGGGATAGGCACTACGTTTTCTATTGTATTACCAGTAGGAATAGCAGAAAGAAAAGCCGTACTAACTCCGTTGTAACGACCCATAAAAGAAAGTAAAGCTACCATGGCGCAACATTGACGGCTTTTTTTCCTATTTTTGCTCTGTTTAATAGTGATTATGTTCAAGTGCCAACGCCAATTGCATACTTGCTTCATTATTAACAGTGCGGGGATGTTTCGGCATCCTCGCATTCTATTCAATGCTTACAACCTCACATAGTGATTATGGGACAACTTTTCGGAATAGACAATGATATGGATTGGTTAGATCTTGGCAATGGCGTGCGTCGCAAGCTGATGTCTCACAACGAGCAACTCATGGTTGTTAAAGTAAGATTTGAGCAGGGCGCTGTTGGCGAACCTCATGCGCATCCACACGTACAGATATCTTATGTAAGCTCTGGAAAGTTTAGCTATAGCATAGCCGGGGAAGAGCGTATTTTGGTAGTTGGCGATACCTGTATCGTTCCGCCAAATGTATTACATGGATGTGTTTGTCTAGAAGCTGGCGAACTTATAGACTCTTTTACTCCCTCTCGAACAGATTTTCTCGATACTCGCTAATTGGTTGATAGTAACACTAATCTTCGGCAACAAAACGGATCTCTTGTAAAGAATTGATGTCCCTGAAACTAATCGATAGTCGCTCTCGCGCGCCATGTAACAACTCGTAATTGGGATTTGCCTTAAATGCCCGTTCTATTTCATAAAAGGACTCAATCACATCTTTATTGTCATTGCACTCTTTAAAAACCTCTTCAGAGAAAGTTCCAAGCTGCTTGTCTTCCGTACTTTTGATAATGCGTATTCTACGTTCTGGCAATGTCAGTTCCATAATATTTTGTTAAATAGTGTGTTAAATCTCTACAGAATAAACAGCCTAAACACCTTGTACAGGTTCTAAATGAGCTACTGACTAGTGGAATCCTGCACAACTTCTGTACTGTCTGTCACGGCGCTGCCAGAAGCACGCTCATCTTCAACCGTTGGCGTAGCCGTTTCGGGGCGTGCCTGGTTGTTAGCGGGCTGTTGACATCCATACATCGCTAAAAAGCTTATCGCGAGTACCGTTCCAAGTATTATTTTTTTGTGTATCATATCCATCATTTAAATAAGAACATAACCTTACTCCTACGTAAAAGTTGTAAAAAAGAAATTTATCAGTATATCTACGCTGTGATGCCACGTAATAAGCAAATCATCACGTAGTAAACGCATTCGATCAATATAATCAAATCAGTAAAACAGATAGCTGGAAGTACGTATTCGCTGCACCATAGCATTTGAATTGAAATTACGGTTCGCACGCTAAAGCTACAAGTGATCATCTGTTTATATCGCTACTATCTGGGTTGTTTCAGGAAGATCCGCTCTTCCAATAATTTTGCATATTGCTGCGTACCGAAAATAGATAGATGATCAGCATCATAGAAGTAGGTGGACGCTGTATCGGCGCGTAGGATATCTGGATGATTATAAACATCGATGTAGCGCGATGCGATGGAGGATGCTTTCAGAAATTTATTGGCGTTATAGCGCTCGGGACGCAAATACTTTGCTGGATGGATGGCGAAACGCTTTCGCAGGACTTCTATCACGGGATACTCGATCTGATAACTTTCTGTCTGCCCGATGTAAATGACCGGGACAGCATACTGACCAAAGAATGCATCGATCTGCCTTAAATACGCCTCGAGTTGCTTCTTAGAATAACCGGCATAATTTGCAGATAAGATCACCTTATCTATCTTTCCCATATGCTTTGGAAGATAGGTTCCATACATATAATGCATCAGCTCCGTGGGACCTTGGAAAACGGATTGAACGTTTGGAGCGGGAAAGGTTTCATCACCGGTCGCTTGCAACAAATGCACGTCGTGCTTATGTGCAAGATCCCGCAGGGTGGCGGAAAACATACCTGCATGGCAATCACCAATTAAAAGGTAGTTTGGTAAGGTGTCTGAAAATTTATAAAGCTCGCGCTGATCGAATGCCTGGAAAGGAGAATTTGCTAACAGATGTCCCTTTCCAAAATTGTATTGCTCGTCAGCGAACAGTGCCGTATAACGCCGTTGGAAATCTGCGATATCTGGCAGATTATCCGCTGTAAGATATTTCGGCCAAGATATTTGTGTAATCGAGAACGTGATACATACCGTGATAAGGATGCTTGCGGTTAAAACCGCAGGCTTACGAAACACTGCGCGTCGTTCGACAAGGAAATACGCGACGCTACCTAATACGATGGAAAGAAAAAAGAACAGTATCCGTTGCTCCTGTGTTTGGTTCCATGCGAAATAGGTGCAAAGCACCACTATTGGCCAATGCCACAAATACCAACTGTAGGATATACGAGCAAGGTAAACAACAACCGGAAGCCTAAAAAGCGATAATTCTGGCGCTAACCACAGAATACCCGCTGTGCAACCTACGGGCAGCCATGTGCTGACGGAGGGCCAGCCCATATGAGTGAGCCTGATCAACCCGAACATGGACAGCACAAGTAAACCAATAAGAAGAACTGCCAGGAGGTTTCGTATTCGTAATGAAATGTAGTTCTTTAGCCAAGGTGTCTGAAAATAAACGAGCGCGCCGACTAAAAATTCCCACGCTCGTGTCGGAAACATATAGAATGCAAATTTTGCATCGAAGCGCATGTAGTACGACATAATGGCAAATGAAACAAAGATTAGCACACAAATCAGTAGTATGAATACCTTGCCCTGCCGTTTACGTAATGGTTGCAAACCCAGCAAAAGCAAGGGGTAAACCATATAGAATTGCCATTCAACGGACAATGACCATGTGTGCAGCAAAAAATTTAATTGGGATGATGGAGCGAAATATCCTGCGGCTCGATAGTAGTGGATATTGGAAACAAAGAGCGAACTCGAAAAAGCAAAACGACTAAAATCATAAAGCTTTATTCCAAGGAAGCAATAAATAAGTATAAAGAAGATGAGGAGGACAGCCAATAGACCGGGTACAATCCTGGCTAAGCGTCGATAATAGAAACCGGCTAATGTAAACTTGCCTTCTTCGATCTTCTGGCTGATCATTTGGGTCATTAGAAAGCCTGACAACACAAAAAAAACGTCTACTCCCGCATACCCGTCGCGGAAGATCTTAAAATCGAAGTGATAGCAAACCACAGCTACTACTGCGACACAGCGCAGAAAAACAATATCGTAGCGTATGTTGTTTTGAGCCGCTTTCAGCATAAGTGCGATTTTCCAGGACTAAATATATGGAATTATCTTTTTCAATACTGCAGTATAGCGAAAATCCTTGCTTCTGATCGAAAATGTAAAGCCTGAAGAATAGAACTGCTCGCGGAATGCGTACCTTGCACTCAGTTTTTTTAAAAAGATATCTACACGGTACAGACTAATGCAACAAGAATATTATCAAGAGCAAACGTTTACAAAGACATCGTTTCCGCAAAATTTTCGAAAGGTCGAATTTGATAGCTGCGTTTTCAACACTTGCATTTTAAATCAAATGGATCTTTCCGACTGTCGATTCATAGACTGTACATTCACTAATTGTGATCTTAGCCTAGTCAATGTCTCGCGTTGTAGCTTTCAGGACGTTCAATTTAGTCAATGCAAAATGATGGGAATTTCATTTTCCGCCTGTAGCACGTTTGGGCTAGCTTTTTCTTTTGCGCATTGCCAGCTTCAACACAGCTCGTTTACGAAATTAAAGTTGAAAGGGCTATCCTTTAAAGCTTGTTTGCTGCAAGAGGTCGATTTTTCCGAGGCTGATCTTAGTTCCTCTACCTTTGATGAATGTAATATGGAGCGCGCTGTATTCCGTCAAACAAACCTCGAAAAAGCAGATTTTAGAACTTCCTATAATTATAGTCTAGACCCGGAACAAAACCGTTTGAAAAAAGCAAAATTCTCTATGCTGGGTATAGCAGGTTTGTTAGCAAAATATGACATCATCATCTCGAAATAATTCGTGGAAAAGAATCCTGATCTTAGGCGTCCAGCTTGAGAACAAAAAAAATGACGAATGTTGTAAACGAAGTATTTAGAAGACTATTAAGAGGCGGTCACCCGTACAACTTTCATAAATCGTCTTTTATAACTTCCTTCAAGCATAGTTTCTGTGACCGCTTGTGCCTTCCCTGAACTTGCATGTATAAACCGTAAACCGGACTCGGCGGAGTTTGACAGCACAATACCGACATGCCCAATACTTCTTCGGGCTGGATTGGTCCCCGTGAAAAGAATTATATCACCTGCTTTGGCCTGTGCCAAAGATACGTCTTCACCCGCCTTCCCCATAGCCGATGAACTTCGCGGTAAGGCTACACCAAACTTCTTAAAAACATAATGTACAAAACCAGAACAGTCAAAGCCACTCGTCGGGCTTGAAGCTCCATACCTGTATTTTACGCCGAGCAACTTCTTTGCAAAGGATATAAGGTCTTGCTCTGGATTGCTTTCGAATATCGGAGCGTGGCTATCAAAATTGTGAGCAGTCGTTAGCAACGGCTCCACAGCGTTGGCCTTCTTAACGATAGGAAATATAAATAATATGGTGACTAGAAGGTAGTGTCTTACAGCTGGATGTGATACTTTCATTCCAACAAAATTACAAATTAAAAAGTTAATAAGCTGTTTTATTGTGTTTTACAGGGTTAATACGGGTTATTCGTCCACTCTCCTCCATGCGCATCTAACTCAAAGAGTAGATTATGTGATGCACGGTATGTTTTGCTGCCGGATCCTTTTGTTATTTACGCCCTTTTTTGGCTGATATCATTCGTCATCCCCTCTATATCCTCACGCTGTTTCGCGGCTTATTTTAATAGCGGAAAGTTGTGTATACGGGTTTCGGGTTTTTCTATCAAGTTTGCGTTGTAGTGGTATCGGTACCTATTGTTTGTTAATTAACCCACCACTTCCCGATATCGCGTTAGATGGGCGGCAATGGATGACCTATAAAGGCTGAATGGTTAATGACCAAAATATGGTAAACAAACTTTAAACTCTTAAAATAGCTTCTTTTTAGTTGATTATCTTTGGAATCGAAAAGCAGCCCTATCAAAAAATGATGTATGGAACAGGTTTTTAATGTATTGTTTGAGCACATAGCGGATAAAGTTCCTATTACGGAAAGAGATAAAGAGGTTGTGATGAGCTTTTTCAGGCGTAAAAAATTAAGGAAGAGGCAGTACTTGCTTCAAGAGGGAGATGTGTGCAAGTACATATCATTTGTGACAGAAGGATTGATGAGATCTTATACCGTTGATGAAAAGGGTAACGAACACATTAATCTGTTTGCTTGGGAGGGTTGGTGGATTTCAGATTTCGCAGGCTTCATATTTGGCAATGAAGCTAAATTAAATATAGATGCTATTGAGGACACCACAGTGTTGCTCCTCTCTGTCGAAAATTATGAAAAGATGTTGACTGAGGTACCCCTTATGGAACGTTACTTCCGAGTACTTTATCAAAATAGCCTTGCCACCAAGGACAGCAGGCTTATTAGCGCCATCACCCACACTGCAGAAGAAAAGTACACTATGTTTCTCGATACTTATCCATCTATTGGTCAAAGACTACCTCAGAATCTAATAGCTTCATACCTTGGCCTCTCTCCTGAAACAATAAGCAGGATAAAGAAAAAGATAACTGAAACTAATACTTGATTCAAGTCAAGAGTATTTCCTGATTTAGGTCAAGCCCCTTCACGCTTCCATACGCTAATTTTGTAACAAAATAATTTTTGATATGGAAAAAATAGCATTGGTTGTCGGTTCAACCGGAATCTCTGGCAACAATTTGGCAAAAGAACTATTAAATCAAGGTTGGGAAACATACGGCTTATCCAGAGGATTGGGTAAAGACGTTGAAGGCGTTTCCTCTGTACAAGCGGACTTATTGGACAGCAATAGTTTGAAACAGGCGTTAGTGGGTGTACGGCCTACACATGTTTTTTTTACAACTTGGATGCGCAAAAATTCTGAAAAAGAGAATATCGAGGTTAACGGAGCTATGGTTCGGAATTTACTGGATGTCCTTTCCGAAAAAAAGAGTGTGAAACATGTTGGCCTGGTGACGGGATTAAAACATTATCTGGGGCCCTTCGATGCATATGTTGCAAGTGGTGTACTACCTGAAACGCCCCTTCGGGAAGATCAGCCTCGGTTGAGTGCCCCTAATTTTTATTATGCTCAAGAAGATGAGCTATACATTGCGGCTAAACGAGACGGCTTTACCTGGAGCGTGCACCGCCCTCATACATTGATTGGAAATGCAGTCGGTAACCTCATGAACATGGGAACAACGTTAGCCGTATACGCTTCTATTTGCAAGGAAGAGAATTTACCATTTATATTCCCTGGCTCGAAGGCGCAGTGGAACGGACTTTCGGATGTTACCGATGCAGGCATGTTAGCGAAGCAGATTGTTTGGGCATCGGAGACCCCTTCTGCGTTTAATACAGCGTTCAATGTCGCAAATGGCGATGTATTCAGATGGAGTTGGTTGTGGAGAAAAATCGCTGAATGGTTTTCCATTGAATTTATAGGCTTTGAAGATGAAATAAGGCCTTTAGTCGAAACATTAAAGGGAAAGGAAGACAGTTGGAAACGTATTGCAAAAAAACACGGGTTGGTAGAGGAAGATTTGCATAAAGTTAGTTCAGCCTGGCACACAGATCTCGATTTAAGTCGACCGATTGAGGTAATGACAGACATGACAAATAGCCGTATACTTGACTTTAACGAATATTGCAGTACAACCGGTTCGTTTTTTAGTCTTTTTGAACAATTGAAATCAGATAAAATTATCCCATAAAAGCACTGCTTAAAAGCATGACAACGTGATACCACATCGTTTAAAACCTATCCTAAACGGGCTTTAGGGTAGGTATAACTAGTTATGGAAGATCGCATTCGAATTTCGAGAGCGAGGCCGTCTTATCGTATTGCCGTATCAACAATAAGTTTTAGCTGCACTGCTACAAAAACTTCTAAACGAAAAAAGCCAACATTTGCGTGCTGGCTTTCCAAGTAGCGAGGAGCAGGATCGAACTGCCGTCCGCCAGTGGGCGGATAGCAATCCTGCTACAAAAAAGCTATAAAAAAACAAAAGCCAACACTTGCATGCTGGCTTTCCAAGTAGCGGGGAGCAGGATCGAACTGCCGTCCGCCAGCTGGCGGATAGGAATCCTGCTACAAAAATGCTATCAAAAACAAAAGCCAACACTTGCATGCTGGCTTTCCAAGTAGCGGGGAGCAGGATCGAACTGCCGACCTCAGGGTTATGAATCCTGCGCTCTAACCATCTGAGCTACCCCGCCGTTTTCGTGATGCAAATATAGTAATTCCCGATGAGATGCAAAGGAAAAAATTGTATTCTGCATACTTTTGAATCGATACAACCGCAAAATGCTCATTTATAAATATATAATTTCAGCTTTCGTGAAACAATAAAATTAATTATACATTCTATTTTGATTTCCGAAATAAAACTGTATACTTACAAAATCATCAAAAAGTGGTTTTAATTGTTAACCAGAACAAACTGTATGGATCAAAAAGTTGAGATACATTTAGAATATATCATAAATTCATCGCCGCGAATTTTATTCCCCTATATTCAAGAGCCCAATGCGCTATCCCAATGGTTTGCAGATGATGTTAACTATAAAGATGGCATCTATGAATTTATTTGGGACGATGAAGTAAACCGAGCCAAGCTTGTCGCAATCAAGGAGAACAAATCGGTACGCTTTAAATGGCTAGATGACGAACCTTACTACTTTGAAATTGAGATCATCCAAGATGAACTAACCAATGATGTGGCTCTGTCCATTACGGATTACGTGAAACAAGACAACCTAGACGACAGAAAAAAAATATGGGCCAATTCTATTGGCTATTTGCAGAGTGTTATCGGAGCATAAAAAATAGTATCTTTGTATCGGAATTTGCAGCAGGAAACCCGGTGTTGATATGAAGAAGATACATTTACTTATTTTACAAGCATTTATCAGGCCCTTCATGGTATGTTTTTGTATCGTGATGTTTGTGCTGTTGATGCTTTTTCTATTTAAATATATCGATGATTTAATAGGAAAAGGCTTCGAATGGTACGTGCTGATGGAGCTTATTGGCTATCAATGCGCCGTACAGCTTTCCATGGCCCTTCCATTATCCATGCTGTTATCTTCGATCATGACGTTTGGCAATTTAGGGGAAAGCTACGAGCTGGTTGCGATTAAAGCGGCAGGTTATTCGTTGCGTAAGGCTATGACGCCTTTGATCTTTCTTGTCACCCTATTTGCTGCCGGTTCTTTTCTATTTTCTGACTATATCCTTCCCGTAGTGAATCTCAAGATGGGTTCGCTGCTTTGGGATGTGCGGAATAAAAAAGCTGACTTCTTAATTAAACCCGGTATCTTCAACAGTTCTATCCCCGGATATTCTATTCGTGCAAAAAGTAAAAGCGACAATGGAACAGTTTTACACAATCTGATGATTTACGATCATCGGTCGGGCAATGCTACAAACAACGTTTTGCTCGCTAAGGAAGGGTTTATGCAAAACTCCGCCGATAATAATTACATGATTCTGCGGCTTAAGGATGGCGTTCGATATGAAGAGTCAAGAGTAAAAAATGCTAAACGCTATGACCCTCGGCAGCAATTCACGCGGTTTCGTTTTAAAGAAACCGAGCAGAAGTTTGATATGGAAGCCTTTCAAATGAAGCGCACCGATGAAAGCTTGTTTAAGACGCACCATTCCATGCTTAATATCAAGCAGTTGAAATTGTATACAGACTCGAATCGCCTGCAGCTGGATAGTACCTCCAATAGCATTTTTTTGGAGGCCAAAAACTACGTGACCTACCTATCACCTTATTATCATGAAAACGGTGTAAAGCAAGTGCCGGTGAAAAAGTTTGATAATTTTCTTACAGACTACGTTTCTAAAGACCAACAGCGTACGCTGCTCAGCAATGCACTTGGGCAGGTGCAGCAAATGAGTAATGTCTTCGAAATGAAAGAGCCTGATTTTAAAAATTATGCCGAAAAGGATATACGCTACAAAATAGAGTTCCACCGAAAGTTCACCTTAGCGGTGTCCTGTTTATTGCTTTTCGCTATTGGCGCTCCCTTAGGCGCTATCATCCGGAAGGGCGGCTTAGGCCTACCTGTTGTTGTTGCCATCATTTTCTTCCTTATCTACCATATCATATCGACAATGTCAGAAAAGGCTTCGAAAGATGGCAGTTTGGATCCTATCCTGGGGATGTGGATGGCCATCATTGTCTTAAGTCCTCTCGCCATGTTTCTGACGTATAAATCAACGACGGACTCCGCCCTATTCGATATTGAGCAATACAAACTGAAGGTCGAGGGCGCATGGAAATGGGTCATGATGAAGTTCAAAAAGAAGGCTACCCAGTAGTCGACGGATTTTGACAAGGGTATTATACAAAACCGCGCAAAGAACTCTACCTTTGCAGGTGATAGACTAACACAACATGGATATAAGATTAAATACGATCGAAGAGGCTATTGAAGATCTCAAAGCCGGCAAGGTCATTATCGTTGTTGATGACGAGGATCGTGAAAACGAAGGCGATTTCGTCACTGCGGCTCGTAACGCCACACCGGAGGTGATTAACTTCATGGCGACTCATGGGCGTGGCCTCGTATGTGCCCCCCTCACACAAGAGCGCTGCGCGGAGTTGAATTTGGGCCTGATGGTTGGACAGAATACCGCAGTATATGAAACAAATTTCACCGTATCTGTGGATTTACAAGGTTACGGTTGTACAACAGGCATCTCTGCTTCAGACCGTTCAAAGACAATTAAAGCATTAATAGATCCTAATATCCGTCCGGAAGAGCTAGGAAGGCCAGGCCATATTTTTCCATTGATCGCAAAAGATGGTGGTGTATTACGTCGCACGGGCCACACGGAAGCTAGCGTTGACTTGGCTCGCTTGGCAGGTTTTGAGCCAGCGGGTGTATTGGTTGAAATACTGAAAGACGATGGTGAAATGGCCCGACTTCCAGATTTAATGGAAGTTGCCAAACGCTTTGATCTTAAAATTATCAGCATTGAAGACCTTATCGAGTATCGGTTGAAACACGATTCAATGATCGATGAAGAAGAAACGGTTAATATGCCAACACAATGGGGTGATTTTAAACTAAAAGCGTTTACGCAAAAGAATACCGGCGAGCAGCACCTAGCACTTTATAAAGGCGAATGGGATGAAAATGAGCCTATCCTCGTTCGTGTGCATAGCTCGTGCATCACCGGGGATATTTTCGGTTCTTGCCGTTGCGATTGTGGACCGCAGCTTCATAAAGCCATGCAAATGATTCAGGAAGAAGGCAAAGGCATTGTCGTTTATATGAATCAAGAAGGACGTGGAATCGGCCTTATCAATAAATTGCATGCCTATAAATTGCAGGAACAAGGTATTGACACAGTGGATGCGAACCTGCAACTTGGCTTTAAAGCAGATCTACGTGACTACGGTGTGGGTGCACAGATATTGCGACAAATGGGTGTAACCAAAATGCGGTTGATGTCTAATAACCCAACAAAACGTGCTGGATTAGTGGGGTACGGACTGGAGGTTGTAGAGAATGTAGGGATTGAGATTGAATCCAATCCTTTCAACGAGGATTACTTGCGAACCAAAAGAGATCGCATGGGTCATTCCATTATGAAAGATCATTAATAAAACAATCGAAAACGCCACCCAATTACGGATGGCGTTTTTTCATTGTACAACAGATCAACTGTTTCTATCCGCTAATACCCCGGGTTTTGTACTAAGTTTCTATTTAAATTCATCACCAGGGCACCAATACAGACTATTTTAGTATGATCATCTGGATCGGGGGTTTTGTCCCACCATGTCCCTGTATTGTATCTATTCCAGCGTATCAGATCTATACGACGGCGTCCTTCAAAACAAAACTCCCTGCCCCATTCGTCCAATAGTTCCAATTCCGTTAATTCGCTACCTCCAGCAGTATACAGACTAGTTGAACCCGCAGGATAATACCGACTTCTTACCGTATTCAAGAGACGCGCTGCCTCATCTCTTTGTCCGGCTCTGAATTTACATTCAGCCAATGCGTAATAGATTTCCGCTAATCTGATCTCTGCAAAACCGGCATTCCGCTGATATTCAGGATTGCCATCAGCATACATGGGGTATTTTATCATACGAAGTCCAGAATTCTCGTCCCCACTCCCCATATTGGATGTTTTGTTAGCTATTGCTGTGCCCGCAGGAGTGTTACCAAACTGCCCTACTTGATCTCTTAAAAAATAAGGGCCGCCATTTTGTGGATTCTGAACCAAGGCTGTATTGCCTTGCGAATTTGTGTAGTCCAAATAGCCGTAAAGAAAAAGACCTTCACGAGTATTTGCTGCGGTGTTTCTGTATTTTGCTAATCGTATATCATCTTCATATTTTGCAAACTTGACAAAGGGCTTCCCAAGATCGAATGTATACTCAACGCTATCCACGTCACGCCCTGGCTGCAAGGCATATCGAGGGTTAGCAAAGCTACTATAACCAAAATAGACTTCAGAACCAAATGGATATGACCAACCATACAATCTAGCTGAATAATGATAGCTCGAGCCGCTGAACGAACTTGGGAAAGTAAAGATATTCTCCGGCGATTCTACATTATTCCAGTCGAAAGGGCCGTCCCAGCGTGGATCTATTGCATACTGGCCATATACGCCATTGATGATATCCAGACATATGGTCGCGCAATCATTAAATCGATCTTGGCCGATATAAACTTGTGCATTCAAATACAACCTTGCCAGCAATGCCGCTGCCCCTGCTTTTGTCCATCTCCCATACGCATTAACATTCGATCCAAAATCAGCTTTTGTGTTCAGCTTCGGTATGACCGCCAATAGTTCGTTTTCTATATATTGAAAGATTTCCATAGGTGTTGACTGACTTAGCGAGGTATATTCTGTCGGCTTTCCCTCCGGCACCAATATAATATTACGATAAAAATCGAATAAACGAAGGTATTCCCACGCTCGTATAGTGCGTAGTTCTGTTAACATCAAGCTTGTATCCGCCGAGGAAATATCGGGCAATGCCGAAAGATCGAGCGCTTGGATATCTGCCGTTGTATTTATCGAGGTAGTTATTACCCCATACAAGGAATTCCATATCCCTGAGGTATAGTCATCATTCGGTGTCCAAGTATGGTAGTGGGCGCGATGATAAACGCCCCCATCAAACCATCCACCAGATGTTCTTGTTACCGTCATCATTTGATCCGCTGAATTCTCGTTTATGATAAAAGCATCGCCAAAGCGTTCCCCATCGCACACCGAACTATAAGCTCTATCATAGTTGACTAAAAATGCCTGTATTAAATTATTTTTCGACCGAATAAAAGTATTGCCATCTAAAGAGGAATATAGGTTTTCATCCAGATTGGTACATGCAGCAATGCAGAGGACTAATCCGGAAATTAGAATGGTAAATCGGGAATAAGCCGATAATCTATGCTTTTTCATATACTAGTCTTTTAAGAGTTTAAAATTTAAATTGAATTCCCGTCATCCACTGCGCCATAGACGGAAGGTGTGTAAAGCTCCCTTTCAAATCCGAGGTGTAATTTCTTATCACCCCGGGAGTCATTCCATTTATAGGGACAATTTCAGGGTCGCCACCCGTATATTTGGTAAATGTCAATAGATTTCGGCCTGTAGCATATATTCGTATAGATTTGAGGTAGCTATTCTCCTTCAGATTGAAAGTGTACCCCGCAGATACATTGTCTAACTTTATAAAACTGCCATCTTCTAAGAAATAATCGCTAAGAATAGCATAGGTGCTGGAACTTGTGAGCTTTGAGTATTTACTATCTGGATCGAAAGCAGATTCCAGCACGTTTCTGTTGCCACCACCCACTGGCGTTCCAATGTAGAAAGCAAATGTATTGAAGATGTCATAGCCCGCCGCTCCCCTGAAAAAAATGGATAGGTCCGCATTTTTATAAGTAAAAGTGTGCCCCATGCTAAACGTAAATTTTGGAAGCCCGTTACCCACATATTGTCTATCATCTGCATTTGCCTCATTTGCCGGAATCACATTTCCACCCCTATCGTACACCATCATCGGCCCACCCGTGTTCTCAGCCGCTTTGAGCATATAAAAGCTCCCAACCCTTCGCCCCTCTTCTACGCGCTGGGCAAACCCGGGACTACCTGGCGCAGACATTTCAACTTCGTTAATGAACGTACCACCATTGTACAATTGGTTGGAGAGTTCGACCAACTTATTTCCCAGCGTGGCTCCAGTGAGCGAAATATCATATTTAAAACTTGGCTTATCTATCACTTTCCCATTCAACTGGAACTGAACGCCCCAATTTCTCATTGTACCCACGTTCGCATATACTTGCGCTCTTGCGCCGGAACTAGGTGGATATATACCAGGAAAGTAATTATTAGGAGGAGCCACGGGTATAGGAAGCGGATACAAGCCCAACAAATCCTTATTGTTCCTGATGTAGTAATTTAAAGCGCCTGATATACGATTGTTAAATACGGCAAAATCAAGCCCAAAATTATAACTCTCCGTAGTTTCCCATTGCAATTCTGGATTTGGGATATTGAGAATACCAAACGTACTGTATTGCGTTCCCAGGTAAGGGTATGTACCAAAGGATCTAAACGAATTTAGGGATTGGTAACTGGGAAAGTCTTGATTTCCTGTCACCCCATAGTCCATGCGCAGTTTCATATCGTTTATCCATTGTACGTTGCTTAGAAAAGATTCTTCTTTCATACGCCATGCAGCCGAGAAACCATAGAAATTACCCCATTTACTGTCAGGACCAAATTTTGAAGAACCCTCATGCCGTATACTTGCTGTAGCATAGTACCGGCTATTGAAAGAATAAGTAGCGCGCCCGAGAAAAGCAATCAACTTCGAATCGTTTCTGTAGCTCCCCACTCTTCCGGCAGGATTATCTCTAATGTAATTTAGGTCGCCATCCCCTAGATTATTATATCCATACGCGTCAGACGGGAAATTACCTCCGCTAGCCGAAAACCCATTATTGTCAAAATAGGAGTAGGAATAACCTCCTAGCACATCTAGCTTGTGCCGGTCTACGCTTAGGGAATAATTACCCGTCCAGTCGAAGTTATATATACTGCTGGTATTTAAATTTTGACTCGCTACAGGACTTCCTCGCATCGTACCAAAATTATATTGAAAAGAGGAAATACTGTTTGACGGGGCGAAATAT
This sequence comes from Sphingobacterium deserti, assembly GCF_000757725.1. Classification (GTDB taxonomy): domain Bacteria; phylum Bacteroidota; class Bacteroidia; order Sphingobacteriales; family Sphingobacteriaceae; genus Sphingobacterium; species Sphingobacterium deserti. Next base: position 98,459 of record NZ_JJMU01000010.1, read on the forward strand.
TGACCGTTTGTATTAACATAGCTTTGACCAATAGCAATGGTTGAAGAAAGGTTATTCAATAAATTTATCCTTGCAGAACCGCTCCAGTCCAGGTAAAAGGATTTGAATCCATTATCCACCAATGTCAGCTGATCCAACGGATTATTATTCTCAATATAGGACAATCTGCCGGGTGCGTTAGGATCATAAACTGGCCGAGTGGGATTTAACATAAGCGCATAAGTGAACGTATTATTTTCACCACCATAATCAGCATACTTACCGTTTACAAATCGCGGCGATACGTTCAAACTCAGGTTTAGCAATTTATTTAAAGGATTATGATTGAGTACCAGTTGCGCGCCATATTCTTTTCGCATGGAACGGATATCAATACCTTCACCTGTTTTGTAGTCTACACTGGCCAAATAGTTGGTACGCGGCCCTCCGCCTGAAAACTGAATGCTGTGTTTCTGTCCGACAGCAGGCCTTCGTGTTAATACATCAAACCAGTCTGTTCTTGCGCCATAGTCTGGCCCTCTCCTGACGTCTGCCGGAAAATCTGTGGATGTATATCGCACATACTCATCCGCAGAGAGGGTTTGCAACCTATTGTTTGGATAATCAAATGTAAAGTAGCTATTGGTGGTAATATCATCTGTTTCCGTTCCCTTCTTCGTGGTGATGATTATAACACCATTACTCCCCCGTGTACCATAAATAGCCGCCGCCGCACCCCCTTGCAATACATCTATTGACTCGATGTTATCATTGTTGATATTTTGCGGATTACCACCCGGCACCCCGTTGATAATATACAAAGGTTGGATACCTGCATTTCTTGATGATACACCTTGCATCTGTACAGAAGGCGTAGCATTCGGATCGGAAGTACTCGTATTGGAAATTGTTAATCCAGCCACTTTACCCTGAATGGCCATCAATGCGCCGCTATTGCCGCCTACATTCAATAACTCTTTAGCGCTAACATGCGCAACAGAGGTGGTCACCTCTTTTTTATCTAATGTTCCATAACCTACATTGATCTGTACAACCTCAAGTTCGGCTATCACTGGTTCCATTTTAATCAAAATATCTGTGCTAGCGCCTAGTGAAAGGGTTTGCTTTCGATAGCCCGTAAAAGATACGGTGAGCGAGTCTCGCTCGTTTGCTTGCACGGTAAATCGCCCCATCTCTGAGGTTTGTGTTCCTTCTCCAGTACGCTGTACAATAACAGACACTCCGCGCATGACCATTCCAGCTTCATTGACAACTTTCCCACTGTAAACTTTTGTGTTTTGAGCGGATAGGGAGAAATGCATTACCAAAAAAAGTATGGTAAGCAAATAGCTTGTACTTTGCATTTTCATAATTTTTTGAATTTGACGTCTGTATTGCTTTTACGTTAGGTGTTTAGTTTTTGTCGAGAAAATCGACGCTGTGATTGTTAGCGGCAGTTGCTGTGAAACAGCGCTTCGGGCACAACCTAGTTCGACCGCTATAGCCTGCAAAGTGTTTCTCATACTTCGTTGATCAAGATTTCGTTTATAATATAGTCAGTTATAGGACACGTTTAAATATTATTACGTTTCAAACCTACATTTCAAATGTACCACACAATAAGCAACCAGTTCAACTCTTATGTAACTAAAAAAATATGTTATCTTGCTATATTTATAAATTACATTAATAAATTAAACAAAACTAATTATGCATAATATATTTCAATACACATAACATTATTGCATTTATACCACTAAACATCAACAAATGAAGAAAAGTAATACAAAAATTACCGAAATAGTTATCGACCGTCTTATGCAGCTGCTGCTTTCGATATCACCTATAACTACTGATTTACAGACTCTTAATAATACGAGTCATCGATGCGTGTACAGCGAATCATAATTTCCAGTAATGAAAACTTTAATTCAAAAAATTCATATCGAAGCGGACTATTCTTTTGCCTGCCGAACATACCGCACACCGGACTTCGAAACGGCTTGGCATAAGCACGTAGAGTGTGAATTAATCCTTATCACTGCAGGCAATGGCACAGCCTTAATTGGTGATCACATAGGCGACTATATGGAAGGTGATGTCTTCCTGTTGAATATGAATCTACCCCATTGGTTCCGAAAATCGAAGAATGAGGATATTGGAAGCGCTATTGTCGTACATTTTAAAAAAGATTTTTGGGGAGAGAAGTTCTTGAATTTACCGGAGCTGGCTACGATTGCGCGTGTTCTACAAAATGAAAACACCGGTATACAATTGACAGGCGAGCTGCAAAAAGAGATCGCTCAGTTCTTGAGACGGATGGAACAAACAGCAGGTTTCGACCGCATTCAATTACTTTTGACCAGTCTACAGTGTATTGGTGAATCATCAGAACAAAACATAATTACAACAGCTTTCGACGGCGTATCCAGTAAGGAAGAGAATTCCATAATCGAAGCAGTGATGGAATATTCTTTCAAGAATTTCCTAAACCCCATATCGCTAAAAGAGATTGCTGCTATCGCGAATATGTCTATTTCAACCTTTTGTCGATTCTTTAAGAAGAATATAAAAAAAAGTTACTTCGATTTTCTCAAAGAAATTCGAGTCAGCCATGCTTGTAAATTGTTACGAGAGAGTGACACGCCCGTCCTCGCGGTTTGTTATCATTGTGGATACAATAGTTGGTCACATTTTAGCAAACAGTTTAAGGCTGTAAAAAAGGCATCGCCTTTACAGTACCGAAAACAATACCGCGTAGGTGGCAAACTTTGAGCCGTTGCTTAACAGCTTATTGTGTTCTCCTTTTAGCGAGCAAATGCAAGCTTTCTGGATGATGCAAGCAGAAAGTTGGAAGGCATCTATTCGAAAGCTTTATTAGGAAACTTTCCTAACAAATCCTTGTTTACAAAATAAAACAGCACCTATGACAAAGACACTTTTCACAGAACAAGCCTATATAGACGGTCGTTTTATAACAGGAAAAACGAGTTTTGCTGTTGTGAATCCGGCAACAGGAGAATCGTTAGGCTCCGTTCCGGATCTGACTGTTGAAGATACGAAAAAAGCTATTGACGCCGCGGAGAAAGCTTGGATGAACTGGAGGAACGTTCCGGTTGGTGAGCGCTGCCTCGTGGTTAGAAAGATCTTCGATCTTATCAATCAACATAAGGACGAGCTTGCCGAGATCATGACCAAAGAGAGTGGTAAGCCCCTCGCAGAATCGCTGGTGGAGGTTGATTATGCAAATTCTTTTATGGAGTGGTTTTCAGAGGAGGGCAAGCGCGCGTATGGAGAAACTATCCCCGCTATAAAGCGAGGCACACGGCTCGCCACTATCAAACAAGGGGTGGGTGTTGTTGCTGCGATAACGCCATGGAATTTTCCATTAGCGATGATCACGCGAAAAGTGGCGCCTGCATTGGTAGCAGGCTGCACGGTTGTTTTAAAGCCTGCATCACAAACGCCATTTTCGGCGTTAGCGCTGGCGAAGATAGCAGAGCTAGTGGGGCTTCCAAGGGGTGTCTTCAATATTATCACCTCGAAAGATAGCAAAGGCGTAGGAAAAGAACTAGCCACCAATACAGCGGTACGTAAAATATCATTTACCGGCTCTACTGCAGTAGGCGTCACCCTTATGCAACAAGCTGCGGAAACAGTGAAGCGCGTATCGATGGAGTTGGGAGGAAATGCTCCCTTCATCGTGTTTGAAGATGCTGATATCGATAAGGCGGTAGAAGGTGCGATAGCGGGAAAATTTAGAAACGCCGGACAAACCTGTGTTGCAGTTAATAGATTCTACGTTCAAGACAGCATCTATCAAGAATTTTCAGAACGACTCACGGCAGCGGTGAAAAAATTAAAGGTTGGGGATGGGATGAAAAAAGGCGTCCAGGTTGGCCCGTTGATTAACCAAAAAGGTTTGGAAAAAGTAAAAGAACATGTTGCAGACGCGCTTGCAAAAGGCGCAGAAATTGCCACTGGAGGAAAGGTGATTAAAGATCTCTTTTTTGAGCCGACGGTGTTGGTAAATGTCCCACATGACGCAGCTATTGCGCAGGAAGAAACATTTGGCCCTATTTGTTCTTTGTTTTCATTCAAGACGGAAGAAGAAGCAATAAGGTTGGCAAACGACACGCCATTTGGCCTTGCAGCCTATTTTTATTCCTCAAATATCTTTCGCTGCCAACGGGTGGCTGAGCAGATCGAATCGGGAATGGTAGGGATAAATACGGGAATGGTTTCCAATGCTTCCGCACCATTTGGTGGGATCAAGCAGTCTGGCTTGGGGCGTGAGGGTGCTAAATATGGGCTTGACGAATATCTAGAAGTGAAATACCTGTGTTATGGGGAGTAATGCTCCATAACACAGATAACGCGCTACCAAAGATGGTAACGCAAACCAAACATGATGAAGTTAGGGTCGAACTGTTCCCAATCGAAATGGTACTTGACTTTATAGCCGCCGTATACGGACACATTTACTTCCGGAAAATAATAGCTTACACCTAGCTGCCCATTGGCTACGGTAAAGCTTCGACGAGCCTCTGGTGTAACAACGTCGACTTCATCCTCGTTAAACCGGTAAAAATCCTGACTCAAGCCGGCACCCAAAAATACGTTAAAGTTACTTTGTTCCCGATCTAGGAAGGAAAAAAGATAGTCTGCGCCTGCAGCAACGTAGCCATTGCGTCCGTAAACCTGTGCTTGCACCGACGAAAAAGTTCCAAAGTCGTACTTACCTTGTATACCAAAAGCACCGTTGTAAGTTGGTGATTCCAACTGCACATCGCCGTAAAAACCAAAGGCCCATTCATGATTTTCCTGTGCGCTCGCTGTAAAAGCTAGCATGATCAGGGTAAAAAGTAAGCTGATATTTTTCATAATTCAATTGTTTAATCTATATTTTCTCCGCGTGATTTTCTGTACTTTTTGTACAGTTTAATTAATATCATGAGTAAAACGGCCAGCCCGATTAAGCCCAATACTCCATAAATCCAGTCAACTGCTGTTCGTAAAACCACTAAAAACACTATCGCAAACAGCACGATCGTTGATAGCTCATTCCACAAACGCAATTGTGAGGATGTCCATTTACAACGTTCTTGAGACAACATTGTTTTTATATGCTGACATTTAAAATGGTAAAAAACCAATAAACCTACAAAAGCAAGCTTCATCTGCATCCAGCCTTGGCTTAAAAAAGCGGGATTCAAGTAAAGCATGGTACAGGCCGAAGCAATGGTGATATACATCGCCGGCGTAGTGATAACCCACCACAAGCGACTCTCCATTAAAACAAACTGCGTATGCAACACGCGATACTCTTGCAAAGTCTTTTGCTTCGCCTCCGTGTGATATATAAACAAACGAGGCATATAAAACAGGCCTGCCATCCAACAGACCATAAATATAATATGCAATGATTTTGCGTACAGATAAAACATGTTCAAAAGCTAAAAAGGGTTGTCTTTTAATCAAGACTTGAGCATCATTGCAAGAATATCAATCTTTTCATTTAAAACTATAGATTGCTTCGCCATACATCCTTGCAATGACGCATCATTTCATTCGCTGTCCTCTGCAGACTCCCCTCACTAATATCTAAATTCTTTCACTACCTCAATCGCATGCTTCACGTTGTCAAATGGTATATCCGGCATAATGCCATGACCTAGATTGAAGATAAAACCATTTTGGTCGCGCATTCGCTCGAACAATTGATGTATTTTTTCTGTGATAACCCTTTTATCCGCGTAAAGCACAAAAGGATCAAGATTACCTTGTACTGCTATGCCGGCAGGCAATGCTTGTTTGATATTTTTCAGATCAGCATTCCAATCCACCGAGATCACATCCGGATTTGCTTCGGCCATCATTCTCGCAAAGACAGAGGATCCCTTACAGAATGATATGACAGGCACCGAACGCTTGATATTAGCAAGGATATATTTGTTATAATAATGAGAAAAATCCCGATAATCATTCCACGACAAGGCTATTGCCCAGCTATCAAACAGCTGCACCGCATTGACGCCGGCGTCAATCTGCATATTTAAGTATTGGATGGTTACATCCGCAATCTTTTGTAAAATATAATGCGCTAACTGCGGTTCATTATTTAGCAGCAACTTTGTACGCTTGAAATCTTTCGAGGAACCACCTTCAACTAAGTAACTCAATATGGTGAACGGAGCACCAGCAAAACCAATCAAAGGAATACTTCCATCTAAACGTTGCTGAATAACACGGATCGCATCCGCTACATATTGTAACTTGTCGAGGCAGTCTACCGCTAAGTTTTCTGCATCTGCTTTGCTTCTAATAGGGTTGCTGAAGCGTGGGCCTACGCCCTGCTCAAAGGACAAATCCCCACCCATCGCCTCTGCTGTTACCAGGATGTCTGAAAACAGGATAGCCGCATCGATCCCTAATAGATCAACGGGAAGCATGGTTACATCCGCTGCTATCTCCGGAGTTTTACACATCTCCAAAAAACTATATTTATTCTTTATCTCCCAATATTCTGGCATAAAGCGTCCTGCCTGACGCATCATCCACACGGGAGGTCGTTCTGTTTTTTGCGACAATGCCGCTTTGATCAAAAGGTCGTTCTGTAGAGTTTGATTCACTTAGCTATATTTATTTAGTTCTAATTCTATTTTCTGAATGATGCCGAGCTGTCTTTCGGTAAGTCTTAATTTCTTGGCCAGTTCGATATAAGCAGGTACGCGTTCATAATTTTTCTTCCGCAAGTTGATATTGGCAAGATTAATAAGAACAAACCCTTTTTCGGTATCGCGTTTCCAGGGCAACCGAGATGCCAGCTGAAAATGGTATTCGGCTTCGTCTACCATATCCTGCTTCAGCCGGATATTTCCCATCATAAACTCGTAATAATTACGCCGCCCCTTACGTAGATTGTTCGGATTTTTGATTTCAGAAAGTAGACGTTCCGTTTTATCGTAATCTTGTTTATGAAATGCTTGCGTTGCCAAAAAGACTGTTCCTTCACGGAAATGGCTCCAAATAACATACCCTATACCACCCAAAATATAGACCACAATACTGTAGTGCTGGGCGTAGAGTGCATAAAGAAGAAATGCCATCGCGATGGCGATGACAATTATCCGGGACTGTGTATTCATCTAGTTTAAACTGTTGGCGTATCCGTAAATTTATACCCTACACCACGTATGGAATGAAAGAATACGGGATGTTTTTGATCAGGTTCAAAATACTTCCGGAACGTCAGGATAAAATTATCAATCGTTCTAGTGGATGGGTAGACATCGTAATTCCAAACGGTCTCGAGAATCTGTTCACGTGAAACGGCTTCGTTTTTGCGCTCGATAAGCAATTTTAACAACATCGTTTCTTTCTTTGTTAGCGACGTTATTGTTCCATCAGCGTGATGCAATTCGTAGGAATTGAAGTATATAGTTTTGTCACCGATGCTGTATGAATTAAATTCTTTCAGATCATCGGCTTTTAAGCCACGGCGAATCAAATTGCCTACCCGTAGAATAAGCTCTTCCAGATTAAAGGGCTTTACTAAATAGTCATCCGCACCTTTCTTAAGGCCTGTAATTCGATCCTCGCTACTGTTTTTAGCCGTTAAGAACATAATCGGAACTTCCGTGTTTTGCAGACGAATAGTTTCCGCCACCTGGAAACCGTCGATTTCCGGAATCATAACGTCCAGCACAACGAGGTTGAACCGCTCTTCTTTAAAGATGCGTAGCGCTTTTTTTCCGTCCGTAGCAGTGGTTACACGGTAACCTTCCAATTCTAGATTTAATTTGATAGCTTCCAACAAATGTTCTTCGTCTTCCACCAAAAGTATACGCTGTTTAGCTTGCATAGTTCTCAAATGTTACTTCAAAAATACTCCCTGATGGAGTGTTATCTTTTACCTTTATCGAGGCATTATGTTTCTGCAATACGGTCTTCACTATATACAACCCTAAACCTGTGCCTTTAGTTTTACGTGTGGATTCATTTCCGACACGGTAAAACTTGTTAAATACGTTCTTCTTCTCCTCTTCGGGAATGCCCTGCCCATGGTCTGCAACGGAAAAAGTGAGTTTGCCCAATTCGCTTTTCTTCAACTGGACTACAACATTCGCGCAAGGCGGCGAATACTTAATGGCATTTTCCACGAGGTTGTTGACCACGTTGGTAATTGCAAACTTATCCGCGTGGATCACCACATTTTGATCGAGCTCTGGCTTGATTACCTGCGAGCTGCAAGCGTTCTTCTGCAACCTATCGACCACGGAATTGATCACCTCCGTAAAATTAAAATCTTCTTTCGGAAGGTTAAAGCTGCGGCTTTCCAGTTTTGTTGTCAATAAGACATTTTCCACAAGATCGTCTAGGCGTTCAATATCTTTCAAAGAGTTTGTCAGGAACATCTTCTGCTGCTCGCGATCTAAATCACGCTTTAGAATGGTTTGAATATACAGTTTTACGGAAGCCAATGGCGATTTCAATTCATGGGTTACAGAAAGCAAAAAGTTTTGTTGCTGTTGTTGCAACTTATGCTCACGGCTAAACAGCTTTTTTAGACGCATAGCCCCCCAAATGAAAATAAGCAAAAAGAAAATCCCCTCCCCTATAATCATCCCCTTGCGCTCTGGCTCATAGCTCACCAGCAAATAGCCCCACCAGCCCAGCTGCATTACAGCGTAAAACACTAGAAAATAGAATAATACAAGGGCTCTTTTCATGTCGTAATTATCAAACCTCACAAAAGTACGTATTTGCAGCAGGCAATGGAAATAGTAGACTTTTTTTGACACTAATACGAAAAATCCTTTCCTATATTTGTGCATGTTTTTTGATAAGAAGGATATCTTTTTTGACCTCGACCATACCATCTGGGATTTTGACCGGAACGCGCGGGAGACGCTGCACGACCTTTACTACAAGTATAGCTTCGACCGGTTGACGGGCATGAGCGCTTCCGACACGTTTATTGAAACCTACACCCTAAACAACCACAGGCTTTGGGACTTGTACCATCATGGAAAAATCGACAAGCAAACCCTGCGCACATCAAGATTTGCCGATACCTTCACCCAGCTCGGGCTTGCTCCCTCCCTTTTTCCCTCGACCTTTGAAGAAGAATATTTAGCTATCTGTCCGACAAAAACCAATCTTTTTCCCCATGCGCACGAAACGTTGGCCTATTTACAGTCAAAATATCGCTTGCATCTTATCTCTAACGGCTTTAAGGAAGCATGCGAAATGAAATTGGCAAACAGCAAACTTGCCGACTATTTCCAGACAATCGTCATTTCAGAAAATGTAGGTGTCAACAAGCCTAACCCGGCTATATTCCATTACGCCATCAGCAATGGTGCCGCGACTATTGATACCTCAGTCATGATCGGAGATAATCTTGATGCTGATGTCAGGGGCGCACAAAACGTAGGTATTGACGCCATATTTTTTAATGTGGTAGGCATAGAAAAGCCGGCGGATATTAAACACATGATCAGCGATCTTAAAGAATTACAGAGTTATTTTTAACAGGAAGTAAAAGTTACGACGTCGTCACAATGAGTCCTAAGTGAAACGCTGTTTATGCAAAATGAATAAACCCGCACGAGCAATAAGAGCCTTTTACGTTCAGCTATTGCTCTAGATTTTCTTCGCGCATTCCTCTTTATCGTTTTCAGTGATTCTCGCCTCCCCATCGAAATTGACACGGAATTTCTTCGACTGCTGTTCGACTATTGTTCGACATGCTCCCGAAGCACCGTCGAAGCCGCCCCGAAGCTCGCCCGAAGCAGTCCCGAAGCTGTGTCGAACCAGTCCCGAACAACTCTCGAAGCGGTCTCGAAGAGCTCTCGAAGAACACTCGAAGAAAACACCAGTCCATCTACCCATTCCCGACTTTATTAGCCAAATGCATATTACCGCAATATGCGATGTTCTGGATAACGTCTACATGTTTTCCGTCCGTCAGGCGCATGCCCGTTGGAATACATCAATTTGTGATTTACGGCGCCATTCATTATCTTATAGCTACCTCCAAAAGAAATAATACATTACTCTTTACACTAATACCTCAATTCTTACGATCAACCAAATAGTATAGAAAATATATTTTAATATTAACAATATTTTTACTATATTGCTATTCAATTATAAGATTTTTAACGCAAATAATTCATAAATAGTTTCCCAAAAAGAAACAGAGAATTGCTGGCAATTTATGGAAAGAGGTTCAATAGAATTGATCCCTTTTATTTAACTATAAGATCGGTCAAGCGCTCGGCATTGCCAGACGAGTTGATGAAAATTTGACTTTTTAATGTATTGGTGTAAATTACTAAACATATTTTAATATGAATCGAAATAAAACGAATAGTAAGCCAAAGAAAACAACCACTTCGATCCTTTTTGTATTGGTTCTCGGATGCTTTCTAATTGCCTTGGCAAACAATTTTGACGCTTTCTTAGCAGGTTTTAAAAGTATGTTCTAGCGCCTTAGTAGCGCAGTGTTCATCGCAATCTCTAAGCGGAGGTGTAGAGCTTCCTGACTTTTTTAACGGAAAAACGGATCTTACTTATTATTAGATATCTCCCATTAACTTTGCGCCGAGGCATTTTACAACCAAAAAAAATAGTATTATTCAATCTAATAAACTTATAAACACTTAATACAAAACCATAAATATGAAAAAATCGATAAAATATTTCGAGAATAATTTAGATCGTTTATGCTTTGGGACATTAGCTATTATTTACTTGATAGATAATATCGACAGTTTTATTTCCGGCTTACGTGATGGATTTAATAGCGTCCTATTTTAATACTTGGGAAGTAAAGTTACCATGTAGTCAATATCCTAAGACGTAAGTGACAAAACTATAATAAGTTTTCATCATTATGCTTTCATGAAAAACTATCTCATCTTTCTCTTATTTCTAATCTTGGGCAAGACGCCGGCCTTTGCGCAGGTTTTATTCATTGATCAGAACACGAAAAATCCTATTACTGCGCTTAATCTTTATAACAAGGATGGAGAACTTATTGGCTTTACCGACAACCAGGGAAAATATACAAGTACCTTAGAAAGACAAAGCGCGCCGGCATTCCCGCTTACAATCAACACACAACACCTATCCTACGAAAGTAAGTCAATCGTATTGCAGAACTTATCCGAGCCTCAAACAATAGAGATCGTTCCTAGATCCGTCGCAATGGACGCTGTAGAAGTAGATTCGAAGCCAGCAGATGTAATCATATTGACCGGATATTATCGGTCTTTAGAAACTTTTGATTCTAATACCAAATATTTTTCGGACGGCATAGTTGAATTTTACCTACCCCGTAATGGCAAAAAGGTGAGGTATAAATTATTAGACTATCGGATATTTCGAGATTCTATTGTGCAAAAAGACTTCGACACGAAGATGGGCAGCTATTTTAAAGTAGCAAGGCTGCCTAATCTTAGTGGCCATAAATTAATAGACCGACTAAAGCGATTCGATATAAACAAGTCGAACCCTAATAAGCTGATTATAGAAAAAGACAATAAAGAAACGGGACAAATCCTGATCTCGGAGAAAGATCAAACGTCGAGATTTCACGTCGACTTCGTTCTGCCCGATACCGCAAAATCACAGAAGATTTTCAGCTTAGAGGCAAAAACGAAAAGCGAAGTTTACCTGGAGAACTATGCATCAAGCAATTTTAATGAGTTGAGTCCATACTATCTGACGAGCCTTTATGAGCATGCCATAGGCAGCATCAAGCGAAAAACAGAATTCGGTCATATACCCTACGAAGATGTTATTCAATTTTATGTAATGGAGCGATCAGGTATAAGTGCCAGGGAGTATAAATCACGCTCATCAAAACTGGAAAGTAATTTATACAAAACAGAAAAGAAGAGCCAATATTCGTACAAATTTTGGGAAGATCTTGAGCGCTATGCAATCCCCGAAATCAACAATGCCCTGAAATCCAAATTGGGTACTACCATGCAATTAATAGAATGATCGGAAAACAAAAACTGCAACAGTTATATAAAATCATTTTTACACACGCTTAACTATTTCGATATGAATCTCAATAAAACGAACAACAAGCTAGGGAAAACATCCACTTTAATACTTCCCACATTAGTTGTAGGAGGCTTTTTAATTCCCCTGATTTACAATTTTGACGCTTTCTTCGCAGGCTTTAAAAGTATGTTTTAAAGCCTACAGGCATATGCATGAACTGGAAATGAGCTTTCAGACCTTGAGCTGGAACCGGTTTACGTTTTCTTACTAAAAAAAACAGAAACACGATGTCTTCTCGATCTTTAGATACGCTCCGTTTCTATTTTGGCTTGCCGGAAATCATATACTAAAAAAATAAAACTATCGACACTATATGACGAAAAAACTTAATTGCATTATATCTGAAAGGGAATGCGCTCGAAAATTTGTCAGGGGCATGGCTGCTATATCTTTCACAATAGTGATTTTGGGAGAGTTTGCAGAATGGTTCGGTCGACTTATCGGACATATATTGAAATAAAAAATCAAGTATGAAAAACTCGATTAGTACCTTAATCTTCATATTGTTTGCATTTGCACTTTACGGGCAAGTCAGGCTACAGGATAGCCTAACCAATGAAAGTATCGTCGGCGCAAATATCTACAGCGGCGATGGCAGTTTGTTAGGTGCCTCAGATGAAAATGGAGCAATTCATTTGGATGCATTGAAAAACAGCAAAATTGACTCTATATCGATTCAGCATATTGGGTATGAAAGTAGAGTATTGCATTTTTCTATTTTCAAAGCATCACCGGTGATCAAACTGCGCCCTCGAGAAATAGCAATCGCTGATGTCGAGGTAAATAGTAACAATCTAACTGATTATGTATGTTTAAGAACATACTTCCGGAATTACGAAACCTTTAATGGTAGCAGTAAGTATTTTGTTGATGGAATTGTTGAACATTACCTTCCGTTAACAGATAAAGAAGAGAAAATCTATCGTCGAGTTATCGGTTACCGCGTGTATGCAAACAAGAAGGTTGTGCAAGATTTTACGGAAACTTTCGGGAAGTTACTTACTGATCCACCTAGTCTAGAGCGATTAGACAAATACCCCCAATCAAAAGATTTACCCAAGGGGTTTAAGATCATAGAACGTGATAACATCCAAATCATCGAACGCGACGGAATTAATATGGGTTCGGTTCGAAAGACGAAGGCGGGCACCATCTATTCCCATTTGGAAAAGGTTGCCAGAGGAACCAAAGTTTCTAGAAAGTTCTTAAGTCTTCGCGGGGAACAATATCGAACATCCATTATCGAGCAATTTAAACCAACTCATGGCTTGCACATTTCGATGGACAAACTCATTAGCAAAACCGAGGCTACTGCAGGAGCAGTAAAAAGAAAAAGTAAATCGAAATTCGTCCCCATTCAAATGTTATCCGAACTGTTTGTTCTTGAACGAGGCTACCTAAGTAAAGAGGAGGTAATATCGATGAAAAGTTCATTTACAAAAAGCGTATTTCTAGAAAAGAAAAGCAATTACAAAGACAAATATTGGTTAGACCTAGATCGCTATAATATCCCAGCACTAGCTCCCGGCATAGCCAAACAACTTGGTGAAAATTTAATCTTGGTGCAGTAGGTCAAAAGTGAAGCTTTCAAAAAAGATTCTACATGACTTCCCATTTAAAAACATCCATACCCATGAATACATGTTTTTAACCGATAAAATTTAATATTTTTCAAATAAGCGGACAAATATTACATAAAACAGTATGGAAGTCATTTTTAAATTTTGTAATTTCACTTCCACTTAATACACCAACTATGAACACTATTAAATCAGGCAAACTTTTTACAGCAAGCTGTCTGGCTTTGCTAGTTACTTCTCTTTCCTTTGGGATACGTGCCGGAATGATGAATCAATTGGGCATAGATTTCCAATTGAATGCCACACAGCTCGGAACAATTACAGCAACTGCATTTTGGGGATTCCCATTAGCTATTGTAGTAGGCGGTTTTATAGTAGATATGATCGGAATGAAGCGTTTACTGGTCATGGCATTTTTATTTCATTTAACGGGAATTGTGTTGACCATATTTGCGCAGGGATATTGGAGCCTCTTTTTCTCGACACTCTTGATTGGCATTGCCAATGGAACAGTAGAAGCCGCATGTAACCCGCTAGTTGCTGCACTGTATCCGGAAGAAAAAACGACGCGTCTTAATTATTTCCACCTATGGTTTCCTGGCGGGATTGTGATAGGAACACTGTTGGTTACGTTGTTTGTGAATCTGGGGATAGGTTGGCAATTTCAGGTCGCTACCATGCTGATCCCAACGGTGATTTATGGCTACCTTTTCCTAAAGCTGGATTTTCCGGTAACAGAACGCGTAGCTTCCGGCTATTCGAATGCAGATATGTACAAAGCGGTTTTTAGTCCTTTATTCTTGTTCATGTTTGTCTGTATGTTTATGACAGCAATAACGGAACTGTTCACTGGCCAATGGATCAGCCTTCTGCTGAAGAATGTGACTGATAATGCTATTTTACTATTGACAATTACAACAGGCATTATGGTAGTGGGACGTGCTTTTGCAAAACCTATTGTAAAAAAGCTAGCCCCACAGGGGGTTTTGCTTTTTTCAGCTGTTTTCGCAGCGTTGGGACTTTATCTGTTAAGCACATTATCGGGCACTTCTGTCTTTTTTGCCGCACTTATATTTGGTATTGGGGTGTGTTACTTCTGGCCTACAATGATTGGCTTTGTAGCTGAAAATATTCCTAAATCGGGAGCGCTGGGAATTAATCTTTTAGGTGGAGCTGGTATGTTTGCGGTATCTGTTTACACGATCTTTATGGGTAATTTTTACGATGGTTTAATCGTCAGGCATTTACCTGAAGGTGCAGATCTTCAAGAATACAGAAGTGCAGCTGAGGGCTCGGTAGAAGCTACTACGTTCGCAGCAGCCATGGATCTAGCTGGCCCTGAGGTGCTTCAAGTAACTTTGGTTCTTCCTGTTGTATTGACTTTTGCTTTCTTAGGATTGGTATGGTATATGAGGTCTGTAAAAAGATCTCAACAAAATATTGGAGTATAAACCATTAATCTCGCTTCTGTTTCAAATCTTTTGCTAAGAGCTAATTTGGGAACTTTTGTAGAATGGCGTTTATATGTGGAATTATTGGTCAGGCAAAATTACTGGCTATTAAACCCATTGAAAGTCCGCATTATCGACGGATATGCTGCTTTGTCGGCAATATGTACATTTTGATGAATCTAAAAATCACTATAGTTTTAGTCTTGCTATCCTTTTTAGCCTTTATTTCCTGCGAAAAAGGCGAAAGTGTTCAGGAAGAATACGTTGGAAAGGTCGAATACAGATTACTGTCTTTGAATTCCCATGAACGTATGGACTTAAATTTTGACGGCATAAAGGATTCGGACCTACTAAATGAGGTAGAGACCTTTTATAACAAGCCACTCTACATAAACTTTGATTCTAACATACTCAATGCTTTGTGGATGGAGCCCTCGTACGATAATCAGAAAATCGGCTTTTTACCTCTTTACCATCCCCCTGGCACACCTGTTAATTATGTACCAGTGCAAAACATCTATCGATTCAAGATCATTAGCGATGGACTGCTGCGGACGACGCATGATCTTGAGAATAACAACTATACCTTTACTATGCCAAAAGAAATAAAAATTGAGCGTGGAGGAGGACTAACGTTTACCGCGAGACAGCGATTTAGAACCTCCGACGGAATTGTCGAGGTCGGTATTACAGCAGTATACCAAAGGCAATAATAAAATATTAGCAACCTTCCCGAAGCTGGAAGATTATTCCTCCAATCGTATATAAAATCTATTACTCAACTTTAGTCAAAAAATAGAAACAGAGTTGGAAGGCCTGATTAAAACTTTAGAAGGCAAAGTGAACCGTCTCGGCGTTGGCGCAATAGCTATAACGCCTTTGATAGATGATATAGATAGTTTTATTTGCGGTTTCTCATTAGTGATGAACTGCTCTTCCGCTCCGAAAAGTCTTATTTTAAGCTGAAAATTGCCTTTTTTTTCTTATTTTTATAGCATTATCCAATACGTACAATAATTAAGACTACATGCTATTTACTGTTTTAACAGGATTAATAACATCGGGCCTTCTCATTCCTTTTGGCAAGCTTATTAAGATAAAATGGAGTTTTTTGCTTCCATTAATACCTGTGCTTCTGTTCATATTTTACCTGCTTCATATCCCTACTATCGCGGGCGGTACGAATTTGGTGCAGCATGTAAACTGGGTACCGAGTATGGGCGTCAACCTTGACTTTCGTCTAGATGGCTTATCCCTGCTTTTTGCTCTGTTGATTACCGGGATAGGCACCGCTATATTTTTTTACGCACGCACCTACCTGAAGGGCCATGTATATTACGATCGATTTTTTGCTTATCTGCTGCTTTTCATGAGCGCTATGTTAGGCGTTGTCTTATCGAATAATATCTTGACGCTTTTTGTCTTTTGGGAGCTGACCAGCATCAGTTCGTTTTTTCTTATCGGCTTCAATAACGACAGCAAAGAGTCACGATCCAGCGCGCTTACTGCTTTGAGTATTACCGGGCTAGGCGGATTTTTCCTGCTGGCAGGGTTAATTTTGATGGGCAATGTGGCCGGTACTTTTGTCATTAGCGAACTGTTCAGCAAGCATGACGTATTGCTTGCCCATCCACTCTATCCGCTGATCGCCGGACTTATTTTTATCGGAGCGTTTACCAAATCGGCACAATTTCCTTTTCACTTCTGGCTTCCCGGTGCGATGAAAGCCCCTACGCCGGTTTCTGCCTATCTTCACTCGGCCACTATGGTCAAGGCTGGTATTTATCTGCTTGCCCGTTTTACACCAGTGCTCGGCGGTAACGAGCTGTGGAACAACACGCTGATGATTGTGGGAGGATTTACCATGGCTTTCGCAGCCATACACGCTTTATTCCGGGTGGATCTAAAAGGCATCTTGGCCTATTCCACGATCTCGGCATTAGGCATGCTTACCTTCTTACTTGGTCTCGGCACGCCGGAAGCGATCATCGCGGCAGCCGTATTCATTCTGGTACATGCGCTTTATAAAGCGAACCTATTTATGGTTACAGGTATCATAGACCATGAAACGCATACACGGGATATCACTAGGCTAGCTGGGCTACGCAAAGTACTGTTCCCGGTATTTATTGCAGCCTTATTAGCGGCGCTATCCAGTGCCGGTTTACCATCCACTTTTGGCTTTATCGGTAAAGATCTTATATACGAAGCAACACTGCATTATGAAGAGCATTGGGCACTGTGGCTCACCGCGCTGGCGATCATTACCAACGTCGGGCTTGTTGCGGCAGGTTTTATGGCCGGCCTGAAACCATTTACGGGGAAGCTTCCGGCAGATTTCGAAAAAGTACACCTCCCCTATCCATCCATGTGGATTCCGCCGTTATTGCTCGGCATACTGGGCTTAATCTTTGGACTTTTTCCGGGCGTTGTTGGCGATCTTTTCAATAACCAGGCGGCAAATGCTATTGCGCACGCCGAAACGGGTATGAAGCTAAAGATTTGGCATGGTTTCAACATGGTGCTATTGCTAAGTATAGCCACGCTTGCCGTAGGCATAGTTGTTTACTTGGTCAATAAGCCTAGCGAAAAAAAATTAGCGGCCGTCGAACGCTTCAACAGGATCGCGCCGCAGCGTGTTTTCCTTCGAATAGGCCGATCAATCATGCGGGCATCGGCATGGTACACCCATACATTTCACAATGGCTACCTTCGTTCGTATCACATCAAAATCATCATCTTCGCAGAGCTACTCCTCGCCTACAAACTTTGGATCAGCGGACCTATAAAAATCAATTGGGAGGAACTTACTCCATTATCATGGTATGAAGTAGGCATTGTGGCGATACTCTTGGGAGCTTTGTATATCATCGTGACCACGCGTTCACGATTAACATCCGTAGTCTCCACCAGTGTCATCGGGTACTGTATTTGTTTAATGTTCGTATTCTACAGCGCTCCGGATCTAGCGATGACACAATTTACGATCGACACGTTGACAACCGTATTATTTGTATTGGTACTGTATAAGCTTCCAAGTTTTATCAATATGACTAGCCGGTGGATAGTCATTCGCGATGCCATGGTAGCACTGGGCTTTGGTGTTATTCTGTCTTTAATTGCGTTGCGCGTGCTGCAAGAGCCGAATACGACAGATGTAAGCAGTTTTTATGGTGAGAACTCTTACTTATTGGCAAAAGGCAAAAATGTGGTAAATACAATCTTGGTAGATTTCCGGGGAATAGATACGATGTTTGAAACAGTAGTATTGTCAATCGCCGCCATCGGCGTATACAGTTTGATCAGGCTACGCTTAAAAGCATCTGAAAAGGAATAATGTTGACCTCCGTATTAACGGAGAAATAAATGATAGGTAAAAATTTATGAAAAGTGCGATTCTACAGACAGCAACACGGTACTTGCTACCAATTTTGCTTCTATTTTCTTTCTTTCTATTACTTCGGGGACATTATTATCCCGGGGGCGGCTTCGTAGGCGGCTTGGTAGCTGCTATTGCATTTGTCTTACACAGCTTTGCAAACGGTACAGCAAATACCATGAAGATATTACGATACAAGCCGCTTTCTCTAATTCCGATCGGCTTGGCAATATCCACCTTGAGTGTGGTTGCGCCCTTACTGTTTGGGCTTCCTCCAATGACTGGTCTTTGGTTTGAAGAGCCTATACCCGTGATCGGCATGATCGGATCTGCATTATTTTTCGATCTCGGCGTCTACTTGGTCGTTATCGGGGTCGTGCTCACTATTTTATTTACGATAGCTCTAGAACAATAATATGGAACTGCTTTTAGTGATTGTGATAGGGTTGTTGTATTCTGGCGGGGTGTATCTGATCTTGCGGAGAAGCATGGTCAAATTATTGTTGGGCATTATGCTCCTTGGCAATGGCACGAACATCCTTATCTTTCTTTTGGGGAAGATTACGAAGGGTTCACCTCCCGTAATTAATGAAGCTTACAAAGTGTTTCAGGATATTTACGCTGACCCTATTCCCCAGGCTTTAATTTTAACGGCGATTGTAATTAGCTTTGCACTTACATCATTTGCCATTGTTTTGTTAAAACGTGTCTATGCGCTGGTCGACTCGGACGATCTTGACGACTTAAATACTCCTGAAGAAGAAGAGTTATGATAGATAACCATATTTTGGCTCCTGTATTTGTACAATTGTTTACCGCCATTGCTCAGCTTATGTTTTGGCGAAAGACAGTTACGCAACGTTTTTTGAGCGTCGGCGGAAGCATTATTGGCTTACTCGTAGCCATCCGTCTATTCAGCAGAACACAATCAGAAGGGATATTAACCATGAACGCGGCTAACTGGGATGCCCCCTTCGGAATTGTCTTTGTAGCGGACACTTTAAGTGTTACGTTGGTGCTTTTAACGTCTATCGCCGGCGTGGCCGTATCTATTTTTTCATCTGTTAGCTTAAGTCGGCAACGCATGTTGTACGGCTATTTCCCTATTTTCCACTTCCTTATTATGGGTTTGTACGGGGCTTTTTTAACGGGCGATATCTTCAATCTTTACGTATATTTCGAGGTAATTATTATCTCATCTTTCGTATTGATGACGCTGGGTGGTAGGAAAGCACAATTAGAGGGCGCGGTAAAATATATGGCGATGAATATTTTGGCGTCTATGTTTTTTCTAACAGGCATTGGGATACTTTACGGTATTACGGGCAGTTTAAATATGGCTGATGTTGCGATGAAGATACAGCTGGTGCAAAATAAAACCTTAGTAGGGATTACTTCATGCTTCTTTATTATCGGATTTGGGATCAAGTCTGCTGTGTTTCCTCTCTACTATTGGTTACCATCATCTTACCACACCCCCCCATCTGCCGTTGCGGCAACCTTTGGCGGCCTGCTTACCAAAGTAGGTATTTACGCCATGATACGGGTGTTGAGTCTTATATTTATTCCTGATGATTTCACAAAGACACTATTGATGGTCATCGCGGTATTGACAATAGTCACAGGTGCCTTCGGAGCGCTTATCAAGACAAACGTGCGCCGGCTCTTTTCTTACCTGATCGTTTGTCATATCGGATTTATGGTGGGTGGTATTGCCATGTTTACCAAAGTCGCGCTGATGGGCACGGTGTTTTATTTGATCCATGATATTGTGGTGAAAACAACTATGTTCTTAATCGCTGGCTTGATTCGGCAGTTGCGGGGTACGCTTGAAATGGAAAAACTAGGTGGTCTTTATAGAGACTACCCGAAGGTCTCACTCCTTATCGCCGTTGTGCTGTTTTCCTTGGTAGGCATACCTCCCTTATCTGGCTTTTGGCCCAAGATTTTCTTATTCCAAGATTCCTTCAGTCAGCAGCAGTATTTCTTTGCCGCAGCTTTACTTTTCGGCAGTTTCGTTACGCTATTTGTGATTGCGAGGATGTGGTCAAAGGTGTTTTGGAAGAACCCGCCAGAAGAAGAAAATGTAGAAGATCGTTTCGCGCCAATGCAGCCTTATAAAAAATTGCTCATGTTGCTACCTATCGCTTTCCTTTGCGGAGTAACGTTATACATAGGTTTGAACGCAGAAGCGATTGTCAACGTAACAGACAAAATTTCTAATCAACTAATAGATAACTCTTCCTACATCAAGGCCGTGTTGGGAGAAAAAACGAACTAGCGCATGATTAAGTACTTTTTAATGAACCTGCTTCTTTCAGGAATTTGGGTGGCACTTACAGGATCTATGTATTACACGAATTTCCTATTCGGTTTTATGCTTGGTTTCTTTGTGCTGTGGATTATGAACAGGACGGAAACAGATCAACGTTATTTTTATCGCGTACCAAAGATCATCAGTTTTATATTTTACTTTCTATATGAAGTATTTAGGGCTAACATACAGGTAGCTTTTGATGTTGTAACGCCCAAGTATTTTTTTAAGCCGGGGATTGTAAAATACCCGTTAAATGCCTCCACAGATTTTGAGATTAACTTACTGACTACCATGCTGTCGCTCACCCCAGGAACGTTAATCCTAGATATTAGTGAGGATAAAAAAACGATCTACATCCACGTGATGTATCTCACCGATCCTGAAACGTTTGTCAGGCAAACGAAAACCGGTTTAGAACGAAGACTTTTAGCGATTTTACGATGATTACACTCGAAACATACTTTGATTACGTGATCTTGCCGATCTTAGCTATCTCCGTTATGATGGTCTTTATCAGGCTTTTTAAAGGACCTTCCGTGGTGGATCGTGTCATTGCGCTCGACCTGATTATCACGACAGGAATCGGGATCATCACGGTGTACAGCATACGATCCAATCAAGCTGTACTTTTAGATGTAGCCATCATCCTTGCACTGATTGCCTTTTTGGGCACAGTTGCCTTTGCTTACTATATAGAAAAACAAAAAGATGATTGATATAATTTTAGCGATTCTTAGTTCGATAGGTGCATTGTCCATTTTGTTTGCGTCCATCGGGATCTTGCGCATGCCCGATTTCTATTTACGGCTATCCGTCACGGTAAAGGCATCTACTTTGGGTGTAGGCCTCTTGCTGATCTGCGCTGCCATTATGTTTCCCGACGTTTCAGTAACGACAAAAGCTATTGCGATTATTTTCTTTTTGATTATTACAGCCCCTATTGCGGCCCATATGATTGGTCGTTCCGCATATTTCACGGGGACACCATTATGGAAAGATACCGTTATTGATGAGCTTGCAGGGATGTACAATAAAGAAACGCACGAGCTGGAAAGCAAGGAAGAAGAAGCGGAAAATCCGCCAAATGAAGAGCCAAATATCGCGAAGTCTGATGAGGAAACGGAGTAAAAACTAAAGAGGCTGCCACTTCATTCAGACAGCCCCCTTATCAATTAATTAGAAACGATCCTGACGTAATCAAGATTTAGAAGATGATACAAACCGGTGTAGAAACTTCGATTTTCTTTTCTGTATCTGTAAGCTCTCCAGTCTCGAGATTTCTGGCGAATACGGTGATATCGTCTGTCGACTGATTAGCCACAAGAAGAAAGCGCCCATCCGGGCTGATATTAAAATTACGAGGCTCTTCCCCTTCTGTAGCATACACCTTTTTCTTTGTTAGCTTCCCGGTTTTATCTACAGAAAACAGTGCGATGATATTCGCCTCGCCACGGTTGCTAGCGTATAGAAATTTAAAATCTGGTGAGAACTTGATTTCTGCAGCACCATTCTCGCCACTAAAGCCGTCTTCGTTTATGGATATAGTATCCAGGAGCTGCCAAGTTTTATTATCCTTCTTATAGTGTGCGATCTGTGCCTTCATTTCCAAGAGCACGTAAAGATTTTCTTCTTTTTTATCAAGCGCAATATGTCTGGGTCCGCCACCCGCGGGTGTTGAAATCACGCTTTCTTCAACAAGCTGATAGGCTCCTTTCTCTTGCTCCACACGAAAGATAGTGACTTGGTCTGTACCTAGATTCTGTACGAAGACATGTTTTTCATCAGCACTAAAGAAAGCAGAATGCACATGTGAGGCTTCCTGACGGTCTTTATCTGGTCCCTGCCCCTCCTGCTGAATGACTTGGATATTCTCGCCAAGCGCACCGTTCTCTTCGGTTTTGAAAACAGCTATCGAGCCGCCCCCGTAGTTGGAAACCAGTGCCAACGGATGATTTTTTGCGATGGCTACGTGGCAGGGAGAGGCCCCCATTGTAGGCTGACTATTTACAAAGGATAGAATATCCCCGTCAAACGTAAATGCAGATACGTTTGCTTCGTCTTCGTCCTTTTCGGTCACGGCATAGAGCGTTTTCCCGTCTTTCGACTTCGCTAAGAATGATGGATCTTCTGCAGCCGTAGCGGAGTACAATGTCGCTTCACCATTATCGGTGTTAAACATGTATAGATAAATGCCTTGACTTCCCTTATGAGTGTAGGTTCCGACAAACATAGGTATTTCCTGCGCAATTGATTGAAGCATAAAACAACTAAATAAAAATGTAATTAAAGTTTTCATATTATCTACATGTAATAACTGTTACAAGGTACATATTATTACAACAATACGTAGAACAATCGAGCTGTTAAATATGGTTAAAGAATAATTAGTTTTTAACATTTTTAATAATTTAGCGCGCTGAGATTTACGTATATTTGGATACGGTAGTGGGCATTAAAAATTATCAAAAAAGGATCATCACATTCCCATTATTTCTGATAATTTTGCATGGCGTAAAGGCGGAGATTCTATGATTAAAAAATACATAAACTTATTAGGGACAGCGCTTATTGCGATCTGTTGTTTACAGACTGTTGTAGCACAGGAACGTTTAGTGGATCGCGTTGTCGCCACAGTTGGATCGGGTATCATTTTGCAATCAGATATTGAAATGCAATATGCGCAGTACCTTGCTCAAGGTGAGAAGCCAAATGACAATATGAAATGCTACTTGCTACAGCAATTGGTCACGCAAAAATTACTATCACAGCAAGCCATCATTGACTCTATCGAAGTTTCTGAAGCTGAAGTGGATGACAATCTAAACAGGCGGATGCAAATGATGGTAAGACAAGCTGGCGGTAAAGAACGCTTGGAAGAATTCCTAAATCGCTCTCTACTGCAGTATAAAGAAGAGATGCGTCCGAGCATAGGCGAGCAATTGAAGGCGCAAAAAATGCAACAAAATATTGTGACGACGATCAATGTCACGCCGCAGGAAGTGAAGAGCTATTTCACGGGGTTAAATCAAGATAGCTTACCCTATTTCAATACCGAGGTCGAGGTGGGCGAGATTGTCATTAACCCTGTTTTGACAAAAGAAGAAAAAGAACAGTTCAAACAAAAAGCAGAAGGTTACCGTCAACAGGTTGTCAATGGCTCTGATTTCGGTACCGTAGCGCGTCTTTACTCTGAAGACGGATCTGCGCCATACGGCGGTGAATTAGGATTTGCAACACGCGACAACTACGTGAAAGAATTTTCGGCAATGGCCTTTAAACTGAAAGAAGGCGAAGTTTCTCCGGTATTTGAGACGATGTATGGTTTTCATTTCTTACAGGTTTTACAGCGTCGAGGTGAGGAAGTCAATGTACGCCACGTGTTAATAAAAACAAAGCCTACACCCTCTAGCTTAGAACGGGCAAAAGCGAAATTAGACAGCATTTATGATAAGGTAGAACAAGGGAAATTAGGATTTCACATTGCGGCATCCACTTATTCAGACAATAACGAAACGAAATACACGGGTGGTATGATTGTGAACGAGGAAGATCGTTCCAGCCTGATTCCGATGGACAAATTAGACCGGGAAACATTTACCTCGATCGATCCCCTTAAGGTGGGACAATACTCCAAACCGTTTCTTTCAAAAGATCGTACAGGAAGCCAAGTATATAAGTTTATGTACCTGAAATCTCGTGTCGCTCCTCACAAAGCGAATCTAGAGCAAGATTTTGCAAAGATTCAAGAGGCTGCAAAGCAGGATAAGATCAACAGAAAGCTGAGTGAATGGTTTGAAGCTCGAAAAGAAAACACATTTATCGATATCAATACCGATTTCCTTACCTGTGATGAACTTAAGCTTTGGATGAGTAATGAAAGCTTAGCGCAAAAATAAGAATACGGAATATCGATCGCTTGCTGTGGATACAAAACGACCAGCAAAATCGACCTAAAAGGCTAAACAGGCTGAACATGAAGAAATGTTCAGCCTGTTTTTTTGACACTCCCTTTTGTCTGTTCTAAAGATGATGATCAATGAGGAGACAAATCTCTATCATGAACATCTTCGATGACCAGAAGTTCCGCCAGAACGTTGATTGCTAAAACAAATCATCGACAAAGTTTCTATTTCCCTACTCATATGCCTTTTGACTATGTACAAGGCCTAGCAACATATAAAGCTAATAGCAAAAAAAGCAGCGCATTCTTTTAGGAAAATGCGCTGCTCTGATATCGTATTTATAAAATTATCGCTCAAACATCATCTCAATAAGTACCCGCCACTGATAGTCATCTTTCAATTGCCATATACGGATGTAATTGAATTTGACAACCTTTTCTTTGGAACGGACAGTGGCCGTGCCTGATGTATAGGCATATTCGCCGCTGTAGGCTCGTCCTACCCCCGAGGGGTCTGTTGTGATCTCGATACGTTTTTTCTTGAGAAAAGCCAGCACATTTTTTTTGCCTTCAATTTCAGCCTCCCAAGGGTAATAGTACCGTACATCATCCGCTAGGAACTCTTTAAACGCAGCTTCATTGTTCGCCTTCAAAACCGTTGAGAACAGTTCATCGCTTTGGGTCACCACCTCTTCCCGTTGCTGGAGCCGAACTTTAGACCGATGCTTTAGATACCAGGAATCATCGGGTTCATAGTATACCATATCAGACTTCGGGCCTTTCCCAAAATTTTCGACTTCTGCACGAAGGTGTGCCTTCCAATTGCCTTTTCGATCTCTTCGCCATACGGTAAGGTATTGTCCATGACGTTTTACCGCGCCCACTTTTTGAAACTCCATAGGCCCAGAGGTGACACCCCAATCTAAGCTTTTGGAAACCAATGCAAAATTAGGCTGCCATGTCAGCACATCTGGAATATTTGGCCTGTTGCTCAGATAGTTGACGGCATTTACCGGCGAGGGAACATACAAGGTTGATTCTTTATCCACGATAGACATCAGCGCTTCATGCGGACTCGATGTCTTTGAAATATTTGCCGCTGTACGATCTGCTCTTATTAAGCCCCCTACCTTATCGGGCAGCTGCGCACGCGCATCCATTGCGACTATTAATAGGAGCACCCAAACAAACGAACAAATTTTTATTAATCTCATTTATACATTTTTGTCGTCTTACAATCAAATCTTATTCCAAAGTGTACCATCCTTACTATCTTTCAGTTGGATACCTGCAGTGCTAAGCTCTTCGCGAATACGATCGGACGTTGTAAAGTCTTTATTAGCTTTCGCCTCGTTACGCATTTTGATGATAATCTGCATCAGCTCATCCATATTTCCGGCATCTGTACCCGTCGAATCATCCTTTAGGCCAAGAATATCATGTACAAAAATCGTCATCAGTGATTTGATTTCTGAAAGGACTTCCTCGGTGATTTTCGCCTTACCATCGTAAGCCGCATTTATGAAGCGTACAACTTCAAAAAGCTCAGCAATCAACACGGGGCTATTAAAATCATCATTCATTGCGTCGTAGCAACGCTTTTTAACGCCCTCGATATCAAAAGTACTACTGTCAGCACCTTCTGATTTCAGCTTATCCAACAATGATATGGCCGTCATCAATCGTTTATAACCTTTGTCGGCAGCATCCAGCGCATCGTTTGAAAAATCCAAGGTGCTTCTGTAATGCGCCTGCATCATAAAGAAACGTACCGCCATTGGCGAATAGCCTCGATTCAATAAAGCATGCTCTCCAGTAAATAGTTGGTGAGGTAGAAACCCATTGCCAGCAGATTTTGACATACGCGCGCCATTCACTGTTAACATATTGGTATGCATCCAGTATTTTGCCGGATGCACATGGTTACATGCTTCAGACTGCGCAATTTCATTGGTATGATGCGTAGCTGCAAGATCCATACCGCCACCGTGGATATCAAATTGAGCGCCTAGATACTTGCTGCTCATGGCCGAACACTCAATATGCCAACCCGGGAAGCCCACGCTCCAGGGTGCCGGCCAACGCATGATATGTTCTGGCTTAGCCTTAATCCACAATGCAAAGTCTAAACGTCCATGCTTCTCGTCTTGCCCTCCAAGCTCGCGCGTGTTGTTCAACATATCTTCCAGTTTGCGATTCGTCAGGACGGTGTAGTCATGGCTCTTAACATATTTATCGACGTCAAAATAAACTGTCCCATTCGCTTCGTAAGCAAATCCATTATCGATAATTTGCTTGACCATCTCAATTTGCTCGGAGATATGCCCTGTAGCAGTTGGCTCAATACTAGGAGGTAGCGTATTAAACAACCGCAAAACATCATGGAACCCTAACGTGTATTTTTGCACAATCTCCATGGGCTCTAATTGTTCTAATTTGGCCTTCTTGGCAAACTTATCATCGCCCTCATCTCGATCGCCCTCCAAGTGTCCGGCATCCGTTATGTTGCGTACATAGCGAACTTTAAAGCCCATATGCAATAAGTATCGGAATATAAGATCAAAGGAGATAAATGTCCGACAGTTTCCCAAGTGAACATCACTATATACTGTGGGACCACAGACATACATGCCCACGAAAGGCGCATTTAAAGGTTCAAACTTCTCTTTTGTTCGCGTTAACGTATTGTAAAGGACAAGATTGTTTTCCATGAATTATAAAAAATAACTACTTATTTTTGTCTGAAGAATATTTGAATAGGTACTCCTTTGAAATCAAAGTTATCGCGCAGTTTGTTTTCAACAAAGCGCTTATACGGATCTTTGATATATTGAGGTAGATTACAGAAAAATGCGAACATTGGCGACCTACCGGGAAGTTGCGTTGCATATTTAATTTTGATATACTTACCTTTCGTGGATGGTGGCGGATAGTTTTCAATGATCTGCAACATGACATCATTTAATTTCGAAGTCGATATTTTCTTGGTTTTATTTTTATAAACCTCCATGGCAGTTTCCACCACTTTAAAAATACGTTGCTTCTCGGTTACTGAGGTGAAGATAATAGGAACATCGCTGAATGGAGCTATTTTCTCTCTGATCTTGGCTTCAAATTCCTTAGCGGTTTTGTGATCTTTCTCAATGGTATCCCATTTGTTGACAACGATCATGATCCCTTTCTTATTCTTCTCCGCCAAGTGGAATATGTTAATGTCTTGTGCCTCTATACCATCGTTAGCGTCTAACATTAAGATCACCACATCCGAATCTTCTAGGGCTTTAATGGTGCGCATCACGGAGTAAAATTCGATATCCTCGTTCACTTTGGATTTACGACGAAGTCCTGCTGTATCAATGAGCAGAAACTCATTACCAAATTGATTGTAGTGTATACGGATGGAATCCCGCGTGGTACCCGCGATATCCGTAACTATATTACGATCAACGCCTAAAAGAGCATTTGTAAGAGAAGATTTCCCCACGTTTGGTCGTCCAACGATCGTAATCTTAGGTAGCGCATTCTCTTCTTCCTCCTCCTGTTCAGGAAAGTGTGATACTACGGCATCCAACAATTCCCCTGTTCCGGATCCGGTTGCCGATGATATGTTATAAATTTCACCTAAACCGAAAGCGTAAAATTCAGCCGAGTCGTGGTGAAGCTTCGCATGGTCAACTTTATTGGCGACTACATACACTGGTTTTGAACTGCGACGTAATAAGTCGGCAATTTCATCGTCCAAATCTGTTATACCTGTGGTTACATCTACCATGAATACAATGACCGACGCTTCTTCAATGGCGATGTGCACTTGATCGCGAATGGCCTCTTCAAAAATATCGTCAGAACCATGAACGAAACCGCCGGTATCTATCACGGTAAATTTCTTTCCGATCCATTCCGCCGTTTCGTAATGACGATCACGAGTAACCCCGCTAAAGTCATCGACGATAGCCTTTCTACTCTCTGTCAAACGATTAAATAAGGTGGACTTCCCGACATTTGGGCGACCAACGATTGCAACAATATTTGCCATAACTATATCCGGTATTAAAAACGTTACCTCACGGCAACTTGCTTTTTATTCAAGCCTACAAAGCTACAATAAAATACCCGATTATTTAGGCTCTACCACAAAAATGGCTTTGCGGTGTTGCAAAGCCATCCTTATCTAATTTTATCAAGCTATAGCCGCTTTATCCAAGTTACTGGGTAGGGTTTTGGGTGAGTGTTCCCGGATACGAATTTATTGCATCTTGGGGAATGTAATAGACAACCCCAAAATCCGTAGCTGGAATGCTTTCCGTTTGTACCTGCGGTCCTGGATATGCGCGAGTGAGCGAGCCCCCGTTACGAAATACATCGTAACTGCGTTCGGCTTGAAAAGCCAACTCCAACTGACGTTCCTTATCAATGCGCATACTCGCGTTGGACGCATCTAGATTGGCGTACCCTCCATTGACAATTGAACGCGTACGGATAACATTCAGGTCTGTTAGTGCTGCGCCATAATTACCCAATTTCGCATTGGCCTCTGCCCGATTAAGGTAGATCTCGCCCAAACGACTAATGACAGGGGAATGCAAATGAGAATCCTCCCCCTCACGCGAAGCTTTCGTAATGTAAAATTGAGGATATACCCTATTTAAGGTAATAAAGTTATCCAGCACGCCCGTATAGGTATTGCCATCGCTGTGCTGGATGCTATAAATCTCTTGAGCAACATCCACGGGTGTTAACGTGTATGTTTGCTCACCATCGCGAGCAGTAATGACATTTCCGTTGCGCGTAATGGGCGCTTGTACATAATTGGAACCATTAGCGGCATCTTGTTTGACGAAACGGAACACTTCGGTGTAAGCGCCCGTCGTTGCATTTTGGGCATAGGTAGGTTCGATAAAAGCGGCCCGGGCATCCACAATAGTATACTTTTCAGTTCGCCAGTCGTTACGGCCCGCTTCGTTCAGCAGGTCAATATATTTTGCACTCGCATACATTTCTCCCCAGCCCATCCCACCAATATTCGCGTACATCCCCCCTACACCATAAAAATGATCAGTCCCTGAAAATTCTGAGGCAACACGCTTAACGGCAAAGATAGTTTCTGCATTAGTTTCTGGCGTATATGTGTTATAGCGCATGAACTGCTCACGGGGGAGCAACGCATAATCACCTGAATTGATGACCTTATCGGCATACTCAACCGCCAATTGTGCGTATTGGGTATTTGGCGATTCGTATGTGCCGCTCATATACAGATAAACACGAGAAAGCAGGGCTTGAGCTGCACCTTTAGAAGCGTAGATGGCGCCATTGTCGATCGTCAGCAATTCTTCTGCTTTAGCTAAATCTGCAATAATCTGCTCATACGTCTGTTGCACAGTGGCGCGATCAGGCAAGTCCAGATTAATCACATCTTCCGGTGTACCGTTCACAATGGGAACACCCAAATTGCTACTGGGATTTTGGTAAAAAGGTCTTCCGTAGGCACGAACCAAATAGAAATACATCATACCTCTTATATAATAACATTCTCCGAGTTTATTGTCAAATTCGGCGCTCTGCCCCTCTTCAAACATATTGATAATGTTTGAGGCCTGAGCAATGGCTTTGTATCCTGTATTCCAAAATTGATTGAGACGGCCATTATTAGGCGTACGTGAAAAGGAGATAAACTCATAGAAAGCATCGGTAGAGGCTCCACGGATCATGATATTATCACCGGCATACTCGCCGCAACGGTGCATAGGGTCAGACCATAGTTTCAATTGGGCGTATGTACCGTTTAAAAGCGACTCAATATACACTTCTGGGTCGCCCTCTATTCGATCTGTATCCATTGATCCGTAAGGTAACCGATCGATATCGCAAGAAGCTACGCTGGCGCAGACCAAGATTGCTATAAATAATTTTTTCATCATGTTTTCAGTAGTTTTAGAATGAAAGATTTAGTCCCATCATAAAGCGGCGGGTAGCTGGGTAAACCGATGGACCTGTGGATCCAAGTAATGCCTCAACGGGCTCACCCAAGCTCGCCTCGTCGTCAACTTTGATGGACAATTCAGGATCTACACCTGAATATTTAGTCCATACAAATAAATTCTCGCCAGCAAAATACACACGTAAATTTCTGATCTTGTATCGATCCAATTTAAAATTGTATCCTATCGTTAACGACCGTAATCGCAGGAAATCGCTACTTTCGATAAAGCGTGACGATGCTTGGTTACCACCATCCCGGTTGTTGTATTTAGCAACCGGATGTGTTGCATTATCGCCTGCCTTTTCCCATCGGCTCCAGTCTGGCATCAACTTCATTTGATTGCGATCGGTATAGGTTCCGTCGGCATCATATTCCTGCCGGGAATAGTTGTAGATTTCGCCCCCTATCGCATACCCAAACACAGCATTTAAATCAATTTGCTTATATCGCAGCGCCGTCGAGAATCCACCAAAAATATCGGGCGCAGCGTTGCCCAATTTTTCAAAACTCGCTTCCGAATAATTAGATGTCGTGCTGCGAGAAGTTTCGTTCCCATTCGCATCACGCTGCACATTGTACCACATTGGCGCGCCGTTATCTGGATTTACTCCGGCCCATTCTTTCAGGTAGTAGGTGTCGACCGGAAGCCCCGGCTCAAGAATACGTTGTGATGACCCAGCAATGCCGAGCCCATCGCCTACGATAACTGGACGTACTGTAAAATTGCCACTGGCATCTTTTGTGGGATAAAGCTGCGTTAACTGATTTCGGTTGTGCCCCACGTTGAGATCAAGACTCCATAACCAATCGTCGTTTCGAATGATATCAGCACCAATCGCAAGTTCAAAACCGGTATTTCGCATCTCACCAATGTTTCGCCATATTTCGGTGATACCTACGGTTCCTGTGATAGGCACCTCGTAGAGGATGTTATCAGTATTTTTGATATAGTAGTCGAGTGCTAAACGTGCACGATTATTCAGTACAGAAGCATCAACTCCCACACCTGTGGTGTATGTTTTCTCCCAAGTAAGATCAGGATTTCCTTTCTGATCGATAAGCGCGCCGGGGTTTCCATTGTATCCGGAAGTTGCTGAAACAGAATATAGACTATACTGCGGGTATAATGCACTTGGTCGATTACCAACAGAACCATATGCTGCACGTACTTTCAAAGCGTCTACCCAATCTGCCTTAAACCATTCCTCATTGTTAATATTCCAGCCAGCACTGACAGAGAAAAAGTTTCCATACTTCGCGTTATCTCCGAAATTGGAAGCCCCATCACGGCGGAAAGAAACTTGTGCCAGATAACGGTTATCGTAGTCGTAATGTATATTGGAAAGCAAAGACTGCACAGCCCATTCGTTAATCTTACCTTTTGTCCGTTCAGGCCTGTTCACGACATCCAAAACCTGGAAACCCGGGATAAACCCTATTCCATACACATCTAATACTTTGGCCGTGTAGTCATTAAATTCGTAGACTAAAACGCCGTTTAGGCTATGTGCTCCAAAGGTTTTGTTGGCCCGTAAGATCTGGCTCGTGTAGCGTCTGGAGAATTCTGTACGATACTCCGTTAGACGACCGCTCACACTCTGGCCATCATTTGAACGAGGATCGGTAT
Source organism: Sphingobacterium deserti (assembly GCF_000757725.1). GTDB lineage: Bacteria > Bacteroidota > Bacteroidia > Sphingobacteriales > Sphingobacteriaceae > Sphingobacterium > Sphingobacterium deserti. The sequence goes on from NZ_JJMU01000010.1 coordinate 130,760, forward strand.
AACCGCTTGCAGAATAGTTGTTATAACGGTAGTTATTAACGGAGGAAAAGGTCAGCCAATCCGTAATCTTGACATCAAAGTCAAGATTTCCCATTAGCTCGTAGTTGGTATTTGTGGAATTATTCCATTGCAAATCATACAAGTAATTCGTGCTAGCACTGTTTACCCAGCCACTGTAGCGATGTGGCACCAAACTGCCGTTTGCATCAAAGGGGCTGTCCCACGGGAAATTCGAGTACATAGCCGTCGTGGAGTATTGTCGGTCTTCTACGCCGCGCCGCGCCCCAACAAACGATGGCTTTACGGTTAACCATTCGAAAGGTTTATAAGTCTGCCGAAAACGAACATTGTACCGCGTAAAGTCATAGCCTTTCACCGCACCTTGTTCGTCATACAAGCCAATCGAAAGCAAAGACTGTACTGTTTCCGTTCCACCTTGTAAGGTAATGTTATGGTTTTGAGTAAATCCGCTTTTTGTAGCGACTTTCCACCAATCGAAATTACTGTTTCGCAAATCTGCATTCCATCGAGGAAAAGCGATCGTATTTGCATTGGCAAACGAAGCATAATAATCGTAGAGCTCCTCGCCGTTCATCATCTGTAGATTCCCGTTCGTAAGTTGATTGAAGCCCACCTTTGTTGATACATCAATGGTGGTTTTCCCACTCTTTGCATTCTTCGTCGTCACAACGACCACGCCATTAGCTCCTTGCGATCCGTAAATCGCGGTAGATGCCGCGTCTTTCAAAACCGTCATAGACTCGACGTCATCTGGATTGAGGTCGCCGGGCGACGTTCCGATGATTACGCCATCAATAACCCAAAGGGGGCTAGTTGTTCCACTAAGCGTTGCTTGCCCCCGTATGACGACAGCTCCACGCGAACCGGGCTGTCCAGTTCCGGGCGCAACATAGACACCGGGAGCCTTCGCATTAAGCATATTTTCAACGGAGGGCGTTGTAATGTCTCTTAGCTCCTCGCCTTTGACCGATGTTAGGGCTCCTGTCAAACTTTCTCTTTTTTGCGTGCCGTAACCCACAACCACCACCTCCTCCAGCGCCTGATCACTACCTTTGAGTGATACCTGCATGGTATTTCCATCCACCACTTGGGTATGAGGCTCGAAGCCTATTGCATTAATCACTAAAACATCGCCCAATTTGGCTTCAATTGAAAAATTACCACCGTCGTCGGTGGCTGTTGAAATGGAGGGTTTTCCCTGCACCGAAATTGTGGCTCCTGCAACGGGACCATTTGTTGTTGTAACGCGTCCTGTTACATTTTGTTGGTAAAGTGAACTTGCGTACGCCGACGTGCTCTTTCCCAATGCTCCGTCCGCATGGATCAGTACACCTATTATCAACAGCGACGCCAACCGAAAGCTTTTACAAACGAACAAAGGGTTTGTAGGTCTCTTTATCATAAAATTTCTTTTAAGGTTTTGTTGAACTAGTAGATTACCATAATCTTATGGCGCCAAGTTAACGTAAAGTAACCTAATCAAGAATCCGATATGAAACGCAAACGTTTGTGCAAAATGACACAAACGTTTGCGTAACTTAATCATCTGTTTACAGAAAATAAATATTGAATTTATTAGGAGTACCTTAAGGCAGCGAATCGAAATCTATATCAGGAGCGACTTGAAACGGGGAATATGTTAGGGTGTTATCAGGCATCCTATAAAGGTTATATATCCAAACTTTTAGCAACATTACTCTTATTGTTTTAAGACAGGTAGTTTACTTTTCATTAGCTCAAAGGCATCTAAAGCATTATCCAGCTGTTGCTGCGTGTGTGTGGCCATTAGGGACATCCTTATGCGGGCATCTTTTCTAGATACGGCCGGATAAATAATACAGTTCGCATATATGCCTGCATCAAATAGAAATTTGGCAGCTTGCGCCGTAAGGGCCGGATCACCAATTTTAACTGGAATAATGGCGGATTGGGTGTTTCCAATCACAAAGCCCAAATCCAACAGGTTACTTTTGAAATAATTGACATTTGTCCTGAGCTTATCTATCCAGTGGGATTCTTCATCTATTAACTCAATTGCGCGACTAATAGCACAAGTTGTGGAGGGGGGCATCGCTGCAGAAAAAAGATGTTGCCGAGCTTGAAACTTAAGGAATCGAATAATTTCCGGTCTGGCAACCACAAAACCACCTATTCCAGCCAGTGATTTGCTAAATGTACCCGAGATAATATCTACTTGATCAAATACATCTTCTTTTTCAATTAGCCCTCGTCCCGTCGGACCAATGACCCCAATCCCATGCGCATCATCCACCATGAGTACCGCACCATATTTTTTAGTTAAATAACTAATTTCTCGAAGGGGAGCTAGATCACCATCTTGCGAATAGACACCATCAACAATAACCATTTTGGTCCGGTAGGCATCCTTGACCCTTATTAATACTTCTTCCATCCGCTCCAGATCATTATGAACAAATGATTTAACGTTTGTATGCAAACAACCTTCGTATACACTCGCGTGTACGCCCATATCGACAATTGCAATATCCTCTTTCTTAAGTAAGCATTGCAGTGTAGCACTATTGGCGGTATATCCAGTGGTATACAATAGCGCAGCTTCCCTTTTAAAAAAACTAGCAATCTTTATTTCCAAATCCTGATGGTAATTGAAATGTCCCCCTATTGCCGGTGAAGCTCCACTACCGGTACCAAATTTTTCCAAAGCCTGCATGGCAGCAAGTTTAACAGCTGGATGTTGGGTAAGCCCAAGATAGTCATTTGAAACAAAGTTTATAACTCCTCGAACTACATCATCACACCCTTTATTGACAAATAGTTCAGGACCACATGGCGAAATATTTTCTAAGCGATAATTGAGTTGGTCGCTTTTATTTAGATAGTCCAAGTAGTGATTAAATGAACTAGCACGATCAAATATGTCAAGATCTGGGATATTCTCAAAATCCTTAAAACTAAGGGTACTATATTTTTTTTTGCATCCTATTAAAATTAACCTACGACTGTTGTCGTTTTGCTTCAAGATAAGTCCAACTCAGGATATCCTGAATTCCTTTAATGATTTGATTTTTTCCTTTATCCGTTTTTATGTCGATTTCGCAAAAAGTCCCACCAGCGCCATTGGAGTGCAATACTAAATAATAAATCCCGCCCAATAAAAGAGCGCATACCGACCGAATTTCAATGTTTGTTTTTTCGAAAATTGGATCTAAATGGGCTAATAACCCTGCTCCGAACTCCTCTCTTATCTTACTTATCTCTCGCATTAGCTTACTTGGTTCACTAATCTCCCATAACAATATCTTTTGAGTTTCTACTTCCTTTACAAGATTTTCAAGTAAGTTTTCAAGCAAAACAGGGATCAACTGCTTAATATCATGATTAGCATTTAACAAATCGTCTACTTCGTTGCTAAATGCCGTCCAATAATCTTTCCCCTGAATATAGATACTAATCAAATTATCCACGGAGTAAAAGTACTGGTAAATCATTTTTTTGCTTACCTCTGCCGTATGAGCAATATTATTAACCCCCAATTTCGTATATCCCTGCGTGCGAATGACTTCACCTACGGCCCTGATCAGCTTTAATTTTGTCCGCTCCTTGTTACGAATTTTTCCATCAGTTATTTTTCTACACATCCTAAATTTGAATTATCCTATCCTCTCTTATTATTGATAAACCCAATATAAAAACCACAGCTTTATCTATTTTCATATTATTTAAAGATGACTTCATTTTGAAATATGTCAAACTTAAATAAAACAAATTAATCTAATAATAAATTTCTACACATATAATAAACCATGTGAGAAATAAACTATGAATCACCGCAAAATAAACTACATATCTATCATTTGATATTTAAAAATATTTTTTTGTAGAAAAAACTCTATATCACCAGATATTACATTTTAAATTACTTCTGCAAAACGTATTATTAAAACACCACAAAACAATTTTTTCAAAATTCATTAAAAATAAGCCACCACTACGAATAATTTTACTTCTTAATTTCGCATCAAACAAAATAAAAACAAAATGATTAAGTTTAAAAGAAATCTTAAAGGGAATCAACTAAATTTTCCACGACCACATAGTGAGAGGCATGGCTTTTCAGACTATTTTGGTAACCTTCAAATTATATTTATATGAATAAAGCTTTAAGATATACCCTATCAAAGAGATCAAAAAATACACTTTTTCTCTTTCTCTTTCTTCTGAACTTTTTCCCGTTCTGCCATGCGCAAAATGGAACGATAACTGGTAATGGCACGGTTATCTATCAAGAGGACGGTTCTGTAACGGTTAAAGGGAGCAAGACCTTTACCAGCTACATCCCCCGTTCGGTAGGTCTCGCGGACTACATGGTTAGATTAAATACGGCAAGTTTGTTTCGATTAGATTCAGATTTAAAAGGGGGAATAAAAAGCCGCTTAGATGGTCCTGCATCTGAAGTAACTATAAGCGTATACGCTTTCGTCATGCACGAGCCCAATTTTACAGGAAGGTTATTATACAGAGTGAAAGCTAAAACATCAAGCAGCACGGAGTTCGTCGGGGAACCTGAAATGGTTCCTAATCCAGTGGGATCGGGGAATATAGAATCTGATCAAATCAAAGTATTTATGCAAGCCGCAAGCGCGGCTACTGAATATACCTGCCCGGGCGCCTCGAAGACTATGTTTAGTGCAACGCTGAATTACATGAATGGAGGCATACATCCAACAATCAACACACCGCTTAATGATTGCCTTAAAGGTAATAATTTCGATGTGGACCACCCCGTTATTGTAGAGGTTGAGGTGTCTAATGCCACAGTATTACCACACGGGCTGAAATTCCCCGGAATGACGGAAGAATACGATCTAGCCAACTATTTCGACGGTGCAAACGCTTTAGATGTGGCTGTATATGTAAACGGTGAATTTAAAAAACTATACGTCGCTGGGGACAAAAACCAAAAGCCTATAGACTTGGTGTTGGGTGATTCCGTAACATATAAACTGACCTACAAAGGCAAGAAAGCTCCAAAGATTACGGGAATGCCCGGGGTGTGGATTGCCCGGTTTGCAGGTGATTTGATGTACTGCTGCAGCCCATCCGTTCAGCCGAACGAATTTAACCCTTGGATTGGTTACGATTCTCGTGTACATACCTTGCAAATGAGAAATAAAAAAGGAAATCCCACTTTTAAAGATAAAGTCCCCGATTGGGAGAAATCATCTTCTGAAGAAAACACTTGGACATGGAGTTGGGCGGCAGAGCGACAAATGGATGCTAACAAGGAAAAGTATGAAGCTTCACATACCTGGATCAAGTATAAAACACTTAGCGACGGCACTTTCCAGCGCAATAATCAAAAGGAAGGCTTGAACCTTCAATTCTTAAACTATTGGCAAAATGGGGAGAATAGCGATTTTAAAGAGTATAAAGGATCTGCGCAATACATGATGGGCTTTGACGATGATGAATTGTTGTACCTGAATAGTCAATACCATGATGCTATTCATCACCCACCCTTAGCAGGAGGAGGAATTGCCAAATTGGAAACTATCCCTTCAAGAGAGATGCCTGAAGGTAAAGACCAACTATATAATGTGCGTAACGGCTACCCCACGCAAGGCTTTCCGTTAAATACAATAATCTCCGCCTATAGAAAAAACAGGGAATGGCTTTTCAACGGGAATACGAACTACTTTGAAAAATATGATGGATATGAGATCCAGGATATCGGAACCGATGAACTACATCCCGATGGTACGGGAGAAGGAAATAATGTAGCGCCAGGATATGTTTCTATCAGAGCAGGAAATCAAGTGGTCGAGATAAGGATGAATGTCAAATCTCCTTTACATACAGATAAAGGGTTTTATGGCTCCTTGAAAGGTAATAGGTGGCCCACCTATTATGAGAAGGATATCCCGTATAAACTATCTGGGCTGGAAGGATTATCATTAGATGAGCTCGATAAATTTTCCATGGAATACACGGGGAGTGACGCCTTGGGAAATCTTAAAACACAAACCAAAAGGCTTAAGGATCTCACAGACCAGCAAAAAACAGACATCTCGAATTATGGAGACTGGACCGCAGTGTTTGATAACAACTCGCCGGCCTACTCGGCCATCACCGTATATTATCAACGGAAGTTAGGTGCGCAAAGAGTGATTGTGGCGGGGAAAGAACTGAAGCCTATTTTCTTGCTCTTCGCGGGCGAAAAAGGATTAGAGGGTAAAGGCTTAGGGGCAAAGATCTGGCTAAATGATTTTAGAAACGAGGAAACGGATGAATATATATTACCGAGGCAATTTGGTGGCAAGACAAAATACACAAAACTCTTTGTAAGGAATTACACTTTTCCGCTAGACACCACCACAACATTTGAGGCCTGGGACGGTGACCCGCATCTGTTTTACGACGCGGGAACGGAATGGTTTCTCTCCAGCAGGACCTTGGCCAAAAGAATTCCTGACAGTTATTTGGACGGAACCGATCCCCAAGCGGAAAAACCGTATTTGAAATATTACGTCAATGGCGTAGAACAGACGAAAGGAAGATCCGGTAAAAACTTTACCTATACCTGGCGTACGCCAGGAACGCATCTCTTAACCGTTGAGTATCGAGTTGACGGAAATTTAACGCGATATGACCATAAAATCACTGTTGTAAATTACCCAAAAACTAATCTTGGTCAGCAACGGGGACGTATCGTAGTAAAGGATTTGACCACACAAGAAGCGAAATGGCTCGGTGTAGCTAGGCCTGATGTTTATAAAGTATTGGAAGTGGTCGATGTTTATAGTTCTTATCTGTATAAACATGGGCCGCGCCAAAATACACCCTATGTTAATAGATGGGCTGAATTTAATGACTATGCAGGGTTTTACGCATGGAGTAGAGACGATATCGACGTAACTAAAAATTTTATAGAGAGTTATAAGGATTTAGACTGGTTTTGGTTTAATTGGGCTTTACATTATTCCAGTAATTGGCGAGATCATCTCCCAAATGGACTCCCCCCATATGTTGGAAATAATCAGGTAACACGCGTATATACCACAGAATTGGATGCTTTTGCGGCGCCTATTAAGAAACTATTCGAATCGGTGAAGGACGCTACCTGGCAATATACGGTTCCTTTGGTTTCGTTTACTGATTATCAAGGGAATCGAATGCGGACAAATCCGAGTTGTTTATATGACCTCCGGGCCGTTTGGTCTAACACAGATGGAGCCTTTTCCGGAAATGTAAGATTGCCTGATGATCCAAATGCGATACAAGCCCCCGACATCTCCGACGAACAGAAAGACAGACAGGAATTTTTTTATGATATAGTAAGTGGGCGAAAGGTAGTATTATCCTTTTACGGAACAGAACCGAGACATATTTCTGTTTCGAACTTCTTATATCCCACAGAAACTTTTATAGCGGAAATTGATGTAGATAAATAGTAGGCATATATAAAATCGTGACGATACAATCTTAGAAAACCTATCCAGTCCGGATAGATCACAAAAATAGTGTAAAAACAATTAATTAAATTAAAAATGGAAAAGACAGTTTTTTCAAGTCAAAATATAGGTCGATATGTTATTGCGACTTCGAGCACTTCTATTAGAAGAAATATAGTAAAAGCACCTTTATCGAATAAATTCGTGGGGCTATCACTTCTATTGGCGTTGTTTTGCGTTACAGCACAGGCACAAGTAAAAGATAGTATTAGCCAACAAGGTAGTTTAAATCTAAGTCCCAGAAGCTACATATCCTACCAGTCCTATAGACTTGAAACCAGCGAAAAACCCCTTGCAGGATACTTGTCTGCAGAACGTGATAACAGCATTGTAATAAAGAATGAGACGATTGAAGGAGATGATATAAATCGCCGTTACGGGAAAATAAGGCTGATAACGAGATCCGTTAATGCATTCGACGGTTCGGCTCTTGAAGTAGGTTATGATGAACATGGCGTCGGCGCCTATTGGTTGGGATCAAACAACGGGCGGCCTCTATCCATTATAAGTGGCGGCGAGATGTACTTTTACACGAACAACCGTCAAAATGGACTAAAAATGCCAATGATAATTAATTCCGCCGGACACGTTGGAATCGGATTGGAAAATTCCCGAACTAAGGAGCAACTCCATGTCAATGGAAATATTCTTACTGAAAATAATATTCTGATTTCAAACCGTATGAAGGATGAAACACGTCTAAACCTTTCAATCGGTGCGGCGACTGATCTTTCTCACATGAATCTAGGCACCACAAGTGATCATGACTTAACATTGGCCGCTTCCGAAAAAAATGTTATTCGCTTACACAAAGAGGGGTATGCCGTGATCTATCATCGCGGCCACGATTCCAATGTGAAGATCAGTCCCGACAACGTGGATCGATTTTCGCTTTTCGTGAACAGAGGGATATTGACGGAAGACATCGCCCTAGGGCCTAAAAACAGCTGGGCAGACTATGTATTTACCAAATCGTATAAAAGGTTTTCTCTAGCTGAAGTGGATAACTACATTACAAAAAATGGCCACCTGCCGAATATGTTTACTGCTGAACAGATTAAAGATGAAGGCTATTCGCTGCACGACATGAATGTAAAGTTGCTTGAGAAAGTAGAAGAACTTACCTTATATGCCATCGAACAAGACAAAAAAACAAAAGAACTGGAAATACATCTCGAAAAATACCGGTCGCTCGAAGAGAAAATAAACCTTTTAGAAAAAAGTATCCAACAAAATTAGTCTTTTGTTGCGTAGATCAGATCATGGCGTTTAATAAATCGTATTGAACGCCATGATCTGATTTCATGATAATCAATTGTCCCCATTTAATAGGCGCCTTGTCTTTTCAATTAGTTCCATCACATGCTTATCTATTAGCGCCGTACTTTCAAATTGTTGCAACATCATGTTTAATTTGTCCAGTGCTTCAAAATTATTTTCACGACGATACCGTTCGCTCAATATTCGGATTTTTTCGAAATCCTGCACGCCTTCTAGCAGCTTTTCAAAACGGACAGATGATCGAGGGCCAGGATAAATCTGAAAGGTATCTCCCGCAGGCCAGGAAATAAATCTGGAGTCGAGCAAAGGTTGTGCAGGCCAACTGTTATAAGCCCAGCGAAGATAGCCTGTAAAACCCTTGGCGGCACACTGGTAGGGTAAGTAGATGGCCTCAATTGGTGAGGAAAAAGTAAACAAATTAGGAAAATTTCCTTCGCACGATGTATAATAGGTACTGGGCCAACCTTTTGCTTTTCTTTGCAATAGCTCTTCGGATGTGAAACGGTCTGTTTTAAAAACCGCATAATCGTAAATATCGTTTATCAATTCGGCATGATAACGTCCTGCCAGTGCAATTTTCCAGTCAGCATCAGCTTCGTGCAATAGTTTAATGACACGCTGCATATCTTCAAGCGGTCGCTCATCCATCGCGATGCTCGTCTTCGCAAACCAGTTTTTTTGCTTTAAATGCGCAGCAAAATCTTTAAGCAGGGGTAACCAAAAATCTTTGTAAGCCTTGTCAGCGGTATGTGCCATAAAGATGCTATCGCTTTGGGTATTTTCATCATAGTACCTGTAGTTGTTATCCCAAGACATGATGCTGTAGCAATTGATCCGTTTGGTAATACCACAATCTTGAACAAAGTTTACGTATTTGTCAAACAAGCTATAATCATAAAACCAGCTTCCATCTGCCTTTTTGATAACCTTAATCATGCCGGGAAAGTCATCATACGTCTGATGTCCCCAAGGCTCATGGGTAATAGCCGCAGTAACAACTTTTTGTCCGGCTTGCGCCAACATTTCAAAGTACGGTTTCATGGCCTCAAAATGTGCATCCGTCCAGAGCCCCGTGTTATGAATCCTTGCAATCGCAACTGGATGCTGCCATAAATCCAGATCAAAACCTATATCCGCAGGTTTTGGCAACGTACGGTCAATTACGTTGATCTGCAATCTTAATCGCCGCACGGTAGTTTCTGTTTTTATGTCCACCAAGCCTGTGTACAGCCCCGGAGCTGCATCGTGTGGAATTTGTAGGCTAAGCCATACCGGTTGTACGGTATTCGCCGAAATAGCCATCGTTTCCACCGTATCAAGCACATCGGCAACTAAGGAGGAGTCAATCTCCGTGGTTTTGTTTTCCTTCACACAATCAGGCTGATAGATGTCCGTCATCACGTATCGAACAAACGAGGCCTTTAGATGATCCGCGCCTATTACATTTCCTTTGTTGTCCTTTAATTGTGAAAAGGATACGCGGGCTTCACGTATCGCCCTTTTTGTCCAAATCAACACTTGTGTGTTGATTTTTTCGCCCCTCCAGCCCGTAGCACTCCATTTCGTCTGCGTAGGAACTGTCGGAATTTTACTTTTTTTAAAACGGACGTTACTGCTTGCAAAGCTGACGTTGATTTCCTTTTTCAGCTTCGCCCAAGAATTGGTATCTGTTATTGCAGGATCAGCCAATTCTATGTAGCTGCTGCCAGACGATTCTTTATCTATTTTTAATTGCGAAAAAGTTTCGGTGATACCAACTGTCAGTAAGCAAACTAACATAAATTTAATCAGTTGTTTCATGCTTATAGTTTATTTATTTTGACTAGAATATACAAAATGAAAATCTTTTGAAATATTCGCATTTTGAACATTACAAAGTCGATATTTTTTTGAGTAAACCTTGTGCACTAGGCACGAGCGAGGGCGCATACGCTCCGGAAGTCGCGCTGAATTGCTTTAATTCCTCGTTCAAAGTTGCATTGTTAAGTATTCGAATTTTTTCATAATCTTGTATACCCTCCCGGAGAAGCTCGAGCCGCATACTGGAAACTGGCTTGCTTGAGGAAGAGTTATCCGTCCTGTATATCATACTGAAATCACCGGCGCAATTGGAACCATCTCGCACATCGATCGGATTCTCTTTGGTCCAATAATCATAGGCCCACCGCAGATAGCCATTGAAGCCCAATGCAGCGGCATGCCAAGCCATCCAGGTCATTTCTGCAGGGCTGTTTTGTATGCTCACGTAATTATTAGGATTTGTTTGTGAACAGCTCGTATAAAACGTGTTGATCCTGTCCCCACGGAATTGGGTGAGCTTATTGTATCCTAAAATAGTAGCGTAATCATACAAATTTTCTTCCGTTTCCTTGCGCACATTATGTCCCGCAATACCAATCTTCCAACGCTTATCATGTTGTTTTATAACCTTTACAATTTCGGACATTTCCCCATCTGTTGTTTCATCCATATACAACACCGTTTTATCAAACCAGCCTTTGGCCTTAAGATGTTTTTTAAAGGCATCGAGAAAGGAATTCCATACGGCGGTGAAATCAGGGCTTCCCGCTTTAACTTCAAGCTTGCTGTTGGATGATGTTGCTCCATCAAAATAGGCGATAGATCGGCTATTCCAGCCCGCAATCGAGAAACAGTTGATTTGCTTCTTTATTCCCCATTGCATCATGTGTTCCACATAGGCGTCGAAGTCCGAAAAATCATATGTCCACATTCCACTATCGTTTCTGTTCCATTTTATCATAGTTTGCCCATCCAATACGGCACCGTCTTTAATGTATGTAGTGATCGCTTTCTGTCCGGCGTCCGCTAACAAAGCATAAAAAGGTTTTATCAGCCGGAAATACTCCGCAGAGAACGGCTTTATTTTGTCCGCGTGCGAACTGTTATACAGACTCAACAGTTGAAACGGAAACTGCCAAAGGTCAAGATGATAAGACCAATCTGCGACAGGCGGAAGCGTTTTGTTAACCACGAGAATATCGAATGTGAACTTTTGTTCGGCATCATCACTTCCTTTGACAAGCATCGTACCGGAGTACTTACCCTCGTGTACGTTGTCGGGAATATCAATGGTTACCCATACCTTGACCGGCTCTCCAGGCGTAATCGACGTTACTTTCTCGGAAGATAGCGCATCTGCTATAAAGGTATCTGTTCGCTGCGTAAATGCGTCGCAGCTTCCGGTTTGTAAATCGCCAAGTACATACGAAGGAAAACGCAAGCTCACGCTAGCTGCCGGGATGTATCCTTCTGTACCGACAAGATCGCTGACCTCATACCTGACGTCGTTCAACGCCCTATCACTCCATAGAACAATCTGTTTGTGAATGCGGTCATTTCTCCATACGGTATCACTCCAGTTCATTTCCTGTATACCTGTAAACATTTGTCCGACGCTGTAACGTTTGAATTTCGATTCAAAGCTTCCGTTGAGGGCATCTGAGCCATTAACAGTATTTCCATCATTTATTGGCGTATCATCTGCAATACCTGACAGATTGCCCAGCAACAGTACAACAATGGCACATATTTTAAGATTCTTCATTGCGGTAATTTCTTAGTAGCCCTCATTTTGGACTAGGCCGTTGTTTTTAATAAGTAGTATTTCTGTGGTTGGTTTTGGAAGCAATTTCCGAAATTGGCCTGATGGATACCATTCTGGAGCGCCCAGTTTTTGTGCAAGCAGATCTCGTCTTACAAGATCGAACCAACGATTCTGTTCAAATGCAAGTTCCCAGTTCCGCTCATCGAGCACTGCTTTATCAAACTCTTCCCGCGACAAACTTCCGGAAAGGTCAGCAGAAGTATTCGGCTGTGTATTGCTATTTTCCCCCAACGCTCTTCTTCGCACCTGATTAATCGCTGCTAAGGCATCGGCTGAAGGTGAACCCTCCGACATGTTCGCCGCCTCCGCATACATCAGCAGAACATCTGCATAACGTAATATCGGCAAAAACCCGTCGCCATTTTCACCATTACACACTTCATTCGGTCCACAGGGTGCACCACCGTCGCGATACTTCGCAATGTAGGGCTGTCCATAATTAGAATCCTCCCACCTTAACCCATTTAAAGACACCGTATAAAAGGAAGCCTCTTTCCGACGTCCTGCAGGAAATTGTTCGAAGAAACGCTTGTCACTTTGAAAATCGCCCCACCCATTTTCCCCACCATCCCATTGTCGGGTGGACAGGTGTAAATGACTCGCGGAAACAGTTCCATTTGTCGATGTCCCGTAAAGCGCGAATATAAACTCCCTGTTTGACGCTTTGTTCGCTACCAACCAAAGGCTTCCAAAGTCGGGCTCCAGGGAATAAACACCCATGTCTATCACCTCTTTTGATTTATCCCTAGCGAGTGCGTATTTCTCCGTTTGGTTTAGTGGCCATCCCGCCATGGTGAGGTAAACTTTTGCCAACAAGGCTTTGGCAGCACCTCTTGTTGGCCTGCCCTTCTCTATGAAAGCAACGGGCAACTTACTCTCTGCATCTACCAGGTCATCTACAATCAGGTCATAAATTTGCTGTATCCCGGATTGCCCGACCTCATCGGCAATAGTGCGGTTTTCCGCGGTAATGATGGGCACTTCGCCAAACCATCTTACTAAGTTGAAATAGGAAAATGCACGCATAAACCTTGCCTGCCCTTCAAAATCGGCCATTTTCTCTGCGGTAATCCCCTCGGCATGCGGTAGGTTGGAAAGGATGATGTTCGCATTATTGATACTTCCATAAGCACCGCGCCACAACGGAGTAGTTATTTCATCAAACTGGCTGGCAGTGGCAGTCAACGACTCCATAAAACGCCATCTGCCGACTACGGTATGTATATCTTCGGCGCCACAGCCGGCGATAAAGGGGTAATCAAAATCGAAACCGTTATAACCGCCGTACAAGGGTCTAAAAAGGCCTACAATCGCGCCTTCAAAGTCGCCTGTTGTTCTGTAAAAGTTCTCAGGAACAACATTTCCTTCAGGCCGTTCTTCCAATTTTACACAACCCATTAGGAAAATAACAATGATTGCAATACTAGTTTTTATTAGATAATTCATAACATCAGAATTTTAGATCCAGTCCAAAAGTGAACGATTTCTGTGATGGGTAAGTAGCTAAATCGACCCCTGCCCTTGAGTCTACATCGATACTTACTTCGGGATCAAAACCCGAGTAGCGTGTGAACGTGAATAGATTGCCCGCATTTAAGTAAACTCTAGCATGTTTTAATTTGATTCCCTTCAGGAATTCCGTTGGCAACTGGTAGCCCAATGTGATATTTTTTATCCTCAGATAGCTACCATCTTCCAGCCAACGTGACGAATTGAGGCGTCCATCTGCAGCGCCTTTGAAAGAGGGTGTTTGTGTATCTTCATTTTCGGGTGTCCATCGATCACGCATTTTTGCGCTGGTAACATCACCCGTCTCCATGTTTACCCTCGAAATGTTGTATATGCTATTGCCTTGTACACCGTTGAGAAAAATATTCAAATCAAAGTTTCTGTACGAAAATGTGTTGTTCCAACCAAAGACAAACTTAGGTTGGGCATTTCCGATGTTCACAATGTCCTGCTCATCAATAATTCCATCACCGTTCACGTCCCGGTATTTGGAATCTCCGGGTTGTGCACGATACGTGGCAGCTTCTTCTATTTCACCCTGCTTCCATACTCCTAGATAATCATAGCCTCTAAATAACCCCAAGGGTTCGCCCACCTCCAGCCATACTGATTGATTAAACCCAGGCAACCCGGGATTGCCAAGCAGCAGATCCTGTTGCCCTTCAAAGAGAGAAAGAACGTTGTTTTTATTCAATGCAAAGGTAACGCCCGTTTCCCATTTGAAGGTTTTGGAAATGGGACTGCCCCCAACGTAGACCTCGAATCCTTTGTTTTCCGAAGCGCCGACGTTCCGTAGGACGGTGCCATTTCCCCCTGCCGTCATGGGAAGGGGAACTGACATTAACAAGTCACTTGTCTTCTTTCGATACAGATCAACGTTGAAGATAAGCCTGTCATTAAACATATTTAAATCGACACCTATATTTGCCTGGGCTGTCCTTTCCCATTTTAAGTTTGGGTTTGCAGCACCGCCAAGCCCAACGCCCGCAGCAACGGAAGAACCGCCAATTGGATAGAAAAAATCGGTATTTAACGTAGCAAGAGACTGATAGGGTTGCACGCCTTGGTTGCCGGTAACGCCATAACTCCCTCTTAATTTGAGTGAAGAAATAGATGTAATATTTTTCATAAATTGCTCGTTCGAAATATTCCAGCCTAAAGCAACCGAGGGAAAATAGCCCCATTTATTGTTAGCTCCGAAAACAGATGATCCATCTCTTCTGCCCGTTACCGTCAAGAGGTAACGATCGGCGAAGCCATAGTTTACCCTTAACAAATAGGAAAGGAGGCTCCGCGAGGTCCGGTATGAAGTCGGGACTTGGGGGTTTGATCCAAGCGAGAGGTTATTGTACAGCACAGCATCTGTAGAGAAGCCGATGGCTCCGGCAGTGCTGCCGCTGCTTTCTTCATACTGCTGTTCAACAACGCCCGTTGCCTTAAGCTTATGTTGATCGAATGCCTTCTCATAGGTAAGCATATTTGTATTCTGAAGATAGGTCCACTTACTATTGACAATCGACGCTACTTCGGTACCCGTCGAGTTGGTAGGCCTGGAATTAAAATAGTCATTATTCTGATTGTCGATATTGCGCCATGCACCGGTAATGGAAAATTTCAATCCGTCAATAATGTCGTAGTCGAAATTTCCAACGATGTTGGCGGCATTGGCGTAATGATCGCGGACAGGCTCTTCCGCAAGCGCTACAGGATTGTAATTCGTTGTCGGGCCAAACCCGCCACCCGGTAACGTATAATGTCCATTCACATCATATATAGATTTTAGCGGAGACCATACCAAAGCCGAATATACTGGGCTACCGCTATTTTGGCCCGCAAAGGTATTCATAACGGTGGGATGGTTGGTCTCATCTGTTAAATAGGCATTCAGGTTTAAACGTGTTTTATCTGATAGGCGTAAATCCACGTTAGAACGTACTGCATAGCGTTGATAGGAGGAATTGCGCATAATCCCTTCGTTTGAAAGATAATTTCCAGAAATATAATAGTTTACATGATCATTGGCACCGCTTACGCTCAATTGTTGGTTATGCTGAAATGCATTTCTGAAAATAGCATCTTGCCAGTCGGTACCTGTATTTCCAAATGAAAGAATCTCTTCTGGTGTAAATTGCACAGGAAGATCATGCTCTATTCTATTCTCGTTTATTAACGTCGCATATTGCGTTGCATTAAGCAGATCCAATTTTTTTCGTAGCTGATTTAAACTTCCGTACGCATTGTACGTAAATTGGGGCTTTCCAGAATTGCCTTTTTTCGTGGTAACGATGATCACACCGTTTGCCCCTCTTGAACCATAAATGGCCGTAGCAGAAGCATCTTTTAAAACTTCCATTGAAGCAATATCATTTGGATTAAGCGTATTGAGTGATGCTCCCTGAAGCCCATCGATAACCACTAAAGGATCGTTGCCTCCACCTATCGAATTGGCGCCCCGTATCCGTATGCTTACATTGGCATTCGGAGCGGCATCCGTACTTTGTACATTCAATCCTGCTACCCGTCCCTGAAGAGCTTGATCTGCTCTGAAGGATGGCATCTTTTCGATGTCTTGCGTTCGAACTGAAGCTATTGATCCTGTAATATCACTTTTACGTTGCGTCCCATACCCCACAACAACTACTTCTTCCAAAGCTTGATCGCTGGCCTTTAGCGAAACCTGTATCTTATTTCCATCGACAACTTGGGTTTGAGACTCGAAGCCTACAGCCGTAAAGACCAAAACATCCCCCGCCACAGCAGCAAGAGTAAAATTTCCTTGCTCGTCCGTAGATGTGGAAACGAGTCCACCTTGTACGGAAACAGTTGCCCCCACCACCGGCCCTTTTGTAGAGATAACGCGACCTGTGACCTGCTGTTGCACCATTGTGACTGTCATACTTGACACTGAGCGTCCGAAAGTGAGACAGGGAGCCCCCATAATAATCATTATCAACACTGGCCAAGCAGTTCCACTACTAAAAAGAGGACCTATCAATTTAATTATCATAAAGTTACTTTTAAGGTTTATTTAACTCGTAGTCTTAAATATAGTTTGGCGACAAGTTAACTTAAAATAACCTTATTAAAAACAACGCGCAAAACGAAAACGTTTGCGTAAAACAACACAAACGTTTGTTTAATTCTTCTCATCAGTATAGAGAAATTTTTTACATTCATGGTCTAGGAAAAAAATTGGATTAACGAAGCAATCTATAATAAGTCTGAATATGGAGGCTTTCAACATAAAATAATAATGGTCACTGGAGGATTAGAGCAAGCGCAATTCCAAATTGTTGAACTACGGAACGACACCCTTAATATAACATTTGTTATCAAAAATGGAAATGACGAAACATCGCAAGATCTTTACTTTAGAAAAAGTACAGATTTGCGGGGAAGGTTATGAATGGGAACCATCTTTTTAAATTAAAAGATTCACCCGGCCTTATAACCGGATGAAGAAGATTATAGGAACGGAACTTAATGCGACGTTTACAAATCGTTCCCCCACTTCTGTGTACATACCAGTACCTTGAATATTACGCATCTCCACCTGCCGTACCTTTCTTAATTCCTGATAATTATACCCTAATGAAATTCCGTAAGATACCCTCCTTTCTTGTCTCTTGTTGAATTCGTATCCGATTGCCGTCTCGACTTTAACCCCACTGTGAAATGTAGATTCAATTCCAATAGAATATCCAGGCTTTACATTTACAAAGAATGTTCCGCTACCAGATAAGCCGAAATTGTAAGCACCTTCTAGAAAAATCGGTAGAGAAGATCTAGTTCGATCCCCTAATCCATACGTGTCAATCTCAGCACCAAGCCCCAAACTATAACGGTCTGTGATATATTTCCCATAGGAAAGGCTTAATGGTCTCCAATAATTATCTTCACGGTTTGTCTGAACCTGCTCGATGCCCTCTGGAAAAATATTCCCATAAAACGTCTCTCCGCTCCCTTTTATATTAACGCCACCAAGAGCTCGCTGCACTGCAATTCCTATTTTGAAATAATGATCTTTTGCTTGTGGTATTTGACCTTCAGCCGCTAATGAGCTAAGCAAAGAAAGTAATATGACTACAAACATTTTGCAGACCAGCGTGAGACAGTATGTTTTCATAAAATATTTAGATCTGAGTAATAAATATAAAAGATTGCCGAATTAACATCTTCTTACAACAATCAAATTTAATATTTTGATTTGATTATCAATATTGGACATTACAACCACCTTTTCGTGCCTTTTATACTACATAATCAATGCATAGATGTTTTTAGAAAAATTATTTTCTACTGGCATATCAGTAATTCTAAGGCAGCGAATCGAAATCTATAACAGGTGCTGCTTGGGCTGGTTGAATAGAAAAGTTACTGTTGGGTTCAACGATGGTAGAGAAAAAGCCTCCGTTTTGCAAATAAAATTGATTGTGTTCGACACCGCCAATTGCATCAATACGTTGACGGGCATTGTATGTGGCGTCCACTGTGAACCTTGCGGATTGAATGGGAAGCCATTTCCCTGACACAGTGTGCACCCAACGATTAGAAAATAACACTTTACGACCCAAATGGCCATTGTCTGGATTGAAGTTCTCTAGAAAGCTATGAAAACCCGTCAAATTTTTTGAGGTTTCCGGCCTTTTCCAGCTAGCGATGAGACACCATCCGCCTCGATCCGGTAAGTGCATCCAGGCGGTATATTCCGTAGCGCCGTGATTGTCAGGATGGCCCTTCAGCAGAAACTTATACGTAGTGCCTGCCGTCCAGTTATATCTTAAAAAACTCTGCCCACCGGATCCCTCATTTCCAAATTCACCAGTGTAGACATCCGTTCCTTTCTTATTTAGTGTGACGCGCAAATGGGCCGGGATATCTGCTGGATTATCGGTGACATGTGGGCTCCAAACGGAGAACAATATTCTGCGCTCCGCATCGGAATTTACTTGTATACCAAAATAACCTTCCGAAAAACCGTTGCTCATAAAATAAGACCCCACGGCATCTTGCCCTTCCGGAACAGTGAGTTCGCCATAATAATACTGCACAGCTTCATTAGTCGGTATGCTATACCCCATATGGCATGATGGGCCTCTCCTAGCCCAATAGTAATAATCCGGATCATTTGCGTATAACAACTTTTCCGAAGGTATCCCACTTACAAGAAGATGTGAAACATCACCGTAATAGCCCCCGGTTTTTGAAACGCCTTGCAGATCCAATTTTACATAGCCCGTGGTCACGGCAACTTCCGATTTCGTAGTCTTGAAAATTAGATCCTGTGAGATTTATTTCTTTTGAGCTGCCGCCTACGGTGATCTTGATTTTACTACTGTTACTTTCCGGTGCCACCTTCGCGCGCAACTTTAGGCTGACATTTCCGGCATCCTGGCTGCGGAAATATACACTAGTCGTGCTCGCATTGTTTGTCCAATTCGCAAGCCCACTACTGGTTATAATTTCATCCGCGCCATCAGGTTTATGTGTTAGAAAAGCATTTCCGGCTAACGGAATTTCATGGATTACTGTATCAACAGTTTCAGCAACAGCTGTTAAATCATCCTGTAGGTTAGCACACGACAGGAATGCATTGAAAAAGATGCCAAGTATAGCAACTTTTTTTAGGCAAGTATTTGCACGCATATTCAAGTTTATTTTTGGTAAACTTAAAGAAGATTGGGGGTTCTAAAAAGACGCTACACCTAATCAAACGATTGCGTATGTTTCCAAGGTCAAGAAATTAGAAGATAAACACAACATGAAATCACAACGGAGCTCAATCTCTCTCAATCAAGGCTCTAATAAACAATCGTCCTCTCGCACTTTTTAGCTCTTTTTCTCTACGCATAGCATCTTGCTTCCTCGAATATTCTTCGGTGTACAGTAGTCGCCAAGGACGAAATGCAATCGTCCAACCTTTCCTTCCCAGCTCATTATGGGATAAAAGGCGACCCTCAAGGTCTGAAGTATATCCAATATAGATCTTATTGTAACTCGATGAATAGATTACATAAACGGTGTATGCCATAATTGATCGATTAGCATCAAAGAAATAATTCGCATGAATGGAACCAGACTCGAACTGATG
>NZ_JJMU01000011.1 GCF_000757725.1 Sphingobacterium deserti
TATCTTTATTTGTCTCGAGCCAAGCATCGCGCTTAACTACCTCTAGGAACCTGAGCTGATGTCCGCCAACTGGCGGATATGAGCCCGACGAGCTACCAAAGCTCCATCCCGCAATATATCTTTATTTGGAAGCAAGACCTCGCGCCTTACTCTTCTTAAGTTTCATGTAAAAATCGCGTTTTTCATATCGTTAACGCAAGATAACATTCCGTTTAATTGGAGTACAAAGATATTATTTGTTTCTTTGTATTCCAAATAAAAAACAGATAAAATGTCGCATAAAGCAGGATTTGTAAGCATCATCGGAAAGCCCAACGCAGGAAAGTCTACCTTAATGAACTCATTAGTAGGCGAGAAGATGTCTATTATCACACCCAAAGCCCAAACAACGAGACATCGTATTATTGGCATTGTAAATGATGAAGATCATCAAATCGTCTTTTCAGACACTCCAGGTGTTATAAAACCAAACTATTCTTTGCAGGAATCGATGATGAATTTTGTTCAAGGATCCTTAATCGATGCCGATATTATCCTTTTTGTGACTGATATCCATGAAAAGTATGATGAGAACGATGTGATCGAGAAGTTGAAAAAGACGTCCTCGCCGGTAGCCGTTTTAATAAACAAAATCGACAAATCTTCGGAAGAAGAGGTGAAAAGCAAAATAGATTTTTGGCAGGAAAAGTTACATCCCGATGCTATTTTTGCAATATCGGCACTAAAAGATCATGGGGTGACAGGCATCATGCAATACATCAAAGAAAAACTTCCGGAACACGCGCCCTACTATGAAAAAGATGAATTGACAGACAAAAACATGCGTTTCTTCATCGCAGAAATGATCCGCGAAAAAATCTTCAAACTTTATGATAAGGAAATCCCTTACAGCACGGAAGTGGTGGTAACAGCTTATAAAGAAGAAGCAAACATCACAAGGATTGCTGCAGAAATAATTGTGGAACGTGATTCACAGAAAAACATTATTATAGGTAAAGCGGGTGCAATGATCAAAAAGGTCGGAACCTACGCTCGACAGGATATGGAGGAGTTCATTGATGGAAAGGTATTTTTAGAACTTTTTGTCAAAGTCATTCCTGATTGGCGAAGCAAGAAAAACTATCTGAAAAAATTCGGCTACGACGATTAAGATTGAAAATAGGCGCGAAGTGCTTTAACCTGCTTTTGGTTAAGCACTTTTGCCAAATCTTCATCACTAGCTTCCTGTACTTTTTTTGCTGATTTAAACGTCTTCAATAATTTTTCCACCGAAGTTTTTCCTATTCCCGGAATATTCTCCAGCTCTGAAACAAATGTCTTCTTGCTCCGTTGATTTCTATGGAACGTAATTCCAAATCGATGGGCTTCGTCACGCAAATGTTGGATGATCCGCAATGATTCTGACTTTTTGTCAAGGTATAATGGGTATTGATCTCCTGGATAATAGAGTTCTTCCAGACGCTTAGCAATGCCAATCACCGTCAACTTTTTCTCGATCCCCAAGAGCTTTAAACTTTTTAGTGCAGCGCCTAATTGTCCTTTCCCACCATCAATAATAATAAGTTGAGGCAACGGTTGGTCTTCATCCAATAATCTTCTATAACGTCTGAAAACTGCCTCCTCCATCGTCGCAAAATCATTGGGACCTACAACCGTCTTCACATTGAAATGGCGATAATCTTTCTTGGACGGCTTAGCGTCTTTAAACACGACAATAGCTGATACAGGATAATTGCCTTGAATATTCGAGTTGTCAAAACACTCGATATGTCGTGGTAAAACATTCATGCGGAGGTCCTTCTGCATTTGCTTTAATACGCGCTGGGTTTTAATCTCGGGATTCAAACGCTCGTATTGCAGCATACGTTCCTTTTTAAAATAAGCTACGTTTTTGAAGGAAAGCTCTAATAAGTTACGCTTATCACCCGCTTTCGGCACCGTAAATTTAAGATCACCACTCTCTTCGATATTGATATCGAATGGAACAATAATCTCCTTCGATGTACTTTTAAATCGGCTCCTGATCTCCGGTATTGCCAATGCGAGGAGCTCCTCTTCCGTTTCGTCGAGCCTTTTCTTCATTTCCAACGTTTGCGTTTGAATCACGACACCGTGTGCTACCTTTAGATAGTTTACAAATGCATAGCTATCGTCAGACGCTATGTTAAACACATCGATATTGGTAATAGAAGAGCTTACTACCGTGGATTTACTCTGGTAGTTTGAAAGCTTATCAAGCTTGCTTTTCATCTTGTAAGCGACCTCGAAGTTTAGATTCGCTACCGCATCATTCATTTGCATTTTTAAGCGGTTTGTTACTACGGCTATCTTTCCGTTTAGAATATCCTTGATATCAGCAAGGTTTTGTGCATAATCTTCTTCGGATTGGTAACCTTCGCATGGACCTTTACAGTTCCCTATTTGGTATTCTAAACAAACCTTGTATTTCCCTTTTGAAATGTTTTCCGGGGCGAGGTTCAGGTTGCAGGTACGCAATGGAAATAATTCCCGAATCATATCTAAAATGATATGCATCATGCCTACCGAAGCATAAGGACCGTAGTATTTTGAACCATCTTTAATATACTTCCTAGTCCAGAATATCCGCGGGAAATGCTCATTCTTAATTACAATCCATGGATAGGTCTTATCATCCTTCAACATGACATTGTAACGAGGCTTATGCTTTTTTATCAGGTTATTCTCCAACAGCCATGCGTCGATCTCCGTATCGACAATTGTGAATGCTATTCGGTTGATCTTACGAACGAGAACCCGGGTTTTGCTATTCAGCTGATTGTCATTCACGAAGTAGGATCCCACCCTATTGCGTAAGTTTTTTGCTTTACCGACGTATATCAGTTCATTATGTTTATCAAAATACTGATATACCCCAGGTTTGTGCGGTATCCTCTTTAGCTCTTCTTTATAATCAAATGACTCCATATCCACAAAAATGCCGAACAACAAATTTCGCTAAAATTTACTGTCCGGCAATTATAAAATTATGCTGTATTTAAAACCCTAAACGATCATCGTTAAGTTGTCCTTCTTCCGATGGTGTACCGTAGAATGGCGTGTAACGGCTACAGTCAATCTCCCTAGTTAGCCCGCCCGGCGGCTGTGGAAAGTCCTCCTGAGTGTAGCGAAGCTGCTTATCATTGTAGACCTTGCGCATATACAAACCAAAAATTGGTAGCGCGGCAGACGCCCCTTGCCCCGATGCCATACTGTAAAAGCGAATACCACGATCTTCCGCACCGGTCCAAACGCCCGTTACCAGATCTGGGGTAATGCCTATAAACCAAGCATCGGAGTTATCATTCGTTGTACCCGTCTTTCCGCCCATCGGGTTAGTCAAGCCTCCATATTCGGCGCGGCGAACACGCGAGCCCGTTCCACCATCCACTACACCTTTCAACATATCTACCATAATATAGGCAGACTCGCTGTTAATAGCCTTCACCACTTTAGGCGTTCGTTCATAAATCGGTGTGCCATTTTTATCCTCAATACGTAAGATCATCGTTGGCTCAATCCAAGTTCCGTGATTTACAAATGCCGAATATGCACCCACCATATCAAAGACCGACGCCTCGTATGCCCCGAGAGAGATTGATGGATAGTTGGGAACATTAGAGGTAATCCCCATGCGCTTCGTCAAGGATGCCACATTTGATGCCCCAACTTCGTTTATAACATGTGCTGTTGCAAAGTTTTGCGAATACTTTAACGCATTTTTCAAGGTAATAGGGTCACCACCCTGCACGGTACCCCGTGGCGTCCAGTTTCCATAAGTCTGCATATGATTTGGAACCGTAAAGCACGGTGAATATCCATTATCAATTGCTGTGGCATAGGTAAACGGTTTCGCCGTTGAACCTACCTGCCTTTGCCCTTGCTTAACATGATCAAACTTAAAGTGTTCGAAATTAATTCCGCCTACCCATGCTTTGATATGACCAGTTTTGGGCTCCATAGACATAACGGCATTCCTTAAGAAAAGCTTATTATAACGAATGGAGTCCATGGGCGTCATCGTTGTATCTACATTGCCTTTATAGGTAAAAAGAGACATGGGCACCTTCTTATTAAACTCCTTCTTTATTTCATCCTCTGACAATCCCGCATCCTTTAATACGCGGTAGCGGTCAGAGCGTTTCATACCCGCAATTAAGAGCTTTGCATTCTCGCCCTTGAATGGGTCCGAATTTCGGTATTGACGATCAAAATCACGCTGCAACTTCATCATCCATTCCTTTTGCGCATCTTCAGCATATTGTTGCATGGAATAATTTATCGGTGTGTAAATCTTTAGTCCGTCACGATCCAGGTCGTAAGGCGTACCATCTGCTTTTGTGATGGATAAGCGTTGAAACTCTTTCTTTATTTCTTCTTTCAGAACCGCGCGAAAATACGGAGCTAAGCCTTCTCCATAATTTGAAATGCGCAATTTCAAATTAATAGGGCTACCCTTCGCTTTTGCATACTCATCAGCTGTCAGAAAATTTTGATTAGCCATATTATATAAGACCGTATTCCTTCTTGTCAATGCGTTGTCTGGAAATTTCACGGGCGAATACAACGATGGCCCCTTCAACATACCTACCAATATGGCTGCTTCTTCCGCGGACAATTTATCAGGCGTCGTGCTAAAGAACGTACGGGCAGCAGATTTTATACCATAGGTATTCTTGTAGCCAAAATCCACGGTATTGAAATACATGGTGATAATTTCTTCTTTTGTATAACTTCTTTCCAACCGTACCGCAGTAATCCATTCCTGAAATTTCTGCATAACACGTTTGAAGGTATTGCGTTCCCTACGTTCCGAAAACAAGTTGAGCGCCAGCTGCTGCGTTATCGTACTTCCGCCCTGCTTGTCTCCCAAAATAGTGTGGAACACAGAAGTTATCGTCCTGGAATAGTCGATCCCCGCATGGTCGTAAAACCTCTTGTCCTCCGTGGAGATTAATGCCTGAATGAGGTAAGGAGACAACTCGCTGTACTTTACATTGGAGCGGTTGTGTCGGTAATACGTACCTAATACCTTCAGGTCGTCGGAAAGAATCTCTGATGCTAGATTGCTCTTTGGGTTTTCTAACTCCTGGAATGAAGGGAGTTTACCAAAAACACCAAAGCGTACGCTTGCTATGAATAGCACACCTAGGAATATAATCGCCAATAATATTTTCCAAAAATTGAGCGTATAGCGTTTAATATCTTCTTCCGTTATTCTATTTTGCTTTGATTCTCTCTTCATAGCATTTTAAATACAATTTACTGCGCTGTGTATACCTGCCGGCAATTTTTATCTACATCCCATCAGTTTACGTGCCAATTACGTCTCTTATCACACTCACGTGGTTGTAATCTTCTTGTGGCAGACACATCATTTCAGGAAGCAAAGGTAAGATTCTAGTTTCATAAGTTTTAACTTCTTGAAAAGTTTCGAATGCCACAACAAGCTATAGTCAATTTTAAGCATTTGCGAGCGTGATTGATGGGAAGTAAACGAGGCATTTATATTGAGAACGGCTAAAGTGACTTGTGCTGTATCTATTTAACTAAGGGAATTAGGCATGCATTCGTAACATTGTGGGGGTATTTGGATTCATATCGGCACTGATAAGCTAAATACCCGTTAACATAATAACGACCTTAAATTACAACATCAATTCAAACGATTTCAATCAACAATTCGATTTGATATGAATCGGATTTTAAATGCTAGGCGACCCCTGGATCAACTGTTCAAAATTATTTGTGACAGTCATAATTAAAACACTACTTTAGAAAAATATTTTGAATTGAGCCACCGTGCTTTGCTATGCTATTAAAGAAAAACTCAGGTTTATTTTTCATTTTTCTCACTGTCGTTATTGATACCATAGGGCTGGGAATTATCATTCCAGTTCTTCCTTCGCTCATTAAAGAGCTAATTCATGGAAATTTGAGCGATGCATCCCGCTATGGCGGATGGCTGATGTTTGCTTACGCATTTACCCAATTTCTTTTTGCTTCGGTGCTAGGCAATTTGAGCGATTGCTATGGACGACGTCCCGTATTACTATTCTCTCTTTTGGGATTTTGCGTGAATTATGTATTGATGGGTTTTGCACCTTCTATCGCTTGGCTATTCGTTGGAAGGCTGGTAGCGGGTGTTACGGGGGCGAGTCACACGGTCGCAGCAGCCTATATTGCAGATATCAGCAGTCCACAAAAAAAAGCGCAGAACTTCGGTTTATTAGGAGCCGCTTTCGGTCTAGGCTTTATTATAGGCCCGGTTATCGGGGGCTTACTAGGACAATTCGGCGCACGCATTCCATTCTTCGCCGCTGGCGGACTGAGTTTGTTGAACTTCATCTATGGCTATTTTGTTGTTCCGGAATCGTTGAATAAAGAAAATAGAAGACCATTTTCATGGCGGAATGCCAATCCGGTAGGCGCCTTCCGACATATGGCTAAGTATCCTCAGATTTTTGCGCTTGTGCTGTGCATCTTTCTGGTCAATATCGCAGCACACGCGGTGCAAAGCACCTGGTCTTACTATACCATGGAAAAGTTTCAGTGGGATGAAAAAATGGTCGGTATCTCGCTGGGATTTATCGGAACCTTACTCACTATTGTACAGGCGGGGCTATTACGCATTGCTATCCCTAAGCTAGGCCTTCCAAAATCAATATTGATTGGTCTGCTGTTACACACCCTTTCCTTGCCGCTCATTGGCCTCGCAAATTCGACGTTTATGCTTTATGCTGTTAGCATCCTCTACGTTTGTGGAGGGATAGGTGGTCCAGCTTTACAAAGTCTGATATCCAACCTCACCCCTACAAATGAGCAGGGACAAATACAGGGTGGCATAGCTTCAATCATCAGCCTCACCGCTATATTCGGACCTTTACTAATGAGTAACCTTTTCGCTGTTTTTACGAAAGATAATGCCGCATTTTATTTTCCAGGAGCGCCTTTTATCGCGGGTGGACTGCTGACATTAACAGCATTGCTTACAGCCTATACCTACTTTCGAAATATTAAGACTTCGAAATAAGACAGACGGCATAAGCCACTACCCCTTCTTCCCTACCAATAAAACCCATGGTTTCATTAGTTGTGGCTTTTATCGATATATCGTCAAGATCGAGACCTGTTACTTCGGCAAGGTGTTCTTTCATGGCCGGAATATAGGGCTTGATTTTTGGCGCTTCCAACACCAGCATGGCGTCAATATTACCAATCTCAAACCCCTTTTCGCCTATTAATCGTACACATTCCTTCAACAATAACAAACTGCTTATCCCTTTCCACTTTGCATCTGTATTCGGAAAATGGTAGCCTATGTCCTCTAAGTTTGCGGCTCCCAATATGGCATCGCAAATCGCATGTACCAATACATCCGCATCAGAGTGGCCGAATGCACCTGCATGGTGATCCAGTGTTACGCCTCCCAATACAAATGGATGCCCTTCTTTCATTTGGTGAACATCAAAACCAAAACCTACTTTCATCTTCATATCGCTGCTAATTTATGAATAAAAACTATTGGAAATTAATTTTTCACTTTGATCAGTTACCTTGGGATAAAAAATACATTTCCCGCTACAGGCCACGTCTTGAAAAAGTATTTTTTACATCCCAACCTCCTGTATAGAGTAATAATTATTTCCTATTTTTGACAGGTTAGTTCATGAATTTCCCACCTAATGACAGTGACGGATTCGTTCATTATGAAGGTAGGTACGACTTTTGGAGAGTTATGTGTTGATGATTGTTTCAATCGTGAGAATGCAAAGACTACTGCCAATACTTTTGTTCTCATCTAGGCTTGGCGTTCAGTTGCAGGAGGCAATAAATAGCTGCCAGAAGAGATGCATAGTTCCTGCAATGTCGCTAATAAATAAGGACATGTTGTGAAGAACAAATATCGAAAGATTAAAGGTAGTGCTGCAGCTTTTAACAAAAGGCGTTCAGATTAAAAAGATGCTCGTTAACTGAACGCGGCAACTCGCAGACAAAATGATGCTGTAAACAACTTGGCAAGGGGTTTTAATAAACATCGACATAAAAAGTAAAAAAAGATCCCGGGGCAAGGTTACTATTTGGCTAGAAAGGTATTAATAAGTGAGTAAGGAAAAAAGCGATATAAATTTTGATTTAGAGATCCTACATGGTATTGCAACGGGAAATAACTTGGCCATTCGGAAGTTGTACAAGTTGCATTTCCCCGCAATTGCGAAAATGATCCTCAATAATCAGGGAAGTAGAGAAGAAGCGCAAGATATCTTTCAAGAAACCGTAATGGTTCTTTATGACAAAGTAAGTCAGGGAAACTTTACATTGAATAGTAAATTGCAGACCTTTCTTTATGCTATTTCCAAAAGATTATGGCTGAAACAACTTACTCGTGGAGCTTCAAAATATCATCAAGACCAGATTGATAGTTTGGAAGACTCTCTAGCCGCTGAAGAGGCAATCGAAGAACATGTACTAACAGAAGCAAATCTGAATCAAATGGAGGATGCCTTGCTGACTTTAGGCGAGCCCTGCAAAACTATTTTGCAAGACTTTTACATCAAGAACGCTTCGATGACAGATATTTGCGAGAAGTTTGGATATACGAATCCAGACAACGCGAAGAACCAAAAATACAAATGCCTTCAGCGCTTGAAAAAAATATTTTTTAAAAAGTAAGGAATTAGAAGGTCATGAGAGACTTAGGTACGCAAGAGTTTATAGAGTGGGCAGATAGTTACCTCCGGGATGAATTGTCAAGGGAAGAACGGTTGAGATTTGAGGAGTTTTGTTCGCAAAACCCGACTTATGCTGCGTTATTTTCAGAGCACGTTTCTTTTATATCAAGCTTAAAGCAAACGGACGCTAGAGCATCGTTCAAGCAGGCACTTGCCGAAACGGCTCAAGAATATTATCAAGCGGAAACTGTCAAAAAACCGGCTAAGATCATACGTTTGTGGAATAGCTTGCAACTAAACGCTGCTGTGGCAGCGGCAATCGCTATTGTATCTGTATTTTCTACGCTATGGTTAACCGGGTATTATTCAAATTTGAAGAAGACTAGCACGGACTATAGTGCCTTGCGCCGAGATATGAATACTGTAAAGCGGAATGTAAACGCGCACAATGCGGAAATCAAGAATATTAAAAGTGATAAAGACAACACGGAAGATATGCATTTTGGCGCGACAGGCTTCATGATCACGAGAGACGGATACGTAGTCACGAATTACCATGTCATAACGGGAGCAGATTCTGTGCATCTACAAAACCACAAAGGAGAGTCTTATAAAGCAGAAATTATTTTTACAAATCCTGAAAAGGACTTAGCCATATTGCATATCAGCGATTCTACTTTCAAGTCCTTAAAAAATCTGCCTTACACGTTTAAAAAACAAGATTCTGATTTAGGTGAAGATATTTACACAATTGGTTTTCCTCGAGATGAAGCTGTATATGGCCAAGGTTATCTCAGTTCCGCAACGGGGTACGCAGGAGACACGCTGGCCTATCAAATCTCAATCCCCGTCAACCCTGGAAACAGCGGCGGTCCAGTATTAGACAAAGATGGAAACGTGATAGGAATTATCAGCGGGAAACAAAAAGGTATCGATGGCGCCGCATTTGCGATTAAAACAAAGGCGTTATTAGAAACCTTAAATAGTATTCCGGTAGATTCATTAAAAGGAAATATTGTGTTAAGCAACCGCAACGGCTTGACCAACCTGAACCGTACGGATCAGATTAAACGTCTTCAAGACTATATCTACATCGTCAAAGTTTACTAGGGAGATAAATCAAAAAGAAAGGGTGAATGTAACGTTCACCCTTTCTTTTTGACTTTAATTTGGAAATACCTTAGTCCTTATTTGGCTGCGGCGTAACGCGTAAATAGGGCTTAATCTCCGTATACCCCTTTGGAAATTTCGCGGGTATATCCTCCGTTTTGATTGCGGGAACAACAATTACGTCTTGCCCGTCTGTCCAATCAGCTGGTGTAGCGACAGAATATTCATCTGTAAGCTGTAGTGAATCGATGACGCGCAAAACCTCATTAAAGTTTCTACCGGTAGATGCAGGGTAAGTCAAAGTCAGCTTTACTTTCTTATCAGGGCCAATCACAAAAACAGAACGAACGGTAGCCGTTGCAGATGCATTTGGGTGTATCATATCATAAAGCTCGGCTACTTTCCGATCCTTGTCCGCAATGATTGGAAACTCAACCGTCGTGTTTTGGGTTTCGTTGATATCTTTTATCCATTCTAAATGATCCTCCACTGAATCGACACTTAAAGCTAGCACTTTAACATTCCTCTTTTCGAATTCTGACTTCAACTGTGCCGTACGTCCCAACTCTGTGGTGCATACCGGCGTATAGTCAGACGGGTGCGAGTAAAGCACAGCCCAACTGCCATCAATGTATTCGTAAAAATCTATCGGGCCTACTGACGTATCAGCCTTGAAGTTTGGCGCTATATCTCCTAACTTTATACTCATATTAAATCTCCTCTTCTGTTAAATTATAATCTACAAATTTAGTAGATTATTTCACTTTTCAAAATGATCGCGACTAAACCTCTCTATAAAACAAGGAAACATTACACTCAATTTACTATGCTAGCATAATATTTTTTCTTATATTTGATTTAACTAAATAAACTGTTATGCATTTTGAACTCAGCGAAGAGCATCAACTCATCCGCCAAACGGCGAAAGAATTTGCTAAATCTCTATTAGAAGGCGTTATAGATCGTGACGAACAAGCGAAATTCCCGTATGATCATGTTAAACAAATGGGCGAACTTGGCTTCATGGGTATGATGGTTGACGAGAAATATTTAGGGGCCGGCATGGATACGTTGGCCTACGTGATTGCCCTAGAAGAAATATCAAAGATTGATGCGTCTGCCGGCGTCATCATGTCTGCGCATAATTCACTGGTCTTGTACGGCTTGCAAGCTTTTGGTACGGATGCCCAAAAAGAGAAATACCTAAAGCCATTAGCCTCTGGGGAGAAGCTGGGTGCTTTCGCGCTCTCCGAGCCGGAAGCCGGATCGGATGCTACTTCTCAGCACACTACCGCTATTGATCATGGCGATCACTATCTGCTGAACGGCACCAAAAATTGGATAACGAATGGAGGCAATGCCGATATTTACATCGTTATTGCACAAACCGACGCAGAAAAAGGCCACCGTGGGATCAACGCATTGATTGTGGAGAAGGGTGTTGATGGCTTCAGCATAGGTCCAAAAGAAAATAAATTGGGGATCCGAAGCTCGGATACACATTCTTTGCTATTTACAGACGTGCGGGTGCCTAAAGAAAATCGGATCGGTGATGAAGGATTTGGGTTCAAGTTTGCGATGAAGACGTTAGATGGTGGAAGAATAGGTATTGCTGCTCAGGCATTGGGAATCGCTGCCGGTGCATATGATTTGTCACGTGCCTATTCGAAGGAACGGAAAACGTTTGGAAAGGCTATCTGCGAACACCAGGCCATACAATTCAAACTGGCCGATATGGAAGTGGAAATTGAGGCCGCGCGCCTACTTACCTACAAAGCGGCCTGGCTAAAAGATCATGGCAAACCCTATGCAAAGGAGGCTGCGATGGCAAAGCTTTACGCATCTGAGGTTGCCATGAAGACCAGCATAGAGGCGGTTCAAATACACGGCGGATATGGCTACGTGAAAGAGTATCACGTTGAACGTTTAATGCGGGATGCTAAGATAACGCAGATATACGAAGGCACATCGGAAATACAGCGCTTGGTGATCGCTCGCGATATACTAAGATAGGGATGCCTCTTTGGTATTCCCATTAGCTAGTACGGAGCAACTTATCGATAGTCGCTAAGTTGCCATAATCTTCGAAGGAGAAACTTCCTATCTTCGTTGAAACGTAATTCAATAAAAATTTCGACCGTTTCAGCAAGGTCTGCTGTTCTTCTGTGTCTTTTGTAACCAGGGCATCTTGCAATAAAAGCAAAGCTAATGGACGTATTTGCTCGACATCTAATTCCTGATCGACGTAGATCTGCAGCTGTTCTTCAGAAGCAGTCAACATCCATCCCCGCTCCTTGCTAAAAAATTCACGGTAACCATTTTCTACTAGCAAGGGATCGGGCTCTTCAAAAGCTTCATATTTATCGACTAATAGTCTTAAAAATTTCCCCATCTCGTTGATCCAATTAAGGATGGTATCTTTCTCATATCGTATTCCCATATACTATCTTATTTGTCCATTGCCGGTCACATACCATTTTTCAGTAACCAACTTTTCTAAAGCGAAGGGGCCGCGCGCATGTAGCTTTTGCGTAGATATACCGATTTCAGCTCCTAGACCAAATTCTCCACCATCTGTAAACCGAGTCGATGCGTTCGCATACACCGCAGCAGCATCTACAGCCTCCATAAAAATAGCAATCTTTTCTGCATCTTCCGAAATTATGCACTCAGAATGCTTCGAAGAGTAGTTAGCTATATGTATCAGGGCATCATCCAGCGTGTCGACAAGTTTTATCGAACATTGTAACGACAAAAATTCGCGTCCAAAATCTTCTGGCGATGCTTTTTCCAGATAAGGATACTGCAACATCGTCAAGATTTCATAGGAGGAATCATCTGCATAGATGCGCACCTGCTGTTCGTGGAACAACTCGATTAAGATTGGTAAAAAAGATTCGGCTATTGCTTGATCGACGAGTACGGTATCTAATGCGTTGCATACTGAAGGCCTTGAAATTTTGGCATTAGCTACAATCTTAGCCGCCTTAGGCAGGTCGGCATGCTTATCCACGTAGGTATGGCAAACTCCTGCCCCCGTTTCTATAACTGGAACTTTCGCATTCTCGCGTACAAAATCTATTAATGATTGTGAACCACGGGGTATAATGATGTCAACAAATTTTGTAGCTGTAAGGAGCTCGGTTACGTGCTTTCGCTCTGTGGGCAGCAATTGGAGCATGTCAGGGTTGACGGCATGTTTGCTATAAACGGATCGAAGAAGCTCAACCAACACGTTATTTGTAAACCAAGCATCGGATCCGCCACGCAATAAACATACATTTCCGGAGCGCAAACACAGCGCCGCTACATCAACGGTAACATTTGGCCTCGATTCGTAGATCACGCCTACTACACCCAAAGGCACCGTTTTCTTTTCCACCAATAATCCATTATCAAGTAGTTTACTTGACAACAATTTATTTGCCGGATCATCCAAATCTGCTATAGCCTGAACACTATCTGCTAAGGCGATAATTCGCTGTTCTGTAAGAAGCAGCCGATCATAACGGGAATCCGCAG
The DNA here is from genome assembly GCF_000757725.1 of Sphingobacterium deserti. Classification (GTDB taxonomy): domain Bacteria; phylum Bacteroidota; class Bacteroidia; order Sphingobacteriales; family Sphingobacteriaceae; genus Sphingobacterium; species Sphingobacterium deserti. The sequence goes on from NZ_JJMU01000011.1 coordinate 13,323, forward strand.
CATCCATTCGTTCCAAATCTTTCTTATTTTCATGGAGTATGTTTTCTACATTACCTTTCAACTCGGCAGCAATCTTGTACAAGAGATCACGCTTCAGTTCATTTGATAATAATTTTGCCCCTACGGTGGCCGCTTTTGCCACTTTTAATTCCTCTTCTATATTTTCTTTCATTACGCCTTTACAGTATTATAGATCAAAGCAACACAATATCATCGGCATGTGCCACCGCTACGTTTTTCTTCTTATGAATAGATGGCAAATCAACAATTGCTATTTTTGCCTTGGCCACGGCAAAGACAACACCCTCCATGTCTGAGATTTGGAATACCTCCCCCACTTCTAAATTTTGGTTGACGGCTGTAATGCCTACAGCAAGTAAACTTTTGCGATCCTGAATAGCTTTAGCCGCACCCGCGTCTACGGTGATAAGCCCTTTAATTAAGCTACCACTTGCCAACCATTTATTACGGGAGGATACCTTCTTTAATTGTGGTCTACAAACAGTGCCTGTCTCCCCTCGGACAGCTTTCAAAATAGCATCTTCCGCTTGCATACTAAAGATCACGGCTTGAATTCCCATTTGATTAGCTAAACGTGCAAAGTTAAGTTTAGATGTCATGCCCCCCAATCCAACGGAAGATTTTTCCTTTTTAGCCAGTAATAGCGCATCCTTATCGATGACCTTTATTTCTGGAACTACATTGCCTGTCGCATCAAGTACGCCGGGAACCGATGTACTAAAAAGTATCTGTTCGGCTCCAAAACCCACCGCAATCAATGTTGCCAACTCGTCGTTATCAGAAAATTTGAGTTCCTTGTTACTTACAACATCGTTCTCATTGGCAATCGGTATTACATTGTTTTTCCACAACTCGTGATACGTATCTTTAAGCTGCAGAAACTGCGCGCGGTTGGCAAAATGCTGACGCTCACATAAGCTTTGAGCTAATGCGATTTTAAACGGTTTGAAATAGGTGCTATAGGTACGAACCAACAAAGGGTTTCCTATAGCTGCAGCTGCCTTGCGCTCGGATAAGCTACCTTCGTAATTGACCAAAAACTTTTTGCCTGCTGCTACTGCTCCCGAAGATACCAAAACGATGTTGTATTTCGCTTGCAGCTGTGCCGTTTGCCTAGCTATTTCTAGCACAATACGCTCGTCAATTTCACCCTCTTTTGTGGTAATAGATGCAGACCCAAATTTAATTACCAATACTGGCTTTTTCATTTATTAACAATTTGACAATCATTCACAGGTTTATTTAAACAAATGTAAATGTAACAAGCTTTTCCTTAAAAACTCAATCATCCACTCAACTTTAAAAAAGTTTTTGGTACGGTTTATGGTTTATTTGTAGCGTAAACTAAAAAACAAATTATGAGAAGTCTGGAATTTGCCAAACACGGACGGCAAAGATTCGTTTAGACATCCCATAAAACCATTGTGATGAAAACAATATACCTATGAAATATTTTACGCTACTATTGATAACTATACCGTTCTTAGCATGCCATGGACCTCGTGAGGAAGGCAAGGACAATAAATCTGATATACCTCAAATTGGTGGAAACCAGGATGCGAATGGTTGTTTAACTTCCGCTGGATATACATGGTCCAAGGTGAAGGAAGATTGCATCAGACCTTGGGAAGAAGCAATTACGCTAAACGTGACAGATACCTCCACAAATTTTGAGACAGCTGCATTTGTACTGATTGATTCGACAAAGCATAAAGCGGAGGTTTTCCTGAAAGAGGCAGATGAAAGTATCTTGTTGGACAGTGTATCGCCATTACTTTATGCCAACAAGCAATATCAATTGAAACAAGATAACCATTGTTGGTCTTTGATTCATCAAGATGAAATGCTATATGAGGAAGTAAAGTAGGTCGTTCCTACTTTACTTTTTCCCGAATCGGTCTTCATACAATTTTTCCATAGCAAACATCTCATCCCGCAATTTAGCGGCAGCAAGGAAATCCATTTCTTTCGCAGCCTTTTCCATCTGCTTACGCACGTTTTCAATCGCCTTGCGCATATCTTTATCACCGAGGTATTCCATCACTGGATCGGCGGCAATCAATGTTGCTGCATCTGGCTCTACGTAAGCTTTCGCTTCACCCGGTTTAAAGTCGGCAACTGATGTTTGTTCCAAAATTTCCTCCCTGGTCTTACCTACGGTGCGCGGTACAATACCATGTTCAGCATTATAAGCGATTTGCTTCTCACGACGTCGATTAGTCTCATCTATAGTAATACGCATACTATCAGTCATCTGATCCGCGTACATGATAACACGCCCTTTATCATTTCTGGCGGCTCGCCCAATAGTTTGAATCAACGAGCGTTCCGAACGAAGGAAGCCTTCCTTATCGGCATCAAGAATAGCGACCAACGTAACTTCGGGAAGGTCGAGCCCTTCACGTAGCAGGTTTACACCCACTAAAACATCAAATTCGCCAAGCCGGAGCCCGCGCAAAATTTCTACACGTTCCAATGTTTTAATCTCGGAATGGATATATCTAACTTTGATGTTGAGCCTACTCATATATTTCGTCAACTCCTCCGCCATACGTTTGGTTAACGTCGTAGCCAATATTCTACCACCCTCTTTAATAGTTTTATCCACTTCCTCCAGAAAGTCATCGACTTGGTTCATGGCCGGATGTACTTCAATTATCGGATCCAAAAGCCCCGTCGGACGGATAACTTGCTCAACGACTACGCCCTCCGTTTGCTGTAGTTCATAGTCGCCCGGCGTGGCGGATACATATATTGTTTGGTTGGTTAAAGACTCAAACTCTGGAAAGTTCAGCGGGCGGTTGTCCAGCGCCGCAGGTAGCCGAAATCCGTGCTCTACTAAAGAAACCTTGCGCGATCTATCACCACCATACATAGCCCGTAGCTGTGGCAACGTAACGTGACTCTCATCAATGACCAACAAATAATCTTCTGGAAAATAGTCGATCAAACAGAACGGCCGCATACCGGGCTCTCTCCCATCGAAAAAACGCGAATAGTTTTCTATTCCTGAACAGTAGCCCAATTCACGCATCATCTCCAGGTCGTAATTCACGCGTTCTTCCAAGCGCTTCGCTTCAAGCATCTTTCCCTCGCCTTCCAGCTGCGTTTTTCTTTGCACCAACTCATCCTGAATTTCCCAAATGGACTTCGTGAATTTATCTTTCGGCGTCACAAATAGGTTCGCCGGAAACAACGCGATATCTTCGGTTTTTGACAACGTTTTCCCTGAGGTAGGATCTATCTCACTGATTTCGTCAATCTCGTCTCCGAAAAATGAAATACGAAAAGCATAGTCCAAGTAGGCAGGGTAAACATCGACAATGTCTCCTTTTACGCGAAAAGTTCCTCGCTTGAAATCGGCAGTAGTACGCGCGTATAAAATTTCTACCAATCTATGCAGGAAAGCATTCCGGCTGATCGTCATGCCCACCGCAAAGCGAAATATAGACCGCGAAAAATCTTCGGGGTTCCCCATACCATAAATGCAGGAGACGGAAGATACCACCACCACATCTCGCCGACCAGACATCAGCGACGAGGTGGTCGCTAATCGAAGTTTTTCTATTTCTTCATTGATGGCTAAGTCTTTCTCGATATAGGTATTTGATGAGGCTATAAACGCTTCCGGTTGGTAATAGTCGTAATAGGAAACAAAGTAATTCACCGCATTCTCTGGGAAAAATTGCTTAAACTCGCCATATAACTGCGCAGCCAATGTTTTGTTGTGACTTAAAATAAGTGTTGGGCGCTGTGTTTCCTGTATGAGGTTTGCCACAGTAAAGGTTTTTCCAGATCCTGTAACACCTAACAGCGTTTGGTATCTTTCTCCTTGCTGTACGCCTGCCACCAACTCTTTAATTGCCTGCGGTTGATCACCTGTAGGCTTATATTCAGATGTTAAATTAAACTTCATTCAAATTCTCCGGATTAAAATCTAAAAATAACGAAAAAAGAATAAACCTTTATCGGCACACTGTCACGTTCGTGGTATAAAAATTGAAAGGCTTTTAGTAAATTAGTAAAACACTTAAACAGTCTCCCTATGGTAACGATCCTGACCAAAGAAAATAGTATTGCCAATCACTACCTTGTAGAGCTTCGCGATATCAATATACAACAAGATCGCATGCGTTTCCGTCGAAACTTAGAACGTTTGGGTGAAATTACGGCCTATGAGATTAGCAAGACCCTCCCCTTTATTCCGACTACGGTTGAAACACCGCTAGGCATGGCAAGCCATAACGTATTGGAACAGCAGCCCGTTTTAACAACGATTATACGTGCAGGTTTACCTTTCCATCAAGGCCTCCTCAATGTTTTCGACCGTGCCGATAGTGCCTTTATTGCTGCGTACAGGCACACTAAGAAAAGTGGAGAAATAGAGATTCATAAAAAATATAGCAATACGCCCAATCTAGATGGGAGGATTGTCATTATCGCGGATCCAATGCTTGCCACGGGCCAAAGTTTGGTTTTGTGCTGTAAAGAACTTCTCGCGGATTACAGCATAAAGGAATTACATATCGCCGTGGTAATCGCATCAGAAGAAGGTCTGCAACATGTGCGAGCTTTTCTACCGGAAGCGCACTTATGGATTGGCGCAGTTGATAATGAAATGACTTCGAAAGCCTACATTGTTCCCGGTTTGGGCGATGCTGGTGATCTCGCTTACGGGAATAAAGAAGAATAAGAAAACGAACAATAGATAACAGAAATTTAATATTAAATAAAAACACAATGCACTCTTTATCAATAAATTTATACAAACAATTTCATCATTATGGTTTGGCAAAAATACAATGGCGAAACAATTCGCTCGTCAATCAACGAGGCCGTTGAGGAAATTATTAAAGCGGAAACGCACATCGGGAACAAACTAAAGGTATATATCGGTACCGACTCACAGGTCAAGCGTGGGATTATCGAATTTGCTACCGTTATCGTTTTCCTTCGGGAACACAAAGGCGGATTTATGTTTATCCACCGCGATCGAAAAACGCAACGACAAAGCATCAAAGAGCGTATGCTTACGGAAGTTCAGAAGTCTATCGACATTGCCTACCTTCTGTGTCCACTTCTCGATCAATACCATATCGATCTGGAAGTACATGTCGATATTAACACCAACCCTAACTTTGAATCGAATGTAGCGCTTAAGGAAGCGATGGGCTACATTATGGGTATGGGCTTTCAATTTAAGGCTAAGCCGGAGTCATTTGCCAGTACGAATTGTGCAAATAAAATTGTGCAGTAACCTCCGAGGTTAGTCTCCTCCTTTTTAAATGAAAGTGTATCTTTAAAAGAATTTTAAAGGTATGCCTGAATTTTTCACCTCATTATATCAGCAATTTCTTACAACCACAGCCCTAGAATGGATCGCCACGCTATCAGGTTTTTTGTGCGTCTTTCTTGCTGCACGGCAGAATATTTTAAACTGGCCAATTAGTATCGTTAGTGTTTCCATCTACGCCTATATATTTTTTCAAAGCAAACTATATGGCGATACAGTCCTGCAGCTATACTTTCTATTTACCGCGTTTTATGGTTGGTACTATTGGTCGACATTAAATGCACATGATACCAGACCGATTCAGGTATTTACGATCCGTCAGATGTTTACAACCATCTTCCTCACCATCGCACTCGCCACTATCATAGGCAGCTCGCTCCGTGCTTTTACGGATACTGACGTGCCTTATGTGGATGGCTTTTGCACAGCTGTAAGCTTCGTCGCTCAATTTCTTATGACGAGAAAGGTGTTGCAAAATTGGTTGATGTGGGTAGTTGTCGATGTGCTTTACATTCCATTATACATACACAAAGATTTACTTTTGACTGCTATTCTTTACATTGCTTTTGCTATAATTGCATGGAATGGCTACCGCGCGTGGCGGCTCGCTTATAACAAACAGCACTCGAACGTTGAATAATAATTTAATCAAAAAAATTGCCGTGGTCGGGCCTGAATCTACCGGAAAGTCTACGGTAGCGAAGTTCCTTGCCGATCAATTTAACACCGTGTGCGTTCCAGAATACGCACGGTATTATTGTGAAGATTTAAACAAACAGTATACTTTACAAGATGAAGTAAATATGTATCATGGTCAGCGGGCGCTCGAGCATGCATTGCTGCCGCTTGCTCAAAACAATATGCTGGTTTGCGACACAACGATTCTAACCGTAAAAATATGGTGCGATCATCTCTTCGGCGACACACCTAAAGAAGTGACGGATGAAATTAAGAGAGTAAAATACGATTATTATTTATTGATGGACATTGATTTGCCTTGGGAAGATGACCCTTTACGAGACTTTCCTCAACAACGGGAACATTTTATGGCTGTGTGGAAAAAAGAACTGGATGCACTTGGTGCTTCGTATGACATTATTTCCGGAACGGGTCATGAACGATTAGACAACAGCTTACATGCTATAAATTCCATTTGGCTAACGAAATAATGCCGGACGTATTTTAAGATAATTCTTCATACCTATGATGTCGAAACTTCGGCGTCGTTCCAACACTCCAAGCAGAGCCTCATTATCCAGAACCAAATTTTTCTCATCAACGGTAATCTTGCATTGCCTGAAATAGTCTGGCTTTCCATTTACTTTGGAAATAAGATGTACGGTATAGTTCGATGGAATCAATATACGAACGCTATGATGATCCACGAGTTGATAAGACAGCTTTCTGCCTCCCTTATAAAGCCCCGCAAGTTTGTCTTTATCAGTTAAATCTGTCGTGGGTACGTATCGCAAATTAAGTAGCGATGTATCGGCAAGATCATTAAACGTAGCCTCAAATACAATATCTTTATCTGTTAAGTTTACGAGTATAATTGGATACAAAAGCGAACATGACGCTAAACAGAGCAGCGTCATTACAGGAAGGATAACTTTGCAAAATCTCATAGCTCAGAGGCGTAAAATGTATAATTACCACGAAGTGTGATGACAGCTGAAGACCACTCCAAAGGAAACTAATCTATTTTTCATAAATGCAAGATTGCTTCGTCGTCGTTCCCACTTATCGCGATGACGTTCAAAGTAGCTCTACATAAAAAAATGAGTCTTAACGAAAAAGTGTGAAGACCGCCGAAGGCAATGACGTTCGACTACAGCAACGTGATATAAAAACCACATCTTTCTAAGAAAGTGTGACGAAGCAATGTGCACGTTCACAAACGTAAAATTGCTTCGTCTTCCCTCCTTAGTGGTATCGTTTTGTCAGGATCTAGTATCGGTATGCTTCAGGCTTGTACGGCCCTTCGACTGTTACCCCAATATAAGATGCCTGATCTTCTGTTAAAGTCTCCAACTCCACACCGATATGTGCTAAGTGTAGGCGCGCAACTTTCTCATCTAAGTGTTTCGGCAAAGTATAAACCTCTTTGCCATATTGATCTGTATTTGTCCACAATTCAAGCTGCGCTAATGTTTGGTTGGTGAACGAGTTTGACATCACGAAAGACGGGTGTCCGGTGGCGCAACCTAAATTAACCAAACGACCTTCAGCCAACAGTATAACATCATTTCCATCAATAGTATACTTATCTACCTGAGGCTTGATTTCTACTTTTGTAGAGCCGTAGTTACTATTCAACCAGGCTACATCAATTTCGTTATCAAAATGTCCGATATTACATACGACTGTTTTATCTTTCATTGCTTTGAAATGCTCAGCACGAACGATATCTTTATTACCTGTAGTCGTCACAACAATATTTGCTTCCTTGACCGCATCAGCCATTTTCTTCACTTCAAAACCTTCCATTGCCGCCTGCAAGGCACAGATCGGGTCAATTTCCGTCACGATAACGCGCACGCCGGCTGAACGTAACGATTCGGCAGAGCCCTTTCCTACGTCGCCGTATCCTGCTACAACAGCTACTTTACCAGCCAACATCAAGTCTGTAGCCCGGCGTATTGCATCCACCAAAGACTCCCGACAGCCATATTTATTATCAAACTTGGATTTCGTCACCGAGTCATTGACATTAATCGCCGGCAAATGAAGTGTTCCGTTTTTCATGCGTTCGTACAAGCGGTGAACTCCTGTTGTGGTTTCTTCAGAAAGACCTTTGATGCCGTCGATCAATTCAGGGTATTTATCAAATACCATATTGGTTAAATCCCCGCCGTCGTCTAAAATCATGTTCAATGGCTGACGATCCTCGCCGAAAAACAGGGTTTGTTCAATACACCAATTAAATTGCTCCTCATTCATTCCCTTCCATGCATATACCGGAATACCAGCAGCAGCAATAGCAGCGGCGGCATGGTCTTGCGTGGAGAAAATATTGCATGATGACCAAGATACATCTGCACCAAGTTCGACTAATGTTTCGATAAGTACGGCGGTTTGGATGGTCATGTGTAGACAGCCAGCGATGCGTGCCCCCTGCAAAGGTTTCGACGCACAGAATTCGGTGCGTAAACTCATCAAGCCTGGCATTTCGGCCTCAGCTAATTCTATTTCTTTTCTTCCCCACTCCGCTAAAGAGATATCTTTAACTTTGTAAGGAACATACGTAGTTTCTATAGAAGACATAATATTTGATATTTTTGATTCACAAAAATAACCTATACTTCATTGATTTCAAAGCGATTTAAGGTTCATTAACTTCAAATCTGACATTATCTTGAGGATCGGTTCTTGACGAATGTACCACAATCTCTTACATTTGTACGAGAGAGAATGAAGATGAAAAGTTATTAGGGCTAAGTTCAGTAAATTCTCCTTTACCTTATAGCATATTTAAATAAAAAAGAGATGTATCCAGAATATTTAGTAGCTCCTATGCGTCAAGAATTAACCGATGCAGGATTTCAAGAGTTAAAAACGGTAGCAGATGTAGATACGGCAATTCCATCAGAAGGAACTGTATTTGTTGTTGTTAATTCTGTCTGCGGTTGCGCAGCGGCTAATGCTCGCCCAGCGGCTCGTTTCGCAGTTGAAAACGGCAAGAAGCCAAGCAAATTGGTAACGGTGTTTGCGGGTATGGAAAAAGAGGCTGTTGATAAAGCCCGCGATTACATGCTGCCTTATCCGCCATCTTCGCCAGCGATGGCACTTTTCAAAGATGGTAAATTAGTACATATGATTGAAAGACACATGATTGAAGGACGCCCGGCACAAATGATTGCCGACAACCTGATTGCAGCTTTCGACGAGTACTGCTAGTCATTAGATTTTGAATGTTGAATGAAGAGGCTTTCCTATTTTTTTGGAGAGCCTTTTTTCGTACTTTAGTTCTTTCCAAGCCTACCCATATATGAGGTTGTTATATATTTTATCGGTTATCGCCATTTTTTTCATACAAGCCTGTACCACGAACAAAGAGGTAGATCTTATCGTGTATAATGCGAAGATTTATACAGTAGATTCAAGTTTTACCATGGTGGAAGCGCTAGCGGTGAAAAATGGTGTATTTGTAGACATGGGGAGCTCCAAAGAAATACTCCGTAAATACAATGCAAAAGATAGCATCGATGCAGGCGGAAAACCTGTTTACCCGGGTTTTTACGACGCTCATGCTCACTTTTTTATGTTTGCAGATTTATTGGATCAAGTAGATCTAAACGGCGTGAAATCAGTAACTGAGATTATAGAGAAACTTCAAATATATCAAAACGCCCATCCAGACAGCAAATGGATAATCGGAGGTGGCTGGGACCAAAACTTGTGGAAAACAAACGGATACCCTACAAAAGATAGCTTAGATAAATATTTTCCAGAGACCCCCGTATTCTTGTCTCGCGTAGACTACCATGCGGCCTTCGTGAACAGTAAAGCACTCGAACTAGCACAGGTCGACTCCCTTTTCCAAGTTGAAGGTGGGCTGATCATTGCAGATAGTACTGGCGCACCAAGTGGGATTCTGATCGATAATGCCATGTCTCTTGTATCGCAGCATATTCCGCTTTCTGAAGAGCGCACACTCCTGTTAAGGCTGAGAAGAGCACAAGATTCTTTATTATCGGTAGGATTAACGACAATTGTTGACGCGGGCTTAACGTTGGAACAATTGGATTATCTGAAGAAGTTTTACGAACAAGATTCTTTGAAAATACGCGATTACGCCATGATTGCCGGCAATCCGCTTAGTATTGACCGCTATTTGAAAGAAGGTTTTTACAATTCTGAACGCCTTACAATCCGCTCTATTAAATTAATGGCTGATGGTGCCTTAGGGTCACGAGGAGCCTGTTTGCTAGATCATTATCAGGATGCGCCCACACGTGGTTTCTTGCTGCATAGCCCAGCTCAGTTTGATGAGGTGATTAAGAAGCTTGCCGCAACGGACTTCCAAGTCGCTACACACGCTATTGGCGACTCGGCAAACAGGCTGATTTTAGACAGCTATGGTAAACACCTTAAACAGCCTGAAGAAAGAAGATGGCGAATAGAACATGCGCAGGTAATCGCCCCGTCAGATTTCTCCAAATTTGACAAGTTTCATATCATTCCGTCGGTACAACCCACACATGCTACGTCGGACATGTATTGGGCGGCAGAACGCTTAGGAACGGAGCGTTTGAAAAACGCATATGCTTACAAGGAGCTGTTAAATCAGTACGGCATGCTGGCACTCGGCAGTGATTTTCCGGTAGAGCATTTCAATCCATTGTATGGATTTCACGCGGCTGTCGCGCGTGTGGACAAAAGTGGATTTCCGCAAGGAGGATTTCAGATTGAAAATGCCATAACGCGAGAAGAGGCGCTACGCGGAATGACCATATGGGCAGCCTACTCATGCTTTCAAGAGCGCCAACGTGGGAGTATAGAACGTGGTAAAGATGCAGATTTTGTGATCCTTGATGGTGATATTATGACCGCAACATTGGAAAAGATTCGCGCTATAAAAACACTGCGAACAGTTGTTGCCGGTAAAACAGAATTTGAAAGACGTTAGCAAGCTACGCGTTATTTATGGTAAGGTTGTATCCGTTTAAGTATTCCCGATACCTAACGACAACATACCCGAGTGGTAACTGTTGCTACTATCAAGGCATGCAATTAAAAAAGCCCCGACTTGATCAGTCGAGGCTTCAGTATAACTTTTCTATGTTATCGCGCTTACTGCATATCAAACAAATGTTTTTCAGCATGATAAGAAGAACGAACTAACGGCCCGGATTCTACATACTTGAATCCCATTTGCAACCCGATTTCCTTATATTTCTCAAACTGTGCGGGCGTAATCCATTCCACAACGGGATGATGCGCTTTCGTGGGCTGCAAATATTGTCCGATCGTTAAAATATGAACACCTACGTTGTATAGATCTTGCATAGCCTCAATAACATCTTCCTCTGTTTCGCCAAAACCAAGCATAATACCTGATTTTGTACGTAGACCTGCTTCTGAAATACGACGAAGACACTCTAGTGAGCGATCGTATTTTGCCTGAATCCGGACTTCGCGCGTCAACCTACGAACGGTTTCCAAATTATGCGAAACCACTTCCGGACGTACGGCAAGAACACGTTCTAAATTATCCCACTGGCCTTTAAAATCTGGAATCAATGTCTCCAAAGTTGTTTCCGGGCTTTCACGGCGAATAGCGTTAACAGTCTCCGCCCAGATGGTCGAGCCACCATCCTTCAGATCATCTCTATCTACAGAAGTGATTACACAATGCTTAACCTGCATCAGTTTAACCGAATCTGCTACACGATTAGGCTCATCCAGTTCCACGGCTTTCGGACGTCCAGTTGCCACGGCGCAGAAGGAGCACGAACGTGTACAGATATTTCCTAAAATCATGAAGGTCGCTGTGCCAGCTCCCCAACATTCACCCATATTTGGGCAATTACCGCTTTCACATATGGTGTGCAGCTTATGCTCATCAACCAGATTCCGCACATGACGATACTCTTTGCCCACAGGCAATTTAACGCGTAGCCAATCTGGTTTGCGCTGCGTTTCTGTTACTGGAATTACAGGAAGTTCAATCATAAGGCAAAGTTAATCATTATTCTCCTAAAATAGCGACAACTCGATTGTAGTTACAATATCATATTCTATCGCCCGATCAAAACGTAATGAATGTCGATAAAAAAATATTTGTGATATTTGTAAGATCAAACTAATACGAAAACTAGACATGCGAATTATCCCATTACTCTTGTTGATTTTATTGCATCCTTACTTTAGCAATGCGCAGAAAAATAGCTTAAACCTAATCCCGAAACCAAATAAAGTGCAATACGGCGAGGGAACGTTTCAAATACCGACAGATATCGCTTTGTTTACGACCGCTGATTTCGCAGAAGCAAGTTCCATGCTGGCGGAATATCCGCAGCTTAAAACAGCAGCAGTCGAGGTTTTGAAAAAGATAAACAAAAAACATCAGCATGGCGTTCGCCTCTTTCCGGCGGAGCCAGTGGACAAGATTGCTCCTGACGCTTATCGCCTGCAGATAGACGAATCAGGCATTCTGATAAAAGCAAACGATCAAAAGGCCATGCTGGGCGGCATCTATACACTTATTCAATTAGGTATGCTGCAGGAAAATCCGTTAATGCTGCCGCAAGTGACGATAGATGATAGTCCGCGGTTCGGCTACCGAGGGCTTCACTTAGATGTGTCTCGCCACTTTATGCCGCTATCATTTATAAAAAAATACATCGACATCATGGCGATCTATAAATTCAATCGATTTCATTGGCACCTCACAGATGGGGCGGGCTGGCGATTGGAAATAAAAAAATATCCAGAGCTAACCGACAAGGCCGCTTGGCGCACGCACCGCCACTGGAAAGATTGGATGGATAATGGTCGCCAATACACGGCCAAGGGCACGCCAAATGCAAGCGGGGGCTTCTACACACAAGAAGAAGCTCGTGAGATCATAGACTATGCGGCACGCAGAGGCATTACGGTTATTCCAGAAATTGAGATGCCAGGACACTCCGAGGAGGTATTGGCCGTATACCCTCATTTGGCCTGCTCCGAGAAGCCGTATACGCAAGGGGAGTTTTGTATTGGCAATGAGGAAACGTTCACATTTATGAAGAATGTATTAAACGAAGTACTGACCATATTTCCGTCCGAATACATCCATATTGGCGGCGATGAAGCGGAAAAGAAACATTGGAAAACGTGCGCGAAATGTCAAGCGCTACGAAAGGAAAAGGGATTCGAGAATGAGGAGGAACTGCAAAGTTACGCTATCCAGCAGATGGATGAATATTTACAATCGAAAGGCCGAAAGTTGATTGGCTGGGACGAAATATTAGAAGGGGGCCTGACCAAGGGCGCTACCGTGATGAGCTGGCGAGGAGAAGAGGGTGGAATAAAAGCCGCGACGATGGGTCATAACGTAATCATGACCCCTGGAAGCCATCTATACTTTGATAGTTATCAAACAGATCCGCGGACACAGCCCGAAGCGCTCGGCGGCTACCTAACAATTGATAAGGTATATTCCTACAACCCTATCCCAAAAGAGCTGGATAGTGAAAAAGCGAAACATATCTTGGGTGCACAGGCCAATCTTTGGACGGAATATATGCCCACCTATCAGCACGTTGAATACATGGCTTTCCCAAGGGCCCTTGCGCTTGCGGAAGTGAATTGGACAAATCAAGAGCTCAGAAATTGGATGGATTTCAAGCAGAGATTGCAGCACCATTACAAGTTGCTACAACAATTAGACGTAAATTATTACCGTCCTTCTTACAATGTTACTTCTGACATCTCTTTTAACAAAGAAAAGCTGAGCAATACAGTGACCCTGCATTCGGAACAGTTAACCCCAAATATCTTTTATACGACGGATGGCACCGAGCCTACAAGCCGTGCCACGCCATTCACAAACCCTATCGAGTTTACGACGACAGCGGTTATTAAAGCAGCATCGTTTATAGATTCAGCCCGCGTAAGTCCCATAGAGGAATTAAAATTGGATATCCATAAAGCGATTGGTAAAAAGGTGTTTTACAACAGCACCTGGGAAGGTTATCCGGCACAGAAAGAATTGACGTTAACAAATGGCGAAAAAGGTGGGCTTAGCTATCAAGATGGACAATGGCAAGGCTTTACGCAAAATTTTGATGCCTATATCGATATGGAGCGGCGTGAAGAGATCAATAAGGTTTCTATGCGTTTTATGCAGATTCCCGGTCCTGGCGTGTTCTTTCCTGGAGAGTACTTGGTATTGTTGTCCGATAATGGAAAGAATTACCGGAAGGTGGGTGCCATAACAAATCTGGAAGATAGCAAAGACCCAAAGTTGAAGTTTAAGACGTTCACAGTCACCCTAGAGAAACCTCAAATGGCGCGTTACGTAAAGGTAGTTGCTACGAATGTGAATAAAGGCTTTTTATTTACAGATGAGATTGTAGTTTATTAAAAGATCAAGTTGAGAGATGGGTCTATAAAGATGAAGCCCATACACAATCCCTTCCGCCATATGCCGCGGCAAGGGATTACTTTTGGAAGGAAAAAGTAACAAAACCCCGTCGCTGATTTTTGTTAAATCATCAGTGGATACTGCAAGAGCAAATTGATACATACGCAACAAAAATGAGGCGACATTGCCGCTAATTATGGAAATGTGCGATAAATATTACTATTTCAACACGCCTTTCTATATACTAAATACTATCTACTACAGTCTATTCCCGATACCCATTACTCCACTTAAAACAAAAAGGTGCGGTTTTAAAACACCGCACCTTTTATTTATTGCTATACGTCTCGTTACTAAAATACGTAGCGCGCTGTAACGCCACCGTTAAAAAGAAATCCGTTAATCCCTCCATATGATTTAACGAAGTGGGCGGTCGGTCTAACATCTGCTGAAAAGGCGAAAGGCGCATTTTTAAGTTTGTAATCAACTCCGCCGGTAGGAAATATACCTACGGAAATTCCACTCAAATCGTCATAGTCAGTAAAGGTGTTTGCAATTACTGCCCCGCCACCTACAAACCATTTAAATCCTGAAATGTTTGCAATTGGGAAGTGGTGTTGATAAGCACCTGATATCGACATATTTGTGATGCCGTCGTTATATCCGCTGTAAGAAGCACTTGGTCTAACGCCCAAATCAAATTCTAGCGCGCCCGGCGCGGAAATGAATGTTTTAAAGGCGACACCGACTACGTCATAATATCCGCCCCCTAGACGGATACCAATAGAATTCTTGTAATCCTGTGCAAATACGCCAGCTGTAAACAAAACGGCAACAAAGGCCAACATCAATTTTTTCATAAGTTGTAATTGAAATAATATAACAAAGTTTATTAATACATGTACTCAAAAGATCTGGCGCAAAAAAGATTTTACATCAGTAACAATCGAATAGTCAGGGCAAAACATAAATCGTGCCTAAAGTTTTAAAAAACACATAGATTTTAAATAAAATAATGTAACTTTGCACTCCGACAAAGCAGTCGGAATACCCTCCCATAAAAGGCATTTTTCATTGCTTTGTTCAGCACGACAAATTGAAAGTTAATTTTTTGAACAAGAAAAATAATGCCTAGAAACACCTCCATTAATTCAGTTTTAATCATTGGTTCGGGACCTATTGTTATCGGTCAAGCCTGTGAATTTGATTATTCGGGATCTCAAGCAGCGCTTTCTCTTAAGGAAGAAGGTATTAAGGTTTCCATCATCAATTCGAACCCTGCAACGATTATGACCGACAAGGTTATTGCAGATCACGTTTATTTGTTGCCGCTTACTTGCGAGAGCATCGAAAAGATCTTGCAAGAACAACAAATCGATGCTGTTTTACCCACTATGGGTGGACAGACTGCCCTAAATCTATGTATCGAAGCGTCCAACTTGGGCCTTTGGGAGAAATACGATGTTAAGGTAATCGGCGTGGACGTCGCTGCCATCGAGAAGACGGAAAACAGGGAAGAATTTCGTCAACTTATGATTGATATTGGCGTAGGTGTTGCTCCATCGAAAATTGCAAACTCCTTTTTGGAAGGTAAAGAAGCCGCGCAAGAAATTGGCTTCCCGCTAGTAATCCGTCCTTCCTACACATTGGCGGGCACAGGCGGTGGATTCGTTCACCGTAAAGAAGATTTTGACGCCGCTTTAAATAGAGGTTTACACGCCTCTCCTACACACGAGGTGTTGGTAGAGCAGGCCGTTTTAGGATGGAAAGAGTTTGAGTTGGAGTTGTTGCGCGATACGAATGACAATGTCATCATTATCTGTACGATTGAAAATTTCGACCCAATGGGTATCCATACGGGTGACTCGATCACTGTTGCTCCAGGAATGACCTTAAGTGACAAATGTTATCAAGATATGCGTAATCAGGCTATCCGCATGATGCGCTCCATCGGCAACTTCGCCGGCGGATGTAACGTACAGTTTTCCGTTAATCCGGAAAACGAAGATATCATCGCCATCGAGATAAACCCGCGGGTATCTCGTTCATCGGCATTAGCATCTAAAGCCACAGGTTACCCTATTGCTAAAATCGCTGCTAAATTAGCGATTGGCTACAACCTTGATGAGCTGCAGAACCAAATTACAAAAACTACTTCCGCATACTTTGAACCTACGCTAGACTACGTCATCGTAAAAATCCCTCGATTTAACTTCGACAAATTCAAAGGCGCTAATAAAGAATTAGGTTTACAAATGAAAGCCGTTGGCGAGGTGATGTCAATCGGTCGTACATTCATCGAAGCATTACAAAAAGCTTGTCAATCCTTAGAGACCAACCGTTGGGGTTTAGGTGCCGATGGTCGTCAATTGCGCAATCTGGAAGAAATTATGGACAGCCTGGAGCACCCTAGTGGGGATCGCATCTTCCATATCAAGGATGCTTTTGAATTGGGCGTTCCGTTGGAGTCTATTCGTAAGGTGACACGCATTGACAAATGGTTTTTGGTACAAATCCAGGAACTCGTTCAGCTTGAAACCGAGCTTCGTCGCTACCAGCTAAACAACATACCGCGCGACTTCTTCATGACCTTGAAACAAAAAGGATATTCTGACGCGCAAATTTCCTGGCTACTGGGCAATGTATCCGAAGATGATGTATATGCGCGTCGGAAAGAACTGGGCATCAACCGTGTTTACAAAATGGTAGATACGTGCGCCGCGGAGTTTCCAGCAAAAACACCTTACTACTATTCGACTTTTGAAGAGGAAAACGAATCAGTTGTATCCGATAAAAAGAAAATCGTTGTACTAGGCTCTGGGCCGAACCGCATCGGCCAAGGTATTGAGTTCGATTACTCGTGTGTTCATGGTCTTATCGCTGCGAAAGAATGTGGTTTTGAAGCCATCATGATCAACTGTAACCCAGAGACCGTATCGACAGATTTCAATATGGCTGATAAGCTTTATTTTGAACCTGTTTTCTGGGAGCATGTGCGAGAAATCATCGAATTGGAAAAACCAGAAGGCGTTATCGTTCAACTAGGTGGACAGACAGCTTTAAAGATGGCTGAAAAACTGGAGGCTCTTGGTGTAAAAATCATCGGTACATCATTCTCCGATATGGATTTAGCGGAAGACCGCGGCCGTTTCTCCGACTTGTTAAAAGAGCTTGATATTCCTTATCCGAAATATGGTGTTGCTACCTCTGCTGAAGAGGCATTGAAAGTTGCTAATGAGGTTGGTTACCCTGTCTTAGTACGCCCTTCCTATGTATTAGGCGGTCAAGGCATGAGCATCGTTATTAATGACGAAGATCTAGAGAAAGCCGTTGTTAATTTACTTAAAAACCTTCCTGGGAACCACATCTTGATTGATCATTTCTTAGATCGCGCGGAGGAAGCTGAATCAGACTCTATATGTGATGGTAATGATGTACACATCATCGGTATGATGGAGCACATTGAGCCTGCTGGTATCCACTCCGGTGATTCATCTGCCGTGTTGCCTCCATTTAGCTTATCGAATGATGTGCAACAGAAGATGGAAGAATATTCTATCAAGCTGGCAAAAGCTTTAAATGTTAAGGGATTATTAAACATACAGTTTGCCGTAAAAGGTGAGAAAGTGTACGTTATCGAGGCGAATCCTCGTGCCTCGCGTACGGTTCCATTTATCGCGAAAGCTTACGACGTTCCTTACATCAATATTGCTACAAAAGTGATGCTCGGTGCGAATACATTGAAAGACTTCACCATCGAACGTAAACTAAATGGATATGCAATCAAAGAACCTGTGTTTTCCTTCTCGAAATTCCCTGAAGTAGATAAGACTTTAGGACCAGAGATGAAATCGACCGGTGAAGCAATCCGTTTCATTAAAGATCTACAAGATCCATTCTTTAGAGAGCTTTATAGCCAAAAGTCTATGTTCTTAAATGCGCAATAAGGCCATCAAAAGCAATGTATGACTGTACAAGAGCTTCTTATGAAGATCTTGTAATACAAATCCCCGAAGTTCATCACTTCGGGGATTTTTTGTATTGTAAAGAATAGATGGGCGTTTATAAGATTCAAGAGGAATGAATAGTGAAACACAACCTATCTCTATTTAAGAAAAGCTCATCATCGATAGCAGGAGCAGCGGTAGTGTTATTGAGAAGAACAAAGTTATCCATTGAGAAAGCTTTAACGGCAGCTCTTTCTCTATTTCTAAAACAAAGATTAATCCTGCACCAAAAGTGACACAAAAGTCAAGGAGTTGTTGTATATGAACCCATTTTGTTGAGCTAAGTAATTCAGCTGAAGATTCCAGTAAAGGGTCTATAGACCTTAAAACATCATGATAATAATAAACATTAGCAATTTTCAATATATTATAGACTATAAAGACTAAACCTACTTGTGTTAAACCATCAACCAAATATCTCTTTTCGAGCTGCAAAGAACACAGCCGCGCACTAAAAAAAGAAATGATACCCAATACGGCCATATACGCAGGAATCAATGCTATATTAATGAGGATACTAATCGAGCTTGTTAATCTCGCGGTTCGTTTAAATACGTCATCGTCTACATCAGCGAGGAAACTTTCACTAAGAAACACCAGATACAAGACTTGAATAGAGCCCCAAACACAAAGTGTTACTTTAAATTCTTTATTAAATAGCGTCATAAAGAGTTTTTAGATTTATCATAAGTGAAGTCTATAAGCAAAAAACTCGAGGGGTGCAGCGATACTTATTAACAAAAATGGTAGAACAACAATCTGTTTAAATTTCTTGAGTTCGATAGTAAGCTTACTTACTGAAAAGTCTGCCTGAAGAAAATAGCTTATTGATTCCATTCTTATCAAGGTTAGCGAACCCGCTAACACAAAAGCTGTTATTTCAAATGGCCCGTGCCCCCCCAATAATACAATCAGCTTGCTGACACTAAAACCGATAGTCGTTGCTTTCTTGACATATAAACCAAGTAAAAAGCCATTAAAAATGAAACTGGCAATAGTATAAATTCCAAACGACAAAAAACCAAATACATAGATCGAAGTCAGATACAAATAGTTGTTAATTAGAATATTCAATATCGGATGTAGCTTCAATTGTAGCCCTAGATCTGTAATCACCATATTAGTCTTGGCGTTTGCACTTGCGCTTAGGGAAATAGTGAAGGCCAGTACACCTCCTACTATCCATGCGACAAAACAAATAGATACCTTTCCATATTGATAATTACAGTATGTCTTCATCTTTCAATTTGTTTAAACGTTGCTGCAGATTTGGGTGATAAAAATCGCTATGCGTAAGCGCTCGCTGCGTCAGCTGATCAAGATTTTGAAGCATTTGCGAATAGTGCTCTACCCCTATAATTTTTGCCGCATAATAATCCGCATCATATTCAAATTTTTTCATCATAGGAACTGGAATGAAATAGGCTAATAAACCGAAAATTGCTCCGCCAGCTATGATACACGAAAACTTCTCCGCGATGGTAAAGTCCATACTGCTTCTAAAAAAATACATTACCAGGGTATAATACATAAAAACTGTAAACAGATTATACAAGTAAAGCTGTAACAGATGTTTTCCTTTCAAATGCCCCATTTCATGTAGCAAAACCGCTTTTATATCTGTCTCGGTCAATTGTTCTACCAGTTGCTCACTCATAACTATTAGCCTAGAAAAAGGCAGGGCACCAAATGCATAGGCATTGATAAATTTGACCGGGCTAATAACTACCACAACCTGCATTTTTGTTTTTGCCAATATATATTGTTCAAAGAGCGCATTTCTATTTCTACTTTGGAGAGCGCAGAAGAATGGCTTTAAAATAGATTTATAAGAAGTGAATGAGGAAATTAAAATAATGGTGATAAAGTTTGAATCATAGCGCACACTCAGCATATACAACAAGCCAAATAAAATCGAAAAAAGAGCAAATTCCAACAAAGGAATTCCTCGCTTACCTTCATCTAAAATAGCACTGTCCATCGTCTTGCCAAACGCAAACGCTATAGCTTTTCCGACTGCCCATTGAGAGAAGCAGATCGAAAATCCGATGAAACATCCAATCAAAAAATGTAAAGCCATAAGGAGGAAAGCGAAGGCAGTACTGCCTTCGCCGATAATAGTTAATTACAATCCACCCAACACTGCGCCGGACAATGCTCCAATAGGACCCGCATATGCTCCAATACGTGCCCCCCAAGAGGCTCCTCGAATAGCCGTTACGACTCCCTGCGTTGTAGCAATAGCAACACC
>NZ_JJMU01000012.1 GCF_000757725.1 Sphingobacterium deserti
TACCTGTAACAGCCGCGGCGGGCTCACTCTTTGATAATTCGTGTACACCCCAAGCCACTTTAGCCTGAGAGCTGTACGATAAAATGCTTACGGAAAACAGAAGAGAAACTCCAACCGTTAACCCAAATAAATCGGCTTTTTTCATAATTATTACGTTTATATAAATAATTACATAAAATTAACAAAAAGTATTAATAAAAAAGAATAATAAAATTTAAAAAATAATTTATATTAGTTTAAAAGAAATATTAAATCAATATTATACAAGTTAGCCATATTGGGTAATGGCGCGGGATAATTCATATTCCCAGACATAATTTTGCGATCAAATTCTGGCACCTGGCTTTATCAGTCCCTATTTATCATGAGATAATTACTTCATTATTCCCGAAGTATAGCACCTTGTAGAAGCCAAACATTAACGCTCTTACGACTGAATTAATAGATACCACATTGATCTAATAATACGCTTTAAAACACCTGTATTAAGCAAGCAACAGTTGCCCTAGCAAGAGAGAAGATGATAACGATGGTTTATATAGGGAGCGAAAGCGCATAAAAAAGGCCGGAATTTCTTCCGACCTCACACTATCTTACAGATAAATGTTCCTTTTAAAGTACCTTAACGGTTACATTTTTCAACCAAACATCGTCTCCATGATCTTGGAAGCCAATGACCCCGGATTTTGATTTCCCACCTACATTATTAAGTAGTTCGAAAGCTAATGGCCATTTAGCCTGGCTAAATTTGCTCGATTGAAGCATTTTTGTCCAGTCTGCCGTCCACAAACTATACTCGACAACCTTCACGTCATTTTGGTAGTGCGTAACCTTACCATTATTAACTACAATCTTTGCTTTATTCCATTGACCTGCCGGGTTACCGTTTTGTGGCTTGGCTGGGATCATGTCATATAAAGATCCGGATTTTCTATTGCCATCTACTCCCATCTTTGCATCAGGATGATTTTCATTATCCAACAATTGATACTCTGGACTCGATATATAGATAGGCTGGTCTTTTACCTCCTTAGCAAGAACGAAAACACCCGAGTTCCCTGACTGGGAGATCTTCCACTCAAACTCCAACTCAAAGTTTTTAAAATCATGCGCAAAGATTAGATCTCCGCCATCCGGATTAGTGACACCTGCGGGATTCTTTGAGAACTTCAACATACCATCTTCGATGCCCCATTTCGCTGGCACCTTCTCTTTATTGTATCCTCTCCATCCTTTTAATGACGTACCATCGAAGATAACATATGCACCAGCAGCGTTTTTCTTAAAATCTTTAAGATCAACCTTCGGTAGATTTAAAATTTCGTACGATGGGACATTGGCTTTAGCTTTTTTCGCGGTTTGCGCTTTGCACGCTAGCGTGGTGACGAGCATTGCAGCACCGATCACATACATAAAATTTCTCTTCATATTAAAATACTTAAGTCTAGTTGCTGATTAAAGATAATAAAAATCTAATTAAAAACCGCCGCCCATATCGCCTTCGGATTCGCCATTATCACGCTGCTCGCGTTTCTTTGTTAAATCTTGAAACCCAAATCTGTAAGAGAATGACAAGGTAACCATGCGTTTCATCCAGCGGTGCTCAAAATCTGTCACTACCTGTGGAGTGGTTGTTTGCGCACCGAAGCGTCGGGTGTTGAATAAATCGCGAACATTGAGTGATAGATTTGCACGCTTGTTCATAAACTCTTTTTTTACAGCAACGTCTACACCTGTCATATATTTCGTTTTTCCTTGTGCCATCACCCGCGGTGCGAAGTAGTCTCCGCGCAGCTGAAACGCCCAGTTTTTTGGAAACTTCACGTTCGTGTTTAAATTGGCATTCCAGTTCACCCCCTCCTGTTCTTGTATCGCGAAAGCCTCGTTTCCTTCAAATTTATTGTAAAATAGATTCCCGTTCCAAGTTGCGTCCCACCAATTGGTGATATTGACCTTCGAGATAAGTTCCAAACCAGCGACGTTAGAGCTTGTTAAATTCTCCCATCGACTAAATGTTACACTGTTTTCATCCACAAGGTAGATGTAGGGCTGCATCACATCGTTCATCCGACGGAAATAGGCTGTTGATATGAAATTCCATTTGCTATAAGTTTTTGCGAAGCTTGCTTCAAAAGAATGAATATCTTCGGGCAATAGGTTTGGATTTCCTTGTCTTCGGTTCATCTCATCGGATACGTCGGGAAATGGATTGACCTGCCAACCTCGAGGGCGTTGCACACGACGAGAGTAGCTCAACTGGATCTTATCCCCACCCTCATTGACATCGTACGTCAAGAATACCGTCGGATATAACCGGAAGTAATTCTGCCCGCCGTCTACCACACGTTCTGCTTCAGGAAGCCCCGGTTCTTTCGCGAAATATCGCGTATCTAAATCCACTTGTTCGGCACGCAGTCCCACCTGATAGCCGATTTCTTTCGTCAATTTATTTTGATAGTTTGCATATAGTGCATGCACCGCATTGGTCATATCAAAATCGTTGCTGATACTGAAATCCGGGAAATATTGATTATTCGCTGTATTCAGTGTATCGGAAAACTGTGTATCAAAAGACTTACGTATTAAACTTCTATAACCGGCCTCAAACTTGCTGTTCTCACTAAAAGGCAAGACGTAGTCTAGCTGAATATTCATCATCTTACCATCCTCACTTGTATTATTAATACGGCCATCCGTTGGCATCCCGGAGGAATAGGTTTGCGAAAAGCTATTGATACCATCTTCAGTATCTCGACCATAGTTGAAGTTCGCCACTAGTTCAGCACCTTCACGGTCGAATTTTCGGATAAAATCCACATTAAATTCGTAACCAAGATCGCTTTCCTCTTGCCGCGACAAACGCATACTAGTGCCTGAAAGACTTGGATGATCAAAGTACTGGTAAAATAGATCAGCATCTCTGTTATTATCACGTATGCTTAAATTACCAGACACACCAATCGTTGTCTTGTCATTCAGAAAGTAATCTGCTCCAAGCTTCACTGTATTATTAATG
Source organism: Sphingobacterium deserti (assembly GCF_000757725.1). GTDB lineage: Bacteria > Bacteroidota > Bacteroidia > Sphingobacteriales > Sphingobacteriaceae > Sphingobacterium > Sphingobacterium deserti. Next base: position 3,017 of record NZ_JJMU01000012.1, read on the forward strand.
CCTCGGCGAGATGTTTCTTCCGTATTATTGATGCGGCTATTGTTATTCGTATATAAGTTGTTGCGCGCTCCGGATCCAAGCATGTTACGGCGGTTGAAATTATAACTTCCGAAATAGTTGAATTTTTTATCACGATAGTTCAAGGTAACACCTGCCATATAGTTGTTATACGATCCTCCAGACGCCGTCGCTGTACCATTTATTCCGGTGTTGACATTCTTTTTCAATACGATATTAATAATACCAGATTGGCCCTCAGCGTCGTACTTGGATGAGGGGTTCGTGATGATTTCAACTTTATCTATAGCATTCGCAGGCAAGGATTGCAACAAGGCGTTCACGTCACTACCTGCTAGAGCAGACTCCCGCCCATCGATAAGAATTTTAACACCGTTTGATCCTCTTAAGGAAACTGCGCCATCCATGTCTACTTGCAAAGTCGGCACATTTTGCAATAGGTCAGTCGCCGATCCGCCGACACTCACCAAACTTTGCGACACGTCAAAAACCTTTCTATCAATCCCGAGGCGCATCTCTGGCGCACGTCCTTCCACCACGACTTCCTGGATCACTTTACCGTCACCGGTCAATAAGATCTTACCCAGATTGAGCGCTTCCGTACTGTTAACCTGTATATTCTCCCGGATGATATCTTGTTTACCTACATAGGTAACGCGAAGCGCATAGGTACCGAAACTTACGGCATTAAAGGCAAGATTCCCTTCTATATCACTTTGTGCGCCTAAAACGTATTTTTTATCAGTTTGTTGAAGCAAGGAGGCACTTGCCCCGATAATTGGCTCATTTGTTTCAGCGTCGACAACGATCGCTTCAATTTTTCCTTTTTGAGCGAGTAGTATAAAGGGTGAAAAAATAAAGAATAAAAGTAACTTAAAGTTTTTAGTTGATACCATTGTGAAGACTAACATTTCCACAAAACAACAAAATAAAAGCCTCTATCGTTCTATCGTAACTGCATTATTACGATGCGCCTTTTTACTCAACGGAGACCGTTAAACCTTCCGATTTCAAGATTTTTCGATACACTTCCATCTCAGTAAAAGAGCCTTCCAAAACGTCACATTTACCTTCATTGTGTACTTTCCAGGCAATCTGCTCTGCCTGCGGCTCGGTATATTGCAGATGCTTAATCAGGCACGCTATAACATGTTCAAAGGTGTTGATTTCATCGTTCCAAAGAACCAGACGATTGGAAGTCTTTACGGAAGCTAAAATTTCCTCCAGCGTAAACGTCTCTTGTTCGGTTTGTACACTCATAGCACAAAAATAGTTATTTTTTAAAAATTATGTACTTTTACCATCTAATCAAATTGATATAACTTATGTTTCAGTCTAAGATAGCAGGCATTGGCTATTATGTGCCGAAGAACGTATACAGCAATAATGATCTTAAGCGCTTTATGGACACCAGTGATGAGTGGATTCAGGAGCGGACCGGGATCAAAGAGCGCCGCTATGCCGATAGGCTGGAGGAAACCACGACAACCATGGGCATCGAAGCGGCAAAAGTCGCTATCGAACGCGCGGGCACTACTGCAGAAGAGATTGATTTCATTATCTTCGCAACCCTCTCTCCCGACTACTATTTCCCCGGTTGCGGCGTTTTGCTGCAGCGTGAAATGGGCATGAAGGAAGTCGGAGCTTTGGATATTCGTAATCAATGTTCAGGCTTTGTGTATGCACTATCCGTTGCCGATCAGTTTATAAAAACGGGCATGTACAAAAACATTCTCGTCGTAGGTTCTGAAAAACATTCCTTTGCTTTGGACTATTCCACTCGTGGACGCGCTGTATCCGTGATTTTTGGTGACGGCGCTGGTGCTGTTGTTCTACAATCGACAACAGAAGCGGGAAAAGGTATTTTAAGCACTCACTTGCACGCAGATGGAGCTGACGCCGAAAAGTTAGCCATGTATTACCCTGGTGCATCCGGAGGAAAATGGTTAGATAATAAGCCTCAATGGCCAGAGCAAGAACTTGGTGGGATGTTGATGACCGCGGAGATGCTTGAAGATGGGACCGCATTTCCATATATGGACGGACAAACTGTATTTAAAAAAGCGGTAGTGAAATTCCCGGAAGTTATCCAAGAAGCATTGTTGAAAAATGATCTTCGTACAACAGATATCGATATGCTTGTGCCCCATCAGGCAAATCTCCGGATTTCGCAATTCGTACAGAAAACATTAGGTCTTCCCGACGAAAAGGTCTTTAACAATATCCAGCGATACGGCAATACAACGGCAGCATCTGTGCCCATTGCATTGTGTGAGGCTTGGGAAGAAGGAAAAATAAAGGCTGGAGATCTTGTATGTTTGGCTGCCTTTGGCGCAGGCTTCACCTGGGGATCCGCACTAATTAGATGGTAACTATATCATGGGCCGTTCACGGCCCATGATATAGTTAGATTTTCTACTTCTTCTTTTTGAAACCAGAGTTAAAAATCGAATCCCAAATTCCAGAACTTACGCCAAAACCGCGTTCAGGATCTGAATAATGGTGCAACATATGGTGATCCTTAATCTTTTTGAATAAGCCCGACTTGAAATTTGCATGGTGCATCGCGTAATGACACTCATCATAGATCAGATAACCAAATAGAAATCCTGCAAAAAACGACCATAAGGTAAAGTCTTCAAAGAAAAAGCTGAAAATAAAATAAATAAAAGCTGCCATCGGTATACTGGCAGATAGAGGCATAACTAAACGCAGTCGGTCTTTCGGGTAATCATGGTGTACGCCATGAAAGATAAAATGAATCCGCTGTCCCCAAGCTGATGTAGGATGAAAATGGAAAACCCAGCGATGAAGTACATATTCCGCTAAAGTCCAAAAAGCCAAGCCGAAAACGAAGTAAAGCAGAACTCGGGAAACATCCATTTCCTCTGCTGCGTATGATTTATAGATCAAATAACATATAACGGGCACCCAAAAGATCAATGGCACACTGTAATGTATTTTTGTTAAAGACTCCAAAAAATCGTTCTTGAACATGCGAGTCGATTCCGTTGAATTCGAAACATATAATTTTTTTGCCATAACCGGATGGATTTAAATAAGGCTGTAAAATTAACAAGTCTGCTACCCTTATCAAAATTTTACTTTTTGAACTTTTTCATCGTTTTGTCAAATAAATTCACTCCGCTCAATACAAGACGTCTGCCATCAAGCTAAAAACCTGTATTCCAACGATATACCCCATCTTCTAAGGTAAGCTGTTCTTCATCCAATAGTTCTCGAATTACCCGAACTCGTATTTCGTCGTTCCCAATGGTTAAATCGTCCACCAATTGTTTTATCGATCTTTGATTCACTAATAGTAAATTCTTAATCTCTTCTCGTAGTTTATTTTCAATTCCGCTGCGGTGCGCACGCATCAAACATAGATCACAAACCTCACAAAAGGTTTCATCTTGCTCTCCGAAATACCGTTGTAACGCTTTACTCCTGCACGCTGTATCGTCGAGGTAGGCATAGATCGCCTTGAGCTGTGTTTCTTTTATCGTCTTCCGTTCCTGTATAAAGGCGGCGTCTATAAAAAGATTTTTATAGTCAACTCGAGCCTGTAAAAATTCCAGTTGAGGAGCATCCGTTTTCGGAAGATAACTAGCTAACTGTAGTTTTTGGAGTGAGTTTAGCATGTCGACGATATTGCTGTAGGAAGTCTTTAGTTTCTTCGCAAAATCATATTCGTTCAGGGGCACGTAAAATTCAAAAACGCCGCCGTAAGTGCGTAAGATAAGCTTTATTAATGGGTCATATTTCGCGGACTGTACTTGAAACTTATACAACTCTTGATATTCAACTTCAAACTTAAAGCGGGACGGAATAAACACAGCTTCCGATACACTGATCCAACCGTCTTTTTCCAAAAATTTAAGTGCGCTCATGGTCGGTAAAATCTCGATTTGATACCGTTTGCAAAAATCCACGATATCAAAATCAAAGAAAGAGCCCTTGCCTGCTCCATAGGCAATCTGAAAATAATTCCCCAAATGGTGATAGACATGTTGAATAAACTTAACGGATGGATAGCTCGCCTCGAAATTCTCCCAAAGTTTATCCCGATCAACTTGCTGATACATTAAGACGGGAAACGCTTTTTTACCATCTCGCCCTGCTCGCCCGGCCTCCTGATAATAGGCCTCCAGCGAATCAGGGATGTCCAAATGTAGCACAAAGCGTACATCCGGCTTATCGATGCCCATTCCAAACGCATTTGTCGCTACGATGACACGCACTTTATTGTCCATCCAGCTATCTTGCTTTGCTGAACGCATACTCGCTTCAAGCCCTGCGTGATAAAAGTCTGCCGAGACCCCATGATTAACCAAATACTGGGCAACCTCTTGCGTTTCCCTTCTGTTTCGCACATATACAACCCCTGATCCACCAAGCTTGTTAATCATACGCAACATCCGGCCCATTTTATCATCTTCTGCTAGCGCCATGTAACCGAGATTCGCCCGACGAAAGCTCATCTGAAATACCTGTCGGCCGACAAATTCCAATTTTTCCTGAATATCTTCCACCACCGCCGGTGTAGCTGTGGCTGTAAGAGCAAGAAACGGAACGTCTGGATGTAGCGTGCGAAGACTTGAAAGCTGAAGGTATGGGGGGCGAAAATCATAACCCCACTGGGATATACAATGGGCTTCATCGATGGCAAAAAGACTTACTTTCATATAGCGAATTCGCTCACGTACCAAGTCGCTATACAAACGTTCAGGTGCTAAATAGAGGAATTTTATTCGACCGTAAACACAGTTGTCAAGGGCGATATCGACCTCCCGATGTGACATGCCCGAAAAAATAGCAACAGCATCAATTCCTTTCTTCCGCAGGTTCTGAACCTGATCTTTCATCAGTGCAATTAATGGGCTAACAACAATACATATGCCGGCTAATTGCATGGCGGGCACTTGAAAACAGACAGATTTCCCTCCGCCGGTCGGTAACAGCGCCAGCGTATCCCTTCCTTGCAGAATAGATTCTATAATCTCACGCTGTAAGGGACGAAACGTATCGTATCCCCAATACTGCTTCAATATGGCTACACTCTTGCTTTCCATCTTTTAATCGGGCTTCTCCCAAACATAAGCAAAATTATCTTTCAATACATAATGTTCCACATCCGCAGAACCAGCACGCTTACGCAATTGAGAGATGACCGTATCGGTATTAAAGCCGTCGAAAATAATTGATCTTCTCGGGCGTATTGCAGATAAATCTAACGTATCCATCGTCCGTAAATTGCGCAGCACGATCCAATCAGCAGAGTCCAGTGCCGGTAAATGAGGGTAACGATTCACAATAACCAGCTTACCAAAGCCGCTATTGATCGTGTAATTCCTTCCTGCAACCCGATTTATTTGTTGAAACCCAACATGATCAATTTTGGTATACATCGCTAGATCTGGCCAAACCAACATCTTTAGCCGCGGATGATTCAAGCTGTCAAACGTAGAAATTAACGATACCTTCCCATTATCAATAAACGCTATGGCAAGATCGCGCTGAACATTATACACTTTTATTCCTTTGAAAGACCAGCGGGCGAGGGAATAGTATGCAGAAGCGGCGCTGAACAACAACATACATAGAGTTGCCGAAAACAACATAGATTTAGATTTCATACGCCATGATGTAACGAAAAGTGCAAGTAGCAAAGCAAACAGGATCATTTCAAAAACACTCATTTGAATTCCTGAGATAACAGATAGAGGCAGCTTCTGAACGAAGTACAAACCCTCAAGCATAAACTTACAGAGGTAAACTAACCCCAGCCCTATGTAAGCATTCAAAAATGCGAAAGGTGAAAAGCTTAATAGAATACCGAGGTACATCAGCAAAGTGGAAGGTAATGCAATAAATAGATTGCCGACTAGAAAATAAGTCGGAAACTGCTGGAAATAATATAAAGCAAAGGGTGCAGTAAAAAGTTGAGCGCTCAATGACACCCAGATTAATTGTAATGCGACACGTGGAAACCAATAGCGAGGCCTAACAAGTTTATTCAACAGCGGATACAACGTAAACAATCCAAATACCGCCATATAAGACAGCTGAAAACCTACATCAAAAATCAGAAATGGATCGAAGATAAGCAACAGAAATGCGGAAGCGAAAAGAGAATTTAAGCTAGCGTATTTCCGTTCTCCCCAATCCGCAAATAAAAGAAAGGATATCATTAGGCCAGCACGAAGAATGGAGGGCGCCATGCCCGTTAGCACAACGTAACTCCATATGGCAAGCATAATGAAAGTAAATCGAAACACTTTCCCATATCGTATTTTATCCAGAAAACGACAGATAAGGTTTAAAAGATAAAATACGATCCCCACATGCATTCCAGAAACACTTAAAACATGTATTGTACCCGTTTCTGAAAATACCTGTAACGTTTCATTACTGAAATCACTACGATGGCCAAAGATCAACGCCGCACACACACTTAAAGCTTCCTGATCTGTCACGAACTTAGCAAACTTATCTTTCAATGTATGGCGTAACTTAAGCGCAAGCCCTACCAAAAGTTCGCCACGCTCCCTACCGATCAGTTGGTAATCCTGTGTTTTCACATACCCTTGGTAATACATGTTTTTGTTTGCGCAATACCGTTTATAGTCAAACTGCTGCGGATTAAAAGCCGGGGGTATAGGCTGCAATGTATTTTTAAATGCTATTTTGTCGCCATAGCGAAAGGATTGGGCTTCGTTTCCGCGCGCAACACTCAGCATCACTTTTCCAGATATCGGGTAATGACGATCCCCAGATTGGCCTTGGTCTAGGGCTACGGGGAAACGGATAACCTTCTCCCGTATGCTTGGCTCATCGGCGATTAACCCTATACACGTTTCCAAGCCACTGCGTTCAAACGCAATTTTTTGATGAGTGGAAAGCGGCCTCAAAATGGATGATATGCCAAGAACAAATAAGGATAGGTATAAAAATAAAGGAAAAAGAGTTTGATTGAGGCGTCTCCAAAAAGCGGTCATCAGAAACATCACGAGAGATAACAGCAAAACTCCTGCGTCCGTTATTGCCAGGAGGCTGGACGGCATCTCCACCAGTCGACCGAACAGGATGCCTGCGCCATAGCATATGAAAGCCCGAAAAAAGGGCATCCTCCGAAGCGCTTCTGTGCTATTTAAAGCTACCATTTGTACCGCAGCTGTATCCGCATTTCCGAGCGAACAGATCCATCACTTCGATCTAAACCAGATCCTACAGTTTCGACGTCCCGATAACTGCTGACACTATAGCGCCCCCAAGAGTCCATCTTTTTCGTTACACGGTAACGCAGGTTTAGATAAGACCTCCATCCTTTCCCATTATAAAGAGGAAAAGAATTAGCATACAGTATATCGTTTTCAAACGCGTATAATCGCGCTTCATAAGAGTCTGTGTTGAAAAATGCTATCCGCACATTCATGTGTACGGGCAATTTAGCTGGCGTCCAAAAGACGTCTTGAAAAAGCAATGTCCCTCGGTCAAAACGATCTTCCTTTTGGAAAGAAACCGTTTCACAGCGGGAACGGATTTCCCATTGTTTTGTTAATTTATATTGAAAATTAAGACGCATTTGATGGCGCCACACGTCAGCGAGGTGCGGCTCGGGCCTGGGGTCATTGCAATTTTCCTGCTTTACGCGATACCGATAGCGTAGCCCTATGTTTCCCTTTTTGTACCACGCGTACGTTAATTGCGAAAAAATATCTGCGCCGGCGCTCGGCTCATCAACGCGGTAGCGCAACCAGGGAAAACGAAAGAAGTCTACGTAACTAACCCAATCTATCTTTCTAGCCACGCGGTAAGAAATGCCAGAGTAAATGCCACGTTCATTTGCTACCCGACTTCCTTCGCCCAAAGCTTGGCCTAGCGGCGAATAGTATGCTCTCTGATAATTACGATAATTAGCGAAAATAGATACTTTAGGGTGCAGACTAGCTATTACACCATTTATAGTTGCCCATGATCCGTTTATCTGATGAGCAGATTCCCCAAAGATATATGCATTGCGAAATGTGAACTGGTAGTTAACCGCTACATTCATACTTTCTTGCCCACGGAAGCTGTATAGATTACGCATAGCTGCAGTCGGAACTACGGTACCATTATAGCGGCTATATAGAGCGACGGCTCCCAAACGTAGGCGTTGTTTATTGTAGTACAAATTTGCGCCAGAAACAAGTTGGTGTACCTGATGTCGGTTACGGAGCTCCGTTGGTGTACGGTGCAGCCCTGTTGTTGAAATGGAACGAATTTCTAGCCCATCATCTGTATCCGTTACCGATCCTGACAGATGGCGTAAAGAAACAAAGGGCGTAAGTTCAATACTCTTCCAGCCTACAGTTGCCGTCGCACCGCGCAGGAAGTTAAATTCGTTCATAGACGTATAGCTTCGTATGGTCGCCGCATTACGAGCGCTCGTGGTAATTAGGGCTCCCTTACCAAAACTCAGACCATTCCACGCCACTAATCCTTGCCCCAACTGTAAAGCATAATCACCTATTATCAGTTCTTTCAAATTTGATCCACCTTTCACATACAAGCTTATGCCATAATGATCAAACCCAAATCTTTGTTGCTCACGAAAAAAAGGTTCGCCTGCATCCTTTTTCATATTAACAGCCAAACGAACTTTGTCCGCCATATTCATTCGATAGCGCACCATATAGCGATTGGGATCTCCCAGGTATCTTGAGCGATTAGTATCCTCTATCGTATAACCCAACTGTTCTTCGAGCACACGACCATAACGAATGATAGCTTCTTGATCAATCTTCTGTCGGATCTCCTTCCAACTCAAATCCCTAAGACTTCCTCGCGGACGCACAGTTACGAAAGGAAGCAGCTTTTCGGCTGTTTGCACGTCAAGCTCATCGATAGCTTGCAGTTCTAATACAGAGAGAAAGCCTCCGGTTAGTTTACGGTGATTGACGATGCCAAGTATTTGAATCGGTGTTAGAAACAAGAGATCTTTCAATTCTTTTCCATCAGTCATGTTGAGATCTATTTTATTTTTGAGATAAAAACGTAACAGTTCGGTGAACTCACTTAAATCTACCTCCTGATCCAGATTTTCAAGAATCTGCTCGACAATTTCTTGTTCCATTGTTAGCTCCGAAAAGACCTGACAGGTTGATTCCAGCACCAATACAAAGAAAGATAGGGTTAGCATGTAAATCTTAAGATGCATAGCAAAGAAATGTTTAGAGGAAATGAATGACGAGGGTTACCTAATCAAAAGACCGAATGTACCCGTTTGCGCTCCCCGCTATAGGTAGCAGAAGTATGTCAGTTGGATTTCGTAGCAACGAGTATACTTCATGCTTGCTGACATCATCAGGCGGCGATCTGCTATGGCATGGCCGTTGGATAGTGTATATAGCAGTCGCTGTGGCTGTATTTATGCAAACACGATGATAATGATGGCGAGAGGCCTTCCAAACTGGAACGCTTTTGATTAATGTAATACCTTCCGAATTATCCTGCAATGCAAAGAATCCTTCCTCCGCGATGTAGACACCGCCTGCCCCTAATAGTAGAGGTAGAGAAAACTGTTGAGCAGATAACCGAAGGGTAATTACTTGGAGAAGTAACATCCTGATTATCATAATTCATTATAATTGATGCTTAAAGATAAAATAAATATTCAACAAAAGCATAATAATGAATAAATATTTAACCTAATAAGTTTATGCTATTCAGTTATAATAAGGAAAACGCTGCATTGACTAAAATAAAAGGATGGCTACGCTATTGATGACTTGATGTCAGATGAAGAAAATTAAAACTGACGACTTAACAATAGCGATGGGAAGCAGCGTAGTACGGTAATAAAAAAGGCCGCTTATCGAAAAAGATAAAGCAGCCTTTTGCTGTAGAATTGAAATAAAATTATCCGTTTGACAACGCTGCAGCTCCAGAAACAATCTCCGAAAGCTCGGTAGTGATTGCTGCCTGACGAGCCTGGTTATAAGAAAGTTTAAGCGATTTAAGTAAATCACCTGCATTTTCTGTTGCTTTGTCCATGGCCGTCATACGTGCTCCATGCTCAGAAGCATTGGAATCAAGCACCGCCTTATATAATTGCGTTTTGATGGCTTTTGGAATCAATTCCTCAATAATCTTTTCTTTAGATGGCTCGATAATATAGTCTACTTCTGCAGCAGATTTATCCGATTCTTCTTTCTCTTCGGGAAGTAGAGGCAACAACTGCTCTGCAGTTAAGATCTGAACAGCTGCATTACGAAACTCATTATACACCACCTCCACACGATCTATATTTCCGGCTTTATATTCTTCCATTACATAATCTGTAACTTGCGATACATTCAAGAAGTTAAGATCGCTATACAAATCGTTGTAATTCCCAATGACGTTAAAACCACGCTTTTGAAAGAAATCGTGACCGCGCTTTCCAATAGCAATGATGCTTAAGTTGCCACGTGCGTGTTGCTCTGCATATTTGCTAAAAATTAAATTGTTAGCTGTTTTAATAGCATTAGCATTGAACGCACCTGCAAGACCTCTGTTTGATGTCAACACAATAACCAACACCTTTGTAGGGATACGGTCTTGTGTATATGGAGAGTCGTTTCCTTCCACAGAAGCGGAAACTTGAGCTAAAATATCTCTTAGCTTATTGGCATACGGACGTAACTGTACTATAGCATTTGTCGCACGCTTCAATTTCGCGGCAGCCACCATCTTCATGGCCTTCGTGATTTGTTGCGTCGAGCTTACCGAGCTAATCCGGTTTCTTACTTCTTTTAAATTTGCCATATACTAGTGTCGATTTGAGCTGTGCGTATTGTGTATGTGCACACACAATACGCTAGCACTCATATCTGATTAATATTTTGCTGCTAAGTCCTTAGCTACTTTATCTAACACATCAGTCAATTCATCACTGAATTTGCCGGCTTTCAAGCCCGCTAAAACTTCCGGATGACGTTGTTCCAACTGAGTCAAATACTCTTCTTCAAATTTACGGACATCTTTTACCGGAACCGAACGGAACAAACCTTTGGTACCTGCATAAATAATCGCAACTTGCTTTTCTACTGCTACAGGAGAGTACTGACCTTGTTTTAATATTTCTACGTTACGAATACCCTTATCAAGAACAGCTTTCGTCGCTGCATCTAAATCAGATCCGAACTTAGCAAAGGCCTCTAGCTCGCGGAATTGTGCTTGATCCAACTTCAATGTACCAGAAACTTTCTTCATTGATTTGATCTGCGCGTTACCACCTACACGCGATACCGAGATACCAACGTTGATTGCTGGACGGATACCTGCGTTGAACAAGTTCGATTCCAAGAAAATCTGACCATCTGTAATCGAAATTACGTTTGTAGGGATATAAGCTGATACGTCACCTGCTTGCGTTTCGATAATCGGTAGTGCTGTTAAAGATCCGCCACCTTTTACCAAATGCTTAATGGATTCTGGCAAGTCGTTCATGTTACGTGCGATATCATCGGAAGCGTTGATCTTCGCTGCTCTTTCCAATAAACGGGAGTGCAAATAGAAAACGTCTCCTGGGTATGCTTCACGTCCTGGAGGACGACGTAACAATAGAGAAACTTCACGGTAGGCTACAGCTTGTTTCGACAAATCATCATAAACGATCAACGCCGGACGACCTGTGTCGCGGAAAAACTCCCCAATCGCAGCACCTGACATTGGCGCATAGAATTGCAAAGGTGCAGGATCCGCCGCTGAAGCTGCTACCACAACCGTGTAAGCCATCGCTCCTTTTTCTTCAAGCACGCGAACGATATTCGCTACCGTAGAATTCTTTTGACCAACGGCAACATATATACAGAATACAGGATGACCTGCATCATAAAACTCTTTTTGGTTCAAGATTGTATCGATACATACAGCAGTTTTACCTGTCTGACGGTCACCGATTACAAGCTCACGCTGGCCACGGCCTACTGGAATCATTGCATCAATAGCCTTGATACCTGTTTGCAAAGGCTCAGTTACCGGCTGACGATAAATTACCCCTGGTGCTTTACGCTCGATTGGCATCTCGTAAGTCTCGCCTGCGATAGGTCCTTTACCATCAATAGGTTGGCCTAATGTATTCACAACGCGACCCAACATACCTTCACCAACCTTGATAGATGCGATGCGTTTTGTACGTTTTACGGTATCTCCTTCTTTGATTTCGTCTGAAGATCCTAAAAGTACAACACCTGCGTTGTCTTCTTCCAGGTTCAATACGATACCTTCTAATCCGTTATCAAATTCAACCAACTCACCGGACTGAACTTTAGTTAAGCCGTAAATACGAGCAATACCGTCACCCACAGTAAGTACGGTACCCACTTCCTCGAGTTCGGCTTCTGATTTAAAGCTTGACAATTGCTCTCTAAGAATTGCCGAAACTTCATCTGGTCTTACCTCTATCATTGTTATTATTATAAGGGGTTTTTGATTTTATTTTTTATCCAAAAGTCAATGCGAATTAAACGCCTTGACTTACAAAATATTTTTCCAATTTATTCAATTTACCGGCTATCGTTGCGTCGATCTGTCTGTCGCCAACAAGGAGTTTGAAACCACCGATCACGGAAGCATCTACCTTGTTCTTAAGCAATACCTGAGCGTTGATTTCTTGAGAAATCTTTGCCTGTAAATCATTCAGATTTTTTTCCGATAATTTCGTTGCCGAAATAACAGTTGCATTAACGATACCTTTCAATTGGTTGTATTCGCGAATAAATTCCTGAGCGATATCAACTAGAATATCACCACGCCCCTTGCTTACTAATATATTGAAAAAGGATACGATCAAGGGGTTCACCTTTCCATTGAAAAGGGCCTGTAAAATACTCCGCTTTTTATCTGCACTGATGATAGGGTTCTTTAGAACTGTCTGAATTTCCGTATTGGACTTCAAAACGACAACGATTTGATCGATATCGGCTTTAACAGCGTCTAAATTACCTTGCTCCTGTGCTAGTTCAAGAAGTGATTTTGCATATCTGGAGGCAACTGTAAAAATTGACATCTTATTAAATTATCTTTGATGAGCTCGCTACGCTCGGTTTAAAAAGTAAAAATTGAAAAATAAAAAAGCGTAATTGCTTTTCAATCTTAGTTTAATTTAACATCCTTCAACAAGTCTGCAACAAACGCTTCTTGCTTGCCTTGGTCTTGAAATTCTTTTGTCAATACCTTACGGGCAATATCCAAAGATAAAGAAGAAACTTGGTTTTTAACTTCAGCTAATGCTAAGTTCTTTTGTTCTTCGATTTCCCGCTTCGCTTGTTCTAGGATTTTCTTCGCAGACTCTTGCGCTTCGTGCTTTGCCTCAGAAACGATTTTATCTTTCAATTCTTTCGCTTCTTTCAAAATCTCGTCTCTCTCTGCACGCGCTTCTTTTAATAGTTGCTCATTCTCATTGGTTAAACGAGCCATTTCCAACTTTGCCTTTTCAGCAGAGGCCAAAGCATCAGAAATACCTTTCTCACGTTCTTCCAAAGCATTTATGATAGGCTTCCATGCAAATTTACCCAAGATAAAGATCACGATCAATAAAATGATAATTTGCCAAAAGAACAAACCATACGAGAACTGATTAATTAATGCATCCATTGTATAATAGTATAAAATATAATGTTTTTATTTTTTGTCTTTTAAAAAAGCACCTTTGCAACCAACCGTTGCAAAGGATGCCTTGTACTGTACACTGGCTTATTTACCTAGGATTAAAGCACCGAATGCTAAACCTTCTACTAGGGCACCAATGATGATCATTGCAGTTTGAATTTTAGATGCTGCTTCTGGCTGGCGAGCGATAGCTTCCATAGCTGAACCACCGATTTTACCTAAACCTAAACCTGCACCGATTACGATTAAACCTGCTCCAATTAAGTTGTACATAGTAATGAATTTATAATATAAAATTTAACAAAAAATGCTTAGTGATGAGCGTGCTCCTCAACAGCCATCCCGATAAATAAAGAGGACAACATGGTGAAGATAAACGCCTGTAAAAAGGCAACCAACAATTCCAAGAATGTAAGGATCAATGTCAAAACTAAAGAGACACCGATACTACCTGGCACCGTCAATTGCTGTTGAAATAAGTAAACGATCGCGATAAGCCCCATCACCACAGAGTGACCAGCCGTAATATTTGCGAACAAACGAAGCATAAGGGAAAAAGGCTTTGTGAACATACCCAACACTTCAATAGGGGCAAGTACAAATTTGAATGGGACAGGAACACCTGGCATCCAGAAAATATGCTTCCAATAATCTTTATTAGCTTTGAAGTTTGTGATTAAAAACGTGAAGAGCGCTAGACATAGGGTAACCGAAATATTTCCAGTAACGTTAAAGCCCAGTGGCGTCAAACCTAATAGGTTCAAAACAAATATTAGGAAAAACACTGACAACAAATACGGCATAAATTCTTTGTAACGGTGGCCAATGTTTGGCATCGCCATTTCATCGCGAACATAAAGTACTAAAGGCTCCAGCGCACGACCCATACCTCTCGGCAATGCGTTTGGTCCTTTTTTGTATGTTCCTGCTAAACTTATGAAACCCCAAAATAACAGGGCTGCTGCAAGAAACAATCCCACGACATTTTTCGTGATCGAGAAGTCTAAAGGTTTTGCATTTGTAGCATGGTGATGCTCGTCAAAGGTTAATGTCCCTGTGGCATCTGTCTTGTAGATCTTACCGTGGTGTAACTTGTAGTGCTGACCATCTTTTTCAACCACCGATTCTCCATGATGAAATTTGCCGGATGAAAACACTTTGAGACCTCCGTCAATCAAGATAACTGGCAAAGGAAAACCATAGTGCTTCCCAGCTTTTTTATCCGTAAACAACGAAAAATAATAATCGTCCTCCAAGTGATGCTGACTGTATTCCTGAATTTCCTCCGCCTGAGATTTGGACTCTCCATCATGATGCGCTTCTTCAGCGGCACGAAGTGCGGTAAACGGGGCAACAGCAAAGAAAATTACTGTAAAAAATAAAAGTGCTCTCTTAAGACTCACCATTTCGATTTACTATTGAATGATAAAAAATTTTGCGCAAAAATACAACTTTATTTGGCATTTGTTAACAAATGTTAGAACTTTTTATAGATTTACTTTTCAACAACCTTTACTCCTTGATTCACAAGCTTATAAGCTGCCAAAATATCATATAATAAAAAGATAAAAAACACCACTAAAAAGTTCAATTCTAAAAAGTCATTTTCGAATAAATTTAGGCCGGATCGAATAAATAAATAGCTCGCGATAGCCTTTATCAGAATACAGCCCAGAAATACAAAACTCAGATAATTTGGGAAAGCAAAATCTGCTAACATCAGCAATATGGCGACTGCTAGTGACGCCCCAAAAAAGAACATATACATGCCCGTCAGTGAGAAATCAGTTTGTAGCCAATATGAATCAAGTCCCAAATTTTGTAAGATTAATGTATGAAGGCAATAACTTACTCCTGCTAACAGCAACAGAAAAATTCCGAAACGCACATACTTACTCATTCTTATTTAAATAATTGACCTGTCTTATAAACTGATACATAGATACGATAACGCCTAACATGGTTAGCCCCTTCATCCACCACTCCCCCTCTACCGAATAACGCTCGTCCAACCAAGCGCCCAATCGGTAAAACAAGTAAATTGTTACACCCATCTGTATAGGCATGGAAGTGAAGACTAACCATTTGTTTTTCGCTTTACTTCCCTTTTTTTCTTCCATCTTCCATCGGCAACTAAAAGGACTCAAAGATAGGATTTAATATGCAGAAACTATCCTGCACACTCCGGCTTTTCTAAATTCGTACAAAAAGAAAATCATAATCAGTCGGCGGTAAGCTCCAGCAGTTTTTGTCCGATCTTTATGTCCGGATAATCAAAGTCTGCGCCCAACATTACTTTCAGTTCAGAGGATGACTTTTCAGGGTTTTCACGGATAACATCCATTATTCTATTCAATTTTTCCTCCGCGATTAAATCGGTAGCCTCAACCTCTGTCCCCACGTAATTGATCAAGTGCCCATAGATTGTGCCTACGACCATATCTCTCTTTTTCGAAATCTCTTCAATGCTCAGACCATCCATAAACATATCAAGCGAAATCGCTTTCGTATCCTTCACGGCGTAATCATCCGTAGTTGATTTCACACGACTATCCTTGGTCTTTTCCTTCGCATTGATTGAATCTACAACCTGAGATAAATCGCCCTCCTGTGTTAAAATATCAGCAATGGTGAGACAGTGGTCCAATTGCTCTTTTTTGCGCCGGAAGTCCAGCAACAGCGAGCGCAGCTCTTCAACATATTTTTTGGTGCGCTTTTTTATTTTCCACTCTTCAATATGCTGCTGCATAGCCAGTAGCACATCTGCATCGAATTTTGGAAGAAACCATGCCACGGCGGATTGCGTGCGCTCACAAATCTTTCCATAGTCTAATTGCGCTTTATCGCGCAGCATAGCATACAATTGTGTAATAAATTTATTAGCCACTTTTTCTTGCTCTCGCAAGGCGTCAGCTACGCCGTTCAATACGGCAAGAGCAGCATCTTTGCTATCTATATTCCGCTTTGTCAATGATTCTTTAAGCTCTTCCACGCCTTCTACCAAAGTTCCCCAACGAAAACTTTGCAATAAGATTTGTCCGAGATAGTGCCGTTGACATACCTCCAACATTTTTGCTACTTCATCACCCGGACGCATGCGCTTCATAAAGTCTACCACTTGGAAATCTGTACGGATAGAATGATGAGGAATTTTAGACTTCAAAACAAGCCCCTCCAGCCCTGTGAGCCGACTTAACGCCACGTAAACCTGCCCTGCAGCAAAAGATGCACCGGCATCGATCACCGCTCGATCAAACGTCAGACCCTGACTTTTGTGAATCGTAATGGCCCAGGCCAAACGAAGCGGAAATTGTGAGAATGTGCCCATCACCTCTTCCTCAATCTTATCTTCCCCTTTATTGTAGTTATAACGAATGTTCTCCCACGTTTCACGTCGCACCGTCACATCTTCTGAGCCATCTTGAAAAGAAACAAGGACTTGATGTTTATCCAAATGCAACTCTTTCACCGTCCCGATCTTTCCGTTGAAAAATTTGCGATCTTCACCAGTATCGTTTTTGATAAACATCACCTGCGCACCTATTTTAAGGGGAAGGATTTCCTCTGCAGGAAACGATGATTGCTGAAATTCATCCTTGACAACCGCCTTAACATTGTGCATAGTACCGTTTAACCGCATCAGCTGTTCTTGATTAATACCCTCTGCCAGTTTATTATGAGATGTCAATGTAATAAATTGCTCCCCCTCTTCTGGAGTGAACTGCTCACTATAGTGCGCATTTAAATAATCTAAATCCGCTTGGGAACATTCGTTATTCCTGATATTATTTAACAAGCCTATAAAGTCATTATCATTTTGCCTGTATATTTTATTCAGCTCCAAAAGCACGGGCGGATGCTCGCGCAAGACTTTGGCATCGAAAAAGAACGGACTGCTGTAATGCTGCCGCAACACCTGCCATTCATGGTCCCGCACCACGGGCGGCAGCTGGTAAAGGTCACCTATGAACAACATTTGCACGCCTCCAAATGGACGCATATCGCGCCGCACCGATTTCAGAATCACGTCGATCGCATCCAGCGTGTCCGCACGAACCATGGACACCTCATCAATCACCAGTAGCTCCAACTCTTGTAAGATAGCGCGCCGTTGTTTCGTGAGTTTGATGGTTGAAAAAAGTCGACTCTTGTTATAGATGTGGCTGTCTTGTTCGTCCCATTTAAGCGTATAGTCTTCGATAAACACACCGAAGGGCAACCAAAAAAGGGCATGTAAGGTAGTGCCACCTGCATTCATGGCTGCAACGCCTGTTGGCGCAGTGATTGCCATTTTTTTATAGGAGTTTTCCCGGATATACTTTAAAAAAGTCGTTTTACCAGTTCCGGCTTTGCCGGTTAGAAATAAATGCTGATTAGTTTGATTAACGAAAGAAACGGCCTGCATAAAGGCCACATTTTTACCGTCAACTTCTGTATGTCCCATGAATTTACTCCCTGATTATTGATGAATCACAAAGATAACAATATCTAGCCGTTCATCCGAAGATCGGTATCGATAAGGTTTGGAAAACGCCTTATCAAATATATCGAAACAGGCTCACTAAGTTTAAAAGCGCATATACAGCGCTTTTTTTTGGTGTAATTTAAGAAAACTATTAACTTCACCACAAATACGAAAGACATGGCAGAACATATGGAAAAAGGCGAATTATTTAGCCAGATTGAAGAGAAACTAAAAGCGCAAGGTTTTGAAATTGACAACGTCGATCAGACAAGACCTTGGGGCGGTTTTTTTGTAATTAATGAAGACCAAGCGCAGCAATTTGCTGATCAATACTTCGACGGACTGGATGTGCAAGGTTTAAAAATATCTGGTAAGTTAAGCCCCAAAATACTTGTTGTTGCTCCCAACAAACGCCTATCATGGCAATACCACCACCGCCGTGCAGAAATCTGGCGCGTGACGCAGGGCGAAGTTGGCGTGGTAACGAGCAATACAGATGAGGAAAATGAGCTTAAAAGACTTACAGTTGGCGAATTTATTAGATTGTCGCAAGGCGAGAGACATCGCTTAATCGGATTGGAAGGCTATGGTGTAGTTGCTGAAATCTGGCAACATACAGATAGCGAGAACCCGTCAGACGAAAGCGATATCGTGCGCGTTCAGGACGATTTCGGCAGATAGTTTTTTCCTACCAAAAGGAAGAAAAGGGGAAATTCAGCAGACGCTGAACTTCCCCTTTTCTTTAAGACTTGCTAAACATACTCTTAAGCGACTCCATGAACGACGGCTTGGCAATTCCAACACCGAGTCCATAAGCGCTGCGCGCCACTTCTGCATATTTATCACGCAGAGAAGGTATCTCGGAAACAGGCACCTCCACGTTGCACAACGGAATGAACTCAATATCAGCAACCGCTTGATACCTGTCCACTTTCTTTTTGATAGTATATTTAAAGAGTTCGTATTCGACGGCTAACTGCTTATTCGTTATTTCATCACGGGTATCGATGGGCTTGTCGGAACGAATAGTAATTTGGTATTTTTCAGACTCGAATGGCTGCCAAAAGCTTACATCTTTTTGCACATACTCCCGAAGATTCTGTTTTACTACACTAGAATCATAAAATTTTAAATACTTCCGCCCATCGCTAGTCATGTAATAAGGCTTATTGATGCTTGCCGTGTATTCGGTAATAAAAACGTTATCAACCTTGTCATCCCTCAACACTGCGATTGCTGCGTCTTTAAAAATTTCGCGTTTGTCGTTTCCACTATCAGACTCCACAAAGTCCAGGCAATTAAAAACAAAGTTATTCGTATGGTCTACAATCGCTTTCTTATTGGTGTTTTTGAAATACCTACGCATCGCATTTGCACGATTATATCTGTACGTAGTTTTTAGTGTTATAAAACCTATATCATCTTTAACCTCAAAAAGAACCTCATCGAAAATAGAGAAACCTGACGATTTATAACCTCCCCGCTGTTGAATGGTGCTTTCCGGCTTTATTTCTAAGTAGTTTAAAAAACTGATGAATGATCTGTTTTCTAAAGAACCATATTCGTCACGGGAGGTAGCATCAATGAAATACTCCTTTCCATCGTTAGAAATCTTCAGGATAACGTGGTTGAAATTGAAGAGCGACGGCAGATACTGGTTTACATAAAAGTCTGCGTTGAAATTTACCAAAACAATCGCAGATTCAATACCGAGATATTGCAGAATACTTTTAAGAAGTACCGTTTTAGCTTTGCAATCTCCTTGTTTAAACTCATACGTAATCCAAGGGTCCTGCGGCTTGTGCCCATGCATCTCGTCCTCATTATATAGATAGCGAACACTATTTTGCACATACTCGATGGCAAACTGGATTTTAGCATCTAAATCTGGTAGCGCATCCAATTTCGTCACCAAATCTGGCGCATACTCACCAAGTGATTTTGTTTCCAATGCTGCTTGGTAGTAGGGGTAAACCAACTGCAACAGCTCCTCATAGTTGTGGTCAGTCGCAAAATCAATAAATGGGTATACTTCCCTATTCACGTCTACCGAGTTCAGATAATTTGTATAGCGAAGCGAAAAGTTGGTGTCAGGCTCCACTAGACCCTGCTCTATGGGCAATAGTTCACCTTGATCGTCACGGAAATAAAGCTTTTTGTAGCGAATGGGATGTGTACGTTTGTTAATCAAATCAAACTCGTATGTACCGTAGGCCCAATACACGTCTGGACTAAACCATATATATTTAATTAATTCTTTACGCAAAAAATCCTTTTCCGTAAAACGAACGACACGCGTATCCTCAATAATCATAATATCGTGCAGACGAACGTCCTTAATGACGACGTTCACCTTTTTTGAACTATTCAAGACACCGTCAATACTCTGCGTTTCGTTATCCAGTACCTTGAATGTTGTATCCGGTAATTTATCAATCAGAATGCCATCCCGCAGCACGGCGATGCGATGGAATTCGATGTGCTCCGCCGGATATAAAACAAACTCATTTACGGAAGCAAAATCTAATGTACCGGGCTGCTGCACGCTGTAAGCCATGAAATTGTATTCAGCATTGTGACTATTATCGGTAAACTGAAGCTTCTTAAGGAAGTAGCAGTAGTCCCTGCCATTATCATACTGTTCTTGGGAAAAGTCTGTTTCGACGATCCATGACAGCAGTCGCTCATCGTCCACTGTCTCTACCCAAGAGGCGGGGGGTACAATTTTATATTTATCCTGTGATTCCTGTTCCATAAAAAAACGCTTTTGTTAAATATAAGTAAAAGTATAACGCGTTAGAAACAAACAATCTATAAAATAGTTGATTTCAGTAAAAAATAGCAATTTTCAGGGATCCCGAGTTTTTGTATCAACCCATGCGGCTTTTTTTCCTATTTTTGTTTCGAAAAATAAACCATCATAACGTTAAATGACGACATATAACGAAGACAGTATACGATCGCTGGATTGGAAAGAGCATATCCGTCTACGTCCCGGTATGTACATCGGGAAATTAGGGGATGGCTCAGCCTACGACGACGGCATCTATGTATTATTGAAAGAGATAGTTGATAACTCGATAGACGAGTTTGTAATGGGGGCTGGCAAAACCATTGATATTACCGTTCATGAAAATAAAGTCGCCGTTCGCGATTATGGCCGTGGTATCCCAATTGGCTCAGTGGTTGATGTTGTTTCCAAAATTAATACAGGTGGTAAGTATGATAGCAAAGCCTTTCAGAAATCGGTAGGCTTAAATGGCGTTGGTACCAAAGCGGTAAATGCCCTTTCCAGCCAGTTTGTGGTGCAGTCTTACCGTCAAGGTGTTACCCGTATAGCGCAGTTTAGCTGCGGCGAACTAGTGAACGACGAACAAAAGGATACCTCGCAGCGCAACGGTACATCGACCAGCTTTTATCCAGATGAATCCATATTCCGAAACTACAAATTCCGGAATGAGTTTGTGGAAAATATGATCTGGAACTATGTGTTCTTGAATACGGGATTGACGGTAAATTTTAATGGTCAGAAATATATTTCTGAAAATGGTCTTAAGGACCTTTTGGAGCGGAACATCGACACGGAGTCCATGCGCTATCCCATCATCCACCTTAAAGGCGAAGATATCGAAATTGCGTTGACACACGGGCAACAATATGGTGAAGAATATTACTCGTTCGTAAACGGTCAGCATACAACCCAAGGTGGTACGCATCAAGCTTCTTTTCGGGAAGCACTTGTTAAAACCGTTCGTGAGTTTTATAAAAAAGAGTTTGATGCCGCAGATATTCGTTCGTCGATTATAGGCGCTATCGCTATAAAAGTGCAGGAACCGGTCTTTGAATCGCAGACAAAGACAAAATTGGGTTCTCAAAGCATAGGGCCAGACGGGCCAACCGTGCGTACATTCATCAATGACTTTATTAAAAAAGCGCTTGACGATTATCTACACAGGAATCAAGATACCGCAGATGCACTTTTGAAGCGTATCCTGCAGTCGGAACGAGAGCGCAAAGATATTGCAGGCATCAAAAAACTTGCTAATGAACGGGCTAAGAAAGCCTCATTGCACAACAGAAAACTTCGGGATTGCAAAGTTCATTTCAACGATAAGAACGAACGAAATCAAGAAACTACACTTTTCATCACCGAGGGCGACTCGGCTAGTGGCTCCATCACAAAGTCACGTGATGTGCAAACACAGGCGGTGTTTAGCTTAAAGGGAAAGCCGCTAAATTCTTACGGCATGTCTAAAAAGATCGTCTACGAAAATGAAGAGTTTAACTTATTACAGCATGCGTTAAATATCGAGGACGGGATTGACGGGCTGCGCTATAACAACATCGTGGTGGCGACAGATGCCGATGTGGACGGCATGCACATCCGCCTTTTATTGCTAACTTTCTTCCTTCAGTTTTTTCCGGACTTGGTGAAAGCCGGCCACGTTTCCATATTGCAAACGCCGCTATTCCGCGTCCGTAATAAAAAAGAAACGATATATTGCTATTCCGATGAGGAACGGCAACGTGCTATTGCGAAACTCGGTGGAAAGCCAGAGATAACGCGATTCAAAGGTTTGGGCGAGATATCGCCGTCGGAATTCGGGCTTTTTATAGGTAAAGATATACGTCTCGATCCTGTCATTCTATCGAAAGACAACAAACTTCCTCAGCTACTGGAATACTACATGGGGAAAAATACGCCGGATCGTCAAAAACATATCGTCGAAAACCTTCGAATAGAAGTAGATTTAGAAGAAGAACTAGCAAACGCTGCTGTAGCCTCTTAAAGCTACAGCTCAAGCATTAAAATATATGCACAGCCAAACCCTCATCCTAATTCAATGCCAAGATGCTGTTGGATTAGTAGCAAGTATTGCACAAATTATTGCTAAGCACCAGCTTAATATCGTTACTATGCGGGAATTCGTGGATGAGGAAAATAAAAAATTCTTTCTTCGCGTAGTGTGCAGTGGAATACCTGCCTCCCCCGCCGCCTTACAGCAAGATTTACATGCAGACTTACCAGCCAACGCATTAGTAACGATCAATCCCGACAGGCAAAAGAAACTCGTTGTTCTGGTTACAAAAGAACATCACTGCTTGGCCGACATACTCGTACGCCACTTTTTTGAAACGCTAAATGCAGATGTTAAGGCGGTTGTAGGTAATTATGATACACTGAAAAGCTTTACCGAAAAGTTTGACATCCCCTATTATGTAGTTTCTCACGAGAATAAATCGAAAGAGCAATTCGAAACCGAGCTGGCGGAAATTATCGAGCCTTTTAATCCAGATTACATTGTGCTCGCTAAATTTATGCGGATTCTTTCGCCGAGTTTTGTATCACGGTTTGAAAACAAATTGATCAATATTCACCATTCGTTCTTACCTGCATTCATCGGCGCAAACCCGTACAGGCAAGCCTATAAAAGAGGCGTGAAGATCATTGGTGCTACCGCACATTTCGTGACGAATGATTTGGATGAAGGCCCCATTATTGTACAGCGCACAAAATCAATCAACCATAGCTATGATGTGCCAAACCTAGTTACCGCAGGAAAAGAAATTGAAAAAGCGGTGCTAAGCCATGCCATACAGTTGCTTATGGAAGACCGTGTCATGCGCCAAGGCAACAAAACTATTGTATTCGAATAGCCTTCAGGAGGCATGGGAAACAGCCTGCAAGGAAGAGCATGAGATAAACAAAATGATTGATATCATTTTTTCCTAAGGACTCCATTATTTTATAGGTGCATGTATTTGCCTTACTTCGCGGGTATAATACAACTATATGAAACATGGTTTCCACATCCCAGTATTAGGACTGGCGTTTTCCATTGATACACCGCTAAAAGTGGCCAAGTTTGGCATCAATTCAGTTGTCTCGATTGTCGACGATGAACTGATTGAACGTATGCGCCTATTCTACTTGAAGCAGAACAATCTTCCCGCACAGCCTATTTCCAAAAAAGAAGATGATTATCGGGCAAAAAGAATAACAGCTTATCTGAATATGTTGCGAGAGATGGTGGATGCTGATCTGTCAAGCATGCGAGCTGGACATTTTTCCGGAACATCTGATCTGGACAAATACTTCAACTTGCTACCTGACAACAGCCCGGAAAAACAAACCTACCTGACGATGCTTAGCAGTAAGACGGGCATAGAAAAAAAACAACTTATTGAATCCCTCAAAAACAGCATTCAGCCGGGCGACATCGATGTAAATATTATGTCTAAAGTAGATAAGGTAAACATGGATCAACATGGTATGCCTTTGGAAGATAAATATTCTGATGCGACGGCAGCATTACGCGGATTTGCCAATTCTACCTTGTGCTCCGCTGTTATCCTATCTGCCGGAATGAATCCGAGGTTGTACAACTACCTTGCGGAACTGCCTGCCTTCTTCCCAAATGAAGCCGGGATCATAGAGAAAAAGATTGCACTAAAGGTTTCCGATTTCCGATCAGCCCATATACAAGCGAAATACTTAGCAAAAAAAGGGCTATGGGTCTCTGAGTTTCGCGTAGAGTCCGGATTAAATTGCGGCGGCCATGCATTCGCGACAGACGGCTATCTATTGGGGCCAATATTGGAAGAGTTTAAACACCGCAAAGCGGAACTTCTTGATGAGCTATCGGCAATATATCATCAGGCGCTAAGCGAAAGAAAATACGCGAAGCTACCCGACCTCACCACGCGATTTACAGTACAGGGCGGGATCGGCACGGCCGAGGAACAATCATTTCTATTAACCTATTACGGCTTTGATAGCGCTGGCTGGGGATCGCCATTTTTGTTGGTACCGGAAGCTACGACAGTGGACAAAGAGACATTGGATGCACTCGCAATGTCGAAAAAAGAAGATTTTTATCTAAGCAATGCTTCCCCGCTCGGCGTACCATTCAATAATTTTCGCAAAAGCACTGCCGAACAGGAGCGCCTAGCGCGCATTCGAAAAGGTCGTCCCGGGAGCCCTTGCATAAAAAAGTATCTAATTTCCAACACCGAGTTTTCAGAGGCGCCAATTTGTACCGCTGCGCGCGTTTATCAACATGCCAAAATAAAAGAGCTTGAAACAAAGCAACTTTCTGCGCCTGAATATCAGCAAGCTTTTGATCGGATAACAGAAAAGACCTGCCTCTGTGAAGGCTTAGCTGCATCTGCCTACTCGATATACGGCATTCGCAAAGCAAAAGAAAGTAGTGCGGTTGCCATTTGCCCAGGACCTAACACCGCATTTTTCAAAGGAACTTATACCCTTCAACAAATGGTAGATCATATATACGGACGTGTGGCTATAGATCTGCACAACAGACCAAATCTATTCATTAATGAACTGAAACTATACGTAGAATACCTGCGCAGCTACATGCGAGAAATGGCACATGATGCAAAAAAAATAAAATTCGCGGAGAAATTCAGAATGCAGTTGCTCGCTGGAATAAACTATTACAGGACAGTTGACAAAACACCTTGTAAAATAGGTTTCTTAAACGTCTCAACTTTCTATTCCGGATTGCAAGATTTTGAAGAGCAACTTTTGAACCTCCAACATGAACGAGAAAAGCGGGCTGTCTAAAAGCTAGGTGTGATCGTCATCGCGAGGAGGAGGCACGACGACAAAGCGATCGTATGTAAATTAAATGCAGATTTGTAATTATCAGCTGCGCGAGATAGCACTCGAACCTGATAGAATGAGATTTAAGCCGAGCTGCCTTCTGCAGTCGTCACACTTCTAAAGACGCATTTTTACGGGTGCCTAATTTTAAAGTAAGCGTAACGAAGCAAGCTGAGCAACAATATATATTTGCTCAGCTGCGAAGCTTACTTCGCTATCTTACGAAATTTACCAAATACACCAAGAGGCAGTTTGGGACCTGCTGATGCTTGTAAATAAAGCTCGCCTATCTCTAGATTTTCGACAGCAGGAAACGACGTGCGGATCAGATTTTCTACAATGACCGATGAAAATCCTAAGGAGTAGGTATTCAAGATCAAGAAATGTTCTTTCGGATCGAGCAATTGCACCACATCGCGCATCATCTCCATGATGTGGTCTTCAAGCTTCCATTTCTCACCTTTGGGGCCATGGCCATACGCCGGCGGGTCTAAAATGATTCCGTTGTACTTATTTCCTCTTTTTAATTCGCGTTTTACAAACTTCAATGCATCTTCAACCACCCATCGGATATTATCAATTCCTGAAAGCTCTTGATTTTCGTTCGCCCAAGTGACTACTTGTTTTATCGAGTCTACATGCGTTGTATCTGCGCCCGCCGCCTTCGCAATCAGCGATGCGCCTCCAGTATAAGCAAAAAGATTAAGCACTTTAGGTTGTGGAGTCTTAAATGACTTTATCGAATCTGAAATATAATCCCAATTAACGGCTTGTTCTGGGAAAATGCCCACATGCTTGAAAGAGGTTAACCCCAATCGGAATTTAATAGCGACATCGTTATTTTTATAGCTGATATGCCAGCGATCTGGTGTTGATGATGCTTTCTTTACCCAATCGCCAGATGTTGCGGAACGTCCTCTGAAACGAATATGCTGTCTTTTCGTCCATTCCCCTTCATCTAAAGACTTTGGCCATACCGCTTGTGGCTCTGGGCGAATAAGAACAGCGTTACCAAAGCGTTCCAGCTTTTCAAAATCACCGCAATCTATAAGTTCGTAATCCTCCCAGTGTTGTGGAGTAAGGAGTTGAATATTTGTTGTTGAAGCCAAAGTTAAAATTCAAAAGTTAAAAATATCCAAAATGCACTTGCACATTGTGGAATAAAGCATGTGTGCAAAAATATGAACTTAACAGCGACTTATCAAATGAATCGACCCCGTGCTTACGTAATTGTTGATCGGGCAGCCTTCATGAGCGGGCTTGCAAAAACGAAGTCATTCAGCTCCTGAACATCCGATCGCAACATTTCATCGTTTGAGCCTTCCCAAAATTTCTCTCCTTTGTATAGAAATAAAATGTATTCACCGATCCCCATCACAGAGTTCATATCGTGCGTGACGACAATAGTGGTGCATTGATACTCCTCGGTAAGTTCCTGTATAAGTTCGTCAATTAAAATTGACGTTGCAGGATCCAGTCCGGAATTTGGTTCATCGCAAAATAGATATTTCGGATTCATACTGATGGCACGTGCTATACCGACCCTTTTTTTCATACCCCCGGAAAGTTCCGCAGGATATAGCTTGTTTTTATCTTTCAGGTTGACACGCTCCAAGCAAAAATTCGCACGATCTATCTTCTCCTGTTTACTCATATCGGTAAACATATCAAGCGCAAAAACGATATTTTGTTCCACCGTCATAGAATCAAATAAGGCAGAATTTTGAAAAAGCATACCTATATCCCGACGAATGGGTACACGTTGCTCAAAATCCATCCCTGTAAATTCTTCCTTGCTAAAGAAAACTTTTCCCTCTTCGGGCTCATGCAAGCCCACGATACACTTGAGTAACGTACTTTTGCCAGATCCTGACCCTCCAATAATCAAGCTCACTTTACCCGGCTCAAAAATGGCATCTATACCTTTCAGTACGTGATTCTCACCAAAAGATTTGTTTATATTTTGAATTTCAATCATATGTTAAAGCATCAATGCCGTAATTATATAGTCTGATACTAATATAGATATACAACCGATCACCACGGCTTTGGTACCTGCCTGCCCTACCTCCAGTGCCCCTCCCCTTACGTAAAAGCCCATATAGGCCGGAACCGAAGTGATAATAAAACCGAAGAAAAAGGCTTTGACTAGTGCAACGGTGACAGTAAACCCGTTGAATCCACCTTGTATTCCTTGAATGTAGTCTGATGGTGCCACTGCCCCAGAAAGCGTTCCGCCGATCAACCCGCCTGTTATTGCACAGAAAATCGCGATAATAACCAAGGCTGGAACCATCACTGCTCCCGCTACAACTTTAGGTAAAATGAGATAGCCAGGTGCATTAATACCCATAATCTCCAATGCGTCTATTTGCTCTGTGACACGCATGGAGCCAATTTGCGACGATATTGCGGATCCGACTTTACCCATAAGCACTAACGCTGAAATGGTGGGCCCCAACTCCAAAATGTTGGAGTCTCGGTTGATCTGACCGATCACCGTGGGCGGGATAAGATCCGAAACCAGCTGAAATGCGATTTGTAGTGTCATAACAGCACCAATAAAAGTGGATATGATGACGATTAGACCAAGCGATCCGATCCCAATCTCGTTCATTTCATGAAAAATTTCCTTTGAATATATCTTCCATTTTTCAGGCTTTTTGAAAACCTTACGCAATAACAAAACATACTTACCAAAATGGTGGAATATCATAGAATAATTGACTCTTAAATTAACATTATTGCAATATACACATTTACGAGGAAGAATTTTCACCGCCTCAAAGGTTTGCTTCACCGAAGATATTAACAACATAACCTAAAACTGGTTTTATAAAAAATTAGTATGTTATAGTTTTGACCTATATATTTACATGGAAATACAAAATATGGAAAACAAAATTACCTCCGGCATTTGGTTCGTCTTTATAGGGTTGATTCTCTTGTTGCATAATATTGATGTAATTGATTTCAATTTTATAGCAATATTGAAGTACTGGCCATTGCTTATTGTTATCGTAGGTATAAATTTGATTGTGCAGAATCGTGTGTATGGCAACTATATCAAGATTGCCTGTAACCTGATGTTTCTCGGATGGATAACCTATGTTGGACTGACAAAGCCTTCCACACATTGGACAACTGACCTTTTAAATAACAGAGATATAAAAATCGGTGATTTAGATGATACTGACTCGCTGCAACAACAGGTAGAAGTTGCTTTGGATAGCGCGATACCGGAAGCAAAGCTAGAATTTAATGGCGGAGCTGGAAAATTCAAACTGACCGCTAGTGATATTGGCCAACTTATCACCGCAAAAAGTGGAGATAATAAGATGGGGATGAACATAAAATCCAGCCAAGATAATGGGAACCAGATCGTCGTTTTAAACGCAAAACCCATCACAGATGGCAAACAAACGGGTGCAGTTTTGATCGATCTTAATAAAAAACCGTTGTGGGATTTTGAATTTAACTATGGTGCAGCAACTATTGAAGGCGATCTATCCACCTTACGCTTTAAAAATTTAGAAATAAACACAGGTGCTAGCAAAATGGATTTGAAATTGGGGATGCCTCAGATTGAGCGATCTAGAATCAATATAGCGACAGGAGCTTCTAAAATACATTTTAGCATCCCAAAAGACGCGGCCATAAGTGTAAAGTACTCGTCAATACTATCCAAAAATGCATTTGAAGGATTCAAATCTAAGAAAAATGGCAGAGCTGTCACAGCGAACTACGACGAGGCTCCAACAAAGTTTGATATTGAGCTTGACGGCGCCGCCAATACATTTACTATTACCCGCTATTAATATAAAAATTAGCTAACTTTGTGACAACGCATGAACACAAAAGACGCAATTCATTTGGCCGGAGGCTACTGCAACTCCAAAACAACTTATAGCAGATTTTTGACGCGGGAGGTTAGTGTGGGCGATATCCCAATGGGCGGCACAAACCCGATCCGTATCCAAAGCATGACAACAATTGACACCATGGATACGCTCGGCTCCATCGAGCAAACCATACGGATGGTTGAAGCAGGCTGCGAATATGTGAGGATAACAGCACCTAGCATTAAGGAAGCCGAAAATCTGGCCAATATAAAAAATGGATTGAAAGCGCGGGGTTATCATGTGCCACTTGTTGCTGACATACACTTCACTCCAAATGCGGCAGAAACCGCAGCGCGTATCGTTGAAAAGGTGCGCATCAACCCAGGTAACTATGCCGATAAGAAAAAATTTGACCAAATAGA
Organism: Sphingobacterium deserti; assembly: GCF_000757725.1. GTDB lineage: Bacteria > Bacteroidota > Bacteroidia > Sphingobacteriales > Sphingobacteriaceae > Sphingobacterium > Sphingobacterium deserti. The sequence continues at coordinate 33,032 of NZ_JJMU01000012.1, forward strand.
CTATACCGATGCAGCCTATCAAGCTGAACTCGAGCGCATATATAAAAAATTCGCTCCTCTAGTAAAGATCTGTAAAGAGTATGGTACCGTGATGCGGATTGGCACCAACCATGGATCGTTATCGGATCGTATTATGAGCCGCTACGGCGATACACCAGAGGGCATGGTAGAGTCCGCTCTAGAATTTATGCGGATATGTGAAGACCTGAATTTTTACAATTTGGTTGTCTCCATGAAATCGTCCAATCCACAAGTGATGGTCAGTGCTTACCGTCTACTGGTAGAAAAAATGGTTGCTGAAAATATGAACTATCCGTTGCACCTTGGGGTAACAGAAGCCGGAGATGGCGAGGATGGGCGTATCAAATCCGCAGTTGGTATTGGCACGCTGCTGGAAGACGGACTTGGGGATACCGTTCGTGTATCTCTTACAGAGGAGCCTGAAAAAGAAGCGCCAGTCGCAATAGCCTTAGTGAATCGATACGCGCAACGGAAAATAGAAACAACGCATCAGCAATCAAGAGAGATTGTTAATTTATCAGGCAATACAATTACCAAACCTTACGAAACGGCAGAGGTAAACGCTTTTATAGGCGGGTCTTTAGTTCCTCGAGTAGTTGTCGATATATCAAACGAAAACTTGAAGGATCCTTTTGTTTTGACCCCAGTTGGCTACCGCTATGACGCTGTAAATGATAAATACCACATGGGCGACCAGTCGGTAGATTTTGTTTACTTAGGCAAAAATCTGCCATCGTTTACCCTACCCGGCAACCTGAAGGTCTTATACGATTTTGAGACTTGGCAAAACCTAGCCGAAAAGGGCAATAAACATCCTGTTTTCGATCTATGCGAATACAACGAAACGCAGATCCATGATCCGGTATTGAATTTGATACGTATCAAAAACGATGATTTACTAGGCGATGTTTTTGCGGAATTCAAGGCCGATAAAACGACCGTCTTCGTGTTGGAAACAAAACACCTGCACGGCATGGCTGACCAGCGCCAGTTTTTTAATAATATACAGGCAATGGGTCTGGAAACACCTGTCATCGTAAAACGCGCCTACTTGCCGGCCGAATTTTCGGGTCCTATCGGCGATTGGATGAGCCCCGAAGAGCCTATTTCTAAAATCCAACTGTATGCGTCCACAGATCTTGGTGCGCTGCTTGTCGATAAACTAGGCTCGGGCATTTGGATTGATTCTCCGGCTACACCGACAGATAAAATTGCATCCTTATCATTTGGTATTCTGCAGGCTACCCGCTCTAGAATATCGAAGACGGAATACATATCCTGCCCAAGCTGCGGACGAACACTATTCGACCTTCAAGAAACAACGCAGATGATCCGAAGTCGTACAAATCATTTAAAAGGATTAAAAATCGGGATCATGGGTTGTATTGTAAACGGACCTGGAGAAATGGCAGATGCGGATTACGGATACGTAGGTGCTGGACCGGACAAAATAACCTTGTATAGAGGTAAAGAAGTCGTCAAGAAAAATGTAAGCGCCGTCAATGCGCTCGATGAATTGATAGAGATTATCAGAAGTGACGGTCTTTGGATAGAGAATACGTAGTTAAGCGATTAATTTTCGTTTTTATTGGCTTTGTCCACCCCATACCCCTTCCGCCGCATGCCGCGACAAGGCAAATACTTTTGTAAGGGGATTTTTTGCTTTTCAAATGGATTGTCTCCCGCTCAAACCCTTCCGCCGCATGCCGCGGCAACGCAAATACTTTCGTAGGGCAAAAGTATTCAAAACCCCGTCGCTTGAAACCTTTGCAGGGTAGGTTTGTGCTGTGGCAGATGATTACATATTGCAAAGCTTTCGATGCGACATTTCGTTTAACATTGGTTGGAAGCGATAAAGTATGGGAAACTTAAACCTCTCGCACTACGCGATACGCATTACGCAATACTCCTTCAAATGCGACATTTCGTTTAATAATAGTAGGTGCAGTTGAAAGTAAAAAGTCAATGTACGCATTACTCAATACCCCTGAACATGCGACGTATCGTTTAAAGATTAAAGAGGATAGGTGAATTTACACCAATTGGATGCGGCATAACATTTCTACATACTATGTACTATTTACTAAGTACGAAGGTATTATGCTCTATCAGCTGAAAGCTTAACGTACAGATATACGTTTGACGACAGTTTCCGTACCGGATGTTACGCGGACAAAATAAAATCCTGTCGTTAATTTACCGTTCGAATCAAAAGAAAGATTTTGGATACCGGGTTCCAAACTTCCATTCATAAGGCTGAGCACCTCATTACCTAGCGCATCCATAACTTTGATGGTTACAGTGCCCTGTTTGGATAATTTGAAATTTGCGGTGATTTGCTCGGCAACAGGATTGTAAAAAACCTTCACATTGTTGATCAGCTTTTCACCGTCCTCTTTTGGCAAGGTTGCCGTATTAGACTTTACATAAAATGAATCAAAAAATGATGCTGCAATAGCCTGCCCACTCTGGAACATAAATATGCTCGCGAGGGCTAAAAACGCTATTTTTCTAATCATTCTCGACATTGTATACTATGTAGTGTGTTAGGTAGTCGGCTTAAAATCACAATTTCATTTAATAATATCAAAACCTCCTGTCCCAAAGTTAATTCTTTTGGAAGTATGTAGCATACATTTTTTAAAATAAATTTTTCATTTAACAATTTTTAACAAGAATATTCGTTGTCTACATTTCACTATATGTTTGACACATAATTTACTGTAAGTTTGCAGGATAATTTTTTTCACATGAAGACCCATAAGCATCACGATGCGCATAAGCTCAGCTTCGCTGGCTTACTGATTAGTCTAGGTATCATTTTCGGTGATATTGGTACCTCTCCCCTTTATGTTATTAAAGCCATTTTTAACAAAGGTACCATTCAGGAGGACCTTATTTTAGGAAGTCTGTCTTGTGTATTTTGGACATTGACGCTTCAAACAACAATCAAGTATGTGTGGATTACCCTAAATGCCGATAATAAAGGGGAAGGCGGTATACTCTCCCTCTATTCGCTGGTACGGAAGAAAGCAAAATGGTTGATTATCCCCGCAATTATAGGAGCGAGCACACTCCTCGCTGATGGCATGATTACTCCCGCTATTACCATATCTTCCGCTATCGAAGGGCTCGCCATCAGGCATCCGCAAGTTCCGACCGTGCCAATCGTTGTGATCATTATCACACTCCTTTTCGTGATTCAACGTTTCGGAACATCCATCGTAGGAAGAATTTTTGGACCGATGATGTTCATCTGGTTTACTACAATAGGCATATTGGGCGCTCTTTATATAAAACATGCCCCGGAGGTTTTTTATGCGTTAAATCCTTACTATGCCATAACTACCATCATCAATCACCCCAATGCACTATTTCTGATCGGCGCCATTTTCCTTTGTACCACTGGTGCGGAAGCGCTGTATTCGGATATGGGGCACTGTGGAAAATCCAATATACGCGTGAGTTGGATTTTCGTTAAAGCTACACTTGTGTTAAATTACTTCGGTCAAGGCGCTTGGCTGATGCAACATGCAGGCACTCAAATGGGCGAAAAGAATCCTTTTTATGCTATTATGCCTGAGGGGTTTGTGGTCTATGGAATCGCCATAGCGACTATGGCTGCTGTCATTGCCAGCCAAGCGATGATCTCGGGCTCATTCACCTTAATTTCCGAAGCAGTACGCTTGAATATTTGGCCTAAAGTATCTATCCGGTACCCAAGTGATCAAAAAGGCCAACTATATGTGCCTTCCATCAACCTCATTCTTTACATCGGCTGTATGCTTATTATTGCGGTATTTAAAGAATCGTCAAATATGGAAGCCGCTTATGGTTTAGCTATCAATATGACTTTCATCATGACAACAATACTGATGTGTGTATTCTTAGCACGTGTGCATATTCCGAAAATTTGGATTGTGGTGTTTGCAGCATTTTATCTCGTCATTGAGGTGGCGTTCCTTGCCGGCAACCTTGTTAAATTAACCCATGGCGGCTGGTTGACGCTACTATTGGCTTCCACGCTATTTATTGCAATGTTCTCTTGGTACGGCGCACGCAAAATAAAAAACAGCTTCGTCCGGTTTAACAATATCCGGGACTATTTCCCGATTATATCAGAGCTCAGCGAAGACAAATCGGTTCCTCTTTTCGCATCACACTTGGTTTACCTAACGAGTGCTAATAATAAAAACGAGATTGAATCCAAGATTATCTACTCCATCATCAACAAAAAACCGAAACGTGCCGATGTGTATTGGCTAGTACACGTGGATGTGATGGACAATCCGCATACGCGAGAGTTCGTGGTGGAGCAGCTTATTCCAAACAAGCTTATCCGTATAGATTTTAAGCTTGGTTTTAGAGAAGAGCAGCGGATCAGTCTATTGTTTAGAAAGGTGGTGGAAGATATGGTGGAGAAAGGCGAGATCGACATTACCAGCAATTACGACACGCTGAAAAAACATAAGATTGCTGGCGATTTTAACTTTGTTGTATTGGAAAAAATGATTGCCAAGACTCATGATCTGAAATGGCATGAAAAGATTATTTTGGAGATCTACAAAATATTGAAAAAATTCAGCTTATCTGAAGAAAAAGGCTTTGGTCTGGATAGCAGCTTCGTAACACTGGAGCGCGTCCCGCTAAATATACCCACTACAAAAGAAGTGAAGCTTAAACGGCTAAATTAATTTGTCGGGAAGTGCGTAAAGCTAAAACAAATCAGTTTTCCTAATCTGTTTCTCAACTAGATTAAAAATAAGGGCAACTATTCGGATAGGTGCCCTTACTTTATTATGCTGTTATTTACGATGCTGTGATTTTATTCAACTTGGAGTGCCGATATCCATAAGCAAAATAGATAATCAGACCAATAGCCAGCCAAAGAATAAAAATAATCCAGTTGCTTGCACCCAATTCACTCATCAGGTAAAGATTGATCAATATACCGATAACGGGCAATAACGAAAAATTATGTTTAAAGCCCAACACGGCAAGCAATACCCAGCTGAACCAAAAGACCAGAACGAGGGACTTATGCTCTATAACTTCGGCGAAGGATAATGAACGCCATTCCTCGATTGCACCCTGTGCATAATTGTATACCAATACCCAAGCCAAAACAAAGCCGGCTCCGATGATGTATTTTCCGTTAATATATGGCACTTTAAATTTCGATTTGGCAGATAGCCCTACATGATCCATATACAATACCCCCGCGCACACGAGGATAAACGCGAAAAATGTGCCTACGCTCGTCAAATCAACAAAAAAATCCATCTTAAAAAATAAAGAAGGGATAGCGACGACAATGCCCGTCACAATAGTTGCGTAAGAGGGCGTTCTATATTTTGGATGAATACGTGCAAATCGTTTCGAAAGAAGCCCATCACGGCTCATAGTCATCCAAATTCTTGGCTGTGCGAGTTGATAGACAAGCAAAGCACTTGTTATTGCAATGACGGAAGTTACCGATACAATGCCGGCCATATGATCGAAGCCAACATACTTAAAAACGAAAGCCAAAGGATCTTTTACATTCAATTCGGTGTAGTTAACCATGCCGGTCAGCACTAAGGTAATCGCTACATAAAGCACCGTGCAAATAATCAGGCAGATTATCATAGCTCTGGGAAGGTCTCGTTGCGGATTTTTACATTCTTCCGCTGTTGTCGAGATCGAGTCGAATCCAATAAACGCAAAAAACACAGCTGCAACCGATCCCATTACGCCTCGCAATCCATTTGGTGCGAAAGGTGTCCAGTTTTCAGGAGCTATAAAGAATACACCGCCAACGACCACTAAGATGATGATGCCCACCTTGATCATGACCATGATATTACTGGCGCGTTGCGATTCCTTAATACCGATATAGACCAACCAGGTGACCAAAAGTGTGACTAATCCGGCTGGAAAATCAAAGATAATGGGTATGTCGCCAATCCGCGGTGCAGTCATATAGGCTTCGAGCCCTACTTTGTCGGCCACATTCATTGCCGCCATTCCATCAGAGAGGAATTTAGCGTGTGCGTCTAATGCATAGCCCGGCGCCATCGTCAGCCATTTGGGCAACATAATGCCAAACCCTTCCAGCATCGACACGAAATATTGAGACCACGATATAGCAACGACGGTATTCGAGACTGCGTATTCCAGCACCAGTGCCCAACCAATAATCCATGCGAAGAGCTCGCCGAAGGCAACATAAGCATAGGTGTAGGCACTGCCAGATACAGGAACAGTACTTGCAAACTGGGCATAGGCCAACGCCGTAAAGACACAGGCAAATGCTACAAAAATAAAGAGCAAGGATATGGCGGGACCACCTTCAAAACTAGCAAGGCCTATGGTACTAAAAATACCGGCACCTACAATGGCGGCTATGCCCAAGGAAACCAAATCTTTGACACCCAACACTTTTGCCAGTCCACTCCCCTCTTGGGAGTCTTTCAAAATTTGGTCAACACTCTTCTTACGGAAAAGTTTATTTATCATATCTAATGTTAATATTGCGCTTTGTTACAAAAGGCAAAAATGATAAAATTTAGGTAAACTAACTCATACTACCCTGGATATTATGAAAAATATCCAAATAGTTTTTCAGATGCTGGTCTTTATAATTTGATAAACAAATGGTGAGTTCATAAAGATCGGCATCGGAGGTTTGAAATACCCAAACCCGTTTACAGATATTAAACAGCGCGTGCGCAAGATTGCCCACATCCTGATAACTTAATATGTAGCGCGATTCCAAAAAACGGGTGTAAAAGTCGGTAAACTTCGCGATATCGACGTCACCCAAAGTGCGTAAATATTTTCCGATCAGATTCGGTGTAATGTGCTCCAAGTGTTCATACAAGCGCTGCGCATTCACAATTTTTTGATCGATCAATAAATGATCCAATAAGAGCTCGATACTTATATGGGCGAGGAACGAGGCGCGGATAGGCAGGTGTGCCACAATCGGATCAAGCAGTTTTCGAAGCGCGTGACAATGGTCTATAAAAAAAGCGGAACTATGGAAAAGCTTGTCTACTTCGACATGACGATACCAACCCTCCGAAACATATCGGGTCTGTGGATGCGCAAAAAGCGTCTCTTCGAAACGTTGTGGATGAAAATTGTATGCTTTATCCACATTTTTCAGCAAATCTGGAAGTAGCGCACCAAATATGGTTTCCGCGTGTGGACTATAACGTTCGAAATAATAATGCGACAAAAAATTCACAACCCAATCTTCTCAATTAATATCGTAAGATACGGCTTAATCTCTTATCTTTGCAATCTTAGTTTAAAAAATCGTAATCATAAAAAAATGAGCTTTGTAGAAGAACTACGTTGGAGAGGTATGTTGCAAGATATAATGCCCGGAACCGAAGAATTATTGAATAAAGAAAAGGTTTCAGGATATATCGGATTCGATCCAACAGGCGATTCGCTACACGTAGGGCACCTAACACAAATCATGACGCTGATTCATTTTCAGAATGCCGGACATAAGCCCGTAGCGCTTGTGGGCGGAGCGACAGGTATGATTGGTGATCCCTCTTTTAAATCCGCTGAGCGAAACCTTTTGAATGAGGAGACCTTACAGCACAATCTGGACTGCTTGAAAAGTCAACTGGCCAAATTTCTGAATTTTGGCGACGGGGAGAACGATGCTAAAATGGTGAATAACTACGACTGGTTTAAAGATTTCAGCTTTTTGGATTTCATTCGTGATGTTGGGAAATTAATCACCGTGAACTACATGATGGCTAAAGACTCTGTCAAAAAACGTTTAGAAGGTGACAGCGGTCTATCATTCACAGAATTCACCTACCAGCTGATACAGGGTTACGATTTTTATTATCTGTGGAAAAACCACAACTGCAAGGTACAGATGGGCGGCTCCGATCAGTGGGGAAATATTGTGACAGGTAGTGAAATGATCCGTAGACAAGATCAGGGTACAGCTTACGCGCTCACGACACAATTGATCAAGAAAGCGGACGGCCAAAAATTTGGTAAAACGGAGTCTGGCGCCATATGGTTGGATCCAAAGAAGACATCACCTTACAAATACTACCAGTTTTGGCTTAACACGTCTGACGATGATGCAAAAAACTGGATTCGGATTTTCACGCTTAAAACCGAGGCTGAAATAGACGCAATCATTGCAGAGCATGATGCAGCACCGCACACGCGTGCCGTACAAAAAGCTTTAGCAAAAGATATTACAATACGGACGCACAGCGAAAAAGACTATGAAACGGCCATCAAAACATCTGAATTCCTCTTTGGCAATGGCTCACTAGAATTTCTCGCTGACCTAGAGCATGATGCTGTGCTGGAAGTTTTTGATGGCGTACCGCAATTCGAAATCAGCAAAGGTGATTTAGCGACAGGTCTCAATATATTAGATCTTTTGGCTGTAGAAACGCAAGTGTTCCCATCCAAAGGTGAAGCTCGAAAAATGCTCCAAGGAGGCGGGGTAGCCTTGAATAAAGAAAAAATGACTGACATTGAACTTACCGTCAATGAGAGCAGTTTGATCAACAATAAATACATTGTAGCGCAACGCGGCAAGAAAAACTATTTTTTGATTATTGCAAAATAGCTTTTAATTTCGGTGAATGATAATCCAAGCCATTCACCGAAATTAACATGATAAAAAACCTATCTTCTTTCATCCTATTATTACTTTTTTTAAACATCAGCTTGCTTGCGCAACACAAGCAGGTCAGCTACCACGATTCCGTAGGGCGAACTGTACAAACGCGCGAACAATCCTACTATTACCGTGTCATAGCTCCGGATGAACGATATCCCGATCTTCGGAAGTATAAAGAGTATTACACAAAAGGCGATCGTCTCAAACTCGTCACACGATTGACCAATGGCAGTATAACATCCTCTAAAATCGGAGAATGCCTAACGTATTATGCGAATGGGCAGTTACAAGAAAAACAGCGTTTTAATGAAAAGAATCAACTGATAGACAGCGCATATGCCTATTATCCTAATGGCCAATTATATACATTAACCTTGCACAAATTCGCTTCTTCCGATCAGCGCGTTGCAGCACGTCTCCTCACGGAACGTAACGAATCGAGTAGTCAGCGTATTGTCGAGTATATATTGGTAAAAGACAGTCTTGGCGAAGTGGTTGTTAAAAATGGAACCGGCGATTTTCCGGTTTTCGAACTGGCGAGTTTGGTATTGTTGGAACAAGGGCCGCTGTTGAACCACAAAAAAGATGGCGAATGGACAGGTAAATCCCAGCAAGGCACATATAAAGAAACCTGGAAAAATGATAAACTAATAGGCGGCGTCATTAAAGACTCGCTCGGTGCAGAAACAATATATAATGAAGAAAGTTACGCTGTACCGCCAGCTTATCCCGGAGGTATAACAGCCCTTATGAGGTTTGTTGGGAACAATTACCGTTACCCCAGTGGAGCTATCAATGCCGGCGTATCCGGTGCCGTACAGATCGATTTTATCGTGGAAAAAGATGGAAGCATGAGCAGCTTTAAGGTAAGTCGAGACTTAGGTTATGGTACGGGAAAAGCGGGAGTGGATGTACTTAAAAAAGCAAATAAGAAATGGTCTCCAGGTCTCCAGCGGGGAATCCCCGTCCGCGTAGCTTACACATTACCTATAAACCTGAACCTGAGCAAATAAACACATAACGCTTTATGAGCGCCATTTGCGTTTTGTGTCCTGCGCTAAAATTCTGAACAGATAGTCGTCCTTTTTTTTTAAGTTTGTATCTAGGAGGATTATCTATTTTTCATGTCGAACAAAGGAAATACGTTTAAAAATTCCAGCAATGGTGGCGGTGCGAAACGTGCTCCACGTAATGCCGGAAATGTAACATACAATAAGAAGGAGCATTTCAAATCTTTCGAAAAAATAAATTTTTCCGAAGGCCAGCGCAAAGCGCTCAAGATATTGGGCATTTTTCTGCTCTTTGTATCTTTCGTGCTTGCGGTATCATTCGTTTCCTATCTATTTACTTGGAAGCAAGACCAAAGTTACATCGCGCAAACCAACGGCGGTTGGTCAACGCTATTCCAAACAACGGAAGAAATCGCTGATGAGCGAATTGAATTACCCGTGGTGGAAAACAAGCTAGGTAAACTTGGTGCTTTGCTCGCGAACCAATTTATCTATGAGTGGTTTGGGGTAGCCTCTTTCCTTTTTGCCCTGATGTCCTTTGTGATAGGCTATAAACTCCTCTACAAAAGATCAATCTTGCCCGTTTGGAAAACCCTTATTTATTCTTCGATCAGTATCGTTTTCCTATCCGTAACGCTGGGATTTTTACAAGACTTCCTCACGGATTCGCCGCATATACTGGAAGGGAAATTTGGCTATTGGACCAATCAGCTGATGAAAGCCCAAATCGGATCGACTGGTATAGCCGCTCTTTTGGTCTTCGCATACCTCACAGCCTTGATCCTGGTATATAATCTCGATCTAAAATGGACTTGGTCATCTAGAAAAGAAGAAGAGGAAGAGTTGGAAGAAGATGATGATAACTTTGAAACATTTAAGCGCAGCAACACCGTGGCATCGGCCGTGGTGACCCGAAATGAAACTTTAGCGGCGGCGAAACGCGCTGAAATTGAGGAGTCAATTTTGGATAAACAGGAAGAACAAATTCGTGCCACGCCTACGCAATCAAACACGTTTAATGAGAAGCCAGCCAATGCCATAGCGGCAGCTGGAGCACGAAAACGGGAAGAATTTGCCATCAGTGACCTTGACGAAGAGGATGACCTTCCAATGGCAGTCGGTACAGCGCCAGAAAACGAGATTACCTTTTCCGTTGATAATGCAGAAGATTTCAATGACACTGAACCCGCAGAAGATGAGGGAACCGCGCTAGCGGAGGAAGGCCTTGTGCTTGCCGTGGAGAAGGTCGTCGAAGAGAAAGAGATCACAGCGAATGATTTGGTAGCACAGTTCGGCGAATACGATCCGAAGCTTGACCTATCCGGTTATCAATACCCAACGCTAGATCTGTTAAAAGATTACGGAACGGGAAAGATAACAATTAATCAGCAAGAGCTTGAAGCCAACAAAAATCGTATTGTCGATACCTTACGAAACTATAATATCGAAATTGAGCATATAAAAGCAACGATCGGCCCGACAGTAACGCTTTACGAGATCATACCCAAGCCTGGGGTCCGGATTTCGAAAATCAAAAATTTGGAAGATGATATTGCGCTGAGCTTAGCCGCATTAGGCATCCGTATTATAGCGCCGATGCCGGGCAAAGGAACTATAGGTATTGAAGTTCCAAATAGCTCGCCAGAAATGGTCTCTATGCGATCTGTATTGGCAACGGAAAAGTTCCAAAAGACCGACATGGATCTTCCTATCGCGCTGGGTAAAACCATTTCAAACGAGGTCTTTATAGCCGATTTATCAAAAATGCCCCACCTTTTGGTGGCTGGTGCAACAGGTCAGGGTAAATCTGTCGGTATCAACGCGATCTTAACCTCGCTATTATACAAGAAACATCCTGCCGAGCTGAAATTTGTGATGGTCGATCCGAAAAAAGTGGAGCTTTCTTTATTTAAGACTATTGAAAGACATTTCCTCGCCAAACTTCCAAACGAAGAAGAGGCCATCATTACCGATACAAAAAAGGTTATCAATACACTCAATTCCTTATGTATCGAGATGGATCAGCGTTATGACCTGCTAAAAAATGCGCAAGTCAGGAACTTAAAAGAGTATAATGTAAAATTTGTTGGGCGCAGATTAAACCCTGAGGAGGGTCATCGATTCTTACCCTTTATAGTTCTTGTAGTAGATGAGTTTGCAGATTTGATGATGACAGCTGGAAAAGAAGTGGAAACCCCTATTGCACGACTTGCACAATTAGCGCGTGCGGTAGGCATACATTTGGTTATTGCAACACAGCGGCCTTCGGTAAATATCATTACGGGTACGATAAAGGCAAACTTCCCGGCTCGTTTGGCCTTCCGTGTATTGTCTAAAGTGGATTCGCGTACAATTTTAGATACAGGGGGTGCAGATCAGCTAATAGGGCGAGGCGATATGCTTCTGTCTACAGGAAGTGATTTAACGCGGATACAGTGTGCCTTTGTTGATACGCCGGAAGTGGATAAAATATCAGAATTTATAGGAAGCCAACGTGGTTACCCTTCTGCATTTTTGCTACCCGAGTATGTTGATGAGAATGGTGAAGGTGGTGGCAGCATGGATTTTGACATGAACGATCGGGATCAATTGTTTGAAGACGCAGCAAGACTTATCGTTATGCATCAACAAGGGTCAACATCGTTGATACAACGCAAACTCAAGCTAGGTTACAATAGAGCTGGGCGAATTATCGATCAATTGGAGGCTGCTGGAATTGTAGGCCCATTTGAAGGAAGTAAAGCACGTGAAGTGCTTTATCCTGATGAATATTCGCTGGAACAATATTTAGAAACCTTGAGAAAAAACGATTAGTACATGAGATTATCAATAGTTTTATTCACATTTTTACTAGGGAGTACTTTCCTAGCAGCAGCACAAAATGACCCGACAGCTAAAAAGCTTTTAGATCAGGTATCCGAGAAGTACGACGCATATAGGACTATTCAGTCGAATTTTAGCTTTTTGGTGCAGCAGGGTCAGGACCAGCCGTATACCGACCAAGGAACTCTTTACCTAAACAAACCGAAAAACCAATACCGTATACAGCTTAATACACAAGAATTGATAAGCGACGGAAAGGCTACCTATAGCATTTTGAAGGAAGATAAGGAAGTTCAAATCTCTCCAGCAGAAAATAATGCCACGAGTATAGGGCCAAATAACCTGTTTACTTTTTACAAAAACGGTTTTAATTATGCCAGCCGCGGCGATGAACGCGTAGGCTCCGAACTTCTAAATGTTGTCGAGTTAAGCCCGACAGATACGAAAAACAACTACGCCAAGATTAAAATTCGGGTGAATAAGAACAAGCACATTCACGATGTTTTAATTTTCGATAAGTCTGGTGCGCGTTACACATATACCATTAAAACGCTCTATGTAAACAATGCTTTGCCAGCTTCTCAGTTTGCGTTCAACAAATCGAGTTATCCAGGGTTCGAAATAGTTGATTTAAGGTAGATCACATGGCGAAAACAACGCTCAAGAGTTTGGCGGCGGCATTAAATATGTCGGTTTCTACCGTTTCCAAAGCGCTTAATGATAGTTACGAAATTAGTGAGGTAACCAAAAAGCGTGTTAGGGAATTTGCGCGCGAGCTGAATTACCAGCCTAATGTTCTTGCGCAGTCATTAAAGACGGGAAAAACCCAAACCATTGGTATTGTTCTGCCTAAAATGACCAGCCCATTTGAATCACAGATTCTGGAAGGCATGCAGCATGCCGCACGCGAAAGAAACTACCGCGTCGTGATCATGGTTAGTATGGAGAATGAAGAACTGGAGCGTTCCGCTCTTCGCGCTATGCAAGATAAGGGAGTTGACGGCTTATTATTTTGCCCTATTCATGAGAATTCAAATGTCGCGCTCGCCACACAAATTATTGCCAATACTCCTATGGTCATTTTCGACCGAACCGATTACCCCTTGGAAACCCATAAGGTCGGCGTGCTCAATGCAGATGGCACGTATGATGCTTGCCAACATCTTTTTGAAAGCGGTCGCCGTCGGATCGCCGTATTTTGCGGAACGAAGCAAGGTATTACCGCGAAGCGCTTGGCCGGATATCGACACGCGCATGAAGAGAATGGACTCGCTGTTCGGTCGGAATACATCGTCTATTGCGATGTAAAAACAATTGAAGGACTGCATGCCGAAATGGAGCAACATATCCTACGTTTAAGGGCGCTTCCTGAGCCACCAGAAGCGATAGTAGGAATTGCAGATACGATTACTACGCACTTATTGGGCGTGATGGCCAAATTGGAAATAAAGGTGCCGGAAGAGATTGCTGTCATTGGCTTCGCAAATACTGACCTCGCCCTATCCCTAAACCCATCATTAAGTACCATTAGGCAGCCTACAAAAGATATTGGGGAAATATCCGTAAATAAGCTGATCGACACCATTGATAAAAATCATCGGAACCAAATAGAATGGGAAGATATTAAATTACCCACATCTATTCAGCTCCGACGATCGACAAAAATCTGATATATATCTATTTCGATTTAATGATGCCCAATTCTAAACCGCGTAGTTCCGCAAGGCCGCGTAATCTACCAATCGCGGAATATCCTGGGTTCGTTTTTTTATGCAGATCATCCAGCATTTGATGTCCGTGATCAGGCCTGAACGGGATAGGTAAATCGCGCTGTTGATTTTCTTCTACCAACTTTTTCATAATTGCATACATATCCACATCGCCATCCAAGTGATCGGCTTCGTAGAAACTACCCAATTCGTCGCGTTTTACATTGCGCAAATGTGCGAAATAAACGCGATGAGCGACCTGTTCAAAAATAGCTGGCAGATCGTTAGCAGGACCCGCGCCTAATGAGCCGGTACAAAAACATACGCCGTTGAATGGCTTATCTACACAACTTATAATATATTGAAAATCGTCAATATTGCTCGCTATCCGCGGCAGGCCTAAGATAGGATAAGGTGGATCGTCCGGGTGAATCGTCATTTTTATGCCGTTACGTTCACATACATCGGCAATAGCATTAAGAAAATATGCTAGATTTTTCCGAAGGCCATCGAAACCTATACGGGAATATATCTCAATGCTATCTCTCAACTCTTGTACTGATGGATCCTTCTCCCCGGGAATACCCATCAGTACATTATGTTGTAAATGATTTTTATCCGCTTCACTATATGTTTTAAACCTTTCTTCAGCTAGGTTTTTAACGTTTGCTGGATAAGATGCTGCTGCGTCTGGACGTTCTAAAATATAGATGTCGAAAATTGCTAGATCGATCCAATCGAAATAGAGCGCTTTGGAACCATCGTTCATCAACATATCAAGTTGGGTACGGGTCCAATCCAACACCGGCATAAAATTATAGCATACCGTTTTGATCCCGCAATCGGCCAAATTCTGTAACGTTTGTCTATAGTTCTCCAGGTAATGTTCCACATCAGCCGATTTTGTCTTTATCGCTTCATGGATCGTCACACTTTCCACCACGCTCCATACCAAGCCAGCTTCTTCAATGATATGCTTGCGTTCTAAAATATCAGCCTTTGGCCAAATTTCCCCGTGGGGAATATGATGAAGGGCAGATACGATGGCAGTTGCCCCTGCCTGCTTTACATCTTGTAAAGAAACAGGATCATTCGGGCCATACCAACGCCACCCTTGTTGTAAATATTTTTCTGCCATGTTGTTTATGCTTTTATACGCCAGACCAGCTATTAAAACCGCCATCCACAAATATTGTTTCACCGGTAACGAATGCAGAAGCATCGCTGAGTAAATAGATAAGTGTGCCTTCCAGTTCTGATGGGTCGCCCAATCGAGAGAATGGCGTCCCTTGCACAAACTTATTCGCCCTATCGGTATAGCTTCCATCAGGGTTGGTGAGAAGGGTTCTGTTTTGTTCGGTTAAGAAAACGCCTGGTGCTATAGCATTTACACGAATCTTGTTAGTATAGCGTAGGGCTAACTCCGCTGACATCCACTTGGTAAATCCATCTACACCATGTTTTGCGACTGTATAACCTAACACGCGCGTAAAAGGCCGGCTTGAGGCCAATGAAGAAATATTGATAATGGATCCGGCACCTTTGTTAGCCATTACCTCACCAAAAATCATGGTAGGGATGATCGTGCCATAAAGGTTAAGCTCGATCGCCTTGATGGTATCGGCAATTTTATTATCGAAGATACTTTCGTCGGGTCCAATTGTGGCGCCAGGGATATTTCCGCCAGCCGCGTTTATAAGCCCATCTATGGTTCCCCACTTCGCTAGGATCTGTTCGCGGGCAGCGCGCATAGATTGTTCATCCATGACATCAGCGACAACCGCAAAGCCCTCCGCTCCCAAGGTATTTACTAATCGCACCCGTTCATTTGCACGCTCTTCATTTCTACCGATTATGCAAATTTTACAGCCAGCCTCGGCCAAGGCTTTTACAAAAGCTTTTCCTAAAATCCCCGTTCCACCCGTCACTACAATCACTTTGCCTTTCAAGGAGAACCTCTCTAGAATATTCATAGTTTGATTTTTAGTTTATAAGCCCCAATTATAGGGGTTTTTTACCGCATATAGCTATCAAAAAAGCGTTTAATTAACGATAACGATTTCGTAGTCCAGTTGAAAATAAAGGGAAAATAACGCTATTTTACCATCCAAAATAAAATGTCATATGAACCGTATCTTATCATTTGGTGAAATCCTCATCAGACAACAGAGTTTAGGCTCAAGCTTCTTTGATAAGAAGAACAATAAATTGGAAATTTTTCCCGGCGGATCCGAAGCAAATGTAGCCGCATCATTGGCGCAAATGGGAAATGCTGTCGCTTACTGTAGCGCATTTCCTGAAAATGCGCTCTCCGATGAAATTTTTTCCATCCTTAAAAATCTAAAGATTGACGTATCAAAATCCGTACTATCCGGCGATCGCATCGGCTCCTACATATTGATGTCCGCGAATGGATTGTCCAAAGGCGAAGTAATTTACGATAGAAAATACTCGAGTTTCAGCTTGTTGAAGGAAGCTGATATTGATTTTGATGAACTGTTTGAAGGTATAACCTGGTTTCACTGGACAGCTTTAACGCCTGCGCTCAACGCTCACATGGCGGAATTGATGCATAAACTATTAGAACATGCCGCAAAAAAAGGAATTACTATATCCGTTGACCTAAACTACAGGAATAGGTTGTGGCAATATGGCCAAGAGCCAATTGCTGTAATGCCACAGTTGGTGGCACATTGTGATGTTATCATGGGCAACATTTGGGCGGCAAACAAAATGCTGGGATCGAAGGTGGATGAGCAGCTGGATCGTAACACATCGAAAGAAGATTATTTGGCTGCCGCCAAAGCATCTGCACAGGAGATATTTGAAAGATATCCGAAATGCAAACACATTGCCAATACTTTTCGCTTTATGGATAATCCGCAGCACAACCTATTCTACGGCACCTACCATAACCGCACTACTGACGTATACTCCAAAACGCTGGAAACCCAGCAAGTGATTGATAGAATTGGGAGTGGTGACGCATTTATGGCGGGACTGATCCATGCGCTGGTCGACAACATGAGTCCGCAGGAAATTGTCGATACCGCCACTGCTGCAGGCTTCCACAAGCTATTTATCAAGGGGGATTTTGGAGACGGACAGATTAGCTGGTTTTAAATTATAAACGCAAATTGCAAATAAAAAGGGTAGCGAAAAAATTCACTACCCTTTTTTATTTTTGGATCAAACCGATTAATCTTCTTCTTTAGAAGCTAATAGTTGATCGTATTCTTCGCGAGAGCCTACGATAATATTACCGTAATCGCGTAAACCAGTTCCTGAAGGAATCAAGTGACCAACAATTACGTTTTCTTTCAGTCCTAATAAGTCATCGCGTTTACCGGCGATCGCAGCCTCATTAAGCACTTTCGTAGTTTCTTGGAACGATGCTGCTGAGATGAATGATTTTGTACCCAAAGATGCACGTGTGATACCTTGCAATAGTGGGCTTGACGTTGCTGAAATTGCATCACGAACCTCTACAGTTTTCAAATCTTGACGTCTCAATACCGAATTTTCTTCACGAAGCTTACGCATCGTCACGATCTGGCCTGGACGTAATGTTTTAGAATCACCTGCCTCTACAACAACTTTTTTGTCAAACAATGAGTCGTTTTCCTGCATGAAATCCCACTTGTTAACTGCTTCTTTCTCTAGGAATCGCGTATCTCCTGGATCCTCAATGTTCACTTTTTGCATCATTTGGTGAACGATGGTTTCAAAGTGCTTATCGTTGATTTTCACCCCTTGTAAGCGGTAAACTTCTTGGATACCATTTACGATATATTCCTGAACTGCCGCAGGGCCTTTGATAGATAGGATATCTCCAGGTGAAATAGAACCATCTGACAATGGCATACCTGCTTTCACGAAGTCATTATCCTGTACTAAGATGTGCTTAGAAAGCGGCACCAAATATTTCTTGATCTGTCCATCTCTAGACTCGATAGAAATTTCGCGGTTACCACGTTTCACACCACCCAAAGTAACGATACCATCAATCTCTGTTACTACAGCCGGATTGGAAGGATTACGTGCCTCGAACAACTCCGTTACCCTTGGAAGACCACCGGTGATATCTCGTGTTTTACCAGTAGCACGCGGAATCTTCGCTAAGATTGTACCTTCTTTGATCTTTTGTCCATCTTGAACAGAAACGTGGGCACCCACAGGAATGTTATAAGAACGCAACGTGTCGCCAGTTAAATCCGTAATCTTGATTGTCGGGTTCTTCGTTTTGTCACGTGTCTCGATAATAACTTTCTCCTTGTGACCTGTTTGCTCATCAGACTCGTCACGGAAAGTAACACCTTCGATAATCGCTTCAAACTCGATTTTTCCACCGAATTCAGAGATGATTACCGCATTATATGGATCCCAGTCAACTAAGTTTTTACCTTTCTCGACTTTATCCCCTTCGTTAACATACAAATTAGCACCGTAAGGGATGACCTGTGTGTAAAGAACTTTCTTCTCATCGTTCACG
This sequence comes from Sphingobacterium deserti, assembly GCF_000757725.1. Lineage (GTDB taxonomy): Bacteria > Bacteroidota > Bacteroidia > Sphingobacteriales > Sphingobacteriaceae > Sphingobacterium > Sphingobacterium deserti. The sequence goes on from NZ_JJMU01000012.1 coordinate 51,743, forward strand.
ATACGGATCTCGCCAGAACGTCCAATAACTACTTGATAAGGACCATCTTCGCCTTCCTTAGCAACCGAACGTACATTTTCAAACTCGATTTTTCCATCATATTTTGCAACGATGCTCGAATCAGCGGCAATGTTAGATGCCGTACCACCCACGTGGAACGTACGAAGTGTAAGCTGTGTACCTGGCTCACCGACAGACTGCGCTGCGATTACCCCTACTGCCTCACCTAGCTGAACACGTTTACCAGACGCTAAGTTACGTCCGTAACAACATGCACAAACACCACGCTTAGACTCACACGTTAATACCGAACGAATCTCTACGCCTTCGATTCCAGCTTCTTCGATTTCTGCCGCTACCTCTTCTGAAATATCGATGTTAGCCGCAATAATCAATTTACCAGTCTCTGGATGGAAAACATCATTCAGCGGCGTACGACCAAGAATTCTGTCATACAATGGCTCCACGATATCATCGTTTTCACGCAATGCAGTTTTATAAATACCACGTAGCGTAGCACAATCGTCTTCAACGACAATCATATCTTGCGCAACGTCATGCAAACGACGTGTCAAGTAACCCGCATCAGCCGTTTTCAAGGCTGTATCCGCAAGACCTTTACGCGCACCGTGGGTAGAGATAAAGTACTCTAATACGGAAAGACCTTCTTTAAAGTTTGATAAAATCGGGTTTTCGATGATTTCACCACCTGAAGTACCAGACTTCTGTGGTTTCGCCATCAAGCCCCGCATTCCACACAACTGCCGAATCTGCTCTTTCGATCCACGAGCTCCAGAATCCAACATCATGTATACCGAGTTGAAGCCTTGGTTATCGTTGGAAAGAATATCCATCACGTGCGCAGTCAATTTGTTATTGATACGCGTCCAAATATCGATGATCTGATTGTAGCGCTCGTTGTTGGTAATGAAACCCATGTTATAGTTATTCATTACTTCATCAACTTCATTTGTCGCTTGTGCAATCAAATCAACTTTTGCAGCAGGGATATTTAAGTCTTGCAAGTTGAACGACAAACCACCTTTAAAGGCTGTTTGGAATCCTAGCTCTTTCATATCATCCAAGAATTGTGCAGCACGAGCCATACCCGTATTTTTCACAATCTCGCCGATGACGTTACGTAAAGACTTTTTAGTCAATAACTCATTGATAAAGCCCATCTCTTCTGGCACGACTTGGTTAAAGATAACCCGTCCTACCGTTGTTTCTAAAATGGTATCAACAATTTGACCTTCCTTATTTCTCGCTTTAGTCTTAACCTTGATGTATGCGTGTAGATCGATTTTCTTTTCGTTCAAGGCGATAATTACCTCTTCCGGAGAATAGAAAATCATGTCTTCACCTCTTACAACATGGCTTTCTACTGTTCTACGGCCTTTAGTAATGTAATAAAGACCCAATACCATATCCTGTGATGGTACTGTAACTGGCGAACCATTCGCAGGGTTAAGGATGTTATGTGAGGCCAACATCAAGATTTGGGCTTCCAAGATTGCAGCGTTACCTAAAGGTAAGTGAACCGCCATCTGGTCACCGTCAAAATCCGCGTTGAACGCTGTACATACTAATGGGTGTAACTGGATCGCTTTACCTTCTACCAACGTAGGTTGGAAAGCCTGAATACCCAAACGGTGAAGCGTAGGCGCACGGTTTAAGAGTACAGGGTGACCCTTCAATACATTTTCTAAAATATCCCAAACAACCGGATCCTTACGATCAACAATTTTCTTTGCAGATTTTACCGTTTTCACAATACCCCTTTCGATCATCTTGCGAATGATAAATGGTTTGTAAAGCTCGGCAGCCATATCTTTAGGTAGACCACACTCGTGCAATTTCAAGTTAGGTCCCACGACGATTACCGAACGAGCCGAGTAGTCAACACGCTTACCCAACAAGTTTTGACGGAAACGACCCTGTTTACCTTTTAATATGTCCGATAAGGATTTCAACGCACGGTTACCCTCTGTTTTCACAGCATTAACCTTACGCGAGTTATCGAACAACGAATCTACAGCTTCCTGCAACATACGTTTTTCATTACGCAAGATTACTTCTGGCGCTTTGATTTCGATCAAACGTTTAAGACGGTTGTTACGGATAATAACGCGACGATACAAATCGTTCAAATCGGACGTCGCAAAACGACCACCATCCAAAGGCACCAATGGGCGCAACTCTGGTGGAATGATAGGAACAATTTTCACAATCATCCATTCTGGACGATTTTCGATACGGCCGTTAGCGCCACGGAATGCTTCTACCACGTGAAGACGCTTTAAAGCCTCGTTTTTACGTTGTTGTGAAGTTTCGTTTGCAGCCTGGTGACGTAAGTCGTATGACAACTGATCTAGATCAATACGTTTCAACAACTCTTCCATCGCCTCAGCACCCATTTTAGCTACAAATTTCTGTGGATCTGTATCGTCTAGGTACTGATTTTCTTTTGGTAACGTATCTAAAATATCTAAGTATTCTTCTTCTGTCAAGAAATCCATGAACGAGATACCATCTTCCTCTTTGACACCCGGTTGGATAACCACGTAGCGCTCGTAGTAGATGATCATGTCCAACTTTTTGGTTGGAAGACCTAACAAGTATCCAATTTTATTCGGTAGAGAACGGAAATACCAAATGTGCGCCACAGGAACCACCAAGCTGATGTGTCCCATACGCTCACGACGTACTTTTTTCTCCGTAACCTCTACACCACAACGGTCACATACGATACCTTTATAACGGATACGTTTGTATTTACCACAGTGACATTCATAGTCCTTTACCGGACCAAAGATACGCTCACAGAATAAACCATCACGTTCTGGTTTGTATGTACGATAGTTAATCGTCTCTGGTTTGGTAACTTCACCGCTTGAACGCTCCAAAATAGTTTCTGGAGAAGCTAAGCTGATCGTAATCGATGTGAAATTACTTTTGATTTTGTTATCTTTTTTGTAAGACATACTTTATAAAAAGTTAAAGCTGTATGTAGAAGCCTAAGAAGTCCGAAAACTTCTTAGGCACCTGATATTAATCTAATGTGATATCTAAACCTAAACCGCGAAGCTCATGCACCAATACGTTGAACGATTCCGGTACAGAAGGAGTTGGCAGATTATTACCTTTAACGATGGCTTCGTACGTTTTCGCGCGGCCCACTACGTCATCGGATTTCACTGTTAAGATCTCCTGCAGGATATTAGAGGCACCAAATGCTTCTAAGGCCCACACCTCCATCTCACCAAAACGCTGACCACCAAATTGTGCCTTACCACCAAGCGGTTGTTGCGTAATCAGGGAGTATGGTCCGATAGAACGCGCGTGCATCTTATCATCCACCATGTGTCCCAGTTTCAGCATGTAAATCACACCTACCGTGGTTGGTTGATCAAAACGATCACCTGTCAAACCGTTGTATAGGTAAGTTCTACCTGATTTTGGCAACTCTGCTTTAGCGATCCATTCTTCTACCTCGTCCATTTCAGCACCATCGAAAATTGGCGTAGCGAACTTCATACCTAATTTTTGTCCGGCCCAACCTAATACAGTTTCGTAGATCTGTCCAAGGTTCATACGTGACGGTACCCCTAGTGGATTCAACACGATATCAACTGGTGTTCCATCGGCTAAGAAAGGCATATCTTCATCACGTACAATACGTGCAACGATACCTTTGTTACCGTGACGGCCCGCCATCTTGTCTCCTACTTTCAACTTACGTTTCTTAGCGACATAAACTTTGGCCATCTGTACGATTCCAGAAGGAAGCTCATCTCCCACAGAGATTGCAAACTTCTCACGCTTGAATGCCCCAAGCTCCTCATTGATCTTGATGTTGTAAAAATGCAACGCCAATTTGATCAACTCGTTTTTATCATCATCAGTCGTCCAGCCTGTCGGATTGATATGCGTATAATCTAAGTCTGTAAGGATCTTTTGCGTAAACTTAGCACCTTTTGGCACCAATAGTTCTTTGTACACATTGTAAACACCTTGGCTCGTTTTACCATTCACTACCGTGAACAATTTCTCTACCAAACGCTCTTTTAAAATCCTTGCGGCTCTATCGTGTGCTACTTCTAATTTCTCTAAAGCTTTTCTTTCAACTTCTTTAGACATTTTTTTCGCACGCGAGAATAGCTTCGTATCGATCACTACACCTTTCAACGATGGAGAAGCTTTTAGCGATGCATCTTTCACATCACCTGCTTTATCACCAAAGATTGCACGAAGAAGTTTCTCCTCTGGTGAAGGATCAGATTCTCCTTTAGGCGTGATCTTACCGATAAGGATATCGCCACCGTTTACTTCAGCACCAATACGGATGATACCATTTTCATCCAAATCTTTTGTAGCTTCTTCAGAAACGTTAGGGATATCAGCAGTCAACTCTTCTTCACCACGTTTCGTATCACGCACCTCCAGTTCGAACTCCTCGATGTGAAGTGATGTAAACAAATCTTCTGATACGACACGCTCTGAGATTACGATCGCATCCTCAAAGTTATATCCTTGCCAAGGCATGAATGCTACTTTCAAGTTACGACCCAGCGCTAACTCACCATTCTCGGTAGCATAACCTTCGCATAATACCTGACCTTTACTAACTTTTTGGCCTTTAATAACAATAGGCTTCAAGTTGATACAGGTATTTTGGTTGGTTTTCTTGAATTTTATTAATCTGTATGTCTTTACGTCGTCATCGAAGGAAACCAAGCGGTCATCTTCCGTACGCTCGTAACGGATTTTAATCTCGTTGGCATCAACGTATTCTACCACACCATTGCCTTCAGCATTGATCAGCGTACGCGAGTCAGATGCAACACGCGCTTCCAAACCGGTACCTACAATTGGCGCACTAGGACGCAATAAAGGCACAGCTTGACGCTGCATGTTCGATCCCATCAACGCACGGTTGGCATCATCATGCTCCAAGAAAGGAATCAGTGAAGCAGCGATTGATGTAATCTGGTTAGGTGCAACGTCCATATAGTCCAAGCGCTCTGGCTCGATAATCGGGAAGTCACCCTCGTATCTAGCTTTTACTTTTGGATCTAGGAAGTTACCATTATCATCATACTGTGCATTCGCTTGCGCGATCGTTTTGTCATCCTCATCTTCGGCAGATAGGTAAACAACCGGCTCATCAACGACTACTTTACCATCGGTTACCTTACGGTATGGTGTTTCGATAAATCCTAAATTATTAATTTTCGCATGTACCGCTAAAGACGAAATCAAACCGATGTTTGGCCCCTCTGGCGTTTCGATAGTACATAGACGGCCGTAGTGTGTATAGTGAACGTCACGAACCTCGAAACCAGCGCGTTCACGCGAAAGACCTCCAGGTCCTAACGCTGATAAACGACGCTTGTGCGTAATCTCCGCTAATGGATTGGCTTGATCCATAAACTGCGATAACTGGTTTGTTCCGAAGAAGGAGTTGATCACGGACGATAACGTACGCGCATTGATCAAATCTGTTGGTGTAAACACTTCGTTGTCGCGGATGTTCATACGCTCACGTATCGTACGTGCCATACGTGATAGACCTACGCCAAATTGTGCATATAACTGCTCACCTACCGTACGAACACGACGGTTGGACAAGTGGTCAATATCATCCACTTCAGCTTTAGAATTGATCAAATTGATCAAATATTTCACAATAGCGATGATATCTTCGCGAGTCAACACCTTCGTTTCATCCGGCGTGTTTAACTTCAACTTACGGTTGATACGGTAACGACCCACGTCACCTAAATCATACCGCTTGTCCGAGAAGAACAGACGATCGATGATACCACGTGCAGTTTCCTCATCAGGTGGTTCTGCGTTACGCAACTGACGATAGATATGCTCCACGGCCTCTTTCTCCGAGTTTGACGTATCTTTTTGTAATGTATTATATATAATAGAGTAATCCGCATTGTTTGATGCATCTTCTTTTGCAAGGATAATAGCCTTAACACCTGCATCGATGATCAAATCAATATGGTCTTCCTCTAAAACTGTTTCTCGTTCTAAAATGATCTCATTACGATCGATAGATACTACTTCACCTGTATCCTCATCCACAAAATCTTCGATCCATTTTTTCAATACCCTGGCAGCCAAACGACGACCAACATATTTCTTTAAACCAGATTTACTAACTTTAACTTCATCAGCGAGGTCAAACAATTCCAAGATATCTTTATCTGAATCGTAGCCGATCGCACGGAGCAAAGTAGTAACTGGAAATTTCTTTTTACGGTCGATATAAGCATACATGACGTTGTTTACGTCTGTTGCAAATTCGATCCAAGATCCTTTAAAAGGAATTACCCTTGCAGAATAAAGTTTAGTACCATTTGTGTGTCTACTCTGACCGAAGAATACACCAGGAGAACGGTGCAATTGAGAAACGATTACGCGCTCTGCTCCATTGATCACGAAGGTACCTTTTGGAGTCATGTACGGAATTGTTCCTAAATATACATCCTGAACAATAGTTTCGAAGTCTTCGTGCTCTTCGTCGTTACAAGATAACTTCAATTTTGCTTTGAGAGGAACGCTATACGTCAAGCCACGCTCGATACACTCTTGAATGTCATAGCGTGGGGGATCGATGAAATAATCCAAAAACTCCAAAACAAAGATGTTTCTTGAATCAGAAATAGGGAAGTTTTCTGCGAAAACCTTGAACAGCCCTTCCTGATGGCGATTGTCAGAAGTAGTTTCTAATTGAAAAAACTCCTTGAAAGATTGTAATTGTACGTCCAAGAAGTCTGGGTAATCAATTACCTTCTTACTTGTAGCAAAATTCACGCTTTCTTTTTGAATATTATTGTTTGCCAAGGGAATAAGAATTTTAGTTTAAAAAAACTGAGCCAATTATGCTGTAATCATGTTTTTGCCAATGTCAGCACCCATTTGGCACATGTACTATAATATAAATAGGAATAGACTCTGACAAAATATTGGCAGAGTCTAAACCTTTAAGGTGCTTTAATATGTGAGATTACTTGATCTCAACAACAGCTCCAGCTTCTTCTAATTGTTTTTTCAACGCTTCAGCTTCGTCTTTAGAAACACCAGCTTTCAATTCTTTAGGAGCGCCATCAACTAAATCTTTAGCTTCTTTCAATCCTAAACCAGCTAGGTCTTTTACTAATTTAACTACTGCTAATTTCTGACCACCAGCTTCTTTCAAGATAACGTCAAATGAAGTTTTCTCTTCAGCAGCAGCAGCGCCACCTTCAGCAGGAGCAGCAGCAACTGCAACAGCAGCAGCAGCAGGCTCGATACCGTACTCGTCTTTTAAGATATCAGCTAATTCCTTAACTTCTTTCACTGTTAAGTTTACCAACTGTTCAGCAAGTTGTTTTAAATCTGCCATTTTATTTTGAATTTTTGAATGTACTTAAATAATGTCTAATTAATGTGCGAACGTATTATAGAGGTGTTCGTTATCCTCTTTCTTCTAAAGCTTTTACTAATCCTGAAATTGTATTTCCACCCGACTGAAGAGCTGAAATAACATTTTTCGCTGGTGATTGAAGTGCTGCGATAATGTCTGCAACAAGTTCTTCCTTAGATTTAAGGGTAACTAATGCATTCAATTGATCGTCACCTACGAATGCTGTCTCCTGGATATATGCAGCTTTTAAAACTGGCTTATCGCCGGCTTTACGCAATTCCTTGATCAACTTCGCAGGAGCATTTCCTGTTTCAGAGAACATCAATGTAGACGCACCTTTAAGTACGCTACGAAGCTCTTCTGAATCGATACCTGCTTCGATAAGTGCTTTCTCGATCAACGAGTTTTTTGCAACTTGGATGGTGATCCCTTGATCGAAACATTTACGACGAATGTTATTGACTTTGTCAACAGTTAAATCAGCAGTATCTGTAATGTAGAAATTACCGTAAGATTTAATCTGTTCGGCCAAAGCTTGAACAATTTCTTGTTTTTCTTCTTTTCTCATGATTAAATTCCTGCTACTGATTTAGTTTCAACATGAATACCAGGACTCATTGTTGAAGAGATGTGAATACTCTTGAAGTAGGTTCCCTTAGCTGCAGATGGTTTCAAACGAGAAAGTGTTTGTAACACTTCCAATGCGTTATCATAAATTTTATCTGCGTCGAAGGACACTTTACCAACTGAAGTATGGATGATTCCTGTCTTATCAACTTTGAAATCAATTTTACCAGCCTTTACTTCGGTAACAGCTTTACCAACTTCGGTAGTTACTGTTCCGGTTTTAGGGTTAGGCATCAAGTTTCTAGGACCTAAAATACGTCCTAATTTACCCACTTTAGCCATAACGCTAGGCATAGTAATAATGATATCAACGTCAGTCCAACCACCTTCGATTTTGCTGATATAGTCATCAAGACCTACGAAATCGGCACCTGCCGCTTTAGCTTCTTCTTCCTTATCAGGAGTACACAATACTAAAACGCGAACAGTTTTACCAGTTCCGTGAGGTAATGTTGCGATACCACGAACCATTTGGTTTGCTTTACGAGGATCCACGCCTAAACGAACGTCGATATCCACAGAAGCATCAAACTTAGTCGTCGTGATCTCTTTTACCAAAGCCGCAGCTTCTTGCAAAGAGTACGCTTTACCAGCTTCAATTTTGGACAGTGCCGCTTTTTGATTTTTTGTTAATCTAGCCACTTTCTTAAACTGATTTCGTTAATTAATTGTTCCAAGGTGCATTACCAGAAACGGTAATACCCATACTACGTGCTGTCCCAGCGACCATTTTCATAGCCGACTCTACAGTAAATGCGTTCAAATCAGGCATCTTATCTTTCGCGATCGTTTCCACTTGCTCCCAAGTAATAGAAGCAACTTTCTTACGGTTAGGCTCGCCAGATCCGCTTTTTAATTTAGCAGCGTCTTTCAACTGAACTGCAACCGGCGGAGTCTTGATGATAAAATCAAATGATTTGTCACTGTAAACTGTAATGACAACAGGTAATACTTGACCTGGTTTGTCTTGCGTACGAGCGTTGAATTGCTTACAAAAATCCATGATATTCACCCCTTTAGCACCTAATGCAGGTCCTACTGGAGGTGATGGATTAGCAGCACCGCCCTTTACTTGTAATTTTACTAACGCACTGACTTCTTTTGCCATTTTGTTTTGAATTTAATTGTTAAATGTTTGTTAGTAAGTTGGAAGCTCAAACGTAACATTTATTATTCGTTGGTTATCTCGTAACAACAATGCAACCAAACGAGGTGCAAAGATATACATAATTCCATTCATAACAAAAAAAGAAATAAAAAATTATTTCTTTTTCCCCAGATCACCTTCGGGTATGTTATACATGAAAAAGCCCTTTTGAAAAGGGCTTTAGCTTATTCTTTTTCGACTTGCATATAGTTAAGCTCCAATGGCGTTTTACGTCCAAATACCTTAACCATTACCGTTAATTTCTTCTTATCCTCGTGTACCTCTTCAATCTCTCCAGTGAAGCCATTGAAAGGACCGTCGTTAACTTTTACAGTCTCCCCTACGTAATAAGGAACATTCATGCTTTCGCCCTGCTCCGCCATTTCATCAACCTTACCTAATATACGGTTAACTTCCGACGGACGCAATGGAATGGCGTTACCTGCTTTATCACCTAAAAACCCGATGACACTATTTAAGTTCTTTATAGCGTGTTCAATCTCTCCATCAAGTGCAGCCTCGATCAATACGTATCCAGGATAGTAGTTACGCTCTTTTGCAACTTTTTTACCATCGCGCATTTGATAATACTTCTCCATTGGTATCAAAACCTGAGGAACCAAATGCTGAATACCTAAGCGACTTACTTCGGCCTCTACATATTGCTTCACCTTCTTTTCTTTTCCACTAACGGCACGAACTACATACCATTTTAACGATTGATCTGCCATAAAATTCTACTGATAAATTAGGACGTAATTCCGTACAACAACTCTAATAGATTGCTTGACGCTTTATCCATCACAAATATGACTAACGCGATCAGGATAGATGCTACAAGTACTACCACTGCAGAGCTTTGCAATTGCGCCCAAGTAGGCCAAGTTACCTTCTCGGTAACTTCGATATAGGACTCTTTGAAAAAATCAAGTACTTTAGCCATTTTTTAGTTTACCTAAATTATTTTAGCACGGGCACCAGGACTCGAACCCAGACCAAAGGTTTTGGAGACCTTCGTTCTACCTTTAAACTATGCCCGTGTAAATTTGTTTTACTGCTGCAAATATAGCGTTTAAGCCGTAGGAGAGCAAATATTATTTACGTTTTTTTTGCGCTTTTTTACCTCCACGCTGAGAGAAAAAACAAGCTAATCAGCCTCAGCCAATTAGCTTGTTTTAGTATAGAAAGCGAATCTAAAAGATTACGCTACGATTTCAGTTACCTGACCAGCACCTACTGTTCTACCACCTTCACGGATAGCGAAACGTAGACCCTTTTCCATTGCGATTGCGTTGATCAACTTCACAGTGATTGTGATGTTATCACCAGGCATAACCATTTCAGTACCTTCTGGTAGAGAAATTTCACCTGTTACGTCAGTCGTACGGAAATAGAACTGAGGACGGTATTTGTTGAAGAATGGCGTGTGACGACCACCTTCTGCTTTTGACAATACGTAAACCTCAGCTTTGAAATCTGTGTGAGGAGTTACTGTACCTGGTTTACAGATAACCATACCACGACGGATATCAGTTTTCTCAATACCACGTAACAATAGACCTACGTTATCACCAGCTTCACCGTAATCTAAGATTTTACGGAACATCTCAACACCTGTTACAGTAGATTTCAAGTTTTCAGCACCCATACCTAGGATCTCAACTGGATCACCAGAGTTGATTACACCTCTTTCGATACGACCTGTAGCAACTGTACCACGACCTGTGATTGAGAATACGTCCTCGATAGGCATCAAGAAAGGCAATTCAGTCAAACGTGGAGGAATTGGAATGTAGTTATCTACAGCATCCATCAATTCCATGATTTTGTCAACCCACTCAGTCTCGCCATTCAACGCTCCTAATGCAGATCCTTTGATTACAGGAATATCATCACCTGGGAATTCGTAGAAAGATAATAGTTCACGAACTTCCATCTCAACTAAGTCTAACAACTCCTCGTCGTCAACTAAGTCAGTTTTGTTCATAAAAACAACTAGAGCCGGTACACCTACCTGACGAGCCAAAAGAATGTGCTCGCGAGTTTGAGGCATAGGACCGTCAGTAGCAGCTACAACGATGATAGCACCATCCATTTGAGCCGCACCAGTAACCATGTTTTTCACATAATCGGCGTGACCTGGACAGTCTACGTGTGCATAGTGACGGTTAGCTGTTGAATACTCAACGTGTGCAGTATTAATTGTGATACCACGCTCTTTTTCTTCAGGAGCAGAGTCAATTGAATCAAATGAACGAGCTTCTGACAAACCTTTATCAGCTAATACTTTAGTGATAGCCGCTGTAGTAGTTGTTTTACCGTGGTCAACGTGACCGATAGTACCAATGTTTAAGTGGGGTTTACTACGGTCAAATTTCTCTTTTGCCATGTTTATGCGAATTAGTAATTATAAAATATTTCTTAATTAATCCTTTACAAAAGTAAAAACTTTTTGTTATGCGAGCCAAAGATGGGATTTGAACCCACGACCTCTTCCTTACCAAGGAAGTGCTCTACCCCTGAGCTACTTCGGCTTTTTCTAAAAGCTTATTTACAGATAAATGCCTCCACCTTATTTTAGATACTTTCATCAAAAAGACAGAGACTTAATCAAATATTAAAAAAAATTGAGCGGAAGACGGGTCTCGAACCCGCAACCTATAGCTTGGAAGGCTATCGCTCTACCAATTGAGCTACTTCCGCTTTTTGTCCAGAAGCATTTCTGCTTCCGGACGTTTTAAAAAGTGTGGAGGGAGAAGGATTCGAACCTTCGAAGCCGAAGCAACGGATTTACAGTCCGTCCCATTTGACCGCTCTGGAACCCCTCCAGACCTGCAATCGAAATTGCATTTTGGAGCCTCTTATCGGGATCGAACCAATGACCTACTGATTACAAGTCAGTTGCTCTACCAGCTGAGCTAAAGAGGCATATTATTTAAAAAACTCTCTTTTAAGAACTTCTATCCTTTCAGATAGCGAGTGCAAAAATCCAATTTACTTTTGATATTTGCAAGTTTTTTAAAAAACTTTTTTTTATCGTGTTAAAGAACTCTTTTCAATCCACTCAACCCGTTTACCGTGTTTGAATTTGATGATGCAAAGATAGTGACTCCACGCAGACTTCAAAAATATTTATCAAAAAAAAACAGCGTTTCCGACCATATACTTGATATGCAATGAAATAATTTACATCTTGCACCGCATTTTTTAAGGCAGCTTTTACTACAACATTCATGAAACTTACATTCACTTTTAAAAACGTACTTTTTTTCACGCTGTTTTGCTTACAATTTTTGCCCACGCTTACCTTCGCTCAAGAGAATAATCTTGTAAAAAAGATAATAAAAAAATTCCTCTCCTCGGAAACGGACTCCACCCGGGGCGGTAGCCTAATCGTTCTGCCGGCCGTTGGCTATGCGCAAGAATCGGGATTTGAATACGGAATTGCCAGCACCTACAACTTTTTTTTAGACAAAGACGATCTTAGCAGTCGCACCTCTAATATCACGCTGATCGGCACATTGACAACGGAGAAACAGAAAAACATTAAGCTGACTTCGGATATCTGGACCAAAGACAATGAGTACCACATCCTTTCTGAGCTTCGCTACCGCGATTGGCCTTTCAATTTCTACGGATTGGGCTCTGATACCTGGCTGGCCGACGAAGACTTTCTAGGACAAAAGCTTATTCGTGCAAAAGTGGACGTAGAAAAAAGTATTCTACGGAACCTTTACGCCGGTGTAAATTTAACCTACGAACATTTTAGGTTTGAAGATCCGGAACTTGGTGGAATCTTCGATCAAGATAATGTCATTGGAAAGGCTGGTGGACAGTATCTCGCATTAGGTGTATCGTCGCTATATGACACCCGTAATAACACAACGTATACGACGGACGGCTTATATGCTCGTCTCAAATACGACTATTCACCCAATTTCTTTGGAAAGGATAATTTTATAGGAAGTGAGGTTGAAGTGGATCTACGGGGATTTAGAAAGATTGCGCAGCCGCTTACCCTCGCTGCGCAGGTGCTGTACCGAGGAACATACGGTAAGAATGTACCCTTTTATGCTTATCGCGATTTGGGCGGTGATATGACGATGCGCGGGTATTATTTGGGGCGCTATAAAGATAGAAATTATGCGACAGCGCAGGCAGAGCTTCGCTATCGTTTTATGCCGCGATTTGGCATCGTAGGATTTGCCGGCACTGGTGGCACTTTCTCACCGCAACATGCGATACGTCTGGTACCCAGTTTCGGTGGCGGCATTCGATATTTCTTCAGCCTCGAACACAACAGCACGGTTCGCATAGACTACGCCCTTGGCGAAAAAAGGCCAGGCGAAAAAAGACAGTCTGGCTTCTACCTGAGTATTAGTGAAGCGTTTTAATACATGAGTGTTTGCTTTATGCCACTGCGATGTGGTTGAAAGTCATCAGAAATGTTATTGCTATAAATAGTTGACCCCGCGGGGTCATTTGTTACACGTTTCTCATGAATACTAGACATAGAGACCGTTGAAATACGTCCAGCAGAGTTACACGCTATTTTTTTGAAACGCATTACTTGTCGTTTCGGTAAGGATAACGCAGTCGGAAGTTTTCTTTGCGCTGCCCCTCTCTTCGCATGACGATCCCAAAATGAAACAAGTCAACGCTGACTATTACGCGTGAATCAGCTATTAGCTCCTTCCAACGCGACCGACATTTATAGGGTTCATGAACGATCAGAATCTTGCCGTTCTGTAGCAGTTGAAACAGCTCAGCAGACGAAACAGTCGCTAGATCTACCCAAACAGCTGCACTCTTTTGTGAGCTTTCCGGAAGCGTTAGTTCGTTGACATCCAAATACGAAAGAACTGCGCTAAGCAGCTGACGATAACGCCAAAAAAAAGAAGGAGGAAAGGACACTTCAGTCGACCAAAAATGGGTCTTGTTATATATTACTTGATCCGCCAGCGCATAGACAAACGGGGAATGGGTGCCATGCCGGCTATTAGCCACAATAAAATGTTTAACCAGATCGAAGTAGTACCGCATGAAGCAAAAATAATGGAATTTTTGCTAGCTACGATTGGAACTGTAAGATAAAAGCACTACCCTCGCCCTCTTTGCTTTCAACAAACAGGTTGCCCTTGTGAAGAAGCATGATCTGTTTACTCAATGTTAAGCCTACTCCACTACCGGATTTCTTCGTTGTGAAGAAAGGTGTAAAGATCTGTTCCTGAATATCCGCAGGCATGCCACAGCCGTTATCTTGAACTTTGATGACCGTAAACCCATCTCGCTGTAATCCAGCGATGCTAATGTATGGGTTTTCAGCATCTTTTACCGCTTCAATGGCATTCAGCAGCAGATTTATCAAGGCTTGTTCTAGTAGATTAATATCAGCCTTTAGTGCGAGCCGGCGATCTTTCAATATAATATCCAAATCAATATTTTTTTGGAGTAATGTAGGCTCAAGCAACTGGTAGATATTTTCGAAAAGTACCTTCAATTGAATTTCTTCTAAATTTGGTTCATCGACGCGGTTGATTAGGCGGTAACTTTTAGCAAACTGCAGCAACCCTTCGCTACGGCGCTTGATTGTATAAATTCCTACTTTCAAATCATCAACATCATCCTCATTGTAACCTTGTCCCAAACGATCGTGCAAGGTTTCTGCCAAAGAACTGATGGGCGCTATCGAATTCATAATCTCGTGGGTCAATACGCGCAATAGCTTCTGCCAAGCCTTTGTTTCTGTTGCATCAATAGCCTCGTTGATATTTTGGTAAACGACGATCCGAAATGTACCGTCCTGCGTCTCAAACTCCGACCCGTGCATTAGAAGCTTGATTTTACCTACGGCAGAACTAACGGTTTCCATTTGCTGTGTGCCCAGTGTCATCTGTATGGTCTTCTCATACAGATCTTCGTGACGTTTGATCAATCCACGAAGGTTGCCGAGATGCGGTGTTTGAAATAGCTGTTTAAATGCATCATTAATCCATATCACTTTCCCGGTATCTCCTTGATAGAATATTATCGCAGAATCCAGCATATTGATAACTTTATTCAAATATTGATGCTGGATTTCCTTATCGATACTGATTTGCTTATATACCTGATTGATGTTGTTAAAAGCGAGGAACAATTTGCCTTCCATAGTATCTGGCCTTTTGACAGCAAACCTGCGCGTAAAATCTCGATAACGCACCGCTTCTGAAAAGTCGACTACATGGCTTACCAACTTCCGTTCCGATGCTAACCAGCGATAGACAACCAGCAAAAACAGGATGAAAAGAAGCGATGCATACAGATAAAACTTGAGTAATAATACATAAGCAATGACTACAGCCGCTATAGCAATAACTGTGGTTTTCAAGAAAAAGTAAACGCCCAGCTTAGTCATGCTTAAATATCGTATTTCTCCATGCGCCTATATAGTGCCGCCCTTGTCAGTCCCAACTCGCGAGCAGCCTTGCTAATGTTCCCACTATAACGTTCAATAGCAGATTTTATCGCTTTTCGCTCCATTTCTTCCAAGCTTTGATTCGAGACAATTTGTTGGGCAAATCCGTTATCAGCTGCCTGTTCTTGCTCAATGGGAGAGAACAGAATATCAATATCGCGAATGCTTTTTTGCTCCGCCATAATTACCGCTCTTTCCAAGCTGTATTGTAATTCCCTGACATTGCCGGGAAAATGGTAGGCTCTTAACTTTTGAAGGGCTTCCTTTTCTAAGCCTTCTATATTTTTGTGGTATTTCCCACTGTAGAAATCCAGGAAATGATTAGCGAGCAGTACGATATCCTCACCGCGTTCGCGCAAGGGCGGCACCTGAATTTCAACGGTATTGATGCGGTAAATCAAGTCCTTTCGAAACTTGCTCTCGTCGGCAAGCGTCTTCAGCGGCACATTGGTGGCACTCAGCAAACGAATATCAACCGGAATACCTTGATATGAACCTAATGGCGTCACCTGTCGGTTTTGCAGCACACTTAGTAATTTGGCTTGTTGCTGCAGTGCAATATTTCCGATCTCGTCTAAAAATAGTGTCCCGCCGTTTGCCGCTTCAAATCGTCCCTGCCGATCTTCACGAGCGTCTGTAAAAGCACCCTTTTTGTAACCAAATAGTTCACTTTCAAACAAGGTATCTGTTAAAGCTCCTACATCGACTTTTATATACGGCCCTTTGGTACGTAGCGATCGTTTATGAAGCGCCTGCGCGATTAAATCTTTACCTGTTCCATTTTCCCCCAATATTAAGATATTGGCTTCCGTAGGCGCAACTTTATCTATTTTATATTGAAGATCTTCCATAATGGCAGATTTTCCAACAAGATCGCTCTCTTCCTTTTGTTTCTGAACAATGGTTTTGCCTACGGTAGTTCCTTTTCCTTCTTCAAAAACCGTGTTCAGCGTTTCTAATAGCAAATCATTCTGCCAGGGTTTAACGATGAAATCAGAAGCGCCTTGCTTTAGTGAACGTACAGCCAAATCCACAGCACCATAGGCCGTTATCATCACCACCTGTATATGTGGGTAATTACTCTTTATTTTACCGAGCCAATACAAGCCCTCATTACCCGTATTGATAGCACTTTTAAAGTTCATATCCAGCAACACCACGTCCACAGCTTCCCGCCCAAGGATGTGCATAAGATTCTCTGGATTCTTTTCCACAAGTACCTGTTTGACCTTTGGTTTCAGCAGTATACGGACGGCCGTCAACAGATCTTGGTCATCATCAACGATTAATATGGTCGCTTTTTTCATGAGTCACTAAGATACTTACAATTCCAATAATCCCGAATAATAATCATTTATATATTTTTGAAACAGCCACTCGTACTGCTTGATCAACAATTGGTTTCGTGCATTATCCAGCTTAGTCTTTGCTGTGAGAAACAAAACTGAATTGCTATTCCCGGCATCGAAATGCACTTGGGCTATACGAAAGGCCTCTTCATAACTCCGTTCCTGTTTTTTTAGGTTCCCGACGTTTTGCTTTAGCGTGGAGAGATTGAAAACGGTTTTCGCTGTTTCTTCACGCACAAGGTTTTCCTGCACTTTCTTATTCCATCGCGCTTGTTCCAAATCTATTCTTGCTAGCTTCACCTGGCTGCGTACAACCATCTGATTAAAAATTGGAATTTGAAGCGTCAGTCCAATCCCTTTCGATGGATAATTACGAATCTGTTGCCAATAATTGTAGCCCATCGCATCGACACTTGAATAAGGGGCTTGAATATTGGCGTTTAGAGAAAGCGACGGATAAAAAGCAGATTTAGCCACTTTGACATTATGCTCTGCTTCATCGATCCTATTCTTAAAACCTTTAAAATCGGGAAGTACCAAAAGCGCTTGTTCGTAGAGCGCAGCATTTGACAGCGAGGTTGCCTCTGAAGGCAACGGTAAGGGCTCAAGCTCCGGGAGTTCATCCGGTGAGATGTACATCAGCCCCGCCAACCGTGCTTCGGAGGTATACAAATCTTGCTTGGTGGTTTCCAAGATATTTCGCTCCGTAGATGCCTGCCCCTCAATATCGTAAAAATCACCTGGATTTATAGCGCCTTCTCGCTGCATCACACTGGCCCTATGTAGGCTTTCTTCTGTTACAGCGAGCTGATTTTGAGCTTGCTCCAGCATATCACGAGATGTCAGAACGAAAATATAGGCCTCAATGACATCCAACCGCAGCTCATTAATGGCGCTTTCAAACTCAAACTTCCCCGCTTGGCGTGCACTAGCTTTGCTCCGTATATCATGTAACACTCGAAAACCGTTGAACACGGGCATGCTAAGCGACAATGATTGAGCGCCAATGAATAAATTGTTATCCACAAATTGGTTAGTAGTGCTGTTGATACTCCGACCTTCGCTATAGTTGTGGCTAATATTGCCATTTAGTGTCGGAAGGCGATTGTACCTAGCCTGCCTGTAATTCACTTCATTCCGAGCCAGCTCCAGCTCCGATCGCCTCAAACCGGGATTATTCTTGATCGCAATAGAAACGCAAGTAGCTAAAGACATTTTGCTTTCAGATTGACCCAGCGCAGCATCGCTACTAAAAACACAGATCCATAAGAAAACGATATATCGTAGATTATTTTTCATCAAAAACCTTTTCCAGCGATCAACACAGCGCGTGCCAAAAACATAAACAACTCATCCCTAACAGTATGCAAACACGCAACACCTACTACTGTTCGATTATGAACATTGGGTGTACGCCGTTGAACATGGGTCTGGACAGATGCTTTTACAGCGCAGCTTAAATAAACTTTCGCGTTATCGATGGAGAAGTGAGGGCATACTTCGGCAGATAGATGGAAGAGCACGGACCTTTCCCGTGCACATTGGTACAGTTTTTCAATCATCAGCGGCGATTTTTCCGTAGCTACATTCTTATGTAGAAAGATCTATTTGATCGTAGGCTGTTGATATACAATATTTTTCAAACAGCTTCAATGATTCGAAATTGAGCATATTAGTCACATCGAGACATTTTGGACACAGCTTTAATTTCGCTTTCGGTACTTTCGAATCAAAGGGAGTGACAACCTTTCTAACAAGGCAAACAATGTTAAGCGCAAATTCCAATCCCTTTGAAAGCCAGCAAAAACGAAAATTATCCAGTTGTTCAAGACCGAACAGCGATCTGTCCGATTACGGACATATACATAAGAAACCCTATGTTAAACAGCTAATAAACAACATATTACGAATTTGGCACATCTTTAAAGGATAGTTACGAGAATAATTAAGAAACACTATTATATACATTTTTGACCTTAAATATTAATGGATAGACCGATAGAACAGAAGAGATGGAATACGAAACGTATCTTAACGCTTGTAGGTGTTTTGAGTATTGTGGGCTTGATAGGCGCTAGCTATTACTTCACAAGCGGAAACAGTAAGCTCAATGTTGAGGCAGATCGTATCAGCATTGTTGAAATAAAAGAAGGAACATTTCAAGAGTTTATCCCGATTAATGGAACTGTACTTCCCATAAGCAGCATTTACTTAGATGCCTCTATAGGGGGGCGCGTGGAAGAAAAATTTGTTGAGGATGGAGCCGTCCTGAAAAAAGGCGACGCCATCATGCGTCTCTCTAACACCGATCAAGAACTGAGTCTTGTGCAGCAAGAAACGCAGGTATTGAACTTATTGACGCAGACACAAATTGCCCGAACAAATGCGGAACAGGTGTCTATAAACAATAGGAACCAAATGGCTGATGTGGAACTAGCGCACCGCGAAGCGGAGCGGGTTTACAAATTAAATCAAAAATTGTATGATGAAAAGGCAATTGGCAGCCAGGAATACCAAAAGTCATTGAATGAATATAATTACCAAAAAGAACGGGTAAACTTAACGAAGCAAATCTTAAGACAAGATTCTATTTCCTCTAGCCAAAAGGCTTATCAAGATCGGGAGACTTACAAACGCACGCAGGGTGCTTTGGAATTGATGCAGCAAAAAGTTGGTGACCTGATTGTACGCGCACCTGTTGACGGACAGCTGACATCTTTCGATGCGGAGATTGGACAAAATAAAAATCCCGGCGAGCGCTTGGGACAAATAGACGTATTGACAGGGTTTAAGGTTCGCGCCGAAATTGATGAGCATTACATAAGCAGAATTTTCACTGAACAGGTGGGCGAATTTACCATCAGCGGCAAAAACTACCAACTGAAAATCAAAAAGGTTTATACGCAAGTTACCAACGGTCGTTTTCAGGTTGACATGGAATTTACGGGTGATGTGCCAAAAGGTATACGCCGTGGACAGACGCTACAGATTCGCCTTGCGCTAAGCGATGAAACAAAAGCAATTCTCTTAGCGAAGGGTGGCTTCTACCAGCAAACTGGCGGAAATTGGATCTTTAAATTAGATAAAAATGGTAATACAGCCTACCGCGTTGATATGCAATTGGGCAGACAAAATCCAGAATATTACGAGGTGGTAAGCGGCTTGCAACCGGGTGATAAGGTGATTGTGTCGAGCTATGAGACATATGATAAAATACAGGAATTGAATATACGATAATTAACTACATAACATGATCAAAATAACAAACCTCCAAAAATACTATCGCACCGAAGAAGTGGAAACCGTGGCCTTGAACAATGTCAACATCCATGTGAAGGAAGGTGAATTTGTTGCGGTAATGGGTCCTTCGGGATGTGGGAAATCTACGTTGTTGAATATCGTTGGTTTATTGGACGACCTGGATGAAGGAAGCTATCTCTTTAATAGTATCGAGGTGGCGAAATTTAAAGAGGGCAAACGTTCCGACCTGCGCAAACACAACATTGGCTTCGTTTTCCAGAGCTTTAACTTGATTGATGAACTTACTGTTTTTGAAAACGTGGAACTTCCTTTGGTTTATACCAATGTTCCGGCAGCTGAACGCAAACGCCGCGTAGAGGAAGTGCTGGAAAAAGTGCAGATCATGCACCGTCGCAACCACTTTCCGCAGCAGCTCTCGGGAGGTCAGCAGCAGCGCGTAGCGGTAGCCCGTGCCGTAGTTAACAATCCGAAACTGATCTTGGCCGATGAGCCTACAGGTAATCTTGACTCCAGCAACGGTAACGAGGTAATGCAATTGCTGACGGAGCTGAATGAGGCTGGCACGACCATCGTGATGGTAACACACAGTGAGCATGATGCAAAGTTTTCAGATCGCGTTATCCGCATGCTGGATGGGCAGGTGATTATGGAAACAGAGAACATCGAAGCTCGATAGCACTTTTTGCCTAAGCAGAAGGGTACACGTCTAACGTAGACGACCACGTAAACAACAACCTAAGAGCTAAATTATGCTAAACTTTAAAATTGTATTCCGACAGCTATGGCGAAACCGCCTGCTCACGGCGCTGAACATTATGGGGCTTGCCATTGGCATCAGTGCGTGTTGGATTGTTTTCCGGGTGGTCCATTATGAATTTAGTTTTGATAGGCATATCCCAGAAGTAGAATATATCCAACAAGTAGTTTGCGTAGATGATGAGCCGAATGCCAGCAATGGTTTTGTCGGTGTACCTTTAGGAATGGCGCCGTTACTCACGGACCAAACACTTCCCGATGCTGCTGTGGTACCGGTTTACTCGCAACATTTCGAACGTTTCCGGATTTCACAATCTGATAACAACGATCCACTTCTCGTAGAAGAGCCAAAAAAAATCATTGGCATTAATAACAACTATTTCGATATGCTTCCATATGAATGGCTGGCGGGACACGCAAAAACAGCGTTACTCGATCCATACAACATGGTTCTTCGAGAGGATGTAGCAGCAGAATACTTTCCAGGTTTGCAAACCTCCGAGATTGTAGGAAAAACCATCATCGCAGATTCTACAGAGTACACCGTATCCGGTATCGTAAAAACCCTACCCTACCCAAGCAGCTTTCAGGCTAAAATATTTGTCGCCATACCTGACAAAGAATGGTCCAGCCACAATTGGTTGATGTTGAATTCGAGCTATTTGCTTTATATAAAAACTAAAAATGCTGCATCGCTACAAAGGCTATTAGCTGTGGCTCAAAAAGAGTATGATAAGATTGGTGCTCCTGAACACTTGAAATTCGGTGCTGCTAGCAAGTTTGAGACGTTCTCGCTCGCTAATAAACACTTTGAAGAAGCTTATGATAGCGAAGGCATATCTGCAGACCCTAAGGTGATGTATGGCTTGGTTGCAATCGGTTTTTTTGTGCTGTTACTTGCTAGTATCAACTATATCAATCTAAGCACAGCGCAAATCCCGCAACGTGCCAAAGAAATTGGTATTCGAAAGACTTTGGGAGTTCGTCCGCTGCATATTACGGTCAGCTTCTTAGTAGAAACATTATGTGTTACAATTTTGGGTTTATTCTTTTCTTGGCCAATTATCAAACTTTTCGAAATCAGCTATCCGGAATTTATCCCTGACGGAATTAATGCGTTCGACAATGGCGGCGTGGTAGCACTTTTTTTGACTGGACTTATTCTTCTTATCTCATTGCTGTCCAGTATTTACCCAGCCTATTTGATAAATAATTTACGCTCTATCGAGATGCTTAAAGGCAAAATTGACTCAAAAATAAAGGGCACGCGTTTCACACTTCGTAAATCGCTTATTGTTTTCCAATTTATCATCGCTCAATTTTTTATTGTTAGCGCGATTATTGTCAGCCAACAGCTCGATTTTACATTACATACCGATTTGGGATTTGAGAATGAAGCAATTGTCAATGTCCGAATACCCTATAAATCATACCAAAATAGCGATGTAAATCCGCTCCTCTATAAAAATGCATTACAGCAGCATTCTGAGATCGTTGCCGTATCCGTTGGACACGAACCGCTGAATGATAGTTATTGGGGAAATGTGTATCATTTTGCTGCAGATACTGGTAAGATTCAATTACATACACCTCGTAAGTACATCGATGAAAACTATATCGATCTGTATCAGATACAATTAATGGCTGGCAGAAACATTCAGTTTACAGACACCATGCGCGAGGTATTAATTAACGAATCAGCGTTAATAGCATTAGGCTTGAAGAATCCTGAAGATGCTATTGGTCAACAACTGGTTCGGATGGACAACGCCGTTCACCCTATCGTTGGTGTTTACAAAGATTTCCATCAGCGTTCTTTACGCGACAAAACAGGGCCACTTATTTTGGGATCATCAAACAACCCCCACCAGTTACAGCATTTCAATATCAAATTGCCTACAGATCGAAAAAAATGGCAACAGACATTGGCCATCATGGAAAAAGAATGGAAATCGTTCTATCCAAATGCCCCTTTCGAATTTAAATTTAATGAGGAAAGAATAAAAAACGTCTATGAGAAAGAGTATCGCACAGCCAAACTAATTGATTTGGCAACCGGTGTAACGATTTTAATCAGCTGCTTTGGCCTTTTTGGATTGGCCACTCTCACTGCTTTTCAACGAACGAAAGAAATAGGTATACGAAAAGTATTAGGCGCCTCAATCAGTAGAATTGTAGCTATGCTTTCCAAAGACTTTGTGGTTTTGGTGACTATCGCGATCATAATTTCCACGCCCATCGGGTGGTGGGCTATGAATAATTGGTTGAATGATTTTGCCTACCGCATAGAAATTGAATGGTGGGTTTTCGTTTTGGCCGGCTTTTTAGCGGTAGGAATTGCATTGTTGACGGTAAGCTATCAAGCAATTAAGGCTGCAGTAGTGAAACCAGTAGATAGCCTGCGAGATGAGTGATTGTGAGTAGTGAGTAGTGAGTAGTGAGTAGTGAGTAGTGAGTAGTGAGTAGTGAGTAGTGAAAAGTCACTTTCTCAGTTAGCGTCACTACAGGAGTTTTTTACTTTTTAATTCTGAATTTTTACTTTTTTTGATCATGATCAAAAACTACATTAAAATAGCTTGGAGAAACCTGCGCAGCCAGAAGCTTTTCTCTGTTATCAAAATCGGAGGGTTCGCGTTTGGTATTGCAGTATCCTTGCTTATTGCGCTCTTTGTGCAGCATGAGCTAAGCTACGATAAGTTTTATCCCGATGCTGATCAGATATATAGGTTAGTTGGTGTTGCTAAGCAAGACAACGTTATCCGGAAGGGTATCTCCCTCCCCGCCCCCACCGGGCCAACGTTTAAAGAAGAGTTTGCCGCGATAGAAGCGACGGGCAGAATGCTCTCTAACCCACTTTTCGGAGCAGGAAGCAATCAACTATCCACCAACGACAACCCCGAGAATTTTTCGGACAATGGCTTTACCTATGTTGACCAGTCGCTGTTAGATATGCTGCCGTTACGAACAGTATTTGGTTCATTAGCACACGCGCTTGACGAACCTAACAGCATTGTTATCACAAAAAGCAAAGCCGAGAAATATTTCAAAGGCGATCCGATCGGGAAAATCATCTACTTAAATAACGATAAAGACAAGCCCTATAAAGTGAATGCCGTCATCGAAGATGTGCCCAGTAATTCACATCTCCAAGGCTTCGATTTTTTTATGACCCTTTCAGGCATTGATTTCTATCCGGGTGAACAGCAAAATTGGGTAGCGAGTAATTATAGCACTTATATTAAAGTGAAGAAGGACACAAACACGGAACTGCTAGCACAACAATTAACCAAATCATACATTAACGATCACTACAAGCCTGCTGCTATCCTAGCGGGCATGCAAATAAACCCTGTCCTGAATTCGGCCAAGCTTGTATTGCAACCCTTAACAAAAATCCATCTCCATTCGACCGACATCAAGGACTATAAAATAGAAACCCAAAAAAGGGGCGATATCAAAGTGGTATGGATCTTTGCCGGTATAGCCAGTTTTATATTGCTGATTGCAGCTATCAACTTTATCAACCTCTCAACAGCCAATGCAAGCACGAGAGCCAAAGAAGTCGGCGTAAGAAAGACGATAGGCTCTAGTAGAAAGGCATTGATCAATCAGTTCATTACCGAGTCCCTACTGTACAGTATTATTTCCGTTCTTCTAGGCATTGCGATTAGCTTTTTGCTCCTACCTCTATTTAACAATTTGGCCGATAAAACACTGTACATCCCTTGGAATACATGGTACTTTATACCGGCAACATTGCTTACAGCAACTGGATTAGGGCTGCTTTCAGGGGTGTATCCGGCTTTCTTTCTATCGAGTTTCAAGCCCATTGCAGTATTGAAGGGCAAAGTTTCGCCAACAAGTGGAAGCTCAAATTTTCGAAACGGATTAGTGGTGTTTCAATTTGCGACCTCCATCATGCTTATCATCGGCACACTTATTATAAACCAGCAGCTGAATTTCATTCTAAATAAAGATGTTGGGTTCAGCCGAGATCAGGTATTGGTTTTACATGGAACGTCTACTCTGGGCAACCAGGCGAAGGTTTTCAAAGAAGAATTAAACACTATTCCTGCTGTACAAACGGTGGCTATTAGTGATTACATTCCCGTAAATATCGACGGCTCAAAACGGAATGGCAACAGTTTTAACCTTGAAGGAAGGCAGCAGGAGGAAGCCGGTAAAGGCGGTCAGTTTTGGGTGGTCGATAAAGACTATATCAACACTTTTGGACTCCACCTCGTCGCCGGTAGAAACTTCAATATGAATATGGCTTCCGACTCGGCGGCGGTTATCGTGAACCAACGGATGGTGCAAGAACTGGGTATAAAGGATCCAATTGGCGCACGCATAACGAATGGCAACACCTACACGATTATCGGTGTAGTGGAAGATTTCATCTTCGGCTCCCTCCGCGAAGAAGGTATAGATCCACTGTGTATGGTTATCGGAGGAAGCAATTCGCTCATATCCGTTAAGATCAAGCCTACGAATGCCGCACAGACGCTACGTGATATCACAGCGATATGGGATAAATTTTCACCGCAGCAGAAGATTCAATACAGTTTTCTAGACGAAGGTTTTGCCTCGTTATACCGGGATGTACAGCGCACACAAGAAATTTTCACGGCCTTTGCCATTATCACCATTTTTATTGCATGTTTAGGCCTTTTCGGCTTGGCAGCCTACACCACTGCCCAACGCACGAAAGAAATCGGTGTGCGCAAAGTCTTAGGCGCAAGTATAACCGGCATAATAAGGTTGCTGTCGTTCGGCTTCTTAAAACTGATCGTGTTAGCGCTATTTATCGCCACACCTATAGCTTGGTGGGCGATGCACACCTGGCTGCAAGATTTTAACTATCGCACGGAAGTAAAATGGTGGGTTTTTGTGCTGACAGGCGGGATCAGTCTATCAATCGCTATGGGAACGATTTGCTACCACGCTATACGAACGGCACGCATGAATCCCGTGAATAGCTTGCGAGACGAATAGCGCGTAGCGCACAGTGAGTAGTGAAAAATTACTTTCTCAGTTAGCGTCACTACAGAAGTTTTTACTTTTTAATTTTTTACTTTTTGATCATGATCAAAAACTACATCAAAATAGCTTGGCGCAATCTCTTGAAGAGTAAGTCATTCTCTATAATAAATATTTTAGGATTAGCGATTGGCATGGCAGGTGCGCTCCTGATTGCGTTGTGGGTGGAGAATATGATTTCCATGGACCGGTTTCATGAGAAGAGTGATCAGCTCTACATGATGAGCAATCGTGATGAAAATCAAGGAGAAAAATCGGCTTGGGTAAGTACGCCGAAGATATTAGGGCCTTCACTAGCAACAGATTTCCCAGACATTGAGGAATTCACCCGATACGACGAAGGCAATGAACTCTTAACAACATTTAAAGAGAAAAAATTGATTGCCTATACCGTCTTCGTTGATCCGGGATTCTTTGAAATGTTCTCACTTCCATTTATCAAAGGAGAAAACAACATCGAATTTGACAATCCGAAAGGCATCGTCTTGACAGAGAGTTATGCCAAATCTTTATTTGGACATGAGGATCCTATCGGAAAATCAATAAAGATCGACTCTGTTGATCAAGTTACCGTACAGGCTATACTCAAAGATTTACCCAGCAATTCAAGTTTTAAATTTGACGTTCTACTTCCATTTGCGTATGCTAAAACAATTGGCTATGTCGATGACAATTGGGGAAACAATTCAGTAAGCACGTATATCCTACTAAAAGAAGGAACATCACTTCCAGCTTTCAATGAAAAGATAAAAACATATGCCCGAGATCATTTCAATAAAGTTGCGGCGGAAAAAGGGTATCAGTCGGCGAAAAATACAGGAGAAATTTTTGCATTCCCCTATGTCGACTCCTTCCTCTACAACAGTGGGAAGGGTGGAAATTACACTTCGGGGCGTATTGATGTCGTTAAGCTCTTTATATGGATTGGTCTTTTTATAATGTTAGTGGCTAGCATCAACTTCATGAACCTGAGCACCGCCCGCTCCGAGCGCAGGGCAAAAGAGGTAGGTGTCCGAAAGGTAATTGGTGCGAATAAAACGACCCTTATGGCTCAGTTTCTGACGGAAAGCATTTTGATTAGCTTATTTGGAATGCTAGTCGCTACATTACTCATTTTTATAGCCCTACCATTTTTTAATCAACTTGTTGGAAAACAACTCAGCTTATCTTTACTAAACATCCAAACTTGGCTGCTCTTAATCGGCTTTGCCATAATGACGGGCATATTAGCCGGTACCTATCCAGCATTCTTCCTTTCCTCTTTTCAGCCAATTAAGACTTTAAAGGGAAAACTAGTTGCCAAAACAAAAGGGTTTAGTGTTCGATCGATCTTGGTTGTAACGCAATTCAGTTTGGCCATTGTCTTAATTATTGCTACGCTAGTTGTGACAAAACAAATCCAACATACCAAACAACGTGAACGAGGGTATAATGAAAACGGCTTAGTATATACCAACCTTAAGGGTGATCTGGAGAAAAACTACAAACTTATCCGCGATGAGCTATTGGCCAGTAATGCCGTAATCTCTGTTTCGAAAAACATGTCTCCTGTGACCGATAGATACAGTAACGGTTGGGGCTTTACCACGGGCACACCTACGGAAGAAGATAAACGAATTTCCTATAATCGTTTTAGTACGGATGCCGATGCGGTAAAGAATCTAGGGTTAACACTTGTAGCGGGGCGAGATATAGATATTTATAAATTTGCAACAGACAGCACGGCATTAATTTTAAATGAATCAGCTGTTAAAAGTCTTCACCTTGAGAATCCAATAAATAGCATAGTTGATGGCGATGGTACAAGATGGACTGTCGTTGGTGTTGTGAAGGATTTTATTATAGGCTCACCGTTTGGAGATAATTTTCCTATGGTAATTTTAGGCCCACGGGCTTGGTTTACCACTATCCACTATCGATTAAATACTAACAGAAGTACCGCTGACAATCTCAAGATTATTGAATCAATTTTCAACAAATTTAATCCTGATTATCCTTTTGAATATCAGTTTGTAGATAAGACTTACGAACAGAAATTTAAAGAAACGAAGGCGATAGGCACACTCTCTATGGTGTTTGCAGGATTAACAATCTTTATTTCTTGCCTTGGGCTGTTGGCACTAATCGCCTATATGGCGGAGACACGTATGAAAGAAATTGCCGTTAGGAAGGTGTTGGGAGCGACTGTCATGCAGGTCACCTCCTTACTCTCCATTGATTTTATAAAGCTTGTTATAATTGCGATTCTGATAGCCTCTCCGATCGCTTGGTGGGCAATGGAAAACTGGCTACAGGACTACAGTTACCGCATCGAAATAAAATGGTATTATTTTGTTATTGCAGGATTAATGGCTGTGCTGATCAGCATGGCAACAATTAGCTATCAAGCGATTAAATCTGCACTGGCCAATCCGGTAGATAGTTTGCGGGATGAGTGATGCAAAGTAAAAAGTCAAAATTAAAAAGTTAAAAAATTGAAAGTTAGAAGTAAGAAGCTAAAAATCTTAAGTAAAGACGACCGAAAACGGGTATTAGCATCTAAGTCTAAAATCTACATACTAAGATCTAAATACTAAGTACTATGATCTAAATACTAGCAACCGTGATACAAAACTACATCAAAATAGCTCGACGCAACCTGCTAATGAATAAGACCTTTTCGGTCATTAATATTGTCGGTTTAGCGATAAGTTTGGCGTCTTTCATTCTGATTGCATTATATGTAACCGATGAATTGCGCTACGATCAACATCATAAATATGCGGATAGAATATATCGGATCAATAGCGATTTGGTTATTGGTGGGACAGACCTTCATCTTGCGACGTCGAGTGATCCTATGGGACCAACATTGAAGGCTGAATATCCGGAAGTGGAAGAATTCGTGCGGTTTTACAATTCCAGCGGCGGGCGGCTCATCAAAAAGAAAGAACAATTTATTCACGAGTCAAAAATAGCATACGCAGATTCGACCTTGTTTCGTGTTTTTACGATCCCATTGGTTGCTGGTGAAACTTCGAATGCGCTTAACAAACCAAACACTGTGGTGATTAGTGAGTCCGTCGCGAAACGTTACTTTGGAACTGTAGATGTTGTTGGCAAATCTATTGAAACCAATAACGCCAAAGAATCACCTTATAAAATTACGGCTGTATTTGAGGATATGCCCCGGACATCGCATTTTCAGTTTGATTTTATCTTCTCGATGCACAATGTTAATTACCCGTGGAACAGCTTT
Organism: Sphingobacterium deserti; assembly: GCF_000757725.1. Lineage (GTDB taxonomy): Bacteria > Bacteroidota > Bacteroidia > Sphingobacteriales > Sphingobacteriaceae > Sphingobacterium > Sphingobacterium deserti. Next base: position 81,041 of record NZ_JJMU01000012.1, read on the forward strand.
CTCAGCCATAATTTTCACACCTACGTGCTTTTAGCGGATGGTACCAACGTAGCCAGCTTCGATCGTAATTTTGCGCAAGTGATTCAGAAGCATATTTTGCCACAAGCTCGGCAGTTGATGGATATAAACTCTATGGAGGATTTCGAACGCTCGGGAAATAGAATTCATTATTCATTAATGCCCTTACAAGATATCCATTTACATTCCGATCGATATCCCGAATTAGGCGTTAACGGAGATGTGCAGTATGTACGCATCTTTTCTTTTATTGCCATTTTCGTGTTGCTCTTGGCTTATGTCAACTTCATGAATCTTTCAACTGCGCGGTCTGCGACGCGTGCCAAAGAAGTAGGCGTACGCAAAGTGTTGGGATCAAAGAAAAAATGGTTAGTTACCCAGTTTCTCACCGAATCCATGCTGATGGTCTGTCTCGCATTCTTCCTAGCGATTGCTTTAGCAGCTCTATTTTTGAACTACTTCAATTCGATTGCCGGTAAAGAATTAGCATTTACGGATCTATTTAGCCCAAGCTTTCTCTCGTTGCTATTGCTGTTTACCCTTTTAGTCGGTGGGTTGGCCGGGATCTACCCGGCATTGGTTTTATCGCGATTCAAGCCGGTATCGGTATTGAAAGGTAAAATCGATGGCGGTTTTCGACGCAGCAAATTTCGCAGCAGCTTAGTCGTTTTTCAATTCCTCACATCAGTGGTATTGGTAGCTGGAACAATGGTCGTCTACCAACAAATCAACTTTATTCAGAATAAGAAAGTAGGGTTTGATAAAGAGCACGTGCTCGTGGTTAAAGGGACGCAGGCATTGGGCGCAAATGCAGAGTCTTTCCGGCATAGCGTTTCGCAGTTGCAGGATGTACAGTCTTCCAGTTTTGCCAGATTTTTACCCGTAGCAAATTCAGACAGAAACGATAACGCTTTTTCAAAAGACCCGGTGATGAATGAATCCAATTCGTTCAATGCGCAACGATGGGATATTGATTACGACTACATTCCCACATTAGCGATGGAAATTTTGCAGGGAAGGAATTTTTCCCGTGCGTATGGAAGCGACTCGACGGGTATCCTTATCAACGAATCCGCAGCGAAAGTATTGGGATATGCCAACCCGATAGGACAGAAGGTTTATATGCCGTATGATGATGGGCAAAGCATAGCATATACGGTGGTGGGTGTTGTGAAAAATTTTCATTTTGAATCTCTACGGCAACAAGTAGGACCTTTATTGATGCGATTGGGAAATAACCGATCTGCTGCAGCTTTCCGTGTCTCATCAAATAATCTACAGCAGTTTATAGGACAGGTTGAGGAAGAGTGGAAAGCACGATCGCCCGCCTTACCATTTAGTTATCATTTTCTGGACGAATCTTTTGACGCTATGTACAGAGTGGAACAACAAGTTGGGAAATTAGCGATATCCTTCTCTTTCTTGGCAGTTTTTATTGCTTGCCTCGGGTTATTTGGTCTTACAACGTTTATAGTCGAGCAACGCATAAAAGAGATCGGTATTCGCAAAGTGTTGGGGGCTTCCATTTCTGGTATTCTCGTGATGATCTCCAAAGATTTCGTACGGTTGGTGCTCATTGCCATTGTGATTGGGACACCGCTAACATGGTGGGCGATGAACAAGTGGTTGGAAGACTTTGCCTACCGAATTGATATTGAGTGGTGGATGTTCGCAGTTGCAGGCCTTTTAGCTGTAATCATCGCCCTAACTACAGTCAGCTATCAGGCCATTCGCGCAGCGACGGCTAATCCGGTAAATAGTCTGCGGGATGAGTAGTTGAAAGTTAAAAAGTCAAAATTAAAAAGTTAAAAGTAAAAAAGACCGGAGTTGGAAATAATTATCGAATTCTAATGTTTAAATACTATTATCTATAATCTACATACTAAAATCTATGATCTAAGTACTATCATCTAAATACTAGCAACCATGATCAAAAACTATATCAAAATAGCATGGAGAAGCCTTCGGAAAAACAAAGGCTTTACAGCCATCAATATATTGGGCCTATCCATAGGCATGGCAGCAGCCATGCTTGTCTTCCTTTGGGTTAGCAGTGAAGTAAATTTTGACCGGTTTTACGCTAAGACAGATAGACTGTATGCAGTCGGTACCCGCGAACCTTTAGATAAAGAAATATCGGTATTTTTCTCTACACCCAAGCCCTTGGCACCAGTTATAAAAAATGAGTTTCCTGAGGTTAGGAATACAACGCGCATTTCCCGTACTAGTGGTTTTCTATTTACTGTCGATGACAAGAAACTAACCACTAGGGAAGGTGCGTTTGTCGACTCTTCATTTTTAACAATGTTTGGATTGCCTCTCCTATCTGGCAATCCAAAAGATATACTGAAAGATCCGTCCAGTATTGTTTTATCAGAAGAGCTTGCAACAAAACTCTATGGAACGACTGATGTTGTGGGCAAGAGTCTTACCCTAGATCGCAACGAGAATCTGACTGTGGAAGGGGTACTCAAACCAATCCCAAGCAATAGCCGATTTGCAGCTTGCGAATATCTCCTTCCTTGGACATGTATGGAAAAACTTGGATATTCGGATGAAAGTTGGGGAAATAGTTCGGTACTCGCTTTTGTCGAATTGACCGAACATGCGGATGTTGCAGATTTACAGCAAAGTATTCAAAAAATTCTGCAGCGGCATTCTTCAGACCTACGTTCCGAAAGCTTCCTTCAACCGCTGTCCGAGAAATATTTATACAGCACGTTTGAGAATGGAAAAGCGGTCGGCGGTCGCATTGAGATGGTACGTATCTTTATCGTGATTGCCTGTTTTATCTTGCTGATTGCCTGTATAAACTTTATGAACCTAAGCACCGCACAGTCGGAGAAGCGCGCGAAAGAAGTTGGTGTACGCAAAGTTGTTGGTGCACAAAAGATCACGCTAATCGCACAATTTCTTACCGAGTCTTTTCTATTGACGCTCTTTTCCGGCGTATTTGCCGTCCTGTTGCTTCTTTTTGCCTTGCCCTCCTTCAGTGGACTCGTGGGGAGAGAACTTCAAATCAATTTCAACTCTTTGGAACTCTGGTTCGCGTTTGCTGCTTTCATTGTTTTGACTAGCTTTTTAGCAGGGAGCTACCCCGCATTTTTTCTCTCGTCATTTCGTCCGATAAAAGTGTTGAAAGGGAAATTCCATCACATACATGGTAAGTTGAGCGCCCGGAAAATTTTAGTTATTTTCCAATTTGTTATCGCAATCACACTTATCGTCGGCACGCTAGTTATCCGACAACAAATTCAATACGGTCAGGATCGTGAAAGCGGATATCAAAAGGATAATCTTATATACATTTCCGAAAAAGGCGATATACAAAAAAATATTGTACTGATCAAACAGGCACTAATCGATCAACGCATAGCGCTTTCTGTTACCCGAACCATGTCTCCGCTGACCGAGCGTTGGAGCGGATGGAACGGCTTTGACTGGGAAGGTAAAGATCCGAATAGCGTTGTACAGTTCAACAGGCAGACAGCTGATGACAAACTGGTAGAAACCGCCGGGTTCACGCTGATAGAGGGTCGCGACTTCGATCTTAACGCATTCCCAACAGACTCAAACGCTGCCATACTAAATGAGTCTGCGATAAAAGTAATGGGTTTGAAAGATCCTATAGGAAACGAGATCATTGATGCGGGTAACAAATTTCATATTATTGGAGTAATCAAAGACTTCATTCAAGAGTCTCCTTTCGATCCTGTCATGCCCTTAATTTTTGAAGGTGTTAAAGGATTTGGTATGCAAACGCTACACATCAAATTTAATCCAGGCCTTAGTACCAAGGAAGCGCTGGATAAAACAGAGAAAATTTTTAAAACCTTTAATCCTGATTACCCATTTGAATACAATTTTATAGACGATGAATATGCAACAAAGTTCGCAGAATCACAAAAAACCGGCAAACTCGCCACTCTGTTTACCATACTAACCATCTTTATATCCTGTTTAGGGCTTTTCGGCCTCGCTACCTTTATGGCGGAAAACCGTATAAAGGAAATAGGCATTCGCAAAGTATTAGGGGCATCCGTGCTTTCTATAACAAACATGCTATCTGCTGAATTTCTTGCCCTTGTGGCACTGTCCTGTTTGATCGCATTTCCTATCGCATTTTGGGCAATGAGTAATTACCTTGCGACGTACGCTTACAGAACGACTATTGGTTGGAATATTTTTCTTCTTGCCGGCGGAGGTGCCCTTTTAATTTCCGCAGTTACGGTAAGCTATCAATCTATTAAAGCAGCAAGAGCAAATCCTGTAGATAGTCTGCGGGATGAGTAGTTGAAAATTAAAAAGTCAAAATTAAAAGGTAAAAAATTAAGAGTAACAAAGATTGGAGTTGGGTATTAGCATCTAAGTCTAAAATCTACATACTAAGATCTATAATCTAAGTACCAACATCTATGATCCAAGTACTAACATCATTACCGTTAAGTTACTAAAGTCATCGCTGCAAAAACGTTTTTGATAACAGGTAAACTGTTCGTAATCGGACAATTACTGTTCGATTGCGAACGGCAGTTGATTTCGAAACCCCGTTTTTAAAGGATCTGAGGCGGTTTTTGGTTTCGGCAAATTAGTTGCTGATCATTTTTAAGTTGGACTGCGGCATTGGCGGCATTTGATTTATTTGTAGATTTCTTTTGATAGGTGTTAAGGCAAATAGCGGAAAATATTTAACTAGCCTGTTCATCGAACATTTATATGTAAGATATTCACGGCGCTAGATTACAGATTATGTAATGGCCCTTCTTGAAATGCTAGTATTTGAACTTATAACTTATTTGACTTATAAATTTTGAATTTTTAATTGCATTAAAATGCTAAAAAACTATCTGAAAATAGCCTGGCGAAGTATTGCGAAAAACCGCTTCTTTAGTTTGCTGAATGTTTTAGGCTTAGCCGTAAGCTTGGCGGCGGCCGTACTGCTATTGTCTTTTGCACGACAGGAATGGAGCTATAACAAGCAGTTTGCTAAAGAATCGACTATATACCGCGTTTACTTACAAGCGAATGCAGAGTACAACTTTGAAAAGTGGACTAACTTACCCAATGCGGTAGGTCCAACTATGCTGAAAGATATACCTGAAGTAAAATCTTTTGCCCGCTTAGTGAAACTGGACTTTACTGGCTTCGGCTCTATACAGGCGAAGGACGAAACCTATATAGAGAAACAAATATTGCTTACTGACGCTGCCTTCTTTGATATGTTCGACGTTACTTTCTTGGAAGGCAGTCGCCACAGCAGTTTTTCACGTCCGGGAAGTGTTGTGATCTCGGCCACTGAAAAGCAAAAGCTTTTTGGCGATAGCCCGGCTCTCAACCAAATGATTGTTATCAATCAACGAGACACGGTTAACATATCAGGTGTGTTTCAAGATTTCCCAACAAACAGTTCTTTTGATGCGACGATATTCCTAAACATGATGGACTCTTGGATGGGAAAAAACGTGTATTGGTCAAATGCTAGTTATCAAACCTTCTGCCTGCTGGACGAAAAGGCCGTGTCTGCAGATATCGAACAGAAAACCACCGCCTTGATCGATAAATATGTCGAGAAAGACGATCAATACTATACGCAATTCTTTCTACAGCCACTTTCCAAAGTACACCTCTATTCTGCAGATTTAAAAGACAATGTCTTGAAATCTCCGGGGAACATCTCCAGCGTGAAAATGGTCATCCTTTTGGCAGCACTTGTTCTATTAATTGCGTGCATAAATTATATGAACTTGGCCACAGCTCGCTCACAGCGCCATGCGAAGGAGGTCGGGATAAATAAAGTGCTTGGCGCACATCCTCGTCAAATTAAAGTTCGCTTCTATCTAGAAACGAGTTTGATAACATTCTTTTCCATCTGTCTAGGGTTGATTATGGCCTTAGGAATTGCTCCCGTTTTTAATAATTTAGTGGGATCCAGCATTTCTGCAACGCAGCTTTTTAGTCTAGAAAACATTGGCCTTTGTCTTGCGCTATGGCTCATGACAACAGTATTGGGAGGCAGCTACCCGGCGACGTTGATGGCTAGAATTCCTTCGTTATCACTGATGAAAAAGATGACTTCACCAAAACGCGCAATGCCTATTTTTCGGCAGGGGCTTGTACTCTTCCAGTTTACCTGTTCCACCATCCTGATCATCGGCGTTATCATTATTTCGCTACAAATGAAGCATGTTGCCAACAAAGATTTAGGCTACCAACCTAGCAACACCATGATCGTACCAATACGTTCCATTTCGTCCACGGAAAAGTTTAACAGCATCAAGCAGGCTGTGGAAAATTTGGCAAGCACGGTAAGCAGTGCAACTGTGCAGACTTTCCCGGGCTATGGCGAGAGCGGGAAAAATGTATACAATCCTAGCTCACCTAACGCTGGCTTACCAACCTCCAATTCCAGTAGCTATGGTCCGGTCATTCCAACTTTAGGCTTACATTTATTGGCAGGAACCGACTTGCCGCAGCAATTGCATCCAAACGATACCAGCTGCTATGTGCTCATTAACGAAGTCGTTTCATCCTTTCTTGGCTACGCCAATCCAAACGATGCCATTGGAAAAAATATCAGTACCGAAATGAGCAGTCAATCTATTATTACCGGCGTTGTGCGCAACTTTAATTTCAGCAGCCTCAAAGATAATATCGGTGGCTACGTATACTCGCGCATGAATGATCCTTCAGAGGGCTATAGATACTTACTGTTACGGTACAACACCAACAAAAAAGAAGACTACGTGGCGCAAGTTCAAAAAATATTTGAAACACAAATACCGCAAGCCGCATTTGATTATCAATTTTTGGATGACCATATCAAAAGCTTTTATATTACCGAAAACAGAACAAACAATATTATTGCGACCGCCTCCATACTGACGATAGTGGTTGCTTGTATTGGCCTTTTTGGGCTTGCCGCATTCACTGCTGAGCAACGAAAAAAAGAAATCGGCGTGCGCAAGGTGCTTGGGTCAAGTATTTACAAGATTGTAAAATTGCTCTCGTCACACTTTCTCGTATTGACGATCCTTTCATTGGTGATCGCTAGCCCGATAGCATGGTGGATATTTTCTGAATGGCTGCAAAACTTCAATGATAAAATTACTATTCCTTGGTGGTCATTTCTGGCGGCCGGATTATTTTCAATAGGTATCGCCTTACTGACTATCGGCTATCAAGCGTTAAGAGCGGCTAGAGCGAATCCGATCGATAGTTTGAGGGATGAGTGATGGAAAGTAAAAAGTTAAAATTAAAAAGTAAAAAAAGAAGTTAGGTGTGGGTAGTAAAAATCAACGATCTGTAATCTACATACTATTATCTTAATACTAGAAGCATGATCAAAAACTACATAAAAATCGCTTGGCGAAATCTCCTAAAAAATCGGGGCTATTCGTCTATCAATATCCTTGGTCTGGCAATCGGGCTCGCATGTTGTTTACTGATCGTTTTGTACATTCAGGATGAGCTTTCCTTTGATCATTATCACGAGAAGAAGGATCGTATTTACCGTGTTATCCACGATTGGAAGGAAAAAAACGGGGTAGAAACACAGCAGGTATGGGGAAATGCCGCCGTGGGTGCTGCGTTGAAAGCAGATTTTCCGGATGTAGAGAAAATCGTACAATTCTCGGGTCAGGTTTCTATTTTGTTAAAGCATGGCGAAAACGCCTTTCAAGAAGAACGTGTTTTCTATATGGATTCTACAGCCTTCGACGTATTTAGCTGGGAATTTATTGCAGGTGACCCGCAGACCGCATTAAAGGCCCCATACACCGCCGTGTTGACTGAAACAACTGCAAAGAAATACTTCGGAGATAGCAATCCGATTGGACAAACTTTGGAAGGTGGCGTTACTGGCGGAAGAGCTGCTCCCGGAATATACACGGTTACAGGAATCATCAAGGATGTGCCTACAAATTCACATTTCTCCTTCGATGCATTACTTTCAATGAATTCTTTTCGGCAGTCATGGTCGGAGGTGTTCAACCAGTGGGGCTATGTAGACTTCTATACCTACCTCCTACTGCCTGAAGATTACGATATCACAAAACTGAACAAACAGGTTCCCGATTTCATCGAGCGACACCAAGCGTCCCAAGAAGGTAAATACAGCATTCACTTTGAACCACTGCTGGATGCTTATCTAAACTCGAAAGCAAGCAGACAACCCGGAGCAGTGGGAAGCATGCAAAATATTTATATTTTCTCTGTTATCGGCTTTTTCATATTATGCATTGCCTGTGTAAACTTTATGAACCTTGCCACATCACGATCGATGGAACGTGCCAAGGAGGTGGGCGTTAGAAAAGTAGTTGGAGCCAGTCGAAAAAATCTGATCGTTCAATTTATGAGCGAATCTTTGTTGTTGGTTATCTTTTCTAGCATATTGGCGATTACCATCGTGCTTTGTGCGTTACCGTTTATGGAGATATTCGCGGGTAAACGCATTGGGCTTACCAGTTTGTTTGATAGCGTAACCGTCAGTCTTTTTTTAGGAATCGTACTGATTACTGCGTTAGTCGCAGCAAGCTACCCAGCATTTGTTCTGGCTAACTTTAAGCCCGTTAAAATGTTTAAAGGAGCTTCCCAATCTGATGCAGGTGGCGCGTGGCTACGTAAAGGATTGGTTGTATTCCAGTTCGGTCTTTCTATATCTTTAATTGCTGGTACGCTCATTGTCTTCTCTCAATTAAGCCATCTACAGCAAACCGATCTTGGATTTGAGAAAACGCAGATGTTGGTAATTGATTTCAACTATGATGATCAGGTTTTACAAAATCTGGATGCTATTAAGCATACCTTGGCGCAGCAAAAGGACGTCCTGTCCGTTTCTGCCTCACGAAGCATTCCCGGATCTTATTTTCCCGACGCCGGAACGCAAATTGAATTGCCTGATGGAGAAATGAAAATCCTTATTCAAGCTTTATTTGAGGTTGATGCAGATTTTATTTCCAATTTCGGCATTCAAATGGCCGCTGGCCGTCCCTTTTCACGGGAATTTCCGGCAGATACTCTCCATTCATTAGTGGTTAACGAAGCGGCAGCCAAACTTTGGGGTTATTCTGATCCAGAAAAAATTATAGGTAAGCGCTTTGCGCAATGGGGTCGCGAGGGGCAAGTTATCGGTGTTGTGAAGGATTTTAACTATCTATCACTTCACCAAAAGGTAGAACCTCTTACCTTGCGCTTGGAACCGCTAAGTAGCAAGTTTATCACACTGAAAATTCAAAATACAGGAACACTAGAAACCGTTGCGGAGCTACGACATATCTGGAAAAGCATTGCGCCTCATCGCCCTTTTCTTTATAACTTTCTTGATGATAGCTTCAATCGCCAATATGAATCCGACTATCGATTTAGAAGACTATTTTCAGCTTTTTCAGGGTTGGCGCTATTTATTGCCTGTCTTGGTCTTCTCGGACTAGCAACTTATACTGCACAGCAACGTACGAAAGAAATAGGCGTGCGTAAGGTATTGGGCGCATCCACTTTTAGCATTGTGAAATTGCTTTCCGTCGATTTCTTACGCCTTGTCGTCATCGCCCTATTTTTCGCTGTCCCCCTCGCTTGGTGGGCCATGGATCAATGGCTGAATAATTTTGCCTATCACATCGCTATAAAATGGTGGATTTTTGCCATTGCTGGTGCCACATCCTTATTAATCGCCTTGTTTACCGTAAGTGGCCAAGCAATCCGGGCATCGCTAGCTAAACCAGTCAATAGCTTGCGGGATGAGTGATTCAAAGTTAAAAGTCAAAATTAAAAAGTAAATAATTAGAAATTTAGCATAAGTATCGAAGTTTACGATCTAACATCTATAATCTACATACTATTATCTTAATACTAGAAGCATGATCAAAAACTACATAAAAATCGCTTGGCGGTCTTTAATTAAGGCCAAAGCATTGAGCGCCATCCACATCCTCGGATTGGCTGTTGCGATTGCGGCATCAACCCTGCTTTATCTGACTGCTATGTTTGAGCTGTCGTTTGATAATTTCCATAAAGATCAGGAGCGGATAGGATTACTCTACTCCGAAAGCTATCCGCAAGAGGGAGTCAGAAGAAGTGCCACGGTGGCTACTCCATTAGGACCGCTTTTGAAATCATCATTTCCGGAAATACAATATGTTAGCCGGTACATGAACGTAGGCATTATCCTGCGCAATGGCGACAAGCAATTGGAAGCAAACAACAAATACGTTGACCCCGATTTTCTGTCGATTTTTAGTTTTCCTATATTACACGGAAATGTAGCTGCACTGAAAGACTTAAATAATCTGGTGATCGATGAAAATATGGCGACCAACCTTTTCGGTTCGAGCGATGTCGTCGGAAAGCAAGTCGAAGTTTATCAAAATGGAAAATGGGAACCAAAAACCATCACAGCAGTACTTTCAAAGGTGCCCAAAAATTCAAGTTTGTCTTTCAATACCTTACTGCGCTTCGAGCATAAACCAAATTATCTTGCCAACCTCGACAATTGGAGCCATGAAGATCATAACATTTTTATAAAATTAAAATCCGGAACGATAAACGATGCAGCATTTACCCAAAAGGCTAAATCTTTTGTTGACCTCTATTACAAAGATGAGCGTGATATGCGTAAACGTGATGGATGGGGCGTAGACAAGAATGGCGCATATGTATCCCTCCACCTATTACCTTTAGCAAAATATCATCGCAATGATCTCGACATTGGTCATAGCGCTGCTCCACTCTTTCCGTGGATTCTGCTCATGATCGCGGGCCTGATACTATTTATAGCCTGTTCGAACTTTGTCAACCTTTCATTAGCTAATTCTTTCGCACGAAATCGTGAAATAGGAACTAGAAAAACACTTGGTGGAACGATATTACAACTGATTCTGCAATTGTGGACTGAATCTTTTTTATTGTGTCTACTGGCTACATGCATTGGTATCGGGCTTGCCTGGGTATTACTAGCACAATACAACGCCATCATGAATTACAGTTTGTCAATTGCGCAACTTGGCTCAGCAGTTAACCTGATATTCTTTTTACTAACATTCCTGCTGATAACTCTTGTGTCTGGCGGATATCCGGCATGGCGCATCGCCAAAGGAAATATTATACAAACGCTAAAGGGCAAAGCATCGATCAAAAGCAGCAAATTACGCAACAGCTTGACGGTACTGCAATTTTCCATTGCTATCGTCTTGATTCTAGCCACCATTATTATCAGTTTTCAGTTACGTTATATAGCCGACCGACCCCTCGGTTTTGATAAAACGGAAGTCATTAGCATTCCTATTGGCGAAGGCATAGATCATGAAAACGCATTACAGCAGATGCGCGTTGCTTTAGCCGCACAACCCTGGGTGAAAAGTGTCAGCGCATCTGATATGAATCTTGGTCGCGGTCACGATGGAAGCATGTCTACCAGCCGCATGGGCTTTGATTATGAAGGGAAACAGATCTATACCAATTTTATGCGGGTAGACTATGATTACTTAGAAACGCTCGGAATCCAATTGTTTGAAGGTCGGGATTTCGACCGCAGCCACTCTGCCGATACCGCAAGTGTTATCATCAACAAACAAATGGCCGCACAACTTGGCGGAGCAGAAAAGGTTCTGGGAAAAACAATAGAGATAGATGGAAATCCGCAGGTAATCGGGATTATTGATGACTTTAATTTTCAAGATTTACGCCGAAAAGTCGAGCCACTTACCTTATCGATTAATCCAAACATATTCTCTGTTTCTTACCTTTTTGTCCGCGTGAAAACAGATAATCTAAGCGAGAGTATGGAGAAACTGGAAAAAATTTGGAAAACGGTAAACCCAAAAGCAAATATATCAGCATCATACCTAGATGAAAACACACAGAATATGTACCGTGACGAACAACGTTTTGTGCAGATTGTCGTGAGTGGGGCCATCGTTGCGATAGCCATTTCTTGCCTCGGACTCTTTGCCTTGGCTTTATTAATGATCAATAAGCGGATAAAGGAAATCGGCATAAGAAAAGTGCTGGGTTCTTCCGTCACACAAATTGTTGTTTTGCTTTCCAAAGACTTTATCCGACTTATGCTACTGGCATTTGTTCTTGCATGTCCCCTAGCTTGGTGGATGATGAATGCCTGGTTGCAAGGCTTCGCCTACCGAGTCGATATAGAATGGTGGATGTTCGTTGCTGCAGGTTTACTGACTATAGGCATCGCACTGGCCACGATCGCTTGGCAAACACTACGTGCCGCAACCAGCAATCCGGTTGATAGTTTAAGGGATGAGTGATTCGAATTTAAAAGTCAAAATTAAAAAGTAAAAATTAAAAAGAAGAGGTATATGATTGCAAGCTATTCTATTTCGACGCACAATTTGGCGAGACAGGTGTTGGATTCAAGATTAATAGATTGTCGTTTACGGAATAATCTCTTAGCCGGTGGATGAAACTTAAATAAAACATGCTGAAGTGCCTAAAATATAAATTTGTATAATATTGAATTTCAGATTAAGACTTATCAATTTAATTCTCAATTCTGACTTTTAACTTTTTAATTTTTATCGATTTTGATTTTTTTAAAAACAGCTTGGCGCAATATTAGCCGAAATAAGATGCATACCATACTAACTGTCGCTGGCTTGGTAGGCAGCATGGTGTTTGTTTTATTGATTGCAGCCTACATTTGGCAAGCTTATCAAGTCAACAACGATCTACGTCATAAATACCGGCAGTACGTTTTGCAGAGCAATTACAAACAGCCTGGGATTGGCATGGAGCTTACGACGGTGGGTGCGCTTCCAAAAAAATTGAAAGAGCAGTATCCAAATTTGGTAGCAGACTACTACCGGCTGGATGGATTGACTTGTATCGTTGGGAATGGTACGGAGATTCATGAAGAAAATGTCTCGCTGGGCGACCCGTCACTTCTAAAGATGTTCGGTTTTCGACTTTTGGCTGGAGATGTACAAACTGCACTCTCATCGCCTATGGCTGTCGTGATAAACGAAAAAGTAGCGTTAAAATATTTTGGAAAAACTGATGTTATTGGCCGACAGCTGAGCATACGCAATTTTGCGGGTGAGAAACGAGATTTCGAAGTGACGGCGGTGATACAATCTGTAAGTCAAAATTCCGTGATGGAGCTGATGCCCAATATGCGAACTGGTATATTCTTGCCGATAAGTAGTGAGCAGTATTTCGGAAGAAGTATTGATACTTGGGATAATTTATGGGTCGTAGCTTTCCTCGAACTACAAGAAGGTGTCTCTCCGGAACAACTTAGCACACCAATACAAAACTTGCTTAAGCAGCATGCCAGTGAACAAATTGCAGAAAATCTAAATCCTAATCTACAACAATTGACAACATATTACCTTGATGATAATAAAGGGGCTATCCGAAAACTCATTACGATCCTAAGTTATACGGCACTTTTCCTGACCGTTATGGCCACGATCAACTTCATCAACCTCAGCTTGAGTAAAAGTCTCACCCGGCTAAAAGAAATTGGCGTACGCAAAATTATGGGGAGCAGCAGAAGTAGCCTTATTTTTCAACTCATCATAGAATATAACATGGTTGTCGTCATCGCAGCAGTGCTTGCCTTGGCAGCCTACCCGTTGCTATTGCCTGTCTTTTCTGCCGTTATAATGAAAGATCTGCCCTCCTTAACCGAATTACCGCTTTCGTTTTTTATTGGCTTTGCTGCCGTCACACTAGCCTTGGGGCTGTTCGCTGGGCTTTATCCCGCTATAAAGCTTTCTAATGCCGTCGTCACCAACGCTGTTAAAAATCAATTCATCGATCTTGGCCATAAAAATATCATCCGACGCACTTTGCTGTTCCTACAGTTTGCCGTTGCGCTGATTGTTCTTATTTCATCAGTCATTATCACCAAGCAGGTTGATGTATTTATTGCGGGCAACTTGGGCTACAATAAAGATTATCTGCTTACAGCACAGGTGCCTCGCGACTGGACGGAAAAGGGTCTAAACCGCATAGAACTCGTGCGACAGGAGCTCAAGCTCCTACCTCAAGTTGAGGAGATCAGCCTCTCCTATGGCGTACCTAGTTCTTTTGGCGATGGTGTACGAACGATCCAGAATCTCATAAATAGTAAAGAAACCGATGCGTTGCTTATCACATCGGATTCCTTTTTCGCCTCAGCCTATCAAATACCAATGCTTGCTGGTCATTTTTTCGGGGCGGAAAACGATCCCAACATATCCTCAAAAGTAGTCATCAATCGTAAAGCAGCTTTGGATCTTGGATATGCTAGACCGGAAGATGCTATCGGCCAGCAAATCGGGCTTTTTGATAATAGTTTTTCTGGAACGGTAGCAGGGGTTACCGAGAACTTTTACGCCAATTCTATGCATACATCATCTCCTGCCGTTATTTGGTATCCCATAAAAGCGAGCAATCAATATCGCTTCCTGTCCATTCGTTTAAAGGCGGGTTCCTTGTCAGCGGGCGTTACTGCAGTGGAACGTAGCTGGCATAAGCTTATGCCCGACGCACCGTTTGATTATACATTTATGGATGACACGCTGCGAAAGATGTACACTACCGAAGTGCAGCTTAAACGTGCGGCGCAAACAGCAACAATTATTTCAATATTCATCGTTGTTCTAGGCGTTGTTGGACTTACCTCGCTTTCTATAAATTTGCGCTTGAAAGAAATCGGCATTCGTAAGGTTTTGGGGTCAAGCGCCCGAAACATGGTGTTGCTGTTCAGTAAGGAATTTTTTATTGTTTTTGCAGTAGCTTTATGTGTTAGTATTCCTTTGACGTATTTCCTCATGCAGCAGTGGGTGATGAACTTTGCCGTTAAAGTTGAATTGCAGCCCTTCCTTTTTATTATTCCGGTTATCGGATTATCGGCTGTTTTGCTTGCGTTCATTGCCGGGCTAGTTTTTCGGGCAAACAAAGATAACCTAATAAAAAGTCTCCGTAGCGAATGATTCCGTATCCGTGTTTATGGTTCGAACTCCTTTTTTAATGGAGCAATAGATAGGGTATTTGCCCAGAGCGACTTACCCCAACCCCGTACTGAGCGAAGGATTGTAAACCGATAATGCGATAGGATGATTTGGTGAATGGCATCTCCCCCGCGCAAATCAGAACAACATAAGCAGCAACTATTTGCGCAATAAACAGACATAATTTAAATTAAAGATAATTTGCAAACAAAAACAAAGCATCTTATATTTGAAGGAGGACACAATAACAACGACATGAAATTGCTAATCAAATTAACACGAATTTGTAGCGCTCCAGGCTAAAGCGCAAGCTTATAATTTGTCGCCTATCATCTTATAGCATCGAAAACCGCATTTTTCTTAGTATAAACCACCATAGTCTATAGGAAACTATACGTCAATGAGTATCTATTATATACGTTTTTTCGGAATTATCATGATAAATAAGGTTCGTCAAAGACAAAACATAATTTCCCATTTTAATATGCTTCAACATGGTGAGGAAAGGGGATTGAGCTTCTTTTACAAAAGATTTTTCTCTGCGCTTTTGAAGCGTACTACCAATAGTCTACCTGATAAATGCGCTGCAGAGAGTATCGTACAGGAAGCTTTTTTACGGCTATGGATTTTTCGACAAAAAATCGCCCATGCCGATGACATTTTACCGTTCCTTCAAGCACAGGTAAGCGCAGCCATCAAATCTTTCTATTGCATAACACAAAACAGATTCCATCGCAGCCTCCTACGTCTCGATGATTCTGGCCATTACAAGGAACTCCTTCAATGCTACGATTTAGAGGAGGACAATGTTACCAACATCGAATACAGCGAACAGCTGGCGAAACAAAATATGGAGAAAGTAATGGCGCTCCTGCCCCACCTACCAAAAGAACAGCAACTCATCATAGGTTTTTGTTTGAAATATAGTTTTAATTACGAGCGAATAGCCTACTATTTGGGCGGAATATCTGACTACGAGGTCTGCTTAAAGATTGAGAAAACTATTGAATTGCTAAAAACAATTCTCAATAATGATTCAAAAATAGCCACTGTAAACAAAATGCAGCATATCGCTACGCAAGGGCTGTTCGACGAAACGCAAGCGGAAATCTTCCGAATGCGTTATGAACTACAGCTTTCATTTGAAGAGATATCTATCGCATTAAAGATGAATGCTGCAGTTGTAAAAAAGCTCTTTGTCAATGCGCATGCGCAGATCAAAAAATCTAAACAAACAGCTTGACGGCAAAAAATCGTAATTCATAACTACGTCGCGCACCGAAGCCTCTTTATAAAACAGGTGATTTGCTAACCCCACCTATTACGGTTATGTTTCACAAGTTTTTCTTCCCATCTCATGTGTTCACTGGCGAACGACAGCTGTCCGATATCGAACAAAATAAGTACACACATAAATCACAAAGTTTTAATACACAGACAATTACAAATATGGCGTAGATGTTGTAATTCTTTATTTTGTTAAGTAACCAACTAAATATGAAAAATATAATATTTGCAGGATTTATTCTTTTAGCCCTTGTCAGCTACACAAGCGCCCAAACCGTTAATAACAAAACAATCACGTGGGAAGCCAGTGACGACAACGGTAAAACGAAATTAATCGTAAAGGGTGAAGTAAGCATAAGTGATGACGATGAACGTATCGTCTCGATAGCTAAAAACGGTGCTATAAACTACGAACAAAAGTCGAATAAACTACAAGTTACAGCGGGTAATAATGGCAAATTGATCTATCGTATTAACAAAAGAGAAAAGGCGGTACTCGATGCAGACGACAAGAAGCTGTTGCAAAGCGCGATTCACATGATGATCAGCCGGGGTATTAATGCCGAAGCACGTACCAAACGGCTGTACGCGAAAAGTGGACGCGATGGTGTGCTTCAGGAACTACCGAAGTTACAGGGCGACTATGCTCGTCAGAAATATCTCTCTGCACTACTTTCATTGGGAATGAGCACACCCGAGATGACCGATGTACTTACCAACATTGGGCAATATCTTACAAGTGACTATTACAACGCAGAACTCCTCACTAATGTTATGACAATATATTTATTAGATAAGGCCACATCAAAGGCCTATCTCAACATCGTTCGTGATATGAAATCGGATTATTACCAATATAGCATCTTACAAAAGATGATGAATAACAAATTGAATAGCGAACAGATGGTAGAAGTTGTTGACATTGTGAAAACGATGAAATCAGATTATTACCAATCGGAAGTATACAAGAATCTACTTAAACGGGCAGCGTTTGGGGAAACGGCTTTTAATGAGACCTTAGATTTAGTTTTCTCCATGAAGAGCGATTATTACAAAACAGAAATCATCAAAAACCTTTTAAAACGGCAATTGACAGAGGCAGATTGGACAAAATTAATAAGCTACGCAGACAAAGTCGATTCCGATTACTACCAATGTGAGCTGATATTAAACATTGCTGACAAAATGCCAAAAAACGATGGATTAAAAAGGGGACTTTTGGAAGCTGCTAAAGCCATAAAATCTGAATATTATTATGGAAAAGTAATGCGTAAAATTGCGGTTTCTTAATGTAATCCAAAAGGATGATGACCAAGTTTTAATAAGTCCACATTAGCAATAAAACGGGCTATAAAAAAGGAATGGCGTAACTAAATAACTAAACTCACTATAATAAAGTTAATACGTAGATTAGAGCATGATAAAACTAGAAAGCATTTTTAAATGGTATAATGTAGGGGGCGCACGTTCCTTCATTTTAAAAGATATTAACCTAGAAATCCAACAGGGCGATTTCGTATCGATCATGGGGCCTTCCGGTTCTGGAAAATCTACCTTGCTGAATGTTATCGGTTTACTCGATGAACCGAACGAAGGAAAATACTACTTTTTAGATGAAGATGTACTGACCATGAAACCCAAAAAGCGAACAGCACTTTTTCAATCACATATGGGCTACGTTTTTCAATCGTATCATTTGATTGATGAATTGACGGTCTATGAAAATATTGAAACGCCACTGATCTATAAAGATCTTTCGAGCAAAGAACGCAAAGCAATTGTCGGTGATATGCTCGATCGCTTCGGCATCGTTGGTAAAAAAGACCTTTTCCCCGCTCAGCTCTCTGGCGGTCAGCAGCAAATTGTTGGCATAGCAAGAGCACTTGCGGCTTCGCCAAAACTGTTACTTGCGGATGAACCTACGGGCAACCTAAATTCCAAACAGGGCGAGGAGATTGTGCAGCTCTTTAAACAGCTTAACGATGATGGCGTGACGATAATCCAAGTTACCCATTCCGAGAAAAATGCGGAATATGGGAAAAGGATCATCAACTTACTTGATGGGCAGTTAAAGCTTGACTAAAGGCCGAAATAAATAGCTTTTTTCTCATCAGCCCCTGCTACACCGTCCCATCGTGGTAGGGGCTGCTTTGTGCCTACAGATATAAAAACTGAATGCGCTCATGTATCTTCACCTCTCAAATCTGCCGCTTTTCTTTCCATTACTATGAAAATTTAGTAAATTCGTTAAGATGAAGGAACATGAATTAAAGGCACTGATATCTTTATTGGATGATCCGGATGTGGACATCTATAGAGAACTGGAGGATAAACTCATCACTTGTGGCCCAGAGGTCATCCCTATTTTGGAACAATCTTGGGAAGAATCCTTCGATGTGCTATTGCAAAGTCGGGTTGAACAAATAATACATAAAATCCAGTTCAATGAGGTGCAAAATGATCTGCAACTTTGGACAATGAGTAATCAGGAGGATTTGCTGGAAGGCCTTTTGATTGTTAACCGCTATCAATATCCAAACCTCGGCGAAGAGGAAGTTTACACGAAGCTAGCCGAGTTAAAACGAAGTGTCTGGTATCATTTAATATATGATATGAGCCCACTCGAAAAAATAAAACTACTGAATAATATTATGTTTCGAGAATTTGGGCTATCGGGCAACACCTCGGATTACCATGCACCGCAAAATTCCTTCATAAATAAGGTGCTCGAAACCAAAAAAGGGAACCCCATCTCTCTAGCATGCATCTATAGCATTGTTGCGCAGCGGCTAGATATCCCTATTTATGGGGTGAATTTACCGAAACACTTTGTATTAGCCTACATGAATGAAGATAATCCGGAAGAGGTTTTATTTTATATAAACGTCTTCAATCGTGGCCAGGTGATGCGAGAAGATGATATTCGCTCATTTTTAAAACAACTGAACTTGCCGGCCAGCGAAGATTATATAAAGCCCTGCGACAACGTAGCGATCATCAAACGGGTGCTTCGTAACCTAATAGCAGCGTATGACCACGTTGCCAACATAGAGAAGCGAGAAGAAATACAGCTATTGCTGGACCTCATCGAACGTAAGTAACTGATTATTGCTGTGCACGCACATCGATCGCCAAGCCTACAGGTATTTGGTTGCCTGTAGAAAGTGTCTGATTGGGTGCTACGTTACCATCGTCACTAATGGAAAATCGCGATATGACTCTAGATCCTCGGTCTGCTACATACATATAGGTTCCCGTTTCTCGAGGATCAATCACCACCTCCACTGGCTGCGTCAGTCCCGTTGCCTCACCTGTAATAATACGAGTAGGCCTAATCATAGTTCCTGTAACACTATTTATGATTTCTGAGAAGTTTTCAAACACAAGTATGCGCCCAGAACTCGCGGCACCGTCATTAGAAAAATCCGCAATTGCCAACACATTTTTCACGGTGTCGTAACACAATCCACGTAAGTTCTGCGCACCTTCAATAGGCAGCGTGCGTGCATTCGACCTTAAATCTGCAATAGAGTCTGTAGGCCTAACATCGACTGTGGTAATATTATCAAAAACGCAAAGTCCGCCCCCCGCTCCCAATCTAGATACAAGTAATTTATTATTTGCATAAGCTGCACCCCACATTTGGTAACCTTGCGTTTGCAATTTTTTTACTGGGGGAGCAAACCCCGTTCTACTTCTGGGGCTATCCATCACATATACGCCTGCATTCGCACCACTCCCATTTACGATAAAAAGACGGTTACTTAATTCGTGATATGCCATACCACGAACGCTGTTGAAAAGCCGGTTACCCATTCGACCAACATTTTTCAACACCCCGGTACTTCGGCCAACATTCAAGATGTAAGCAGACGTATCATTCACACCGTTCAGATTTGCACTAGCCTGAAAAAGCGTTTCCAAAGTAAACTGATAAAAAATAGGCCCCCCACCTTGGGCATTGGACACATGCGCTTGCGAAAAGCGAAATATCGATGTTGAGTCGGCAGGATAAATCGTCCGGACATTGCTGTCTGGAACGGTATTGGAAGAACCAAAGCCTTCAAAAGATACGTAGAGCCTGGAAAACCTACGCATTTGTAAGTCTGGCTCAGCATCATTGCGCTCGCAGGAAAAAAAGCCTACAACAGCTGTTAGGATAATAAATATATATTGGAAAAGACGCTTTTTTATCATACCGCAATGACTTTGAATGTTACAAAAATATAAAAATAAACGCTAGCTACGTGGTTTCATGATGATAAGGCACGTTAAGTTTTGTAAAATCTTTTGGTTTTGCGTAAAATTGCAACATTAATATATGGACATATGAGCAACAAGGAACTGGTACGTGAAAAATTGAGTTTGCCTAATGAAGGTAAAAAGCTCTTATTGCACTCTTGCTGCGCTCCCTGTGCCGGCGAAGTGATGGAGGCGCTAATTGCTTCGGATATTAACTTCACCATCTACTTCTATAATCCCAACATACATCCGCGTAAGGAGTATGATTTACGGAAAGAAGAGAATATTCGTTTTGCAGAGAAGCATGGCATCCCTTTTATTGATGCGGATTATGATGTAGATCATTGGTTTGACTTAGCTAAGGGTATGGAGCAAGAGCCTGAACGAGGCATTCGCTGCACCATGTGCTTTGATATGCGGTTTGAAAAGACGGCAGACTATGCGGCCGAACATGGATTTGATGTTATCTCCAGCTCGCTGGGCATCTCACGGTGGAAAAACATGGAGCAAATTAACGATTGTGGACTCCGTGCTGCCTCAAGACACCCAGGAATGGACTACTGGACGTTCAACTGGCGTAAGAAAGGTGGGTCGGCACGTATGCTTGAAATTAGCAAAAAGGAGCAGTTTTACATGCAAGAATATTGTGGATGTGCCTACTCCCTTCGTGATACGAATAAATGGCGAATGGCTAACGGTAGAGATAAAATCGAACTAGGGAAATATTATTATGGCGAAGATCCGCAATAATTTTCCAAAAAAGTTTCCTTTGTAACGAAATATTAATTAATTTTGCAGGCTCAAATGCAGATTGTGAAGTATCTAAAACAATACAGAATTCCATTTTCAGGCTTAGTTGCCGGAAAGCACAAGTTTGACTTTGAGATAGACAATAAGTTCTTTGACTGTTACGAACACAGTATCGTAAAAAAAGGGCAGTTGAAAGCCGATGTGGAATTGACCAAGCAGGAAAATATGCTTGTTGTGAACTTTCATATCTACGGCACAATTCAATTGAACTGTGATGTTTGCTTATCCGAATTTGAGGCACCTCAGGATTTCCAAGAACGGGCCTTGGTAAAATTCACGGAAGAGAGTTGGGAAAACAGCACGGAGGAAGTAATCGTTCTGGCGAAAACCGACTACGAGCTAGATATTGCCGAGCTGCTCTACGAATATATCAATGTTCGGGTGCCGTATTACAGCAAGTGCACTGAGCAAGGTGTGAACCTGAGCTGCGACCCAGAGATGTTAGCAAAGATAGGTACTGACACAACAGAACAAGACGAAGACAGTAACGAAGAAGAAAAGATAGACCCACGTTGGGATATATTAAAGAATATTAAAAATAACTAAAACAGAAATACGAGATGGCACATCCAAAGCGTAAAACTTCCAAATCCAGAAGAGACAAGAGAAGAACACATTATAAGGCTGAAAGACCTACTTTAACAGTATGCAAAGAAACAGGAGCTGTACACACTCCACACCGTGCATATACAGTTGATGGCAATTTGTACTACAACGGTAAGTTAATTATTGAAAACACCGCTGCTGTCTAACGACGTCATTCAAGAAATTAAACATCCCAAATAGGTGTAAAATTCAATTTTTATACTTTAATTTGGGATGTTTTTGCGTATTATTGATTTAAAATAATAACGGATGAAGATTGGTTTAGACGTTTTAGGAGGCGATTATGCCCCCGACTCTACGATAACTGGTGCAATCGAGGCCCAGAAAATATTGCAAGATGATCAACGTCTTGTGCTCTTCGGTGATCACGATGATACCGTCGAGCGATTAAAGCAAGCTGGAGCAGATCCAGATAATTTTGATTTTATCCACGCTCCTGATGTGATAGGCATGCATGAGCATCCTACCAAGGCGATTAGCCAAAAACCAAACTCCAGTATTGCCAAAGGTTTTGAATTCTTAAAAGACGGAAAGATCGATTCATTTTCTTCTGCCGGGAATACCGGTGCGATGCTAGTGGGATCTATGTTTAGCGTAAAAACAATTCCTGGTGTTTTAAGGCCTGCCATTGCGACAAACGTCCCCAAGATAAAAAGTGGTTATGGTATCCTACTGGATGTTGGTGCTAACGCCGACTGTAAACCCGAAATGCTTAACCAGTTCGCTTTGTTGGGAAGTTTATACGCCCAACATGTATATGGCTTAAACAACCCAAAAGTAGGCTTACTAAACATTGGAGAAGAAGAGGAAAAAGGAAATAACTTAACAATATCAACCTATCCTTTATTGAAGGAAAATTCCAGCATTAATTTTATTGGAAATACGGAAGGCCGCGATCTATTTACGGATCTGGCAGACGTATACGTGTGTGATGGCTTCACCGGGAACGTAGTCTTGAAACTTGCGGAATCTTTTTACGTAGTAACCCTGAAAAAGGGGATGAAGGATGATTTTTTTGATAGGTTCAACTATGAAAGGTATGGGGGAAGTCCCATATTAGGTGTAAATGCCCCCGTTATAATCGGTCACGGAATCTCTACTCCTGAAGCTATCAAAAACATGGTTTTACTTTCAAGAGACATGATTGAGTCTAATTTTATAGACATAATCAAGTCTGCTTTCAACTAATTTTATATGTCTAAAATATATGCTGCTATTACTGCAGTAAACGGTTATGTGCCAGACTATATTTTGAGTAATAAAGAGCTCGAAAAGATGGTTGACACAAACGACGAGTGGATTGTTTCCCGAACAGGAATCAAAGAAAGAAGAATCCTAAAAGGAGATGGAAAGGCCACTTCTGATCTTGCAGTACCTGCTGTAGAGGGATTGCTAAAAAAAAGAGGGATTACCGCAGATGATATCGAACTAATCATTTTCTGTACCAGCACTCCCGATATGTTATTTCCGGCAACAGCAAATATTCTTGCCGAAAAGATAGGGGCGAAAAAAGCATGGGGATATGATTTGCAAGCTGCTTGCTCGGGCTTTCTATTCGGATTGACTACCGGGGCGCAATTCATTGAATCAGGGAAACACAAAAAGGTGCTTGTAGTAGGCGCTGATAAAATGTCTTCTGTAGTAAACTATGAAGACCGTAATACCTGCATCCTTTTTGGAGATGGCTGTGGATGCGTTTTGCTAGAGCCCAATGAAGAAGGTAACGGACTTATCGATGCGGTGTTGAAAACCGATGGGGCTGGTGGCCCTTTCCTCAATATAAAAGGTGGAGGCTCTTTAAATCCAGCTACACATGAGACTGTGGAAGCGGGGCTGCACTATGCCTATCAGGAAGGTCGTACTGTGTTCAAATTTGCTGTCACGAATATGGCCGATGTAGCCGTTGAAGTTATGGAGAGAAACAACCTTTCCTCGGATGACATCAGTTACCTTGTTCCGCACCAAGCAAACAAGCGCATCATTGATGCTACCGCGGAACGGGCAGGACTGCCAGAAGAAAAAGTTATGGTAAATATTCACAAGTATGGCAACACAACAAGTGGCACTATACCCCTATGCCTATGGGAGTGGGAAGATAAATTGAAAAAAGGAGACAATTTAATCCTTGCTGCTTTCGGGGGTGGTTTCACCTGGGGGTCGATATACCTGAAGTGGGCCTACACGAAATCATAATATTTATTTAACTTTAAAAATTAATAGAAGAGAAATTTATACATAAAACCTACTAGAGATATGAGTATGGATATTAAACAAATTCAAGATCTGATCAAATTCGTTTCAAAATCAGGCGTGAATGAAGTCGCTATTGAAGAAAAAGACTTTAAAATTACGATAAAGACAAATCAGGAGCCTACATATGTCACCGCTTCTGTGCCTAACCCAGCAGCATT
>NZ_JJMU01000013.1 GCF_000757725.1 Sphingobacterium deserti
CGGTACAGGCTGCTGCCGCTGCTCCACAGCCAGTTTCTACAACGGCTACGCCATCTGCACCTGCCACTCCTACGCAGGAATCGTCCAATTTAATTACAATTAAATCTCCGATGATTGGTACGTTTTACCGGGCAGCAGGTCCGGAAAAACCTTTGTTCGCAAATGTGGGTGACGAAATTGCTCCAGGAAAGGTTTTATGTATTGTGGAAGCGATGAAACTATTTAACGAAATCGAGTCTGAAGTTTCAGGTAAAATCGTGAAAATCTTAGTAAATGATGCGCAGCCTGTAGAATTTGATCAACCTCTTTTCTTGGTCGATCCTAGTTAATTGTGTTTCCGATTTGGGAACATAATTCACCGCGAATATTCGCATACAGTTACAACGTTATTTATCTATGTTTAAAAAAATATTAATAGCAAATAGAGGAGAAATAGCTCTTCGTATCATTCGCACATGCCGCGAAATGGGTATCAAGAGTGTCGCTGTATATTCTACGGCTGACCGGGACAGCTTACACGTGCGCTTTGCCGACGAAGCAGTTTGTATTGGCCCTCCTGCCAGTAAAGATTCGTATCTAAACATCCACAACATTATTTCGGCTGCCGAGCTAACAAATGCGGATGCTATCCACCCTGGATATGGATTCTTATCGGAGAATGCTAAATTCTCTGCTATCTGTACAGAATATGGCATCAAATTTATTGGTGCAACAGCCGAACAGATAGAGAAAATGGGCGACAAGGC
Source organism: Sphingobacterium deserti (assembly GCF_000757725.1). GTDB lineage: Bacteria > Bacteroidota > Bacteroidia > Sphingobacteriales > Sphingobacteriaceae > Sphingobacterium > Sphingobacterium deserti. The sequence continues at coordinate 747 of NZ_JJMU01000013.1, forward strand.
CTCGGCTAAAGACACTATGAAGAAAGCCGGGGTTCCAACAGTACCTGGCTCTGCTGGATTAATACCCGACGTAAAAACAGGGATTAAACTTGCCGGAGAAATTGGGTATCCCGTTATTATAAAAGCAACAGCAGGCGGTGGTGGCCGTGGCATGCGTATTATCTGGAAAGATGAAGAGTTTGAACCAAACTGGGATTCCGCTCGTCAGGAAGCAGCTGCTGCTTTCGGAAACGATGGGATCTACCTGGAGAAATTTGTTGAGGAACCTCGCCACATTGAAATCCAAGTTATCGGCGATCAATATGGCAAAGTTTGCCACCTTTCTGAACGCGACTGCTCTATTCAACGTCGTCATCAGAAATTGGTCGAAGAGGCTCCCTCCCCTTTTATTACACCAGAGCTTCGCGCTAAAATGGGCGAAGCAGCTATTAAAGGTGCGCAAGCTGTGAATTACGAAGGCGCTGGAACAATCGAATTTTTGGTTGATAAGCACCGCAACTTCTATTTCATGGAAATGAATACACGTATACAGGTAGAGCACCCTGTTACCGAAGAGGTAATCAACTTCGACTTAATCAAAGAACAGATCAAAGTAGCTGCGGGCATTCCAATTTCCGGCAAAAGCTACGAGCCTACTATGCACGCGATAGAATGTCGTATCAACGCAGAAGATCCTTTTAATAACTTCCGCCCATCACCTGGGAAAATCACCAATTTTCACTCACCAGGCGGGCATGGTGTTCGTGTGGATACGCACGTTTATGCGGGCTATACCATTCCTCCCAACTATGACTCGATGATCGCGAAATTGATCACCGTAGCACAGACGAGAGAGGAAGCCATTAACACCATGGAGAGGGCTTTGAGCGAATTTGTTATTGAAGGTATTAAAACGACAATCCCGCTGCACATCCGCTTGATGCGCGACCCTAATTTCAGAGCAGGTAATTTTACTACAAAGTTTATGGAGACTTTTGACTTAACAGAGTATCCTGAAGATGAAATTGAATAATATTTTGTTTACATAATCATAAAATACCATTCTTATCAATAAGAATGGTATTTTTGTTTCTACCGGAATTAAAATTTTACGATGTCGAAATCAAACGATCTAATCAAAGCTATAAAAGATAAGGGAAAAAGCCTCGAAGCCGAAATGTCATTTTTTGACCATCTGGAAGTACTACGCTGGCATATTATCCGTTCTGTAATCGCGATAGCCGTTTTTGCTATTTTATCTTTCTCATTCTACGACTTCGTATTCAACGACATCATTATGGGCCCAAAAAACTTAGATTTTTGGACATACCGCATGATGTGTAAAGTTGGGGATTTGTTAAATCTAGATGGGTTTTGCGTACAAAAAATTCCGTTCAATATCATCAATACGGAATTAGCAGGCCAGTTTATGTTGCAAATAAACTCCTGTCTGTTGATGGCACTGGCCTTGGGGTTTCCGTACTTGCTTTTCGAAGTGTGGCTATTTGTGAAACCTGCGCTGACCGACATCGAACGTAAATCAGCTCAAGGCTTTGTTGTATACGCCTCTATCCTTTTTATTCTAGGAGCTTTATTTGGCTATTACATCGTCGTTCCTCTGTCTGTAAATTTCTTGGCAAACGTATCACTCAGTGAAGAAATAACGAATCAAATTACGATAGATTCCTATCTATCAACCATAGCAACGCTCACACTAGGTTGTGGAGTGGTTTTTCTACTACCAATTTTGGTATTTATCCTATCAAAAATTGGATTAATGACACCAGAATTTATGCGCGCTAGCAGACGCTATGCTACTGTTATTATCTTGATCATTGCTGCCATTATCACACCAACAGCAGATGTCATTACACTATTAACGGTTAGTGCGCCAATGTTCTTGTTGTATGAACTGAGTATTATGGTGTCTGCAGACGTTAAAAAGAAAAAGCTACAAGCGGAAAAGAAATTTTACAATCAATAATAAGTATATCATGTCAAAAAAAATTGCAATAGGAAGCGATCACGCGGGGTTTGAATATAAAACGGCACTTATAGACTTTTTGAAAGCAGCGGGTTATGAGGTGGAGGACTTCGGACCTGCAACAGCAGATTCTGTCGACTACCCTGACTTCGCTCATCCAGTTGCTTCAAATGTGGAAGAGGGTAAAGCGGAACTGGGCGTTTTAATTTGCGGTAGTGCAAACGGTGTAGCGATTACGGCTAACAAACACCAGGGCATTCGCGCTGCAATAGCATGGCAGAATGAGATTGCTGCATTAGCTCGCCAACATAACAATGCTAACGTTATTTGCATCCCAGCACGTTTTATCGATATCGAACTGGCAAAAAAAATAGTAGATACTTTCGTGACAACCGAATTTGAAGCGGGAAGACATGCTACTCGCGTAAACAAAATTGCTTGCAGCTAACCGTATATTGATATGTTAAAAAATTGGATCAAGGTTTTCGTTCTTTTACAAGCGCTACATAGCTGCGTGGTTGCACAGGATCCTGTACAACTGAAGTACGCCGATCTGCTAACGGAACAATCAGCAAAAACACAGCTTACTTTACTGGCTTCGCCGGCCTTCGAAGGACGAGGGACTGGCCAAAAAGGAGGCGAAAAGACAGCACAATATCTTGCTGAACAATTTAAATCCTTCGGATTGAAACCGCCCGTCAATGGTGGTTATTTTCAGCCGCTAAAACTCGTCCGCTCATCCTACGTTGTGAAAACATTCACTTTGGATGGAAAAAGCTACGAAAATGGCAAAGATTTCTACGTGCAAGGAGATAACCCTCTCGCTAATTTTAATGCTGCAGAAGTGATATGCGTAGGTTTTGGAATTCAAGATGCGAAGCATAATGATCTGAATGGGATAGACATCCGCGATAAGGTAGTCCTTGTGATCAATGAGGATGAGCCTACCGACGCTAACGGAAATTCCTTGTTAACGGGGACAGCGAAAAAATCAGAATGGTCCACCAGTCGATTGAAGCGCATCCAAGAGCTCGCTAAGCATAATCCAAAAATGATTTTGGCTTACAGCAGTACGGTACCGCAAATGATTGAACGCTTTGGTAGTCGTATCACCGCAGGACGATTTGCCCTCGATAGCAAAGATGCCATTACGGCTGAAAAAAAAGTAAAGCAAACAGCGCCCGTTGTTAACATTACAGCGGAAATTGCAAATGGGATACTAGCTAAAAAGAAAACCAACGTTGACGCGCTGAAGAAGAAACCCCGCAGCTTTAAGATTTCTTCGAAATTCGTGGCTAATATGGGCGCAACGAAAGAAAACTTTTCTGATCCTAATGTATTGGGATTATTGGAAGGAACAGATTTGAAAGACGAAATTGTTGTCATTTCCGGCCACTATGACCATGACGGCATCTTACCTGATGGTACAATCTATCCAGGAGCAGATGATAATGGCTCAGGCACAGTCGGAGTTTTGGAATTGGCTAAAGCATTTACGCAAGCAAAGAAAGATGGAAAAGGCCCTCGCCGAAGTATTCTTTTCATCGGATTCGCCGCTGAAGAGAAAGGTCTTTTAGGATCTCAGTTTTATTCTGAAAACCCGATTTTTCCGTTGTCTAGCACGGTTACATGTTTAAATATGGATATGATTGGCCGAATAGACGACAAACACCTCAATGGTAACCACAATTACATTCACGTAATCGGCTCAGATAAACTAAGCTCGGAATTGTATCAAATCAATAAAAAATCAAACGAGCTGTATACGAAAATGGAAATTGACTATATGTATGACGATCCTAAAGATCCTATGCGTATATACTACAGATCCGACCAATACAATTTCGCAAAGCACGGCATTCCTGTAACGTTTTATTTCTCGGGGTTACACCCGCATTACCATACGCCAGATGATACGGTTGATAAGATAGATTTCCCCATGATGGTGAAACGAGAAAAGCTGGTATTCCATACAGCGTGGGAAGTCGCCAACCGTGATGCCCGACTCGTCGTGGATAGCAATAAAGAGTAAGAGAACATCATTTATAAGTTCGTTATGTCGAGCTACATATAACACACAAGATCCCGTCTTAGCCGATGGGATTTTTTTTTAAAACATCGCTGTTTTGTCGTTCTTCGCGAACAATCTCTGCCACAGATTGTTTGTAAAGCATATAAAAAGATCAGTATGGCATTCGTAGATTATTACCAGGTATTGGGCATAGAAAAAGGAGCTTCTGCAGATGATATTAAGAAAGCCTATCGAAAGCTAGCTCGAAAATATCATCCCGATATGAACCCAAATGACGATGCGGCGAAGCAAAAGTTTCAGGAAATAAATGAAGCCAATGAGGTTTTAACAGATCCTGATAAGCGTAAAAAATATGATCAATATGGCGAAAACTGGAAGCATAGCGATGCATACGAACAAGCGCGACAGCAAGGCAATCAACAGCGTGGCGGTGCCGCTGGAAATCCATTCGAAGGCTATGACTTCGGTGGCTACAACGGCAATTATGACTCTGGTGAATTCTCTGATTTTTTTGAACAGATGTTTGGCAGCAGATCAGGTGGCGGAAGGCAAACAAAATTCCGCGGTAATGATTACAACTCTGTTTTAGAACTGACCTTACAACAAGCATACACGACACAGCAGCAAACCTTCAATATTAATGGAAAAAATATTCGGATAACAATCCCAGCTGGTGTCGAAAATGGACAAAAAATTCGACTTAAAGGCCAGGGCGGTGAGGGCGTAAATGGAGGGCCGAATGGAGACCTATTTATACAATTTGATATAAAACCAGATCAGGCCGTGCAACGAAAAGGCAACGATTTGTATGAAACAAAGGGTGTTGATCTTTACACCATGCTACTAGGTGGCGAATTACTCGTTGACACCTTTTCGGGCAAAATAAAAGTCAAGGTTATGCCCGAGACAAAAAATGGGACAACAATCCGGCTGAAAGGCAAGGGCTTTCCCGTATATAAAAAAGATGGTGAATTTGGCGATCTATTTATCAGCTTACAGGTGAATTTGCCAACCAACCTGTCTAGCGAAGAAATTGAACTATTTAAACAACTTGCTGCATTAAAAAAATAGGTTATGGAACGAACTTGGATAAAAATTTACGATGTATGCACCTCGCACCAGATAGAAATACAGTTTATTCGTGATCTATCCTATAGCGGATTAATTCAACTGATCACAGAGAAAGATATTGAATTCATCGACGAAGAACAGCTGTTATTACTCGAGCAATTCGCATCCTGGCATTATGAGTTGGAACTAAATATGCAGGGTATTGAAGTCGCCAGCCACCTATTGTCAAAAATTCAACAATTGCAAAGTGAGATCGAACAGTTGAAAAGCTCTTAATTTGATGCGATAAGCTACCGGACAGGATCCATGTTATCAGGAAAAGACGCGTAAGCGCATCAATGATCCCGTCCATCCGCTATATGAAGCGTGTCTATATGCAATAACTCGTCGTGTCCATTGCGGTACTCAATGGCGTAGCTATTAGGACATAAAGATAAGGACAAGGAGTCCGGATCTTTCCTTGTCAGAATCTTCGCGTAAGAAATCCCTTTATTATTTTCATACAACGTATACATTTTCAAGTACACGAATTTTTCCTTCTTGGTTAGATTTTGCCTGATTTTGAACGTCAGCGATAACTTGTTGTTATCTAAACAATCTGATACCTGCCAATAGTTACGAAATGGTTCTTTTAATTGCAGTTCTTGTGCATTAATGTCTGCCAGATAGTTTAACATTTTGAAACCATCGCTAGCATGCTTGTCTTTATCCACATAATACACCATGCTTATCAATCGCTTGCCATCATATGGTATAATCACATGGCGAATGACCAAGAAATCGTACTCAAAATCTTTATAGAAGTAATGTGCACTTTTACCGTCGAATCTTGCATAACTACTGTAATCGAAATCACTCCGCCTATGTTTCAAAACGGCTAAATGATAATTCAATCTGTTTTTCGGCTTAGCGGTAAAGAGAATCTGCCCCCCTTTCCCCTTTAAGCCAACGAGATCAAAGATTTCTCGATCTTTCGGATAAAGGCTGTCCATACGAAGGCCTGTATTTCCATTGTAGGCAAGATAGTCCATGTAAAGCCAGACATTAATCTGTTGATCTAAGTTGAAATACTCATCTACACCATCTATGAAATGGCCTTTTTTTGCAAAACGGTAGTTTGTGCAAGATACCATACCAATCAGAAGAAAAAAGACGATGAAAATTTTCATAAAAGCAAGCAAGGTAGTAAGCCTGTGCAACCGATAACGTTGCACAAGCCACATGAAGTGATTGAGATAGCTTAAAATGTGATACATTTACTAGCAGCTATTTTTTTGTATCTGCCTGCAAGTCCAATGTAACAGGTAGTGTGTAGGCCACACGCACCTTTCTTCCATTTTGAATAGCCGGACGCCAATTTGCTGCTTTTTGTAAAACATCCAAAACAGCCTCTCCCGTGCCATGCCCCAAATCTTTAATAATTTTAAGATTACTGAGTGCTCCGTCGGCTTCTACGATAAAAGACACCACGATTTGCCCCTTCACAGCCGCGTCTATAGCACCTTGTGGGTACTGGTAATTATCGCCTATCCATTTCCTGAACGTAGCAAGTCCTCCTACTGGTTCCGGATTCACTTCAACCGCAGTAAAAACCTTATTTTCTTCATCTTTGCTTGCTGCTTTCGCTCTTACGCTATCGCGCTGTTCTTCCGTATAATTTGACGTACTCTCGAATAACATAGCTTTTGCTGTGAGCTTATCATCCTTACCGCTATCAAAAGATGCATAAACAGTAGCCCAGGAACGAACCAATTTTCCTTCGTGTTTTGCCGGAGTCCAACGGCTTGTTGTCAATTGTTGAGCAGGCAATTCCATTTTATTTCCGTCCTCTTTTGTTGTTGCGAAAGCCCGGCTTACAGTGCCATCTTTTTCAACTAAAAAAGTAAATATAACAGGCTGCTTCCTAGACCCTTTTGCCGCACTCGAGTTCGCCCATTCATCGATCAAGACGTTGATTGATCGGTTATCAATTGCTTTTGGCTTTTCCTGCGGATGGGTGTATACCGAATCTTCCTGCAGGTATACCCCATTACTCGCTGCTGTAGCTGTATCGACAGCCTCATAAAATGATTCAAAATTGGCCTCTTTGAGGCTAGCAAGTGTAGTGCTCTCCACTTTATCTTCTATATCGCGGACGATGCTTCTCGCATTCGTACTGTTAAATACCAAAGTGGATAAAATGGTCAAACCAAATACCGGCATTATAGAGAAGTATAGAAACTTATACTTCCTGTTCGATCTATCTTTAAATAACATAGCAATTCTATTTTTTAAAAATGATTTTTTGGAAAATTCGTGAAGAAAATGCGTATGCTCAACCTGCATAGCTTGCGAGACAAGAAGCTCGGCATAAGCAACTCGATCGATAGAGCATTGCGCGTCCGCGATACACTCGTGCTGGAATTTTAATTCTTTTAGATAATAGTGAAATACCGGATTGAACCAATTAAACACACGCACAAGTTCTACAAAGACGAGGTCATAACTATGGCCTTGGCTCGCGTGTATTTGCTCATGATCCTCAATGACATGGTTATCCCGAGCTTTCTCACCTAGCACTATCTTCTTGAAAAATGCAAAGCTGAAGGAATTCTTGCCGCTTCGTATAATCGTGAAGACCCGTATGCAGCGAAAACAAAGCCACGCTAATGCAAAAAAGCATCCCGACCAATATACCTTCTGCAGTAAGTCCCGCATAGATATTGCACTTTGTTTACCTTCACCAAGTAATAGTTCTTCCTCTAAAAGCAAATTTAAGTCAATAGCAGGAAGAGTTTCTTCCATCATGCGGGTACGAGGAAGTTCAATAAACAAACCGATAGGAATAAGCAGCGACACGACTACCGCTGCCAAAAGATAGAGTCTATTTAGCTGAAAAAATGTCAAGTTTTTCAAGAAGGTGCTGTATAGTGTATAACACAAGACCAGCGTTAAATTCACTAGGATTAAATAAATCATAATATCGATGTTTATAAAGGTGGTTACTCCTTATCTATTTTTATTGATAATCTGCATGATCTCGTCCAATTCATTCACATCCATCTTTTTCTCCTCTAAAAAGAAAGAAAGCATGCTCGTCGCGGAATTGCCGAAATAATTATGCAGCAGTTTTCCAGTAATTAATTTCTTGTAATCTTCTTTGCTAATTTTTGGAAAATAGCGGTGGCTCTTGCCAAATGACTCGTGCGCTACGAAACCTTTATTTTCTAGAATCCGCAAAATAGTCGATACGGTATTGTAAGCCGGCTTCGGATCGGATAAGTTCGCAATCACATCTTTGACAAATCCCCCCCTTAGCTCCCACAACTCTTGCATGATCTGCTCTTCGGCCTTTGTAAGTTCTTTTAGTTCATCCATGGTTTTTTGTATTTATGAGACAGCAGCATCTCTATTAAACTATAAACCAAACTTACAACTAAACAATTAGTTTTACAACTATATTTTTAGTTTTAAAAAAACTATCACACAAACCATTGTATATCAGGACACAGATCAATCCAAATCTATTTTACCTCGTGAGGATTTTTTCAGTGCATTTCTTTTTTTACGGTCTAATCGATTTAAAATTTCTGATTTGGGAACGCGTGTGGGAACGCGTTTCTTTTCTGTTTTTAGTGCTTGCTCTATCAATGTCAGGAATCGCGCTATCACGATTTCCTTGTTTTTTATTTGACTTCGCGTATCCGAGGCATCCAATTGCATAAACCCATCCTTGCTGAGTCTATTAGCGAGTTTATGCTTTAGTCGCTCACGTTGGTCTTCGGTGATTACTTTCGATGAAAATGGATTCCAATGCAAGGATACTTTCGACTCCACTTTGTTGACATGTTGCCCTCCCGCACCGCCGGAGCGTGAGGTATTAAAGATAACTTCCTTGATTAATGATGTATGATCTATTGACATAAAAACCTCTTAAATGAGCCACTAAATTATTGCAAAACAATTATAAAACCATCCTTATATTTACGCGGTTAATTAGATGCAGGATATAATATAGACATTGTACTGTCCATATTCGTTTTACATCCAAAACTGTTTCCTGATAAAAATATTACATAATCTACGTGATTAAAAACAAACTATTCGCATGAAAATCGGTATCGTATGCTATCCTACCTTTGGAGGAAGCGGTGTCGTAGCCACGGAGCTGGGAAAGGCACTAGCTTCCAATGGTCACGAAATACATTTTATAACCTACTCTCAACCTGCCCGTTTAGACTTTTTCTCAGAGAATTTATATTACCACGAGGTATCGATGGCGCAATATCCGCTATTTGATTTCTCTCCTTATGAGTCGGCGCTAGCCAGTAAACTTGTCGATGTGGTAAAATTCGAAAAGTTAGATCTGCTGCATGTGCATTATGCCATTCCACATGCTTCGGTAGCCTATTTAGCAAAGCAAATCCTAGCTACGTATGGCATAGACATTCCCGTAGTGACTACCCTGCACGGAACGGATATTACCTTGGTGGGGAAAGACAAAAGCTTTAGTCCGGTCGTGACCTTCTCGATAAACCAATCGGATGGGGTAACTACCGTTTCGGAAAATTTGAAAGAGCAAACGCTAGAATACTTTAATATCGAACGCGATATCCAAGTGATTCCTAATTTCATTGACTTCTCTCGTTTTCACAATAAAAGCAAAGAGCATTTTAAGCGCGCCATAGCCCCCGGAAACGAACGCGTAATTACCCACACCTCTAACTTCCGCAAGGTAAAAAACACGCAGGATGTAGTGCGTATATTCAAAAAAGTCAATGATGTTATACCGAGTAAGCTGTTGATGGTGGGCGATGGTCCCGAGCGGCACAATACGGAAGACTTAGCACGTGAATTAGGCGTTAGTCAAGATGTTCGTTTTTTAGGAAAGCAAGACGCCATTGAAGAAATATTATCTGTTTCGGATTTATTTTTGATGCCCTCATCATCGGAGAGCTTCGGCTTAGCAGCTTTGGAAGCCATGGCTTGCCACGTACCGGTGATATCTTCTAATACAGGAGGCCTTCCCGAGCTCAATGTACAAGGCGAGAGCGGCTTTTTGAGCGATATAGGCGATGTCGATGATATGGCCAAACATGCTATCCATATTTTAGAAGATTGCGATCGGCTTCAGACCTTCAAAAATGCGGCATTTGCACGAGCGCAGGAATTTGACTTATCAAGAATACTTCCTCTGTACGAAAAATACTACGAAGAAGTAATTTCACGCTCGAAAAAAGGCTAAGTTAATCGCCTACGGCAAAAAAAAAGTTTTATCTTTGGCTTTTGGGAATGCTCCAAAAAAACAATCATGAAATATAAACGTATCTTACTTAAACTTAGTGGCGAAGCCTTAATGGGCGAACAAAGTTACGGCATCGACATCAACCGTGTGATGCAATACGCTAACGACATCAAAGAAATACATGCTCAAGGGTTGGAAATTGCAATCGTCATCGGCGGAGGCAACATCTACCGCGGGTTAAGCGCGGAAAAGGCTGGCATGGATCGGGTGCAGGCGGATTACATGGGGATGCTCGCAACAGTAATCAATAGTATGGCCCTTCAGGATGCGTTGGAAAAGGTTGGCTTGAAAACACGATTGCTAACGGCTATAAAAATGGAGCAGATTTGCGAACCCTTTATTCGCCGCAGGGCTGTTAGACACCTGGAGAAAGGAAGAATTGTGATCTTCGGTGCCGGAACCGGAAACCCTTATTTCACAACAGATACAGCCGCTTCGTTGCGCGCTATAGAGATCAATGCGGATGCCGTATTGAAAGGAACTCGCGTAGACGGAATATATACAGCCGATCCCGAGAAAGATCCTACCGCTAAACGTTACGATAAGATTTCATTTCAAGAGGTATATGCGAAAGGTCTTAACGTAATGGACATGACAGCATTTACGCTTTGTCAAGAAAATAATCTACCTATAATCGTGTTTGATATGAACAAAGCCGGAAACTTAAGGAAGCTGGCTGAAGGTGCGAATATCGGTACTATTGTAAGTTAAAAAGATCGAAAAAGAAACACAAAAGATATGAACGAACTAATTTCCTTGGAACTAGATGACTGTAAGGAGAGCATGGGAAAAGCTGTGGCTCATACAGAAACTGAGTTATCAAAAATCAGAGCTGGAAAAGCTTCGCCCTCTATGCTAGACGGTATATCCATCGATTATTATGGTAGCATGACGCCGCTTTCGCAAGTAAGTAATGTTAATACTACGGATGCGAGAACTATTGTCATTCAACCATGGGAAAAAAATATCATTTCAACAATTGAAAAAGCAATCATGGAATCGAACCTTGGTTTGAATCCTCAAAATGACGGCTCCATCATTCGCCTTGTTGTTCCCGTACTTACAGAGGAAAGACGTCGCGAACTGGTTAAGAAAGCAAAAGAGGAAGCAGAAAAAGGACGTATCACTATCCGGAACATCCGTAAAGATGCTAACGAGTCTATCAAAAAACTTAAAAATGATGGTGCTTCTGAAGATGAAATAAAAACAGGCGAAGCAGAAGTTCAGAAATTGACGGATAGCTTTATCGTAAAAGTTGATCAGTTGTCTGAATTGAAAGAAAAAGATATCATGACAGTATAGGGTTAAATAACCTGAAGCATATAAAAAGGATTCTGATGTACAGAATCCTTTTTTCGTTTTGGTTTTTTGATTAACTTTCCTTTTCAATTACAATTCAAACAAAATGGAGAACAGCAGAAGAACATTCTTGAAACAGGCTGGCCTAGGCGTATCTGCCGCCATCCTTAGCCCCTACCTTTTCTCGTGCCAGAATAGCAAGTTGGGAAGCGGACCATTCCATGATCTGGGCATTCAATTGTATTCCCTTCGAGATATGATGAGTGAGGATCCGATAAAGACGTTGGAAACCATTGGAAAGATAGGATACAGACACGTGGAGACGTTTGGCGTTGATGCGGAAGCTTCGAAATTTTGGAACCTATCAGTTCCCGAATTAAAAAAAGTTTTGGATGATGACGGACTCAAAACCCATAGCGGTCACTATGATATGTCTAAATATCTCAGCCGTACACAAACTGAAAAGGAAAATATCGAGAAATATATAGAGATAGCCCATAGTTTAGGGCAAAGCTATATCATCGCTCCTGTTACACCAATGGATGATATAAACAGCTTGTCTGTTGCAGACTATCAATTTGCAGCTGAGCAGCTTAATAAGGCCGGCGAAATGGCTAAAAAGGCAGGACTTAAGGTAGGTTATCATAACCACTTTTGGGAATTCCGGAGCCTGCCAAATGGCACAAAGGGTTTGGATATATTGATAGCTTTTACAGACCCAGAACTTGTAGATTTTGAGCTAGATCTATACTGGATTGAAAAAGCGGGTTATACTGCGCAATCTTACTTCGAAAAGTATCCGGGCCGCTTCACGATGTGGCACCTAAAGGATATGGACAAAAGCTATACTGCTCCGGTTATTGGCGAAAAATATGATAAGGCAGGTTTTATGGATATCATGAAAGAAATTCGATATACGGAAGTAGGAACCGGCGCTATAGACTTTGTTAATATTGCGAGCTATGCAGACAAAGCAGGATTGAAATATGCCTTTGTTGAACAAGACGACATCTATATGCCAAACAAGTTTGAGAGTATTAAGAAAAGCTTTGATTACGTACAGAAATTTTTGACCAAATAAAAATAGAGAGCCGGAATAGGCTCTCTATTTTCTTAGAATATTGTTGTCTCTACCTCCTGCGCATTCGTCTCCACTGCTTGACGCAACTCTTCTTTATACGCCAGCACGCGTTCGGCAATAGGTTCGGAAGATGTTGCTAGGATTTGTGCAGCCAGTATACCAGCATTCTTTGCAGCATTAAGCGCGACAGTCGCTACCGGTATACCATTTGGCATTTGCAGAATAGACAGTACAGAATCCCAACCGTCGATAGAATTGCTTGACTTCACGGGCACGCCGATGACCGGGAGATGCGTAATAGATGCGACCATTCCGGGAAGGTGCGCTGCGCCGCCGGCGCCCGCGACAATTACCTTAAGGCCACGCGCGGCGGCAGATTTTGCGTAATCAAACATACGCTCTGGTGTGCGATGTGCTGAGACAATTGAGACCTCAAAAGGCACAGCAAACTTTTTCAAGATATTTATTGCATCTTGCATTACAGGAAGGTCTGATTTGCTTCCCATGATTATGCCTACTAAGGCAGTATTTTCCATACTCATACGTTACGCTTTAACTTTCAATGTTTCCTGCACCCATCTGGCATTTTTTACAGCTGTCTCTCGATCATCATTGATGATACAAACATGCCCCATTTTACGGAAAGGCTTGGTGTATTTTTTACCATAAAGGTGTACGAAAACACCATCTACAGCCAATACTTCCTCCACCCCATCATATTTCGCCAAACCTTCGTATTTCGCTTCGCCCAGCAAATTGATCATCACGGCAGTAGATCGTGCAGCAGTTGATCCTAACGGGAGATTGAAAATAGCACGAAGATGTTGCGCAAACTGCGAGGTGATATTGCCTTCGATAGTCTGGTGACCGCTATTGTGCGGGCGAGGTGCAAGTTCATTGACTAAAATTTGTCCTTCTTTGGTCAGGAACATTTCAACGGCCAAAAGCCCCACTATTTGTAAATCGCCAGCAATTTTCCGCGCAATATCCTCAGCTTGTGTTTGTATTTCAAACGGCAAAATGGACGGGGAAATAAGGAATTCCACCAAGTTTGCTTCGGGATTGAACTCCATCTCCACTAAAGGAAAGGTAGACACGTCTCCTCGATCATTTCTTGCCACGATAACGGCAATTTCCTTTTCAAAATCAACAAGCTCTTCAACTAGTGATGGCTGCGTAAATGCTTCTTCGATATCATGCACGCCATTAATTCGTTTCACACCCTTCCCATCATAACCATCGCGTCTAAGCTTCTGGATGTATGGCAAAGCTATTGTACTTTCGTAGAGATTCTCTTTTGAAGATATAAGTTGGAATGGCGCCGTGGGAATGTCGTTTTGTTTGAAAAACTGCTTTTGCATTCCTTTGTCTTGTATAAGTCGAATAACGCGAGACTGCGGATATACCAATACGCCTTCATCCTCGAGCTTTTCTAAAGCATCAACATTTACCTTTTCAATTTCGATCGTGATCATATCTAACTCCTTTCCGAAGTTATAAACCGTATCGAAATCACTTAACGACCCGCATTCAAAACGATTACATAATTTACGGCATGGCGCGTTTTTGTCAGGATCCAAAACGTGTACGTTCACATTGTAATTAATTGCTTCCTGAATGAGCATACGGCCAAGCTGCCCACCGCCAAGAATACCTAACTGCAACTCACCATAAAAATCTTTTGCCATAATAATTGTACTATATTATATATTCGTTGGAAAATATTGATCCTGTAAAATACTTTCCGTTTCTATCTTCTTTTGAAGTTCCAAAAATGCGCCGATTAGTGCTTCCGGGCGTGGCGGACATCCCTGCACATATACGTCTACAGGAATAATCTTATCAACGCCTTTCACCACATGGTAACCATGTTGCCAATATGGACCTCCGCAGTTCGAACAAGAGCCCATAGAAATTACATATTTGGGTTCCGGCATTTGTTCGTACAGCTTCTTTATACGATCAGCCATTTTAAAAGTCACAGTTCCCGCAATGATCATCACGTCAGACTGTCTTGGCGAAGGCCGTGGAAACACACCCAAGCGATCTAAATCATATGTAGCAGCCATAGCCCCCATCATTTCAATAGCACAACATGCGATACCGAAACTAACGGGCCACATGGATGAGAGACGCGCCCAATTGAGCAGATCATCTATCTTCGCAACAACCACTCCCCCACTTTGTATTTGTCCTTGAGGCGAACTCATAGTGTACTTAATTTGATTTTTTAAACTTAGGTTTAAAGCCCAATGACGCTTTCGCACCCGGTTTTACACCATTATCTTCAGGACGATCTGCTGCTACTGCTTCTTGACCTGCAGGTTCGCGTACCTCGTAGACCTTTTCATTAAGCAGATCGTAAGCAGTCATTGGAATACCAATATCCACTCTCGGCGTCTGATGCTTAGGCCGTACCCAAGAGATATCCCCCCTTTTCCAAACATATACAAGTCCTATTAGTAGTATACCCAGAAAAATACCCATCTCTATCAATGTAAACCATCCCCAGCGGGCATCAGCCATAGCCAGATCTCGGTTACCGAAGACAGTAGCCCAAGGAAACACAAAAATTAGTTCCACATCAAAAAGAAGGAAAACAAGCGCGATAACGTAAAAACGGGAATTAATTTGAACCCAAGAACTTCCTAGAGACTCTTCCCCACATTCGTACGTACTAAGCTTGACAGGATTTGGGTGTTTAGGAGAAAGCGCTTTCGCTAAAAGAATAGTTGCGCATACCAACAGAATACCTACTAGGGCAATCAATAGTATCTTTCCATATTCCGAAAGCTGCGCGGGATCATCCATGAAGCAAAATTAATAAATATTAACGGTAAAATTAGGTAAACATCTGCAAAAATAAAACCTTGTGCAGCCCTTCCTGACGATTAGCGTGGAATCGTCTCTCGCCAATGCCGCTTTTACAAAAAACACAAGAGGAAAGCTAAGCTTCCCTCTTGTGTTTTTTGTAACTGGTCTTGACCTTTTTTAAAAAGGCTTTCCGGGCATTTGAGGCATATTACGCATCATTTTAGCGGCCATACCCGGATTAGACATTTGCTTCATCACCTTACGCATATCAGCAAATTGCTTCATTAACTTATTAACCTCGTTGATATCGGTACCTGAACCTTTCGCAATGCGCAAACGTCTTTTTGTATCGATAGCATCTGGATTTTCACGCTCAAATGGAGTCATAGAATCAATGATCGCCTCAATAGGTTTAAAAGCATTATCATCAATTTCAACGTCCTTTATTGCTTTGCCGACTCCTGGAATCATCCCCATCAAATCCTTCATATTACCCATCTTCTTAATCTGTTGGATTTGGCTTTTAAAGTCATTGAAATCAAACTTATTTTTCCGGATTTTCTTCTGAAGTTCTGCGGCCTGCTTTTCATCGAATTGTTGTTGTGCGCGTTCTACTAAAGAGACCACATCCCCCATACCAAGTATACGAGACGCCATTCGATCTGGATAGAAAACATCTAATGCTTCCATCTTTTCGCCAGTACCAATAAATTTTATCGGCTTGTTAACAACAGACTTAATAGATAAGGCCGCTCCGCCACGTGTGTCACCGTCCAGTTTTGTAAGCACTACGCCCGTGAAATCCAACCGGTCGTTAAATGCCTTGGCCGTATTGACCGCATCCTGGCCTGTCATAGAATCTACCACAAAAAGGATTTCATGCGGTTGCGTGGCTTCTTTCACAGCCGAAATTTCCTTCATCAACGCTTCATCGATAGCCAAACGACCCGCGGTATCAATGATCACAACGTTCTGCCCGTTTCTCTTCGCTTCTTCAACACCTTCCCGCGCAATAGCTATCGGGTCGGTAGACTCCCGGTTAACATACACCGGAACATTAACCTGCCCGCCGAGTACCTGAAGCTGGTCAATCGCCGCAGGACGGTATACGTCACCGGCAACCAACAACGGCTTTTTACCTTTCTTCTCCCGAAGATAATTAGCTAATTTTCCTGAGAATGTAGTTTTACCCGCTCCGTTTAAACCGGCTATCAAAATGATGGTTGGCGTTTTTGTTACTTCCAACTCGGTCACTGTACCACCCATCAGCGTAGTAAGCTCATCATTCATGATTTTGGTTAGTAATTGACCTGGAGAAATGCTAGTCAAAACATTCTCGCCCAAAGCCTTCTGCTTAACGTCATCGGTGAATGTTTTCGCAGTCTTATAATTCACATCGGCATCCAAGAGTGCCTTGCGAATTTCTTTCATCGTCTCCGCGACGTTTATTTCAGTAATACTTCCTTGTCCCTTTAATACTTTAAAGGCCCTATCCAGTTTATCCTGTAAATTCTGAAACATGTATTTATCGTCTTAAGTATGCTAAGTGCCAAAGTTACAAAATACTGTCGAAGCTACCATACATTTACAACCATAAAAAATGCGACACATTGGGCGTCGCATTTCTTATTTGATAGCTTCTGCTTTATTAATCTCTTCTTCCAAAAAGGATATACGCGTAGTATAATAATGTTACGAGTGCTGATAACGCAGCAACTACATAAGTCATGGCAGCCCACTTTAATGCATCTTTCGCGCCATCATGTTCTTCACGCGAATGCGTCACATTAGCTTTATCCAACCATGCTAAAGCGCGGTTTGACGCATCAAACTCCACCGGTAAGGTGATGAATGAAAACAACGTTGTTAAAAATAACGCACCTACGCCAATGGCTAAGATATAAGGGTTATTCATAAACGCCATAAGCAAAACACCAGCCATAAGAACCCAAGATGTCAAACGGGAAGCGATGCTCACTACGGGCACCATAGCTGAACGAAACTGTAACCAAGAGTAAGCCGTAGCATGTTGTACAGCATGGCCACATTCGTGAGAAGCTACAGCAGCGGCAGCAACACTTCTGCCATGATAGACCTCCGGACTTAAGTTCACGGTTTTGTTGCTTGGGTTATAGTGGTCAGACAATTGACCTTCATTAGCAACAAGGATCTGCACATCGTAAATACCGTTTTCGTTCAACATTTTTTGCGCTACTTCCGCTCCAGATAAACCTGAGGAAAGCGGAAACTCCGAATATTTTTTAAACTTATTTTTAAACCTCGACTGCACGATCCAACTGATCAACGCAATACCAATAAATATAATCCAATACATACCTTAAATATTTTTATCTATCACTAACTATATCAGTCTATCAAACAGCATTCCACAGACCGAAAATGAATTAAATATAGGAAAAAGCTTTCATTATGGCAGTACAAAACAGAAATAGCTTTGCATAACATGCCAATATTTCTGAAAAAGCCATTCCGAGAAGACGGAATGGCAAGTCGGTATTTTGAAAGGATATACGACTACCCCAAGTTCATCATCATATTATGTTCCTCGATCATCTTCCGCAAGTTGTTCAGCGCGTAACGCATTCTTCCTAGCGCAGTGTTGATACTCACTTCAGTAATGTCTGCTATTTCCTTAAAGCTCATATCACAGAAATGCCGCATAATAAGTACTTCTTTTTGATCATCTGGAAGCCGTTGAATGATCTTCCGTAGATCCACATTTCGTTGATTAAGCATCAACTTGGATTCTGCACTTTCATCAGCAAACTCCAAAACGCCGAAGATATCATAGCCATCGCTACTGACTACCGTTGGGCTTCTTTTTGCTTTTCTAAAATGGTCTATGACCATGTTTTGGGCAATACGTACGACCCAAGGTAAAAATTTACCTTCGTCATTATACCGACCAGACTTTAATGTATTGATTACCTTGATAAAGGTTTCCTGAAAAATATCTTCAGCTAGATATTCATCTTTAACTTGAAGATAGATGGATGTATATACCTTAGTTTTATATCTATTCAGCAAGACCTCGATCCCCGCTTCCTCCCCCGCTACATATGCTTGAATGAGTTCCAGATCACTTTTTTCTTTTAAAGCTTTCATAATAAATCTCCCAGATTTAGTTTGAATTAATTTTAAGAGTAAAGTGTTTTATAGGCTATCCTTTTTTTTGATTATAATCCAAATCAACTGAAAAAATACGAAGATTCAAATTTGCAAATCGATATTTAACATTTATTCACATTCTACTACATTCCTGTTACACAAATTTAAAACGCCTTTGCAGATGCAATGTTTAGCGAAAAGAAAAATAAATGAAGGTATTGAGGATTTTGTATGGAATAAAAAAGCCCTACAGCGTATAACTGTAGGGCTTAAATAATGTAAAAATCGATAGTTTATTTGTAAAGCGGAAACGCTGCCATCAACGACTTCACTTTATTATGTATAGCGGAAAGCGCCGCATCATTTGCACGACTAGCTAAAGCCTCATGAATAAACTCCCCAATCTGTATAATTTCGTTTTCCTTCACGCCGCGAGTTGTAATCGCTGCCGTACCAAAACGAACGCCTGAAGTTACAAATGGAGAGCGCGTATCAAATGGCACCATGTTCTTATTCGTAGTGATACCAGCTTTACCCAATACAGCTTCTGCTTCTTTACCAGAGATATCTTTGTTGCGCAAATCCACCAACATCAAATGGTTATCAGTACCCCCTGAAATAATGTTATAGTCTTTTTCAACAAAAAACTGTGCTAAAGCCGCTGCGTTTTTCTTCACTTGTTGAATATATGTTAAATACTCATCGGATAACGCTTCATTATATGCGATGGCTTTCGCCGCGATAGTGTGTTCCAGAGGACCACCTTGTGTACCTGGAAAAACAGCTAGATCTAATAACTGTGTGATCGTACGAACTTCGCCTTTCGGAGTTTTTATACCCCAAGGATTCTCGAAATCTTTGCCAACCATAATCATACCTCCACGAGGGCCGCGCAGCGTCTTATGTGTTGTGGTAGTAACGATATGACAATGAGGAAGCGGATCACTTAACAAGCCGCGTGCTATCAAACCCGCAGGATGAGAAATATCGGCTACCACAAGCGCCCCGATTTCATCGGCCACTTTACGGATACGTGCATAATCCCAATCACGTGAATAAGCGGAAGCACCACAGATAATTACCTTCGGTTTCTCCTGTAGCGCGATTTCTTCAAGCTTCTCATAATCGATAAGACCTGTATCTTCTTTAACACCGTAAAACAATGGCTCATAAAGTTTACCAGAGAAATTTGCCGGTGAACCATGAGTTAAGTGACCACCGTGCGATAAATCAAAACCTAAGATTTTATCACCAGGTTTCAAGATTGCTAAGAATACGGCAGCATTAGCCTGCGCACCAGAGTGCGGCTGCACATTTACCCAACTTGCACCAAACAGCTTTTTCGCGCGATCGATAGCGATAGTTTCTATCTCGTCAACAACCTCACATCCGCCATAGTAACGTTTGCCTGGTAAGCCTTCAGCATATTTATTGGTTAAAACAGAGCCTGCAGCTTCCATCACTTGTTTACTGACAAAATTCTCCGAAGCGATTAATTCAACACCCTCTTCCTGGCGTTTTAGCTCATCAGCTATTAGGTTAAAAACGACCTGATCTCTTTCCATTATTTTATTCTTAAAGAGTAAATTTTATTAAACTTCTAAATGCGTTGCAAATATAATATAAATCCAACAATAATATTTATAAGAACTTGGCATATCTTCATGATCGCTAAAACTTCGGAAAATTCTTAATCGATAGCGACAGTTTCACTCGCCATTGTGTGATACGCTAAAGTTCAATTGTTCTAAGTAGACTCATAAATCCGACAGGAGGTGGACAATTAGCGTTTAACATGGATAGCGAGCATCATTCATCATGATCATTTAAAACACATCGCGCCGTTGGAATCCAATGTTTTATTAGTGTCAAAAATGCGAGTCCACGGAGAATCTGTTTAAAATTATGTAAATTTGCTTCTCAAGTAAGGTAAATTTTGAATAATACAGATATGACAACAGCAACTGCTACAGCTCCCGTAAGCTTAACCCAAGGAGCTGTTAATGAATTGAAAAAACTGATCGATCAGCAAGAGATTGGCGCAGACTTTGGCCTGCGTGTGGGTGTTGAAGGTGGCGGATGTTCAGGCATGAGTTACATTTTAGGCTTTGATCAAATGAAAGACGGCGATAGCGAATACTCCATCGAAGGGATCCGTATTTTCATGAACAAAGCGCACGGCCTTTATCTTGCAGGCATGGAAATAGACTTCAAAAATGGTTTAGACTCGCGCGGTTTCACCTTTAACAATCCGAACGCAACAAGCACTTGTGGCTGCGGAAGTTCATTTTCTTCGTAACCAATGATTTTAAAAACGGGGACCTGCGGGTCCTCGTTCTTTTGACGTCCGGATGCACCGTTTTCCCACGTCGTTCTAAAACCGTTTTTCCTCGCCAATACCCCCCTAAATCGAGCCCGGTTACCGTATTATTAGCTATTTCTTCTTAAATTAAAAATCGTTAAATTAGCGACCTTTATAAAACAACAGTAAATTCGGATGTACAAGGAATATAAGCAGTTAAATCTGCCAGAAATAGGGAAAGAAATATTGAAGCGTTGGGAGTCGAATAACATCTTTGAAAAGAGTATCTCGAATCGTCCGGCAAGTAAGCCATACACATTTTATGAAGGACCTCCTTCTGCGAATGGCATGCCTGGTATCCACCATGCTATGGCTCGCTCTATTAAAGATATTTTCTGCCGTTATAAAACCTTGAAAGGCTTCCAAGTAAAACGTAAAGGTGGATGGGACACGCACGGTTTGCCTATCGAACTTGCGGTAGAAAAAACTTTGGGCATTACTAAAGAAGATATTGGCAAAAAGATTTCCGTGGAAGCCTATAATGAAGCCTGTCGGAAAGAGGTAATGAAATATACCGATGTGTGGAATGATCTTACACAAAAAATGGGATATTGGGTTGATTTGGAAAACCCTTACATCACCTATCAGAATGAATACATAGAGACTTTATGGTATCTTCTGAAGGAATTATACAAAAAAGGATTGCTGTATAAGGGCTACACGATACAGCCTTACTCTCCAGCCGCCGGAACAGGTTTAAGCTCGCATGAATTGAACCAACCGGGTACATATAAGGATGTGAAAGACACAACCATTGTAGCAGAGTTTCGCTTGGATAAGAGCCAAGTGCACCCTTTGATTAGCACGCTAGTGGAGTCTGAAGAAGAGGATGTAGCCTTTATCGCTTGGACAACTACTCCCTGGACATTACCAAGTAACACGGCATTGGTTGTCGGCAAAAACATCGACTACGTTAAAATCAAAACATTTAATCAATACACGGGTTTGCCGGTATCCGTTATTTTGGCTAAAAACCTGATCAGCAAGCATTTTAAGACAGAAGGTCAGGAAGCATCGTTTCAGGATTTTCAAGTAGGCGCTAAAGTTATACCTTGGGAGGTAGCGAGTGAATTTAAGGGCGAAGCACTTGTAGGATTGCGCTACCAGCAGTTATTGCCCTATATCACCAGCGAGGAATTACAACGAGATGCATTTCGCGTTATCCCGGGTGATTTTGTAACGACCGAAGACGGTACAGGTATCGTACACGCTGCACCTACTTATGGTGCGGATGACTTTCGCGTAAGCAAAGAAAACGGTATTCCAGCGATTTTGGTAAAAGATGAGAATGGAAAGGATGTCCCTACAGTGGACCGTACTGGCCGGTTTGTGAAAGAAGTCACTGATTTCGCCGGACGTTTCGTCAAAGAAGAATATTACAGTGCTGAAGAGCGCGCAGACAAAGAGTTTCGCCCTACGGATGTCTTGATCGCCATCAAATTAAAAGAGGAAAACAAGGCGTTTGACGTCAAGAAATACGAACACACCTACCCACATTGCTGGCGTACGGACAAGCCCGTTTTATACTATCCACTTGATAGTTGGTTTATTCGCACCACGGCCGTTAAAGAGCAATTGGTAGGCTTAAATAAAACCATCAATTGGAAGCCGGAATCCACGGGGTCAGGTCGGTTCGGGAATTGGCTGGAAAACCTTGTAGACTGGAACCTTTCGCGTTCACGCTATTGGGGCACACCGCTTCCGATTTGGCGATCTACCGACGAAAACGAAGAAGTCTGTATAGGGTCACTTCCTGAGCTAAAAAGCCAATTGCTTTACGCTATTGAATCGTCAGTTTTAAGTGCAGAAGAAAAAGCCATCAACCAAGAATATCTTGATAAGTTCGATACAGAAGCGCTGGACTTACACCGACCATACGTAGATAATATCGTCTTGGTATCCGAAAACGGACAAAAGATGTTTCGTGAGCTCGATCTAATAGATGTTTGGTTTGACTCGGGAGCAATGCCTTACGCGCAATGGGGCTTGGATCACGAAAAGCTTAGAAACGGCGACGAATATCCTTTCAAAGATGGATTCGAGCAAGCCTTCCCGGCAGATTTTATTGCTGAAGGTGTAGATCAGACAAGAGGGTGGTTTTTCACTTTGCATGCTATATCAACGATGATCCGTGGTTCGGTAGCGTTTAAAAACGTCATATCCAACGGTCTAGTTCTGGACAAAAACGGGAACAAGATGTCAAAACGTCTGGGCAATGGCGTTGATCCCTTTTCGACAATCGATAAATACAGCGCTGATGCCACACGCTGGTATATGATCAGTAATGCCGCACCTTGGGACAATCTAAAGTTTAACGTAGAAGGCCTAGATGAAGTTCGTCGTAAATTTTTTGGAACACTATATAATACTTACGCATTTTTCGCATTGTATGCGAATATTGATAAATTCTCGTATAGTGAAGCGGACATAGCACTGGAAAAACGCCCGGAAATCGATCGCTGGATTATATCATTATTAAATAGCCTCACGAAAGAGGTGGACGAGTGCTATGCGGATTACGAGCCTACGAGAGCCGCTCGAGCTATCCAAAACTTCGTTGACGAACATCTGAGTAACTGGTATGTCCGTTTATGTCGCCGTCGTTTTTGGAAAGGCGAGTACACAGATGATAAAATTTCTGCTTATCAAACCCTTTACACATGTCTAGATACGATAGCGAAACTGATGTCGCCAATATCTCCATTTTTCTCTGATCAGCTCTATTTAGATCTACAAGCGGGGACAAATAAGGAAACAAAAGAATCTGTGCATCTTACAGATTTTCCAACTTACCGTGAAGATTTAGTCGATAAAGATTTGGAAGAAAGAATGGCTATAGCGCAAGATATCTCTTCGTTAACACTCTCTTTGCGCAAAAAAACGGGAATAAACGTTCGTCAACCGCTCAACAAGATATTGGTTCCTGTTTTAGATAGCTCCTTCCAAGCGCGAGTAGAGAAGGTAAAGGAACTAATTTTATCTGAAACGAATATCAAAGAAATATCTTTCATCACAGATACTACGGGAATTATTAAAAAGAAAATAAAACCCAATTTTAAAGTTCTTGGCGCGAAAGTTGGTAAGGATATGAAAACTGTCGCAGCAGCAATACAAAATCTTGATGATTCACAAATTAATACATTAGAAAAAGTAGGATCATTACAGCTTGCTGGAACAACATATAGTATCAAACCGGAGGATGTAGAAATTATCGCAGAAGATGTTGCTGGGTGGCAGGTAGCAAATCTAGGAAAATTAACCGTAGCATTAGACATTAACATTACAGAGGCGCTGAGGAAAGAGGGTCTATCACGCGAATTAGTGAATAGAATACAGAATCTTCGCAAGGAAAAAGGATTTGAAGTTACGGATAGAATTCACGTAAACGTAACACAAAATACTGAAATTCAAGATGCTGTCAATGATAATTTGTCGTATATTTGCACCGAAATTCTAACAAACTCTTTTGAATTTAACGAAACAGTTGAATCCGGGGATACTATCGACATCGATGGTATAGAATTAAAGGTATTAATTGGTAAAATTTAATTTATGGGAACGACTAACGAAAAAACACGCTACAGCGATGCCGAACTTCAGGAATTTAAAGACATTATCCTGGAAAAGCTTCGCATTGCAAAAGAAGAGTTATCTGCGTTAACATCGACATTGAGTAACAGCAATGCCAATGGAACGGATGATACAGCAGGCACGTATAAAACGCTTGAAGATGGCTCTGCAACACTGGAGAAAGAACAAGTAAACCAGTTAGCGGCGAGACAAAAGAAATTTATTGATAATCTTGAAGCAGCGTTGGTTCGTATCGAAAACAAAACGTATGGTATTTGCCGTGAGACCGGAAAGCTGATCCAAAAGGAACGTTTGAAAGCCGTCCCACACACGACATTAAGCATCGAAGCTAAAAACAAACAGTATTAATTTTTAAAGAATTTTAAGATGAGGATGTCTCAATATTTTGGGACTGCCTCATTTTTCACATATATGAAAGGCTATACAAAACCACTAGTACTCATTGCGGTTATCCTTCTTGTCGATCAATTGTCTAAATTTTGGGTAAAACTGAACATGACCATTGGCCAAGACTTTAAAGTCTTGGGCAATAAATTTCTGATTCATTTCATCGAAAATAATGGCATGGCTTGGGGTATGGAATTCGGAGGCGAGTTTGGGAAATTATTCTTAACATTATTCCGGATAATCGCGGTAGCTGGGATTGGTTATGGCCTATTCTATATGGTCAAAAATAAGTACCATAGGGGATTTATACTAAATGTGGCATTGATATTCGCGGGAGCGCTAGGAAATATTATCGATTCAACGTTTTATGGTCTTATTTTCAGTGAAAGCACCTATTATGACAAAGCGGTTTTGTTTCCCGAAGCTGGAGGATATTCCTCGCTCTTTCACGGAAAAGTCGTCGACATGTTGTATTTCCCATTAATCGAAGGGACATTTCCTAATTGGTTACCAGTATGGGGTGGTGAACATTTTCTATTTTTTAGGCCTGTATTCAATGTTGCTGACTCTGCAATTTCTGTCGGCGTATTCTTGATATTGATATTCCAACGACGTTATTTCAAAGAAGAGCATATTGAAAAAGAGAGCGCAAATAGTGAAGTACTAGAAGATTAACAGCAACCCCGGGTCCAATAGATATCCGGGGTTTCTTTTTATAGCATCTCTGCCCGATCTGCAAGAACGCCGCCCGTTGCTTAGGCTTCTCGCGGCGAGTTGCATATCATAACGAATTTTTCTAAGTTTGGACATGAAAGAAAAACTCCGCTATCTAAAAACTGTAACACTTTGTTTATCGTTTTTGCTACTCGGAAAAGCGGCCTTTACCCAGATCGATACCGAACGCTTAAAGAAACACATCTATTTTCTTGCAGATGATAAAATGAAAGGTCGGGGAACTGGCTCAAAACAAGTTCAAAAGGCTGCAAATTACATTGAAAAAGAGTTTAAGCGCTACGGGCTTTCGCCTAAAGGCGAAAAAGGCTACAGGCAAACATTCACGGCAAAGGTTACTCGGGTCGTGGTAAAAGATAGTATCCGCAAAGCAGACAATATCATCGGTTTCATCGATAATGGAGCACCCTATACAATTGTGGTGGGGGCTCACTACGATCATCTTGGGGAAGGACATCAAGGTAGCTCGAGAGACTCGCTTGGTGTTGGAAAAATCCACAACGGTGCGGATGATAATGCATCCGGTGTAGCTGGTTTATTGGAACTCGCGCGCTATTATGCAACAAACAACGAAAAAGAAAAATGCAACTTACTATTTGTAGCATTTGGTGCGGAAGAACTTGGATTATTGGGTTCCAAATATTTTACTCAACACCCCACCCTACCATTAAAAGATATACACTGGATGCTGAATATGGATATGATAGGCCGGTACAATCCTGAAAATGGACTAGCCATCATAGGGTACGGCACAAGTTCAAAATTTCCAGCAATATTTGCGGGGCTCAAAAGCGACATCAAGTTTTACACCAGCAAGGATGGAAATGGTGGTTCTGATCAGACTTCTTTTTATAAAAAAGACGTTCCTGTATTGTTCTTTCACACTGGCGGCCATGATGACTACCATAAGCCGGGGGATGATGCTGATAAAATTGATTATAAGGCTTTACATTCCATTTTAGAGTTGGAAAGACAGGTTATCGACAATTCAATGAACGAAGCTAAAATGGATTTCATATGGACGAATTAAAAGGTTATGAGGAAAAACGTATCCTCGTAACGGGATCTAATGGATTCCTTGGGCAAAAACTGATTGATAAGTTGGCGGGAGTGGAGAATGTTAGCCTACTTGCCACATCAAAAGGCGATAATCGAAATCCAAATATATTGGGTTACATATTTAAAGCTTGCGATATCGAAAATGAAGCTTCTTTTCATGAACTTGTGGAAAGTTTCGCCCCTACCCACATTATCCATACTGCGGCAATAACCAGCGTGGAAGCCTGTGATCGTGATCCACTATTGTGCGAACGCGTAAACGTCTTGTTTGTCGGCAAACTGGCTAGCCTCTGCGAAAAACTTGAGATACATTTAACATTTCTATCTACCGACTTTGTATTTGATGGAAAGGATGGCCCCTATCATGAAAATGATATGCCCAACCCCTGTAATGCTTACGGCAGGAGTAAATGGCTTGCTGAGCAAGCCATCATGAAAACAAATTCTACCGCTGCAATCTTGCGAACGATACTGGTCTATGGCGTCATAAACGATCCAAAAAGATCAAATCTTATACTTTGGGTAAAAAACAAATTGTCTCAAGGCGAAAGCATAACGGTTGTTAGCGATCAATGGCGCATGCCAACTTGGGTTGACGACCTCGCGGATGCGTGCATACTAGCTGTTGAAAAGCGCGCGTCAGGAATCTATCATATTTCTAGCGAACAACTCTTCAGTATTTTGGAAATTGCAGAACAAGTGGCCGATTCATGGCAGCTAAATAAGCAACTGATCCAGCCCATTTCGGCTGCGGATATCGGACAGGCAGACAATAGGCCTGCCAAAACAGGATTTATCCTAACGAAATCAATGAAAGAACTGGGCTTTCGCCCTACATCGCTTCTAAAATCATTTGAAGAAATAAAGACTCAATTAGCATTATACAACCGCGTATGAATAAGAAATTTGCAAAGGAATCCTACACCGAAATGAACGAACTTGTGTTACCGAATGATACCAACACGTTTGGTAACCTCATGGGTGGCCGATTGCTATATTGGATGGACATCTGCGCTGCCATGGCGGCGCAAAAGCATTCCAACAGCCCAGTAGTGACTGTTTCCGTAGATAATGTATCGTTCAAACGGTCGATTAAATTAGGAGAAGTGGTCACCATACAAGCACAAGTGACACGAGCATTCTCTACCTCTATGGAGGTGCGCATGGAGATATTTGCTCAAAATCTTCCTGAGGGAACAAGGGAAAAGTCTAATGAAGCCTATTACACCTTTGTAGCAATTGATAAAGAGAATCATCCTACATGGGTACCCGAGCTTATCCCCGAAACAACTCTCGAGCAAGAGTTGTACGAGCGCGCATCACAACGAAGAGCTCTTCGTCTGATATTGAGTAAAAAAATTAAGCCAGAGGATGCCATCGAACTCAAAAATATTGTGAACGCTGCATTGAGAGACTAAGCGTTTAACTGTGATTGAGAACTTGAGTAAGACTAAAATTCATTAGATAAACCTCAATCC
>NZ_JJMU01000014.1 GCF_000757725.1 Sphingobacterium deserti
ACGACGACAAGCGCCGAAGGTAGCTCCTTCGGCGCTTGTCGTGCTCCCTCACTAGGCGAAATTTTTTCTGTATCCAATCACCTTTGTGAGGCCGCTCCAACGTTGCTACTCGTTTCCGAGCGCAATGATACGATCAAACTCTTCTGCCTTTAATGGCATAACAGAAAGTCTACCCTGGCGCACAAGCGCTATATCTTGCAAAAATTCGTCGGCCTTGATTGCCTCTAACGTCACAGGGGTTTTGAACGTCTCCAGCGGCGCAAGATCGACTACTACCCAGCGCTCGTCATCAGTTGTAGGATCTTGGTAAAATTCCTTTACCACTTTTGCCAAACCAACGATTTCCTTTCCCTCATTACTGTGATAAAAAAGCACAAGATCGTCCTTCTTCATTGCTTTGAGATTGTTACGGGCTTGATAATTCCGTACACCATCCCAAAAAGTTTCTCCATCTTTATTAAACTGTTCCCAACTGTATTTGAAGGGTTCAGACTTGACAAGGAAATAATTCATGGTATTACATTTATCTAAAATAGTCTGCTATTTATGATTCTTGCTCTAAAACCTCCATTTTATCACCAAAATGTGCACAATAGTCACGTAGATCAGCAATAATCTTTTCTGCCATAGGATCTCCTCCTGATGCGCGCAAAAACGAATCTCCTAAAGTCTGTAGGGTTTCGTAGAAAAATCTTTTCATCTCATCATAAGGCATATCTTTCGTCCAAAGATCAATACGCAATGAGTTTTTATATTGTGCGTCCCACAAAGCCAGGAACATTGCTTTGGCAGGCATTTGATCGGCTGTCTCGCCATCTGTTGAGGACCAATCGATACTATCCGGAACGTTATTCTCATCCAAGACAACGTTTAGTTTTATTTCTGCTTTTTTCATTTTAATAAGTTATTATTTAATGGTGGTGAACCCTCACACATCACTCCGATATGCGGCGTATCCGATAATCCGTGATGGTTTCCCGATTAATTCCAAAATATTCTTAAACCAACAGCAAGGATACCCGAAACAAGCACAAACACTATTTCCAAGATCCACAGCTTCTTTATATCCTTTATGAAGACTCTGAACAGAATGTCCGCCAGAAGTATACTACCGATCAACAGTGCAACTTGCCACCAGGGCAACAGCAACTGCCCACTCCCCAATTCGGATATTATCCAAGTTAGCACACAAGCAAGAACGATATTCAGCGGAGTCAATTTCATTTACGAACGTCCCTTTTTAGTTTTTACACCCGATCTTTTTTTCCCAGCAACTTTTTGTCTGTTATTGCTTTTATGTGCATGTTTCTTCTCGTGGAAAGCGCCTTTAAAGTCGGGGTTTTCCTTTCTCTTCTGCGCATCAATCTCTCGCGCTATATCCTGCTTTTCCTCAAAGCCCGTATTTTCAACAAACACATTCGCTGGAAATTCTTTCCTCGGAATCTCTTGTCGAATTAATTTTTCAATTTTTTCGATGTAGTAAAATTCAGCCGGATTGCAAAATGTAATCGCATCACCTTCGTTGTAAGCACGTCCCGTACGTCCGATCCGATGCACATAATCTTCGACCACGATAGGCACATCGAAATTAAAAACATGGCTCACATTGGAGACGTCCAGCCCACGAGCGGCCACGTCTGTTGCGACCAAAATCCGAATAAAGCCCTCTTTAAAAGCGTTTATAGAGTTGATACGTGTATTTTGCCCCTTATTGGCATGTATTACCCGCACATGTTCGTCGCCATATTTGCGTTCTAGAAAATGAAACACATTATCCGCCACATTTTTAGTTTTACAAAAAACGATTATTCGGTGGAACGATTCGCTATCTAGCAGTAAGTACTGCAATAGGTTTAATTTCGTTTTTAAATTAGGCACCTCATACAAGCTTTGGGAAACCGTTTGCGCAGGTGTTGCTTGCTCTGTAACTTCAATCACTGTGGGGAAAGCCAAGAAGTCGCCAGAGATTTTACGCACCAACTCACTCATGGTAGCTGAAAAAAGTAAGTTTTGGCGTTTTCTGGGCACAACCTCTAAAATACGGTGGATTTTACCTATAAAACCCATATCCATCATCTTATCGGCTTCATCCATTACCAAAAACTTCAAACTTTTAAGATTGATATCTCCCTCCAAGTATAGATCTAGAAACCGTCCAGGCGTCGCAACAATAATATCGCAGCCTTGAGCGAGCTGCTCTTTTTGAGTTTTCGGGCCTAAACCACCGTATAGCACAATAGTCCGTAGGTCTAAGTAGGTGGAAAATGTTCGCACATTTTCCTCGATCTGCATAGCAAGTTCACGAGTTGGTGACAATATAAGTGCCCGCGGATCTTGTCCTTGGGCATACTTCAATTTCATTAACAATGGCAAGACGAAAGCGGCGGTTTTCCCTGTACCAGTTTGCGCAATCCCCATCACATCCTGCCCAGCTAAGATCGGCGTGATTGCTTTCTGTTGTATTTCTGTCGGAGTACTGTAACCAGCCTCTTCAATTGCGTTAAGCAGTTGCCTGTTAAGTTTGAAATCTTCAAATGATGCCATTCGGCAAAGATAAAGAAATGAATCCACATGGGTTTTATTATTCCGTAGATATGACACTGCGCTTTATCTTGCCACTAAATTCCTGTTAAATTTTGATTTGAACAGGATTTAAATCAACTTTGTGCCATATTAATTGGTTGATAACATGAAAAAAATCTGGATTTTCTTACTACTTTCTGTGGTAAGCATAACCACTTTCGCTGATGAGGGAATGTGGTTTTTAATGCATTTGAAGCGGCTTAACGAGGCTGACATGCAGAAGAAAGGTCTCAAACTCACCGCTGAAGAAATTTACAGTATCAACAATTCATCTTTAAAAGATGCAATTGTACAATTCAATGGTGGATGTACCGCGGAG
Organism: Sphingobacterium deserti; assembly: GCF_000757725.1. Taxonomy (GTDB): domain Bacteria; phylum Bacteroidota; class Bacteroidia; order Sphingobacteriales; family Sphingobacteriaceae; genus Sphingobacterium; species Sphingobacterium deserti. The sequence continues at coordinate 2,903 of NZ_JJMU01000014.1, forward strand.
ATTGTGTCTGGACAGGGCTTAGTTTTTACAAATCACCACTGTGGATATGGCGCCATAGCAGAATTATCGACGCCGGAAAACGATCACCTTACCAATGGCTTCTGGGCAAAATCGTTGACAGAAGAATTGAAGCCGAAATCACTTTTCGTTCGTTTCTTTGTACGTATGGATGATGTCTCGAAACGCATCCTTGGATTGGTTAATAATGATATGAGCGAGAAAGAACGTGAAAAGATCATCAACCAGGAAATTGCAAAGATTGAAAAGGAAAATAGCGAAGGAGGGAAATATGTTGTATCGGTAAAGTCCTTTTACAACGGAAATGAATACTATTACTTCGTTTACCAGGACTATACTGATGTACGCTTGGTAGGCACTCCTCCAAACAGCATCGGAAAGTTTGGTGGCGACACGGATAACTGGGAATGGCCACGCCACACAGGCGACTTCTCGATCTTTCGCGTCTATGGTGACAAAGATGGTAATCCGGCAACCTATTCAACAGAAAATGTACCGCTAAAACCTAAGCATTTCCTTCCCGTAAGCTTGAGAGGTATTAAAGAGGGTGATTTCTCCATGATCTTGGGCTATCCAGGAAGGACTAATCGATGGATGACCGCAGCGGGAATCGATCAAAACGTAAATTATGCATACCCTGCTTGGGTGGAGGCTTCTAAGGTAGGTATGGATGCCATGAAAAAGCATATGGACAAAGACCAGGCAGTGAAATTGAACTATGCTTCAACCTATTCTGGCGTCGCCAACTACTGGAAAAACCGCCAAGGTATGATCGACGCTTTAACGCAACACAACACCGCGGCAACGAAACGTAAAGCAGAGGCGCAGTTTCAAAAATGGGCAAATAAAAAAGCAAATAAAGCGCTTTATAGCGATGTTCTCCCAACCATCAACGCGTACTACGATGCTACAAACGAAAAAGCTAGACACGATAATTACCTTATCGGGATGCTACGTTCCTCTACCTTTGCGGCATTGCCATACAGTTTAGGCGCTGCTTTAAAACAGTATGCAGCGGCCAACGAAGCTAAGCGAGCAGAAATGCGCCCGAATTTCGAAAATGGCTTTACAGAGACCTTCGAAAACATCTACCTACCTTTAGAAATAGATGTATTGGCGGATGAACTTAATCTTTATGCGAAGAAAGCAGGAAATATCGCGCCATATATCGACGAACTTAACAAAAAGAACGGCGGAGCATTCGGAGCTGACGTGCAAGCCGCTTTCGATAAAAGTATCTTTTCTTCCTCAGAAAAACTGCAAGCGTTCTTAGCAAATCCTTCAGCGGAAGTTATCGATGCGGATCCGTTGTATCTTATATCGAAATCATTAATGGATAAATACCGCGAAAAAACACCGGAAGTTGATGCCCTAACGGACAAATATCAAGCCGCTCATCGCAAGTACATTGCTGGCGTATTAGCATCTAATCCAAAGGGTAAGTATTATCCAGATGCAAATTCAACGTTACGTTTGACCTATGGCACTATAAGAGCTTTGCCAGCAGACTCACGGAACGACGCCAAAATTAATAATTACACGACGCTAAAAGGCACTATTGCAAAATACAAACCAAACGATGAAGAATTTGATTTGCCGAAACGCTTAATGGAGCTTTACGAAGCAAAAGACTATGGCCGTTATGCGGATAAGGAAGGGTATATGCCTGTCAATTTCTTAAGCGATCAAGATATAACGGGAGGTAATTCAGGATCACCGGTTTTAAACGGCAATGGAGAACTTATCGGTTTAGCTTTTGATGGAAACATCGAAGCAATGGCCGGTGACGTAATTTTTGACCCAAAACTTCAACGGACAATCTCTGTAGATATCCGGTATGTATTATTTATTATAGACAAATTTGCAGGGGCGCAAAACATCATTGACGAACTGAAAATCGTTGAATAAGGGCTTTACACATAAATAAATTGGGTTTTTATTTTAAAAATCGGATATTAGTTCTTTGTTTTTGAATATTTATTATATCTTAGAACAAGAATTAAGAGAAACTTAAAATTATATAATTGACAATGGAAAATTACAACAAATTAAAAAGCTTAGTAGCTTCCATCGAAGCTGATGCAGACAAGTTCTTCAATAACGGAAATTCAGCTGCGGGAACGCGTGTACGTAAAGGCTTACAAGACATCAAAACGTTAGCACAAGAGATTCGTAACGAAGTAACCTCAAAGAAAAACGACGAAAAGAAATAATTTTTTGAGTTTAATAGGAAATCCCCTGCGTGACGCAGGGGATTTTTTTGTCATATACATGGAAATTGGCAACGCTTTACAGCAACATATTGACCATCATATAGTTGAACTCAGCCTCCGTATACCAATCTCCTACGCGAAGTCGATCTCGCATAAAGGCTTGAAAGTCGGCTCTTCGCATGGGCTTGTCGCGTTTCTTGGCAAATTCACTGGTAATCTGTGGTTGCCCCATTTCAACTTTTGTGGCGTAAATATTATAGTGCTGCTCAGGCACAGCGAGTCCTAAAATCATACCGGGTAAGCCATTTGTACCAATCGGCCCAGAAGAGAGCGGAATAGCATCCGTGTAAAAGGCAACCACAAATATAGAGTCCAATAACACACCATTAGCCCGACGGCAGTTATAGCCTGCAATATCTCGGTACTCATTTGTTACTTTCCACTTGATATTCAACAAGGAGTCTTCCAAAAGAATGTCTCCACCGTTATAGTTCATCTTATTCTTAAACAATCCTTTATCAATATGCTGATAATAACTGCCAGCGTAGTCAAACCCGTACCATTCCAAATTTCGCATTATAGCCGTCTGCTCTTCCTTCACCGGGTCGTATCTTGATTCAGAGCCATTAAATGACAAAATGCTTTTGTAGACATACGATTCAGGCGCTTTACTCATCAATTGATCCATATACGAACGATCGAAATTATCACTTTTCGACAAGGCCATCTTTCGCTTCATAAAGTTTTTGAGATGAACACGCTTCTCAAAATGTATAACACCGCTCTCTGGAAAATGAGCATATTGTCCGAAGCTGACCGAGGACAACAGTGCATTCACGACGACTAATAATATAAATCTTTTCATCATTCTTTTCCTCCATTCATAGATGTAAAATCCCAACTCACTTTTAACATATAATATCTTGCTATGGTATTGTAACGGTCCTGCACCAACGTACTCGCATTCTGCTGCCTAGTAAAACCGATATTCTGGTTTAAAGCATCGTTGATGAAAAAATTCAGGGTTAATGACTCATCTTTTAAAAACTTCTTACTTACACCTGGTTGCCATAAAAATCGCTCTAGCTTTTCGGTAAAGACTCTGGTAGGAGCCTGATAGAGGTAATTTAAATTGGAGTAGATTCTGATTTTCCAGGGCATATGATACTCTAAATTTGCATTGCCCCTATATACAAAACCGTTGCTGTTAAGATCAGGCTGAAGAGAGTTGCGGAGGAGGCTATAGCCTGGTGTAAATCCAATGGAGAAATCAAACCCTTTTTTTACGTTTCTACTAAAATTTAGTGATAGGGAAAAATCGATATTATCATTTTCGCTCAAATCACCGTTGATGTAGTTGAAATAATTGTTGTAGGTTGCGTCGAAAAAGATATTTCCCCTCACCTTTTGTTTCTTTATTAAATCCCGACCAATACTACCCCACACACTCATCGTATTCGCTACACGATCTAAGTTCGCGTAAGACAAGGTTCGCCGCCCATCTTCAATCAGGATATTCTGTTGAATGTTATTGAACCTTTGCGACCAATTTAAAGACACATACGCATACTGATTTTTTAGCATATTGTATGTATCGAAGCTTACGTTATAGGAATTACTTTGCGAAGGTCTTAGGTTTTCATTCCCAACAACGATATTTAATTGATCAGCATTCTGACGCAAGGGCTGTATTTGCATTAATGAGGGAAGGCTATTATTTCGGTTGAACCGGAAGGACAGATTTTTCGCTTTAGATATTTTGTAGCGTACAAACAACGTGGGGTTATAGGTTAGAAAGCTTCTGCTGAGATCCATTCCCTCGTAATTATTCACTTGGTAGAGCTCATCATTGCGCACGTTATTGGTGAGATTTGCATCAAGCAGTTCTGAACGATAATTGAATGACAAGTTGGCCGCATGACGCGTTGTATTAAAATCAAAATCATTACTAAACTCACGGTCAAGCTCATTATACTCGCCGGTTAAAGCCACCTGATTAAAGGAATTGTTGATAGAGGTTGATACCCCCCTACTAAACTCATATTGTAAGCTTGAGCTCAACCGCTTCCATAAAGGTTCCGTATAGGCAATAGAAGTGCGGATGTTATTTCCGACCGACTGCATTGTTTTACGCTGGTCAATCTCGGAAATACTATCTAAAACGAAAAAGTTTGCCGTAGAATTTAACCAACCTTCCCCGCTTGTTTCGTTACGATTTCCGTTAACACGCAAAGATAGTGACCGCCCTTCCTTGCGAAGCTTTCGCGTTAAATAAGCGCTATAATCAACCGAAAGATTGTCCGATTGCATATGCTGGCTGGCAATATTATCGTTAATCTGATTGCCGTCTCCATCAAAAGTATTGGTCTGCTGGGATCGCCGGCTTTCCACATTGCCTACGGTCGCACCAACACTAACGGTCAATGTAGTGAGTGAATCAATCTTCAAATCATAACGCCCGTTAAAGCGATGTTTTTGATTCTGCGCCTTGCTGTAGCTTTCTTCATTAGAATTCAGGACTGCATCTAGCAAATTCTCTTGCATAATCCGTGAACTCTCCTCCTCGTTTTCGATGATTCCAAATTTGTAGCTCGTATTGAGCTTATGTTTCGAATCCTTCCAGGCGTCCGCGAAAGAGACACCAGTACTTAGCGCTCTGGGCCGCCCCCGGCCGTTCCAGTAATCCATGTCATCGCCCCGCCAGGAGAATGATACAGAACCATCGTCTGAGACTTCCGAACTTAAATCAGAAAATCCAAACCGATCGCTATCTTCCCAATTCAGCGATACGGTACCATCATTTGACGTCAGGCCGAACAGACCTATTTTTTGGCTGCCATTAAACTTATTAAAGGCAAGGGTTCCCGTATAGAATCCCCTATCCGTATCGCCTCCGGCGCCGGCCTCGGTCTTTCCAAACATGCCCTTCTTCGCATCTTCCTTAAGCTTTAAATTTATGGTTTGTGTACGTTGCCCGTCGTCCACTCCGGTACGATCTGCCTCTTCCGACTTCTTCTCGTAAAGCTGTACCTTATCCACCATATCTGAACGCACATTGCGTGTTACCAGGGTTGGGTCGTTACCAAAAAATTCTTCACCATCTACCAAAACCTTCTCTACCGTCTTTCCCTGTGCCGTTATCTTTCCACTCGCATCTACCGATATTCCAGGAAGCACCTTCAATAGATCCTCCACTTTGGCATTTTTCTCTACGGCAAAACTCGACGCATCATATTCTGTGGTATCCCCTTTGATAACAACTGGGATTTTACCGGTCACAATAACCTCTTCCAACAACTGGCTCACATTGCTTAAACGCACTGTACCCAAGGAAGCGTCGCTTTCTTCAACGATAGTTTTATAGTAGTCGCCATATTTTGGATAGGTAATAATAAGCAAGTAGGGAATAGTATCAGGCCGCAATAAAGAGAATTTTCCGCTTGGATCAGCTCGTGTATGTTGCACCAAAATGGAGTCTTTCGCGCGTAATAGCATAATCGAAGCATTCGATAATTTTATGGCTTCGTCTGCGTCATCCACAACCTCGCCAGTGACTTTTACTTGCCCGTATACGGCGGCAAAAACTGTCATGAGGATGAACACAAATAATGTGGTCAGTCTTTTCATAAAAATTGGCAGTATCTCAATATTCTATCTACGAAAATATCATAATTCACACACTATTCAAACACCTTTGAAATGTTTAACATTTATTTAACAACCCTTCATTCCCAGCAGCGAAAGCCGTTTCACTTTAGAATAAAATTATAATTGGTAGCTTTGTGAAAACACAAAATACATGCAGACTATAAAAGAATATATTGAATCCAATCAGGAGCGATTTTTAGAAGAGTTGTTCGCGTTACTACGTTTTCCATCCATCAGTGCAGATCCCGCTTACAAGAAAGATGTGGAGAAAACCGCAGATTTTATTGCGGAAAAGCTTAAAGAAGCTGGCGCTGATAAAGTAGAAGTCTGTCCGACAGCAGGAAATCCTATTGTTTATGGTGAAAAAATTATCTCCAATGACTTACCAACAGTCTTAGTATATGGCCATTATGATGTGCAGCCTGCAGATCCTTTGGAGTTATGGGATACGCCACCTTTCGAGCCAACTGTGCGCGATGGGAAAATTTACGCACGCGGTGCAGCAGATGATAAAGGCCAGTTTTACATGCATGTTAAAGCGTTCGAATATATGATGCGTAACGACGCCTTAGCTTGTAATATTAAGTTCATGATCGAAGGAGAGGAAGAAGTGGGCTCCGCCAACTTGGGAACATTCGTGAAAGCGAATACGGAACGCTTACAAAATGACGTTATTGTTATCTCGGATACTTCTATGATTAGTATGGAACAACCATCGCTAGAGACAGGCTTACGAGGTCTTTCCTACGTAGAGGTAGAAGTTACAGGTCCGAATCGCGACCTGCATTCTGGAGTCTACGGCGGCGCTGTGGCCAACCCGGCCACTATACTAGCGAAATTGATTGCTTCGCTTCACGATGAAAACAACCACATCGCTATACCAGGCTTTTATGATGATGTCATTGAGTTAAGTGACGAGGAAAAAGATGCATTAAATAAGGCTCCTTTTGATATAGAAGAATACAAGGATGACTTAGGTATCGCGGATGTGTGGGGAGAAAAGGGATACAGCAGTATTGAGCGCACGGGCACGCGCCCTACCCTGGAAGTAAATGGCATTTGGGGCGGATATATCGGTGAGGGAGCTAAAACCGTACTTCCATCAAAAGCGTTTGCTAAAATCTCGATGCGTTTAGTGCCTAATCAAAATTCGGAACGCATTACCAACCTCTTTAAAGAGCACTTTGAAAAAATTGCCCCAAGTTGCGTAACGGTAAAAGTTAAACCGCACCACGGAGGCGAGCCCGTTGTGACTCCGACAGATAGCGTTGCTTACAAAGCTGCCGAGAAAGCACTAGAAGATGCTTTCAATAAGAAACCTATTCCTACGCGTGGCGGAGGTTCCATACCGATCGTTGCTCTTTTTGAGAAAGAGCTTGGTGTTAAAACCGTTCTCTTAGGATTTGGCTTGGATAGTGACAACTTACATTCTCCCAATGAAAAGTATGGCATAGAAAACTACTTGAAAGGTATCGAGACCATTCCGGCATTTTTCAGATATTTTGCCGAATTAAGCAAATAGAGAATAAGCCTGCCTGTACCCGATTACAGGCAGGCTTTTCTAAGAGATTCCACCAAAAACATAAATCAGCATCATGCACATTCTGCTGATAATTATGAGCTACAACACCTGAATCAATCTGTTTGTAGCAGATAACAAGTACCTCGTTGTATATTAGATCAAATTTACATATGTTTGGGCATGCTTAGACTATTGCGAAAAATACACCGCTACGCTTACGTTGCTTCGGTTTTATTTTTCTTCGCTTTGGGTTATCCATTCCTTCTTCTTTATGCGCGGAGTGCCCATAAAAATTATAATAAAATAGTCTCCTTTCGAAAATGGATAAGTGTTGCCGGAATGTACGCAGTAGGAATACGGGTTCAGGTAAATTTTGAAACACCTGTAGACTGGACACAAACCTATATCATCTGTCCAAACCACACCTCATTTCTCGATATTTCCGTTCTCACCTTCCTGTGCAAAACGCCATTTTCTTTCATGGGCAAGGAAGAGCTATTGGAAAACCCTATCGCTCGTATATTTTTTGAAACAATTGATATACCTGTGAAAAGAGACAGTAAGATATCTTCCTTCAAAGCCTACAAGAAGGCCTTGGAAATTCTTCACGATCGAAAATCTCTAGTCATATTCCCTGAAGGGAAGATTGACGACAACTATCCACCTGTATTACACCCTTTTAAACCTGGTGCATTTCGATTAGCGACAGACTACAACATTGCCATACTACCCGTGGTCATACAAGATGCTTGGAAAATATTGTGGGATGATGGTAAAAAATTTGGATCACAGCCGGGGGTGATACATGTCAATGTACTCGCGCCTATAGAAACTAAGGCTTTGGGAAAGGATAACGTCATGCAACTCGAAAGAGAGGTCTATAATAAAATGAAAGACTCTTGGGATCTCTACAATAAATCGTAACTTCATAACATGCTAGAGCGCTAAATGTATGGAACAGCATTTTTTAATTCAAATAGATGATATTGGTAGAGAATACATCATCGGCACAGAAAAAATTCACGCTTTAAAATCCGTTTCGCTAAATATTAAAAAGGGCGAATTTGTAGCACTGATGGGGCCTTCTGGATCAGGGAAATCTACCTTGATGAATATCCTAGGCTGTCTGGATACACCGAGCAAAGGGCAATACATCCTCAACGGTATCAACGTATCGGACATGAGTGAAAATGAGTTGGCAGAAGTGCGCAATAAGGAGATAGGCTTCGTATTCCAAACATTTAATCTATTGCCGAAAAGCACAGCATTGGAGAATGTAGCACTTCCGTTGATATACGCAGGCTATAGCAAAAAGAAACGGGATGAGCAGGCACTTAAAGCGCTGGAAGATGTTGGTTTAGGAAACCGGGTAGACCATAAACCTAATGAACTCTCTGGCGGGCAACGTCAACGGGTGGCTGTCGCTCGAGCATTGATAAATGCACCTTCTATTATCTTGGCGGATGAGCCAACGGGAAATCTGGATACGAAAACCTCGATCGAAATTATGGGGTTAATGGAAAATATTCACGCGAAAGGAAATACCATCATTTTAGTGACGCATGAGGAAGATATCGCGCAGCACGCCCATCGCATTGTTCGGATGCGTGATGGGCTTATCGAAGATGATTACCAAAATCCGCAGATAAAATCTGTGATACCACGCCTAGATGCACTTAAAGAAAAGGGTTCTGATTTCGAAAAAATATAAATTTAATAACCTCACAAACAACTTGTTATATTATAAAAAAAATGATAACATTCATTTAACTTGTTTTATTTGATAATAATGTTATTTTTGCGGAAAATAGCAATTTAAATTATTAGATATGTATTGGACACTAGAATTAGCATCGCATTTGGAAGATGCGCCATGGCCAGCAACTAAAGATGAGTTAATTGACTATGCTATTCGTTCGGGGGCCCCGGTTGAGGTAATTGAAAATCTTCAAGCCTTAGAGGACGACGGAGAGCCATACGAAAACATCGAAGAGATTTGGCCAGACTATCCTACCAAGGATGACTTCTTTTTTAATGAAGATGAGTATTAAATTAACATAAAAAACGTCTCGCTCCGAGGCGTTTTTTATTTCGTATTAATCCTTAGCTGCACGCTCTTGTCTAACTTACTGATTAAACAAATGACAAATGTATTTTAAGTTTTTTATTGCCTTAACTTTCCTGGTTCTTTCAACAGCTATGGGACATGGTCAAGAACAAAGCAAACAAGACCGTGATTTTTCACTTATTGATTCGTTTTTGACAGACGTAGATGATGCATCCGTCCGGCCGGATGTTATTCTGAGCAAACACGTACTCATAGAAAAAACAGACACAGACGAAGGCTACGATTACTTGGAAGCAAGCATAAGCGAAATCAGATTGAATGTGCAAAGCAAAGAACTAAATGAAATTGAGGCCATCCCATTCAGGGAGCTTCCGAAGAAAGAAACCCGGGATATTGATCCCGAAGGAAAGTCTACCGATGACATGTATTTTCTATTTTATAAGGGGCGACAGATGCTTGCTTTGTATTTGAAAGAGAATAAGATCGCTTCCTTCACTTTAGTATCTAAAGGTAACAATGTAGCGCATTTCGTGACTTACTAATTTCTCTCTAAAAAATTTGCACTTCATTAATAAATATTAGATATTTGTTTACAACGAACTACAGATGAAAACAATCAATGTAAATAAAGCATGCTGGTGGCACAACTATTAGAGTTGTGGCAAAAACCTATTGCTTGAATTTTACATCAACGGATAGTGGCTTGCCTGAATAGGTAAGCCTTTTTTATTTTTACAGAATCACGGTTATGAAAGAAATATTGGCTCATTTATTTGAGTACAAAACATTTACAAAGGAAGAGGCATACACCATACTGACCAACATTGCTACAGGGAAATATGATTCCCATCAAATTGCCGCGTTCATGACGATTTATGGTATGCGTAGCATCCGTGTGGAGGAGTTAAGCGGTTTTCGGAATGCGATGTATGATCTCTGTGTGAAGGTAGACTTTCCAGGATATGAACTGATTGATTTGTGCGGTACAGGTGGTGATGGGAAAAACACCTTCAATATATCCACGTTAGCTTCCTTTGTTGTGGCCGGAGCAGGCTATAAGGTTGCAAAACATGGAAACGTGGGCGTTTCGTCAGGTTGCGGATCATCAAATGTCATGGAACAGCTCGGTTATCGCTTCACAAACGATACCGCAGAGTTGACTCGGCAATTGGATGAAGCAGGCATTTGTTTTCTGCATGCGCCGCTGTTTCACCCCGCCATGAAGACTGTGGCGCCTATCCGTCGCGCGCTGGCTGTCAAAACATTTTTTAATATGTTGGGACCGCTTACAAACCCTGCAAACCCAAAATATCAGGCTGTGGGAACATTTAGCCTCGAACTGGCGCGCCTATATAATTACCTGTATCAAAATACCGGTAAACAATACAGCATCATACACGCACTAGACGGTTATGATGAAATCTCTATGACTGGAGATTTTAAGATCATCAATAATAAAGGTGAAAAATACTACAAAACAGAAGATATTGGCTTCACGCCTATTCAAGCTATCGAGCTCGCTGGTGGGAGTACAGTTGGCGAAGCAGCGCAAATCTTCCAGCAAATTATCCACGGTACAGGAACATCCACTCAAAATAACGTGGTACTCACGAATGCAGCTTTCGCAATCAAAACCATTCATACGGAAAAAACTTTTGGCGACTGTTTCTACGAAGCCGAAGAATCGCTATTAGGTTTTAAAGCACTGAAAAGTTTTAATCAGCTAATAGGTAAATAATATGGACTTGCAAGTGAAGGTATGTGGGATGCGGGATCCGGAAAATATAGTAGCGCTGGCCGCGCTCCCGATTGATTACATCGGCTTTATTTTTTACGAGAAATCACCCCGATTCATTTCCCATGTTCCGAAGATGACATCAATCCCGGAAAACTTAACGAAAATTGGTGTTTTTGTAAACGCTTCAGAAAAATATATACAGGAGAAAGTTGGAGAGGGATTACAGGGGGTCCAACTCCACGGAACTGAAACAGCCCAGACATGCCTGCTGTTTAAACAGCAAGGTCTGGTAGTTCTAAAAGCCTTCGGGATAAGCCAAGGTTTCAACTGGCAACAATTATATCCATATGTTGACGCGGTTGATTATTTTCTATTCGACACAAAAAGTGATGCGCATGGGGGAACAGGCGTAGCATTCGATTGGAAATTGCTGGCTGAATATCCATTTCAGGTACCCTATTTCTTAAGTGGGGGACTTTCGTTGACAAACATGGAAGAGGCAAAGAATTTAGGCGACGCGCGGCTTCAGGGCTTAGACCTAAATTCAAGGTTCGAATCTGCGCCTGCTTTTAAGGACATTGACAAAATAGCAAACGCTTTGAAAATTATTAAAGATGAGTAAATATCAAGTTGACAAAAAAGGATATTACGGACCATTTGGTGGGGCATATATCCCCGAAATGCTTTATCCAAACGTGGAAGAGCTCCAGTCTAAATACCTGGAGATTATGCAGGAGGAAACTTTCCAGCAAGAATTTCATGCTCTACTAAAGGATTATGTAGGTCGCCCATCTCCACTATATCATGCGAAAAGGCTTTCCGAGCGATATGGTGCAAATATATTTCTGAAAAGGGAAGACCTGAATCACACAGGCGCACATAAAATTAACAACACGGTAGGGCAAATTTTATTAGCCGAGCGATTGGGTAAAAAGCGTATTATTGCGGAGACAGGCGCTGGGCAGCACGGGGTTGCCACCGCGACGGTATGTGCATTAAAAGGTCTTGAATGTGTGGTTTATATGGGCGAGGTTGACATAAAGCGTCAGGCACCCAATGTTGCGCGCATGAAAATGATGGGTGCAGAAGTTGTGGCAGCTACATCCGGTAGTAAAACTTTGAAAGATGCCACCAATGAGGCGCTTCGCGACTGGATAAACAATCCAGTAGACACCCATTACATTATCGGATCAGTAGTTGGTCCTCACCCCTATCCCGATTTGGTAGCGCGTTTTCAGTCCATAATTTCCGAAGAAACAAAGAAACAACTGGAAGAAAAAACGGGAAGCACGACCCCAGACTATGTATTGGCATGTGTGGGCGGCGGCTCTAACGCTGCGGGAATGTTTTACCATTTCTTGGATGATGAACAGGTGAAGTTGATTGCCGTGGAGGCAGCGGGGCATGGCGTTGATAGCGGAGAAACTGCGGCAACCACAGCTTTGGGAAAAGACGGCGTGTTGCACGGCAGCCGTTCCATTCTTATGCAGACAGATGACGGCCAGGTGGTGGAGCCCTATTCCATATCTGCCGGGCTCGATTACCCAGGTATTGGCCCACAGCACGCATGGCTATTCAAAAGCGGCAGAGGACAGTACGTAAGTATCACGGATGATGAAGCCATGCAAGCTGGATTACTTTTAACTAAATTGGAGGGTATTATTCCGGCTATAGAGAGCTCCCATGCGCTCGCTCACCTAGAGAAAATGAACTTTAAAGGCGGTGAAAATGTGGTGATCTGCCTATCAGGAAGAGGAGATAAGGATTTGGACAACTACATGAAATATTTTGGTTTTTAACAGATGAAAGAAAACATATTCAAGAGCAAGCAAAAAAAACTGCTTTCCATATACTACACTGCTGGTTACCCTACGCTAGAGAGCACGATCGACATCGCTGCGGAGTTGGAAAAATCCGGTGCGGATTTTTTGGAAATTGGCTTTCCGTATTCTGATCCCGTAGCAGATGGTCCGGTTATCCAAAACAGTTCAGAGGTCGCATTGCAAAACGGCATGAATTTAAAAGTTCTTTTTGAACAATTAAAAGCGTTGCGTTCGCGCGTTTCGATACCGGTTTTTTTAATGGGATATTTTAATCCTGTACTACAATATGGTATAGAAAATTTTTGCAAATCCTGTCAGGAAGTGGGCGTCGACGGCGTCATTATTCCTGATCTACCGATGTATGAATACGAAGATTTGTACGAGCGTATATTTCGTCAGTATGGAATTAGCAATATATTTTTGGTAACGCCACAAACCTCGGCAGAAAGGATTCGAAAAATAGACAAGCTATCGACTAGCTTTGTTTATCTGTTATCTTCCAACGCTACAACAGGAAAAAAATTAGAAGTAGGGGAATCTTCTGCCGTCTATTTTCAACGAATGAAAGAGATGGAGTTGAAGAATCCACTTGTTATTGGTTTTGGAATATCAAATGCTGAAACTTTTGCAAAAGCAACCGCTTATGCACACGGTGCGATAATTGGCTCCGCATTTGTCAAATTGCTATCTGCGCCTAATTATCTGCAGGAGATCGGGCCTTTTATCGAGAACATAAAGTCTTAACATATTAGTTGCCAGCAGCGATAACTGCTGCTAGCAACTTCCTGACTGCGCGTGATGCATGCGGGACATCCCGTGCTTATCCCGTTTAAAATTTATTTTCTTATATTTGCAGCACATGAAAATAATCTTTGCCTATATATTGTTAATTCTCTATGCAGCGACCTGCACTGGGATGACGGTATATATGCACCGCTGTCAGGAAGGCGCTCTTATTGCTTTCGACACAAAAAAAGATTTGATACATGATAGTTGTCCGCACTGTGCCGAATCGGAAAGTGCTGAAGAAAGTCATCAAGATGCACCGACGGCTTGTCATGAAAAAGAAAATTGCTGTTCGGAGATCGTGCTCGATCTGAGAAAAAGTGAAACGAAGATGGAGAACGCATCGAATATGCTTCCTCTTTTCAGTACGTCACCGGCGATATTGACGCTCTTTTGGATCGTTCCGATTCCTGATAGCAAAACCATAATTTCAAATGCTGCTGATTTCCGATCGCCACTGGCATCGGTCGCCGCATCACCTCCCTACCTTGTTCATTGTAACTTCCGTATTTGATTTTAAGCTGAATTCGATTGTCAACGTGACGCCTTGCGTTCGTTACACCTCATTTTAGTTTTATTATCAAATTTTGTGACATGAACATCATATTTAAAGCACTTTCAATATTTGCCTTTACTTTTATTTATACCCTTACTTTTGCGCAGCAGCAAGAAACGATACAGTTTGAAGTAGCAGGAAACTGCGGACTCTGTAAACAACGCATCGAAAAAGCAGCCAAAATTAAAGGAGTTGATGAAGCCGTCTGGGACATGGAGACCAATATGGCCACTGTTTCCTACAATAAAGAGAAGACTACCAGCCAAGAGATCAAACAAGCTATTGCCAATGTCGGGCACGACACCGATGAAATACGCGCCAATGACGACGTATACGCCAAACTGCACGAATGTTGCCTGTACGAACGGTTGGGTTCTACTGCGAGAACAAATGACTCGACCGATCATGAACATCATGACCATGATCATACCGTACGCGGTGTAGTCGTGCAGGAAAATGGAAAAGGAGAACTCACTCCTATTGCCGGCGTCAACATCAGTTGGAAAGAAAACCCAAAACAACAAGTGCAGACGAATGAAAACGGTGTATTCGACATCGCTCATGAGAAGGGATATGCCAACCTTATCGTCAGCTTCGTCGGGATGAAAGCAGACACTATTCTCGTAAAAAATCTTCACGAGGTTTTAGTTATCCATGCGAAAGATAATGTATTGGCAGAGGTCGTCGTTTCCCGAAAACAACGATCAAACTATATATCTAAACTCTCGCCCAACCGTATAGAAATGATTACGGCGAAAGAACTATTTAAAGCTGCCTGCTGCGATTTGAGTGAAAGCTTTGAAACCAATGCTTCCGTCGATGTAGTCAGTAGTGACGCCGTTACAGGCGCAAAACAAATTCAGCTGCTCGGCTTGAGCGGTGTCTACACGCAGCTAACGGTAGAAAACTTACCCGGCCCGAGAGGCTTCGCTGCGCCACTCGGATTGAATAGCATGGCCGGCCCTTGGATCGAATCGATACAGATCAGTAAAGGAATGGGATCGGTAGCCAACGGTTTTGAAAGTATGTCTGGCCAAATCAACGTGGAGCTTAAAAAACCGCACAATAGTGATCAGCTTTACTTCAATGCCTACGCTAACAATATGGGGAGAACAGATGTAAACCTAAATTTAGCCAAAAAAATAAGCGATAAATGGTCGGTGGGATTATTATTGCACGACAACTTCATGTACAACAAGTCTATGAACTTCAGTAATAATGGTTTCCGCGATATGCCTGTAGGCAATGTGTTTTCTGGCGTCAACAGATGGCATTACGAAAATGGGAAAGGACTTATCGCCCAGTTTGGTCTCAAATATTTAAGTGACGACCGTACGGGTGGGGAAATCAATTTCAATGAGAGCACAGACAAGCTCACAACCAATAGGTACGGCTTGGGGTTCGATATAGACCGCATCGAAGGTTTTGCTAAAATTGGCTATGTCTTCCCCAATCATAAATTGCGAAGCATAGGGTTGCAGGTATCCGGTGCACATTACCGTCAAGACAGCTATTTCGGTTTAACAACTTACAATAGCGAGCAAAATAGCGGTTATGCAAATCTATTGTATCAAGATGTGCTGGGCAGTGTGATGCATAAGTATAGAGCAGGTCTCTCTTTATCGTATGATAAATACAATGAGCAGATCGTCGCGAATGATTTCCGCCGCACCGAAGCCGTATCGGGAGCATTTTTAGAATACACATTCGCTCCCAATGAAAAATTTGATGCTGTCCTCGGGATTCGCCAAGACTATAATAGCATATATGGCTGGTTCACTACACCGCGAGCAGTACTGCGCTACGCGCCTGCTCCAAATACCACGCTTCGCCTAAGCTCTGGTAGAGGACAGCGTACAGCCAATGTATTTGCGGAAAACATGGGCATTTTCGCTTCAAGCCGTGCGATAAACTACGCGCAGCTTACTTCGTCAACTAATGCGGCTTATGGTTTAAAGCCTGAGGTTTCCTGGAATACAGGGCTTACATTCGATCAAGATTTTCAGCTTTTCGGAAGAGAGTCAGGCTTCTCGGTCGAACTATTCCATAACAATTTTAGCAATCAAGTAGTTGTGGATTGGGAAAACCCTCGCGCTGTGTCATTTTACAACCTCAATGGCAAATCATTTTCCAACAGTCTTCAAGCAGATTTTCGGTTTATGCCTATACAACATTTTGAAACACGCTTTGCCTACCGTTTGCTAGATGTACAAACCGATTACCAATCTGGCCGATTGCAAAAGCCTTTAACGGCAAAACACAGAGGATTTGTGAACATGGCTTATAACTTACATAGCGGTTGGAGTTTTGACTACACCTTGAATATGGTTGGAAAGAAAAGACTGCCATCGACCATCGAAAACCCTGCTCAATATCAGTTGCAGGCCTATTCGGATGCCTACGTCACCATGAATGCACAGGTTAGTAAAAGTCTGGGAAAAGAGAAGAATCTTACTATCTACTTAGGAGGTGAAAATCTGACCAACTTTTTCCAAAAGAACCCTATACTGGCTTTCGACGAACCTTTCGGACAGTTTTTCGATACGAATCTACTTTGGGGACCGATCGCAGGAAGGCTTTTTTACGCAGGTGTAAGGTATAATATCAAATAATCGAAAGATCCGGACAACAAAAGTATATGCCGGTAGCCTTTGAAAACAAAAAATCTTGCTAGCCCGAGGGTTGGCAAGATTTTCCACATCCGGCATGTTTACACCATGTTATACCGCAGAAATAATCGCTTTCAACTCTTGATACAATCGTGCTGTGGGCAGTCCAACCACATTTTCGTAAGAACCCTGTAAAGCTTTCACACCGATCAATCCAATCCATTCCTGTATACCGTAGGAACCTGCCTTGTCTAACGGTAAAAAGCTTTCTACATAATGGACGATCTCCTGTTCCAGCAGTGGATAAAAGGATACACCTGTACGTTCTACGAAAGAATAAACTTTACCGTGATAGCCGATGGCTACCGCCGTAAGCACATCATGCTCTTTTCCTTGCAATCCCGAAAGTGTAGCAATGGCTTCATTCTGATCTTTTGGCTTACCCAATATTTGCCCTTCATGCACCACAACAGTATCTGCCGTAATTACTAAGCTGTCATAGAAAGTATCATCATGAAATGCTTCTAGTTTGTCTAGCGCAATGCATCTTACAATATCCTCTGCAGGTTGTTTTGGGTCGAAGTCTTCCGATGTCTCTCTTACAATCACCTGAAAATCAATACCGAGATTAGCCAACAGTTCTTTTCTGCGCGGTGATTGCGATCCTAATACTATGCGGACGCCTTCTAGCTGTTTGATCAACATATTATATACTTTTAATGCCGGTTTCTAAATTCCATAATCCCCGTAATCGCAATATCTTTTCCAGTACGTCGCGTACACATCCTTCACCTCCACGATAGGGTGAAACATAAGCCGCAATATTTTTTATTTCATCTACGGCGTCTTGGGGGCAAAGAGCTAGTCCGACTTCTTTCATACAAAGTAAATCCGGAATATCATCACCCATAAACGCAATATCTTCTTTGTGTAATCCCTGACGGGCGATGATCTCCTGCATCAGGGTAAGTTTATCTGCTACACCCAAATGCACCTCTTCCACGTGTAGTCCCCTCATCCGTTGCAACACACCTTGCGAGTTTCCTCCACTGATAACGATGATTTGTAAACCTGCTTTCATAGCGAGTTGGATCGCATAACCGTCTTTGATGGAAAAACGCCTGAGCTGTTCGCCAGTTTCGGTCACTAATACAGTACCATCGGTGAGCACGCCGTCGACATCTAAAACGACAGCTTTAATTTTTGCAAACTGCTTTAAAACCATAGGTTCAAAAATAACAAATCTTAGGCACAACTTTGGAAAAGTGATTGTAATCTAAAAAAGACAAAAGCCTATTCGTTTTGGACAATGTATCAAGGGTTTGTCACAATTTAGTTGTTATCACAACTAAATTAATGAAAAGTGAGGATTGGAAGAATTTTCAGCGTACATTTGTATCGTGATCAGGCTATAAGCCCGATCGCAGCATTAAAATTGTCTTTTCATAATTTAGGTTTATAATTGGTTAGTAGCAAACCCTGACGCCCATCGTCAGGGTTTTGTATTTATAACAACTGATGTTTAAACAAAATGTTAGCTTTTTCCTTTATCATTGCCTCCGGGCTTTGCTATAGAAGTACGCATATCGGTATCGGCTTGTATATTTTGCATTTTGTAGTAATCCATCACACCTAGGTTGCCATTGCGAAATGCTTCTGCCATGGCCATAGGCACCTGTGCTTCCGCCTCAATCACTTTGGCCTTGGCCTCCTGTGCTTTAGCCCGCATTTCTTGTTCGTTGGCTACTGCCATCGCCCGACGCTCTTCTGCACGTGCATTTGCTACTTTTAAATCTGCCTCAGCTTGATCGGTTTGTAGTTTTGCTCCTACGTTCTCGCCAATATCGATATCTGCAATATCAATCGAAAGAATTTCAAAAGCAGTTCCTGAATCCAAACCCTTTGACAGTACCGTTTTCGAAATACGGTCAGGATTTTCCAATACCTCTTTATGGTTGATAGATGAGCCTATTGTGGTCACAATCCCCTCGCCTACACGCGCTAGAATGGTTTCTTCGCCAGCTCCTCCTACCAATTGATTGATATTTGCTCGGACTGTTACCCGAGCCTTCGCGATAAGCTGAATACCATCCTTGGCTACCGCAGCTACGGGCGGCGTATTAATAACTTGGGGATTCACGGACAGTTGTACTGCATCAAACACATCCCGCCCTGCAAGGTCAATTGCCGTTGCAAGCTTGAAATCCAAAGGAATATTTGCCTTATCTGCAGAAATGAGCGCTTTAATTACCTTATTTACGTTACCGCCCGCTAAATAATGCGTTTCGATTTCATTAGAAGTTATACGAAGCCCTGCTTTTGTCGAGGTAATCATGGCATTTGTCACGAGCGAAGGCGGCACTTTTCTTAACCGCATCAACACCAAGTTTAATAGGCTTATCTTCACATTTGAAAGTTGCGCCGTAAACCAAAGATTTACCGGCAACAAGTAAAGCAAAAGAAAAAATGCGACAACGCCACCAACAATAATTAAAATTAAACTAATTCCTGGATCCATAAATTTTTGAATTTAAGTAATAGCTTAAAGATATCATTTTATTTAGGATATTCCATAAGTAGCGCGCCTAAACTTACCTTTTAGCACAGATTTGTCAACCTTTGTGTGGACACAAACTATGCATATCGTGAACGCAAAGTCCGAATTAACGTAAGGTAACAAAGCCTAATTTTGTTGCAACCTATATAAAGCATTATAATTAATAGCTATTTTTGCTGGAAATAGCAGACTATCAGACAAGCGCTCATCAAATGAAATTCAAAAAAGAAGCAGTCCTGAAATGGGAATTATTCATCGGAATAATTGTTGCTTACCTCATCATTATCGGTACTGCGGTGTATTTTTTCACCGCTTTAGGAACGAAAGTCGAGCATGTGAAGATAGCTAACGATCGACTTCAGAAAAAAGCGAACATCCTCAATGAAATTGATCAACAGATTTTCACTTCAGTTCAAGAGAAAACTCGCTACTTATTGAAAGATGAATCCCAAGAGTTGCACAATTTTCCCAATCTCCTAAAGTTCGTTGAACATGCTGCCACAGACCTGAAAGAAGGTTTTCAAAAAAACCACCCTTTCGATAGGGAAGTTGACGTGTTCGAAGCGGCTAATAGACGGATGTTTGATATCGATGCTATTCAAACACAAAAGGATAACGGTATCAGTGACAACAAGGAATTATTGCTAAAAGAACAGTCTATAGTAAATAATAGTATACTCAGGTTACGGACGATGATACTGCACGAACGCCAGAAGATATCCACCGATTTTCATAATTCCGTAGCTACTTTAAAAAACACGGCGTATCTCCTCATCGGGCTACCCCTAATTTTCATTTTATTTATTTTCAATCGTGTTGTTAGAATTATTCGTGAGCTGAGTCGTCGTTCGAAAGAATCACAAAAGTTAAATCAGGAAATCTATCTTGCGCAGCAGAACATCGAATTATCCAATTGGGTATTGGCAGAATCCAGTCTCCTCAGCGAAAAATTAACAGGGATTGATGACGAAAACCTAATAGCTGAGACGGCTTTTAGTACGCTAGTAAATTCCATTAAGTTTTATGCAGGCGCGTTGTACATCCGCCGAATAGACTCCTATGAGTATATTTTAAAACAGCAAATCGGGATTGATAGCAACACACCTCCGTTTGCATCATTTCGCCACGGAGAAGGGCTGCTGGGCGGTGCTACAAAAGGTAAAGAGATAAAGGTTCTTCATAACGATACAGCGCATATTTTAACTTCTTCTTCCAGTTTAAACGGAAACCAAATCCGCACGATTATACTTGTGCCGCTTGTATTCGAACAAAAATGTTTGGGAATTTTAGAAATTGGCGGTGCTTTCGACGAAACATCCTTATCGAAAACGCTGCAATACCTCGAACGGATATCGCTTATCCTCGCCATGGCTATAAAATTCGGACAAAGCCATATGCTCGTTGAAAGCCTACTGGAGGAAACGCAGCAGCAAACTGAAGAACTGGAAGCCCAGCAAGAAGAATTACGGATTACGAACGAGGAGCTTATCTATAAAACAAATTTGTTAGAGGCCTCTGAAGAAGAGTTGCGGGTACAGCAGGAAGAACTTCAGCAGACAAATTCAGAATTAGAGGAGAAAGCTAAACAGCTTGAAGTCCGTAATCAAGAGCTGAATACGGCACAGAAGATTGTAGAAGAGAAAATTCAAGAGGTAGAACTTGCCAGTAAGTATAAGTCTGAGTTTATGGCAAATATGAGTCACGAATTACGGACTCCTTTGAACAGTATACTTATTTTGGCGAAATTACTTCAAGACAATAAAAATCGAAATCTTCAGCCAGACCAAGTAAAATATGCTTCTGTTATCCACAGCGCGGGTAGCGACCTGTTACAGCTGATCAATGAATTGTTAGATCTGGCAAAAATAGAATCCGGAAAAGTGGAGTTAAATTATGAACGCATCAATATGCAAGAATTTCTCAGCAATATTGAAAATCTGTTTACAACCACTGCTGAGGAACGGGATATCACTTTTGCTATAGACCAAAAAGAACCGATACCTATTGACTTCGTGAGCGATGAATATCGTATTGAACAGGTCCTTAAAAACTTCCTTTCCAATGCCTTTAAGTTTACAGCAAAAAAAGGCTTTGTAAAGTTAACCATAGAAGTTGTCAATGAAAATCTTAAATTCATCGTTACAGATAACGGAAAGGGGATTTCCGAAGAAAAGCAGCAGCTGATCTTCGAAGCCTTTCGCCAAGAAGACGGCTCAACCAGCCGCAAATATGGCGGCACTGGCCTTGGTCTTTCCATCAGCAGAGAAATTGCTTCGCTCTTAGGCGGGCGCATCACTCTCGCTAGTGAACTTAATAAGGGAAGTACATTCACCCTAATTATACCTTATAAAACCGCCACAGCCATACGCTACCCACGAGAAATTGAGAATAAAACTTCCAGTAGCCCGCTGGCGGATGATGAGAGCAACAAGGTCGAAGCTCTTCCTGTTTCCGAAAACTTGGGTATTGAAATGCCTGAGGAATCGAAGAACAAAAATCTTCTAATCGTGGAAGATGATATTAAATTTGCTGATATATTGCGTGATTTTGCTCATGTACACGGTTTTCAAGTGATGCTATCGCATGATGGAGTCGATGCCATACAAAAGGCTAAGCAATTTAAGCCGCATGCTATTATACTTGACGTCATGCTTCCGCTGTCTGATGGATGGGAAGTACTTAAAACATTGAAAGGAATACCAGAAACCAAGCATATACCTATCCACATGATGTCTGCTGCGAATTTTACGCAACGCGAGTTTATAGAGAATGGTGCGATAGGATTTCTATCGAAGCCTGTATCCGAAGATTCGCTGAAAAAGGTTTTTGACAACATTCGCTTAAACATCAACAGCGGGATAAGAAAAGTGCTTCTTATTGAGGACCAAGAATTTCAAAGTGAAATCATAAAATCTGCATTTGCAGAGCAAAATATCAATGTGATTCAGGCTTTTTCTGCAAAAATGGGACTCAGCAAACTCGACACAGAGAAGAATATCGATTGCGTAATCCTCGATATCAAATTGCCGGATGCCGACGGACTAGATGTTTTGGACCAAATTAAATCAATGCCAAGTTATACCGACACGCCAATAATTATTAATACGGCGTATGATCTATCGAAAAAACAGATAGACCACATACAACAGTATACCAAAGCGATGGTACTTAAATCAGGAAAGAGTAACAGCCGCTTGATCGATGAAGTTAAATTGTTCCTAAACAAGATCATCTCGGATGATTATACGCCGCTTAAAAACATTAGCAAGCTAGACAAACTAGCAAGTAGCACGGACAATTTGCAGGGAAAAACTGTTTTGATAGCCGATGACGACATGCGCAATATCTTCGCACTAACCACCACGCTGCAGGGATATGACATGGAAATTGAGATTGCTAACAATGGTCAGGAAGCTTTAGATATTGTAAAACAAGGTACGCGAAAAATCGATATTGTGTTAATGGATATTATGATGCCGGAGATGGATGGCTACGAGGCAATAGCGGAGATACGAAGAGATAAAACATACGCTAACCTACCGATCATAGCGGTCACCGCGAAAGCTATGAAAGGCGACCGGGAAAAATCTATACAGATCGGCGCAAGCGATTACGTGAGCAAGCCCATTGATATCGACAAACTTGTATCACTAATGCGCGTATGGCTAAGTTAAGCGTATCATATATAAGCTTCATCGAGCTTCAAGAGATTGTGGACTTATTGGGCAACGTATCAGGCTATGATTTGTCTGGCTACAGTAAATCGTCGCTAAAAAGGCGGATCCAACGTGTCTTGGATTTAGAACGTATGGATGTCGTTGACCTCAAAAACGCAATCACCAATATCGAGGGTTTTCAGACTTATCTTATGAATGAAGTTACGGTTAACGTGACAGAGATGTTTAGAGATCCACGCTATTATGCTGCGTTACGTAGCGATGTATTCCCTTATCTACAAACATATCCGCAGCTGAAATTCTGGAGTGCTGGATGTTCGACAGGCGAGGAAGTGTATTCACTCGCCATTTTATTGATGGAGAGCGGGCTGTATGATAGAAGTTTCATTTACGGCACAGACATCAACGGAAATGTATTGGAGTCGGCTAGGAAAGCGATATATCCGCTAAAGAAAATAAAAGTTTACAGCGAAAACTACAACGCATCCGGATCGCGGGGTAGTTTGTCTGACTATTACACCGCGATGTACGAAGCGGCTATTGTGAATACAGAAGTAAGAAAGAACATACTCTTTTCACAGCACAATCTAGCAGCCGACTACATCTTTAATGAATTTCAATTCATATCTTGTCGCAATGTATTGATTTACTTTGACATGGAGCTGCAAAACAAAGTCTTCAATTTATTTTACAATTCTTTGGCCGAGTTTGGCTTTCTTTGCTTAGGATCGAAAGAAACATTATTAAACAGAGATATTATGTCTAATTTTAAAGTCATCAATAAGGAATTTAACATTTACCAAAAAATTAGGTAATGAGCAAAGCCGATGACATTATATTAATAGGTGGAAGCGCGGGTTCTTACAATCTCATTGTAGCAATTATAGAATCTTTGCCGTCCTATTTTCTATATGCAATCGTCGTTATTATACATCGCAACCCGAAGTTCACCACACGGATTGAAGACACCTTGGCTGCGAGGCTGCACCGGCCCATCATACAAGCCGGAGATAAAACGATCGTATCTAAAAATATGATCTATTTCGCTGTGCCCGGATATCATTTGCTCGTTGAGCCAGATCGTACCTTTTCCCTCGATAATTCCGAGCAAATTCAATTTTCCCGGCCATCTATTGATGTGCTTTTTGAAACTGCGGCAGAAACCTATGGAAAACGCTGCACAGCATTTTTACTCTCAGGAGCGAATAAAGATGGGACCGACGGTATAAGGATGGTCAAAAAAATGGGGGGAAATACTTTTGCTCAATCACCAGACGAAGCACTCATGCGCACCATGCCGGAAAATGCGATACGCGCCAATCAGGAAATCAATATATTAACGGATCAAGAGATCATTTCCTATTTCAGGAATCTAAGATAAAAGTCTATGAAAAATGTAAATCTTCTTATTTTAGATGACAAGGAGGAAAATATCATCAGCCTGTCAGCCCTACTAGCGGATGTTCAGCATATTAATATCATCAGTTCTACGGATCCGAATGAGGCGCTCAAAATATGTTGGAAAAATGATATCGCCATTGCATTGGTAGATGTTCAAATGCCTGATATAAATGGCTTTGAATTTGTATCACTTTTAAAATCGAATCCCAAGACCAATCATATCATGGCGATTATGGTCACGGCGATCTCTAAGGAAGACCGCTATTTATTGAAGGGATTAGAAAGTGGAGCTATCGATTATCTCTACAAACCCCTTAACCCAGAAATTACTGTAGCGAAAGTAACTTCTTTTGTGAATCAGATACACATCCAAGAAGAAATAAAGCAGAAAAATATAGCGTTAGAGGAGTCTCGAAAACAATTATTAGCAGCCAAAGAAGACGCCGAAGAAGCACGAAAATCAAAAGAAATCTTTCTCGCGAATATGAGCCATGAAATCCGCACGCCCATAAACGGAATTATCGGGATTATACATATGCTTCGCAATTCCGAGCTCAATATGGAACAAAAAGATTGGATTCAACGGTTAGATATTGCCTCGAACTCACTGCTTCTAATTATCAACGATATTTTAGATATTTCTAAAATAGATTCGGGCATGATGAAAGTTGAAAACGAAAGCTTCTCACTACGACAAAAGCTGGAAGACATCCGAAAGATCTTTAAAGTAAAAGCACTTGACAAACAGCTCCGCTTTGAAATGGAGATAGATCCTCGGCTGCCGGAATATGTAAAAAGTGATCCGTTACGGATACAGCAGATTGTGAACAATTTTATATCTAACAGTCTCAAATTCACCGAATCAGGAACAATCACTTTAAAAGCTGAAGTGCTTGCTCAATCTAAAACAAATTCCACCGTAAAACTTACCGTTTCAGATACCGGTATTGGTGTAAAAGCGGATGCGATAGACAAAATTTTCCTTGCTTTTGAACAAGCTGATGACGGTATTACCAAAAAATTTGGAGGCACAGGGCTTGGATTAGCAATCGTAAAGCGTCTTGCGGATCTGCTCAATGGAACTGTAAGTGCTAAAAGTGTTTATGGTGATGGGTCGGCTTTTTCATTTCAGGCGACTTTCGAACATGCCGAACATTTCCCTAATGATGACAAAATGGATAAAAAAGTATTTTCAAAGCTAGAAAAATTTGATGATCTAAACATTCTCATCGCAGAAGACAATGACCTTAACAGCTTTATGCTGGCACACATGCTTGAATCTTGGGGATGCAAGGTCGATAATGTTAAAAACGGGAGGCAAGCCGTCGAAAAAGTAAATCAGTATGATTACGACTTGATCATGATGGACACCCACATGCCAATTATGTCGGGGTTTGAAGCAATAAAGGAGATTAAAAAAAATTCAAACACGCAAAAGACGTTCATACCAATTATCACAATTTCTGCATCCGTATTGGAGCATGAACAGGCTGCTGCTTACGAAGCTGGAGCCGACAGTGTAATTGGAAAGCCGTTTGACCCCTTGGACTTACATCAGAAAATAAGCAATCTTATCAGCAAGAAAAGGGTACAGTACGATTAAAAAATAATTATTAGCTTTGTTGAAAGCACACATATTTAATTTGTAAAATGAAAAGATTATTTGTTTTTCCAGCGATTGCTCTTGTCCTTTCGCTTGCGGCATGTGGAGGTAGTGAGAATAAAAATACATCTACAACCACTGAGGAAACTACTTCTTCTGCAGAAAGCGCAACAACCGAAACAGTTCCTGGAATTGAAAATGTTGAATTATCAAACACGATCGTGGTTGAATCCAACGATCAGATGAAATTTGATAAAGAGTTGCTTCGTGTAAAAGCAGGCGAAGCTGTTTCATTGACTTTAAAAAACGTAGGTACGCTACCTAAAGAATCTATGGGGCATAATTTGATTGTATTGAAACCAGGTGTGGATATCGCTACATTTGCGGGTGAAGCTACTGCTGCTGCAGATGCAGACTACATTCCAAAAACGTCGCTTTCTTCGATCGCGGCACATACAAAATTGTTAGGCCCGGGTGAAGAGGATAAAATATCGTTTACGCTAGAAAAAGGGGTTTATACATTCATTTGTAGTTTCCCAGGGCACTATGGTGTAATGCAAGGAAAAATCGTTGCTGAATAGTACCTTGACGCTAGGTATCATGACAAAGCACTTATCGGTCGATAAGTGCTTTGTTGCTTGTATACACTTGGTTTTTTACAACTTAAATACAATTTAGTTTACATAAATTGCCTAACTTTGATACCGTAACTATATACTAAATTTTATGCAATACGACGTAATCGTTATAGGAAGTGGTCCAGGTGGATATGTTGGAGCTATTCGCTGCGCACAGCTAGGCCTTAAAACAGCTGTGATTGAAAAATACAGCACTTTTGGCGGGACGTGCCTGAACGTAGGCTGTATTCCTTCTAAAGCCTTATTGGACACCTCCGAACATTATCACAATGCCGCGCACAACTTCGAGACACACGGTATCGAACTGAGCAATTTGAAAATTGATGTCAAAAAGATGATCGATCGTAAGAACGATGTAATTGCTCAAAATACCGCCGGTATTACTTTTTTATTCAAGAAAAATAAAATAGATAGTTATGAGGGTGTTGGTTCATTCATTGACAAAAACACCATTAAAGTAACAAAAAACGATGGCAGCACGGAAGAGCTGAAAGCCAAAAATGTTATTATAGCTACAGGTTCGAAACCTACAGCACTCCCTTTTTTACCTATTGATAAAAAGCGCATTATCACGTCTACAGAAGCGTTAAACCTCCAAGAAGTTCCGAAACACTTAATCGTTATTGGTGGTGGTGTAATCGGCTTGGAATTAGGTTCTGTATACGCGCGTCTAGGAGCTAAAGTTTCCGTAGTAGAATTTGCTAAATCAATCATCGGAACCATGGATGGTGGCTTAGGAAAAGAATTGCAACGCGTATTAAAAAAGAATCTAGGAATGGAATTCTTCTTAGGTCATAAAGTAACAGGCGCTACTACAGAAGGAGAAAAAGTAACTGTTACAGCTGAAGACGCTAAGGGACAAACGGTTGAATTAGAAGGTGACTATTGTATCGTTTCTGTTGGTAGAACGGCATATACAGAAGGTTTAGGATTAGAAAGCATCGGTATTAAACCTGAAGAACGTGGCAATAAAATCCCGGTAAACGAACACTTAGAAACATCTGTTGAAGGTGTTTACGCTATCGGAGACGTGGTGAAAGGCGCTATGCTTGCGCATAAAGCGGAAGACGAAGGAATTTATGTAGCTGAAAGGATCGTAGGACAAAAACCACACATTGATTATAACTTGATCCCTGGTGTCGTATATACATGGCCTGAAGTTGCATCTGTAGGAAAAACAGAGGAGCAATTGAAAGAAGCAGGTGTTAAGTACAAATCAGGCTCATTCTCATTCAAAGCTTCAGGACGCGCTAAAGCTTCTGGCGATACTGACGGTTTCGTCAAAGTGTTGGCAAACAGTGAAACTGACGAGGTATTAGGTGTTCACATCATTGGCCCACGTGCTGCTGATGTCATTGCTGAAGCTGTGGTTGCTATGGAATACAGAGCATCTGCCGAAGATATTGGAAGAATATGCCATGCACACCCAACTTATACCGAAACACTGAAAGAAGCAGCACTAGCGGCAACAGCAAACAGAGCTATTCACGCTTAAAAAATAGAAAAAGCAAGATGAAAATCCATCTTGCTTTTTCATAAGATAATACCATGAACTTTTATACACGAAAATGGATAAAGCCAGAAGATCTGAATCCTAATGGATCGCTCTTTGGTGGAACTTTGCTGCGTTGGATTGACGAGGAGGCTGTCATCTATGCCATCGTACAACTGGGTAATCCACACGTGGTCACGAAATATATTTCCGAAATCAACTTCGTCAGCTCTGCAAAACAAGGTGATATCATTGAAATGGGTATCGAGGCAGTAAACTTTGGGCGCACTTCTCTAACCATGCGTTGTGTAGTTAGAAATAAGATTACCAGAAAGATCATCCTGTCGATCGACAAGCTAGTATTTGTAAATCTCGACGGAGAGGGGAATCCCACGCCACACAACAAATCAGAGATTACTTACGCCTACAGCGGAATAGAAAAGACCAATCAATAGCTTCTACTTTTTAGAAGCTATTTGCTTTTTTAAGTCACGCTCCACCCAGAATGAAACAATAGGGATTAGCGATACAACAAAATAGGTCAATACCCGTTTGATCGGCCATTTGTATTCGTTCCAGCACATGATTAGCAAGATGACAAATAGCACGACTAAAAACCCATGTATTGATCCCGCGACCTTTACGGCTTCAGGAACATCCGCCAAATACTTTAGCGGCATAGCCAGGAAAAATAAAACAACCGTAGAAATAGCTTCCCACAAGGCTATCTGTTGAAAAATTCGTAACATAACTGATCCACAAATAATTTCTGCAAACATACGCCAAAAACAAAGAGCGGTGACAATTTACTTATCTATTGACCAAAAACTGACAAGTATCGCCGCAAACCAATCTTTAGCCGCTAACAAACCAAAAAAACGGTTGGTTGTTACCCGAAAAAATATGTATTTTTGAGAGTTCAGTAGAAGAACAAAAGTCTTAACTACAAATATTATTGAGTGGACTATCGTGCTATAATTCACTGCGCGACAGATACACTTAAGACGTTAAAAATTAACATACATATGAATTACGACATCGTAGTAATCGGTAGTGGTCCTGGAGGATATGTAGCTGCTATCCGTGCATCCCAATTAGGTTTCAAAACCGCAATTATTGAACGCGAAGCATTAGGCGGAATCTGCTTAAATTGGGGATGTATCCCGACCAAAGCCTTGTTGAAGAGTGCACAGGTTTTCGAGTACTTGAACCATGCCGAGGAATACGGTATCAAGGTGGAAGGTGGCGAGGCTGACTTTTCTGCTATTGTAAAGAGAAGCCGCGGTGTGGCTGATGGCATGAGCAAAGGCATTCAGTTCTTAATGAAGAAGAACAAAATCGATGTCATCATGGGTACTGCCAAAGTGAAAAAAGGTGGTAAAATAGAGGTAAAAGGTGCAGACGGCGCCGTGAAAGAATACAGTGCAAAGCACACAATTTTGGCAACGGGCGCGCGTTCCCGCGAATTACCAAACTTGCCGCAAGATGGTAAAAAAATCATTGGTTACCGCCAAGCAATGAATCTTCCTAAACAGCCTAAATCATTAGTGGTAGTAGGTTCAGGAGCGATCGGTGTTGAATTCGCATATTTCTATAGCGCAATTGGCACACAGGTTACTATTGTAGAGTTCATGGACAGAATAGTTCCGGTGGAAGACGAAGAAGTTTCGAAACAACTTGAAAAGTCACTCAAAAAGGCTGGTATCACAATCTTGACAAAATCGGAAGTTCAATCGGTCGATACATCCGGTGATTTGAGCAAAGTATCCATCAAAACGGCAAAAGGCACGGAGACTATCGAAGCAGAAGTTGTACTTTCCGCAGTTGGTATTACACCAAATATCGAAAACTTAGGCCTAGAGGAAGCTGGTATCAAAACAGACAAAGGTCGTGTGCTTGTTGACGACTATTACAAAACGAATGTAGATGGTGTTTACGCAATTGGCGATATTGTTAAGGGACAAGCATTGGCACACGTTGCATCAGCCGAGGGTATCACTTGCGTAGAGAAAATCAAGGGTCTTCACGTGGAACCTATCGACTACAATAACATTCCGGGCTGTACCTACTGCTCACCAGAAATCGCTTCTGTGGGTTATACAGAAAAGGCGGCCAAAGATGCTGGTTATGAAGTAAAAGTGGGTAAATTTCCATTCTCTGCTTCTGGAAAGGCTTCTGCCGCTGGCGCGAAGGACGGTTTTGTGAAATTAGTATTTGATGCGAAATACGGTGAATTACTAGGCGCACACATGATCGGAGCAAACGTTACAGAGATGATCGCGGAGATCGTTGTCGCTAGAAAATTGGAAACAACAGGCCACGAAATGATCAAAGCTATCCACCCTCACCCTACCATGAGTGAAGCGATTATGGAAGCAGCAGCTGATGCTTATGGTGAGGTAATTCACCTATAGAGATTGGTCGCGAAAGATAAGTAAATAAAACGCGCTGATTTAGTAGGAAGTCGGAAGCGCTATTAAAAAAACACAAAGACGAAGCAATCCTGCATTTAACAAAATGCAAATTGCTTCGTCTTCCTTCTTTGCAATGCCGGGCCTTCAAAGCCTTTTGCTTGAAAATTCATCTACCTTTAGGCTACTGGCAAATGAACAGTATGTCCAACGGTGATTGTAAAATGAAGAAGCCACTTTTCATCAGGGTAGCTATAAGATGTACTTTTTCTACCAAGCATATAATTATCGCAACATCTACGGTTATCTAGTTTTTGAGTTCTAGTTTAGATTCAAAAACAACCGCTTCGGGCTTCATATCCTCGGTGCTTCCAATTTGTGCGAAAAGCATTTCTGCAGCGCGCCTTGCCTGGCGATCAGGATACTGTTCGATACTACCCATCGGCGGATTCTCCATATATTTCCAAAGGGGATAATTCGCATAGCTAATAAAAAAAATATCCCGCTTCTGCACAAGCCCCTTTTGCCGGGCATACTTAATCACATCTAATGTTACAAAATCATTGAATGATACGATCGCCGAAGGACGATCCGAGAGCAGCAACAGCTTTTCCATCGCCTCTATATTTCCAGCTTCTGTCAAATCGGTATTCACGACATACTTCTCATCGAATGCTATATCTTCTTTTAAAAGCGCTTGTTTATAAGCATCTGCACGTTCTTGCGAAGCTAGCAGGTTTTCAGGACCGTTTATTAATGCAATGTTTTTATGCCCTATCGAAGCGAAAGATTGAATAGCCTCCCGCATGCCGGATGACAAGTCACTATATACTTTATTCACCCCTTCTATCTTAGGCACGCAGTCAAAAAATACGATAGGCACTTCTGATTCCTTAAGCATATCCACAAAGCTTAAATCTTCTGTATTCTTGCCTAATGACATCAGTATTCCATCCACACGATGCTTTTTGAACGTGTGTATAATCTGCAACTCTCTCTCCGCATCATCGTGAGATTGCCCCATCAATACGGTGTAGTTTTGCTCGCCCGCTACATTTTCAATTTCACTAATGGCAGAGGAAAAAAAGGGTTCAGACAAACTAGGCAAAATAACACCGATGGTAAATGTTCGCCGTTGTTTGAAAAAAATGGCTGTTTGGTTAGGCTCATAGTGCAGCTCTTGTGCCATGTTTTTTACGCGCATGGTTGTTACCAAGCCAATACTTGGGTGGTCATTTAAGGCCCGCGAAACTGTCGATGCTGAAATCTTCAGCTTGCGTGCGATTTCTTTTATCGTGGCAGGCTTCTTTTTCATATACTATTGGCTATTGTGATAAGTAAAGATTTTCACATTCCGCCCTATTTAATAACGGAAATCTAAACTTAGTGTTTTTTTACAAATTTGAAGCCAATATTTCGTATATATTTCTTTAGTCCATCACGATTTGCTTTCCAAAATCGTTGACTATAAGAATATCATGAGGTGAAACTTGGTAATCCTGTGCAATGAACCCTACGGGATCAAGTTTTCTAAAACTCAGCTCTTTTATGAAGTATACTTTGAGCAACGGAAGATATTCTCCCAACTCTTGCCAGTCGATGTGTTTTAATTTATTGAGCTGTTCTACAGGATTTCCATCGGTAAGTATGCCGACGCCCTTCCCGGCGGCAAAGAGAGACAGCATGATGGATTTTGTTTCCTCCCTTAAAAAAAGTTTAAGGGGTAAATGGGCGTTGGTACGCAAGCGTTCAAAATTCTCCAAATAACTATTTTCAAGCTGGAAGTGCTCTAACGCGGCTGGGATAACAGCTTCCTCTCCCCTGCTCTCAAAAGCAGCTGTCAAATACTTGAGCAATTCTTTACTGCATTCCCGCCCTTCTGTGTATTCCACGAAATTGGCAAACAAATAGTAAACTTGTAATAAGTAATCGCGCTTAGGTATCAGTATATCGTCTATCTCGAACATATAGACGGATCTATCTAACTTCATATCTTATGCTTTACACCAGACAGAGTGCGGGCTCTTCACCATCATCCGCCAAAACAAATACGCCGGAAAATGTCACGTCAAGCAATTCTTCAGCGGTTAATATATTTCTGCCCTGTTCTACGATATGCACGGGCAGGGAAGACGCGGGATTCTCCAAAATATAATGCTCCTCCAAGTGTAAGGGCAGCAGAATCGTTATTCCATATTCTTCAAATAACACGCGTGTTTCGTTGATCGGTTGCAATTCGCCTTTTCCCAAAGGAAGCACACGCGTAAATCCTTCATCTAAACAAAGTTTTAGTAGTTCGTGAGCGAAAGTAGGATTCAACCCCGTTGGAATTTGCCGGTAATCTCCTTTTAATAATATAGTTGGAATTTGCTCACAACTCGCGTAATGACAAGCGAATTTTGATGATAAAATCTTCCCAAGTCGCTGCGCAAAAGGCCGTGTGCCATATGTAATTAATAATTTGTCCATCTGCTAAAGTATTTGCCCATCACGCATGTGAATCGTTCTATCCGATATGTTGGCTAATTCTTCGTTATGCGTGACAATAATGAATGTTTGGTTTAGGGAGTCACGCAATTCGAAAAATAGCTTGTGTAAAGAAGCAGCATTTTCAGAATCCAGGTTACCCGATGGCTCGTCAGCCAAAATCAACGATGGATTATTCATTAATGCGCGAGCTACAGAAACACGTTGTTGCTCACCGCCAGACATTTCCGAAGGCTTATGTTCTGCTCTGTGCTTAACACCTAATCTATCAAGCAGTTCCATACCGCGTAGCTCGGATTGCTTTTTGTTTTTACCACTAATG
The DNA here is from genome assembly GCF_000757725.1 of Sphingobacterium deserti. Lineage (GTDB taxonomy): Bacteria > Bacteroidota > Bacteroidia > Sphingobacteriales > Sphingobacteriaceae > Sphingobacterium > Sphingobacterium deserti. The sequence goes on from NZ_JJMU01000014.1 coordinate 36,472, forward strand.
AAGGCAGGTATACAAACATTTTCAAGAGCCGTAAATTCAGGTAATAAATGGTGAAATTGAAAAACAAAGCCGATATGCTCATTTCTAAATAAGCTCATCTTTTTTTGACTTAGTTCGCTTATATTAACATCGTTTATGACCAATCGTCCACGATCAGGTTTATCGAGGGTACCGATGATGTGCAGCAAGGTACTTTTACCCGCCCCAGAAGCCCCAACGATAGACACAATCTCTCCCTTCCCTACAGCAAGGTCTACACCGCGAAGGATGGGTAGCTGTCCAAACGATTTGTGTATTTGACTTGCCTTCAATATCATATTGCGAAGGTAAGCAAAAAGGCATAAATCTGTTAGAAGTTTTCCATGCGATTGCGAAGGCTAAAAATTCGCCTTCATTATATCGTTTTTTACCAAAGAATTACTTGCCCCTTCCATTTAAAAACCATATTTTTACCACAAATTTTTTAAGATGAACATTCACGAATATCAAGCAAAAGAAATACTTAAAGGTTTTGGTGTAAGAGTTCAAGAAGGAATTCTTGCGGAAACTCCAGAGCAAGCTGTTCAAGCTGCACAAAAATTAAAACAAGATTTTAATTCAGACTGGGTGGTTGTAAAAGCACAGATTCACGCTGGTGGCCGTGGTAAAGGCGGTGGTGTGAAGTTAGCAAAGAACCACGATGAAGTACAACAACGTGCAACTGACATCATCGGTATGCAGTTGGTTACTCCTCAAACTGGTGCAGAAGGAAAGAAAGTTCACAAAATTTTGGTTGCACAAGACGTTTACTACCCTGGCGAAAGCGAAATCAAAGAATTTTATGTTTCTGTATTGCTAGATCGTGCAAAGGGACGTAATATTATTATGTACTCTACAGAAGGTGGAATGGACATCGAAGAGGTAGCTGAAAAAACACCGCACTTAATCTTCAAAGAAGAGGTAGATCCTAAGGCCGGCTTACAAGGGTTCCAAGCGCGTAAGATTGCGTTCAACCTAGGCCTTTCTGGCCCAGCTCATAAAGAAATGGTAAAGTTTATCAGTGCGTTATACAAAGCTTACGATACCATTGATGCGTCATTGTTTGAAATTAATCCTGTATTGAAAACTTCTGATGATAAGATCTTAGCGGTTGATGCAAAAGTAAATTTCGATGAAAACGCATTGTACCGCCACGCTGATTATGCGGCTTTACGTGATGTTTTGGAAGAAGACCCTACAGAAGTTGAGGCAGGTGCATCTAACTTAAATTACGTAAAACTAGATGGTAACGTGGGATGTATGGTTAACGGTGCTGGTCTAGCAATGGCAACAATGGACATCATCAAAATCGCAGGTGGCGAACCGGCAAACTTCTTGGATGTGGGTGGTACAGCTAACGCTGAAACTGTTAAAGCAGGTTTCAACATCATTTTAAAAGATCCTAACGTGAAAGCGATCCTAATCAATATCTTCGGCGGTATCGTTCGTTGTGATCGCGTTGCGCAAGGTGTTATTGATGCATACAATGAAATTGGTGATATCCCTGTGCCAATCATTGTTCGTCTTCAAGGAACAAATGCTGCTGAAGCTAAAAAATTGATCGACGATTCAGGCTTAAAAGTATATTCAGCTATTTTATTAAAAGAAGCAGCTGAATTGGTTACTAAAGTATTAAAAGGATAATTTTCTTTTTTATATAATTCGAAAAGCCTTTGGGAATCTCCTAAAGGCTTTTTTATTTTTTTAAGTATTTAGGAAAGAGCCGAGGCTATGCAATTAGAGCATAAGAAAAATGGATTAAGGTATGTGCGCTAGGATATCGCTTCGCTCGATGGTGGACTTTGTTAACCTTCTTAACTTTATAGGCATATTTAAGAAATAATAAACTATTTTTGTAAGCTCAAATTCTACAGCATAAGACGCTCATTATTGTATACTCATGGAACATACACGTATAAAACAACTGTTACAGTCAGAAGAAATTGGCAAGGAAGTTATTGTCAAAGGATGGGTCAGAACATTTCGCAATAATCAGTTTATTGCAATCAATGACGGCTCAACTATCCACAATATACAAGCCGTAGTTGATTTCGAAAACACCGATGAGACGCTATTAAAAAGAGTAACGACTGGTGCGGCGCTTCGCGTGAAAGGAACGCTCGTAGCTTCACTTGGAAAAGGCCAACGTGTGGAAATCAAAGTAACGGAGCTTTCTATTTTAGGAGATTCTGATCCGGAAAAATTCCCATTACAACCGAAAAAACACAGCCTGGAATTTTTACGGGAGATTGCACATTTACGTTTCCGTACGGGAACCTTTAATGCGATTTTTAAAGTACGTAACGCGCTGGCATTCGCGGTCAATAAGTTTTTCTACGACAGGGATTTCGTCTACATGCATACCCCGATAATTACGGGCTCAGACGCCGAGGGAGCTGGCGAAATGTTTCGCGTAACCACATTGGATTTAAGCAACCCGCCGAAAACGGAAACTGGCGAAATCGACTTTAAGGAGGATTTCTTTGGGAAGTCGACAAACCTTACTGTTTCAGGACAATTGGAAGGAGAATTGGCGGCAATGGCCTTCGGTAATATCTATACATTTGGACCGACCTTCCGCGCGGAGAATTCGAATACCACACGCCACTTGGCTGAATTTTGGATGATCGAACCGGAAATGGCTTTCTACGAGTTAGAGGACAATATGGATCTTGCAGAAGAACTTCTGAAATATGTCATTAACTATGCGCTGACGGCTTGTTCTGACGAAATTGAATTCTTGAGAAACCGCTTGCTTGAAGAAGAAAAATCGAAGCCACAGGCTGAACGCTCGGAATTGGACTTGGTAGAAAAATTACAATTCGTGGTACAAAATGAGTTTGAGCGCGTCACGTACACAGATGCCGTGGAGATCCTGAAGCGCAGCAAGCCAAATCAAAAGAAGCAATTTAAATACCTTATCGAAGAATGGGGAGCGGATTTGCAATCAGAACACGAACGCTATTTGGTGGAAAAACATTTCAAAAAGCCAGTCATTCTTACCGATTACCCGCGTGAAATCAAATCGTTTTACATGAAACAAAACGAACCAGATGCTTCCGGACGCCAAACCGTGCGTGCGATGGACATCCTATTCCCCGGTATCGGCGAAATGGTGGGCGGATCACAGCGTGAGGAAAACTTGGAAAAATTATTGACCCGTATGGCGGAAGTAGGTATTCCCGAGGAAGAAATGGATTGGTTTTTGGACACACGTCGATTCGGTTCCGCGCCCCACTCCGGCTTTGGTGTTGGATTTGAGCGCTTGGTGCTATTTGTTACCGGCATGACAAACATTAGGGATGTCATACCGTTTCCGAGGACACCTAAAAACGCAGAGTTTTAAGCAATACATACTGCCGCCGAACATTTTTAACGTTCGGCGGTTCTATTTTACAGGAGTACTTGTTATGAAAATGAAGACAGTGAGCTGTCGATAAGCAGATTAACAAAAAAGAAGCAAGATGTTACTAAAGATATACGAAGACAATCCCAATCCCAAGGCTATCCAACAGGCCGTGGATGTTTTGAAAAAGGGTGGTGTAATTATTTATCCTACGGATACTGTTTATGGTATAGGCTGTGATATCACCAATCATAAGGCTATCGAACGCGTCTGCCAGATACGCGGACTGAAGCCCGATAAATCAAACTTGTCTTTCATCTGTTATGACCTTACCGATATCTCGAATTATACGAAACCTTTCGATACCGCCGTTTTCCGTGTATTAAAAAAAGCATTGCCCGGGCCATTCACCTTTATCTTCAATGCAAGTGGGCAGGTACCAAAACTATTAAGTTCGAAAAAGAAAACTGTCGGAATTCGGGTGCCGGATAATAACGTTGTACGTGAAATTGTGAAGGAATTGGGAAATCCCATCGTCTCCTCATCCATTCACGACGAAGACGAAATCATTGAATACTCGACAGATCCAGAATTGATCTATGAAAAATATCAAGACCTCGTTGACATTGTTGTTGATGGCGGTTATGGTGGAAACGTAGCTTCTACCGTTGTCGATCTTACATCTGGTGAATTTGAAATTGTTCGCGAAGGTAAAGGAGATCTCGAAGAATACTTATAAACCGGTATTTTTCCGATCCTCTACCCGCTTCTTCAAAGCAATATTAAATGCTTCAAAACCTTCCCTTGTAGGCCCCAAAATCATTTTCTTCAAGAACGGAACCAATATCCCATTAAAATTTTCTCCTTGGATAAATTGCGTTGTACCATCAGCGTTGGGCTTGAGTATAAAATAGTGCTCACCATCGAAAATACCCGGAAGAAACACCCGGCCTAACCAACGCAGTTCTTTACCAGCAGACAATCGAAGTACTTTGGGATGCATGGTCATTTTCTTCCCATCTGGTTGGTGCAGCAAAACCGCCACTTTTTTACCTACCTCCGGCGCGGATGCTATGAAATGAAGCGTCGGACTCCAATCACTATAAGCCTTAAAATCCGAAAACACGGCCCATACGTCCACCATTGTTGCATTTATTGTAATCTCTAATTCTATGTCAATCTTTCCCATAGCACAAAAGTAGCGGATCAGAACTGCCTTCCGCTTGACAAAAATCAAGAAAATTTATCTTGCTCGAATCCGACTTAAGGTTTCTGGACTCATGCCCAACACTGAGGCGATGTATTGCAAAGGAACCTGATTAAAATGATGAGGAAAAAGTTTGAAATACTGCGCATAACGTTCTTCAGCCGATAAGGAAATGAAATCAAAAATGCGACTTTCCATCATGGCAAAACACTTTGCTACAAATCGCTTCTCTAACATATTCCATTCCGGCAAGTCCTTCTCAAAGTGAATGTAATCGTCATAGGAGAGCGTCCAAAGCGTAGTTTCCGATAACGCACAGATATTCCAGCGTGCAGGCTGCTGAAATAAAAAGGAAGAAACATCCGTGAGGAAGTATCCGGCATTTCCAATCCATTGCGTGACTTCTTTTTTTTCAGTTTCCGCGAAGACACGAACTAAGCCAGACGCTATAAAGCTGAATTTGCTGCATCGCTCTCCTGTCCGAAGGAAGTATGAGTTTTTGGGAAGAGATTCGTGAACAAACTTGCTATTGAATTTTTGCGCGTCGGTTTCTGCTATATTAAATGTTTCACAAAAGACACGAGCGATATCCATAATTACAGAATAATAAACTCTTCTACCACCACATGCCCGACGTATTCGTTTACACGTCCAATAATCTGTCGACGCATCATAGCAAGTTCATTTTTAATAACCGCAGATTCCACCCGCACAAAGAGCTTCTTATCATGGATATAAATCTTCTGCGTACGATTGGCTATGGCGCTACCGATTATTTTAGGCCAGGCAGTAACAATAGAGGATTCATCAAATTTGGAGCGTAGCCGATAGACTTCTATCCATTTTTCAACGGCTTCCTTAATCCCCACATCGTCCTTCGTAGGGATCTCATCAAATTTTTTTTTATACATCTACCGTACCTCCTTTGACTTCAAAAATACGAATTGGCTTTCCTATTTCCTCAAAAATATGTCTTATTCTTTCGCCGTCAGTATCAGTAAGGAAAATTTGGCCAAACTCGTCGTCAGATACCAGTTTCATCAGTTTACGTGTGCGATGCGCGTCTAATTTATCAAAAATATCATCGAGTAAAAGCAAAGGCTTGTAGCTTTTGCAGCTGCGCAAAAAACTATACTGCGCAAGTTTTAAAGCGATTAAAAATGATTTTTGCTGCCCTTGTGAACCAAACTTCTTAAGCAACATGCCATCATGTATCGTGAATAAAAGATCATCTTTATGGATTCCCTGCGTCGTACGCTCCAGGACACGATCTTTTTCCAATGATGTTTTTAATAAGCTTTCAAAACCATCCCGCATAAGCGGCGAATCGTAGACCAAAGAAACGGTCTCCGCCCCTTCTGCAAGAAATGCATAATAACGTTCAAATTCTGGCAAGAATGCTTCCATGAAGCGTTTCCTACGTATAAAAATACGTTCCCCTACATCAGCTAGCTGTAAATTTAGAACTTCTAGCAAACCGATATCAAACACTCCTCTTTCCTTGATTTGTTTCAATAGGGTATTTCGCTGCAGTAAAATTTTATTGTATTGAATCAAGATATCCAAATAATGGTTATCCGTTTGCGAGATCACATTGTCCATAAATTTACGCCGCTCTTCACTTCCTTCCGTTACAATATTTGTATCACTAGGCGAAATCATTACCAATGGAAATTGACCAATATGGTCAGCAAGCCTTTGGTAATCTTTCTTATTTTTCTTGAATTGCTTTTTTTGATTTCTTTTCAGGCTACAAGAGATCGTATCCGCAGTAAACTCTTTATCAAATTCGCCCTGTACCATAAACCAATCTTCTCCTTTTTTGATATGCTGCGTGTCGATAGGATTAAAATATGATTTGCAGAGCGCCAGATAGTGAATGGCGTCAAGCAAATTTGTTTTACCTGCACCATTGGTGCCGGCAAAAGCATTCGCTTGCGGCAAAAACTCTAAAGATGATTCTGTGTAATTTTTAAAATTTAAAACGGAAAGGTGTTTTAGCCACATGTAGAATAAGGGAAAATCAAAAGTAACTATTAAAAATAAAGGGGCAAAAATCTTTGCCCCATCCTATTAAATATTTTTATGAACTATAGACCTACTTTATCTCTTCGAAATCTACAAATTCACCAGCAGTCTGCGTACCTTTCCGATCTTTCGCGTCATCTGCTGGTACATAATCTACACGTATCTCTCCTTGATGCTCCGCCGACTTCGTTTGTTTGAACTGGTCAAATGGATTACCGTTTTGGTATTGATATTGTCCCCGCCCGGCCTGACCTTGTTGTGCTTTTTGCATCACTTTTTCTGTCATTTTTCGCAATGCAAAGGGCATCAATAAACGAAACAGATATTTTACGCCGTAAAAAACTAGAAAAAATATAACAACAAACTTCAATAAAGATTCCATGCTCAAAACTATTTTATCAAATTTACTAAAATTCTCTAAATCGTTCCGTCAACAAAATGTCAGCATGAGTTCGTTAACAGAATTTAACGTCAATTGCGTATTTAGTGATTAACTTTTCAATTTGGCCTTCGCCTCTGTGACCGCCCGAACTAGTTCCGCAGCACGATAAGATCCAATGATATAAACTAATCCTTCCTTATCCGTCAGCCATACAGAATCCTTTCCGCCGGAATAAAAGCGAATCTTCCCATTTTTATGGAGATTATAGACAGGGTTATTAAAGATGAACAAACTGTAGGGTTTGCGTTCCACTTTGACAATATTGTATAAATCAATCTTTACCAGCCGCGAAGACCAAAGCCCACTAATTATAAGAAACTTATCAGCCACCACGGTTTTGTAGTGCACCATATAAATCATAATCACAGAGACGATGATGATGCTTACGCCGACAATGAAAAATAGTTGGCTTGAAGCCAAATGATTAAGATTTAGATAGTAAGCAACAAAGCAAAATAATACCAAGATCATTCGTACACTTAGCCAAGTCGCATCACGTCCTAAGTATTGCTTTTCCTGAAATATATACTGTTCATCCATAGTCCTTATTTGTAAACTAAAGTAAAAACTTTTTTTGTACTTTCCGTAATCCGATAGCGGTTATCAATTCTATAGCCAACTATCCATAAGATATCGCCATTTCCATTAATCAACAATGGTATCCGCTCCTTCTCATACCGATCTATCTTCTGCTGGGTAAAAAAATCACTTACTTTCTGCCGTCCCGACATCCCCAACGGGTGAAATATATCGCCTTCCTTCCAATATCGTATCTGCAACGGAAAACTCAAGTGATCAAAATCCAGTTTAGCAATAGCATTTTCCCGAATAATAGATACATCAGTATCAAGCTTCGTTTCGAAAATGCGTCCATCGAAATTAATTAACACACTATCTGAATGTAATTGCACAGTATCCGCCTTAAGTTTGGAGTCCATCAACGGCCGCAGGCGGATGAGCGTTCTATCTAAAAGCATTTCATAACCCGAGGACTGAAAGTATCTTCCGGATTCCCCGTTCCAAGCGTCCTGAAGGTCTCTCAATACTGATTTAGTAAAGCCAAAAGGGCGAAATAGTTCAAACAATAAGCTTCCATTGCCAATATAAGATGCCAACGCAGTTTTATAAACTTCTATATAATCTCCATTAGACCTAAAAAGGTTTTCCCGAATCGGTGAAATAAACGATTGTAGCAGCTGGTATGACTCTTGGAAATTAGTGATATTATCAATCATAACCGTCTCGAAGTCCGGGTTGACTTCCTTCAGCTTAGGAATAACCTCCAAGCGCATCTTATTTCGAGCATATTTCGTTGAAAAATTGGATTGATCGTCTCGAAAAGGTATGCTGAGTTTAGCAACCTGTGCGGTGACCTCTGCACTGGAAAGGAAAAGTAAAGGTCGGATAAGGCGGCCTTGTTTTGGTAAGATCCCACGAAGTCCACGAAGTCCTGTGCCTCGTGTCAAATTGAGCAATGCCGTCTCAATATGGTCGTTCTGGTGTTGCGCTATTGCAATCCAATCTGCTCGCTCCTGCAGTCGCAATTTCGCAAACCAGGCGTAGCGAAGTTCACGAGCAGCCATCTGTATCGAGATACGCTTTTCTTTGGCGTAATTTTCGGTATCAAAGTTATGACTAAAGAACGACACGCCATGAGCTCCGGCAAATTCACGGACTAATTCCTCGTCTTTATCTGATTCTGCGCCACGCAAGTTGAAGTTGCAGTGTGCGATTATACAATCCAAACCAGCCTCTATAAACAGATAAGCCATAAGCATGGAATCTCGCCCTCCGCTTACAGCCAGTAATATCCTATTTTCTTCAGAAATAGATAAGCTTTCAACAAGGTATTTTTGAAATCGATAAAGCAAATCCATACCTCAAAGTTAAGACAATATTCCGGCGAAAAGTATTTACTGGTAAAATTTGTCCTTTAACATTTTTTTGCTTTTTTATTAGCTATTTTTGCCCCGTGAAACACTGTTTAACCTTCTTATTAGCGCTGATCTGCTTTCAATCCTTATTCGCACAAGACGGAAGAGTAAGAATCATTTCATCGCGATATTCGAGTATTGTTAACCAAAACAGTATCAGCAGTATAGTGCCCGTGTATGAACATAATGGAAGCACGCTTTCGGCCGATAGCGGGATTTTATATGAAGACGAACTAAAACGTCAATTTTTTGAGGCCTTTGGTAACGTGGTCATCACGCAGCCCTCAGGAACTATCATCTATGCTGATCGTCTGCATTACGATGCGACACCACAGGTCGCCACCTTGACCAACAATGTACGCATGGTGGACGCCAATTCCGTCCTAACCACAAATTTTCTCGTGTACAAAATGCGTGAAAAAATAGGAACATACACCGGCGGCGGCCGCATCATCTCCAAAGGCGACACCATCACCTCAAAAAATGCCTATTATTTCGAGAACACGAAGGATGCGTATTTTCGAAATAAAGTAGTTGTTCGTACGCCTACTGTAAAGATATACACAGACACAATGCGCTATAATTCCGCGCAGCGCGTCACGTATTTCTTCGGACCGACGAACATCAAAGGTACAAAAGGCGAAAATCTGTATACTGAAAAGGGAAACTACAACACGGAGACAGGGGTTGCGAACTTTTCGAAGAACAATCTCTACACCGAAGGAACGCGGTTTCTAAAAGGGGATAGCCTACATTATGAACGGGCATCGGGCATCGGGAAAGCTTTCCGCAATGTGGTTTTTGTGGATACCCTCGATAAGTTTTATGCGCAGGGTGGTTATGGTCTTTATAATCAGGTAGACGAGTCCATTACGATGACGGAGAAGCCGCTCATCACGATGGTGGTAAAAAATGACTCTACAGATACGGCAAGCGCGGATAGCACAATGGTGATACCCCCTGACGATGATCCGAAAGAGGGCAAACGCAGAAAAGATAGAAAAAAAGAAAACGAACAAGTCGAGCAGGTAGCGGATGACGCGACAGCTATGAGCAGTGATTCCACCGCCGTAAGACCACCAAAGACAGCGAAACCCGCCGTAGATTCAGTATACATGACTTCGGACACGCTTTATTCGCGCATGATCTTATTGAAAGATTACAAGGCGCTGAAATTCAACCTCGACCGCAGCGGAGGCGAGCTGGATGTAGAAGAGGATGTGGATTATGGCGACGATGAAGGTATGGATGTTATTGATAGTTCTGAAGGGACAGATGCTATGCAAGATTCCATACAGGTAAACAGCACGCGTATTGATAGTTTACTAAAAAAGGAATTGCCTAAAAAAGTAGAAGAGCCGGTACAAAAGAATTCTGAAATTAAAAAGACGACAGGGAAACAAACTACAAAAACACCGCCTGCACGCATTCCACCAGAAACGGATATCGCAAAAACATTGCAGCAAGATTCCGTCATTCGTCAACGGGCAGTTGTGCCGCGCGAAGCGGAGGCGGATAGCTTAATCAACCAAGCGCTAAGCGCTGCCCAGAAGCCGGATACTGCTTTTAAAGACACGTCTAATCAAGCGTATCTGGACACGGCGCGAACGCGTATCGTGAAGGCCTATTACAATGTACGGATGTTCAAATCAGATCTGCAAGCTGTTGCGGATTCCGTTTACTATGGTATGGCCGACTCGATGTTTCGCTTTATGGGACGTCCTATGATATGGGCCGATGGATCACAAATATCTTCCGATACTATCTATATGCAGATTAGAAACCAAAAAATGGATAATGCCCTGTTGATTGCGAATGCATTCATGGTAAACGCTGTTTTGGATTCTATTAAGTATAATCAGTTGAAGGGGAGAAAGATCACTGCTTTCTTCGCCAACAACTCCATCGACAGATTGTACGTAGATGGAAATGCGGAAAACTTGGTATTTTCCACCAATGATAAAACACATACCATTACCGAGATGTTTCACGATCGAGGAGCCCGAATTAAGATCAAGATGGAAGGCAAAAAGATCATCGACTATATTACTATCCGTAAAGTGGATCAAAAGGTATACCCTTTCCGTTTAGTGAATCAAGAGAACGAGGTACTTCCCGGCTTTATTTGGCGCCCACAAGATCGACCAAAGTCTAAAGAAGATATGATCAATCGCAAGCGAGAGATACCCAAAGATGGAGAGGGCCCTGAGGAGGGAAATGAAGAAAGAAATCCTGCTAATGGAACAACGCCCCCTGATGTAAATACCGCAGCACCCTCTCAACCTGCAAAACCAACGGTGCGAGAAAGCGAAAAGCCCACTACCGCAGCAGAAAAAAAGAGCGAGTCGGAAAGCACTGCACCGCCTACACGTTAGTTTAAAAAACGCTATGTAGAGACGCAAATCAATCCATTTGCAGCTCTCTTGCAACTGCGGTTATACATCCGCAGTACGGTGACTTTTCTTACTTGCGAAGTAAGAAATCAGCAAGCTTGGCGACAGCAATCGAACGGTGGCTAATGGCATTTTTCTCTGCAGCAGTCATTTCAGCGAAAGTCTTATCATACCCATTAGGAATGAAAATAGGATCGTAGCCAAATCCGGCTACACCACGACGTTCGGCAACAATAGATCCGTCAATGGCGCCTTCAAAGAAGTGCTGCTGCTCGTTTAGGTAAAGCGAGATAACCGTGCGGAACCGAGCAGCACGATTTGTACTTGCACCCAAACGCTCCAACACCAAATCAATATTCTCTTCCATATCTCTACTGCCAGAATAGCGCGCAGAGTAAACACCAGGCTCATTATTTAACGCCTGGATTTCCAGTCCCGAATCATCACCGAAACAGTACAATCCATATTTGTTGACCAAATAATCTGTCTTTTGCTGTGCATTTTCTTCAAAGGTCACACCCGTCTCTGGAATATCATCATGACAATCTATATCTGCCAATGACTTAATCACGAATTTACCATCGACAATAGATTGTACTTCTTCTAGTTTATGGGCATTGTTTGTTGCGAATACGAGTTCAAGCATTTTTTGAAAAGTCAAAAGTTAAAATTGAAAAAGTAAAAAGTTAAAATTCAAAAGTAAAAAAAGTAAAATCCCCTCACCTACTATGACTTTAGTACTTCCATCTATTTACTATAATCTATTATCTAAATACTAAGATCTGATTAACTACTCTATTCCAAGTACTATTATCTAAGTACTATTATCCAATATCTAACTACTAATAAACGTCTTAAACTCGTTCCAAAAAAGCTTCTTCTTTTCTACGTCGGCGAACATCTCTTCGAAACTAAAGGTATTGAACACTGTTGCGACGCGGCCTTTCATGTAGGCATTATGTCCTATAGCGGGAAGGTTTAGTGACGCTGGTTCGACACCCAACAGTGTTATTTTCTTCGGCTCGAAAAAGGTCATGATACGTTTGAAGTCATTGGGGTTTTGCGCGTTCGCCAAATTCACGACAGCGACATTTGCTAACGTCAACTTCAAAGCGCCGATAGTTTTTACGAAGGCCTCTTCTGCTTGTGGAGAAAAGTAGGGATAGGATGGATAGCGAAGAATAAACAAGATACCTGTCGATTTATCGCCTGTGTAGACAAATTCTTCAGCATCTGCTAGCGCTTCCTGCGGTGTCGCCATGACCTCTCCCCCGTCTACCTGGGACATTACTGTTTCGGCTCCATTGATGAAGATCGTTTCAGACATGAGAGCCTGCAGCGCTGCTGGGTTATGTGTAACCAGGTTGCTCATCTTTCTTAAATTACCCTATTGTATAGTTACAGGCGCAAGAACATGGTGTTCTTGCGCCTGTAAAATATGTATATATTGTTTTAAGACTAATGTCCCAACACGTAAGAAAAAATTAAAGGCACAACGATTGTCGCATCGGATTCAACGACGAATTTGGGCGTGTCGATATCCAGTTTACCCCAGGTAATTTTCTCATTCGGAACAGCCCCTGAATACGAACCATAAGACGTTGTTGAATCAGAGATCTGACAGAAATATGCCCAAAAAGGAACATCCTCCCATTCCAAATCCTGATACATCATCGGCACAACACAGATCGGAAAATCACCAGAAATACCACCAGCTACCTGAAAGAAACCGACGCCTTTGCCGCCAGAATTCGCACGATACCATTCGCTCAAGTAGATCATGTATTCGATACCTGATTTCACTGTACTCGCCTGTAGTTTACCTTTAATAACATTCGCAGCGAAGATATTTCCAGTAGTCGAATCTTCCCAACCTGGACATACAATCGGCAAATTTTTCTCCGCCGCTGCTACAATCCAAGAATTTTTAGGGTCAATTTCATAGTATTGCTCTAGAACACCTGAGTTTACAACCTGATACAAAAACTCATGTGGAAAATAACGCTCACCCTTTTCTTCAGCACTATGCCACACATCTTCCAAATGTTTTTGCAAACGGCGGAAAGCTTCTTCCTCAGGGATACAGGTATCTGTTACACGATTATAATGTTGATCAAGTAATTCCCTTTCTTGCTCCGGCGTGAGATCGCGATAGTTAGGCACACGTTTGTAATGTGAGTGAGCCACCAGATTCATCACGTCTTCTTCCAGGTTTGCGCCTGTACAAGATATAAATTGTACTTTATCCTGACGTATCATTTCAGCCAAGGATATTCCCAACTCTGCTGTACTCATAGCACCGCCTAGAGAGATCAACATCTTACCACCATCTAACAGGTGAGTTTCGTAACCTTTCGCTGCGTCAACCAATGCTGCCGCATTGAAATGCAGATAGTTTTTCTCCAAAAATTGTGAAATAGGACCTTTTTGTGTACTCATAGTTTCTAATTTTCTAATCACGCAAAGGTAGGGAATATATTCATTATCTTCGAAGAGATTATGAGCGAATGTAGGCCAAAAAGACTTCGATTACAATGCAAATAGCGAACTTTCTATATTATTTTCTTTTTAGCAAACGCCTGAAAATCTGCCAAAAGAAAAGCAAGATAATAGCCAGTATGATGAGGATTACAATTTCTTGTGTACCTATCGTCCACAGTATATAATTTGGTAGCACAAGTCTTTATTTAAACCGTCCATTGCTCGCACTTTTCCAAGAACTGAGGATTGATGTCGGCACCGATTCCTGGTTCGTCATTGACCGATACATGATATCCCTGAAACTCTACCCCGCCGACAACCGGATCCAAAAGATGCCCGATCATACACGTGTCTAGATCGTAAAATTTAACGTTGGCGGCGGCATATGCAAAATGCACCTTTGCTGATAGCGCTAACCGCGATTCCAACATCCCGCCAATCATGCACGGAACCTCGTACTCCGCTGCCACCGCTTGTATTTTAAGCGCCTCAGAAATACCTGCTGATTTAGAAAATTTAATATTGATGTAATCGCAAGCGTCATTCCGGCAAAGTCGGTCAGCATCCTGTGCATTGTAAACAGACTCATCGGCCATAATGGGAACGATCGTTTGGCTACGCAATTCGGGCAGCAAATGATCGTTATAGCTGCGCATGGGCTGTTCACAGAATTGAATCTTGAATGATTCCATGCCGTTCAGCGCTTCCACGGCCTCTTCGAAAGACCAACCTTGGTTTGCATCTATACGCAAAGGAATATCGAAACCTACAGCACGACGAATGGCACGTATCCTAGCCACATCATCTTTTGGCTTTTTGCCAAGCTTTACCTTAAGCACAGCAGCGCCTTCAGCCTTGAATTTCTCTGCTTTTTGCGCCATAGTTTCTGGCTCGGCCAGTCCAATGGTGATGTCCGTCACGATATCTTTTCGCTGTCCACCCAAAAACCTGTACAGAGGCAGGCCCGCTTCCTTAGCAGCAAGATCATGCAGAGCCATATCAAAAGCCGATTTTATCGTCGTATTCCCCGCAATAAAAAGATGAAGCTCTGCCATCCGATCGGTAATCGCCAAGGGGTTCTTGCCTTTCCAAATACGTGCGAAATCACGCGCGAGCACCAAGCACGTATCCTGCGTTTCGCCTACGATCATCGGAAACGCAGAGCATTCCCCAACACCATAATGACCCGAATCCGTATGGATACGTATAAATGTATTTTGTGCGTAATCCATAACACCTGTCGCAATAACGAAGGGCTCCATCGGAATACTAAGTCGATAAATATCTACGGAAGTAATGATCATTGGGCTTTTAAAAGTTAGATGTTGGCAATAAAGCTATAAAATTTAATTTATTTATCATGGAAATTCATTATTCAAAAGCTATCAGCTCAAAAAAATTGATTTATCATTATTACACAGCACTTTCTCATCCCTTACAGCCCATTTTGCGTTTTCAATCCGCTAAATATCGAAGAAAAACAATATTTTAGCTTCTATCATTAACTTACCACATCTATGAGATACCATTTGCTCGCATTGTTTATAAGTCAATTAACTTGGCTCGTGCCTCATGCCCAGGAAAAACAATCTCCCCTAACCTGGCAAGACATCCCGAACTGGAAATACATCCGTACAAACGATGCCACGCCCAGCCCGGATGGGAAATGGTTGGCCTATGTGTCTGGACCTACGCAAGGAGATTTGACATTAACGGTGAAAAATACCGGAAATAACCGGCAATACCAATATGCCATCGGTGGACAAATTACACCAATAAGGTTTAATGAGCACAGCAGCTTTATTGCTTTTTACCAGTCCCCTGACCATAAAACAATAAAAGCCAACCAAAAATCAAAAAAACCAATCCGTAAGAAACTTCATTTAGTTTCATTGAAAGATACTGCTTCGACGGTATTCAATAATGTGCAAAAGTTTGATTTTTCCAATGAACAGGGCGGCTGGATAGGCCTCCGGTTTGAACCGATCGTTCCAGCACAAAAAAATGACACGACAGGAAGAGGCAGCGATTTACTACTCTACAACCTCGCTAACAAACAGCAATTTAATATAGGTAGTGTACACGACTATGCTTTCAATAAAAACGGAACATTACTGGCGTATACAGTAGATGCCGCTGGCCAAAATGGTAATGGGGTATTTCTGCTTAACTTAACGAACGGACTCACCACCTTATTACAAAATGATGCCGCCACATTTTCAAAACTTAATTGGAATAAGGAAGGGACAGCATTTTCGCTTTTGAAATCCAAAAAAGACAAAGCCTACACAACGCCTATCTACACACTTATCGGCGTCAAAAATGTACTGGCAACGAATCCCGAAGTCTATAGCTACAGCGGCTTAGACGAGCAACAGATCACCGCTGGCTATGGCATAAGCGAAAACACCGCCCCTTATTGGAGCAAGGATCTCAGCCGTATTTTCTTTGGCATCGCCAAGCTGGAAAAAACGAAAGCTGAACGAGAAAAAGCACAAGACGCGAAAGTAGATAGCCTCGTCCAAAAAACAGCAAATCTGACTGATAGCGTACAGGCTCGTCAGGATTCGACCAATGTAAAAACCGCTAACGCATCACAAAAAACTGGTGTCAACAAAAAGGATCTCGAAAAGCCAGATATGACCATTTGGAACTGGCAAGACAAGAGACTGCAATCATCCCAACGCACGCAACTGGAACGCGACAAGAAATTCAACATCATGAGCCTATGGGAGATTGGGAACAATAAATTTGTATCGTTGGCTGACAGCAATCTAAAATCAATCAGCTTAGCTCCTAACCAAAAAATAGGCTATGGTCTTGACTTCTCCCCTTACGAATTTACATCGAGCTTAGATGGACAGCGCTTCGCCGATGTATACCTTGTCGATATCGCTTCTGGAACGCGAAAACTGGCTATCGAAAAGCTATACCTCAATGCTAGCTTCAGTAGTAGCTTTTCGCCAAAATCCAGCCACATACTTTACTATAGCAACGGCGATTACTATGTGTTGGATGTTCATACCTTAGCAAAGACAAATATTACCAAACTTATCCCAAGTACTTTTATCGATAAAAACGAAGACCATAATGTTTCCAAACCAGCAACAGGCACTTATGGATGGACACAAGATGGTCGTTTTGTAATTTTGAAAGATAATTATGATTTGTGGAAGGTGGCTTACGACGGTAAATCGCACATCCAATTAACGGACGACTGGAAAGATAGAAAACTGCTAACGACATCTTACAACAATACATATCCAGATGATGATGAGATTGATCTGGCTAAAGACCAATATTTCACGGTGATTGACGAAAACACAAAGCAGACCGGAATTGCGCTCTTGCCAGCAAAAAGTAATAAGATCCAGGTCTTAGGACTGGAAGACGCTTACGTTAGCCCGATAAATAAGGTGAAACACGCTGCAGCTTATTTTTTCACAAAGCAATCGCCCACTGTTTCGCCAGAATTATACATGTCTAATGACAAGATGCTGAAAACGCCGATTAAGCTTATCGCGGATAGCGCAAAGCAGCTTCTGTCTGCAGGTAGTAAATTGATTAGTTATGTTAGCGATCATGGCGACACCCTGCAAGCAGTATTGTACCTACCTGCGGATTATGTAGAAGGTAAAGCTTATCCGACGATTACCTATATCTACGAACGCCTCACCAACAACAAAAACAGTTATTCGCTTCCGGCTTACCCGGGGGGTGGTTTTAACCGCGCGATGTACACCAGCAATGGCTATGCGGTGCTAATGCCCGACATCAAGTACAAGCTCAATGATCCGGGTATGTCTGCGGTAGCCTGCGTAGTGCCGGCGGTCAAAGCTGCTGTTGCAACAGGAATAGTTGACGAAAAAAATGTAGCTATCCACGGACACTCCTGGGGCGGATACCAAACGTCTTTCCTCATTACGCAAACGAATATATTTAAGGCCGCCGTTGCTGGCGCTCCATTGACCAATATGATTTCCATGTATTCATTGATTTACTGGAACTCGGGGTCAACGAACCAAAGTATTTTTGAATCCAGCCAAGGACGCTTAACCACCGGTTACTGGGACAATTGGGATGCATACGCACGCAACTCACCTATCTTCCATATTAAAAACGTGCAAACACCCCTTATCATTATGCACAACGATAAGGATGGTGCTGTAGACTATACGCAGGGCATAGAATATTTTAACGGCTTACGTCGCTTAAACAAGCCGGTAGTTATGCTGACCTACAACGGTGAAAACCACGGCCTCGCCAAAGAAGTAAACCAAAAGGATTATGCGGTGCGCATGATGGAATATTTCGACCATTACCTCAAAGGTAAAGAAGCACCAGACTGGTGGTCCAAAGGAATTGACTTTATGGCACTCCCGAAACATCTAGAGGATAGGGCATTTTAGGCTTTTCATAAACAGTACTTAACAAAAACAAAAAAAGGATTCCAGCAGGATCCTTTTTTTGTTCGCGAGTGAACTCAACATAGGCCGATTAAGCTTCACTCTCCTCCATCTACCTTTCAACAATTATTCGCTCTATAACGCTTGCGGCAGAACGATCTTTCCTTGCTTAGAAAGATTTCAAACAAGAATGCAATATCAACAAAAAAACATCTTTAAATTAGAAATAAACTAACGACAATCTATTTTTTTTATAAAATCAGTAATGAAATTAGTTTTTTATTCATATATTAGCAACCTAATATTTTGAGGAGAAGATGATAAACGAAAGATTACCGGAACAAGGGCTATATAACCCCGACTTTGAGCACGATGCCTGCGGCGTAGGTTTTGTAGCGCATATCAAGGGTCAAAAGTCGCACCAGCAAGTGAGAGATGCGTTAACCATGTTGGAAAACATGGAGCATAGAGGTGCTTGTGGCTGTGATCCTGAGAGTGGAGATGGTGCTGGTATAATGATCCAGTTGCCGCATGAGTTTTTATGGGAAGAATGTATTAATCTAGGTATTCAACTGGAAGAACCTGGATATTACGGTACCGGGATGGTGTTTCTACCGAAGGAAGCCGACCTGAATGCTATTTGTCGTGAAGCCATTATTGAGGCCACAGCAAGCCGCGGCATGAAGTTTTTGGGTTTCCGTGATGTTCCTGTAAATCGTGACGGCATAGGGCCAACTGCTTTAAGCGCCGAGCCGGAAATTGTTCAGTTTTTCGTTTCCCGTCCCGATGGCGTCTCCACCACTGAGGATTTCGAACGTAAACTTTTCGTCTTGAGACGCCTCATCATTCAACTGGTTAAAAAACAACAGGAGTATCCGCTGCCTTTATACATTGCATCGCTCTCTTGCAAAACGATAATCTACAAAGGTCAATTAACGACCTACCAAGTGGGCACCTACTACGATGACTTGAAAGATGCACGTGTTGTTTCTGCATTTGGCTTGGTACACTCGCGTTTCTCAACAAATACATTCCCTTCTTGGTCACTGGCACAGCCATTTCGCAATATTGCGCACAATGGGGAGATCAATACCCTGACTGGAAACCTAAATTGGTTTTATGCTGGCGCACGCGCCTTATCTTCGCCATACTTTACAGAAGAAGAAATGCAAATCTTATTGCCTGTGGTCGATCGTGGGCAATCTGACTCAGCATGTTTGGATAATGTGGTTGAACTCTTATTGCACAGCGGCAGAAGCCTACCACACGTGATGTTGATGCTCGTTCCAGAAGCATGGGATGGCAATACGCAGATGGATCCGTTAAAACGAGCTTTTTACGAGTACCATGCAACTTTGATGGAGCCTTGGGATGGTCCCGCTGCCCTTTGTTTCACCGACGGGAAAACCATCGGTGCCACACTAGACCGCAACGGCTTACGCCCCTTGCGATTTGCTATCACATCAGACGATCGCGTTGTCGTGGCGTCCGAAGCTGGTGCCTTGCCGATTCCTGAAAGCTTAATTATCAAAAAAGGAAGGCAACAGCCTGGTAAAATCTTCGTGGTAGACATGGAGAAAGGTAAGATCCGTTCTGACGAAGAGGTAAAAGGCGAATTGATCCGTCAGCAGCCTTACAGCGAGTGGCTAGACAACTACAAAATCCGTATGGACGAGTTGGAAGAACCTCGCGTAACCTATACCTATCTTAAACAAGAATCCGTATTCAAATACCAACAGGCTTTCGGTTATTCTCGCGAAGACCTGGAAACCATATTAACGCCTATGGCGCTGACGGGCTACGAACCGATCGGCTCTATGGGTACTGATGTGCCATTGGCCATCTTATCCGATCAACCGCAACATCTATCAAGCTATTTCAAGCAATTTTTTGCGCAAGTAACCAATCCACCAATCGACCCAATCCGCGAACGTTTGGTAATGAGCTTGGCCACCTTTATCGGTAATGCCGGAAATATCTTGATTGAAGATAAAAAATTCTGTCATTGCGTCACTTTGGAACATCCGATTTTAACGTCAAGTGAATTGGAAAAACTGCGTTCCATTGATACGGGTATCTTTCAAGCAAAAACATTACAGCTTTACTTTAAAGCTGATGGAAACCCCGGTTCGTTAGAAGCTGGTTTGGAAAGGCTATGCCGTTACGCAGATGATGCTGTGCGGGATGGCTTTGAGGTAATCATCCTCTCTGATCGCGCGATTGATTCACAACATGCCGCCATTCCGTCGATCCTTGCCGTATCCGCGGTACATCACCATCTGATCAAAACTGGAAATCGTGGTGCTGTAGGCCTTGTCGTTGAAGCTGGCGACGTATGGGAAGTACACCACTTCGCCTGTCTGTTGGCTTTTGGTGCGACAGCAATCAATCCGTACATGGCTTTGGCTTCTATCCGTACAATGAAGGAGCTGGGGCAAATTGAAACAGACCTGGTTTGGGACGACCTGAAGAAAAACTATGTGAAGGCCATTTGTGCAGGTTTGTTAAAGATTTTCTCTAAAATGGGAATCTCGACACTTCAATCTTACCACGGTGCGCAGATCTTCGAAGTATTGGGTATCGACAAATCTGTAGTAGACGACTACTTCTGTGGTTCCGTATCTCGCATCGGTGGATTGAAATTAGACGATATCGCTAAAGAAGCGCTTTCAAAACATTGGAGAGCATTCGGCGAATCACGCGTGGAGAAAAAACTATTGCCGGAAGGTGGCTTGTACCAATGGAAACGTCGTGGCGAAGGCCACTTATGGAGTCCTGAAACGGTACACCTCTTGCAAAAGGCCTGCCGTACGACAGACTACAACTCCTATAAGCAATACGCATCCATTATCAACAACCAAAAGGAGCGCATGTATACGCTCCGTGGCTTATTGGATTTTGCGAAACATAGAACGCCGCTATCAATCGACGAGGTAGAACCCATCGAAAACATCATGAAGCGTTTTGCAACAGGTGCCATGTCTATGGGGTCCATCTCTACCGAAGCACACAGCACATTGGCAATTGCCATGAACCGAATTGGGGCAAAAAGTAACACGGGAGAAGGTGGTGAAGATCCGGCACGTTTCGAACGTTTGGCTAATGGCGACTCGATGCGCTCAGCTATTAAACAGGTGGCTTCCGCACGTTTTGGGGTGACATCGCATTACCTCACTGAGGCTGATGAGATCCAGATAAAAATGGCACAAGGAGCAAAACCAGGCGAAGGCGGTCAATTGCCTGGCCATAAAGTAAATGATTTTATCGCACGCCTTCGCCACGCCACACCCGGTGTAGGTTTGATTTCGCCGCCACCGCACCACGATATTTACTCGATCGAGGATTTGGCACAATTAATCTTCGACTTGAAGAATGCAAATCGCGCTGCCCGCATCAACGTCAAGTTGGTTTCTAAAGCGGGTGTAGGCACGATTGCTGCCGGTGTTGCGAAAGCACATGCTGACGTGATCTTGATCGCAGGATATGACGGAGGTACCGGCGCATCACCGATCAGCTCGATCAAACACGCCGGCCTACCTTGGGAACTTGGCTTAGCCGAAGCACACCAAACGTTGGTACAAAATAAATTGCGTAGCCGCGTTGTGCTACAAGCCGATGGCCAAATGAAAACAGGAAGGGATATCGTTATTGCTACGTTGCTTGGTGCTGAAGAATGGGGAGTTGCTACCGCTGCATTAATAGCAGGCGGATGTATTATGATGCGTAAGTGTCACCTGAATACCTGCCCGGTCGGTGTCGCTACACAAGATCCAGAATTGCAAAAGCTATTCTCCGGTAAACCGGAAGACATCGTTAACCTGTTCCGCTTCTTGGCTGAGGAGATCCGCGAGATTATGGCACAATTGGGCTTCCGCACCATCAACGAAATGGTTGGACGTGCACAATTCCTAAAAAAACGGGAAAACATCGACCACTGGAAGGCGTCAAAAATCGACTTCTCTAAAGTGCTTTATGTGGCGCGAAACGAGCCATCGGAAAGCCTATACAATACGCAAGAGCAGGATCATGGCATGAGCATGATTCTAGATTGGGGCTTATTGAAACAAGCTAAGTCAGCACTAGACACCAAAACACCTGCATTCGGCACGTTCAAAGTCAAAAATACAGATCGAACCATAGGCACGATGCTATCTAACGAGATATCGAAAGTTTACGGTGCTGAAGGTTTACCTGATAACACCATAAACTTCAAGTTCGAAGGTTCTGCTGGACAATCGTTTGGTGCGTTCGGTGCAAAAGGCCTTTCATTCGAGCTGGAAGGTGAGGCCAATGACTATGTTGGTAAAGGTTTATCTGGCGCGCAACTAGCCATCTATCCTACAGAAGACAGTCCATTGACCGCCCATGATAACATCATTATCGGCAACGTGGCCCTATATGGCGCTACGTCAGGTCACCTTTTCATCAACGGTATGGCAGGCGAGCGTTTTGCCGTCCGCAACTCGGGTGCAACAGCCGTCGTAGAAGGTATTGGCGACCACGGTTGTGAATACATGACAGGCGGTCGTGCTTTAATCTTAGGACCTACTGGCCGAAACTTCGCAGCAGGAATGAGCGGCGGTATTGCTTGGATATACGATATCTCGGGCACCTTCCGCGACAACTGTAACCAAGAGATGGTAGACCTAGACCCATTGGATACCGAAGATGAAAATGCGATTATCGCACTATTGAAGCGTCACATTAACCTGACAAACAGCGAGCGTGCCAACTACATTTTACAAGATTGGGCGAACGAGAGAAGTAGATTTATCAAAGTATTTCCGAGGGAGTACAAGAATGTGTTACGTAAAAAATTAGTGGAAGCTTAATATAGAGGAGGAAACAGACATGGGCAAACCAACAGGATTTTTAGAATACGAGAGAACGCTTCCTCAGAAAGACACTGTAGAAAGCAGAAAACAAAATTATCAGGAATTTGTGCACAGCTATTCCGATGATCAATTGAATAATCAAGCAGCACGTTGTATGAACTGCGGCATCCCATTTTGTCATTCGGGATGTCCACTCGGAAACGTGATCCCGGAATTCAACGATGCAGTTTACGACGGTCGCTGGGAAGAAGCTTATAACATATTGATATCAACAAATAACTTCCCGGAATTTACAGGAAGGATATGCCCTGCGCCTTGCGAAGCCGCCTGCGTGCTTGGCATCAATAAATCACCGGTGGCAATTGAAGAAATTGAAAAGCATATCATCGAGATTGCTTTCAAGAACAACTTCGTAAAGCCGAACAAAAACTTCATCAAGACAGGTAAAAGCGTTGCTGTGATCGGTGGTGGGCCTGCTGGTTTAGCAGCAGCGGCACAATTAAATAAGGCCGGCCACGATGTAGTACTTTACGAACGTGATGATAAAGTGGGCGGATTATTACGTTACGGCATTCCAGATTTTAAGCTGGATAAGTCGATCATCGACCGTCGCGTGGCCGTGATGGAACAGTCGGGCGTCGTATTTCGCACCAATGCCGAAGTAGGTGTCAATGTACCAGCTAGTGAATTGCAAACGTATGACGCTATTGTGCTTGCTGGTGGATCCACTATCCCGCGTAATCTTCCAATTCCGGGACGCGAACTGAAAGGTGTTCACTATGCTATGGAGTTCCTGAAACAACAAAACAAGCGTGTGGGCAACTCTCCTATAGAAGTGGAAGAAATCCATGCTACCGGAAAAAATGTATTGGTGATTGGTGGTGGCGACACCGGCTCTGACTGCGTTGGAACATCCAACCGTCATGGTGCTAAAAGCGTAACACAATTTGAGTTAATGCCGCAGCCACCAAAAGACCGCACCGTAGCAATGCCTTGGCCTACGTACCCTATGCTATTGAAAACTACGACATCTCATGAAGAAGGCTGCCAACGCCACTGGAGTGTCAGTACCAAAGCCTTTTTAGGCGATGATAATGGCCATGTACGTGCTGCACTCGTAGTTGATTTAGAGTGGGAAACCGATGCTTTCGGACGGCCATTGAAATTTAAAGAAGTCGAAGGATCGGAACGTGAATTGCCCTGTGAGTTGGTAACACTAGCCATGGGCTTTTTGCACCCGCAACATGAAGGCTTGTTACAGCAATTAGGTGTAAAATTAAACGAGCGGGGTAATGTAGATGCAACGGAAACAGACTACAAAGCATCCACGGATAAGGTATTTGTAGCTGGCGACATGCGTCGCGGCCAATCCCTCGTTGTTTGGGCGATCTCCGAAGGTCGCGAATGTGCGCGCAAAGTAGACGAGTTCCTTATGGGTTACTCGGAACTAGAGCGCAAAGATAAAGCTGTCTCATACGCTTAATTTCATATACTTTAGTTAAAGTGAGAAACCGGACTAGGTCCGGTTTTTTGTTTTATATAATCTGCCGTAATGGCTATTGCGTAATACAAAATTAAGCTTTTGGCAAGAACAACTGTATTGAACTAGATAGGAGATAAAGTTTGCTAAACCAAGAGATTACTGTCATAACTTCATAAGTTAACCCTCATTACTTCTCTACTATCATTTCAGACTTCTTACTTTTCAATGTCAACTTATTACTTTTGATTTCTCAATTTTGACTTTTGAATTATCACTTCTGACTTATCACTTCTGAATTATCACTTCTGACTTATCACTTTTTACTTTTTAATTTTTAATTTTTAATTTCAACCGATGCTTCCCGGCTTCCAACTTGACAGCAGCGGTATCCAGTAGGTTACTGGGCGGATAGAAGGTTGCCGTAGCATTCGCAGGGATCACCACGTCATATACAATCGCTTTCTTGTTTTTCTTCCAGCTAGACTTGATGTCACCATAAGGTGATTTATGCGTTATTGATGAATGTTCCAGTTCAGCAGGAAATATTGGTCGAAGTTGTATATGTTTAAAGCCCGGCATTTGTTCATCTGGAAAGATACCGCCAATGGATTTAAAGAACCAGCCACCTATTTCTCCAAACATCATATGATTATCCGAGATATCGCGCTCAGCTTGCAAATCCCAATTTTCCAACAGTGTAGTCGCACCATTAACTACCCACCAGCCCCACGACGGATACGTGTCTTGCACAGCAACTTTGTAAGCGGTTTCTCCATAACCATTTTCCTTCAACGCATTGAGCAAAGCTTTTGCTCCCAATACACCCACATCCAAATGAAAATTAGTAGCTTCCACGCGTTGGTTAAGATTTGCCGCTACCTTCGCTTTCATATCTTCTGGCACCACGCCCCAGTAAAGCGGTACACTAAGCTCCGTCTGCGAGCCTTCCGCATAAATCCCAGCTTGCCTGTCCAAGAATTTAGTATTGATCGCATCCTTGATTTTCAAGCTCAGCGCTTCATACTTTTTATGATCCTCGTCGTGGCCGAAAAGCGCTGCCGCCGCCGCCAAAATACGGGCATCAGTATAAAAATATACCGAAGATGTCAGTTCTAAGTTCGAGGTGGTTTTTACAGGAACCCAATCCCCGCGGCCAAAGGTAGTCAGCCCTGTAGGGCTGATACGGTCTACGTAATCTACATAGCGCTTGATATTCTCATAACATTGATGTAGCAAATGGCTATCACCATAAAACATGTATACCTGCCACGGAATAATCGCGATAGTACTTGTCCAATCTAAGCCGTTGGCTGTGCCATATCCCCATCCGCCAGTCGGAATAATATCGGGCAACACGCCATTGGGCTGTTGCTCATCGCGATGATCTGCCAACCACTTTTCATAAACGGTGATACCATCATAGTTATAAAGTGCCGTTTCGATCGCAAGATGTCCATCACCTGTCCAACCGTTTTTCTCGCGTTGCGGACAATCCGTAGGGTAGCCCATCAGGTTGGAGAGGTATGCATTATTAGTCACTCGCCACAAATCATTTACCAACTTCGATGAAGTTTCCACGCTACCGACAGGCGCAACATCGCTATGCATGAAATAACTCGTTATATTTTTCTCATCCAGCGTCAAAGGAGCCGAGCTACTCACTTCTACGTACCGAAAACCCTTATAATTAAACTTGGGCATAAAGACATCCTCCTTCTTACCGCTTAATATCAAAAGATCTGTTTGAAAAGGATCTTTCTCTTTGTCTCCGCGGTAATAAACATCAATATTGGACATATCCAATCGCCCATCGGGCAGCAAGCGCTCACCGTGTTTGATTTTGACAACCGTTCCTTCCGGTCCTTTCACCCTCAACTTGCTTACACCAGACATATTTTGACCCATATCAAAAACATAGGTCTGCTCGTCAATTTTGTTGCTGGAAATTGGCTTGTAAGATTGTGCGAGTCTAATAGGCACTGTTTGTTGGGCGACGATATTTTCTGATGGGGCAGCACGATAGTGAACACTTTGCCATTTAGAATCGTCGAAATTGGATTTATCCCAACCGTCCTGCTCTAAACGGGCATCGTAGTGCTCACCTGTGTAGATACTATTGGCGATAATAGGCCCAGATGATGTTTTCCAATCCCGTTCGGAAACAATAACTTCATCACTCCCATCTTCATACTGTATGTGCAGCTCGAGACAAAAGGCCGGTCTTGCCCGCCAAGGTGCGCGATGAAAATCCCAAACAGCAAGCGATTGATGATTGTACCAGCCATTCCCTAATATTATCCCAAGGGCATTGCCCCCAGACTGCAGGTGTGACGTCACATCGTGTATGACATATAAGGTTCGCCGATCAAAACGCGTATACATCGGATCCAAATGATGGTCTCCTACGCGTTCGCCATTCATCGACAATTCAAATAGTCCTGCCGCCGCCACGTAGGCACGTGCATATTTGACTTTCTTGCTCACCTGAAATTCCTTGCGGAAATAAGGGGCTTCCCTACGATGCACATCATGCCCGTCACTGATCCAACTTCCCCTCCAATTGCCAGCCTTTATTAAGCCCATTTCAAACGAAGCAACAGCAGATTTACTGGGTTTTCCATCTTTATCCCACACGATTACTTGCCAATAGTAACGTGTTGCAGGTGCCAAAGGCTTCCCAGCGTATGTGATTAATGTATTTGAGTTTAGTTGCTTTCCCGAATTCCACGCGGCCGCACCACCTTGATCCACTAAAGCTAACGAATCTGTATCAACGAAAATCTGATAGGCGGTTTGCAAAGCCCCTTGCCGCTCATCTTTCAGCATCCACATCAAACGTGGATGAGTATTATCAATGCCAATCGGATCTACTAAATGCTCGCATTTAAGATCTATCGGCTCTGCTTGATTGTTAATATGGGCGAAACAATTCGTGAAAACGGATATGATTAGACCGAGTAATAAAATTCTTTTCATCATTGGGTTTACATGTATGAGGTTAATGGCTACAGAAACTAATCCGTTTTAGCCTTGCATACACTAATGTAAGAAAAGAAGCTTTTATTATAAGAAAAAAGAAATAATAGGTAGCAGCTATATACCCCATATTACCTAATGCAGTTTTCTATTTATTAAACGCCGTTCCTTATTTTCGATTCGTGTCTTTACATAGGGATATAGGAATACGGCACCTAACACGATTAAAGCTCCTAGGTAAAAACCAAAGCTCATGGTTTCTTTGTGTCCAAAAATCAATACGGCCAAAATAATACCATATACCGGTTCCATATTTGTAGTAAGTGCTACCGTAAAGGCACTAAGCTCTTTCATTACAGCAACTCCCAACACATAAGCGAAGGCTGTACAAAGCACGCCCAGCAATAAAAGATAGGTCCAATCAGATCCGTGGAGCCACATCTTATCACTGAAACCGCCCATAAAAAGCATAAATAGTGAAATCCAAAGAAATGCGCCTAACATTTCATAAAACGTAATAACTGTGGGACTGGTCTTCTTTACCATACGAGCATTCATAATAGAAAATATGCTCGCACACAGCGCGCAGGACAAACCACAAATAATTCCCCATAGATATTGAAATTCGAACTTGAAGATCAGATAGATTCCAAAAACAATAATTAATCCCACGCCGACATCCGATAACGCAATTTTTTTCTTATTGACAATAGGCTCCAAAATAGACGTGAAGAGCGTGACTGATGATAGCGTCACTAACGTGACAGATACAGTTGAAATTTTAATAGCATGAAAAAACAATACCCAATGCAAACCTACTACACCGCCCACGATCAAAAATTGGACGAGGTGTTGCCGACTGACGTGTAGCGATTTCCCGAGAAAAATAAAGTAGATAAATAGGGATAAAGCAGCGATGAGCACGCGATACCAAACCAAATGCAGGGCAGAAATAGAAATAAGCTCACCTAAAACACCTGTAAACCCCCAAATCAAAACTGTAAAGTGTAAGATGAGTACGTTCTTGTTGATCAGAAATTTTGCCATATTATTTGGGCGCCTTGTACTTTAACCAAAAGGCTAACGTTAAAAATAAGATATTGGGAATCAATATAGCGATGAGCGGAGGTAACCCACCCTTCAAAGAAAACATCGTAGAAAACTGAACTAGTACAAGAAATGTAAAACTTAGCGCAATACCTATTCCCAAACTCAAGCCAATACCGCCTCGAACTTTCTTGGAAGACAATGAAACCCCCATTAATGTCAGAATAAATGCAGAAAATGGACCAATGTAACGCTTATACTTTTCAAGCAATAGATCGGTCATCATTCCGGTTCCGCGGGTTTCCTCTTTACTAATCCTATCATTCAGTTCGTCCGTATCCATCGCTGTAAACACATTGTCATACACTTCAAAATCGCGAGGCAACATATCGAGCGTTGTGTCACGACTAGTACCTTTATCCATCTTTTCAGTCAAACCGTCAATGGTGCGCACGGTGTAATCTTCGATTTTCCACTTGGTTACCACTGAATCCCAAGTGATACGTTCAGCTATAAGCTTCTCTATCAATTGGTCGTCACGGAATTTTTCCATAGAAAATTTATACCCTATATTTCTTCGCGTATCAAAGTTGTCAATATAGACATAGGTATTAGAATCAATCTGCATATGCGTCGACATCGTCGAACCACTTACTTTTTGCGGCTTCACATATACATTTTCGAAGTTTACCTTTATTTTATTTGTGTAGGGTATGATCCAAATATTAGATACTAAGGTAAAAGTAAAAATCAATCCGGCAGAAATCATATAAGGCCGCAGGAAACGGTTGAAGCTCATCCCTCCGCTTAATATAGGCACAACTTCCGTCTGATCTGCCATCTTTGAAGTAAAGAAAATAACAGCAATAAAATTGATCAGGGGCGTCAACATATTTAAGAAGAACGGAATACTTCCCATAGCATAATACTCCAAGAACACACGAGACATGGGTGCCTTGTTTTTAAGAAAGTCGTCGAGCTTTTCAGACACATCAAACACAACAATCACCACAATAAAAATACCCACCGTAAACACGAAAGTGCTTAGGTATTTTTTAATGATATAGCGATCTATAATGTTCATTTTTAAAAGTAAAAAGTCAAAATTAAAAAGTAAAAAAAACCGTCCAGAAGCCTAATTTTTAAAAGTAAAAAGTCAAAATTAAAAAGTAAAAAGTAAAAAGTAAAAAAACCGTCTAAAAACCTAATTCACCAGGTTGAAAGCCAAAAATTAAAATTTCTGCTACCATAAACTAGTGCATGCCTTTAGCTCGAGTGGTCAATTCGCTGTACGCAATACGCACTACACACTACCTACTACAACCTTTGCCCGAGAACTTTCACCATTTTTTCTTTCCAATCGTAAAAGGTCCCCGCAATAATTTTTTCTCTAGCTTGTTTCACCAACCAAAGGTAGAAATGGAGATTATGCAGCGACGCAATTTGCGCTCCTAATATCTCTTGCGAGCGGATTAAGTGTCGCAGATAGGCCTTCGTATGGATTTGGTCCACTAAAAGATCACTTTCTGCTTCAATAGGTGAAAAATCATCCTTCCACTTTTCGTTTTTTATATTGATAATACCGTTTTGTGTAAATAACATGCCATTGCGCGCATTCCGAGTAGGCATCACGCAATCAAACATATCAATACCTAAAGCGATATTTTCCAAAATGTTAATTGGCGTTCCGACGCCCATCAAATAACGCGGCTTGTCTTGCGGTAATATATTTGTCACCACTTCAGTCATTGCGTACATCTCCTCCGCAGGCTCACCTACAGAAAGGCCACCTATCGCATTGCCATCTCGGTTGAACGATGCAATAACTTCAGCGGATTTCTCGCGGAGGTCTTTATACACCGATCCTTGTACGATCGGAAACAGCGTCTGCTCATACCCATAAAGCGGCTGCGTGCTATCAAAACGATCTACGCAGCGCTTTAACCATCGGTGGGTCATGTCAAGTGATTTACGTGCATAACTGTATTCACAAGGGTAAGGCGTACATTCATCAAAAGCCATGATGATGTCAGCACCGATGACGCGCTGTGTATCCATCACATTCTCTGGGGTAAAAAGGTGTTTCGATCCGTCGATGTGAGAGCGAAATGTTACGCCTTCTTCTCGAATCTTGCGAACTTCTGTAAGCGAATAGACCTGATATCCTCCAGAGTCCGTAAGAATTGGACCGTCCCAATGGTTAAACTTATGTAGACCTCCTGCCTTTTGTAAAACGTCAAGCCCCGGACGCAGGTATAAGTGATAGGTATTTCCCAATATAATTTGGGCCTGAATATCTTGGACTAATTCATGTTGATGAACTGCCTTCACCGTTCCTGCAGTGCCCACTGGCATAAAAATCGGCGTCTGAATATTTCCATGTGCAGTCTCCACGACGCCAGCGCGTGCATTCGATCCCTTATCCTTTGCCTCAAGCGTAAATTTCATATGTGTTTTTCCCTCTTACCCTGTGATAAAATCGCTACAAAAATAGGATAAAAATCCGCAGGAAACGAGTTCACCACAAAATCTTAATAAAAGTTAACTATTTGTCCGCGGTATCTTATAAGAAGACATTATCTTTGCTATTCTGTATGCTACAACTCGAACAATTTTCCCCTCTGTTGCTGCACATTCCTTTTGGAATTTTAGCGCTTTTGCTGGTTATACAGCTCTATTACATATGTTTTGTCTATGGCAAATTGGCCGTTTATAAGGTGGAGTCTTTTCAAGACCGTGCAGAAGAGAAAGCGTTAAGTGTTATAATTTGTGCACACAATGAGCAGGAAAATCTAAAAGCATTCCTTCCTCACATCCTCGAACAGGACTACCCTAATTTTGAAGTGGTCGTGGTTGATGATTGTTCGGATGATGACACACCTTGGATCCTAAAAGATTTTGCAAATCAATACCCCGAAAAGTTTAAAATTGTAGAAATTAAGGAACACATCCGTTTGAAAAACACGAAGAAGTTTGCAGTGACTATGGGCATCAAGGCTGCGAAACATGAGCATCTTGTTTTTACCGACGCCGATTGCCAGCCATTGAGCAACCGATGGCTGGCGGAAATTGCAGGTGCGTTTACCAACGAAAAGGAATTGATTGTCGGATACTCCCCTTATTTTAAAGCACAAGGTTTTCTGAATAAGTTAATCCGCTTTGAAACTGCTCATACAGCCATGAGTTACTTGGCCTACGCTCTGCGCGGAAATGCATATATGGGCGTCGGTCGGAATCTGGCTTACACAAAAGGACTATTCTTTAGAGGAAAAGGCTTCAACAAACACATGCACATCAAATCGGGCGATGACGATCTTTTTGTAAACCACAACGCTACCCCCAGAAATGTGCAAATTGTACTACATCCGGATGCCCATGTAGCATCATTACCTAAGACAACATGGAAGAGTTATTACAAACAGAAGGGCCGACATGCGGGAGCCTCCGTTTTATATAAACCAAAACACAAACGTATGTTAGCAACCCAGCTGCTTTCTGCCGTGCTTTTTTATATATTGCTCGCCATTTGCATAGCAACCTATCCCTCGCTCTGGTTTATTCCATTGTCGATGTATTTCATTCGCCTAATAAGCCAACTTATTGTCTTTGGTAATATCTATAAAAAGCTTGAACTACGCGGACTCCTACTGTGGATCCCTCTCCTCGATCTTTTTTACTATTTTTATATCTGTATCAACGGAATATTCAACCGCACCAAAAAACAAACTTCTTGGAAATAGCGGTATTCCAACACTTAGTTACATTACATACGCCGCACAAGGACGACAAACAACAACTTATGAATCCCACTGTCGAAATCATCTACAAATACTTCCCGAAACTTTCGGAAATTCAAAAATCACAATTTGCCCAGCTCGCCGAGCTGTATCCATTTTGGAACAACCAAATTAATGTTGTCTCGCGCAAGGACATCGAAAGCCTTTACCTGCACCATGTCTTACATTCACTAGGTATAGCCAAATTTGTAAACGAATTTACAGCAGGCACGCGTATTCTCGATGTCGGAACAGGCGGCGGATTTCCTGGTATCCCCCTAGCCATATTTTTCCCTGAGGTAAAATTCCACCTGGTAGATTCAATCGGCAAAAAAATTAAGGTGGTTCGCGAAGTTGCTGAAGCGTTAGGTCTTCAAAATGTTGAAGCAGATCACATCCGTGCTGAAGAATTGGATTATAAGTATGACTTCGTTGTATCCCGGGCAGTCACGCGCTTCGCCGATTTCGCCCCTTGGGTTCGTAACAAGTTTGAGAAAAAAGATAGAAATGGGATTCCGAACGGCATACTTTACCTAAAAGGTGGTGATTTGAAAGAGGAGATTAAAGAGGCCCGTTTGAAAGCCGAGCTTCATCCCTTATCGGATTACTTTAGCGAAGATTTCTTCGATACAAAATACGTAGTGTACGTTCCAATGTAAGTGAAGCCTAATTCTTATTATGTGAACTAGCGGGCTTACTTTATACTTTTTGTAACCTGTAAAAAACAGGCTGCAAAAATTGAGCTCCCGGGATAAACTTTTCGCGATCATCGGAAGTATGGATCGTCCTAAAATAACAAAAGCGCTTCGACAGCGCCTCATCCTATTTAAGGAAATAAAAAAGGGCAAGCTACTCCTATCGCACCGCTCAACCAAATACCCTTGCTTTGTTCCCAACCTGGGGGAGTCATCGGGAGCTGGTCGTAGGAGACTTGCCCGCGACAAAAGTAGCAAAAAAATCACGTTCCCCAAATTTTTTTAGAAATCTGCCGATAGCTCTCTGATAGTCAACTAACAAAAATCACATCTTTCCCTCTTCATATTCACCACGCAGAGCGAAATAGCCGAAAATAGCCAACCCAATGCTAATAATGGGTGTTAGGATAAATAAAATAATAATCCCAAAGACCAAATCCTCCTGATGCCCCGTGTGTAGTTTTGGTATCCCAAAATGGAAAATACAGAAATAAGCAGTAAGCAAAGCTAATAGGATCCAAATTATACCTAATATTTTTTTTAACGATTCCATCTTTTAAGAGTTTTTAGAGTTAGCAGTCATTGACTTAGAAATATAGATTGCACCTATTGCAAAACAAACTGCTGCGACTCCGATTGGATACCACAGTCCAGCCAAGTAAAAATCTGGTTCACCATGTAGCTGCGCGTTTGTCGCTAAATACGTGGACACGGCAGGTAATAGTCCTCCAAAAATCCCGTTGCCTACATGATAAGGTAAGGACATTGAGGTGTATCGAATTTTCACAGGAAAGATCTCGACAAGGAAAGCAGCTATAGGACCATAAACCAATGTAATGTAAATGATCTGTATAAAGATGAGTACGACCAGATAGACGTAATTTAAGCCTGCTATAAGCACTATAGTCTTCCTGGATGGCTTGAGTTGCGACTCGTCATTCGAAGCACGCCCCTCGTTCACCTGCATTGACGTGTCGATATGCTTTACTTCGGTCCCATCTGTATAATGCAGTATGGTTGTCGTCTCGATAACAGTCCCAGCTTCTGTTGGCTTAGTTTCAGTGACCTGTTCGCGTGAGTCAATCTGTTCTGTCTTTCGACTAACATTAGTAAGCTGATACATAGCTTCGTAAATCGGACGGTAAGTCAATATCGCGAGCAGCATTCCTGCCAACATGACCCATTTCCTTCCCAATCTATCGCTTAAACGCCCAAATACGACAAAAAATGGTGTACCGAACAACAGCGCGATTCCCAAAATAAGATCCGCCTGATCAGTATCGAGAAACATGACTGTTTTCATAAAACTCATGGAGTAAAATTGGCCAGTATACCAGACCACCCCCTGCCCCATCGCTGCACCGAATAGCGCCAGCAACACAAATTTCAAATTATAAGTATTCCCAAAACTTTCACGTAGTGGATTTTTTGCCGTTTTCCCTTCCGATTTCGCCCGTTTAAATTCGGGGGATTCATCCATATTCTTCCGAATAAGATAAGAAACATAAACCATAAAGATGGAAAGCACGAACGGCACCCGCCAGCCCCATTCGTCAAATTGTGCTTCAGTCAGCAGCAAACGTGTTAAGAGGATAACCACCAGGGATATAAACAATCCAAATGTAGCCGTAGTCTGGATCCATGATGTCCAATAGCCTCGCTGACCTTCCGGGCTATGCTCGGCAACATATGTTGCTGCGCCGCCATACTCACCACCCAATGCCAAACCCTGCAGAAGACGCAGCAGCAAAACAATAAGCGGAGCTAAAAAGCCTATACTTTCATAACTAGGTGTGCAACCAATAAGAAATGTGGCTCCGCCCATTAACATAAGCGTGACCATGAAGGTATATTTACGACCGATTAGATCGCCTAAGCGGCCAAAAAACAGAGCTCCAAAAGGACGCACAACAAAGCCCGCTGCGAAAGTTGCCAATGTAGATAGAAAAGCAGCAGTAGGATTGTCTGCCGGAAAGAATTTCGTGGATAACACAATAGAAAGACTCCCGAAAATGAAAAAGTCATACCACTCGATTAGCGTTCCTAAGGAGGACGCGCCAATTACTTTCCACAATGTTTTATTGCTGTTATGCATATTTGTTTAGGTTTAAAGTTAGCGTCACAAAGATCTGTAAATTTTACCCGGCAAGGCGAAGACGACATTGTTCATTTCCATTTCTAAAAGAACCATAGCCAATTTACTCATTGGCCAATCCAAGTGAAGCGCGATGTCGTCTACCATAGCTTGTTCTTTATCTTGAAGAAAATTATAAACCTTCTGTTGATCTTTCGTCAAGTCAAGTTGATGCAATGGAAGCTGAATGCCCTGCTCACTCTTCCCGCGATCTTCCCAGCCCATCAGGTAGCAAAGATCTTGCGCGTTGCGAATTAGATGTGCCCGGTTGGTTTTAATAAGATAATTGCATCCCGCCGAATATTCTTGGTCAATCCGTCCCGGAAACGCGCACACGTCACGGTTATAGCTATTAGCTATTTCCGCTGTAATTAATGCTCCCCCTTTGCGAGCTGCTTCAACGACTACGGTGACATCCGCCAAACCAGCTATGATGCGATTACGGGCGGGAAAGTTGTTCCGCTCAGGGGCGGCGCCCGAAGGGAACTCCGTAAGTAAGCCCCCCTTGTCCAGCATGCGGGATGCCACTTCTCGATGCGCCGCCGGATATATAATATCGAGGCCATGTCCAAGCACGCCCACAGTAGGCACATCATGCTTAATCGACAGCCGATGAGCCAAAACATCGATACCATAAGCCAATCCGCTCACCACCAAAATCTCCTCTTCAGGCAACTCCGCAACGAGTTCATCACAAAGTTGTCGTCCATAAGCCGTAGCATTACGCGTACCGACAATACTGACAACACGACAAGCATTCAAATTGGCGGCTCCTTTGTAATAAAGGAGTAAAGGGGCATCTTCGCAGTGCAGCAAACGTTTGGGGTAATCAGGGTTCTCTATCCATAACAATTGAATACGATGCTTTTCGATAAAAAGAAATTCACGCTCAGCTTCTTCCAAGTAATTTTTAGACAAAATAGCATCTACTGTCACCTTACCGATAGAGGGAATAGCTAGAAGTTCCTTTCGCGTTGCGCCAAAGATTGCATCTACCGAACCGCAGTAAGCCAACAGTATACGTGCGGTCCTAGGACCTACACCTTTGATCTTGGTGAGTGCTATTTGCTGAATCTTGTTCATAATTGGAATCTTAAAAATAAGAATTTTGTTTAAAAGTTCTAACTTTGATTAAAATTTTAGCGCATGAAATTAGAAGGAGCACAGGAACCATTTGATATTGAGTTAGGGGATGTCGTCTATTCCGTCTTTCCGGAAGAAGAAGATGTTTTTGTTATTTTTAAGGATGGTAGAGAATACTTAAAAATAATCAGAGATAATGATACCGCTTGGCTGAAACTGCACCCTGAAACCGAACTTCCCATGTTCGGAATGGACGAGGAGGTTAATTACATTGGAGATAAGATCAATGAAAGGCGAGAGAAATAATAGTCCAGAACATATTTTGTAAACGTAATATGGACTTTTAAGGAGCATATACGTTGGCCGATACAAACCGCATCGGCCTGCATTCTTCGCAGCAAAAGAAATTTTGATCCTTATTTATAGCTGCACAAGACTACCTCTTTATATTTTCCAAACCTGTTGCCATTTTTTAAATTCGGATGGTGAGACTCGGAATCGCGCAAAATTTCCCTCGTGCAAGGAAAGCAATTCAGTATCGACGATCTCAATAAATTTTTGGCGATCCTTTTGTGGTAGATTTTCTGAAAAGTTTGCTATCGCTTTGACAGCTTCCTCCTGAGGCAATGTTTTTTTAACAACCTCGCCCATAATATGGCGGATATCATCACGATAGGTAACACGTAAAGGATCAGGCTCACCTAAAGACTGTCTAATGGCTGCATAACGAAGTGCTGATCGCTCGTAAGACCAAAGAAAAACGTCTTTCAAAAGATCAACCCTATTTAATTCATAAACGCCAAGTAGGCCCTGTATATACAGTTTTTGAGGAACGTCTACAAATGCCAGTGGAGACAAATTGTGTGCATTGAAGGGGATGTTTGCCGCTAATCTAGAAACGCGTTTATTCACATCATCGAAAGGCTGTAGATAGGGTAAATGAACCATAATAAAAAAGGCCTGTTCAAAGGGGTCTTTAATTGAATCGACTTTATCTAAAATCACCCTAAACATCTCATCCACCAATTGTGGCACAGCTAATGGCGTAAAAACGGAGTCGGTAATCCCCACACTAAATGTTCTTAACCTTCCTGAAGCCGCAGGATCAGGCAGAAGGTTATTAGACAGTAAAGCATGTAAATTAGTGATTGTATAATTATTGAAACCTATCTCATCTTCACCCTGAACTAGAAATTCAATGGCTTCCTTATGGTTTATGATCATTTGAGCATCTGCAGTGTCTTTCTGGTCAGCGGCTCTTCCCTTAGAAATTAAATACTGTGTATCAAGCAAACTGTACGTATTTCCTTCCAAACGGCTAGAATTCCATGAAAGGTCTATTATCAGACGTTCCAAAACTGATTTAGCATATGTCCCTGCAGGCTGCTGCAATGTATTGGTTTTGCCAATGTAAGCAAGTTGATCTTTATCCGCATCGGTGAGGTAACTATCCACGTTGGGACGATAAGACATAAGAAAATCGCGTCGATACCCAACAGGCTTTCGTTGGAACACTGGCTGGGAAACGAGATTTTTAATTTCCAAACCTGCACTTGAGAGCAGGATTTCTGCTGATAGCTCATGAACCAATTGAATAGCCTTTGGTGTATGCCGATTGTATGCGTTATCGGGCAGATGGTAAACTCTTGAACGCGTGTTGCCAGATATGGTAATTGAACCATCCTTACTTAGCTGATGGAGCCGTCTTTGCAAGGATCTTGTTTCTAGATTTATCCCTCCTGCTTTCCGTATTTCATGAAGTGTTGCTCCATTATCAAACTCTCCCAATGTGGACAGAATTTGATCAATTTCATTACTTATCACTTTTTTATTAGCCATGGAAATCTCTCCCTAAAATATATAACGTCAAATTTCGGACTATTCCGCCACGTACAAACTCTGACCACGACACAAATATACATTTTTGTCGCAAAATATCCTATTTACGTCAAATATTTTACTTCTTTACGACATTATTAAAAGCGGCTCGTCAATAAATGTTAAAGATGTACAGCGATAAATGTTTTATCGTAAATTTAAAAAAACAGTGGAGATGCGAACCTTAGTACTTATCGCAAGCAGTATTTCGATGATTTGCAGCGTGCCATCTGAAGGCGAGAATATGCGTTTTCCAGTATTGACACAGGATACATTGAAGACAGACACTATTGCAATCGAAGAAATTTTGATTAGTAGAAAAATGGATCCACGATCTATCTTTGAAGCCAAAAAGGCTTACCATAAGGAGATATATCTGCTCGGTGATAATAAAGACATGTTCACATTCTCTCCTTTCGGCGGTATAGCTGTCAACATTCAAAAACTATATAATCATTTCAGTCATAGGGGGCGAGCTGCGAGAAAACTGCAACGAAGATTTGAATTGGAATACGAGCAAGATCTGGCGACCGAAATATGGGAACCTTTATTACTTGAATACACCACGTTGCGGGGCGACTCCCTCACCAAATTCAAGCTGTATTGCAATCCTAGTTTGGACTTCCTCCATGAAGCCTCGCATTACGATCACATTGCTTACCTTCTTCAAAATGTAAAAAACTATAAAGATTCTGCAGATATTATTCATAATCGTTTGCGCCTTATTCCCGAAGACAAAACTGAATAAAAATATTTCGCATCGTTTTAAAAAAAAGCAGACACTGTCTTTCGCTCCATCTTCACAAGTGTCTAAGAACTGGCTTTTCCTAAACATCCACTCCGACAAACAATAAAAGAAGATTTGTGAAGCTCGCTTCGACGCACTATTCCGCCCTGAATACTATTTTTCATGATATTTTTTGTTTATTTGTAGTCCGAATTATCGAAAACTTATGAGTTGGTTTAAAAGAAACAAGGCAGGAATCAGTACTGCAACCGAAAATAAAAAGGAAGCTCCTGACGGCATGTGGAATAAATGTCCGAATTGTAAGAAGCCGTTATTGAACAGCGAGCAAATTGAAAATAAATATGTATGCCAGTATTGCGACTATCATATTCGCATTGGCTCGGCAGCCTATTTTTCTATACTTTTCGACAACAACAACTTCACAGAACTTTTTGAAAACCTGACTTCCGGAGACCCATTACAGTTTTCTGATACAAAGCCATACCCTGTCCGTTTAGCCGATAGCCAAGCGAAAACCGGCTTGAAGGATGCGATCCGATGCGGACACGGCAAGATGGAAGGAAAAGACATCGTCATTGCCTGTATGGATTTCAATTTCATAGGAGGTTCTATGGGATCGGTAGTTGGTGAAAAAATTGCGCGTTCTATTGATTACTGTTTGGAACATAAGGTGCCATTTATGTTGATATCTAAGTCGGGTGGCGCCCGTATGATGGAAGCAGCCTTCTCTTTGATGCAAATGGCAAAAACATCTGCAAAATTAGCTTTGTTGGCGAAAGCAAAAATCCCGTACGTGTGTCTGTTGACAGATCCCACTACAGGAGGGGTAACCGCATCTTATGCCATGTTAGGCGACATAAACATTGCAGAACCAGGCGCACTTATCGGCTTTGCCGGACCTCGCGTTATTAAGGAAACTATAAAAAAAGATTTACCAAAAGGCTTCCAGACATCCGAATTTGTATTGGAACATGGTTTCTTAGACTTCATCGTAGACAGAAGAAACCTAAAAGCCAAAGTAGCAGCTTATCTTCGTTTGGTTTATTCCTAAGACATACTTGATAAAAAGCAGAAGCTCCTATAAAAAAGGAGCTTCTGCTTTTTTAAGACCTTTTATAATAGCTGAAGAAAGCCCAGCACTTACGAATCTGCAGATACCGCATCTCCCGCTCATGATCGTAAGCCTCTTTCTCGAACGAAATAGACCGGTAGGCTTGTTGAAAATTACCGTGTTGAACAAACCATACTAAAAACTCCACCAAATACCAAACGTAAAAAGGTAGCACAGCCAATTCCAAGGCTTGTTGAAGATGTATACGCTCATGTTGTAGCAGAATTCTATCAGCCTTAAGTCCTCGTGACCTCAAGAAAATAAAAGGAAAAATTGTTACGCCGGTGGCACGACCCGCCGAAAAAACATTGGTCCAAAACCTACTAACAATTACGATGCCTTTCATATATCAAAATTAAAAAGTTTCGGCGATACATTACAACCCTGAAAAATTTTGAAAATCAAAGAGAGCTCGTATATTTGCTAGAGTAGAACGTAAACTATGCCGTACAAAGAACGTGAGATAAATAAGCTATATTATACGATGGGAGAAGTGACCACAATGTTTGGCGTAAATGCTTCTCAGATTCGGTTTTATGAACGTGAATTTGATATTCTACAACCAAAAAAGAATAAGAAAGGTAATCGTCTTTTTACACAAGAAGACATCTCCAACCTCAAGATTATTTTTAACTTAGTGAAAGACAAAGGCTACACCCTCCAAGGTGCCCGAGAGTATTTACGTTCCAACAAAAATGAGGTTAAGGAGAATCAACGCGTGGTTGATTCCTTGGAACGCCTAAAGAAATTTTTGTTAGAAGTGCGGGATAGCTTATAGGCTATCGATTTCCCAATTCGATTACTTCAAGATTTTCTATTCGATCTTCCGTTATTTGAAACCGCATCAATGTCCGCACTTTATGCCAGCCTTGTTTGCCTGCAGCTCCGGGATTTAAATGTAACAGATTCAATTTTGGATCATACTGTACCTTTAAAATATGGGAATGCCCGCAAATAAATAGTTTCGGCGGATTTAGCGTGATATCCGGCCTTACCTGAACCGCATATCTTCCAGGATATCCGCCAATATGCGTCATCCACACATCCACATCCTCGCACATAAAGCGTTCATGTTCGGGACACGCCAGCCGGATATCCTTTCCGTCAATATTTCCCCAAACACCTTTAAAAGGTTTAAATGCTGCTAAGCTATCAATGATGTCTATTGAACCAAAATCCCCTGCATGCCAAATCTCGTCGCAAGACTCGAAGTACCGGAAAACGGCATCGTCCAAGTAGCCATGGGTATCGGACAGTAATCCAATTTTTTTCATAATTAGAATGCTAAAAAATAAGGTTTTAATAAGGACTTATAAGCTGCCGTATGTTCTCCACGACTTTCATAGATCTGCAATTCGTCTTGCAAGGATTTACTTGGAATCTTTCCAATGCTGAGCAAGTTACGAATAGGAGTTTCCCCCATATACGAAGAAATGCTCAAATCATGCTCTAAATACAACTCTCGCCCAGGCAACATTTGACGAACCATTAAATCAGCTAAGGAACCCGGAAGGATGCATTGGAATTTACCATCAGGAGAAAGGTACTTTCCTACGAAGTCTAGCAAGCTTTCAAAAAATAGTT
The DNA here is from genome assembly GCF_000757725.1 of Sphingobacterium deserti. Lineage (GTDB taxonomy): Bacteria > Bacteroidota > Bacteroidia > Sphingobacteriales > Sphingobacteriaceae > Sphingobacterium > Sphingobacterium deserti. Next base: position 78,077 of record NZ_JJMU01000014.1, read on the forward strand.
CATCGGCATGTTTGGCCAATTTCTTACGCGGGTCGGGATTGTGTAGAGAGTTAGTATAGAATGGAGGATTAGACACGATCAAATCATAGCATTCTTCGGGTTGAAGTTCCTGAAAAGCGCTATTAATCGAACGCAAACGACCAGAGAAACGAGACCTCTGGAAGTTGTAACCTGCTTGTGCGCTGGCTCCTTGATCAATTTCCACTGCATCGACAAAAGCTGCTGGATGACGTTGTGCGAGCATCAACGCGATGACACCCGTGCCCGTACCTACGTCAAGGATGCGTTGCGCATCGTAGTGAAAAGCCGAAGCTCCCAATATTACACCATCCGTATTGATCTTCATTGCACAGTCTCCCTGATCAACCTCAAATTGCTTAAACTTAAAAATGGAAGCCATATACAAAGTTAAGCTTATATTTTGGGGCTCCTAGCTATCCATCCTTTAATAAGCAAATTAATTTTACTATTATTGATACAAGATTAATGTCATGGCGAAACTTTTCACACTCCTACTTTTTCTGCAACTTCTTGCCTCCCCCATTTTTATACGCGCGAATAACAATTTGCAAAACTGTGAGCAGATTACAGCCATCGCGCTGGAAAAACTTATTCCTGCTTTACAAAAGAATGACTATACACAGTTGGAAAGTATACTGAGCACTGTCCAAAGTGCTTGTGGCGAAAGTGAGTTCACGCAACGTATGCGCATTATTCAGGCCCTAATTGAGAAAAAAACAACTGCCGACCTGATTGCCGATTATCTCTCTCATAACTACCATGAAGTGCTCACTATGCGTTGGGATTACTCCGTGGAAAAAGAATACCGACGCATCTATCAAGACAATAAGGCCGACTTTGACTATATCCCGCTTAACCACCCAATAGATTCACTAACTAAGCTGAAGGCAAATGCACTTTTGGTTTCATCCTCTTACACACTCACCGCACAAGAAGAGCAAATCTCTTACCTATTTGCCGACCAATTAGATAAGTTTTACCAATCTTACGCCGGAGAAGCCCCCCAGCCTATCGTCGAGGAAACACAACCCGTAGTCGCAGAAAATGTTCCGCGTGCCACGTACGATTATAACAAAAGGGCGGGTGTTGTCATCGCTGCGGGAGCTGAATTCCCCATTACCGGATCTGACCCCTTATTCAAAACAAACCCAACCGTGAGCGTCATGTATGCATCCGGACTTTCGTCACTCTTTTTACTGGAGGGCGGACTTAAAATACGCATAAATAGTAACGACCGTTCCTTCGACTATAATCTCTATAATGAAATTGAACATGTCAACTCGGGGGCAAGTTTCAGCATAGGAGGAAATGTCGGCATAAAGGCATTTGATAATGATAAAATCATTATTGCCCCAAAAGCAGGTTTGTATTTTGACGTTACAACTACCGGACTGAGTGAAGTTAATTACTACGACGATGGCTATTATTACGATGAGTATGAAGAAGGCGGTAGTAGTGTGCAATATCACAATGTGAACACGATGCGTACTACGTTGGGATTAAATGTAATGCATCACATCGCGGGGAAGAAATATATTGGCCTTGAAGCAGCATATCATTATATCCCTTATAATTGGGACAGCAGCCTAATCACCACAATACAACCAAATTACGCTAGCCTACAATTGTTTTTCCGCTTTTAATAGATAAAAACATCTAACACTTGCAAGCGCGATGAAATGTCAAACTAGTTCTTTAGCAAGCGCTGGATTTCATCCAGTTTCATCAAAGCTTCCACGGGTGTTAGCGTATTCACATCTAAATTATTCAGCATATCACGGATTTTTTCTAAAACCGGGTCATCAATGGCAAACATTTGTAGTTGATAAGCCTGTTTCTGAATTTTACGCATACTGTCTTTAATTTGTTCCCCGCCAGTGCGTTCTTGCTCCAGCCGTTTTAGGATCTCCCCTGCCCGACCGATTAACTTGTTAGGCATACCAGCCAACTTGGCAACATGAATACCAAAGCTATGCTCTGAGCCGCCAGGCACCAACTTCCGCAAAAAGATCACCTTATTATTCAGTTCCTTTACCGTAACATTGAAGTTCTTGATGCGAGACATGGAGTTTGTCAACTCATTCAGCTCATGATAATGGGTGGCAAAAAGCGTTTTGGCTCGAGCCGTAGGATGGTTATGCAAAAATTCAGCAATAGCCCATGCGATAGAAATACCGTCATACGTGCTTGTACCCCGCCCTATTTCATCCAGCAAGATCAGCGAACGATCTGAAAGATTATTCATAATACTAGCGGTCTCGTTCATCTCCACCATAAACGTAGATTCACCAGATGATAGGTTGTCAGATGCGCCCACCCGCGTGAAGATTTTATCGACCAAACCAATTGTCGCCTCTTTCGCAGGAACAAAACAACCGATTTGCGCCATCAGCACAATGAGGCCCGTTTGTCGCAGCAAAGCAGATTTACCCGCCATGTTCGGCCCAGTGATAATTATTATTTGCTGGGTTTCGGGATCGAGATAGGTATCATTGGTGATGTAATCCTCGCCGATAGGCAAGTTTTTCTCAATAACGGGATGCCGGCCACCTTTTATATCTAATAATTTATCGTCGGTGACGACAGGCTTTATGTAGAAATTTTTCTCCGCAATCCAGGCAAAGTTCAGTAGCACATCAAGCTTAGCTATCAACTGTGCATTGAGTTGAATGGGCTTGATATAATTGGTAATATCCAATAAAAGCTCGGCGTAAATGCGATTCTCGATGGCTTGTATTTTTTCTTCGGCACCAAGAATCTGTTCTTCGTATTCCTTTAGTTCCTCCGTAATATATCGTTCGGCATTGACTAAGGTCTGCTTCCGAATCCATTCTGTTGGCACCTTATCTTTGTGCGTATTGGTTACTTCCAAGTAATAACCAAATACGTTATTAAACGCAATTTTCAACGAAGGAATACCAGTGGCTTCCGACTCCCGCCGTTGAATTTCCAGCAAATAATCTTTACCGCCAAACGCCACCTTTCGCAATTTATCCAAATCAGGATCCACACCATCTGCAATGACATTTCCTTTAAGGATGGAAACAGGAGGTTCTGCTTGCAACATGCGATCCATTTTGTCGCGAATGATCTGGCAAATGTTTAGTTGCTCAGCGATAACGCGTAGACTTTCCGAAGATTCGATGTCCGTCAACGTTTTCAACTTTTCCACAGCGTATAGAGAGCGCTTCAACTGCGTAATTTCACGCGGATTAGCTTTCTGTAAGCCTATTTTCGAAATGAGGCGCTCCAAGTCGCCAACCTGTTTAATCTCCTTGATAAGCTCATCGCGCAAATCGCGGTTTTCGGAAAAATATGAAACGACATCCAGCCGCTCATTGATCGATTTGAGATCTTTCAATGGCATCACCATCCATCTTTTCAACAATCGCGCGCCCATTGGCGAAGCAGTTTGATCTAATACATCAGAAAGTGTCGTCGCATTTTCATTGGCTGATCCTATCAACTCCAAATTACGAATCGTGAAACGATCCAACCACATGAAGTGATCTTCTTCTATCCGCGCGATATGAGAGACGTGCTGTAGGTTACGATGTTCTGTTTCATTAAGGTAATGCAAAGCAACCCCTGCAGCAACAATCCCCAAAGGCATTCGCTCTATACCAAATCCTTTCATCGACTTAACCTCAAAATGCTTTAGTAGCATCTCGGACGCGTAGTCGCCTGTATAAGGCCACTCGTCTAATGTATACGTATAATACTGGCTTCCAAAATGTTCCAAGAAGGTTTTGTACTGTTTTTTTGCCAGAATAATCTCGGTAGGCTTGAAGCCCTGTAATAGTTTATCAATATAACTCGCACTGCCCTGCGCCACTAGGAACTCGCCGGTGGAAATATCCAAAAAAGAGATACCATATTGACCTTTCTCTTCGTATAGAGACGCCAAATAATTGTTAGACTTTTGCTGAACAATATTGTCATTGTAAGATACCCCGGGCGTTACAAGCTCCGTTACGCCGCGCTTTACAATTGTTTTGGTCTGCTTAGGGTCTTCTAGCTGGTCGCAAATAGCAACACGCTGTCCCGCACGCACAAGTTTCGGCAAATAGGTCTCTAAAGAGTGATGCGGAAAGCCAGCTAAAGCTGTTTCAGATTCTGATCCGTTACCTCTTTTTGTAAGCACAATACCTAAAATACCAGCAGCTTTAATGGCATCTTCGCCAAAGGTCTCATAAAAATCACCCACTCTAAATAACAGCAAAGTACCTGGGTATTTGGCTTTGATGGTATTATATTGTTGCATTAAAGGGGTTTGCTTTTTCTCTTTTGCCACTGATATTTACATTTTTGTGAGCCGTAAAAATAAGGTAAATGGCCCGATTTGACAAGACATTTATAGACCGAAGAGCTTTTGCGCGCGAACGCATAACTAGTCATTTTGGGCCATATAGTAAGATGGCTGCATGAATAAACCAACAAACACAGACCCTATAAAGAGTCTGCTAGGAGAATAGCAAAAAATCGCCTAGCTTTGCAGCACAATTTGAGGTCATGGCAATCAAACGCTCTACAACAATAAAGAAAAATACAAGAACAAAAAGCTACAAGGTATCTTGGAAGCAACGTGTTGGCATTTGGGCTGCCCGCATCGTCTTATTGTTTTTCGCATTTACGATTTTTTGGGTATTGCTATTGAAAATCATGAATCCGCCGGTCACCTTTCTACAGCTGCAACGCGCCTTTGAGCGGAAAGCTGCTGGCAAGGAATGGAAGATTGAAAAAGATTGGCTGAGTTATGACGAATTATCCGATAACTTGAAACGAGCTGCCATAGCTGGCGAAGATGCGCACTTCTTAACTCATAACGGATTTGACACCAAAGCCATTCGCGAGGCCTTTGAAAAAAATCAAGCTGGCAAAAAGCTAAGGGGCGGCAGCACAATTAGTCAGCAAGTTGCTAAAAACGTATTTTTATGGCCCGAACGTTCTTGGCTCCGCAAAGGACTGGAAACCTACTTCACGGTATTGATTGAGGTGCTTTGGAGCAAAAAGCGAATATTAGAAGTTTACCTCAATGTCATTGAGATGGGGCAAGGGGTTTATGGCGCAGAGGCCGCAGCGCAATATTACTATTACAAATCAGCCAAGAGCCTCAGTAAGAAGGAAGCTGCCCTAATCATTGCAATCCTTCCGAGTCCGCAAAAATGGGACGCAAGAAGGCCTTCAGCATACGTCAACCGACGCGCAAATAGCATAGTAAGGTATATCAGTTTTTATCGGATTCCAGAATAGTGATCCTTAATCCTTATAGATAGCGACCTCCACTTTCCCATCGGCAGTGATTGTACCACGGTACATTCCCGCCGTGTTGAAAGGCATAGCAACTCGACCATCTTTATCTAACGCAATCATTCCGCCATCGCCGCCTAATGCAGCAATTTTATCAATAACAAGTTGCGCAGCTTTGGCAAGTGGTAAATTCGCATACGCCACCTTCGCAGCAACATCGTAAGCCGCCACCGTGCGAATATAATATTCCCCCCAGCCTGTGCAAGAAATAGCGACTTGATCATTCGCATAATTTCCTGCGCCAATTATTGGCGCATCACCTACACGCCCATATTTTTTATTCGTCATTCCACCCGTTGAGGTGCCCGCAGCTAACCCGCCCTGTTGATCCAACGCGACACAGCCTACCGTCCCAAACTTTTCATCAATGTATTTTTTGGTGTTACTCTGCTTGTCGTCATGATCCAAGGCCGTTGCATCTTTATCGCGCTCCAAGATCTTTTGTAGTGCATCCCAACGTGGCTTTGTCCAAAAATAAGAAGGTTCAACCAGCACAATTCCTTTGGAGTGGGCAAATTCTTCTGCTCCCTCGCCTACCATCATCACGTGCTCCGACTGTTCCATTACCGCCTTTGCTGCTGTGATTGGATTTCTGATGGTATGCACACCAGCAACAGCTCCAGCAGCTAGTGTTTTGCCATCCATAATGGAGGCGTCCATCTCGTTTTCACCTTTGTGATTGAAAACAGCACCCTTGCCAGCATTAAAAAGAGGAGAGTCTTCCATGATCTGTATAGCAGCAACTACTGCATCTATGCTTGTGCCCCCAGACTGTAATGTCCGATAACCCTCTCTCAATGACTTCGTCAGCTCCGCCACATACGCCCGTTCCAGAGAATCGCTCATATTTTTTTTCAAAATCGTTCCAGCACCACCGTGTATGGCTAGCACATAACGTTTTGGAGTAGCCTGTTGTGCATGGCTGCATAGAGCGAGGACCATCAAGAAGAGGCAGATAAAGGTTAAGCGTGTTTGTTTCATCATTCGTCTGTTGTCAATAGCAATCAAGGTACAGATTTATACTTGAATAATGAGAGAAGCCAGACAAAAATGTCCAGCTTCTCCGCTCATCGCATAGTTGCACAGCTTATTTTTTAAAAACGGTCAAGACCGCTTGGTTATTTCCAGCCGATAAATCCACCGTTAATTCATAGGTCGCACCGCTCACGAGTTGCTTCCCGGCTATAATTCCCAGATTTCCAGGATCTCGTCCGTTGGAACCGTTGCCCACGAAGATGACATCGCTACTGCTGGATAGCCCGTCATTTTTAAACTCGCCGCCCCATCCTTTCTGATGGAAGAATTTAAAGTTGATGGAATTTGTCGATATATTTTCTCCAGCAACGAGGGTGATGCGGTATTTCTTACCCCCGATTGGTGCTAGGCACAGTGCTTTCTCGGTCGTCCAACCGACTTGATTGCTTAGGTTTGGCTTACCTATACCTTCCCCGATAATCCAAATTGCTCCAGTGCCATCTGCATTTAACGTCGCCAAATTATTGCCGGTCATCGCCTCCACAACAAAATAACGACGATCGAAATCTGCGGTGATACGATATTTACCAGGAGCAGCATGAAAGCGAATCTGTCCATTTTCACGACCTAAAAAATCCTTGTCCAGCCACCAATTATCAAGTGATGGGAAATCCGTGAATGCGATCTCTTGGTTTGCTGCAAGGGTAAGATCGGCAGTATAGTGGTTATCATCCAACATTCGCATCTCCACACCATTTACTTTGTAGCTTTGAAATGGCGAAGCCGCATAGGTCATCGTATTAAACGAAATCCTATATTCACCGGCGGAGAGATACGAAAACGGAATTTGTTGCGTGCTCCCTTGTGTCACCTTTTCATTTTCCCAACCAAAACTCAATGTATTGCCATTTGTTCCAAAAGCAGGTGCCTGAATATAACCTTTAACCTTCTGAGGAAGCTCCTTAGTAACCGTATAGAGATTGTTGCCCATGCGTTCCAAACGAATAGTTTCCGTATCTGTAATAAGGTTGAGGAAAGGAAAGTCCGGCCGGCTTAAAGCAAGTTCCTTGGTTTCTTCAACTTTGACCATGCCTACATTTTCAAGGACTAATCGCAGTTCAGCAGTTCCATTAGGAATATCCTTGTAAAATGGGACATAAATCTTTGCATCGTAGCTGCCGTAGCTTTTGGTTCGGATAATGGTCTCAGCGACTTTGTCGCCGCTGAAATAGAGCTGAGCTTTTACGGTCGAAAGTTCTGTTCCGTCATCTGCCACAGCGACTCTAAAACTCAGACTGTCTCCGAAATAAGCATTCGTTGCGAGTTCCTCCACCATCAATATTGGCTTTCCACCGCCCAATGGGTAGCGGTATTCTTCTTTACAGGCCCACACGGATGCCAGTGCAACAAAAAGAAGGATGTATTGTAAGAGCTTTCTCATTATTTCCAAGTATAAGAAACTACCGATTGTGCAGGAATGTCATAACTGAAGTAGCGTTGACCATCTGCGAAGGTAATACGGGTGTTTTTCGTGTTTTCATTTGCTAAAACTACAGCATAGCTGCTATCGGGATTTTTAAATGCGGAAAACACAACCCCATCTTCGGTAAAGCCTTCTGTAGCGATACGCACGGCACCCGGCTTAACGACCGCAGATAGGTGCCCGATGATAAAGTAGTGTGAATTTTTCTTGATTGTCTTATAGTCGGAAGAATTGATATCTACCGCGCCAAAACAGGTCTTGCAACCGCCTTCGCGATTAGGACCTCGCTCGGAATCCAACATCAGATTCCACACAATTACCGCCCGGCTCCAATTATTAACGGTGCCCAATGCCACTTCTTTCATATCTTCCAATAGCCTTCTCCCTAAATTTTGCCCGGTATTCCATGTTCCAATAGAAGTTTCCGTGAAGATCAACTCTTTTTGCTGCGCTTTCAAGTGCACATCCAACAATTCCGCTTTATCACCCCCATAGTTATGGTATGCTGCTCCGGCAAAGTAAGCAGCAGCTTTTGGATCTTCATAGATCTTTATCGGATAATCTTCCTGGCTACTGATGTTGTCATAGTTATAGTTGTGGTCAAACGCATAAATTTTTGTATGCAACCCCGCTTGCTGTAACTTCGGCCCTAACGCGTCGCGCACAAAGTCTCTTTGCTCCGACCAATACATCAGCATAGAGGCTGAGTTCTTAGGATTTAGCGGCTCATTCTGCGGTGTGATTGCGTGTATCGCAACGCCTGCGGTTTGCATGGCTTGAATCCACTTCACAAAATAGGTCGCATAGTCTTGGTAATATTTAGGGTTTAGATGGCCTCCCGTCCAAGAATCATAAGGAGCTAGATTTGTCAAGTCAGCTACTTTCATCCACTTCGGCGCTGTCCATGGTGATCCGAGTACCCTAATCTGTGGATTTATTGCCAAAATCTCTTTTAAAATAGGAATTACATATTTCGTTTCTTCCTCTTGTAGCGCAAAATTTTCGATGCCTTCCTTATCGTTCAACGTATATTCGCTAAGCGAGAAGTCAGAGCAGCCGATGGCAATCCGAATATAGCTTTGCCCCATTCCTTCGCTCACGCTAAATGTTTCTTTAAGGAACTGTGTACGATCTACCTGCGTCATTTTTAAGAGATTGTAGGCTGTCGATCCCGTGATCGCTGAACCAAAACCATCCATCGTCTGGTAGCGCTGCTGCTCATTAAGACGAATAGTCCGCGGAGACATATTTTCCCCATTGCCGAAGTCAACGAAAGACTTTTGAAACTCCTGCGTGCGTGCAGCAGTGGTGGTATAAATCGTTACATCACCCGACTGCTTGCCAGGAGGTGGCTCGGGCACCGCCTCTGTTGTGCCGCTAGATCCGCAGGCCATAATCATCAGGCTGAATAAACTGCTGAAGAGTATCGTTTTCTTTAAATTTTCCATTTCAATAAGTTGGTTTTTAGAGTGGGCTAGTAGCCCAAGTTTTGCTTTAAATTAGGATTTTGATCGAGGATACTTTGTGGTATCGGCATCCGGTAAGAATAGTTGGTAAAAGGATACACCTGTGTACGGCGTCCGCTGTCTCTTGCATACACCGCATTCATCACGCTTTCAACCTTATCTAATCGTACCAAGTCAAACCAACGCTGTCCTTCGAAGGCTAACTCTAAACGACGTTCTTTAAGCAAAGCGTCTAGCAAAGCCGTCCTGCTGCTGCGCGTAGCAGATGGCAACAAGGTCAGCTTCGCACGGGTGCGTACCTGATCAATAATATCTGCTGCTGCATTTAGGTCGCCTCCATCGCGTTGTATTAATGCTTCGGCTTTAAGTAGCAAAATATCTGCATAACGATATTTAATTAGACTATTTACTGCAGAGCGCAATTTATACATAAAGGGGTAGTTGTTTGCCGGATAATAGTTGCTCCATGTCGTTTGATAAAAGACAATCGATTGGGCATAACGAACCTGATCACCTTCTTGCTGGAATGTATTGATCAAATCACGAGATGGAGTTACCCATTTGGCCCATGTGAAGTTGGAGTTATAGTTCGTGAGGTCACGCCCAAACATCCAAGTAACCCAATTTCCATTTCCGGCAAAAAATTGTCCTTCCAGAATTGACTCTTGAGTGTTCCTTTTTTTTGCATCCGTATTATTTTCATTCATCCCGAAAAGATTACTGAATTCTGGTTCTAGAGCAAAGCCATCAGCTGCCAGCTCATCCGCATATTGGATTACTTTATTATAGTCGCGCAACGGCTTTTCAGCATAAATCTTTGCTAATACAGCGCGTGCCACCGATTTGCTAAAGATCGTTTTATTTGCAGCGTTATTGGCTGGCGCGTTAGGAATTGCTTCCAGCAAATCCTTTTGAATCTGTTCATAAACCTCCTTCTCCGTGCTCTGGGTCGGGAAGTAGGAAGGGTATACTTCTTTGATATTTTCTGATGTAATGTCTTTAGCTACCGTTGTTACCAAAGGCACATCACCCCAAAGCCGAACCATATCGAAATATACCAAAGCCCGAAAGATCTGGGCTTCGGCTTTAAATTGGCCGCGTTCAGCACTAGTCAGGCTATTGTCGTTTACAGAGTCCACATACTGAACCATTTTGTTCGCTAGGGCTACATCTTCCATATACCGGCTCCAGTCGCGGGCAAGCACTGAATTTGAACCTTCGATCGAATTATTTTCGAACGGCAGCACTTCGGCACCTGTAGTGCCCGCATACGCGTTATCAGCATGTGCATCCCCCACAAGTAACAGGTCTAGATACCAATGCTCTTGCCTATTTCGGATCTGGTCATACATCGCCTGGCGATGACTCAGCACAGCGCCCTTATCTTTGAAAGCTACATACTCTCCTTTTTCATCTACCCCCTCCGTCACGTCCGAAAAAGAATCTAAAGGATCGCGGGAAAGCGAACAACTTTGCAGGAAGGCGACAATTCCAACCCACACTATACAGTAACTAAAATATCTTTTCATGTTCATCTGATTACGATTAAAACTCTAGGTTTAGTCCGACCACAAGGGATCGATTTTGTGGATAAGTCCCCCAATCGATACCTTGTATATGGCCATTGCTTCCCCATTGGTTGACCTCTGGATCGAAGCCGGTATACTTGGTCCATGTCAATAGGTTACTAGCCGAAACAAAAGGCTGCAAACGGCTGATCCCCGCATTCGCTAAACGCGTTGTCTTGATATCATAAGACAGGGAAATGTTTTTCACGCGTAGAAAACTTCCATCTTCCACAAAATGGCTAGAGTTCTTTAGGTCAAAACCCGCTTTCGGAATGCTCGTTTGTTGGCCTGGTATACGCCAACGGTCCAGCACGCGGATAGACTGATTTTTACCATCATACATCCCTTCAGTTTCCATACGAGAAGCATTGTAAATATCGTTGCCATAAGATCCCTGCAAGAATACGCTAAGATTGAAACCTTTGTAAGACAAATTGTTGGTCAAGCCAAATATAAAATCTGGATTCGGATCCCCGATGTAGGTTCTGTCTGACGAAGAAACACGGCCATCGCCATTTATATCGCGGTAGCGAAGATCACCTGTTTCTGGATCTACTCCATCGCTGATGTAGCCAAAAAATCCGCCCAATGCCCGTCCCGGCTCATTACGCACAACATTATCGTCTACAAAATCGGAGGTTCGTCCTGTGCTGTATATCTTTTGGAGTTCCAAATCCGTTAGCTGATTGCGGTTAAAGGAAATATTAAAATCGGTAGACCATAGGAAATCTCGCACGAGATTTTTGCTACTCACATTTACTTCAAACCCTTTATTGATCATTGTTCCTTCGTTCCGCATGATAGTTCCTGACGCCCCTGCACCCGTGGGAACAGTGGCCGTCATCAACATATCGGTCGTTTTCTTATGATAATAGTCCAAATTGACTGTCAGCCGATTAGCAAATCCTGTAAAATCGACACCGATGTTACTTTGCGTAGTAGTCTCCCAACGCAGATCACGTGTGCGAAGATTGCCGCTGAATGAAGTGACCGGCAGCGCATTTTCCTGCCCGGTGACAAACCAAGCAACGCGTGTAGCATTGTACATTTGTAGGTAGGCGTAATCCGTCAGGCCCGATTGGTTTCCTGTTTGCCCCCATCCGCCACGGATCTTCAAATCGTTTATCCAAGATACGTCTTCCAAAAAGTCTTCCGAAGAAAGACGCCAAGCAGCAGACATTGATGGAAACACTCCCCAGCGATAGTCGGGATGCAATTTGGATGAACCGTCGCCCCGTAAATTAGCTGTCAGCAAGTACTTCCCATCAAAATTGTAGGATGCACGTCCAAATAAAGACATAATTGCCCAATCGGAAGCGCCGCTGCCCGTTCCAGTCCACGAAATTTTATTGGCTACATTTAAGGTCTCAATCAAGTCGTTTCTGAAATGTGTTCCATTGATCCAGCTATTCGTGTAGTCAGATGCCGTCCAGGACGTTCCGCCCATCAGATCAATGCCATGACGTCCCCACTGCTTCTTGTAGTTCAGTACATTGTCGAAGGTGAGCACCGTGTTCATGTTGCGGTTGTCCGATCCTTCACCATACAGTGTCCGCCCCCAAGTGGTGGAAAGCGGATCTAAAAACGTTGTCGCTAAACCGTTCCTACGATCAAGGGCCAGCATGGTTTTAAAGGTCAAATCAGGCGTAAAGGTTACCATTGCACTTCCAGAAGCGATTAGGCGGTTTTCGCGACCTTTATTGTTTTTCGTACGCGCAATGTTTTCTAAGGGGCTAGTGATGTTAACACCATAGAAATCGGTATAATATTGGCCCGGAAAGTCAGGATCCCAAATGGCACCATAGGTTGGGGTGTTTATAGTCGATAACACTACGCCACCGCGGTTCGCCCCATTTCCCGTATTGATACCATTGCGGATATCATCCGTATAGGCCACATTGGCGCTTACTTTTAACCATCTGCGTACATCATTATCGATGTTTGCACGAAAGTTGTAACGTCGATAGAATGACGATTTGATCACGCCCGATTCATTGAGGTAGCCTCCGGAAAGGAAATATCTAAGTTTCTCGGTTCCGTCGGAAATCGAGATTTGGTAGTTCTGCATTAAACCCTTCGTGAAAGTTTCATCGGACCAATTTGTACGATCCGGTAGGCCATCGGGAAGATTTACCAGTCCAATCTCATCCTGAAGTTCTTTATACTGTGCAGCGTTGAGGGATTCCAGTTTATTCGCTACGCTATTTTGCGTAAGCTGACCATTGAAAGCGATCTTGGCATCACCTGCTTTACCTTGCTTTGTAGTAATCAGAACAACACCATTTGCGGCGCGTGAGCCGTAGATTGCTGCCGAGGACGCGTCTTTCAATACCTGAATATCCGCCATATCATTTGGCGACAGGAAATTGATGTTGTCTACCGGTACCCCATCGACGACGTAGAGTGGATTATTGCTAGCATTGAACGAAGTAGTTCCACGAATACGAATGGAGGTTTCTCCTCCAGGCGCACCGTTGGGTTGTATCACTGACACACCGGCGGCTCTTCCTTGCAAAGCCTGTCCCGCCGAAACAATGGGTCGTTGGTTAAGATCTTCCAAAGAGACACTCGAAATCGCTGTGGTGACATCCTTTCGTCTTACGGATCCATAGCCAATAACGACGACATCTTCCAAAGCGGAGCTGTTGGATTCCAAGATTATCGCTATTGTTTCACTTTGCACAGTGGCTTCGGCAGTTGCGTAACCAATGTATGAGATAGATAATTGTGCAGCACGCGGCACATTAACCAGCGTAAAATTCCCATCTCCATCTGTTGATGTGACGTTCGTTGTTCCCTTTACGGAAACGGTAGCCCCGACGATGGGCGCGTTGGTTTGTCCATCCTTCACTGTGCCTTGTAGAGACACTATCGTTTGTGCGCGCAGGGATAACATCTGCAACAAAAAAACGAAAAGAAAAATAGGACGCGTCATTCTTGTAGAAAATGCCATAGGTCTTATAATTTGATCTTTTGCTTGGATTATAATTGCTCGCCCCGAGAGGCAATGGCAAAGTTAATACGGTATGCAGAAAAAATACCGCCTTAAAGGACGGTAGAGATCGAAAAGTAACTCCAAAAAACAATCAACACACTAACTACCAATTGATTAAAAAGATGATAGCGAGCTAAAAAGTAACTGATAATATCCTTTAGAAAGATCGAATTTCACCGATATCGCGAATTTTAGCTTCGAATTCGTCTTTAGATCCGGCTACTTTCCCACGTACCTTCACCCGATAATTGTATACCGTTCGCAAGGAGTAACGGAGAAAAGTTGCAATTTTTGTCGAGTCTGTAATTCCTAAACGAATGAGGGCAAAAATGCGCAGTTCGGTGTTTAGCAACTCGCCATCTTTTAAGTTGATACGTTCCTCCGAGCGAAGCAATTGGTTAAAGTCTTCGATAAAGGATGGATAAAGATTAAGAAAGATAATGTCAAAATTACGATACAGTTCTTCCAATTCATTCTTAACTACATCCTGCGATTTCAGGATCTTATTGATATCATCATATTGTTTTTGGGCAAACCGTTTCAGAAGCAACTTTCTTTGTTCATCGATTTTATCGATATAACTCGAGCAGATGTCAAAGAATTGAGCTATATACTCCTCTTTGATATGATTTGACTCTGATAAATTAGTGTTACTCAGCAAAAGTTGAGTATTCAATTTCTTGAGCTCGGCATTCGCCTGATGTAGTTCGATTCGGGCCCTTCGAAGTTTCTTGATTTGAGTGTAAAGAAAGAAGAGTGCAAGAACAAGGAACATGGAAAGTAAGCTAATAACAATTAGGTTTTGCCGTAGCGCGCGCTTCTGCGCAAGCTCCTTTTCCTGGAAAGACGTGTTGATAATACCGTAGAAAGATGAGTTTTCAAGCGAGCGGTACCGGATGTTGCAGAATGCGGCGTCGTTTACTGCTGCCTGAATAAATTGGTAAGCCTTATCGATATCGCCATGACTATTGTAACATTGGGCTAAGCTTTGCAGCGATGCGTTATCTTTCACCACATGTCTAATATCTGATATGGCCGATAACGAAAAGTAATACGTCGCTTGATCGATATCGTTTTTATTTTTATACATGAGGCCGAGCAAATAAGCAATTAGTCCGCGTTCGGTATAACGATCGTCAGTCTTTAGCAAAAGTGATCTTAGTATTTGTTCGGCTTCTGTTTCCCGATTATGATAAAGGTATTTTGTTGCCAATGCTATGCGATATTGCAACGATGTATCGGGCAACAGGTTCAACAGTGAATCGCGGTAGCGTTCACTGAGCTTGAAGTACTGTTCGTTGTTACTACTTTGGCCATAATGGCTACTAAATGCCGTGTATGCTTCGAAATAGGCAGGCACTAAGTCGTTAGGTAATGCACTCCGCTTGATACCACGGAGCAAGTTCTCGGCTTCAATAAATTTTCCTGTCGATGAATAGAGGCTCGCCAGATAAAAATTGGCTTGGTTAACCACTAAGGAGTCCGTAAGCTGCTCGCCCAATTGCCGATATAGCTGCGTGTAATGAATAGCTGAGTCAACCTGATATTTGCGATAGGCAAGTATGAGTTCTTTCGCCAAGTCTAACTTCCTGGTTGGCATACGCTCTTGCGCAAACCGTCTTTTTAGTACGACTAAGCGTTCGATTTTCTGCTGCTCAATCTTATCTTTCGCGTGGAATACCTCTTCCAGCACTTGCGCTGTACTGTCTGCTTGAGCACGAGATATGCAGGGGATAAAGAGGATTAGAAAGTAAACGAGGTTATAACGGAAAGGCATAGCGCAAAGGTACACCATCACTTTTCTTCTTCCTCTTCCCACCAGTCGGTTTTCAGGTCATCTATCTCTCGACGATCTTTCTTGGTTGGCCTCCCGGTGCCGCGATCACGTTTTAAAATAGGGGCTTGGAAGACAGACTTAAAAGCGTGGGTATCCTGCACGGGAGTTTGATCTTGATAAAATTGTACCGCTGTTTTTGCATCGACACGACGTTCCAATAATCCTGTTACCAAAATTACTTTACGCTCAGGCCCTTTCTGTATAGCGTAAACGTCTCCGATCTTAACAACGGCCGAAGCCTTCAAGTTTTGACCGTTCAGCTTTACACGACCCGCTTTACAAGCCTCGGTAGCCAAACTTCTTGTTTTAAAAATGCGAATAGCCCACAAGTATTTGTCTATTCTCAGTTTCTCTTTCCCAGTTGCTGCTTCCATATATGCAAAATTACAGCAAATAAAAGGAATTTTAGAACGGCTAGCGTGTTGATTCGCTAAAAAATTATAATCTTTGTGGTAAAGAGGATCCGCTGTTATACAGAGGCAAGCAGTGGTTCATCTTTCGAATTTTTACTTTTAAATTTTTACTTTTTATTTTGCAAAATGGAATTGGAATTACAGAAACTGCAGAAGTTGGTTGAAGACGCTTGGGAAGACAGACAACTATTAGAATATAAAGAATACTTTGAAGCCATCACGGTGGTTATCCAAAAATTGGATGAAGGTGAGCTTCGTGTTGCCGAGCCTATTGGCACACGCTGGCATGTAAACGATTGGATTAAAAAAGCGGTTATTCTGTACTTCCCAATTCGGGAAATGAAAGAAATTGACAATGGTCCATTTGTGTATTTCGACAAAATGAAGTTGAAAACAAACTACAAAGAACTTGGTGTTCGTGTGGTACCTGGTGCTAGTGCCCGTTACGGTGCCTACCTATCCAAAGGTGTAATCATGATGCCTTCCTACGTTAACATTGGGGCCTATGTGGATGAGGGGACGATGGTAGACACCTGGGCAACAGTAGGTTCTTGTGCACAAATCGGCAAAAACGTTCACCTAAGTGGTGGTGTTGGTATTGGCGGCGTGCTTGAGCCAGTTCAAGCTGCACCGGTTATTATCGAAGATAATGTTTTCGTAGGTTCACGCGCCATTGTGGTAGAAGGTATCCGTGTGGAAACAGAGGCAGTTTTAGGCGCAAATGTGGTATTGACAGCATCTACAAAGATTATCGACGTTTCCGGACCAGAACCTATTGAGTACAAAGGTTACGTGCCGGCACGCTCGGTCGTTATCCCTGGATCATATACTAAAAAATTCGAAGCAGGCGAATACCAAGTGCCTTGTGCTTTGATCATCGGTCAACGTAAAGAATCCACAGACAAGAAAACGTCACTGAATGATGCTTTACGCGAACACAATGTAGCCGTTTAATGCATCGTGCATTTATTGATAGAGAAGATTTGAATAAAGCCCTTGAAACGTTGAAAAACGGGGGGCTTATTCTTTATCCCACAGATACCATTTGGGGTATTGGTTGCGATGCAACCAACAAAGAAGCCGTCGATAAGATTTTTGCCTTAAAAGGACGAGACAAGAGCAAGAGTTTGATTGTGCTATTACACAACGACAACCAGCTCGCGAGCTACGTCAACGACATTCCAGAGGTTGCTTACGAATTGATCGAATATGCCGAAAAGCCACTTACGATCGTATATTCCAAAGCGAAAAACCTTGCCGAAAACGCTATCGCAGAAGATGGCAGTGTCGGCATACGGATCGTGCGCCATCCTTTTTGCGAGCAGTTGCTACAACGCTTTCGGAAACCTATTATATCGACCAGCGCCAATATTAGCGGGGATGTTTCACCCCAATCTTTTCCCGATATTGCGGAACAGATTCTCAGCGGCGTGGATTATGTGGTGGAATATGGACAACATGAAAAAGGAGATGGCAAATCATCAACGGTTCTAAAGCTTGATCCCAGTGGAAAATTTGAATTTTTACGTAAATAGCTAATATCATGAAAAAAATCATCAGCCTGCTCATCTGCGCATTTGTTGCGTTAAACATGAGCTTTGCACAGCAACAGATCACACCCGCGAAAAAAGGTGTTCAGTATGGCAAAAAGATTGATGCCCAAAACGCTATCTCTGTTGCTGATCTGGAAAAGAAGCTGCAGAAAAATGAGAACTTTAACGGGAAAATAACTGGCGAGGTAGTGGAAGTGTGCAAGAAAAAAGGGTGTTTTCTTACCTTGAAACGTGCAGATGGCGAGTCGGTCATGGTTCGTTTTACGGATTACGGATACTTTGTTCCCGCTGACATCGTGGGAAAGAAAATTACCGTCGAAGGCCGTGCGAAGATCAAAGAAACCTCGGTAGAATGGTTACAGCATTATGCAGAAGACAAAGGTGCCTCGAAAGAAGAAATTGCTAAAATCACAAAACCGAAGACCGACATCAGTATCGTGGCGGATGGTGTTGTTGTGCTTTAATCAGGCACTTTCTAACAATTGAAAGGAGGTTACTTGTAGCAAAGTAACCTTTTTACGTTATAAAAAACGTGTCCACCATGCTTAAGTGAAATGTTCCACGCACCAGCCCGCTTCCTAAATTTTCCTACTTTTTTTTATCTTCGTGCCACATGACGCACTTAAAAACGACGGCCGCACAATCGCTGAATATGGGCGGACATCTGCTTAGCTTCGATCGGCCACTGATTATGGGTATTCTAAATGTTACCCCCGATTCCTTTTTTGATGGCGGACGGCATAATGCTGTTGAACTGGCTTTAATCAAAGCTGATCAGCTGCTGCAAGATGGAGCAACCATTTTAGATATCGGCGCCTTTTCTTCCCGCCCCGGCGCAGCATTGATTAGCGCACAGGAGGAGATGGATAGGGCATTACCCGTTATTGAAGCATTACGTGTAAAGTATCCAGAAAGTAAGCTATCCATTGATACCTTCCGTGCTAGTGTGGCAGAGGAAGCGGTGAAAATGGGTGTACAACTGATCAATGACGTTTCTGCTGGTACAATTGATGAAAACATGTTTGCTACGGTCGCTCGCCTACAAGTGCCCTACATATTGATGCACATGCGTGGTCTGCCCGAAAATATGCAAGAACTTACTCATTACGACGATATCGTGATTGATGTGGCTACCTTCTTAGGTGACAAAATCAGTCAGCTCCGCACCATGGGCGTGAAAGACATTATTTTAGATCCGGGATTTGGTTTTGCAAAAACCGTTGAACAGAATCACGAACTACTGCATCGCGTGGATGAGTTACACTACTTTGGCTTGCCACTCTTGGGTGGCATCTCCCGAAAATCGATGATCTATAAAAAGCTGGGGATCTCAGCACAAGAGGCTCTAACGGGGACTATCGCATTGAATACCCTATTGTTGTCCAAAGGTGTACAACTCCTTCGCGTGCACGATGTCAAGGAAGCTAAACAAGTCGGAGATTTACTTTTTTAGAAGAATATGAAAAAAATTGGAGATATTGCTACCATTGGATTTGCCTTGTTCGCTATGTTTTTCGGTGCAGGCAATTTGCTACTTCCGCCGTTCATAGGAGTAAACGTAGGTAGCCACATTTGGATAACGATATTGGCTTTCGGCCTCACCGGAATCTTACTCCCCTTTCTTGGGATTCTTTCCGTTACACAATCTGGAGAAACATTCAACGATCTTGGAAATCGTGTAAACAAAAATTTAGCCACCGTGTTGGGCGCGGTGATCATGATTTGTATCGGGCCGCTAATTGCGCTTCCTAGAACGGCGGCAACAACTTTTGAAGTTGGTATCCTACCCTCTTTTCCCAACAGTAATCCATTATGGACTTCTCTTGTTTTTTTTATTGTAGTTTGGCTTTTTGCTATCGTTCCATCAAAAGTCGTGGATTTAGTGGGCAATATTCTTACGCCTTTTTTATTAGTCATTCTTACCTTATTGATCGTAGCTGGTATCGCGCACCCAACGGCAATGCCAGATGCAAGCGCGCTATCAACCGCTGAATCCTTTGCGTTGGGCTTTACTGAGGGCTATCAAACCTTAGATGTATTAGCTTCTGTCATTTTCGCAGGGATTATTATTGCGGCCACAAAAGCCAAGGGATATCATTCGATTCGTGAAAAAAATAAAGTTGTTATTGCTTCAGGGGCGCTGGCTGCCGTTTGTCTTCTGTTTATCTATGGCGGACTTATTTATCTCGGCGCTACCGCAGGGATAGCAAATACATCTATAAAACGTTCTGAACTATTGATCCATATTTCAAATAGTATATTGGGAAAATATGGCACTTTGGCGATCGCATTAAGTATAGCCCTAGCTTGCCTCACTACTGCCATTGCACTTGCAGCTGCCGTGGGTACGTTTTTCAGCGCACTCACGAACGGCAAACTTAGCTATAAATTACTTGTCACACTTACGTGCCTTGTCTCTGCTGTGTTATCAATCACAGGTGTCGACAATATCATTCAGTTTGCTTATCCGCCATTAGCCTTTGTCTACCCCATCGTGATTACCTTGGTATTGTATGTGGTGTTTCTCGGACGACTGGTAAGCTCGAAGTCGCCTTATATAGCGGCGTTGATCTCATCCACAATTATAGCCGTTTGCAATGTTCTGAATATTCTTGGGCTACTTGCTCCCCACCAATTAGCGGTATTGAACAAAATCCCATTCTTTTCTTATGAACTGGGGTGGGTCGTTCCTTCATTTATTGCGTTTTGTCTTGTTTGGGGCATAGAGTGTCTACGAGGAAACACGACGCAATCTTAAATGAGCAGCACAAATTGGCGATTAAAAAAATATGGCTGTCCTGACAAGCAAAACATTCACGTCATCGCGAGAAGTAGGAACGACGACGAGGCGACCTTACGTTTATAAAAAGGCCAGATTGGCTTCCTTCGGAGCTGCCTTCAGCGATCGCCATTCTTCCTGGCAATGACGCATTTTTTAAATGCTAAGCGGACAATTTTATGTCCGCTCGCGTTTCATCTAAAGTCTTCGTCAGTTAGCGCACGCTACTTCCCGGCTTAATTGCCGATGTAGGGTGCACAAAGTCCAATCTGCCATCGGCATCTTCGGCCATCAAGATCATCCCCTGGGAGGTAATGCCTTTAATCTCTCTGGGTTCAAGATTCACCAGTATAGAAACTTGTTTACCAACGATATCTTCCGGGGCAAAGTATTCGGCAATGCCGGATACGACAGTACGCTGATCAATCCCCGTATCAATTTTTAATTTCAGCAGCTTCTTAGTTTTGGCTACTTTTTCTGCTTCCAAGATGGTTCCGATACGAATATCCATCTTCATAAAGTCGTCATAGCTGATATTTGCCTTTGCAGGCTCAGCTTGCGCGCTATTGGCAGCATTTTGAGCTTTCGCATTTGCCAGTTTCTCCAATTGAAATGCTACCTGCTCGTCCGTGATCTTTTCAAAAAGAAGGACGGCTTCACCCAAATCATGTCCTTCAGAAATAAGGGTAGCAAGACCTGCACGATCCCAACTTTGCGCAGTAAGATTCAACATAGCAAATAACTTCGTCGCCGTACGTGGTAGGAAAGGCTGCGCAAGCACAGCTAAGTTGGCCACAATTTGTGACGCAACGTAAAGCACCGTTTTTACGCGTTCTTGATCTTCTTTATAGACTTTCCAAGGTTCTTCATCGGCAAGGTATTTATTGCCTAAGCGCGCTGCATTCATAAAATGGCTTAGCGCTTCGCGGAAACGGTATTGCCCAATGGACTGTTCGATATCTTTCGGAAAGCTGGCCAATTCGGACAGCACTGATTGATCTTGCGTCGTCAATGCAGAGCCTAAAGACACCTTTCCAGCAAAATATTTATGTGACAGCACCATCACCCGATTGACAAAATTGCCTAAAATAGCAACCAATTCATTATTTACGCGCGACTGAAAATCTTTCCAAGTGAACTCGCTGTCTGACGTTTCAGGTAGAATAGAGCTTAACACATAGCGCAACTCATCCTGTTTGCCCGGAAACTCGGCAAGATAGTCATGCAACCACACCGCGTGGTTTCTAGATGTGGAAAGCTTATCGCCTTCCAAATTCAAAAACTCGTTTGCGGGTACGTTCTCTGGAAGAATGTATTCGCCATGCGCATGCAAAATTGCAGGAAAGATAATGCAGTGGAAAACGATATTATCTTTACCAATGAAATGGATCAAGGTAGATTCATCTGCTGGGTTTGCTTGCTTTTTCCAATAAGTCTCCCAATCTTTTCCATTATCCAATGCCCATTGTTTGGTGGCAGATATGTAGCCAATCGGCGCATCTAACCATACATATAGTTTTTTCCCTTTGGCTTCTTCTAACGGCACATCAACACCCCAGTCCAAATCGCGTGTCATCGATCGCGGTTGCAGTCCAGATTTCAGCCATGACTGGCATTGTCCGAAAACATTGGATTTTAATTCTTGGCGTTTACCCTCGATCAACCACTTTTCCAGCCAAGGCTGATATTTATCCAAGGGCAGATACCAGTGTTTTGTTTCTTTTAAAATTGGCGTTTTACCACTAAGTGTAGATTTCGGGTTGATGAGATCAGTCGGATTCAGAGAGGTGCCGCATTTCTCACATTGATCGCCGTACGCGCCGTCGTTATGGCAATGCGGACAGGTGCCCACGATATATCGATCAGCAAGAAATTGGTGAAACTCTTCGTCATAATATTGCTCAGAAAATTTCTCTATAAATTCCCCTTTTTCATAAAGATTCAAGAAAAACTCCTGAGAAAGTTCATGATGCACTTGTTCTGAAGTACGATGATAAATATCGAAATCGATCCCGAAATCTTCAAAACTATCCTTGATCTGCTTGTTGTATTTGTCGATAATTTCGCGTGGTGTTACGCCCTCCTTCTTCGCTTTAATAGTGATTGCTGCTCCGTGTTCGTCAGAACCACATACGAATACTACTTCTTTATTGTTTAAACGTAAAAAACGAACGAATATATCTGCTGGAATGTAGGCGCCTGCAAGGTGGCCGATATGTAAAGGGCCATTCGCGTAAGGAAGAGCCGAAGTGATAGTAAAACGATTTTTGGATAAAATACTCAAGGTATAACGATTTTTAAATAACAATAACGACTGAAAAAGTAAACAAAAGACTTGTTTCTTTGACAAAGATAACTCAATTTGCGCTTAAAATAAGCGTACAGCATGAAAATACCTGAATTTCTTAAACCTGGTGATAAGGTTGCAATAGTGTGCCCGGCAAGCTACATCAAGGGTTCCATCGATGTGGCCGTGACCGCCTTGCAAGAGTGGGGATTACAGGTAGACATTGGCGAAACCGTGACCGCGCAGTATAATCAATTTGCGGGGACTGATGAGCTACGTGCCAGCGACTTGCAAAGGGCGCTGGACAACAGCGATGTTAAGGCAATATTTGCCGCGCGCGGCGGCTATGGTACTGTCCGTATTATCGATAGCTTGGATTTTAGCCGTTTCGAAAAACAGCCGAAGTGGATTATTGGCTTCAGTGACATCACTGTACTACATAGCCATTTGCAACATAATCTAAATACAGCCAGTATTCACGGACAAATGCCCAAATCTTTTGACGATAGTACCGCGGAAGCTCTTGAATCGCTAAGAAAGGCAATATTCGGGGAAAGCATAGACTTTCACTATCAACAATCCCGATTTCCAAATCGTTCCGGAGCAGGAAATGGACAGCTTATCGGCGGAAATTTAGCCATCTTACACAGCGTCCTGGCATCGCCGTCCGACGGATCATATGATGGTAAAATTCTATTCATTGAAGACGTAGGCGAGTCGTATTATAATATCGACCGTATGCTGTGGACACTAAAACGCGCAGGAAAACTAGCAAAGCTTCAAGGTTTAATCGTAGGCGGCTTTAGCAGCTTAAAAGATAGCGACCCATCATTCGGCCAGCGTTTTGAGGAAATCATTCTGGACAAAGTCTTGGAATATGATTTTCCAGTTTGTTTCGGCTATCCCGCCGGTCACATCGAAAATAATCATAGTTTAATCTTAGGGAAAACGGTGTATTTACGCATCGAAAACGAAGAAACTTCAATAAATTACCTCGATTAGCATCAATACTTCCGTAAATTCATTTTTTAAATTAATAATATTTTAGGACATAAACCTCTAAACAGAGTGGGTCTGCTATTTTATCCTAACAGATTTTCAATGATTAACCTTTTTTATTCGATTATTTACTAAAAATATCCCTACAGTTTATCCCAGCCATATTCTGCCTAACTTAGCGCCATAAACAAATTATGGTATGGTAAAGGAAAACAAACATCCAAATCCATGTAACATGAGGCAGTCCCTACTTAGTCTGTCTGAAAATGTACACGTACAGCTTGAAGCAAACCGCTTGGTCGAACAAGCTCTGGAACGTAAACAGGGCGTGCTAAATGATCGTGGTGCACTTTGTATTACAACTGGAAAATTCACCGGGCGTTCGCCCAAAGATCGGTTTATTGTTAAAGACGAGACCACGGAAACGCTGGTTGATTGGGGGGAAATCAACATTCCAGTAACTACGGACGTTTTCGATGCGCTGCTGAAGAAAATGAGTGCCTTTATCCAAGGGAAAGAGATGTGGAAGCGTCACTGCTATGCTGGTGCAGACCCCAAGTATAGAATTAATGTGACCGTGATAAACACCACGCCTTGGGCGAATCTGTTTTGCCATCATCTTTTTATTGATCCTACAGAGGCAGAATTAAGCGATTTTCAAACGGAATGGGTGATTCTTCAAGTGCCTGATTTTTTGGCTAATCCGTTGGTAGATGGCACCAGACAGGAAAATTTCTCCATCATAAATTTCAGTAGAAGGATGATCTTGATCGGCGGAACCGCCTACACTGGAGAAATGAAGAAAGGCATCTTTTCTGTGTTGAATTTCCTTCTGCCTCAGCAAGATGTCTTACCGATGCACTGTTCTGCAAATGAGGGAGAGGCTGGCGATGTTGCACTTTTCTTTGGTCTCAGCGGCACAGGAAAAACGACTCTTTCCGCTGACCCCGCAAGAAAATTGATCGGCGATGACGAACACGGTTGGGCGCAAGATCGAATATTTAATTTTGAAGGCGGATGCTACGCCAAGTGCATCGATTTAAATGCCGATAAAGAACCACAAATATACGCAGCCATACGTCCAGGAAGCTTGCTAGAGAACACGCGTTTTTTCAAGGGCACAACCACCGTCGACTACAGTGACCGTACAATTACAGAAAACACGCGCGCAGCCTACCCTCTCGCCTATATTGACAAAGCAAAGACACCATCAATAGGGAAAACGCCTGACAATATATTCTTTTTGACTTGCGACGCATTTGGCGTTTTACCACCTATATCTAAGTTGACAAATGCACAGGCTATGTATCACTTCCTGTCGGGATACACCGCTAAAGTCGCCGGTACGGAAGTAGACGTTAAAGAGCCACAGACGACGTTCTCGGCTTGCTTTGGAAAGGTCTTTTTACCGAGCCACCCTACCACATATGCGAATTTGCTCGGCAAAAAGCTGGATGAAAACCCAAGCGTAAACGTGTGGTTAGTAAACACGGGATGGACAGGTGGTGCTTATGGAATAGGTGAACGCATTAGTTTACGTTACACACGAAGCCTGATTCGTGCGGCCATAAATGGCGAACTAAGTGATGCACATTTTATCGCACACACATCTTTTTCGGTTCTCGTGCCACAGTCTTGCTCCGGCGTTCCAGATGCTATTTTAAATCCGAGAGATACATGGGAGGACAAAGATGCGTACGATCAGCAGACCAATAGGTTAGCAGGCTTGTTTATCCAAAATTTTGAGGCCTATCAGGAACAGGCCAGTGAAGAAATACGGCAAGCATCACCGCAATTACTGAAGGCTATCGTGTAAAATAAATAAGGCAGTTCCGCGGAACTGCCCTATTTATTTGCCTTATAAAAACACGCGTGCGTGCCAACTATCCTTCAAAGGTACCTCCCATTTTTCCGCAACTTCGTCCACTGTCGTAAGCATGTTGTTAAAAACGATCGTATCGTTATTCACGTCTCCACCTTTTACTAATGCAGCAAATTCATCACGGCTAGCGATGCGTAGTTCTTCATCATCTGCTGTTTTATAGGCTACCTGCATTCGATCGAACAAAGTTATGCCCAGTTCCTGTTCAATCTTCTTTAGCAAATGGACGGATTTATCAATCGAACAGCCTGTCACCATAGCCTGCTCTTCGTCGACCATCAGCATCAGGAATAAATCGTAACGAATGACGAAGCTTCCAGCCAGCTGGCTGCCATGCGCTGTCCACTGCGAAACAAATTCCTGTAAAATTTCTTCTATTCGAGTAATCTCTTCTGTCTTCAGAAAACGGTTACTTTGGTAAATCCAAACTCTTTTCATGTGCCTAGCGATTAATGGACGTAATAAGGCGATATCATTAAATACACGATTACCCCGGTGACTGCAACATACATCCACATCGGATACGTGATCCTCGCAAGCTTCTTATGTCGTTCATAAGCGCCCGCAATTCCCCTAACGAAAGTAAAAAGTACGAAAGGAATAATGATTACCGACAGCAGTATATGTGTGATCAAGATAAAGAAGTAAACATAGCGGATCAAACCTTCGCCACCGTATGGTGTAGAATCGGAAGTCATGTGATAGGCTACATACATAACTAAAAAGGCTAATGAGCAAGCCATACATATCTTTACCAAGTTTTCATGCAACTTGACCTTCCCCTTCTTAATCGCAGCCACTGCAGCGAATAACAGCACGGCCGTTAAGCCGTTGATAGTCGCATATATTGGAGGTAAAAACGATAACGGCGTTACATCGTAGCCAAGCTTTCTTAAATTAACCCCAAATAAAACGGCAACAGCCAAAGGGATAACAATGGATAGTAAGACGATCCACTTTTTATATTTCTTCTCTTCTTCGGTAATCATAAAACTATTTCTGTGCTATCTTAGCAGGTCTGTTTCGAATCTCTTCAACCACGAGCAACTTAACTTCATCTTCCAGTCGATCCACCTCTCCTTTTTGACTCACGTCGTAGAATCCTCTAATACGTCGTTTAGAGTCAACTAGAACAAATTGGTTACTAATCAAAAAGCGGGTAGAGTCCGTCGGATCAATCATCGCATCAATCAGCAATTGCTCTTTCGCGTAGGAAAAGATATCGGATGAAGGAGCAAAAACCATCTTCCAATGTCCGTTTTGCAGTCCTTTGAATGATTTGGTGAAGGAAAGTAAGGAAGCTTCGTTTTCTGACGGATCAACCGATATAGAATAGAAATTTATCAACGGATTTTCCTGGAAACGATCAGAAAGACCTTGCACATTTTCCATCATCAACCTGGAAAAAGATTTGTCTTTTGAATAAAACAGGTGGACGACGTTTATTGTTGTATCTGATGCAGGAAACGCTACCGGTTTACCGTCAAAATTGGTGAAGTTGAGCGCTCCCAATGTATGAAAGATAGTATCCGGATATTCTCTACCCCAGTTACGTTTCATCTCGCCGCTTAGCCTTTTTTCGCCAAAAACAGGCAATGAAACGTAATGATTGGATCCCAACCTGTTGACGGCTATATATAAAAATCCTGGCACTAGTAATATTAATGCCAGGAGAATTATTTTTGATTTCCTTCCTTGAGTACGGTTACTCATTGAGTTCCTCTTAATTTATTAGTTGTTTGGAAACAAAGGGTGCGATTGCAAGTGATGCAATAAATAATCACCTTCGATCAATAACAATACGATAAAATAAACAATAAATATAAATCCGATACTACAGCAAATAATGAAACCTGATTTCTCAAATTTTAAGTGCATGAAGTAGGCAACGATATAATACGCTTTAACCAAAGTTAATGCTATATAAATAGCGTTCAAGACCATACCTTTTTCGATGACACCCCAATGGTGTACAAAGCCCAAGGCTATTAAAAATTCAAGAGCAGTTAAGGCCAAAAGGATAAAGAATACTTTCCAAATTCCCTTTTTATCCATTCCACCATGATCGTGGTGGTCGTGTGCTGCTATATTTTCGTGGTGATGTGACATTTCTTAATATAAATTATTATGCTGAAACTAATTAGATCAAGTAGAAGAAGGTGAATACGAATACCCAAACCAAATCCACAAAGTGCCAATACAAGCCAACTTTTTCGACCATTAAATATGTACCGCGGTTTTCGAATGTATTATTTAGTGTCATGCACAAAATAATGATATTCAAAAGGATGCCGACAGACACGTGGAAACCGTGGAAGCCCGTAATAGTGAAGAATAAATTAGAGAACTGTAAAGCAGCTGTGTAAGAAATTTCCTTGGTAAAGTAAGGAGCTAAAGCCTGTGCTACAGCATCGCCTTCCAGTCCCGTAGCTGGATTTCTTCCGAACCAAAATCCTTCGTGGTGCAAATGTGTCCATTCGATAGCTTGACAGCCGACGAAACAAATACCGCCTAAAATAGTCCATAGCATCCATTTGACAACTTCTTGCTTCTGATTTCTATGTCCGGCATCCACTGCAAGCACCATCGTAACCGATGACATGATCAGGATGAAAGTCATAATACCTACGAAAACCAATGGTTGCCCGTGCTCAACGATGCCTGGTACCGATTGGAAAATCTTATCGGCATCAATCCATGTAGGTTGCGCAAATTTTTGTGCGCCGTAATAGAGTAAGAATGCTGAAAATGTAAAAGCATCCGATACCAAGAAAAACCACATCATGATCTTTCCATACTCTAAGTTCCAAGGCGACTTACCACCGCTCCAAGGGCCGTCTTTTACCTTATCTAATTGCGATACAGTTGTTGTACTCATTTTTTACTATTATTGATTCAAAAGTAAGAAAACATAAATATAAATCCACAAAAGATCGAGAAAATGCCAAAATATAATGGCTAAATTCATGCGGAATTGGTTGTCCGGAAAAGGGATCGGCTTAAGCGCTCCCAGATAGCAACGAACCAATACGATCAAGCCCGCAATAATATGTGCTAAGTGCAATCCTGTAAACACATAGATAAAGGATTGCGATGCATTATTATTCACAAAGTAAATACCGCGCTCAGCCAACACTGACCACGAATGTAATTGTATAGCAAAGAACACAAGGCCCAAAACGATAGTTACCAACAACAGCATACGTTGCTTGCTCAATTGCTCGAGCTTTGCAGCACGAAAGGCTAAGTGCAATGTTAAGCTACTTACAAGTATCACAATCGTGCTGTAGGTAAAAGCAACAGGCAACAAGGTTTTAATACCCTTATCCACACCACTTGCAGTATAAACGATAAATCCACTTGATAGTGCTGCAAACATCATAAACATACCAATCATACCAAGCCAAAGATTAAATTTCTTGGCTTTTCTGGATTGGAGTAATTCTTCCGTTTTGTATTCTGTTGTATCCATTATGAAAAAGGATTAAAATCAAATAATAAAACTAACTGCGTTAAGGGCAGATAAAAAAATGATGTGAACATCACCTTTTTTGCTGTCGCTTCCGTCTTTTGCATAGCATGCTGAAAACCATAATAGGTAAACAACAAACCGCCCAAGAGCGAAATCACTGTAAACACCCATCCGCCAAAACCGTAATAAAGCGGTAAGAAACCGACAGGGACCATCAACATAGCGGATATAAAAATCATCCATGCAGAAAGGCTATCCTTTTCTTTCGTTGGAAGAAGCCTGAATCCAGCATTTCTATAATCTTCATCAGCAACCCAGGCAATTGCCCAAAAATGGGGAAACTGCCAAAAAAATTGGATTAAAAACAACACCCAAGGCGTGATGACGATAGCTGCTTCACTCACGGCCGCATATTCAAAACCGAAACCTGCAGATTTAAAGGCAGCGTAATAACCGATTAATGGTGGTAATGCGCCGGGAAATGCTCCTACGAAAACAGCAATTGGTGACTTTTGCTTTAGCGGCGTGTACACAAAGGCATACAAAATAATGGAAAAAACAGACAACAGCCCTGCTAAAAAGTTCAAACGAACGAGTAGCAATGTGCCGAATATCCCCATAAACACGCTTAACACCAATGCCTGCCCGGTCGTCATCCGGCCTGTCGGCAACGGACGATCTGCGGTACGCTTCATGAGCTTATCCAGATCACGTTCGATAATCTCATTGAAGCCATTTGCTGATCCGGTTACCAAAAAACCGCCAATAGTTAGAATCAACCAATTTAACCATATGATGTCGCCTTGCTGCTTAGCCCCTATCAAAAAAGAGATAGATGCAGAAAAGACGACGGTCAAAGTCAGCCTAAGCTTAATTAATTTATTGAAATCAGAAATGAACTCCTTCATGAATACGTTATGCTAATACGTTGTTAAACCGTTAATAGGCGCCACAAATGTCCGCAACTTTGTACAAACTATCGTTTTAATTTTGTCATTAATAGCATCAAATAATATTGTGCTCCGAAAAACAAACTGGCAACGACTAAATGGGTTGTTTGTGCAAACGCAGGGACGTTGAAACGTGCCAAGATTATTCCTGACATCATCTGGATCCCCACTAACACGATTACTATCCAAGCATACTTACTTTGCAATGTCAATGAACTAAACTTATTTTTTACTAGGAAAAACAGCAAAATACTTAATCCTAGCGATGTGTAAGCCAAAACACGGTGAATAAAATAAGGTTGGCCTAATTGGGCTACCCAATCTGCGCGCTCTACACCCTGATCATTTAAATGATCGATAGTCTCGCGAACCTCCGTTCCGAACACAACCTGAACAACGGTTAGTGTCAACGCTAAAATGGCTAGCCATTTTAAAGGCCCTACGCTTTGTCCGCTTAAAATGGACTTATTTCGCGATGTGGTTGCCAGATAAAAGGTGTATATGCTAATGCCTACAATGAGTAATGCTAACAACATATGCACGGTAATGATCCAAGGCATAAGATTGGTAGAAACAACGATCGATCCCAACCAAGCCTGAACAACCACAACGAAAACGTTTAGAACGCTCCACCCTACTATGGATGGCTTAGTTTTTAAATAGGTAAAAGAAAAGACCGCAGAGAACAACAAGGCAAATCCGGCAGCAACACCAACCAATCGATTGATATATTCTGTCCAGGTTTTGGCCGCGTTAAATGACTCATGTTCTAGGATAGACTCGTCGTGACGAATCTTATCAGCCATATCCGGGTAACCAAAAAATTCGACGATCTTCGCAAATCGCTGGTTCTTTTTAGCACGCCCGTCTATATACTGCTGCTCGTAACCTTCAGGAAGTTGCGTAATGTCGGTTGGCGGTATCACACGATTAAAGCATTTTGGCCAATCCGGACAGCCCATTCCCGATCCGGTACTTCTGACGATCCCACCCGCAGCGATCACTAAAAACAAGACGATAATAGTAATTCTATTTGTCCTGATAAACCGTCTTTCTGCACGCGGATACATGGAATCCTCTCTTTCTTCTACTTTACCTTATGTAAAAGAGAGGTAGGTAAAAACCTACCCTTCTATTATTTCTCTATTATTTGCTTTATTCCACTCGTTCTGAATGCGAATAGCTTCTTCATTACCTTCAAAATCATGTGGTAAGTTTGAGCTCATCGTCTCAGAGAAAGGAACATCCTGCGGGATGAAATCCGTATCATGACCAGGCTTACTGTAATCGTAAGGCCAACGGTATACTGTCGGGATTTCGCCAGGCCAGTTGCCGTGGATGTGCTCCACTGGTGTTGTCCACTCCAATGTATTTGCATTCCAAGGGTTTTGTGTCGCTTTTTTACCTCTCCAGATTGAGCTAAAGAAGTTCCAAAGGAAGGCTACCTGCGCTAAGCCGGCGATAATCGCTGCCCAAGTGATCAACATGTTTACAGAAACCCATTTCTCCATGAAAGGAAATGCAGTGAATGCATAGTAACGACGAGGCACACCATCAATACCCATAAAGTGCATTGGGAAGAATACCAAATAGGCTCCGATAAATGTTAGCCAAAAATGTAGATATCCTAATTTAGTATCCATCATACGACCGAACATTTTAGGATACCAGTGGTAAACCCCACATAACATTCCGAAGATAGAGGCAGATCCCATTACTAAGTGAAAGTGGGCAACAACGAAATACGTATCATGTAAATTGATGTCCAATGCTGCGTTACCTAAGTAAAGACCTGTTAAACCACCAGATACGAAGAACGATACCATACCAATAGCAAACATCATCGCTGGAGTGAAACGGATATTACCTCTCCATAGTGTCGCAATATAGTTGAATGCTTTTACCGCAGACGGCACCGCGATAATCAACGTAGTGATCATAAATACACCGCCCAAGAACGGGTTCATACCAGTTACGAACATGTGGTGACCCCAAACGATAAACGAAAGAACCGTAATACCTACTAGGGAATAAACCATGGCGTGGTAACCGAAGATCGGTTTACGCGAGTTCGTTGAGATTACTTCTGAAGTAAGACCTAATGCAGGCATTACCACGATATATACCTCTGGGTGACCTAGGAACCAAAACAAATGCTGGAACAAGATCGGCGAACCGCCTTCGTTCGGAAGAATCTGTCCTTGAACAACCAAATCAGAAAGGTAGAATGATGTACCAACAGACCGGTCAAAGAACAGAAGAACCACCGCAGAAACAAGAACCGGGAACGACAAAAGACCCACTATCGCTGTTAAGAAGAAAGCCCAAATGGTCAATGGCATTTTCCAAAGATCCATTCCTTTAGTGCGCATGTTTAACACTGTACTTACGTAGTTCACACCACCTAAAACCTGCGAAGCGATGAACAAGGTCATACTCACTAGCCAAAGCGTCATTCCTAATCCAGATCCTGGAATAGAGGTAGGCACGGCGGATAGCGGCGGATAGATCGTCCAAC
Source organism: Sphingobacterium deserti (assembly GCF_000757725.1). Classification (GTDB taxonomy): domain Bacteria; phylum Bacteroidota; class Bacteroidia; order Sphingobacteriales; family Sphingobacteriaceae; genus Sphingobacterium; species Sphingobacterium deserti. The sequence goes on from NZ_JJMU01000014.1 coordinate 110,585, forward strand.
CTGCTGCTGCTGGTCCACTTTCCACAAAGAAAGAGGCAACCATAATCACACAGGCAACGAAGAAAAACCAATACGATAACATATTCATCAACGGAGATGCCATATCTCGTGCACCGAGTTGATAAGGAATTAATAAGTTACTGAATGTACCTGATAGACCAGCCGTCAATACGAAGAAAACCATCATCGTACCGTGGATAGTCACCAAGGATAAGAAAAATTCGGGCTTCATTCGTCCACCCTCAGCCCATTTACCTAAAAAGACTTCTAAGATTGGGAAATCTTTTTCCGGCCATGCTAACTGGATACGGAATAAAATTGAAAGCACCATAGCGAAAACCGCCATCACGATACCGGTAATCAAAAACTGCTTCGCGATCATCTTATGATCTTGACTAAATATGTATTTAGTTAAGAAGGTTTCATGATGATGATCATGTGCATCATGATGAGCTGCGCCGTGCGATATAACTGTACTTGACATATTCTTTTAATAATTTCTTATTTCAATTAATTTAGTGAAGCTGTAGCAAGTTCTTTCGAATCTTTCGAATCTACCGCTGTAAACTCTTTCTGCAAATCTTCAGTAAAATATTTGTTTTGCGTACTTAACCACTCTCTATACTCGTCTTCTGTTACAACAACCACTTTCTTCTGCATGTTAAAGTGTCCCGAGCCACAGATTTTGTTACATAACATTACATAATCATATTTTGGATCGTTCATACGCTCACGCATCTCCTCTGTAGTAACAGTCGGCGTAAATTGGAAGTAGTTTGTCATACCTGGTACAGCGTTAATTTGCACACGGAAGTCAGGAATGTAAAACGAGTGAATAATATCTTTGGAAATAATATGAAAGCGTACAGACTTATTCACGGGAAGAACGATATCTGATGCTTGAATATCATCCCACGCGCTTTTGTCGTTGAAATCTATACCGTAAGAGTTGGTCGGTGTAGTCATCTTATAGTTACGCTTTCCAATCACGCCATCAGCGCCAGGGTAACGCACTTGCCACTGAAACTGCTCACCCAAAACTTCCACTTGCAAAGCCGATTTCTGTAAATCTTCAGGAACGTTAGTGATGGATCTCCACGTAAAGAAACCGAACAATACCAATACCGTTAATACAATAGCCGGAACGATAGTCCAGATTTTCTCTATAGTATCGTTATGCGGGTAGTAGTAAGCTTTAGTCTTGGCACGCATCCGGTAGATATAGGGAAACGTCAGCAACAGAAGATGAACAAGCACCAACACGAAGGTGATAATTACCGTTGTTACGATAAACATGGTATCGATTTTCTGTCCATGCTCGGTCACAGCGTCACGCCATGCCCAACTACCCCATACAGCATAACCGTAATAAGTGAAGGCCAAAAACGCTACTAAAAAGACAATAAATAAAACGCCTTGAAACGTATTATTAGCAAACGGATTGTACTTTCCGTTCATTTTCTTTGTCAATTCATAAATTGACAATACTTTTCCGATTACAGCAACAATAGTACATACGATCAAAAACAAAAGTATGTAGTAGGTCATGTTTTTGTAAACCTGCGGATCAATCTGTTTCTCTGGCTCTGGTGCTGCAGTAGCTGTAGCAGCGGTAGCGCCTGCCGCAGAAACTGTAGAAACCGAATCTGTCGCTGCTGGTGCAGCAGCAGCCGTGTCTGCAGCAGCAGAAGTATCAGCAGCCATTGAAGCTGTTGTATCTTGCGCTGTTGAATCTTGCTGAAGGGCAAAACTAGGTGTAGAAAACAATAATCCTACGGCTAGTAAGCATCCCAACGCGGCTTTGAATCTGTTATTAATTTTGAATTTCATTTCTTATTAAGACGTTTAAACGTTTTATGCTATGATTAGAAACTAACTATATTTGATGATTTAAACTCTCATCCATAAATGGATGGTTCTTCGGAGCCAATGGATGTTTACTCAGTTTGCTCATCACTAGAAAAGTAAATAAACCGACAAAGCCAATAGCTGTTCCAATCTCGATAAAGCCAAATCCGCGATGCGACTCTACAGTACCCGGCATAATCATAATATAATAATCCAACCAGTGACCGCATAAAAGCAAAATCGCTACAAATAACATCATACCGTTTTTACGTTTAGCATCACGGTCAACCAATAGCAATAATGGCGCTACAAAGTTAATGATAATGCTTAACCAAAACCATGGCTTGTATTCAGGCTCCCATCTTTTGTAGAAGTAAACCGTTTCCTCTGGAATATTTGAATACCATATCAACATGAACTGCGCGAACCAAACGTATGTCCAGAAAATGGAGAATCCAAACATCAATTTACCCAAATCATGCAAGTGGTTTTCATTAACCCAAGCCAAGTAACCAGCTTTCTTTACCAGAATCACGATAACAACGATCGCTGCAATACCGCTCACCCACATCGCTGCGAAGTTGTACCAACCGAACATCGTTGAGAACCAATGCGCTTCCAATGACATGATCGTATCGAACGACCAAATTGGTGTCGTGAAGCCGAAGATCACTAAGAAGATGGCAGAAAGTTTAAAGCTTCTTTTGTACGAATTCAGGCCGCCCTCTAAATCTTCCTTGTATGATAATTTAGTAAGGACAAAAGCGAAAATGCTATACGAACCCATGAAGATAATTTGACGGATCAAAAAACCAGGGACATTTAAAAATGCAGACTTGCCTGCAACAAGTTTATCATAGGCTGGGCTGTTTGGATCTGTTAGTCCATCAGCATTCCAATGATGATATAAATTATGTGATGTTAAACCTAGGCCAACGATAATCAATAGGATGATAGAAGCTATAGGTAAAACACCAGCCATAGCCTGTGGAATACGCAGTAAACCTGCTGACCAACCTGACTGTGTAACCATTTGAAGGGCGACGAAAAATGCCCCGGCAGCACATACACAAGTGAAATAATAACCCATCAATAATAGGTTTGCGTAAGTACGTTCAACCATAATATGGTCACTTGATATTAGGCCCATAACAATGGCTATAATACCTACGGCAATACCAACTAGACTGAGTATCTTGGCGATACCAGCAAATTGGAATTTTTCGCTGAAATTATAATCGTGATGATGATTGTGAGTTCCCATTTACTATATTGATGTTAGATTATTTTTTTTGTAATTCGTGTACATACATGACCACCTGCCAACGCTCTTCTGGCGATAATTGGGAGGCGTGAGACCCCATCGAGTTATGACCGTAGTAAATCGTGTGATAGATTTTACCGTCGCTCAATTCGCTCATCGCACCACCTCTTGAAGACGATGCTGCATCTGACTTCTGATAAGATGGTGGCGGCGGGAATGTCTCCAACGCACGTGTGCCTCTAGAATCAGTAACTGATCTTTCTTTTGTAATAGGACCATCGCCCTTACCTTCCGGACCGTGACAAACCGCACAGTACGTATGGAACAAAGCATCACCTTTCGCAAGGTTCTCTTGAGTCACTGCAAGTGGGCTAGTAAGCTCTCTTCCGGCACGCTCATATTCCTCTAGAGAATTAGCAAATTCAAAACGCTCGAAGCCTATTGGATTTGTGCCTGCTGGTGGTAACTGTGCCGTAATCTTGTTCTTAAAGTTTTCGTTTGGCTGATCCGGATTGAACGCAATCGGATCATACATATTTCTGGAGAATTCCCATCCGGTACTACGTGTCTTTCCATCGCCGCAGCTGGAAACTACTGCAGCCAAAGCAAATGCAGCACATACAGATCCAAGAAAATTCTTCTTATTCATAGCTAACATATTTTCTTTCATTGTATTTAACCTCAACCGCGCCAGCATCTGTCAATAATGATTCAACCAAAGCGTGATCTGTATTTTCATGAGCATCAACCGCAATAATAAAACGATCGTCCGACGCTCTCAAGTCCATTACACGAGGAGTACGGCCTGGGAACAAGTGGTTGCGAAAAAAGAACGTTGCCACCATACCAAGTGCACACAATAAAATTGTCACCTCAAAAGTTACCGGAACAAAGTTTGGCAAAGGCAAGGAAGGCTTCCCCCCTACGTTCATCGGCCAATCATGCGCCATCGTATAATATAACAAGCTAAAACCTAGACAGGTTCCCAAGGCACCGAAAACAAATGCTGCAATGGGTAAGCGAGATGGTTTTACACCCAATTTAGCTTCTATTCCGTGAATAGGCATTGGCGTGAAACAATCATATATGCTGATATTGTTTGCTTGCAATTTCTCAATCCCGTGCATCATATCATCAGGATCAGCAAAACTACCTAATATATATTTTGTATTGCTCATTGCTATTATTTTTGTTTTAATGCGTTAATGTCCTCTTGTGTAACTGAATCGTACTTGTCCAGTGAGTTAGCAAAGTGCTGCACCTGCTCTGCCGGGAATGCGCCTTCTTGAGCCAGCTTAGTCTTCTGCTGTAATGAAGCTGATTTCAACAGCAACTTCACCTCTGCAATCGCGATACCCGGTAAGAAACGTAAGAACAACAAGAACAGTGTAAAGAATAAACCAATTGAACCAACGAAGATACCAACGTCTGTCCATGTTGGATAAAACATCGCCCAAGATGATGGAAGGTAATCGCGGTGTAACGAGGTCACGATGATCACGAAGCGTTCGAACCACATCCCAATATTTACCACGATTGATAAAATCCAAGAGATAGGGATACTCGTACGGATCTTCTTGAACCAGAATAACTGCGGAGAGATTACGTTACACGTCATCATCGCCCAGTAAGCCCAAGCGTAAGGCCCTGCAACACGGTTAGCGAAGGCATACATTTCGTACTCCGAACCTGAATACCAAGCTACGAAAAGCTCTGTCAAGTAAGCAATACCAACGATTGAACCTGTAGTCATAATGATTTTATTCATTGACTCGATGTGGAACATCGTGATGTAGTCTTCAAAGTTCATGACTTTACGAAGGATCAATAACAGTGTCTGTACCATCGCAAAACCCGAGAAGATCGCTCCCGCAACGAAGTAAGGCGGGAAGATGGTCGTGTGCCAACCAGGGATTACGGATGTCGCAAAGTCCATGGATACGATCGTGTGTACCGAAAGTACAAGTGGTGTAGAGATACCGGCCAAGATCAAAGACACAATTTCAAAACGTTGCCATGTTTTTACGGAACCATTCCATCCGAAAGACAATACACCGTATATTTTTTGTTTTAAGCCTGTTGCGCGGTCACGTACAGATGCAATATCCGGTAAAAGACCACAATACCAGAATACCAACGATACGGTAAAGTAGGTCGAGATCGCGAAGGCATCCCATACAAGCGGTGAGTTAAAGTTTACCCAAAGGGAACCGAACTGATTCGGTAATGGGAAAATCCAATATGCCAACCAAGGACGTCCCATGTGGGCAACAACGTATGTTGCGGCACAGATAACGGCAAAGATAGTCATCGCCTCTGCGGAACGGTTGATGGAGTTACGCCAGTTCTGGCGGAAGAGTAATAGTACCGCCGAGATCAACGTTCCGGCGTGACCGATACCAACCCACCATACGAAGTCGGTGATATCCCAAGCCCAGCCTACAGTTTTGTTCAAACCCCAAGCGCCGATCCCTGTCCAAAAAGTGTATCCAACACTCACAACCCACAACATTGCACCCAAGGCGGCTACGATAAAACCTATCCACCAGGCTTTGTTGGGTTTATTTTCAACCGGTAACAAGATGTCATCAGTCACTTTTGCATAAGTGATGTTCTTGCCGGTTATTAATGGTTCTCTTAATATTGATTCGTTATGCGATGACATAATTGCTTTATTTCAGATTAAATAAAATTACGCTTCAAATGAGTTTCTAACTTTCGTCATGTAGCCAATATTCGGCTGAACGTTGATTTCTTCTAGGACGTAGTAGATACGTTCACTACGTAAAGCTTTAGAAACTTCCGAGTTCGGATCATTAGCGTCGCCAAAGATCATAGCATTTGCGCTACAAACTCCTGAACATGCTAACTTGATATCTCCATCTTTCAATGGGCGACCTTCGATCTTCGCTTGAAGTTTACCCGCTTGAATGCGTTGAATACACATGGAACATTTCTCCATTACCCCACGTGAACGTGTAGTAACATCTGGGTTCAATACCAATTGTGTAAACTCGTTGTTCAAGTAGTTGTCAAAACGTGAATCATTCCAGTAGTTGAACCAGTTGAAACGACGCACTTTATACGGACAGTTGTTCGCACAGTAACGTGTACCAAAACAACGGTTGTAAGCCATGTGATTTAATCCTTCTGAAGAGTGGACAGTTGCTAATACCGGACATACCGTCTCACATGGAGCGTGATCACAGTGCTGACACATCATCGGCTGATGAACAACTTTCACATTCTGGAAATCGTTCAAATTTGCGATATCATCTTCTTTAGTGTAATCCACACCATCTTCTTCAATTGTATAGTAACGATCGATACGCAACCAGTGCATTTCACGACGACGACGAACCTCATCACGACCTACTACCGGAATATTGTTTTCAATGTTACAAGCGACGATACAAGCACCACAACCCGTACAAGCGTTCAAGTCTACTGCCATCACCCATTTGTGACCTGGCGACTCAAACTTATTCCATAAATCGTATGATTTATGTGAATCTGCAAAACGACCAGACTCCGATGCAGGGTTTTTCAAATATTTAGCGAACGTTGTTTCGCGGATGATATTTCTACCTTCAATCGTGTGGTGCGTTTGCGTTTGTGCCAACTCGTAAGTTCTAGATACTTTAGAAATCTTTACTTTAGCAGCAGTTTGCGTTACACCGTTTTTAACGGTCGCAAACGGATAAGCATTCACACCGACATTATTACCCGCTTTACCTACTTTCGTACGACCATAACCTACGGCTACGGAAGCTGATCCTAATGCTTGACCAGGCTGTGCTAACACCGGAAGTTCAACCGAGTAGTTGTTTCCTTCTACCGTTACCACGCTGTTTTCGCCCAATCCTAATGCTTCGATATCCTTCGGATTTAAAGCAACATAGTTGTCCCAAGTAACTTTAGAAACCGGATCTGGCAATTCTTGCAAGAACGCATTGTTTGCAAAACGTCCGTCGCGAATAGCTGCAGACTCATATAATGATAATTCGAAACCTTCACCTGCTAACGTTTTTGCATAAGCCTGCAAGTTAGTTGCTGCACCTTGCACGTTTCCAGTGAATGTATAAGCGTTAGCTGTTAACTTACCTTTATATTCGAAACCAGTTTGCAATACATCTTTCCATTTTTTCGCGCTGCCTGCTAAGATTTGGGTCTCCCAAACATTTTTAACAAAGTCAAAGATGTTGATGATGTTCCCAGACCAAACCAATAAGCTTTGCTCTGCCTGACGCGTATTGAATACGGGATTGATAGTCGGCTGAACAATGGTGTAATATCCTTCTCTCGAAGATTCATCGCCCCAAGACTCTAAATAGTTGCTCGTTGGCGCGATTGCTTTTAACTCTGAAGCAGTTTCATCTGCACGATCTGCAAACGAAAGCGTAAAATCAACTTTAGATAATGCGTCTTTCACCACCTTTGTATCAGCATAATCATACAAAGGATTTGAATTTAAGAACATCGCAACACCTACACGTCCTGCATTCGCATCTGCTAAGAAAGTCGCGAAGGCATCTTCAGAACCTTGGTATTTCTTGGAGAAATTATCAAGATCGATTACTGTGCCGTAAGCACCAATGGCAACGTTGATTGCATTTGCTAAAATCTGGGCATCTACATTATTTGCACCCGCCACGACGACAGCTTTTCCTCTGTTCTTCAATAATTCTTGCGCAGCCAACTTGATGGCTGTCGCAGCACGTTGGTTCCCAGTTAATGCACCTGGCAATGATGAACCTGTAACTTCGTTATATAAAGAAACTAATACCGCACCTTCTTCTGATGGTTTTACCGCGATACGAACGTCCGCATTTGTACCGGTCATGCTCATACCCGACTCAAATTGGATATGGCGTGACATCTTGCCACCTTCTAAAGACTTGTAGTTTCTGTTTTTGATATAATCTTGCGTATGCTCTTCGCCGTCTAACCAAGTTCCCAAGAAATCAGCGCCAACAGACAAAACAACCAACGCATTTTCAAAATTGTAGGCAGGAATTACTGCTCTACCGAAACTTTGTTCATTGGCTTTGCGAATACCACTGTAGGATATTGCATCGAACTGAACCAAGTTAGTATTTGGAAAAGACTCTTTAAATTTAGCAATAGCCTGTAAAGTAGATGGGCTATTAATGGTTCTTGAGACAAGCGTGATTTGCTTCCCAGAGTTTGAGGCTTTTACTAAAGCTTGTTTAACTGTAGTATCTAATTTGCTCCACTCGACATCTTTACCCGCGATTTGTGGGTTCTGCAGTTTGTTAGTCATGTCATACAGATCCAAAACAGACGAAACTGTCGCAGACTCTGTACCCTGTACCAAACCAACAGCATTAGGGTTTGCTTCTACCAAGATAGGACGTCCTTCACGTGTTCTGATCAAGACACTTTGTCCGTTGAATGATGAAGCGTAATAATTAGGAATACCTGGTGTTACTTCTTCCGGTTTGATAACATAAGGTACTGCTTTATGAACAGGTGTACGATTACACGCTGCCAAGGTTACAGCCCCTAAACCGAATCCCAAAGCTTTCAAGAAGTCACGACGTGGTGTCTTTGTGCTCAATCCGGCTTCGTTCAATACATCTTCTACAGGAATAGGCTCGGCAAACTCACCTTTGCTTTTCTCGACGAAAGCAGGCGTTTGTTGCAATTCTTCCAAACCTTTCCAATATTTCTTGTTGCTATCCATTTAAGCTTTATATTAAAGATTGCGTATTTTCTTATTTAATTATTAATAGTGACATTTACCACACTCTAGTCCGCCGATCATTGCGGCAGTCATCTTCTCACCTTTCTTCAACTTTTCGTGAGCCTCGATCAATTGATCGTAATAAGCGTTGTCCGTGTTAACTTCTGTCGTTCTGTGACAGTCGATACACCACTTCATTGTTAAAGGAGAGTATTGGTAAACCTCTTCCATTGTTTCTACTGGACCGTGACATGTTTGACATTCAACACCCGCCACTGTAACGTGCTGTGAGTGATTGAAGTAAGCAAAGTCAGGCAAATTATGAATTCTAACCCATTGAATAGGCTTCGGATTGTTTCCGTAAGCACGAGTATCTGGGTTGTAATCCACCGCTCTATAGATCTTTGCAATCTCTGGCGAAAGCTCACCGTCGTAATGCTCGGATGCTGTAACTGTGTTGTGGCAGTTCATACAAACGTTTGCAGAAGGAATAGAAGCATTCTTCGATTTGAAAGCACCACCGTGACAATATTGACATTCGATTTGGTTCACACCGGCATGGATCTGGTGCGAAAATTTAATAGGTTGAACGGGCTCATAGCCTTGATGAACACCCACATTCCAAAGCGTATTCCAACCCGCAACAGCTAGGAAAGCTACAAGCATCAGTACCGAGAAGCCAACCAACTTTTTGTTTTTGACGAATGCTTGCGCAAATTTTGCAAAACGATTTTCTGCTACCGTTTCGTTACGCGCTTGGGCTGCCTCGATAGCCGCCTGATTATTCGCGATAACTTTTTCTAAAGTGCGGATAACGCGGTTCAAAACTACAATGACTACAACTGCCAAAACAACAATGGCTATTAAGCCGATTATCATAAATGTGTTTGCATCGTCCGATTGTGCAGCACCAGCTTCAGCACCACCACCAGCAGGAGCTTCGGCGGCTTTAGCTTCTTCATCTTTTACATAAGCGATGATGTTTTTAATTTGATCATCGGATAAATCTGTAAAAGCAGTCATCACTAAGTTGTTGTTTTCTTCGAACAACTGAACGGCTGTCGGATCACCAGCAGCAATCATCGCCTGTGAATTCTTAATCCACTTCACTAGCCATTCTTCATCATGACGCTCGGTCATTCCAGCCAAGGCTGGACCAACCACTTTTTTCGTCACACTGTGACAGGTCGTACATTTAGACTTGAAAAGCGTCTGACCCTCTTTAACGTCCTGCGCATTCGACATTGTAACGGCAAATAACAACATCATGCCTACTGACATTGTCTTCGCAAGTTTTCCCAATAAGGATGAGATATTTCTCATATTTAGCACTTTATACTATTTATTTATGATATAAAACTTTTAAAATACGTCGTCTAAATGGTCTAAACCCTCCAAACAATGCACAAAAGTATAACTTATTAAGCAATCACTGACAATTTAATGACTCAAATTATCAATTTAAAACCATTCTAAATAATTAGCTAAATGGCGCCGTGAAGGCGGTTTTCGGCACAAATCTAGGCGCAAATAATACTAAAAATTTGGGCGGGCCCTCACCGAAATTCTTGACATACAGAAAACAAAGATATCGTTGCATTTAGCGAACTTCGTACTATGTATAAGAGCCCCGTAATATTAACAATTCTTGCTATTTTCTTCCTTTCTTGCGGTCAAACATCAAGATCGCAAGACGTGGAAAATAAAAACGCTAAATTTACAGTAATGAGTGATACAACAAAATACAACAAATTGACTGCTGAGGAGGAATATGTCATCGTTCATAAAGGGACGGAAAGACCATTTACCGGCGAATTATTAGACAACAAGGCAGAAGGAACCTATGTTTGCAAACGCTGTGATGCACCGCTTTATCTGTCGAAAGATAAATTCGAATCGCATTGCGGCTGGCCAAGCTTCGACGATGAGATTGCTGGTGCGGTGAAGCACGAGACTGATGCAGATGGGAGACGTGTAGAAATACTTTGCGCGAAATGTGGCGCACATTTAGGACATGTATTTAAAGGTGAGCGGTTTACAGCAAAAGACACGCGACATTGCGTAAACTCGCTCTCGATGAAATTCGTACCTACGAAGAAGTAGATGATTCCCGAATGATCAACTGGCAAGGGATGGTAAGTTGCCTGACCTCCTTGAGCTTGCCTGTGATCTCAGCAATTAACGTGTGAATGAGTTCACGCGTTAATTGTTCAATATCTTGAGATACTACAGTTATGGACGGATCGTGAAGTTTAAATAAAGTATGTTCATCAAATGCGACCATCTTAGGCAATGTCGTTTTATGCTCCTTTAACGCTTTTAGCCCATCTACCGCAAGATAATTTGTTGCAAACAAAACGGCATCCAATTTATTATCGACCACAAACTCCCGAATTTGTTCCTGAGACTCACCTTCAGACGTATCAAGATTCAGTTTTTTGATAAAAGATTGTACACGAAATTCGTCCATCGCCTCCATATACCCGTCCAATCGATCCCGCATCTGCGTCTGGTTGGAGTACAGCGATATTAAACCTATACGTTTATTGCCCCCCTCAAGCAGATGCTTTGTGGCGTCATAAGATCCACGCCGGTTGTCTGAAACTACATAGTTTGTTTCAACCGATGGTACAAATCTGTCAAACAGCACCAGCGGAATGTTATTTTGCTTGATATTAGCTATGGTGTCTTCCAAACCTTCCGACGGGGTGATAATAAATCCATCCACCTGACGGTCCATAAACAGCTGGATCAATTCCTTGGCTTTATGCTCATCGTTGTCCATACTGCAATAGATAATATGGTATCCGGTTTCATAAGCCCTACGTTCAATGTGTTTAGCAACATTGGAAAAAAATGGATTAGCAATATCTTCAACAAGAAGACCTAAGATTTTTGTCTGCCCAGTTCGCAGACTTTTTGCAAGTTGATTAGGCTTGTACCCTACTTTGTTAACATAATCTAAGACGCGTTTAGTTAGTGCATCGCTGATTCTTTTTTCTTTAGCTTTATCATTTAATATAAAGGAAACCGTGGTGACGGAAATACCCAAAGCTTTTGCAATATCGCTAATCAACACTCTTTTTTTCATATACTGGTTTATGTTCGTTTAGGCTAGCAATCTACTAAATATATTTAGCAAAAAAATAAAACAGCTAAAAAAATATTATGCTAAAAGGTTTTATTATGCTTAACACTTTTTTTTCGTAATATTATAACCAGGGTATTCTACCGTTGATCTCCGCATATTTTTTGCGGTAAGAAGTATAGTCCGGCAATTAAAATAAAACGCACATAGCTAACAACATATCATGATAAATAAACACCTATTTGGCCTCGGCTTTTTAGCAATCGGCCTTGCCACGAATCTGGCGAATGCTCAGGATCTCAACAAACATGTCAACTTACTGATTGGCACGGGAGGTCATGGTCACACCTATCCAGGCGCAACTGTACCTTTCTCTATGGTACAATTGAGTCCCGACAACGGGAAAGGCGGGTGGGATTGGGTTAGCGGCTACCACATCTCTTCAGACAGTATCGCAGCATTTAGTCATATGCATTTAAGCGGAACAGGAATTGGCGACTGGTTGGATATAGCCGTTATGCCTATGCTGGCACCTATGCAGCAAGCAAAGATAGATACCCGCGTTAAATTTTCCCGTACAAACGAATCTGCACAACCTGGATACTATAAAGTGAAACTGGAAAACGGTATTCAAGCTGAACTAACAAGCACTGAACGGGTCGGCTTTCATCAATACACCTTTCCATCTGGCACTACCAAGCCGACCATACGCTTAGACTTGGATCATACATACAATTGGGATAAGCCCCTAGAAACGGAAATCCGCGTGGTCAACGACAGCACGCTAATTGGCAGACGGTACTCTCAAGGCTGGGCAAATAGACAGCGTGTATACTTTGCACTACGCACTTCTACACCGATAAAGGAACATCTATTTAACGGCGCTGCTGTAAAAGATCAACAAGGCGTGGCCATAACGAACGACGGAAAACAAAATAACCTGAAGGCGGTTAACGCCCAATTGGTCTTTACAGAAAGCAGCAACGTTAAAATAAAGGTAGCGCTTTCTATGACGAGTGAAGAAAAGGCTTTAGCAGCGCTCGCTGAGGTCGGGGGCTGGAGTTTTAGCGATGTAAAAGACCAGGCGCAAGCAAAATGGGAAACTGAATTAGGAAAAATCAAAGTAGAAAGTAGCGATGAACGGCTGAAAACTATTTTTTACTCTGCACTATATCATACTGCGGTGGCGCCGACCTTATATTCCGATCAGGATGGCGCTTACAAAAATGCAAAAGGTGAATTACACCAAATGCCAAACGGCGGGCAGCGCTATACATTTTTCTCGATGTGGGATACTTTCCGTGCACTAAAACCATTGTTTACAATTACACAGCCAAAGCGCTACACCGACATTCTAAATAGCTTACTGGCCTTTCATGATGAAAACGGCTTACTTCCAGTTTGGGACCTGAGCACCTTTGAAACCAATACCATGACAGGCTATCATTCCGTACCGGTATTGGCTGATGCTGTACTTAAAGAATGGCCGGGCGTAGATCCAGAACGGGCCTACCAAGCGATGCGGAATAGTGCGTTTCAAGAAATCCGCGAAGTTCCGGCTTATATAGAATATGGTTATGTTCCGCAGGATGTCAATGGCGGAAGCGTTACCAAAACATTGGAATATGCCTTCGACGATTATTGTATTGCACTAGTAGCAAAAAAACTGGGTAAAAAAGAGGATTACGAATTATTCAGTAAGCGGGCGAAGAGTTACGTCAACCACTTCGATCCGAAGACGGGCTTTATGCGCGCCAAGTTTAAAAATGGAAAATTTGTAGAGCCATTTGATCCATTTTATTCAGAGCACGACTTTGATAAAAGCCAATACATCGAGGGAAATGCTTGGCAACATTCATTTTTTGTGCCACACGATGTACGTGGATTAGCGAAATTGTTCCCAAAGAAAAATGGGCTAAGCCTTATGCTGGATACACTATTTAAAGCACCATCGCATATGACGGGCGAAAACCAATCGCCAGATGCCAGTGGTTTCATCGGGCAGTATGCGCACGGGAATGAGCCTAGTCATCATATCGCGTATATGTATGCCTATATTGGTGAAGCTTGGAAAACACAGGAAAAGATTCGTCATATTGTGGATTCCATGTACCATGACCGTCCAGATGGTTATGCAGGTAATGAAGATGCCGGACAGATGAGTGCCTGGGCGGTGTGGTCTATGATGGGATTGTACCCTGCTTCGCCAGTGGGGGGTGAATATGTTTTTGGAAGTCCTAGCTTAGACAAAGCGGCCATCACGATGCCAAATGGCAAGACATTCACCATTATTGCAAAGAACAACAGCAAAAAGAATGTATACATCAAATCGGTTAAACTAAACGGGAAGGCATACAACAAAGTGTACATTAAGCACAACGATATGCTTCTTGGCGGCGAGCTCGTTTTTGAGATGGCGGATAAGCCAAATAAAAAGTTTGGTAAGCAAAAGAACAGCTGGCCAACATCAATGGAAAACTAGCAGGAAATAAGAGACAAAAAGACAGCTATTATATTGGGTATAATTATTGGAGTATACTGCCGGAAGGAGAACAATAAATGACTGATTTTAGTAAATTAAATATCCAGGATTTGCCGGATAATGAAGGCAACAACCAAACAGATTTTTACGATAATTTTCGCGTGAAATTAAATACGGTCGAACAATTCCCAAGCTTATACACATTTAAGTTCATCGTAAAGGCTGATGCGGAGAAGCTGAGCGAGGTAAAGAGCATCTTCATCCATCCCAGCACAAAGTTCGCCGAAAAGGAATCGTCAGGCGGAAAATATAAGTCCATCACGGTAGAGACTTTTGTCAATAACGCGGAAGATGTGATTGATTATTACAAGAAAGTATCGCAAATAGAATCGGTAATAATGTTGTAATAATGAAATCGCTTAAACAAGAAACGCTGTCAATATGACAGCGTTTCTTGTTTAAGCAATAAGTGCTAAAACAGTCTTAGTAAATTTCGAAAACTTTAAGAGTTGATTGACTAATCAATATAAAACAGATATCGGCTTGACCCACTATCACTATGTAATAAATCCTTTTCTATTTGGGAGTAATTTACATAAATCCAGTCCATCAGTCTCTTCGCTTTCGCGCCTTCATTGCTATGTACTGCCACGTCGGAGAGCTGCCCAATCGAGGCGTCATATATAAAAGATACGGCTATACTTTTTTTACTATCTAGAACCCCGGACCAGTCTGGATCAAATTTTAACACCTGACCTTCAAAACGGTCTTTAATAAAGTAAGCTACTTCGGTGTACTGAATAGATTCCTTATCAAGGGAACGGTCTGGTCGAACTTTCACTGTGGTTACACTGTTTACGGGTTGCCCATAGTAAATTGCCTGTTTCCATTTAGGTTTTAATCCCGCATACAAGCTTTTGGAAAGAAGATCATCTCCAGTGAATTCAACTTCACCTGATTTATGAATAAGTATATCCACCTGCTTGACATTCTCAAATAAATTAGGGTCTCGTATTATTGCGGCCCAGTCTTGTAATAAAGAGTCTCTAAAGTCATAAAAGCCCCGAGCCACCGACGCATAAACAACCACCGGACCAAAAAGCTGTCTCCCACAGGTAAACTCTTGAAAATTTACAATCTTCCGCAAAGTTATCGGATCCGTAAACACATAGAGGTGGTAACATTTCTCTTTCGTAAAAAATCGATTGTAGCTCGATAGCAAAGGTTGAACGTACTGATTTAATACACGCCCGTAATCGAATAGAGGTACGGTAGTATCCGCAGAGAAGCTGAAATGTACTCGTTCATGCCTATTTAAATGTAACGTATCCGGCAATCTTGTAGAGATTAGCTGCGCTAACGACTGCAGATCTGTTGGTTCTTGGCTAAATCCAAAAGCGGATAGAAGAAAAAATAAATAGGTTAGATAAATGCGCATATAAAAAAGTCGTTAGCTTACCACACGTCGTTTGCTTCCTATGGATAGGATGACTATTTTCTACTTTTTCCATAAAAAAAGCTGCACCATAAGGATGCAGCTTTAAATTATGCGTCTCAAACTTACGCTTTAGGCGCGTCGTTTGCCGGCTTTTGTTCTTGCTTTGGCTTGTCTTCGCGTGGTGGGCGAGGCAACAACACTTTACGCGAAAGTTTCATCTTACCTTGCTTATCGATATCCAATAATTTCACGCTAACCATATCACCTTCTTTGAACACACCGTCCATCGTTTCTAAACGTGTCCAGTCGATTTCAGAAATATGCAATAACCCATCCTTACCTGGCATAATCTCCACGAAAGCACCAAATGGCATAATAGATTTCACTTTCCCTTCATAAATTTCACCAATCTCTGGCTTCGCAACGATTGCTCTGATGCGGGAAACCGCAGCATCAATAGCCGCCTTGTTGTCGGCAAAAACCTGAACGATACCTTTTCCATCCACTTCTTCGATAGAGATGGTCGAAACTGTTTCGCGTTGCATTTCTTGGATAATTTTACCGCCTGGCCCGATAATAGCACCAATAAATTCTTTATCGATTGTCATGGAGATGATGCGTGGAGCATGTGGTTTGTAATCTTCACGAGGCGCATCGATTGTTTTCTTCATCTCGTTTAAGATGTGTAAACGCGCTTCTTTTGCTTGATCCAAAGCTTGTGTCAACACTTCCCACTTCAATCCATTTATCTTCAAGTCCATCTGGCAAGCTACAATACCTTTTTCAGTACCTGTCACTTTAAAGTCCATGTCACCTAAATGATCTTCATCACCCAAGATATCCGATAGAATAGCATACTTACCACTTTTCTCGTCTGTAATCAGCCCCATTGCAATACCAGAAACCGGCGCTTTCAATTTCACACCCGCATCCAATAAAGCTAAGGTCCCTGCACAAACAGTTGCCATAGATGAGGATCCATTTGATTCCAAGATATCAGACACCACACGGATAGTGTATGGATTTTCTGTTCCTTCTGGAAGAACCTGTTTCAAGGAACGCATAGCCAAGTTACCGTGTCCGACTTCGCGCCGACCAGGGCCACGGTTAGGTCGTACCTCACCTACCGAAAACGAAGGGAAGTTATAATGCAATATAAATTTATTGTATCCATGGATAAATGCGCCATCGATCATTTGCTCATCATCTTTAGCACCTAACGTTACAGACGTCAACGATTGTGTTTCACCACGTGTAAACACCGCTGATCCATGTGCTGCTGGCAAATAATCAACTTCTGACCAAATCGGACGTACTGTACGTACATCACGGCCATCCAAACGAACACCTTCATCTAATACCAAGTTACGAACAGCGTCATACTGTACGTCATGGTAATATTTCTTCGCTAAGAATGTTGTTTCTTCATCAATCTCCTCACCTAAGGTTTCAAAGAATGCTTTTCCGATCTCTGAAAACTTCTCCGCACGTTCGTGTTTTGTAGAACCTGATTTTGCAATTGCATAAACCTGATCGTATGTCGCTGCAAAAACAGCATCACGTAGTTCTAGATTAGATGGCTCATGATTGAACTCACGCTTCACGCTAGATCCAACTAAATTCGCTAGCTCTATTTGCGCAGCAACTTGCTTTTTGATCGCGTCATGTGCGAAAGCAATTGCTTCTACCATTTCAGCTTCTGAAATCTCTTTCGACTCACCCTCAACCATCACGATATCCTGTGCAGAACCCGCAACGATGTATTCTAAACTAGCTTGCTCTAATTGAGAAAGCGTTGGGTTAAGAACTAATTGTCCGTCGATTTTAGCAACGCGAACTTCAGAGATTGGACCGTTGAAAGGAATATCAGAAACAGCTAATGCTGCTGATGCTGCCAAACCTGCCAATGCATCCGGCATAATATCTTTATCTGCAGAGATCAACGAGATCATAACCTGTGTGTCTGCATGATAAGTTTCTGGGAATAACGGGCGCAATGCTCTATCCACTAAACGTGAAATTAAGACTTCATAATCCGACAGACGTGCTTCTCTACGTAAGAAACCACCTGGGATACGTCCTGTAGAAGCATACTTCTCTTGGTAATCAACAGATAGTGGGAGGAAATCAACGCCTGGTTTTGCTTCACGCGCGGAAACAACCGTTGCCAATAACATGGTATCTCCTTGCTTTAACACTACTGATCCGTCCGCTTGTTTAGCTAACTTACCTGTAGATAACTCGATCGGGGCTAATCCGTTGCCCAAGTCGATCGAAACTTTTTTTTCGTTATAACTCATTTGTAATTCATTTCGACATACGTTACATCTTTTACGTATGTCCTCTTATTTATAGACCTTTAAAAATCATACAAAGTTAAGTAAAATTTACACGTTATGATGTAGCATGTGAAAAAACAATATTGCACAGTGCTATAGATTTTTAAACCGATTGCTCCAAAACAAAAAAACCACCTACGTTCTGTAGATGGTTTTTATTTTTTACTTCTAAAAGCTTATTTGATGATATCACGTAAACCTAATGCTTTGATAATAGCACGGTAACGGTTGATGTCTTTTTTGTACAGGTAAGCTAATAATGAACGGCGTTTACCTACTAGCATTTGCAGGGAACGTTGCGTGTTAAAATCTTTTCTGTTTTTTTTCAAATGCTCTGTTAAGTGAGCGATTCTTTTAGTGAATAAAGCTACTTGTCCTTCTGTAGAACCTGTGTTTTCTGCTGCACCTGCAAATTCTGCGAAGATATCAGCTTTGTACTCTTTACTTAAATACATTCTTGAATAATATTAAAGCGTTAAAAATTTAATGAATTGCCTGCAAATGTAGAAATTAAAAAGTAAAAAGTCAAAATTAAAAAGTAAAAAAAGTGGGAAGTCAAAAGTTAGAAGTTAGAAGTCAAAAGTGGGAAGTCAAAAGTTAGAAATCAAAAGTGATAAGTCAAAAGTTAGAAGTCAAAAGTGAGAAGTGATGTCACGCATTGCTCACTACAAACTACTCATTACTAAGTGCACATTACTCCCTCCTCCTCAACAGCACATGCTTAATATTTTTGCGGTTATGCGTGTAAACGATATGGATTAATCCTTTTGCATCCTGCATGATCGTTGGATAGCTGAATTCACCTTTTTCCTCGTCTTCCAGATGTAGGACATCTGACCAATGCATACCGTCCGTTGATGTGGCCATACGTAGTTTCGCGCGCCCCTCCCACCAATCCTTTCCAGGCAGTGCCGGATTGTAAACGATGTAGAATCGATTCCCAACACAAATAGCATCTGTTCCGGAATTTGGGTTGATAAGGTCAGTCTTTTCCAATGTCGACCAGCTTTTGCCGCCATCAGTAGACCAGGCCGTTGCCACCACCCCCTCTTTACTTCTACAAAGTACCTGCAGCCGGCCATCTGCATGCTCCACGATACTGGGTTGAATAACATTCATCTTCCCATTGTGATCTATCGGATGAACTTGCCAAGTCTGCTGCTGATCGTCACTACGTTCCACATGGGCCATCCAGCGATCTTCATTAATTTCCACACTAGATGGAGAAAGTATGGTGCCATCGGCTAAAGCTAAAGGCTTATTCTTTATTGGCCCTAGGATGCCCGGCGGTAAACGTTTTGCTATCGACCAGCTTTTACCTCCATCATGAGATGTTTTGACCATCCCCCACCATTCGCGCGGATTTGGCCCCACTTTATAGTAAAGATACATTAGGCTTTCTTTTGCTGCGCGAAAAAGAACAGGGTTCCAGCATGGCTGTTGCGTGCCGTCCGAAAGCTGGCCATCGGCCCAAACCTGTGGATCGGTCCATTTGCCATTTTCGTAGCGCGCCCCCCAGACCCGTACATCGCTGCTCCCCTCGTGTGTGCCCGCGAACCAACTGGCCAACAAAACACCATCAGCGGTTTCTTCAATGGTGGAGGCATGACACTGTGCGAAGAATTTGCCCGTTTCAAATAAGAACTCACTATGTTTCACTTCCACCATGCCTTCCTGCGCGCAAAGAGGGGCAAGCTGGTATGCACAAGCCAATAGCAATACAATTAATTTCATTGTTACCGGTTTTTATTTACTATCCAATTGGATTGCCGTAGCGTATTTCAGTGCTTCTTTCGGCTTTTGCACCGTTATTTTATCCCCTTTTTGCGACCATTTCACTTTGCCTTTAACCCCCAATACACGTAGCTGTTTCACAGAAAATCCAGCTGGTACCGTAAATTCAAACGTAGATGGTGCCACGTAGTTTGTTTCGCCGGAAAGATGGAAAACATTCAGTTGCTTGGCATCTTTACTTTTCGTATAGTAGTAATCTCCTTCATGGTAAGGCGCAACGGCACGTGTAGCGAATACTGCTGAGCCATTCGTATCCATCCAAGATGAAAGCTCTTTCAGACGATCATAGGCTGCTTGATCGAAATCGCCATTCGGTCCAGGCGCAATATTTAGCAAATAGTTCCCGCCACGCGAGATAATCTGCACCAAGGTTTCGACAAGCTTTTTGGTTGGTTTGTAACGATCATTAGGTATATAGGAGAAAGAATCGCCCATCGTGATACAACTTTCCCAAGGAATGTCTAACGGATGTTCGGGGATAGCTTGCTCAGGTGTCACGTAGTTTTCCCAATTGCCAGGCACCGTTCTATCGACGACGATAATACCAGGTTGGTTTTTGCGGGCCATCGCACCAATACGATCCATATCAATATCCTGCTCGACCTTAATCGTGCGCTGCCATTCCACGGTTGGATCAATCGTTTTGAACGGACGAACCCAGCCGCCATCCAACCAAAGGATATCCACTTTGCCGTAGTTTGACGTCAATTCATTGATTTGATTAAACGTAAATTGCTTGTATTTTTCCCAACGTTCTGGATATTTCTCGGGATCATAGTTTACATTTCTATCTTTCGGCGGGAAATAAGGCCACCAGTAATACTCAGTATGCCAGTCCGGCTTTGAAAAATAAGCACCTATTTTAAATCCTTCCTGTCGAAAGCTGTTAAAGATCTCTTTCGTTACATCGGCTTTCGGGTTGCTGGAAAACGGCGATTTGGAAGAGGTAATTTTATAATCAGATTCCTTCGTGTCAAACATGGCGAACCCATCGTGATGTTTTGTCGTAAAAACCACATACTTCATACCAGCCGCTTTAGCCGCATCAGCCCACTTCTCAGGGTTAAAGGCTGTCGGATTAAATGTCGTTTGCAGGTTTTCGTAATTCTTCACATACTCGTTGTAAGTTACGCCATGTTCGGGCTTGCGTTGCGTCCAACCCTCATCTTCCGGACATAGGCTCCAACTTTCAACGATTCCCCATTGGCTGTATGTCCCCCAATGCATAAAAAGACCGAATTTCATATCCTGCCACTGTTCGAGGTTTTCGATAACCTGCGGGTCAGTCGGCTTTTGGTACCCTGATGATACATTATGAGCTTGGGAAAAAGCAGCGCCAGCCGTAAAAGACAAGGCTAAGGCTAAAACGTTTTTATAAATTGAACGCATGCGTATTGATTAAATTAGCTAATTAATATTCGAATAGCCAATATACGGTTTATAAGGAAGATGAGCAAGTTGAAAGAACCTGTATAACGGCATTCGCCGCTTAATAATTAAATATTCCTTTTCTAGCCCTGTCATATCGAATTCCATGATTTCTTTTGCCATTGATAACGATGTCCGACAGTTTCACACTAAACAGATAACACATCGCTATAATAGATTGTGAAAATCATGAGAGAACAACTAATATCGAACGAATATAGCTTTCATCAGCAACGGCAACATTAAGTGAATGCCTAACGACATTAACATGTTTCATTTGACTAAATTGGAAGACATCGACTCAAACATACTTTATTTCGCTAAAATTATAGTCCTTTTATTTGCATATTAAATTCTATAACTATATATTTGAATTTCCCTAGGATTAACGGTCATTTAACCAAAATAGAGTTTTTAAATTAGGTAGCCTTAATTAATATACATGGGCGATATTTACAACTTTATTAAACCATTTTTTATGACATCTATCTTCCTGGCGCTAACACGAACAAATCTTATATCGAAAGATGTTATTGCCTGTTGCAATTTCTTTTCATCTATTGATTATATTAATGCACGGAATTTTTTCGTTTTTCTTTGCTATAACGACTGCGCTTATCCTATTTTTACAGCCGACCAATCCCCCCTTTAATTTTAAAAAACCGAAATTATGTCAAAAAAGTTAATCTATTTGTATGTTATTGCGGTACTAATATTGATCTTTAGCGTCTTGCTTTTAGCGCGCCATCACGATGCAATTTCAAGTCCTGTCACTACGCATATAAACCTTGTTGGCGAGGTGGATAAAATTGGGGATAAAGTCCATTTAATTTACGCGCTATGTGCGAATGGAGGCCTCTTATTGATCAGTCTGTTTTTCGTATTAAAACCACAATATGCGAATTACCCCTTTGAAATCACAGACGAGAATAGAGCGTCCAGCTATCAAAAGATGCGATTTTTCCTATTGATCCTTTGTATTATCACGTCCATTTCATTCAACTACATGATTCTTAAAGCCATAAACGCAAGCCACCTATTTATATATGTTATTTCATCTACCGCCTTCTTTGCTTTTATGGTATCACGGTATTGCGGAACAGTACGAAGCTAGTCGGCCGTAACTATTTAATCTGTCATCAAGTTTATATTAGTAAGGCCAAACCTATCTGCTTTTTCATAATCGAAAATAACATGTCATTTTTTTCTTTCGAGCTGTCTTTTGAAAAACGTATTGATTCAGATTCTTGATTAGAAAGCTCATCTTTTCGACACGTTATAGATCCAGTTCTTCGTTTATAAATACTCGTCTCACATTACGTTTTCCGATAGGGCGTTCTGAAACATTTATAATCAGCAGACTAGCCGAGCAGCAAGCTGTGCGGGCTTTTTATTTATTTAATATTAGTTACAGTAAAAAGCCTGCATCACGATCGTGATGCAGGCTTAATAAAAATATGAAGACAACGTTTACTTTACATCCCAGAAGATCTTCGTATCGCGGGTGTCTTTCGCTTGAACAGCACTGTAGTTATCGCTATTGTTAGTTACTTCAGAAGAAGGGTACAACAAACGTACAGGCGGGCGTTCAAAACCATTTAAATCGTCTACCGGAAATGCTGGAAGGACAGGATATTTTGTTCTGCGGTATTCCGACCAAGCTTGTTCACCTTGCAACCAACCAAAATGTAACCATTTTTGCGTACCGATCAATTGCAATTTGTTTGCCGGAGTACCGGTGTAAGCGATATTAGAATTAGTTACAAATGCGGTAATCACCGAATCCACAGGAGTCGACACTTTAGTTGCGTGCGTACTAGTAGTATTTAGATAATAGTGAAAACTGATCGACTGTCTAACAGCAGTTTCGTAAGCCACTTTTGCATCCGCCGTGCTTCCCCAACGCTCTTGTGCCTCAGCTTTGATAAAGTTCACCTCCGATGCTGTCATCAAAACACCAGGCAATTTATTGTTAATCCATGCTGTTGCCGAATCAACTACAGCGTAGTCTTGGAATTGCTGCTCTGACTCTACTTGCGTGAACGTTATAGGCATGGCTCTATATGTCGGATTCTGGACAAATGCGTTATTTACCGTTTTACCAAATTTATCAAATAGCACAGGTATCCGTGGATCGTTCGATGTATTAAGCACCGTGTTAAGCATGTAGTCTGGCGCATAATGGCTCGGAAGCTCTCTCAGCGCATCTAATAAACTTGACGTATACGTGCTTAATGGAGCTAACAAAACATCAGAAGAAGGCGTGTAATTACCTAAATTATCACCGTCTATTAGAGGGTAATCAGCAGGATTGTTCAACATTTCCATAATTTCTGTTCTTGCAGTACTCTCATTCACATTGGACGTACGCATGAGCAATCTCAGACGTAAAGAGTTAGCATATTTCTGCCATTTCAAAGCAACTCCACCATTTAAAATATCCGCCCTAGTGAAATCACTGGTAGGACTGTAGCCTTTAAAAAAGGTTGATGCGTTTTCAAGCCCCTCTATAAATACTGCATAAAGCTCTGTCTGCGAATCAAACTTAGCTAAACTAATTTGATCAGTCATTGGAAGACTCCCTGCTTCAGAAAAAGGAATATCACCAAAGTTGTCCACAAGCTTGGATGCCTGATCATAAAGCACTACGCGCGCCGCATACATAAATGGATCAAGATCCGCTTTCTCGGTGTCACTCAAATCTGCGTAGGCTCTTTCCATCGCTCTATAAACACCCAGTAAACCTGGACCGTAAAAATCATTCCAGTAACCATTGATATAAGAATCATTTTGCTGATACATTCCATTCGCATTTGTAAAGAATGTCGTTTGGGTGTAACGTGCTTGGTGCTGTAGTATGAAAGTACGGTAATGCCAATATTCCGATCTGAATCTTGAATTTGTCAACATCTGCGATAAGAATGCACGGATGTTTGGTGTCGCTGTCTGTTCCGGATCTAAGTATTTATCTTCTAGCTGGGATTTACAAGAGGTTGCACTTCCTAGCACGAATACCATGGAGATGGCGATTAATATATTTTTTATCTTTTTCATTGTTTTACTATTTGATAAGTGAACGATTAGAAGTTCGCATTTAAAGAGAATCCAAAACTTCTTGTTGCTGCGTTCGAACCAATATCTACGCCTTGTGAATACCATTGTGTACCAACTGGCGCTTCTGGATCAATGTCTTTAATCGAACGGTAAAAGTAGAATAAGTTACGACCGATCAACGACACACGAAGATTGTTAATTTTCACTTTTTGTGTGAAAGAATCTGGAATTCTGTAACTAATTACCGCCTCACGAAGCTTGATAAAGTTATTATCCAATACGGCTGCCTTTTCATTCCAAGCGTTGTTACCCCATCCGAAAGTGTTTAAGTAATATTGTGCTGCGGATAGATTAACATCATTTACCGCACCAGAATTTTCATTTACACCTTCCAGCGTAATTCCGGTTTCTCTGTAATCCAGTGTACTTTCTAAACGGCCTGCTGCGTAGGCGTATTTATGAGGTGCAGAAACCATCTGCCCGCCAAAACGGTAATCTGCAGTGAAGTCTAAGCTAAAGTTTTTGTAAACGAAAGTATTACTTAAACCGCCGATCGCCTTAGGCATAATGTTGCCTACTTTTTCGTAACGTGATTTATCAATAACATAATAACCTGTATTGGTTATCAAGAATTCACCGTTTTCATTAGTTGCTCTCGGATGCACATAAATATTGCCCAATTCTTCACCCGGTCTAGCCTCTAAACGAAGGGAGCTTTGATCCATTTCATAGAAAACAAGCCTAGAGATACCCTCCCGAAGCGAGTTCAACTTCGACCTGTTGTTTGAAAAGTTTAGACGAGCGTTCCAACGAAAGTTTTCGCTTTGAATTGGCGTTCCTGTTAATGATAATTCCCAACCTCTATTTGCTATTTCGCCTACATTCACGATTTGGTTCAGCGCGCCTGTAGAAGCAGCAGTCGTTAAAGGCATAATTTGATCTTCGATACGGTTGGTATAGTAACTCGCATCCAAACCTAAACGGCTATTTAAGAACTTCAATTCTAACCCGACTTCCGTTTCATATTTACGTTCTGGTCTTAAATCTAAGTTACCATAGCTGCTATTTACGTTCAACGCTGTCACGGGGTTAGTCGGCGTAATTAATGCGGACTGTCTAAATGCGACATTCGAAACATACATCGGCGCATCATTACCTACGACACCGTATGATGCACGTAATTTTCCGTAATTGAAGAACTCAGGCAATTTGAATGCATCGCTGAATACAAATCCTGTATTCACAGAGTAGTAATTGTATGTATTGTTTTGAACAGGAAGTGTCGACGATGATTCACGTCTCGCTGTACCTTCTAAGAATAAATAGTTCTTATATCCCAAATTCATTAGTCCGAGATAAGCATACTTCAGCATCGATTTACGGGCATGCGTGGTAACAGCTTGACCGAAGCTATTGGTAATACTGAACCAGTTTTCAGAGACTAATCCACCTTCTGTTCTAGACATCTGGTCGTCGTAGTTTTCTGTTCTCGATTGAAAACCTCCACTTAGACTGAAATCAAAATCTTCCGAAAATTTATCTGCGTAAGTCAACAAGGCGTCACCATACACGATGGAGTAGATTCCCTTAGAAACTTCATATTTACCCGTGCTGTTAGTTTCATTGAATCTTATAGAAGCTTCGTTGTGCTCTTTATTTTCAATATTTAGGGAAGTCACATCTGTACCAATACGTCCTCGTAGACTTAATTTATCGATAATTCTATAACTTAATGTTGCGCTAGATAAAAAGCGATTCTCTTCCTCCTCATAAATATTCCGTTTCTGTTGCCAGAAGTAGTTTAGCAAATTAGTGCCATTGAAAGACAATGGAAATTCACCAGGTCTATTTGCGCCCCTGTTTTGAAACTTATATCCTTCAGCAGTTTGATAAAGTTCATTCTTCATCTTCGCAACATCTTCAGCACCACTGAAGAAACCAGCATTGGATCCAAGTACATCACCCATCAGTCCTGGTCTGTTCTTCGTTCTTGTATTCACATAGTTCGCCACTACATCTAAATCAACTCGGTCAGACACCTTCACTGTACTATTTAAGTTGAAAGAGCTTCTATTTTGTCTACTGCCCGGCGCTATAGCTTTATAGTCCATATTGGACGCAGATAAGCGGTAATTGATCTTTTCTGTCTGATTTGACAAACTCACATTGAAGTTACTATTATGTCCTGTATCGAAGATATCGGCATAGTTTCCTCTGTTAGCACTATACGAGCGAACAGAGCCATCCCACCATCTCACATCACCCCCGTCATACCGAGGTCCAAATTGCGCGTATGTATTATAGCGCAAAAGGCGTTCACCAGGATAACGCGGATCGGTTAACCATCCTTCTTCTGTCGCCCCAGCCGCCAAGTTACTGGTTGCTGTAGATCCGGGACCAAATTCATATTGCAGGTTTGGAAGAAATGCAGCCGACTCAATCGTCCCCGAATAGTTGAAATCAATCCCCAATCCTCTGCCTTTTGTACCTTTTTTCGTCGTGATTACAATCACACCACTTGCCGCATCCGAACCGTATAACGCGGTAGCACTAGCTCCCTTTAATACAGTCAATGATTCAATATCGGCAGGATTAATATCTAACATACCGTTACCACGGATACGGTTATCTTGCCATATCGCCTGTCCACCTGGATCAGTTACACCCCCAGAGTTGTTCGTACCGCGCGCGCCAGCTTGTTGGTCATTCCGAATCATTACACCATCCACAACATAAAGCGGCTGACGGTTATAATTTAAGGAGTTGATACCACGAATCTGCACGTTTACCGCGCTGGATGCACCTCCAGGTGCGGTTGAAATGCGTACCCCTGGTGCCTTACCATAAAGTGCGGAACCGATATTCGTGTTTCCGGCTTCCGTAAGTTCCTTTGCAGAAATTGTAGACGCGGCATACCCCAACGCCTTTGTTTCCCTTTTGATACCTAATGCCGTAACAACCACTTCATCTAAGGCACCGGCATCCTCTTTAAGATTAACGTTTAACCGGTTTCCGGAAACAGTCAACTCTTGCGTCAAATAGCCCACCATCGTGAAGCGTAGCTTCGATCCCGCAGGAGCCTGAATCGAATAGTTACCGTCCACATCCGTTTGTGTGCCATTTGTCGTTCCCGATACCGACACCGTGACGCCTGGTAGAGCGCCGTTGGCATCCGTCACTTTTCCGGTGACGGTTTGCTGTGCAAATAACGCACTGATGCTGAATAGCATCAGCAGCGTTAAACTGCAACACTTTTTGTAAATTTTGCTCATTGTTGTTGTAATTTGTTGTGTTTTAGTTTTGGGTATATTATGTTAGGTTGTTGCATCGCTATGCAAGCGCTTGCAATAGTTTGTACGTTTTTTAAATCCGACACGACAATATCCGTTAGCCGAGATAATCTGGGTATACAATATTCCTGAATAGATGAACGAAGTGCTGGTAATAGATCATCCCCAAACCGCTCCCCTTTTCCGCTCACGATGATACGCTCTGGATTCATTATATGGATTAAGGTGGATATCCCTTTTCCAAGCATGTGTATGATGTTTTTAACTGCTCTGAGCGTTACTTGATCGCCATGCGCAAATGCATGAATTAAGTCAGAGAGTGCTACCTCATTTCCTTCTTCAGTTATTCGTTGTAAGTGGGAAGCTTCCCCAGCAAGCAAAGCAACCTTTACGGAATCAAAAAGGCTAACAAGCGAGGCTTCAACTTCTAAACAGCCTTTCTTTCCACAGGAACATAATTTTTGGCTATTTGCCAACGGAATATGGCTAAACTCCCCGGCATAACCACTATGCCCTTTATAAATCTTATTTCCGATAATCATCCCTAGCCCCACGCCCCAGTTGAAGTTGATAACTAAAATATCCTGACTGCCTTTGCCTTTCCCAAATTTATGTTCAGCCACAGCAATAGCACTGGAGTCGTTAGCAACGGCGGTAGGATAACCTAATTCTGCCTCAACATGCTGTCTTACTTTGAAGAATAATGATTCCGATGGGAACGAATGATTCAAGCCACGCTCGCTATCGACAAACCCGGGCATTGTTAACCCTACTAGGCAATGTTCTGGCTTGTTGACGCTTTCTAATACTTCTTGAGCGGCGGCGATTATTACAGCAAAAGCTTGTTCGTCTTCATATATGCGTACCGGAAACGTTCGTATAGGAATCAGTAACGTATTCCTGATATCCATGACGCCGATGGATGTATAAAACTGATCAATAGCTATAGTGACAATGATTGGTAAGTTAGATATGGATAAAGAGTACCGCATAGCACGCCTCCCACCTGTAGAGGCCGCAAATCCATCTTCCAGCAAAAGACCTTTACTCAATAATTTCGTAACCTCCCCCGCTATTTTAGGAATGCTTTTCCCGGTGCAGGCACTCAATTCCGATACTGATAAACAGTCTGAATAGTAGAGATGCTTAATTATTTCGTTCGTCAAATTCATTGTAGCTTTTCGGCTATCGATTAGTTTGTTATCATAACTGGCGGTGAAAATAAAAAAAGTTTTTTGAAATGGCCAACTTTTTAAAATAATTAATAAGTGATGGCTAATTTTTAAAAACTAAGAATTTATCCGGTGCATTTACATCACATGTTTTTATAGTTAATATTTACCAATATAATCCTTGCGCGTTTTTTTCGAATCCCTCATTTTTCAGGCAGTACTAGAAGACGTTAAAAAGACATATTAAAAAAAAGGGGACGCCAAATGACGTCCCCAGTTATCAAACTTAGTTAAAAGTACTCAATCAATAGGTTTGACTATTACACTAATTTACATCCCAAAATATCTTTGCATCGATTCTATCCTTTGCTCTGACCGCCTCATAATTAGTTGGATTATAAGTACGCTCATTTTCCGGATACAATAAACGAGAAGGCGGAAGACTTTGTGAAGATGAATTGTCATTCGCAAAAATTAACGTTGGATAATTGGTTCTGCGATACTCTGCCCATGCTTGATGAGCAAGTATTACAGAAAAATTCGCCCAATTTTGAGTAGCAATCTTCTCCAATTTCTGCTGCTGAGTACCTGAATAATTGACTTTCGCGCTAGACAAAAGGCTTATTATTTCTACTTCTGTAGCGGGTGTCTCTGGTCTGTAAGCGGTACCGTCAGCGTTATCATTCAAAGCATTTATATAAAACCAATACTCAATAGACTGTCGAATTCCTTTCTCATATTCATCCTTCGCAGCACTCCCAACGCCCCAACGCTCGTTTGCTTCAGCCTTTAAAAAGCTTATTTCTGCAGGGGTAAAAATTATACCCGGAAATTTATCATTCCTACTAAACGTTGCAGAGTCAACGCGCGAAATTAAGTTATTACTGATCTGATCTTCCTGCACCGTCGGATCTAAATTTGGATCAAGACCTAAATAATCTCCGTTAGCATTTTTTGAAAAGAATACGCGTAGACGAGGGTCGTTAGAAGGCTTCATCAAATCATTAATTAAAAAACCTGGGGCATAATTAAACCCCCCGCTTTCGAATGAGTTTCTTATTCCGTCTACACCGACTACACTGCGCAACTCTGCACCCCTAGAATCTATTTTGATAGAGTTTGCTATCGTTGTAACGAGAGGATACAAGGTCGGGTTTCCCAATATTTCAGTGACTACAGTTCTTGCCTTTGCTTCGTCTGCATATGATATCCTCATAGCAAGTCTCAATCTCAAGGAATTCGCGTATATTTTCCATTTTTCAAGACTCCCTTGATTAATGATATCAGCTTTGTCGAACATTGGTTTATAAAACGAATTGGTTTGATAAGCATTTAAATAGTCCGCTACTACTTTCAGATCATCGATAAATTTGTAGTATAGCTCCTTTTGATCATCATACTTTGCATTTTGAATAAGGCCACTTGAGGTAAGTATATGCCCAGCTTCACTAAATGGTATATCGCCCCACATATCAATCATTTGCGCAGTCTGATCATATAGAAATATTTTACTAATCTGCATGAACAAATCATATCCAGCCTTCTCTTCGCTGCTTGACAAATTATTATAAAGCTTCATCATTTCCGTATAGGATGAAAAAGGTCCAGTATAATAGTATTGCCAACGGCTTTGCGTATAAGCAGTTTGTTGCTCATATCGTCCATTAGTCGCGGTATAACCAAATAACTGGCTATATTTTCCAGGCATCGGTAGGTGAAAAACATAAAGATTCCAATACCGTGGCATTATTGTATTAGCGCTCGCCTTGCTTTGATTAAACAGTAGCCCAGAGAACAATCGAGGAATGTCTGCCTCCACGGAGGATTCTGGGTTATAATAGTTTTCGTCGAAACTATCTTGACTACAGGAACTCGCTATTAGACCGAGTATAAAGCCAATATATATTACATTCTTTTTAATACTTTTCATAATTTTCAAAATTAACTTCATTTAAAACGATGCTCTTAATGATAGCCCAAAAGAACGTGGAACAACTCCAGCATTTCCTATGTTCGCTCTCGATATCCAATTTGTGCCCCGAGTTGCTTCTGGATCTAAATGTGGAATTGTTTTATGAATGAAAAATAAATTTCTGCCATAAGCTGATACCACCACATTCTTTGCTTTTATTCGATTTGCTAAAGTAGCTGGCAATGTATAAGCAAAAGATATTTCCCGCATTCTAATGAAATCATTATCAAAAACGGCAGACTTGTAGGTACCTGTTCTTGCTGCACCAGGATAGCTACCCCAATAGTTAGACAATCTATAGTATTCGCCGGCTTCTATCACGCTTGTGTTCGTTGAACCATCTGCATTTTTCCCTTCTAACACGATCCCATCGTGAAAAATGGTGGCGCCTGAAGGAGCTCCATTTCGAGCATCGACAAATCTACCATCTGTAGCCACATAGTATGGAATACCGCCAGTCTGTTCATCGCGACCGAAAAGTGTTTCCTTATACATCCCCGCACTTCTTCCATACTGAATCGACGGGGAATACACTTGACCACCAAAGCGAAAATCGATAACTGTATTAATTAGGAAAGATTTGTATTGGAAACCATTAATAAACCCACCCACTGTTTTTGGCTGAATGTTCCCCGCAACTATTAAATTATCATAATCCGGTATATAGAAACCTCGGCTATCAACTAATAGGTCGCCATCTGCATTCTTCTTTAAATCATAAGTATAAATATCTCCGGCAGCTTTACCAACCTCAGAGCGGACATAAAGCGAACCATTGTCAACGTTAGTATGCTCGAGCATTTCAAGATTTTCAGCAAGCTTTGTTAATTTATTACGATTGAAAGCAAAATTTATTCTGGAATCCCATGAAAAATTTTGATTTTTAATTGGTGTAAAATTCAAACCAATTTCCAATCCATAATTCCGCATGTTTCCCACGTTCTGCATAATCTTGGATGTTCCTGTAGAGAAGGCGACATCCAAAGGAACGATCATATCAACAATTTGGTTGTTGTAATATGTTAAATCTAATCCTAGTCGATTGTTTAGAAAATTGTTTTCCAAACCTATTTCAAATTCTCTCTTAGTCTCGTTTTGCAGATTATCATTTCCATATGTATTAGGTAACACTAATGTTGGTGTACCAGATACAGATCGAGCGTCGTATACGACGTTAGCAGTATACGGATCAGGAGGATTTCCTACAACGCCAAAAGATGCTCGCAACTTACTGTAGCTAATGAATGTTGGCATTTTCAACAAATTGCTTAACTCCAAAGCACTACTGATAGACGGGTAATAGAATACATTATTACCTGACGATAATGTCGAAGTTCGCTCCTGTCTAATAGATCCTTCTACGAATAGGTAGTTATTAAATTCAAGTCCCGCTACACCAAAAAGACCATCTTTGACAAGATTTCTTCTACGCGCATACCCGCGTGTTGCACTGTTTGAGGCATTCATGGAAAACCAATTTCTCTGAGAGAGACCGCCTTCTGTATTAGCTGACGAATAGTTATAGGTTTCTTCCCTTCCTTGGTAACCCGCTTGGAAATTTAGAGCTGTCTTTTCTGAAAGCTTGAGGTTATATGATAATAGGATATCACCATATAAAATATTGTATCTATTGTTTTCGACACTGTAATGTCCGGAAGTTCCTATGTGCAAAGGAATTGTGTTGGGCTCCTTGTTCTCTGAATGAAAACTAGTAAAGTCGGTCCCTAACGTACCACGTAAACTTAAATTATCTAGAATTTTATAGTTTATTTTACCTGTAGCCATCAAACGGTTGTTATACTCATCATATTGTCTTTCCCTTTGTGTCCAAAGGTAGTCCATGTAATCTCCTCCACCAACGCTTAATAGGAAAGCCTCCTCCGGATTCTGCGTTCTGTCGGCCGCGGTCACATATTTATATCCTTGACTAGTCTTATAGTACTTCTCGAACCAATCGATATTGTTAACGGCACTTAAAAACCCGGTGTAGTTATTCGTCATACGATCTATCATATAAGGCCTATTGTTAATATGCTCGTTGACATAATTTGCTATAACACTAACATCTAGCTTTGGCGTGATATGGTACGTAGAGTTAAGGTTAAAAGTGTTTTTATTTTGGGGGCCACTTTCCATAACGCCTTGATAGCTATTCCGCGTATAAGATAATCTGTAGTTCGACTTTTCATTGGCATTATAAATAGCGACATTGTATATGCCGCTGCGACCGTCTTGATAGAATTTCTTATAGTTGTCCTTATAAGCTACATAATTTCGGATCTGCCCATCCCAAAAAATAGCTTCCTGTCCGTTAAATCGTGGACCAAACTGCCCCCAAGCACTAAATCGAGGCTGCAAAACAATATCTCCCTCGTTGTACTGCCCCGGAGCAGCTATGTTCAACGTTGATGCTTGATTCGGAGTTCCAAACCAAATTCTACCATTGGACACCGTACGATGAATAAAACCGTCATTTTGTACCCCCCCTACAGATCTCGCATATCCTGGACCAAAATCATATTGATAATCCGGCAACATTGCTACTTGCTCAATACCTTGGGAAAGACTGAAATCCACGCCAAATCCTTGCGATCCTTTCCCACTTTTTGTAGTAATAACAACTACTCCGGCGGCGGCATCAGAACCATATAAGGCAGATGCCGCTGCCCCCTTAAGGATGTTGATACTTTCGATATTTTCTGGATTTATATCTAAAATACCGTTCCCTCTTATGCGTTGATCGTCCCAAAAGCTTTGGTTATTAACTTCCTCATTTCTTGTAATAACTCCATCCACTACGATTAGAGGTTGCCTTTGAAAGCTGATGGAATTCATGTTCCCCCGAATATCAATACTCACAGCAGAATTTCCACCACCAGCATTCGTATTAATTGAAACTCCTGTAGCTTTTCCATACAAAGCTGAAGCAAAATTGGTCGGTGAAGACTTGACAATATCTTCACCTTTTACGGTAGAAATTGCATATCCAAGTTTTCTTTGTTCTACTGTCCTACCCATTGCCGTAACGACAACTTCATCCAGCGCGCCGGAATCTTCTTGCAAAGTAATGTTCACTGTTTGCCCGGTCACTTCAATTTCTTGAGCGACATAGCCCACTGTTGAAAAGCGTAATTTTTCGCCCCTAGCCACCTGAATGCTAAAGCTCCCCTGCGCATCGGTTTGGGTACTTCGGTTGGTTCCGGGAACGACGACGGTAACACCCGCGAGCGCTCCGTTTGCATCTGTTACTCTCCCCGTAACAGATTGTTGTGCAAATAACGTGCTGATGCTGATTAGCATCAACAACGATAAGATGCAACCTTTTTTGTAAAGTTTGCTCATTTTCGATTAGTTTATTCGTGTTGTAATAATTTGGTCTTAACGCGTCATCACGACGGGTAACGGCTCTAATTGTTCTGATTAGTTTTGTTAATACATTATTTCTGTTAATTATCGGTAATTGTACTTTAGACTACGGCACACACAACTAAAGTAGTCTTCGCATAAATTTTAAAAATTAGGTTAGTGCATTAAAGGTTGTTTACTTAGCCGAAATGCAGTTGAATTTCTATAGCCAGTAAAGAAACCTATTAAGCGGTTTTATCCGTCAGTTGATTTTTAACTTTCTTATTCCATTCCAATTGCTGTATTGCGATGCAGGCAGAGGCGAAAAGCTGGACATCAGTCATTTCGGATATCTCCAGTTTCGTTTGTCGCGCTAACCGTGGGATACAATATTCCTGCACAGCGGACAAGATCTGCGGCACGAGAGCCTCCCCGAAAGCAGCTCCGCGACCACTCACAATAATCTTTTGCGGATTTAAAATATGAATCAATGTGGCAATTCCTTTGCCCAACATATGCGCGATCTTCTTAATGGCGCGAATGGTTAATTGGTCACCTTTTTCATACGCTGTAAGCAAATGTTCGAATTGGATGCCCTTCTCTTGCGAGAAAATGTCTTCCAAGTATGACCGCTCGCCATTGGCCAACGACTCCTGAATATCATCGATTGCGCAGTGCAACGAAGCCTCCACTTCCAGACAGCCCTTTTTCCCACAGGAGCACAATCGGTTCTCATCCGCTAACGGAATATGGCTAAACTCACCTGCAAAACCGCTATGCCCGCGAAATAGGCCACCCTGAATAACCATACCTAATCCCACACCCCAGTTCAGGTTTATTACCAATGCCTCGGAAACGAACCGCGCTGCACCGAAGTATTTTTCGGCAATAGCAATTGCTGACGAATCATTCTCAATATATGTCGGAATATGGAAGTGCTTGCGGATATTATCACGCAGCGAATACAATGATGAAACCGGGTTGTAGGAGTTATTTACCCCTGTTTGCGGATCGACAAAGCCAGGTAGCGTAATACCAATAGCCAATACTGCGCGGTCGTTAATATCGCCAATGACCACCTCGATCATACCGACGATGATCGCATAGACTTCTTCCTCCTGCTTCAGCTCAATGGCTTTTTTTACCACGGAGGTAATTGGCTTATTTTCGAGATCAAATGCCGTGACGCTAACAGAATATTGGTCAACTGCAACGGCGAGTAGGCATCCATGTGCTGCCGTATTGAGCGCGAAATTCATGGCCCGTCGCCCACCCGTGGATGCTCGTAAGCCAACCTCCGCAATGAGGTCGTCATGCATCAGTTCATTGATTGCCCGGGTGATAAGTGGAATGCTCTTACCGATTCCATCACTGACCTCTGCAATGGATTGTGTACTGTTAAAGTACAGATGCTTCAATATCGATGATTTTAGGCTATCCACAATTTCCGTGATTAGTTAGTTAATTAGTTAAGGCAAATATATATTCGAAAAGAATATCTTCCAAATACTTTTTAAATATTTTAAAAAGTTGTAACATATTTCTTACTTTAAATAATCCGATATCAGACATCGGATATGTAAACTCCGTAGCCTTAATTAATTTCGAGAGAATGAAAAAACAATTTAGCACAGCTGAAATCGAATATTCAGGGCACCTGAAACTGCACTAAAAAGTGAATAATAACGTTGATTATTTCTAGCATAATTGAATAAAAAAATCGAAATTTTTTATTCCACTATCTTTTATTTTTAAATAATCTGCCAAATTGTAACTTTACAGCACACCTAACACCGGCCAAAATGAGAACTGAAAAGACAAGCATGCGCTATTATTCCCTTGATGTATTTAGAGGTGCTACTGTAGCATTGATGATTATGGTCAATAATCCCGGTTCGTGGAGCCATATTTTCGCACCATTCAAACATGCTCCATGGCATGGTTGTACCCCAACGGATCTCGTCTTCCCGTTCTTCCTTTTCGCAGTAGGTAACGCGATGTCCTTTGTGATTCCACGATTGCAGGAGGCCGGTGATGCCGTTTTCTGGAGGAAAATCGTTAAACGCACCGTCTTGATCTTCGCTATCGGTTTGCTGTTAAATTGGTGGCCCTTCGTGGAATGGATAGATGATAGTCTACAGTTCAAAGGCTGGGTTAATGCTGTCAATCCTGAACGCGGGATCCGTATCCTTGGTGTTTTACAGCGGATAGCTATCGCCTATTTCTTTGCATCTATACTGGCGTTCTATGTAAAACCGAAAACGCTAATCCTCCTGTCTGCTGCCTTATTATTTGCCTATTGGGGAGTTACGGCGTATTTGGGTGGCGAAGATCCATACTCGCTAGCCGGCTGGTTTGGCACAGACATCGACAAAGCGGTTTTGGGAGTCCCGCATATGTACAAAGGAGAAGGGGTGCCTTTCGACCCTGAAGGATTGGCCAGTACACTTCCGGCTATCGTCCAAGTTGTATTCGGTTACCTGGCAGGTGTGTTCATAAAGCAACAGGGACAGGTCAATTGGCTTTGGACAAAAATACCACAAAGCAACGAACCGCACTTTAAGCTGCTTGCAGGCCTTACCGTCACTGGCTTTATGCTGATCGTGCTAGGCTGGATATGGTCTTTAGGATTTCCAATTAATAAAAAGATATGGACTAGTTCTTATGTACTTTATACGACGGGATTGGGCACACTGACTATCGGAACTATGATTTGGTATATTGAGGTGCAAGGCATCAGGAACAGCCTGACGAAATTTTTCGATGTCTTTGGTAAAAATCCATTGTTCATTTTCGTACTTAGCGGACTTCTACCGCGCTTCTTGGGATTATTTCGTATTCCTGACGGTCTTGCGGAGGACGGATCTACCCAATATACGCAAGCGCTGGCATGGTTTTACAAGTATATATGTGCGCAGATCCCCGGCCCGCCAGAAGTAGGATCGTTTGCTTATTCGCTTTGCTTTTTAGCGCTGATGTGGGTTATTTGCTACCTGTTAGATAAAAAGAAAATTTATGTGAAGGTTTAGTCGTTCGAAGTAAAGCGTAGTGCTACGATAGGCTCTATAAAAAAGCCCTGTATGTGGGTTGAAACATACAGGGCTACAAAAATCAACTAGACGTAGACTACAAGGAATAATCTTTCGTCAGCGTAAATCCGTCGGTCAACCTGATATCATCAGAAGCTGCTCCTACTAACAGGGTGAATTTTCCCTTCTCTGTTTTCCATTTTTTATCCAAGCCCCACAGTTTAAGATCTTCTTTGGAAAGATGGAATAAAAGCTCGCGCGTTTCGCCCTTTTTAATGGCTTGTCGTGAAAACTTTTTAAGCTGTTTTACAGGCGTGACGACACTGCTTACTTCATCGACCACATATAACTGCACCACTTCTTCGCCATCCCGCGCCCCGGTATTTTTAACATTTAAGCGAACGGTACACTCGAAATCATCTGCTTGCTCAGCCAGTGTCACCTCGAGATCGCTGTAAGCAAATTTTGTATAGCTCAGCCCATAACCAAAGGCATATAGCGGCTTCGCATCAAACTCCACATAGTCGTGGTGTTTCGGTTTCGTATGGTTATAGTGCACGGGAAGCTGGCCAACAGATCGCGCAATAGAAATAGGCAATCTTCCAGCAGGATTGTAATCACCAAACAGAACATCAGCAATGGCCATACCGCCTTCCTGCCCGGGATACCAGGCATTGACGATCGCCGGCACATGCGCCGCTGCCCAGTTCAAATTTAATGGCCGCCCCATGATCGTTACCAAAACTACGGGCTTTCCTGTGGCTTGAAGCGCTTTCAGCAGCGCCAGTTGGTTGCCCAATAGATCCAAGCTTGCGCGGTCAAATCCTTCTCCGCTCTCCATGTCGCTTAACGCACTTGCGCCACTTTCAATATTCGCGGCACCAGTTGCTTGATAAGATGTCTTGAAGTCGCGCGCACTCGACCCGCCAAGCACCAGAATCGTTACATCTGCTTTAGAAGCCGCCTGTACCGCCGCCGCGATGTCGGAAGCACTGGTATCTCGAATGGCGCAGCCTTTGACGTACTCTACTTTTGTATCTTTCGACACGGCCGCTCGAACGCCCGTTAATACCGTTTTCACCTTCTCATCAGGTTGCGGTGCCGTGTAATCCCCCAACTGGTTGTACATATTATCGGCATTAGGCCCGATCACAGCAATCCGTTTAAGCGATTTACTGAGGGGCAAAAGATTGTGCTCATTTTTCAACAAAACTAACGCCTCACGCGCTACTCTTCTAGCAATATCAATGTGTTCCTTTGTTGCTACTTTCTTGTCAACAACTCTTTCATCCACATAAGGCTGATCAAACAACCCCAACGCAAACTTCTGGTGAAGCACACGTGCCACTGCCCTATCCAACGTTTGTTGATCTACACGGCCTGTTTTCACGGCGTCCAATAGATTTTGATTGTACCCAGATCCACTTAAGTCTACGTCAAGACCAGCATTGAGGCTTTGTTGCGCAGCGTCGACTGCATCCGCCGCTGTAGCATGACCGCCATTGAGTCCAGATATGCTTAATAAGTCAGATACCACAAAACCATTGAACCCCCACTGTTTACGTAAAATTTCGTTTAGGAGCCAAGGGTTTGAAGAACAAGGTACACCATCGATCGAGTTATACGCTGTCATCACTGATCCAGCACCCGCTTTAACCGCAGCCTCAAAAGGAGGTAAAAAATTCTGTAACAGCGATCGTTCGCCTATACTTACACTTCCACCGTTATGCCCCCCTTCAGGAACAGCATAAGCAACGAAGTGCTTGAGCGTAGAAATAATTTTATCCGTTTGCCCAATTTTTTCACCCTGAAATCCTTTCACCATGGCCTGCCCCATTTGCGCGATCAAGTAAGGATCTTCCCCATAGGTTTCTTCCGTTCTAGACCAGCGTGGGTCACGTGCCAAATCCAGCACTGGGCCGTAGCCATTTTTACCACCTACGGCGTATGTTTCACGTGCAATTGCGCTCGCCATTGTTTGGATTAATGTCGGGTTCCAAGTGCTTGCTTGCCCGATAGCTGTCGGAAAAACCGTGGCACCAATCGCCATGTGTCCATGTGGCGCTTCCTCTGAAAGTAATAATGGAATTCCCAAACGCGTGCTATCCACCATAAAGCGCTGGATAGCGTTAGTCGCTCTCGCAGCCTCCTGAGGGCTTAAACCGTTGGTCAATGTTTTTTGTGTCCATGGATCAGCACGTAACGTTGCCCACAATAAACCTATATGCTGTTGCTTCACCACATCTTTTAATTTTTGACTGGCACGCACGTTGTTTCCCGATTTCTCATACATTTCCCACCCCAACAACTTGGAGAGTTGCCCCACTTTTTCTTCTACCGTCATGCGGCCAATCAAATCTTCAACACGATCCGCGATCGGGAGCTTGCTATTTTTGTAAGGCAAAACCTGAGCTTGTCCGGTTAAGAACAAACCCGTCATGCCTAAAATAAGTACATGTTTAATTTTCATTCGTTGTATATGCTTCAATAAAGATGACGCCTATTGGCGCGATACTTTAGTCTGAATAATTTACTCTTCTACCAGGCAAGCTCTTATTGTACGGAAGTTGGTCTAGCCTCTTTCGCAACGCCAAATGTTGTCGACGGCGTGGTCCCCATTTCAAACGTTAACTCACCACCTTGCATAAGGTCGGCATAGCTAATGTATGATTTCTCATAGGCCTTACCATTCAACTTTACGGACTGTATATACTTCGCTTCTTTACTGTTGTTATGGGCAACGATCGTCAAGGACTTTCCAGCATCCAACGCTAAGGTTACTTTATCGAAAAGCGGGCTTCCGAATATAAATGGACCACCAGCAGGTGAAACTTGATAAAATCCTAAGGCGGACATGACGTACCAAGCCGACATTTGTCCTACATCCTCATTTCCCGACAGACCATCCACTTTGTCCGTATATAGCGTAGCTAATGTTTGGCGTACGCGATCCGCTGCCTTCCATGGCTGCCCTGCAAAAGGATACATATAAATGACGTGGTGACTCGGCTCGTTGCCATGCGCATATTGCCCAATCAAGCCACTGATGTCCGGTGAAGCTTCTTCTCCTAGATCACCTTCAACGACGAAAAGGGAATCCAATTTATTGATAAACTTCTCCTCACTACCAAACAAATTTATAAATCCATTTACATCGTGCGGCACCAACCAGGTATATTGCCATGCATTACCCTCCGTGTAGTCATTCGCTAAATGCGCAGAATGAAACGGATCAAATTTTCCAGGTCTGAATTTTCCTTTTGAATCCTTGCCGCGCAAAAACTGAAGATCCTTATCAAAATAATGTTTATAGGCTTGACTTCGCGCGCTAAAATAGCGGTAATCTTCGTCTGCGCCGCGCAGTTTTGCCACCTGTGCCAAGCTCCAGTCCGCAATCGCAAATTCTAAACCTTTTGCTACCGATTCTACTTTTTCTTTATCATAGGGCACATAACCATACTTTTTATAGGATGCCAACCCGCGATCGTCTTTCATCGCTGATACCTTCATTGCTTCATAAGCAAGATCCTTATCAAACCCTTCTACACCTTTCAAGTAAGCATCAGCCACGACAATAATTCCCGGATTGCCCACCATACAGTCGGTTTCGTTGCCCACCAAATGCCATACAGGAAGTTTGCCCTGCTCTTGGTAAATGCGCAGCATCGTATTCACCATATCCGGCAAACGATCACGGTGAATAATACTCATCAAAGGATGTGCAGCGCGATAGGTATCCCATAGGGAAAAGGTCGTATAGTTATTTCCAGACTCCAAACGATGCGGCTTAAAGTCAGAACCCATATAATCACCATTCACATCATTGAAGAGTGAGGGCGCGATCATCGTATGGTAAAGCGCTGTATAGAAGATTTTACGTGCTATGGTATCTTTTGTTTCTACATGCACTTTTGAAAGCTCGTTGTTCCAAGCTTGATCAGCAGCTTTTTTTGTTGCGTCGAAATCCCATCCAGAAAGCTCATCCTGCATATTTAGTTTTGCATTTGCGATGCTGACAGGCGAAACAGCGACTTTTACCAACAAGGGTTTACCTCCATCATTTTTCGCAAAACTTAGCTCGCCATAGGCCCGCTTTACACGGATACTGTCGCCCGGCTGTACAGCGGTGCTATCTGCTAAACGGATACTGACAACCGGTTGCGAAAAGCTGGCGGTGAAATATATCTTTTGATTTTTAGCCCAGCCCATCGAATATCTGTAGCCAGAAACAACGGAGTCATTTTCTAAAACAATATGTCCTTCCTTCTCACCTTCCCAACCTATTCCAGCATCAAGATTTATTAAAACTTTAGGCGTTTCTTCCTTAGGAAAAACATATTTATGAAAACCCACGCGTGCGGTCGCCGTTAATTCCGCATCCACGTTAAATCGGTCCAAATGGACGGCATAATAGCCTGGACGAACTGTTTCGCTATCGCGGTTGAAGACAGAATAAGCGCCACTTTTTTGATCACCGGCCTCGCCGCGGTCGAAACGTACCTCACCAGTAAAAGGTAGAAAGACGATGTCACCTAAATCACCAATACCTGTACCGCTCAAATGCTGATGGGAAAAGCCCATAATGGTAGAATCAGAAATATGGTAGCCCGACACCCAGTCCCAACCCGTCGATATATTAGAAGGACCAAGCTGAACGGCGCCATAGGGTACATTCGCACCTACAAAAACATGGCCGTGTCCGCCCGTGCCAATATACGGATCTACATATTGTGTAAGCTCTTCCGCGCTTGGAAGGTCAGATTGAACACCGCATGCGTTAAACGCAAAAATGGGCGCACTAAAAAGAACGAGTTTCTTAACGAAACCTTTCATTACGATCATAAACAAGAAACTATATAGTTTATATAAAATGTAAACACACAAAGTAAAGATGGCGATTTTTCAACAATCCCTACCCAACCAACTGACTAAATTAACGTTTTAGCACATAAAAAAAATATTATCCTCGGATTTTTACATAATTGACCCTTCAATACCCAATCGCATACTGCAGTCTAAATTTTAAAAAATATAATTACCTTGGTCACATTATTGCGCCAGACATAAGCACAGGCGTAGCCATTGCCAAAAACGCTAACATGAAGAAAATTTATATCCTTGTCGCATTGATTCTTTCTTACCAATGCTTTTTCGCTTTGCAGAATGCGCAAGCCCAATCTTCCCGAAGCTCCTGGTTTGAAGAAGCGCGCTACGGCATGTTTATACACTGGGGATTATACAGTGCCGCCGAAGGCATGTGGAAAGGAGAGCAACTACGCTACTTGAATAATTATGCGGAATGGTTACGGTATAGGAATCGTATATCAAAAGAGGAATATGGCAAACTCGCAGAGCGCTTTGTTTGGGATCGGATTGATCCGGAAGAATGGGTACTGGCAGCAAAAAAGTCTGGCATGAAGTACATCATCATGACCGCCAAACACCATGATGGGGTAGCGCTATGGAACACGCAAGTGGGCGACTATTCGTTGCCGAAATTGTCTGGAAGCAATCGCGACGTCATCAAAGAACTAGCAGAAGCCTGTAGAAAGCACGATATGAAGCTCGGCTTTTACTACTCGCACTGGATAGATTGGGAGCATCCCTACGCGTGGGATCATAATCAGGAACTGACGGGACATGTTACGGACGCACAATTTGATCAATATTGGCAGGAAAAAGCTATACCGCAGCTGCGTGAACTGTTAACCAATTACGGAGACATCGCGGTGATGTGGTTTGACATGTGGATACCCTACCAGCGTTCGATCTTTAAAAAGGAACAGCTCGAACAGGCAGCCTCTCTTATCAGATCCTTGCAACCGAACTGTCTTATTAATTCGCGGCTTGGTTTGGATACCAATAGTGAATTTGTAGACTTTGAAACTTTGGGCGATAATCAGTTCGGCACAACCTATACAGAGCATGCTTGGGAAACTCCGGGAACAATCGCACATTCGTGGGGCTACAACGGACAGGAGAAAGAGTGGAAATCAACTGCTCAGTTATTTGAATCACTGATCAGCAACGTGGCATTGAACGGTAGTTTTACATTGAACATCGGCCCTCGCGCTGATGGCTCAATACCTTTCGAAAGTACATCGCGGTTGAACGATATCGGGCATTGGTTACAAAATTATGGGGAGTCAGTATACGGAAATACCGGGCTTGAATTCAACTCGAACCGACATGATTGGGGTAAACTGACGCGCAAAAAAGGTGAGAACATTATCTATCTACATGTTTTCAACTGGCCTTTGGATCGTATCCTTCGCGTAACAGGATTAAACAGTAAGCCGGAAAAAATAGAATTGCTCGCAAACAATCAAACGCAACCCTGTTCATTTGATAAGTATGGCCCGCTATTGCATATACAGTTACCAAAACAACAGCCTGATCCCTTTGTTTCCATACTTAAACTTACGTTTCAAACCATTGAGTTAGACAAAGACGTTGTTACCGAATCAACCTTTGGCGGATTTGCGTTGACGGGAATGAATGCTAAAGATGCAAACAACGTGAAGCTGGTTAAGTATGATGGGAAGCGTCCTGCGCACCTGATTATGGGTGATGAAAAGATAAGCTGGTCTGTATATCTGCCTGAAGCGGGTCAGTACAGCATCGATTTATCGGCCCATAATCCAAATGATGAAGGTCTACCCGTCCGCATCACCCTAGCAGGTCAAACAGCAGAAGCCGTGGTAACACCTGATGGAAAAGTCGTGGTGGAACCCAATGAAAAAAACTATGTCGAAGAGTTTGCTGATCGAAGATTGGGTGAAATTACAATCACGCAACCCGGGAAGTACACATTGGAATTTCAATCGCTAAACCGGCGGCCATTGTGGTTAAATAGACTTTGGATCATAAAGAAGTAGATTTGATGAAAAACAACATAGCCCTGTTGGAAAGCTCCAAAAGGGCTTTTTTATTTCTATGATGCCTGATAAGTTTTAGATTCTCATTGTAACATTTAAAAAAAATCTCCAAAAGACTTGCACCTTAGAAGCGAGACATATACCTTTGCGTTGTTTATATTAAATCTAAATAAATAAGTGATTAGGCAATCATTTTGATATTTAGGCTAGAAGACAAGGACGCAACTACATCGCATAACTTATGAATTCATCATAAAAAAGTAGCGCCATACCGAACGGCAATTCGAGCATGGCGCTAAGAGCGGGCCTAACGGCAATCAGACCCGCATTTATCTGCGTTTTCAACGCAGGCACCTTCTAACGCATTACCATTAAAAGATGAAACAAAATAGTACTTTTTTACTAACTATTTGTATGCTGCTGTCATTTTTTTCGACAATAGCACAACAACAAAAACAAACCTTTACAGCTCGTGTCCTAGCGGGTGGAGAAGCTGTAC
Source organism: Sphingobacterium deserti (assembly GCF_000757725.1). GTDB lineage: Bacteria > Bacteroidota > Bacteroidia > Sphingobacteriales > Sphingobacteriaceae > Sphingobacterium > Sphingobacterium deserti. The sequence goes on from NZ_JJMU01000014.1 coordinate 155,212, forward strand.
CATCGGCAACAGCTCGCATCAACAACCAAGTCATACACAGCAATGACAACGGTATCTTTACATTTACTGGCATCTCCGGAACAACAATTAAAATAGAAATTTCCGCTGTTGGCTTAAAGCCCCTTAAGAATCAAGTCAAGTTACCTACAGCAAATAAAGATGTGCTTGTCTTCAATCTTGAGCAAGAAGATAAAGAGATAGAAGAAGTAAATGTTCTGGGAAGAACAGAAAGCCAAGATGTGAATAGACAAGCCTATAACGTAGTGGCAATTGACGCGAAAGCTCTTCATAACACAACGCTTGACCTATCGCATGCATTAGATCGCGTATCTGGTGTTCGGGTGCGCGAAACAGGGGGCGTGGGCTCTGCCTTTAACTTTTCTTTGAATGGGTTCACTGGCAATCAGGTGAAGTTTTTTATCGATGGGATCCCGATGGATAATTTCGGATCATCCTTTCAAATCAACAATATTCCTATTAACCTCGCGGAAAGACTGGAGGTTTACAAAGGTGTGGTACCTGTTTGGCTAGGGTCGGATGCTTTAGGTGGCGCTGTAAACATTGTGACTGGAAATGGCAAGCCCAATTATTTGGATGTATCCTATTCTTATGGATCTTTTAACACGCACCGCACTACTATCAATAGTGCTTTCACTACACCTTCTGGCTGGACATTCCAATTGAATGCGTACCAAAACTATTCAGACAATAATTATTGGGTCAATGCAGCAGTTTCAGATTTGGAAACGAGGCAATACTACGCTGATGCACGCGTACGTCGATTCCATGATACCTACCGCAACGAAACGGTAATCGGACAGTTTGGTGTAGTCGGAAAGTCTTTTGCAGACGCCTTGTTAATTGGGATAAATCTCGGTCAAAACCGCGCTGATATTCAGACCGGCGCCACAATGGAAACGGTCTTTGGTGACTGGTTTCGGCGAGGAAGTATCGTAATGCCCACATTAAAGTACCGAAAAAAAGACATCGTAAAAGGATTAGATGTTTATGTCAACGCAAACTACAACCTAGGATATGAGCAAAATATCGATACGGTAGCGCGTCTGTACAATTGGTTAGGCCAACACATTGATCGCACGGCCCCTGCAGGCGAGAGAAGCTATTCCATGTACAAGTTCCGGAATAATATGGGAGTTGGAGCCGCAGGGGTAAATTATCGAATCAACGAACAAAACACCCTAAGCCTAAATAATACAGTGAGTACATTTAATCGTCAAGGCTCCGATGAATTGGCTCCATTTAACGAAGCCTATGAGCAGCCTCGAAAATCGATAAAAAACGTATTGGGCTTAAGTTACCAGTACAGCCGAGATCGTTGGAACGCGACAGTATTTGCGAAGGACTTGCGTCAAAACGTTAGGTTTGCGGAAGCATTCACCCCCGGAGGCGATGCAAGTCAACCACTGCAATACCGTCAAATGGACACCAAATTTTCTGCTTTTGGCTATGGATTGGCAGGTACGTATTTTATCCAACCTTCATTACAGGCTAAAGTTTCCTTCGAACGTTCTTACCGACTGCCAGACCCTTACGAATTATTTGGAGATCTAATCAATACACAGGGAAATGTAGCCCTGAAACCAGAGTCCAGTAATAACATAAACCTAGGCCTATCTTATGTCAAGACAATCGCAAAAATGCATCATGTGCACGGCGATGTCAATTTTTTGCTCCGTGAAGCTAAAGATTTCATTCGCCCAGATTTAAATCCAAATGGTACGCAGCAAGTGATGCGAAACCTTTTGGATGTTTCTAACCGCGGCGTTGACTTCAGCCTGCGATATGGATACCATAATAATTTCACGATCGGACTTAGCGGGACTTATCAGAACCTACGTAACGAAGTAGAATTTGAACCCGGTAGTTCAAGGGTTAGTCCGGTTTACAAAGATCGTATCCCCAATATACCATACTTCTATGGTAATGGAGATGCTTCCTATTTTATACATGATTTGGCCGGCAGTGGAAATCATTTAACCATCACATACAATTTACTGTATGTACATGAATTCTATTTGGCATGGCCTTCACAAGGTGGTTTAAAGAATCAAATCCCTGAACAGTTTGCACATGACCTATCCGCTACCTATTCATTGAAGGATGGTCGATACAACATTGGATTAGCCTGTCGAAATCTGTTCGATAACAGGCTATATGACAATTTCATGCTGCAAAAGCCAAGTCGCGCATTCAGCGTTAAACTACGTTACTTCATCAATAAATAAAAAAACATACGAAAATGAGAACAATCAATACATTATCTCTTTTTGCTGGTCTGGGATTAGCATTAAGCAGTTGTAGCAAATCAGACGGGCCAACACAGGTAGAGACCCCAGGATCTTACGTCATTGCCGCGGCTACGTTAAGTAGTACGAATAGCACAGATTACTTGTTGACTGCGCCATCTTTACAGGAAGGATCCATCACTACCACAGGGACTGGCGTTGAGCAATTGGGCTATCGCACCTACGTCCAAGCGGCAGACCGTATCTTCAGCTTCCGCTACGGACAGGGAAATCCCGGATCAATCACCTCTTATACTCTAGCTGAAGGTAATTTGTCTGCTGGGCAAAGTTTACAAGGAGAAAGTACAGATGTCAACGCACTTGTAGGCGATGATGTGTTAATGATTCGTAACAATCCGCGTTTCAATATCCCCAATATTATTTTTACGTTGATTGATGGAAAGAACGTAGCAGTAAAAGGTACTGCCAGTATAAGTAATAAAGATTTAGCGGGCAACGGAGAAGTGGCGTCCTTAAGCACTACGCCAATTTTACTTGCAAATAATAAAGTTTTGGCTCCATTCTATACGGTAGTAGATGGTACCGGTCGCTCAGAGTTTTTGACGAACTACCTAGATGAAAGTCGTTTTGCGGTCTTTTCGTACCCTTCAATGACCTTAGAAAAAACGTTCCTTGATAAAAGGACAGGAATTCTAACTTCGGGCGTACACCAAACTAGAAACGGCGATGTATATGCATTTGCTGGTGCCGGTCATCCGAACTATTGGTCGACGACGACTACGTACCCACTTTCAAAGAACCCATCTGGTATACTAAAGATCAATGCGAATACATTGGAAACTGATGCCACTTATTTCTTTGATCTGACTGCTGCATCAGGAGGACACCGTGTCAGAGCATCAAAATATATTGCAGATAACCTATTTTTCTTAGCCATGTATGGCGATGCGAATGCTGCACGTGGTGCTAAAACACGCTACGCTATAGTTGACGTTGCAAGCAAACAATTCAAATGGGTAACAGGTTTGCCATCAACTATCAACGAGTCTGGCTTCCCTGTCTATGTTGAAAACGGCACCGTATCTGTCGGTGTAAATGGAGAAAGTGAAAACATCGTTTACCAGGTTAATGCACAAACTGCGGTAGCAACGAAAGGCTTAAAAGTAGATGGTTTGATTAAATCTATCATGAAACTTTAGGATTAAAGATCTTCGAGTAACCTATAGTCTTCAAAAAACCCGCAGGGCAACATAAACGCTATTCTTTTCAAGAATAACCTGTGTAAACTGCCGTATCGCGTGTAGACTAAAGGCTCGATTTTATAAAAAAGCATGAGCGCCGACGAGCGTTCATGCTTTTTTTAATCTATCGGGAAAGACGACCTCTTACGTAAGCCCTATTCCACGATAACCTCAATCCCTGCCATCTCTGCTTTATACTTTATCTTTTGTATAAGCCCATAGTAACTCCAGTTTCGCAGCACAAATCGCTCTTCTGCCGCGCGTTCTTCCCTAGCCGTTTGGTTTGTCAAGAGCAAGGTGCCGGCCCCCGCTTTAATACAGATATCAATCAACTTCCGGCTGTAATTATGGAGTCGATTTTCTACGTAGCGCTTTTCCTTATCGTCAAAATTCGTCAGTCCTTTCGTCTTTCGCTTGCGGCCATGCCCGCCTCTTGCAAACGAAGCTGCCTTTTGCAGTCGGTTTCTCGCCGCCTGAATGGCGAGTCGTTGATATAAAAACTCTTCTTTGGTTCCGATACGATAATTATCCCTATCGATCAGTACGGTAATAGGATACTCCAGGGAAAGCGAAGCTTCTGCAATAACGTATGGCTCAAGAGCATGTTGTATCTTAGGCATTTCTAAGCTGAGCAATAAGAAAATTTTACCCTTCAGAATTTGAAGTGAACTTCCGCAAATTTTGATTTGTCCTGATGTGGCTTTTTCCAGAAGTTTTCGTTTGCTCCCACGGTCCTTACCCAAATACGTTCGGAAGGGAATTTTAAAAAGCGTAAATTTAAATTCCTTTGAATCAGCGTCTCTTCTGAATTTCATATCAAACCCTGAAAACGGTATGGGGACATCTCGTTTCGAGGTAGACAACGACCGCTCACCTTTCCAATACGCCACACGATGCTGATTGAAACACTTGACGGCGCTGACGTTCAAACTGGTCAATATTTTCGCTGGAACCTGCCCTTTAAAATAGTGAGACAACAATTGATAGGTCGTATTTAAGCGGGAGGTGGTGAATATTCCCTGCTCATCTTTTTTGCGGCTGGACAGCTTCAAGCGGATATCATCTTGCAAATAAATGAAATCGCAAATTCGCTCTTGCACATACTGATGAGTAAAGACTAAGTTAGACCCTCTAAACACTAGTGACTGCCATTCGAACAGCGTGCTGTAATACGCCCTGCGTTGTTCCGTATTATCGCAATCTATGTACAATTGAATTTTTCGCACCAAGATATGAGTCTGCTTTTCCATATCAATCCATTATGTTATTTACATGCAAACGTCGTCCATACACAACCTCGTTCATGCAAAGCGCTGGTCAATAGCATTGAATGAACTATCAAATGTCGCCAAGGGACTATGATATTCCGGCTCTGTACTGCAAAGTCAAATTACCGCAGCAAATCCTCTATCCCGCCTTCTTCCAATAGGGGCCTATTGATTTTTTTTCATTTTTTGCTATAAACACATGTCGTAAATAGTATTTCCAGCAATGTCGTCCCACCCCTTAAAGAGAGCAATTAAACGAATTTTTGACAGCGATATATCCGTAAGACTTTGCTTTGACATATTGACCTCGTACAATCGCATGGAATCATTATGTTTAGAATTAGTTGTGTATACTTCCCAAAAATGTATAAGCCGTAACGGCTGTTGTTAGTATTCAGTGAGTGACCAGCGTCCTCACCCTACGGCGCCACAAGGAGCCTCTAAGTTTCGTTTTAAAACAATAGTACGCGTTGCCACACTATCAAAATACGCGATATACCTGTATTCGCATGATGCTTTTAAATGCGGTAAATAATTCAAAGAACCTTATACATCTATATCAATAAAACCGTTTAAACATCTCTGTGAAAGTTATTTGGCCAATCCTTATAAAGCAAATATAGTAAACTTATATATTTTGCGCAAAATATAAAATAAATATATTGCGCAAAGTTATTATACAAAAATAAATGTATTAAAATTAGACCTGTTTTTATTTTATTTGGCTTGTGAGTGGAATAAATAAAGGTATTTTAAAAGAAATTGGTCTAAAAATTAGAGCGCGTCGAGAGGAATTATCCTACTCTCAAAAAGACGTTTCTAATATGACTGGGCTAACGGTAAACATGATTTCAACATTTGAAAACGGGAAGGGTTCCACGCTAAACAATTTCTTATTAATCTGCCGTGCATTGCAAATACAACCAAAGGATGTGCTTGTTGATGATATTGACTTACGACCTCTTTACGATTTGCCTCCCGAGTCTAGGAGAAGACTGGAAATTACGCAAAAGCTAGATGATCTCGTGTACAACAGCGATTTCTTCAAGCAGCCTAAGCGTGTAGCAGAGGTCATCAAAGAGCTCGATTCAGATAAACGAGATAGTAACAAGTTTTCCGTGTATTTGACGAGCTACTGCAAGGAAGGCGAGCTGGAATACGTTAAAGAAGGGAACATAAAGAAATATAGAAGACCCTAAGTGAAGCGCGTAGTCTAAACGCTTGCAAGGACATTTAAAACAACAGGGCTGTCTAAATGATAATTGACTAACTTCAAATTGCGTCATTGCGAGGAAGTATGACGACCTCCCAAGGAAACCAATCTGCATTGTTGTTTTGCTAAGATTGCTTCGTCGTCGTTCCTCCTTCTCGCAATGACGAAAATCATCACTTTTTAGACCCCTTCATTGGGTTTTCTATTAGTCGAGCGTGATTTCATCAACAAACAGCCAACTATCTGTTCCTTCAAGCGGGTTTCCCGCGGCGATTTTCCCACTGCTTTTCACCACGAACTTAACGTAACGTGCTTTTTGCGGCGTAATAGCCAACTTAACAAAACCGTCCGCCTTGCGGATCTCTTCAACCATTAGCGTTTTCACGGTTCGAAATGTTTGGTTATCTGTCGATGTAAGCACAGTTATAGATGCTGGATAATGTGCGCCAATCCCTTTATTCTCTAATACCGATACACCTACGCTCGCTATTGTGTCCACGTTCTGCAAATCTATAGTGGCCTCTACGTCCTTCCTAATAAAACCGAGCCAATGCTTCTTGTGCACAGCTCGAGAACCTAAAATACCATCTACCAATGCTGCTGCACCGCCTTCCGCGTAATTTGCATGTGGCGCTTCGGCAAGCTGTATTGGTTTGCCAGTTGCTTTCGAATGTACAAAATGCTGATTAATGGTATGGCTGATTTTCTTTCCATTTTCGAAATAGGCGGCTTTAATAAGTGTTGCGTCGCCAACGTTTATCACGTCTTTGTAAACAAAAGATTTCTCTTGGGGTTCGCTACCATCACGGGTGTAGCGTATAGATAAGGGATCTTTTCGCGTGCTTAGTGTATAATTTAACTTATCCGCATCTCGAGAGGCCTCACCCACAACTTCAAAAATAGCTTTGCTGTAATGGATATTTTTCCGATCCAATAGCTTGAACTGGCTGACGACTCTATCTTCAAAAGACTTATAAGAGGTGGGATTGGATGTACCCCAAGCGACTTCTGCTAAGGCCATCAACCGTGGAAAAAGCATATATTCCACCTGTTTAAAATTAGGTATATATTCGGTCCACATATTTGCTTGGGTGCCCAAAATATGTTTCGCCTCTTCGTCTGTCAATGCTTCCGGAATAGGGTTGTAGCTGTATACCTGCTCCAAAGGTAAATCAGCGGAGAATGCCAACGGTTCTGTTTGCGGGTTTCCCTGATAATAGTCAAAATAAACGTGTGAGGCCGGCGTCATAATAGCATCGTGACCCGATTTGGCAGCCTGAATGCCCCCTTCAATCCCTGTCCAGCTCATCACCGTAGCATTTGGTGCCAGTCCACCTTCCAAAATCTCATCCCAACCAATGATCTTCTTCCCTTTAGAATTGATGTATTTTTCCATCCGCGTAATGAAGTAGCTCTGCAATTCATGCTCATCCTTCAATTCTTCTTTCTTAATCAATGCCTGGCAATGCGCACAGGCCTTCCAGCGATCTTTGGGTGCTTCATCACCCCCGATATGAATATATGAACTCGGGAAAAGAGGTATTATCTCGTCAATAACATCTTCCAGCAAAGCGAATGTTTCTTCCTTCGGACAAAAAATATCTTTCATAACGCCCCAATTAACGCCAACAGAAAATGGCCCTCCGGTGCAGGACAATTCTGGATACGCTGCTAAAGCTGCCTGCGCATGCCCAGGCATCTCGATCTCTGGAATTACTTCTATATGCAGGCTTGCAGCATAAGCTACTACATCCCTGATCTGATCCTGCGTGTAGAACCCACCGTAAACTGTTGAATCAGCCGTTTTTTGTGCATCGCCATCAAATGGCTTTCGCTCACGAAAAGCCCCGATTCGGGTTAGTTTCGGATGGGATTTAATTTCTATCCGCCAGCCTTGGTCATCCGTTAGGTGCCAATGAAATTTATTGATTTTATAGGCTGCAATATAATCCAAAAAATGCTTCACTTCCTCCACGCTGAAGAAATGCCTGCAAACGTCGAGATGCATCCCTCGATAGCCAAATCGCGGATAATCTGTGATTTCTAAATATGGCAGGGAGGCTTCATGCCTATGTTCCTCCAAAAGTTGCAATAAGGTTTGGACACCATAAAAAACTCCAGTGCTGCTGCTGGATCTTATCTCCACACCACCTGCGTGGACCAGCAACTTATAAGCCTCAGGATGATCTCCCTTACTAGGTTCAAGAAGTAGCTTGACAGTACCCTTACCATCCCCGCGGGAAGGTTTTTTCTCCAAAATCGACCGCCATTGCGTTTCCAGATAATGAGCCTCATTGGTTTTATCCCCGCCAGCGAGAGATAATTTATCAAAAGGAAAGGCTCCCGGACGCACCTCCATCTTTTGTGGACGGGGAATTAGCGTTTCTTGCGCACGTACAGTGCTCGACAGGCAACAAAAGGCCAGCAGAGCAATTATTACTATTCTCGACATGGTATTAAATTGCGCGTGTTTTATTCTCCAACCAAGCAGCTTCTTCCGTCGTCAAATGTTCGGCTAGCGACTTAAATACCCAGGCATTATATGCATTTAACCAGTCGATATGCTTACTGTCTAACAATGATTTTTCAACCAGGTCTGTGGCGATATAACATAAGGTAAGAGTTTCAAAATGCATGAATTCACCAAATTGATTGGTTTCCAAGGCCCGGCTCAGCACAAGGTTTTCGATACGGATACCGTATTCACCTTCACGGTACAGCCCCGGCTCGATAGAGGTTATCATCCCCTCTTCAACCGGGATATCAACATTGGAAGGGTTGAATGTATGCGGCCCTTCGTGTACATTCAGAAAGAAGCCCACGCCATGTCCCGTCCCATGCCCATAGTTGCGCAACGTTTCCCAGATAGGGCGGCGCGTAATGGCATCGATTTGATAACCGCGCGTTCCTGAAGGAAAAATGGCAAGACTGCCTTCAATGGTTCCTTTCAATACGATGGTGTAATCCGCCTTTTCGCGTTCTGTAGGCTGGCCTAAAGACACAACGCGTGTGATGTCCGTAGTACCGTCTTTATATTGCCCGCCCGAATCTACAAGCAGCAAACCTTTGGGCGCAAGGATTGCATTACTTTCTTCTGTAGCTTTGTAGTGGGGCAATGCACCATGTTCCAGATAGCCCGCAATGGTGTCAAAAGATATATCCACAAAGTCGTCGCCGGCCGCCCGAAATTCCTGCAACTGTTCTGCAATAGCGAGCTCGCTCAACTTTCCATGTGAAACTTCCTCTTCTACCCATTTAAAAAACCGAGTCATCGCGACACCATCTTTCAACATGGCGTTTCGCGTATGCGCAATTTCCACGGCATTTTTCACCGCTTTTAAACGGGTGGAGGGATTGATATCTTCTATGATTTTTGTCGTCGCTGGCACACTATCATACATGGCGAAGCAGGTACGTTTCGGATCAATCAGTATAGATTTTGCGTCTAGGCTCGCTACCGCTGCGAACGCTTCTTCATAACGACGTATTTCCACGTCCGACTGCTTTAAGCGTTCACGATCGCTTTCACTCAATTTGGCACCGTCTATAAAAAGGGTGGTTTTGCTTTCATCAATCAGGAAAAAACCAAGCACTACGGGATTACATTTTACATCGCTACCGCGGATATTCAGTAACCAAGCTAAATCGTCTAGGGTTGACACGATATGTGCAGCTGCATGCTTCTCCTTTAGTTTAGCTTTTACACGGGCAATTTTATCCATTGTAGATTCCCCTGTTTGCTGATTATTTAAAAGGTATGCTTTTTCAACGGGCAAGTTGGGACGCCCTTCCCATACTGTTTCCAACAAATCGACGTGACCGTCCACGCGGATATCTACTGGCGCTAAAGCCTCTTCTACCGCTTGTGCAACAGACAAAGACGCCAAATTTCCGTCAAATGCCACCGTGCTCCCCGCTGGCAGCGTATCAGCCAACCACGAAGCATACTCCGCGGCACCCTGTGCTTTTAGCTTGACCAGTTCAAAACCTGTTCCCGCTAGCTGCTCATTCGCCTGTACAAAATAGCGCGAATCTGTCCATAATCCGGCAAAATCTTTCGTGATAGCCAAAGTTCCCGCAGATCCGGTGAAGCCTGATGTCCAAGCAATGCATCTGTAACGCTCTGGCAAGTATTCGCTAATATGTGGATCTGATGAGGGTATAATATACGCGTCGATTCCACGGTCGGCCATCGCAGCCCGGATGGCGTTTAAACGTGCTATATGTGTCATGTTGTTCATTTTTCTGGTGTGCGTGCAAGTTAAAGAATATGTCATAGACTTGGTAACGGCCAAGTTTATTTACCAGGTAATAATTTCGGGATGAAAGGATGAACACTGCTTTTATTTTCAGTGAAATGAAACTAAAATTCGATATGTTTGTCTAAAAGAATATGCGTATGAATACACTTATAATTTCAATATTGACCCTGTCCGCGGGCCTGTTTACCAGCACATATTCCATAGCACAATCTAAAAAGGAAAAGATCGCTACTGCTTATCAAACGTTTAGCAAGTCTTCAAAACTAACAAATGGTTTAGCATCCTTTACCGTGCTGGATGGCCAAACTGGCGAAATTGTTTTTTCCGATAATGGAATGACTGGACTGCCAACAGCCTCCACACTGAAGGTTATCACGTCGGTTACGGCATTGGACATTTTAGGACCTAATTATACATACAAAACACAATTGAGCTACACCGGCTCCATTGACAGTTTGGGCGTTCTCCAGGGTGATATCATCGTGAGCGGCACCGGCGATCCTACGCTGGGCAGTGATCGTTATCCACAGGCTAACGGCGAAACGCTATTAAATAAATGGATTTACACCATCAAAAATGCCGGCATCAAAGCCATCCATGGGCGCATTATTGGTGATGATCTTTTTTACAATGGGAATGATGTTCCAGGTGGTTGGAGCTGGAACGATATTGGTAATTATTATGGCGCTGGCATTTCTGGTCTTAATTGGCGCGAAAACAAATTCGGATTAAACTTCGTAGCAGGTGCAGTCGGACAGCCAGCTAAGCTTCGCGATGAAATCAAACAAGGCCACGTCACCATTGTAAACGAGGTGACGACAGGTACTGCTGGCTCAGGCGATAACGTCTATGCTTACTCTTCCCCCTATAGTACATTAATCTACCTGCGCGGTACGTATGGCAAAGACTTGAATAAAAAGATTGAAGCATCTATGCCCGACCCTGCCCTACACCTTGCCAGCGAGCTTTTGCAGGCTTTGAACGATCAGGATATATTAGTAGATAGTATAGCGACCACAAGCAAACGCATGATGAATCAAGGGGAACGACTAACCTCGTCGAAAACGGCATTAGATACGCATACATCTCCCCCCCTTAAAGAAATTGTTCATTGGTTCAATCAGAAGAGCATAAACTTGTACGGCGAAGCATTGCTGAAAAGCTTTGGCCAGCTTAGCGGCAATAAATCTGATACCCAACAAGCTGCGAAGCTTCTAGCCAAATATTGGGAGCAAAAGCTAAAAATTTCTTCGAGCGAACTTCATATTGAAGATGGCTCAGGCCTTTCTCCGCAGAATCGCGTCACGACCATGGCGATCGCTAAAATAATGCACTATGCTAAAGGACGCCCTTGGTTTAATGACTTTCGGAAAAGCTTGCCTAACATTAACGGTATGACGATGAAAAGCGGCACGATAGGTGGCGTTTTGGGCTACACCGGATATCAAGAAGCTGCATTCACCTTCTCGCTCTTGATAAACAACTATTCTGGAAGCAGTGCGGCCATGCGGCAAGATATGTTTAAGCTATTGGATAATCTGAAATAATCTCAAAAATTAGTTAATTCACCTTTGATGTTTTAGCTTTGTAACCTGACATTTAATATTTATTGTTAGTAAAGATACCAGAAGGAATCAAGGTTAACTGCAACCCTGATCTTGGCAATACTGCTGAATTCAGGGAAATTAAAGCTATCCAAAGTTCCGTCTTTTATTTTTACTTTTTATTTTTTACTTAGAAAAATGAGTAACAACAGAAAAAAAGACGCGCTGGATTACCATGCAATGGGGAGACCCGGAAAAATTGCTGTCGTGCCTACCAAACCGCACAATTCGCAACGGGATTTATCATTAGCATATTCACCGGGAGTAGCCGAGCCGTGTCTGGCAATCGCCGAGAACCCAGAGGATGCTTACAAATATACGTCAAAAGGTAATTTGGTTGCGGTGATTAGTAATGGTACTGCGGTACTTGGGCTTGGAGATATTGGTGCACAAGCAGGTAAGCCTGTTATGGAAGGGAAAGGCTTGCTATTTAAAATCTTTGCAGATATCGACGTTTTCGATATCGAATTGGACACTAAAAACGTCGACGAATTTGTTAATATAGTGAAGGCTTTAGAGCCCACTTTTGGTGGCGTCAATCTGGAAGATATTAAAGCGCCTGAATGCTTCGAAATAGAACGACGCTTGAAAGCGGAGATGAATATACCGGTTATGCACGATGATCAGCATGGTACGGCCATCATCTCAGGCGCTGCACTAATTAATGCCTGCGAGTTGATCGGCAAAGACATCAGCGAAATCAAAATTGTCGTCAACGGAGCAGGTGCTGCCGCCATTTCTTGTACGGGCATGTATATGTCTGTAGGTGCAAAGAAAGAAAACATTGTGATGCTTGACAGTAAAGGTGTCATTCGCACGGATCGCGAGAACTTAGATAAAACAAAAGCTGAGTTCGCAACAGACCGTGACATCCGTACATTGGAAGAAGCGGTCCAAGGATCCGATGTATTCATTGGACTGTCTGCTGCCGACGTCTTAACCCCGGACATGTTGCTTTCTATGAATCCGCGCCCAATTGTGTTGGCGATGGCAAATCCTAACCCAGAAATAGCCTATGATCTTGCTGTCGCGACACGTGATGATGTGATTATGGGTACTGGACGTTCTGATTTTCCAAACCAGGTAAACAATGTTTTAGGCTTCCCTTACATTTTCCGCGGGGCACTAGATGTTCGCGCAACCGGAATTAATGAAGACATGAAAATTGCCGCCGTACAAGCTTTGGCAGCATTGGCAAAACAACCTGTACCGGAAGAGGTGAACCAAGCCTACGACACCAGCAACTTAAAATTCGGTCCAGACTATATTATACCCAAACCAACAGATCCTCGGCTAATTACCGAAGTGTCCGTTGCGGTAGCAAAAGCGGCGATAGCTTCAGGTGTGGCTCGCGTGGAGATAACTGACTGGGATAAATACAGGGATGATTTGCGGAAGCGTCTTGGTAAGGATGATGGCATTATGCGCAACCTGACAACGAAAGCAAAACTTAACCCGAAACGAGTTGTATTTGCTGAAGCGGATAACTACAAAACGTTACGTGCAGCACAAATCGTTAACGAAGAAAAGATCGCTTTCCCGATATTATTGGGGAACAAGCAAAAGATAGAAAATCTGATCAAGGAATATGATTTTGATTTAGCTGGGGTTCCGGTTATCGATCCAAATGAAGAGACTGAAACAGAGCGTTTCAACAAATTTGCACAACACCTATACAAAAAAAGACAGCGCAGAGGTATTTCGGAGAAAGATGCAAGGAAGTTATTAATTAATCGCAATTACTTTGCGGCGTCGATGGTGCAGTTTGGTGAAGCAGATACCTTGATTTCCGGACTGACCAGAAACTACGGGGCTACCATCAAACCTGCCTTGCAGGTTATCGGAGCAAAGCCGAATAGTCGTGTAGCTGGAATGTACATGATGCTAACAACGAAAGGACCTATATTTTTCGGAGATACGACGGTAAATGAAGATCCTAATCCACAAGAGTTAGCCGAAATAACCATGCTGTTGGAAGATGCTATCAAGCGATTCAATATTAAACCGAGAATTGCTTTATTGTCTTATTCTAACTTTGGCTCAAACGACGGTCGAGTTGCTACCAAAGTACGCGAAACAGCCAAAATTCTCCGTGAAAAAGCGCCAGACATTATTGTAGATGGCGACATACAGGCGAATTTTGCCCTGAATAGCGAACTGCTAAAAGCGAACTTCCCTTTCAGCGTATTAAACGGACAGGCAGCAAATACATTGGTTTTCCCTAACTTGGAATCTGGAAACATCGCCTACAAGCTTTTACAAGAAGTAGGCAACGCAGAAGCCGTAGGTCCTATTCTTTTAGGAATGAACAAACCCGTACACGTGCTTCAATTAGACAGTTCGGTACGCGAAATTGTTAACATGGTGACAATTGCAGTTGTGGATGTTCAGGAGCACGAAAAATCCGCCAACTAAACGCGCGTAAAAGCATTGCAAAAAGAGCCCGCGTAAAAAGCGGGCACCAAGCCATTGCGAGATAGAGGAAGTACGACGAAGCATCTTAGGTGCTAAAATTTTAAATTTGCTGCCTTAGGCAGTCGTCATACTTCCTCGCAATGGCGCATTTTTCAGCGTTGGCCATTAAGATTTGATTTGTGATTTTTCACTTTCTAATTTTAACTTTTTATTTTATCACTTTTTAATTTTTACTTTTTAATTTGTCACTTTTGACTTCTCATTTTTGACTTTTTAATTTTTACTTTTTACTTTTTAATTTGTCACTTTTGACTTCTCACTTTTGACTTTTTAATTTTTACTTTTTACTTTTTAACCCCCCTTTAAATGTACGATTATTTCAGTGGTAAACTCGTGTTTAAGGCTCCAACACATGTTATCCTAGATGTTTCCGGCATCGGCTATCATGTGCATATCTCGCTGACAACTTTTTCACAGATCAAGGATTTGGAGCAGTGTAAGCTATACATTTCCTTTCAAGTGCGGGAGGATGCGCATACGCTTTATGGCTTCGCCACCGAAGGCGAACGGCAGCTCTTCAACCACCTGATTTCGGTTTCCGGCATCGGTCCAAATACCGGGAGAATGATGCTTTCCTCAATTTCACCAGAAGAAATACAGAGCGCTATCGTCAACGGGCAGGTGCAAGTGATCCAGAAGATAAAAGGTATTGGGCCTAAATCTGCTCAGCGCGTGATTTTAGAACTTCAGGATAAATTGAAAAAACAAGGCCCTGATGCGTTGATTCCGCTGCCGGCCGCCAAGCTATCTATCAGTGAAGAAGCACTGACAGCACTGGTGATGCTGGGTTTTGGAAAGCCGCAAGCGGAGAAGGTATTAAACAGCTTGGTGACCGCAGATCCTACGCTTTCTGTTGAAGCGTTGATAAAAGCTGCATTAAAGCGTTTGTAAGAATTTCCGCAAACCCCTTCGTATATCTCCCGAATGATGAAGCGCTCCCCGCACTACATCTTAACTGCGTCATGACATCTATTTGCACTCGAACGCCTATCTTTGTATAACATAAAACGCACACACAATATGGCTGAAGACTTAACCATTGCAAAGGGCTCCAAAAAAGAACAGTATGAATTGCTGACAAAACAGATCAGCGCACTACTGCAAGGCGAAGACGATATCATTGCAAATATGGCTAATGTCTCTGCTGCCCTTAAAGAGCAGTTTAATTTTTGGTGGGTAGGCTTCTACCTTGTTAAAGGCGAACAGCTTGTTTTAGGTCCATTTCAAGGACCGGTAGCCTGTACACGAATAGCTTACGGAAAAGGTGTATGTGGTGGCGCCTGGAAACGTCAGGAAACGATCATCGTTCCTGATGTGGATGCATTCCCGGGTCATATCGCCTGTAGCTCGCTCTCCAGATCGGAAATTGTCGTTCCGGTTTTTAAAGATAAGGAGTGTATAGCGGTGCTAGATGTGGATAGCGAATACATTAACCATTTTGATGAAGTAGATCAGCAACACCTGGTAGAAATAGCGAAATTGGTAGTGGGTAATGTGTAGTGCGTAGTGAGTATTGGGTAATGAGTGATGCGTAGTAAGGATCTACATTGAGCTCAAAACAAATGCACCTGCCCCTTATTGAGCGATATGTCGCATCGAAAGCTTTGCAATATGTTGAAATTTGCCAAAGCACTTCCCCGCCCTGCAAAGGTTTCAAGCGACGGGGTTTTGCGTACCTTTTGCCCCTCAAAAGTACGGCCATGTCCTGGCGAAGGAACGAAGGAATGTGGGTTGGACAATCCCTCTAAAAACCACAAGATAACAAGCAGCTACTTACTTATTAAGGAAACGTCCCAAACTTTAAGAAGCTTATCATCTCCCGCTGTGACTAACTTATCCTCGATCCACATCGCTGTATTGATAGAAAGTCGGTGGCTGTCATATCCTCTTTCCAAACTAATATTTTTAAGTAGAGCTAAACTTGTGCTGTCCCATATTTTTATCGACTTATCCCGGCTTACAGTCGCAATAATAGGCAAATGCGGATGAGGTAGAATGCTATATACAGTAAAGAGGTGGGGAGTTAACTCACGAACTACGCTCAGATCTTTCTGTTGCAATTGGTAAAGCTTTGCATCTCGACCTCCTGTATACAGGTGTAAATCACTGACGGCTACAGCCGTGACAGGCATATGATGAATCTTACGCTTTTCAATTTGTTTAAAATCCGCTACATCATATAAATAGATATACCCATCCTTATCGCCGAAAACAAGTTGTTTATTATTTCGATAAGGTTGTATGGTACGTACCGTAGTGTTCGACACCGTGAAACGATACAACAGATCAAAGCTATCTAATGACCACACATAGGCCACGCCTTCCTCGCCAATAGCAATAATCTCGCGCTTCTCTGTCAGCGTGCTTATGGCGAAGATGGCGCCACGCTCCACATTCATTTTTTTAATGAGTTGCTGTCTTACCACATCAACGCACCAAATCTCGCCGTTACGCATCCCGACCAGTAGCAGGGATAATTCTGGCACAAGGTGTAAGCAATATACCGATGCGGGCACGGCACATACTATTCGCTTAAAAACTCCTGTTTCCAAATCCCATTCAACGACACCCTTGTCGTTACCAGCGCTAAAAATACTTGATGCATCCAAACCTTCTGAAAGCGCAAAAATAGGATTCTGATGCCCGGATAATGTCGTTTTTAAAGAGATATCTATCGTATACATAAAAAAAGTGCTGCACAAATATACAGCACTTCGATAGGTTTTATGTCATTAGAAAGCTATTGATGACGGCTTTCCAGGTTTTTCGCCAAAGTATTTAGGTCAAGCCCTTTTTCACGTATCAAGACCAATAAATGGAACAACAGATCCGATGATTCGTTAATGAAATCATGCTCTGTTTCTGCAAGCGCTGCGATGACAGTCTCTACAGCTTCTTCCCCTACCTTTTGGGCTATTTTGTTAATTCCTTTGTTGCGCAGACTGTTGACGTAAGACGTTTCCGACGGAATGTCGTAGCGCTTCTGGACTATACCTTCTAACGCTAAGATAAAGTTTTGGTTGTATTCGGTTTGGAAACAACTACGTGCGCCGGTATGACAAGTAGGACCAGCTGGCACCACCTTAAGTAGAAGTGTATCTTGGTCGCAATCGACATGGTAAGAAACGAGATCTAGAAAATTTCCGCTCTCCTCTCCTTTTGTCCACAACCTGTTTTTGCTTCGAGAGTAAAACGTTACGCGTTTCTCTTGTTGGGTTTTTTCCCACGCTTCTTCATTCATGTAGCCAAGCATCAGCACTTCCAATGTTTGATTATCCTGAACAACTACGGGAACTAATCCGTCTCCCTTTCCAAAATCTAGCATGTTAAAAAGTAAAATTCAAAAGTAAAAAGTAAAAATTCAAAAGTTAGAAGTGCGAAGTTAGAAGTGAGAATATAATTCGATACGACATAATACTACGTTATCTAACCACGATGCCTTCTTCGTACAACACGCGTTTTAGATTAGGAATCAAGATCTCGCCGTAATGAAATACGGAAGCAGCCAGTGCCGCATCTACGTTAGCCTGTTGAAATGTGTCGACAAAGTGTTGTACACTGCCTGCGCCCCCAGATGCTATTAGAGGGATATGAATTTGGTCGTTTATTGTCTTCAAAAATCCGTTATCAAAACCATTCTTTGTACCATCATGATCCATTGATGTCAATAAAATTTCCCCGGCGCCCCGATCCTCTGCCTCTCGTATCCATGTAGCCGTATCAATCTCCGTTTTATCGCGTCCACCACGTAGATGTACAAAATTCCCACCGTCAACATAACGCGTATCTACGGCAATAACGACAAACTGCCTACCGAAAGCACTTGCCAGCTCGTTGATCAACTCTGGACGCCGTACAGCAGCAGAGTTTATCGAAATCTTATCCGCGCCGGCGTTTAGCAAAATTTCAGCGTCTCGAAGTTCGTTGATACCACCACCTATTGTGAAAGGAATATTGACTTGACGTGCTACGGCCTTTACCAGCTCTATCGTGGTTTTTCGCTTTTCGTGCGTAGCCGTTATATCCAAAAAAACAAGCTCATCCGCCCCTTGCTGGGAATATTGCCAAGCAAGTTCGACAGGGTCACCTGCATCGCGCAGATCCACAAAGTTTACCCCTTTCACCGTACGCCCATCTTTGACATCAAGGCATGGGATGATACGCTTAGCTAACATATTAAAAATTAATGAGCGATTTTAAGTTCCAATCCTTGATTTCTTCTATCGTGATCTTGTTCTCATAGATCGCTTTTCCTACAACACAGGATTCCATCCTTCCAAGGTCCTTCAATACGCGAATATCGTCCATAGAACTTATGCCTCCGGAACCAATCAACTTAATAATTGGCGAATGATCCAATAATTTCTGATAGAGCTCTACACCAGCACCGCCCAACTTTCCATCCTTACTAATGTCTGTACATAAAAACCGGAAAAAACCTAAAGCCAAGCATTTATCGATGTATTCAATAAGCTTTATTGGCGAACTCTCTAACCAACCAGAGTACTTTATTACCTCATCCAGCACATCGATAGCAATCACAATGTGGTCGGCATATTTAACACGGCCTTCGTTAAGCTTGCTTAAATCTTCCAAAAATGTAGGATTGGTAATGGCTTGCGTGCCCACGATAACCCGATAGATACCTGCATCGACAAGTTCTTTTACCTTATCTATACTTCGTACGCCACCGCCATACTGCACTTTCATATCCGTCTTCTGAATAATTTCAAACAGATATTCTTGATTACTAAAATCTCCCTTTGCACCATTCAAATCAATGATGTGCACAATTTCGGTACCGTTGGCATGGTATTTCTCGATCTGTTCTTCCAACGAAATTGCATACGTGGTGACATCGTCATAATTACCTTCTCTTAAACGGACAACCTTCTTGTCCAAAACATCAATTGCAGGTATGATATACATAGTTAAGTAATAAGTTAAAAGTCAAAAGTTAAAAGTCAAAAGTTAAAAGTCAAAAAAGTAATAAGTTAAAAGTGACAAATCGAAAGCTTAAAAAATGACAACTTAAAAGTCGAAATACTAAAAACGTAATACATTAACGAGCTAAAACTTAAAAAATTATAAACAACAAAGGTCAGTATTTAAATTAAAATACAGCCTCTAAAGATATTAAAAACAAATCATATACTTATAGCTTGGCAAAATTTAAGAGCAATTGCTCGCCCACTTTACCGGATTTTTCCGGATGAAATTGGACGCCGAAAAAATTATCTCGTTGTATTGCGGCCGAGAAATCTATGCCGTAATGGCATTGAGCAGCCGAAAACACAGGGTCTGATTCGATAAAGTAAGAATGTACAAAATACACATAGCTGCCGTCTGGAATATTATGAAATAGCGGACTATCGCCGCTTGGTGAAATGCTATTCCAACCCATATGTGGAACTTTCCCCTCGATACGTTGATCAAAATGCAACGTATTTAACGGAATTAAGTCTAGAAGGTTTGCATTTCCTTCTTCAGAATATGCTGTCAATAATTGCATCCCTACACAGATCCCTAAAACAGGCTTCTTAAGTGCCACAATATGATCTACCAAACCAGATTCTTTTAATTTCTGCATGGCCGCTCCCGCATGGCCCACTCCGGGAATGATAATATGATCATACCTATGGAAATCTTGCTCTTCGTTAATCATTCCATACAGCAGCCCAACGCGATCCAAAGCCGCAGTTAAGGAGAATATATTCCCGGCACCGTAATTAACTATTCCTATCATGTTATTCGTATTGCGTAGTGAGTAATGCATTTGGGATTTTAATGCTGGTTCTCTAGCTATTTATCCCTATTATTTGTCTGCTCCTCGTGTCATAGCCTCCATAGAGTTTGTTAGGGGCACACAGCGCATTATAAAACACCTTTAGTGCTTGGCAACTGCATGTTTTCTGCATCCCGCCTCACAGCCTTCTTGATAGATTTTGCAAACGCCTTGAAAATGGCTTCTATCTTATGATGTTCATTATCCCCTTCGGCTTTAATATTTAAGTTTGTCTTAGATGCATCAGAGAAAGATTTGAAGAAATGAAAAAACATCTCGGTAGGCATGTCGCCGATCTTCTCTCTTTTAAACGCTGCGTCCCAAACGATCCAGCTTCTGCCACCAAAATCTATTGCGACCTGCGCTAGGCAGTCGTCCATGGGCAACGTGTAGGCATAGCGTTCGATGCCGCGCTTATCCCCTAGAACTTTCAAAAATATTTCACCGAGTGCTATGCCCGTATCTTCAATCGTATGATGTTCATCGATGTGAAGATCGCCTTTGGCCTGCACGGTCAGGTCTATGGCGCCGTGTCTCGCAATCTGATCCAACATATGATCAAAAAATGGCAAGCCCGTATCTATAGAAGATTTCCCGGAACCATCAAGGTTTAATGCTATAAAAATATCTGTTTCGTTTGTTTTACGACGATGTTCACCCGTTCTGGTCTCCAGCTTCAAAAACTCATAAATAGATTTCCAATCGCCACTTTCTAGTGCTACCACATCGGCATTATGCATCAAATTCTCCGCCTTTCCCAGCTCGTCATTATTACGCAACCATATCGCACGCGCACCAAGGTTTTCCGCTAATTTCACATCGTTCAACCGATCGCCTATAACGAAAGATTCGGCCAAATTATAACGTTCTGTATCGAAATATTCTTGCAACATGCCAATGCCCGGCTTCCGTGTTAACGCGTTTTCATGAGGAAAGGTTCGGTCAATATGTTCTTTCGCAAATGTCACGCCCTCGCCCGCAAAGGTATCGACGATAAAATTATGTACCGGCCAAAAATTTGCTTCGGGATGGGAATCAGTGCCCAATCCATCTTGATTGGAAACGAGAATTAATTCAAAATCCAACTCTTTGGCAATGCGCGGAAGATACTGCAAAGCGCCAGGATAAAACTTTAGCTTCGCAAAAGAATCGATCTGCTCATCTTCCGGCTCGGTGATCAAAGTCCCATCTCGATCAATAAATAAAACGCGTTTTAATAGTTCAGACATACAAGTTATCAGGTATTAAACAGCCCTCGTTTATTCAAAGAGGGCTTTATTTTTTTAATCTATATTATTATAAAATTCACAAACGGACTGGTAAATCAAAGCATTTTCATCCGGTGTACCTATTGTAAAACGCAGACAGCCTTCACACAATTCTACTTTCGAACGATCCCGTACGATGATTCCTCGACCCACCAAATAATTATAGAGGCTACGTGGCTCCTGAAGTTTCACTAAAATAAAGTTGGCATCAGAAGGCGTTACATGCTCAACTTGGGGAAGTTCAGCTAACAAGGCTGAAAGCTCATCACGTTCGACAACAATATTTTTGATCCATCCGTTTACCTGTTCTATGCCCGATAAAGCCTCGAGAACGATCTCTTGAGTCGCTTGGTTGATGTTGTATGGTGGTTTTATTTTATTAAAAACAGTAATAATTTCTTTGCTAGCGAAGGCCATCCCTAAACGTAATGCTGCAAGCCCCCAAGCCTTTGACAGCGTCTGTAAAACAACCATGTTTGGAAACTCATGGAGTGCCTGCGCAAAGGATGGCTGTTTTGAAAAGTTAATATAAGCTTCATCAATCACTACAATGCCATCAAAGTTCACCAGTATCGTTTCGATATCATGCCGATTAATGCTATTTCCCGTCGGATTATTTGGCGAACAGATAAATATCAATTTAGTGTACGCATCTATTGCTGCGGCAATACCATCGAGGTCCAGTTGGTAGGACGCTGTTAAGTTAACCTTCTTGTAAGCAACATTGTTGATATTTGCTGACACCTCATACATGCCATATGTCGGCGGCACCAAGATCACGTTGTCCCTGCCTGGCTCACAGAAAGCGCGAAACAAAATGTCGATAGCCTCGTCGCTACCATTTCCCAGGAAAGTATGCTCCGCAGGAATCCCTTTTATTTGATAGAGTTTTTCTTTCAGATGATGCTGGAGTGGGTCGGGATAGCGGTTGTAGTTCTTGGAGTAAGGAGAGCCAAAAGCATTCTCGTTAGCATCCAGTAAAACAGATGCCTCACCTTTAAATTCATCGCGCGCAGATGAATAAGGTACTAATTTTTTAATGTTATCCCTCAGTAGAGCGTCCAGGTTGAAAGACTCTTTCATAATTATTTTGTTGAGGGTGTAAACATAGATAATTTGTTCAGGTCTACAAAATTAATATGTTGATGAAAAACGAATTTTTCTATGCGCTATCTTAATAATGCCTTTAAGTGGGGGAATGATACTATCATCCGCTTGTTTTGCATTTTCTTCTAGTAGTCAGAGATATTGTTGCTAGATAGTTTGCTTTTAAAAATTAATACCGACAATCTCCCTCTTGAGAAGCATAGGTGTGCGGTGCACAACTTATATAGCGAACCATTTCCCCTCTTCAGAAAGCGTCGTGTTTGGAAAAACAGCACGACTCTCGTCCAACAGAGGTTGCAAATCACGATATCGTGCAGAGTAATGTCCTAGAAGCAGTTGTTTCGCGTTTACCGCTTTTGCAACTTCGGCAGCCTCTCTACTGGTTGTATGAAACGTTTCTTTAGCACGATCGACCATATCATGCAAAAAAGTAGATTCATGATACAGAAGATTTACATCTTGTATAGCTTCAAAATAAGCATCACTCATGATTGTATCAGAGCAAAACGCATAACTGCGCGGCTTATCACCTGGCAACGTTAATTCGGCTGCTTTGTAAACTATTCCTTTTTTATCCACGCAATCAACGCCTCTTTTTAGCAGCTTCAAAAATGCTGTGGGTACCTTTTGTCGTTCTACTTCCTCGACGTTTAACGTCGCCGGACGCACCCCTTCTTCAAATCGAAATCCGGTACAGGCGATGCGATGTTGCAGGGGAAAGGTGCTTACCTTAAGGCTTGGAAGATCTAAGATAACGGCTCTTTCATTTGGATTTGTAGGATGGAAAATGAGGTTGTAACGCAATCTTGTATCGGAGTGCTTAAATTGCAAATCTAGAATTTCCTTAAGAGGAGCTGGTCCGTAGAGATGAAGATCAGACTGCCGCCCCATCAAATGCTGTGAAGATAAGAGGCCTACTAATCCCAAATAATGATCGCCATGTAAATGGCTAATAAAGATATGGCTAATCCGTGTACTGCGGATTCCATAGCGAAAAAGTTGCATCTGCGTTCCTTCCCCACAATCAATCAACAAAAGCTGCTCATTGAAATTGAGAATTTGGGACGTCGGATGGCGACCATACATCGGTGTTGCCGAGCTATTGCCCAAAATCAAAACTTCAAACCTCACCATCGCTATTCTCCTCTTAAATCTAGTCTGATTTCGTTGCCAAAAATCATGTCTTCAGCCTTCGTAACTGTAGACGCTATTTTAAAATAGCCTTCTAAATTCGTGATCTTTAAGAGGTCTGTTAGCCTTTTGTTCAATCCTGTCAGAATGAACAGACCACCAGACGCCTTACACAATCTGCGAGCCAGCAAGCCCATTCGAATACCATCTTCATCAGCATCTTGTACATGACAAAGGTTGAGCACAATATTTCGCTGTCCGCCGGTATTTCGCAGCATAAACTCTCCTTTCAACTTTACGGCTGCCTCCCCATTTAGGAAGTCAGTCAATGGCTCAATAACGACATAACGTTCATGTTTATCAACTGTAAACTTCATATTATATATCCAATTTAATTAGACGTGCATTTTCAACGTAATTTCAAAATGCCGTAACAAAGATTAGAAGTCCTCGTGCCATTGCGATAGCACGAGGACTTTAACTATTTTATTTGGTCTAACGCAGACCTTTACTATTAAACAATCCGTTGCAAAGCCTGCTGTACGTTGTTCTCGACGCGCATCAGCACCTCGCCGGCTTCCGGATAAATAAATTTCTCCCCGGCGATATGTTCGTAAAGCTCAATATATCTTTCTGATATTGAATTTACTATCTCATCGGTCATTTCCGGTACATGTTGCCCATCCTTGCCTTGAAAGCCGTTTTCAATTAACCATTGACGCACGAATTCCTTAGACAACTGCTTCTGCGGTTTTTCCTGTGCTTGCCGTTCTTCGTAACCTTCAGCATAGAAATAACGTGAAGAGTCTGGCGTATGTATTTCATCCATCAAACAGATATCGCCATCCTTTTTCCCAAATTCATACTTGGTATCGACCAAAATTAACCCTCTTTCCGCCGCTATTTCCGTTCCACGTTTATAAAGAGCTTGCGTATACGCTTCCAGCTGTACGTAATCTTCCTCGCTAACGATTCCTTGCGCAATTATCTCTTCGCGTGAAATATCTTCATCATGCCCTACAGCAGCCTTTGTGGTTGGTGTGATAATAGGCTCCGGTAATTTATCATTTTCACGAAGGCCTTCAGGCAGTGAAACGCCGCATAGCTCCCTGCCACCCTCTCTGTAGGTACGCCAAGCATGTCCGGCCAAATATCCACGGATAACCATCTCCACTTTAAATGGCTCACACTTCTTTCCTATTGTTACGCTAGGATCCGGAACGGATACTACCCAATTCGGTAAAATATCTGCGGTAGCTTCTAAGAATTTAGCAGCGATTTGGTTCAAGACCTGTCCTTTATAGGGAATGGCCCGAGGAAGAACCACATCGAAAGCCGATATACGATCCGACGCAACCATTACCAAATATTCATCCGCGATGGTATATACATCACGAACCTTCCCTCTGTAAAAGGCTGTTTGCCCTTTAAAATTAAAATTTGTCTCGTTTATTGCATTCATATTTATTCGTGCGATGCACGTTTTTCATTGTATTCTTTAAATATCTCCGTAAGCTTCCAAAATCCGTCTTACAAGCTTGTGCCTAACGACATCTGCTCCGCTTAGATGAATGATCTCAATACCTTCAATACTATCCAAAAGCTTCACGGCTGTAGCTAGTCCTGATTGTGTCTTTTTAGGTAAATCAATCTGCGTCAAATCACCTGTTACAATAAATTTAGCTGTTGGCCCCATACGCGTCAAAAACATCTTCAACTGCATGTCGGTCGCATTTTGCGCCTCATCTAAAATCACAAAACAGTTATCCAAGGTACGTCCACGCATAAAAGCAAGTGGCGCTACCTCAATTACCCGCCTTTCGAGATAATCTTTAAGCTTGTCAGCTGGAATCATATCATCCAATGCATCATACAAAGGTCGTAAATATGGATCGACTTTTTCTTTCAAATCTCCGGGTAGAAAGCCTAGGTTTTCTCCAGCTTCTACGGCAGGCCGGGTTAAAATGATACGTTTTATTTCTTTATTACGTAATGCGCGTACCGCTAGCGCTACAGCTGTGTAGGTTTTTCCAGTACCCGCAGGACCTATCGCAAAAAGGATATCGTTTTTTACGATGCTATCCACCATGCGACGTTGGTTCGCCGTTCTTGCCCGAACGATGAGACCGTTAGGCCCATATACAATCGGCTCGCCACGAAAACCCGTAGGCTCCGCCACATCCTTTTTCTCCAGCTTCCCGTTAGGTACACCAACCAAGTCTTCCAAAGCATTGGCGTTTAATGATTGGAATTGTTCGATATGGCTCAGAATACGTTGAAAAACCTCCTTGAAACGCGCTTGCTCTGACTCCTCTCCCAGCACTTTTAGTTCGTTTCCCCTAGCCACCAAGCGAAGTTTCGGAAAGCCTTTCTTCACCAGTTCGAAGTGTTCGTTCTGGGCGCCCCATAACGTCATTAAATTGACGTCATCCAATTGTATTAATACTTCGTTCAAATTTAGTTCGTTTTAAATTTCTGTAATAAATATAACTGTTTTCCACGGGAAACGTACAACCTCTACACACAACTTTTTATAATCAGCTGGATTGGAACCTTTTAATAGATCAAAAATACAAACTATTATTATCGGTTCACCTGAGGCACGAAAAAAAGGACAAATTACAATCTTTAAAAACTTTATTGCACTTTCTTTTATTACTTTTGTAGTCCCTTTTTTGGCAGAAGGGAATTCACCATTTTTCTTTAACTTTTTTAGTATCTTTAAGAGGTACACTATGGGAGTAATAACGCTAACAACAGATCTTGGACACCGCGACTTCTATCAGGCAGCCTTGAAAGGCAGTATCATATCGCAATTGCCTGATGTACGTTTGGTGGATATCACACACGAAATTCCTTCGTTCGATATCCAACGCGCGGCGGTCGTGTTGCGGAACGCCTTTCATTATTTCCCGAATGGCACTGTACACCTCATTGGCATTGACACCGTTTTTCAGGAAGGCTCACATTACACCATGATGAAATTCGAAAACCACTTTTTTGTGGGTGCCGATAATGGTATTTTTTCAATTATCTTGGGCGATAAAAGTCCGCAGGAACTGTTTGAGATTGACATCATGCAAGATCTGCGCTACCTACATTTCCCGCTGGCAGACATATTAACGAAGGCCGCTTGCCACATTGCCAAAGGCGGCGACCTCTCAGCAATAGGCCAACCCATCGAAAGGCCATTAAAGAAAGTGATGATCCAACCTTTGGTGGATCATAGTACCATCAAGGGCCATGTATCTTATATCGACTCTTTCGGGAATGTGATCAGCAATATCAGCAAAGAATTATTTAACGATGTGCAAAACGGACGCAGCTTTAAGCTGCACTTCAAACGCAACGAAACGATAAACCGCCTCAGCTGGCACTACAATGAAGTACCTGAAGGTGAAAAACTTTGCCTTTTTGGCATCAGTAACTTTCTGGAAATCGCAATAAACAAGGGGCATGCCAGCCGCCTGCTTGGTCTGCATCAAGACGAAATAATCATGATCGAATTTTTGGACAATCAACGCCGTTAATCGCTTGAACGGAAGTCGTTCCGCCAGTCTGGTTTTGCATGATATAATGCTAAATAAAATGAAGAAAATAGCAAAATTTATATTCTTAATGGCTTTGCAAGTGCATACGCTATCACTGCTTGCACAAACTAATAGTGACTCCGTAAATTATGAACAGCAACGGCTGCGTGTGAACCAGCTCCTAGATCAAAGAAGTGCCCGATTTGGGGAGTATGACGAGAGTATCACAAAAAAGACCGGAATCTTTGGGATCTTCAAAACAAAGAAAGATATGCAAAAGTCCATTGACATTTTGAAAGAAATCGTCATTACGGATAATAATATCTTTGTTGAAACCAAACGTTTGCTCGATTTAAAAGATTATGAAAGCGACCGACACGCCGCGCTAGCCAGCGAATATGATAAGCAGGTATCGGCTTACATGAGAACCATCACTAAGCTACAGGATGAAAATGACAAGCTCCGCCAAGAGGTCGGGACAATGGGTGAAAGTGACCAAAAGAGCAACTTTTTTGTCTACCTGTTAGGTGTGATCGTCTTAGGCCTTTTATTTGTTGTCTATTCGCTCTACAAACGAGTTGGGAAGACCAAAAATTTGACGCAACACTGATAAGCCCCTATAAAGAATAACGTACTTTTGTTGGCAAAATTCAAGTAAAAGGATGGCCAGAGCGCGATTGAACAGTGGGAATACCCAATCGGAAGATTTACCCAAACCCAAGCTAAACAAGGATTT
Source organism: Sphingobacterium deserti (assembly GCF_000757725.1). Classification (GTDB taxonomy): domain Bacteria; phylum Bacteroidota; class Bacteroidia; order Sphingobacteriales; family Sphingobacteriaceae; genus Sphingobacterium; species Sphingobacterium deserti. The sequence goes on from NZ_JJMU01000014.1 coordinate 183,099, forward strand.
ACTGAAAAAAGCTTTAAAAATTTTCTCTTACCTTCGCCCTTATCGTGGTAAATTTGTGTTGGGAATGATCTTTTTGACCCTATCAAGCTTGACCATGCTGACCTTTCCTGCTCTTTTGGGCGCCATGATAGATGCCGCGCAAGGTCGGCAAACCTATCCCTGGTTGCCATCAGACGTATTGCATATTGGAGCAATTTCCATGGTTATCTTGCTCTTCCAATCCATTGTTTCTTTTGGCCGTATTCGCTTGTTCGTAGAGATTGCTGAAAAAGCACTCTCGAACATCCGTAAAGACACTTATCATAAACTGATTACTTTACCCATCGAATTTTTTTCCAACAGACGTGTAGGTGAATTAAACAGTCGTTTGTCTGCAGATTTAGCGCAAATTCAGGACACGTTAACCACCACCTTGGCCGAGGTTTTACGCCAAACTATTAGCCTTTCTTTCGGTGTATGTTTACTTGTTTTTGTATCTCCAAAGCTGGCATTGATGAATCTTTGTATTCTGCCGATCATTGTTGTTACAGCAATAATATTTGGCCGGTTCATCCGCAATCTATCTCGACAGGCGCAGGATCAGCTTGCTGATTCCAATAGCATAGTACAGGAAACCCTATTAGGAATTAGCAATGTAAAGGCATTTGTTAATGAATATTACGAAACCAAGCGCTATGCGAGTAAGCTGGATGCTGTGGTAAGCTTGGCGGTGCGTGGCGCTACATACCGAGGGATGTTTGCATCTTTCATTATTTTCTGCATTTTCGGCGCTGTCATTGCCGTCATCTGGTACGGCGCATCCCTCGTCGCTCTACACGAAATTACCGTGGGTGATCTCACGACATATATTCTTTACTCGATGTTTGTTGCAGGGTCCATGGGCAGCTTTCCTGAATTGTATGCAAACATTCAGCGCTCCTTAGGTGCGAGTGAGCGTGTGCTTGAAATCCTTGATGAAGAAAAAGAAGCGATTAATATTTCCGACCATAACAAAGAGATTGAAAATAAAATTTACGGTTCATTAACTTTCAGTCACGTAGGCTTTAATTACCCTTCCCGACCAGACAGCACCATTTTGAAAGACATTTCCTTCCACGTCGAAGCAGGAAAAAAACTGGCCCTAGTAGGGCCTAGCGGTGCCGGAAAATCTACCATTGCATCGCTCATACTGCAATTCTATAAGGCATCGGCGGGTAAAATTGCCTATGACGGACGCGATGCTCACGAATTTTCACTTACGGACATCCGTAATCAAGTTGCTATTGTCCCGCAAGATGTGCTGCTATTTGGCGGCACCATTCGTGAAAATATTGGCTACGGCCGTCTTGATGCAGATGCAGAAGAAATCGTTGAAGCGGCAAAGCGCGCTAATGCCCATAACTTCATTATGGCTTTTCCGCAAGGATATGACACACTGGTTGGTGAACGTGGAGTCAAATTATCGGGCGGACAACGGCAGCGAATTGCGATTGCGCGTGCGCTTTTGAAAGATCCTGCTATTCTTATTTTGGACGAAGCGACCTCTTCACTGGATTCAGAATCAGAGCGCTTAGTGCAGCTCGCGCTGGAAGAGTTGATGCGTGACCGCACGTCGATAATCATTGCACACCGCTTGAGTACGATAAAAGATGCAGATCAAATCGCTGTCGTGGAAAACGGATGTGTATCAGAAATTGGCAACCATGTTGAGCTGATGTCAAAAGGTAGTGGGCTCTATCATCACCTTTATTCTCTTCAGTCTGCGCAAAAGATCATTAGTTAAAAATGTGTTAAATACGATTTTACTAAAACCTTTTCAGGATATGCTTGTTTTTCTATACAAAATAGGTTATAGAAATTATAAAAACGATGTATCATGGAAAAAAATAAGAACGGATTAGTCGCATTTGCACTTTTAGGTTTGGCAGCAGGAACAGCAGCATACTATTTGTTAGGTACTGAAGATGGAAAGCGTCAGCTTGATCGTGCTAACGAAGGTGTAAAAAGCTTAACAAAATCAATTAAAGATCTTTCTAAGAAAGAGGCTAAACGTGCTGCTAAGTTTGCTAAATCAGCAAAAGAAGATTTAGAAAATCTAAAAGATAAAGCGAAAGAAGCAGGCAAACAAGCATTAGATTCTGCATCTGATAAAGCGCAACAGTGGTCGAATAGAGCATCAGAAGCGGCAAACCAAGCTGGAAATAAAGCAGATGATGTGATCGCGGAAGCAAAATCAGAAATCAATAAAGCATAAGTGCTGAATTTGGACTAGAACGCGGTTTTCGACGTGAAGTATTTGTATCTTTGCGCTGTCGATGAACACGTTCCAGCAAATAAAAACATTAGTTTATAAAGATATCGTCCTTGAATGGCGCTCCAAATACGCCATCAACGGTATATTATTATACGTAGTATCTACAGTATTCGTTTGCTACCAAGCATTCAAATCTGTAGATACTTTCGTTTGGAATGCATTGTTTTGGATTATCTTACTCTTCGCTAGCATTAACGCTATTAGTCGCAGCTTTGTCCAAGAGAGTTCCTACCGACAGCTTTATTACCACACGTTGGTCAGTCCAAGAGCTGTAATTTTATCTAAAATTATTTATAATACCATAGTGATGTTGGTGCTTTCCATCATAGCCTATGCAGTGTATGCCATTACCTTTAAGCAATCCATCGGCGATCCACTATTATTTACATCTGCAGTACTTCTGGGAAGCATGAGTTTCGCATCGGTTTTCACCATGATATCGGGGATAAGTGCCAAGGCGGGCAATAACAGTACGCTGATGGCTGTACTGGGTTTCCCGATTATTATTCCACTTATTATTGTGCTTATTAAACTTTCTAACAATGCCCTGACGGGGCTAGATCGCGGCATTAGCAGTGGCGAAATCGTGGTCCTTTTAGCGATTAATGTAATTACAATTACAATTTCTTTGTTGTTATTTCCTTACCTTTGGCGTGATTAATTTTCAAATTTCTGACATGAGAAAATCTTGGTGGAAAATATTAGGACTTGTGATGGTTGCATCTGCCATTGTAGCAGGATTGCTCGGCCCAGTCCCTGTTTTACCTATCCTTCACGAAACAATAAGAAACGTTTATTTTCACGTACCGATGTGGTTTGCTATGGTAACGTTGTACTTGATTTCTGTCATTTACAGCGTGAAATACCTGAGCTCGGGAAAAACGTCGCACGATTTAATGGCTGTTGAGGCGGTGAATACTGGTATTATATTTTGCGCTATAGGACTGCTCACCGGTATGCTTTGGGCAAACATTACCTGGGGGGAGCCTTGGCCTAATGACCCGAAGTTAAATGGCTCCGCAATAGCCACTTTAATGTATTTGGCTTATCTAGTACTGCGAAACGCGCTGGAAGAAGAGCAAAAGAGAGCAAAGATATCTGCCGTATACAACATATTCGCATTCCCGGTAATGATTGTTCTGTTGTACATTTTGCCAAAAATGACAGACTCCCTGCATCCTGGTAGTGGTGGGAATGGTACCTTCCGTGACTTGGATATGAATAGCCAAATGCGTCCCATATTCTATATTTCTGTAATTGGATGGATACTGATCGGCATATGGATCTTTACATTGCGCTATAGATTGCGGCTTCTGGAAAATCGTAAAAACCAAATAGACTAGTTACTTATTTAACATGTACCGCTGGAAAAACTAGCGTAAAAAAAACTCAACAATGAAAAATAGCCTTGCTGCAGTATTCCTTCTTTTATTTAATACGACACTCTTTGCACAAAGCGAAATCGACATGGCAACAGGCTTACGTAGCTCTGGTAAGATATACGTAGTCGTGCTTGTTTTATTAACGATTTTTGTGGTTTTGGGGGTGTTTTTATTTCTGCTAGACAGACGTATCAAAAAACTGGAAAAATAGCCCTTTAAAAAAACCGTTAATGATCATCCGCCAACATCGAAAGTTTACGCCATTCAATATTGTATCGGTATCGATCGTTGGCTTAGCCCTATGCCTTGGGGTGTTCTTACACCTTCCGGATAAAATTACACCTATCCTATTTGAACCGGCAATCAATAACCTTATTGGTATAACACTAGGCGACAACCTGCGGCCCGGCGAAAACGTTTTTATCACATTGCTGTTGACGCTGCTACAGGCTTTCTTCCTGAATAGGATTGTGAGCCATTTTAATTTCATGGGCAAGCCAAATTTCCTTACAGCGTTGATGTATATGACGTTAGTAAGCCTTTTTGCACCATTTTTGGTACTTTCGCCGCCGCTTATCTGTAATTTTATCGCGATATGGATGCTCGGAAAGCTTTTCAATATCTACAAGCAAACCGACGTAAAAGGGCTGATGTTTGACCTGGGGATGATTGTTGCAGCGGGCAGCTTGATCTACTTTCCGTTTATGCTGATGATGCTTCTTCTATGGATCAGTCTAATCATCTTTCGAGCATTCAATTGGCGTGAAATTGTTACGCCGCTTCTTGGATTTACGACGATTTATTTTCTACTAGGAGTAATCTACTACTGGCTAGGCCGACTGAAAGAATTTTACGCAATTTTTGAACCTCTGGCTTACCCTTTTCCGAAGGAGCTATCGCTAAATGTTTACGATTACCTCGTGATTGTTCCTATCATTATTGCATTACTATTCTTCCTTGTAGTGCTTAAAGATCAATTTTTTCGGAGTGTAGTTCATCTGCGGAAAGCTTTCCAACTGTTGTTCTTTATGATTTTATTGACGCTAGGATCATTCTATCTTAATGAGCACATTACGATTAACCACTTTCTACTATGCGCACCGCCGCTAGCGATCTACCTTGCGTACTATTTTACACATTCAAAATCCAAATGGATCTACGAGACGCTCTACTTCGTGATCATTGTAACGATATTGTATTTCCAGTTTTTTTAAACAACATTTGCATAACTAACTAACAATTAAACGATTAACCTTTTTTAACAAATTGAACTAACGGAATAATTAAAAATTAGATAGTTTTGTATCAAATTTTGACAAAGCACGCACTTTTAGCAACACATCCCAATAGGAGGCTCCAGCAAAAATAGCCTAAACAAGAAACAGTGAAAGCTGGCTTTGCTAAAATGCAACACGTACAAACATATGCACAGATATTTAACAGGAAGTTTTACTAAAATAGCGCTAAAGATAGTTGTAGGATTGGCCATATTTGCAGGTCAAGAGAGTTACGCGCAACAATCCACATCGCATTCCCCCTACTCGCAATTTGGTTTAGGACAAATCCGCGAAGACTTATTCCCGCAAACGCGCGCAATGGGAGGTATTTCGACCGGTGTTAAGTATTTAAATGGTCTTCCAACACTAAATATTGCAAACCCTGCATCTTATTCCGGAATGAACCGGACGATATTGGAAGCAGGCATGTACGGAAATTTCACGCAGCTTTCGAATAACCAAAGCACGGATCAAACAGCTGACTTTGCTTTTAGCCACCTCGCTATCGGGATTCCCCTAAGTAAATATGGCGGCTTAGCTTTCGGCTTGATACCTTTTTCCGACGTAGGTTACTCGGCAACATCGACGCAGTCTTTAGATACTCTACAATACAGAACATCACTATCCGGTGAAGGCGGGATCAATAAAGCATTCTTAGGATATGGTGTTTCACCTATTAAAGGATTAAGTGTGGGTGCCAACGTAGGATTTTTATTCGGTAATCTTTATGATTTAACCAATGTAAACTTCCTCAACGTGAGCAATGCATACCAAACGCAGATGAGAGAAACCCGTAACATCCGCGGAGTAGCTGTAGATTACGGTTTACAATACAGCAGGGCGTTGGGAAAAAAATATAATTTAACTGTCGGCTATAGTGGAGGATTAGATAATCGGATAACGGCACGACGGAGTATGATTGCTACAATTTCCGACAACAATAATTTAGGCGACCCTGACTATATCGCTCCACCTTCGGATACGACCAGCTCGAGAATTTTAAGTAACTCATTGATAAACCTACCACTAAAACATAACATAGGGTTTACCCTATCGAAAGGCTATAACTGGATGATCGGTGCTGATTTCAAATATACAGATTGGTCAAAATTCCAAAGCACACAAAGCCAAACGCAAATGGAAGACGGTTATACCATAGCCGTTGGTGGGCAGATTAAGCCTGATCCGACTTCCGTTCGGTACCTGAACCAAGTTGATTACCGATTAGGATTTCGCTATAGCAAAACACCGTTAGTTTATCGAAACCAAAACATCAACGATATGGCGGTGACGGTAGGATTTGGATTCCCATTACCTGAAACAAACTTCGGACGCACTTTTTCGCAAATCAATATTTCTGCAGAACTGGGTCAACAGGGTACCTTAAACAACAACTTGGTGAGAGAGCGCTACATCAATATTAATTTTGGTTTCACCATAAACGATTCTTGGTTTATTCGTCGCAGTTTAGATTAACGACATGTCTAGCAAAAGGATACAATATAGGTGGCCTTTTATGTGCTATGTAGGGTTAGTAGTAAGTCTTTTCACCGCTTGCGAGAATGATTTGCGTGACGTTGAAAAAATTGCAAACATCCAACAGGAGGAAAATGTTAACATATCGAAAGACGTAATTGTAACCTACAGCGATTCTGCTAGGGTTAAAGCGCAACTTACTGCGCCAGAACTTCGCGAATATCCCGACAGCGTTGGCATGTACGAATTTAAAAAGGGAACGTTAATCCGTTTTTTTGATGAGAATGGTGCCGAATCCCAACGTATAAAATCAGACTACGCCACCCAAAAAGCGAAAGAAGGCATAACGGAGTTTCGACGCAACGTGGTGATTACAATGGCCAATGGATCTATTGTAAAAACTGAAGAGCTATTTTTTGATGAAAAGAAAAACATCTATTACAACACGGTTCCAATCGTGTTTGATTTGAAAGATGGCCGTGGCAGCTTTCAAGCCACTAGCTTTATATCAGACTCGGATTTTAAGAAAATCGACGGCCAAAATATGACGGGCTTTTACATTCCAAGCGGCGATTCACAATTCCCCCGATTTGGACAATAAAGTCATGCATAACAAATCTCCTCAAATTAAGTTTCCCTCCTTCGGAATTTTTTATATTTTTTTTCATAAAAGTTGTATCTTGCGCCTTGTTTTAAATACAGGCCAAAACAAATTAAAAAAAGCATTTACAAAATAACACAGTATATAGATTATGGGATTAATGAGCTATTTGCGGAACCGGGCGGGGTTGGTGGTCACCATCATCGGTTTAGCAATTGTTGCGTTTTTATTAGGAGACATCATCAATGTTGGAACTCCATTTTGGGCGAAAAGCCAAAATCAGGTTGGTAGCGTAAACGGCGAATCCATCGACTATCAGGTATTCAATGCCCAGGTAGATCAAACCACCGCGATGTACCAACAACAAATGGGCGGAGCAGCGTCTCCACAGATACGCTCATATGCTGTTCAACAGGTGTGGAATCAGTTCGTTTCACAAGAACTGCTCAAGCAGGAAATTGAAAAACTAGGATTGATAGTAGGCAAGGATGAATTAAATAGCTTGGTAACGGGCAACAATCCTTCGCCGCAAATCGTGCAGGCTTTTACAAACCCAGAAACTGGTCAATTTGACAAAAACCAATTAAATACTTTTATCTCACAAGTGAACACTCAAGGCACGCCTGAGATGGTTCAACAATGGGAAATGCTTTTGGAAAATATTCGTAACGAACGCCTTAACCAAAAGTATTCAAACCTTTTAAGCAATAGCGTATATGTGACTGCTCTTGAAGCGCAAGACGAATACAACCAACGCAATAAGCTAGCAAATTTCAAGTATTTAATGCTTGATTATTCATCGGTGAAAGATGGTGAGATAAAGCTTACAGACGGCGATTATAAAGCTTATTATGACGCGCATAAAAACGCTTTCAAAAATCCAGAAGAAACACGTTCAATCGAATATGTATTATTTGATGCTACACCAACAGCAAATGATACTGCTGCAACGAAGTCGACTATCGAACAACTAAAGACGGAATTGGTGAATTCTAAAACTGATTCGCTTTTTGCGGCTGTTAACTCCGATACAAAGCACCCTTTCACCTACATCCGTAAAGGACAGGCGAGCCCAGATTTGGATTCTGTATTATTCAATGTACCTGTTGGTACAACGGTAGGCCCATTTCTATCCAATGGTGTATATGAAATAGCAAAGGTGGTGGATGCTAAATTTAGTCCCGATTCTGTAAAAGCTTCACACATTCTTTTAAATGCTACCGCTGAAGGTGGTGTGGACAAAGCAACGGCCAAAGCAGATTCGATCAAAGGTCTTATCCAAAAAGGAGAAAGCTTCTCTGCACTAGCTGTTCAGTTTAGTGTTGATCAGGGAAGCAAGGTTAATGGTGGCGATTTGGGAACTTTCCCTCGTGGCCAAATGGTACCGGAATTTGACGAAGCAGTATTTTCTGGCAAACCCGGGGAAGTAGTCGTTGTGAATAGTCGGTTTGGTACACACATTATCAAAATCGAAAAACAGATAGGAAATTCGAAAATTGTAAAAGCGGCCATTGTTGACAAAACAATTAACAGCGGGAAAGCAACTACAGATGCAGCTTACACCAAAGCAAACAACTTCTTTGGCGATGCTAACAGCAAAAATTTCAGTGATATTGCCGCGAAGCAAGGTGCTAAAATCCAAAAAATTGATCGTGCAGTTGCCATGGACAACAATTTCAACGGCGTAGAAGTGCCACGCGATTTAGTACGTTGGTTATTTGAAGCTAAAAAAGGAGAGATTTCTGAGAAAATATTTGATACGGACCAACATTTTATCGTAGCACGCGTAGTCGACATTCAGCCTAAAGGACATTTATCGCTAGACGCTGTTAAACCGCAAATAGAAGCGCAGGTGAAAAACGAGGTGAAAGCTAAAATGTTGACGGAGAAATTAAACAACGCATTGAATGGCGCTTCAAACGTTGACCAAGCAGCACAGAAACTTGGAAAAGCCGCGGTAGCTGTAGAAAACATTGTATTAGCAAACCCTGTATTGCCAGGTGTAGCATTGGAGCCTGCCGTTGTAGGCACAGCATTTGGACTTCAGCCGAATAAGGTTTCAAAATCTGTAAAAGGTATCCAAGGCGTTTACGCCGTCCAAGTAAACAGCTTTGTTAATCCTGCAGAGCTTGTAGCGAGTGATATGGCAAATCAAAAGAAGCAAATGCTAGCATCTAAGTCGCAACGTGCATGGGCATCCATCTACCAAGCGTTGCAAAATAAGGCAGATATTGATGACAATCGCATTAGATTCTATTAGGATTTAATCAGTAACTTTATAGCTGGGCAAAAATAGCCCGGCTTTTTTTATTTTAGGATCTAATGGATATTCAGGAAACTATTGTTAACAAGGTAGCGCAAAGCGGGCTAATAACCGTTGACTTAGCAAACTATGCGCCACAGGAGGATATACTGGTTTATGACATCAAGGAAAATTTGTTTCATGGCCTTATATTGAAGGAAAAAGATTTTAGAGATTTCATCAAAACACATGACTGGTCGCAGTACAATGGCAAGCATGTGGGAATAATTTGTTCAACAGATGCTATTGTACCCACTTGGGCTTACATGTTGTTAGCAAATAAATTAGAGCCGCATGCCCTCAGCGTACATTTTGGCGATGCAGAAACAGTGCGCAATACGCTGTTTTCCGAAAAGATCAAAGCCATAGACTTTGCCGAGTACCAAGACCAACGCGTAGTCGTTAAAGGCTGTGGAGATATTTACGTCCCCGAATCTGCCTTTGTTAAATTTACGGTAAAGCTTAGCCAAGTGGCTAAAAGTATTATGTATGGCGAACCATGTTCAACTGTTCCGGTATTTAAACGTAAAAGTTAAACCATTGGCAGCCAATGATGTCAATCCTTCTATGAAAAAATTATACGCGTTATTTTTTATCACACTTAGCTACCTTAGTGCGGCTTATGCTCAAAATCTTCCGTATCTCCCAGATCCTACATACAAAGAAGGCGAGAAGCTAACATATAAGCTGCGGTATGGCGTTATTTCTGCCGCCACAGGCACATTAAAGGTGGAGAAATCAAAGTTACGCTTTAGCAATCCGAATGCCTACCATCTTTCTGCATTTGGCCAAACGTCTGGAGCTTTCTCTGTATTTTACACGGTAAAAAATCAATACGATTCGTATGTCGATGGCGACAACTACCTTCCGTATCTTTATACAGAAGATATACATGAGGGCAGTTATACACGTAAAGAATACGCAACATTCGACCATAGAAATAAGAAAGTTTCAGGAAAAAAAGGAACCTTCACCAGTCCGACGTCGCAGTTTTTTGACCTTCTATCCGCATATTACTTCTCCCGCAACCTTGACCTCTCTTCTTTGAAAAAAGGCGATACGTTTAAGATTAGTTATTTTTTGAATGACGAAGTCTCACAGCTAGGTATAAAATACATTGGAATAGAAAAAATAAAAACGTCTTTAGGGACGTTGGAATGTATTAAGTTAAGTCCTGAAATTAAATCGGGCAGAATCTTTAAAAAGGATAGTCAACTGTTTTTATGGGTAACTAACGATGGCAATAGGATACCTGTTAAAGCACAAGTAGAAATTATAATTGGTTCCGTGACGATGGAACTCACACAAGCTAGCGGGTTAAAACACAAGCTCGGACAGCGGGTAAGTTATTCAAAATAAGCAAGAGATGATAGAAGTAGGCCACGTGTTGGTACATGAAGATGTGATCAAGAATGACTTCGTGTGCAATTTAACAAAATGTAAAGGAATCTGCTGCGTTGAGGGCGATGCTGGCGCGCCCCTTGAACCCAAAGAGACAGATATACTTCGGAAAATTTACCCTAAGGTAAAGCCTTACATGACCGCTGCCGGAATAAAGGCGATCGAAGAACAAGGGACACACGTTGTTGATGTCGATGGCGACCTAACGACAACCTGCGTAGATGGAAATAAGGAATGCGCCTATGTTACTTGGGAAAATGGTATCACTAAATGTGCCATAGAAAAAGCCTACGAACTTGGAGAAGTTGATTGGAAGAAACCCATTTCGTGTCACCTCTACCCTATCCGTACTACGCATTACCCAGAATTCGAGGTTTTGCACTATGACCGTTGGCATATTTGCCATGACGCTTGCACCTTCGGAAAAGATCTCGGCGTCCCTGTTTACAAATTTCTGAAAGATCCTTTAATTCGCCAATATGGAGATCAATGGTATAAGGAATTGGAATTAGCTGTCGAAGCGCTATAGCTATTTTATACAAATAATTGGTTTGCTAGCCATCCTATGGAATATCCGCGTTATTTTCACGCGTGTTTGTGCGCCGCAATCATGGATATTTCTTATATTTATGGCAGTTTTAACCGCTTAAACGATATGGTTATTTAGCCATTTTTCATGCTGAAATTAAAAGATATACAAACTCCCATAGCAGAAGAGCTCAAAATTTTTGAAGGCCGATTTAAAGAGTCGATGCGGAGCCCCGTTCCTCTACTAAACCGCATTACCCAATATATCATCAAACAAAAAGGGAAACAAATGCGTCCGATGTTTGTCTTCTTATCTGCTGGCCTGTGTGGTGGAATCAATGACTCTACCTACCGCGGGGCTTCGTTAGTTGAACTGTTGCATACGGCATCGCTTGTTCACGATGATGTGGTAGATAATGCCAACGAGCGCAGGGGATTTTTCAGCGTGAATGCGCTTTGGAAAAACAAGGTGGCCGTATTGATAGGCGACTTTTTACTGGCTAAAGGATTGCTGCTTTCGGTGCGCAACGATGAGCATGCGTTGTTAAAAATCGTATCCGAAGCGGTGGAGCAAATGAGCGAAGGCGAACTTTTGCAGATAGAGAAAGCTAGAAAGTTAGACATACAAGAAGATATATATTTCGAAATTATCCGAAAAAAGACAGCCTCACTTATTGCGTCATGTTGCGCCAGTGGCGCCTGCTCCGCCGGAGTGGACAATGAAAAAGTAAACATGTTACGAGCGTTTGGTGAAAAGGTGGGCATCGCTTTCCAAATCAAGGATGATCTTTTTGATTTTGGATTGGACGATGTTGGGAAGCCGGTAGGAAATGATATTAAGGAAAAGAAATTGACATTACCGCTGATCTATGCTTTGAAAAACACCTCTACTTCCGAGAAGCGAAGAATCATCAATCTGATCCGCAATCATAGCGATAACAAGGAAAAGGTTGCTGAAGTAATTGCATTTGTACGAAGCAGTGGCGGAATGGATTACGCGACGCAAAAAATGTTGCAATATCAGGCAGAAGCGTTCGAGATATTGGCAACGTTTCCAGACAACATATACCGTACAGCGTTAGAACAACTCGTACGATTTACAACAGAAAGAAATAAATAGCAGATTAACACCTATGAGCCACGAGTTATATTTTTTTGGAGGATTTGTCATATTCATTATCCTTATGCTAGCGGTAGACTTAGGTCTCTTTTCCAAGAGCGACAAGCCAATCACATTAAAAGCAGCGGCAATTATGAGCGCCATCTGGGTGCTATTTGCGTTAGCTTTCAGCCTTGTGCTCTACTTTTGGGGCAATGAGCTGCACAATGTACACGATTTCGCAACGCTTCAAGCTGTTATTGAAAAGCATTACCACAACATCACGCCAATCGGGAGCGATTTGGCGGCCAGTCTACAGCTGTACAACAAAACACTCACGATAGAATACCTAACAGGATACGTAGTAGAATATGCCTTGTCTGTAGATAATATCTTCGTAATGGTGCTCCTCTTCTCTTCATTTGGTATTCCAGAGAAATACTACCATAAGGTGCTTGTGTGGGGTATTATAGGTGCGATCGTGTTACGCTGCATTTTTATTTTTGTCGGCGCCGCGTTGATCGCAAAATTCGGCTGGATATTATATGTTTTCGGTGCATTTCTGGTCTACACCGGAATCAATATGTACATCAATAGAAATAAAGAAGAGGAAGTTGATCCACAAAACCATCCGGTTGTTAAATTTGCCTCTAAATATTTTAAGGTTACGCCACGTTTAGATGGCGGAAAATTCTTCCATATAGAAAATGGAGTCCGCTACATGACTCCGCTCTTTTTAGTACTATTGGTTATCGAATTTACAGATTTAATTTTCGCAGTGGATTCTATTCCAGCAATATTTTCAGTCACAAAAGACCCATATATCGTTTTCTTTTCAAATATTTTTGCGGTTTTAGGGTTGCGCTCTATGTTCTTCCTTTTAGTGAATATCATTCACAAGTTCCACTACCTAAAAGTTGGCTTAGCCTTTCTCCTAATTTTTATCGGTGCAAAAATGCTTTTACATAGCTGGTTGGAAAGTTTTGGATTTGAAACTATACATTCGCTTATAATCATCGTTTCGATTCTGGTAATTAGCGTCGTCGCATCGCTTATTTTTCCAAAAAAAGAGAACTTAACGCAGTAAATTCATCTGTTAAATCTTGATATAAGCGCGATTGCAAATTGCCGAGCAGCTATGACTCGGCAATTTGCAATTTTGACCAATAAAGTTCCCTATCGCCCGACAAGATCGCTCGGAGCAGCTAAAATCTCCTTGGCCACAGCCGTCTAAGCAAGATATAAATCTAATATTTTGCAGTGCTTCATGATTTTTACAATACACCTGTGCTATAAAGTCGTTTAATATTTTAACTTCGTGAAATTTAAATGTAATAATGAACTGGAATAAATCGATATTGCTTGCAGCTGCCTTCTTTGTTGCAGCCGGACAGGTACATGCGCAGGACAACCTGATCAACTCTTTAAAAAACAACGTCAGTGATAATAGCAAAGATGGATTTAAATTTACCGAGGTTTTAAATTTGGGTAACACTTCCATTAAGGATCAAGGTTCTTCTGGAACGTGTTGGTCTTATTCAGGAAATTCTTTCCTAGAATCTGAAATGATCCGTATGGGCAAGAAACCCGTTGAGATTTCACAAATTTTCACGGCTAGAAACACATATATCGAGAAAGCGAAAAACTACGTGCGCTTGCATGGCGATCAGGCACAAGGCGACGGAGGGCAGCTGCATGATGTGCTAACAATCTTCCAAAAATATGGGGCCGTGCCGAGGGAAGTATACTCTGGCCTGCCAACCGACCAAAACCGTAACAATTTTTCTGAAATGGGGCCGTTGCTACAGGGCATGACTGAAACCATTGCAAAAAGTAAAAAGCCTAGTAACAATTGGTTGAAGGCATTTACCGCTGCAATGGATGCCTATTTGGGGGAAGTGCCAGAATCTTTCCAGTATAACGGAAAGACCTACACACCACGGACATTTGCGGATCAGGTAGTGGGCATTAATCCGGATGATTACGTTGGGATTTCATCTTTCGAAGAACACGCTTATTACAAACCTTTTGTTTTGTTAATCCCTGATAACTGGTCATTCGAACGTTTTTACAACGTACAGATTAATGAGCTAACTGATATTATTGATAATGCGTTAGACAATGGCTACACTGTCGCTTGGGCAACGGATGTATCGGAAAAAAGCTTTAGCTGGAAAAATGGTGTAGCATACGTACCTGAAAAACCGGTAGAGCAAATGAGCAAAGCAGAGCAAGATGAAATGTTTAATGGACCAAAAGCAGAGCCATCTATCACGGCCGCGCAACGTCAGCAGGCATTTGACAATTATGCTACCACAGATGACCATGGCATGCATATCGTTGGTTTAGTAAAAGATCAGAACGGTAAAGAATACTATATCGTCAAAAACTCTTGGGGTGAAACCAATGATTATAAAGGGTACATGTATGTCACAAAAGAATATGTCCGCTACAAAACGATATCAATTTTGTTACATAAGAAAGCCCTTACCAAAAATTTATCTTCTAAATTAGGCCTGTAGGAGCCTTTCACAGCGATTCTGAATCCCAAGAAAAGAAATTCTTGGGATTTTTTTATACTATTTTGTAGATTACCTTACATTTACGTATAAATCTCTCATTATGAAAAAGCTAATTCTGACCCTGCTGATCATTCTGCCTATCTTAACCTTCGCGCAGGAAAAAGGTATCGCCTTCGAACATCAAACTACATGGGCCAAAGTAAAGGCCAAAGCGAAAGCCGAAAACAAGCATATTTTTGTCGATTGCTTTACCACTTGGTGTGGCCCCTGCAAATACATGTCATCTACCATCTTCCCGCAGGAAAAAGTTGGCGACTTCTTTAATAAAAACTTTGTCAACCTGAAGCTGCAGATGGATCAGACAAAGGACGACAATGAGGAGGTAAAATCTTGGTATGATGAGGCAAGTCGGTTTGCAACAGATTATGCTGTACGTGCATATCCTACATTTTTAATTTTTAGTCCAGATGGCGAACTTGTACACCGTATCATAGGAGGCGGCGAAGCCGATGATTTTATTGCCAAAGCACAGGCGGGACTTGATCCGGAAACGCAATACATCACATTGGTTAAGCAATTTGAGAAAAATCCACAAGATGCCGAAATAGCGAAAAAGACAGCGAAAGCGGCGAAGCTTGCTTACGATCAAGATTTGGAAAAAAAGGCTGCTGCTCGCTACATAGATCTTGTTGGTGGCGAAACATTACTGACTACGGAAGGTATCCAATTTTTAGTACAAGGTGCAACGTCTAGCAAATCGGCAGCCTACGGCATCATTAAAAATAACACCGCGAAAGTAGATGAACTGCTTCAGGCTAAAAATCGGAAAGCGAATGATATATTGTCTTCTGTTCTGGCTACTGAACTAATTGTGCCTCAATTGAAGGACAACAATAATGTAGATTTTGCAGCCTTAAAACGAGACATCGAGAAAAACCACCCAGAGGTGAACATGAGTGGCATTCTAGCAAACATCAAAACACAATACTATTTCAATAAAAAGAACTGGCCTGCTTTTAAGGATGCGGTTAATGAGTTTATTGCATTAGATGACAATAAGGTCTCTCCCATGTCTTTAAACCAGTTCGCATGGTCTGTATTTGAAAACTGCGACGATCCTGCATGTCTACAAGCGGCATTGGACTGGAGCAAAAAGTCATTGGAGAAAAATGAAGATCCTGCATTTCTAGATACGTATGCTAACTTACTGTATAAATCAGGTGATAAAGACAAGGCTATAGAATGGCAAGAGAAAGCAATCGCAAAAGCGAATGAAAAAGATAAGGAAGCCTACGTTGCAACCTTAGATAAGATGAAAAAAGGCGAACAAACCTGGTAAGGTTTTACCTGAGTGTTTTATTATTTAAAGCGCTCAGGTAACACACCTTTTGCGCGTATCCTGCTGAGCGTGACCTGCGAGATTCCGAGGTAAGATGCAATAAATCCCAATTTTATCGTCCGCACAACTTCTGGAGATCGTTCTAATAGCTCCTCGTAGCTTTGAGTGGCTGTCTTAAAAAGTTTTGACATTAACCGATACTCGATCTTCAATGTCTCGATTTCTGCCAATCGGCGCCCCCAATTTGCAATACCTATAGACTGCGAAAATAACGCTTTCAGTAATAAAGAATCTATTTTATATAATGTAGACGTTTCCATCGTTTGTATCGTTTCATAGCCTGCTTTATCATGCACATAACTGTTTAGCGAAATCAGCGCATCGCCCGGGAAAGCAAAATCTAAAATAACCTCGCGTTCTTCTTTATGGTAAAATACGCGGCATGCTCCTGAACGAATGAAATAGAGATAGCGCGACTTCTTTTCCGCTTCAATTACAGCTGTTGATTTCTTGAAAACGATCTCTTCAAAAAGTGGAAGCAACAACGCCAGATCCTTTTTATTCAGCGGCGCTATACGTTGAATAATGGCTAGAGCGTCCATCTTTTAAGGGCTAATTCTTGGCCATCCCATACGGCATAGGTAAAATGCTGTATCCACTCCCCCAGATTGATAATGCGGCTATCGGGAGCAAGCGGCAAATCGTAAGGTAAATGTCTATGCCCGAAAATAAAGTAATCGAAATGTGTCGATCGTAACTTGTCTTTCGCATATTGGACCAGCCACTCTTTGTCTTCGCCAAAAAAGACTTCTGGTTCTTCATTGCTGGCTCGGCTATGCTGCGACCATCGCTGCGCGATACCGATCCCGAGATTAGGATGTAGCCTTGCAAATAACCATTGGCAAATATTGCTTCGAAAAAAAGACTTTAAGAATTTATATTTTGTATCTCCCGGTCCCAAACCATCCCCGTGGTGTATGAAAAATCGTCTGCCATTTAGCTCCATAATTAGTTCGTCACTTACGATAGTAGCCCATAGCTCTTCTTTTAGGTAGCCAAACATCCACATATCATGATTGCCCTTAAAAAAAGTAATCTTCACACCTAAATCGGCCAGTTCTGCAAGCTTACCTAGAAAGCGTATAAAGCCTTTCGGCACAACTGTGCTGTACTCAAACCAAAAGTCAAATACATCCCCAACAAGCAGCAACTCTTTGGCATCCGCCTTTATCGAATCAAGCCACGCGACTATACGAAGCTCCCGTGTTTTGGACGCACTTTTAGGCGACACGCCCAAGTGGAAATCAGAAGCAAAATATATCTTATCTCTCATGCTGTAAGGCTCAAAGCTAGATAAATAATGACGGATAAACAAGAGCCCGTTCGGCTAGGCATATGCTTAACCCCGCACCTAAAAAAAATGGTTTTCCATCCCAAAGTTTGCCTTTCTTTTACCTTTTCGTAAATTGCAAATGAACAGATGCGCAATGCGCTAGAAAATAATCAGATTATGAACAGAAATTTGGGTATCCTGCTTTTGGCAATCAGCTTTAGCGCCTGTCAACAGCAAAAAACTATGGAATCGAAAAAAGACATGCTCTTAAAACCTTATCCACAAACGGAAAAAATAGACCAGAACGATAACTATTTTGGCACCGTGGTGAACGATCCTTACCGATGGCTTGAAGATGATCGCTCGGAGAAAACTAAAAAGTGGGTTGCCGCAGAAAACGACGTTACAGAAGATTATCTAGCGCAGATCCCGTTTCGCGAAGCTATGCGTCAACGTTTAGAAAATTTGTGGAATTTCGAAAAGGTGACTGCCCCATTTGAAGAGGGAGAATACATCTACTACTACAAGAACGATGGCCTGCAAAACCAGTATGTATTGTACCGAAAAAAAGGGCAAGATGGCAAGGAGGAAGTATTTCTTGATCCTAATAAGTTTTCGGAGGATGGCACAACCTCGTTAGCCGGTGTTTCGTTCAGTAAAGATGGTTCGCTAGTAGCCTACCAAATATCTGAAGGGGGTTCCGACTGGCGAAAAGTTATTGTATTAGATGCTGCTAAAAATCAAGTAATCGGCGATACGCTTATTGACGTGAAATTTTCAGGTTTAGCATGGCAAGGCAATGAAGGTTTTTACTACAGCAGCTACGACAAACCGAAAGATGGCTCTGCGCTATCAGCCATGACTGATCAACACAAATTGTACTTTCACAAATTAAACACCGCGCAAGCGAAGGATCAGTTAATCTTTGGTGGAAGCACCACGCCGCGTCGCTACATTGGGGCCAGCCTCTCCGAAGACGAACGTTTCTTAATTGTATCAGCAGCCAACACCACCTCTGGTAACGAACTGTACCTGAAAGATCTCGCTGATGCAAATGCCGGCTTTATAACGGTGGTAGATAACATGGAAAAGAACCACTACATCATAGATAATGATGGGGCAAAACTATTTATCTACACGGAATTGAATGCACCAAATGGAAAAGTAGTGACCACGGAATTTGCGAATCCAACCAGTGCAAACTGGAAAGATCTGATTAAAGAAACAGACCAAGTCCTTTCTCCATCCACAGGGGGCGGCAAAATCTTTGCGAATTATTTGAAAGATGCTACCTCATTAGTGAAGCAGTATGATCGGAGCGGTAAATTAGAGCGAGAAATAGATCTCCCTGGATTAGGCACAGCCGCAGGCTTCGGCGCTAAACAAAAAGATAAAGACCTCTACTATTCATTTACGAACTACGTAAATCCGGGTACTATTTATAAGTATGACATTGCCTCCGGCAAATCTGACGTGTATAAAACATCGGCCATAAAATTTGATCCTTCTCAATACGAATCTAAACAGGTATTCTACACGTCAAAAGACGGCACGAAGGTCCCTATGATTATTACGTATAAAAAAGGTATTACGCTTGACGGAACGAACCCGACAATGCTGTATGGCTATGGTGGATTCAATGTGAGCCTTACGCCTGCGTTTTCCACGAGCAACGTGATGCTTTTGGAACAGGGCGGCGTGTATGCCGTTGCTAATTTACGCGGGGGCGGTGAGTATGGCGAAACTTGGCACCTCGCTGGCACAAAAATGAAAAAACAGAATGTATTTGATGACTTTATTGCCGCTGCAGAATACCTTATCAGCGAAAAGTATACATCATCAGATCGATTAGCTATATCTGGCGGTTCAAACGGCGGCCTATTGGTGGGAGCTGCAATGACACAGCGTCCTGAACTTTTCAAAGTAGCTTTCCCGGCAGTCGGGGTGTTAGATATGTTGCGCTACCATAAGTTTACCGCTGGCGCAGGCTGGGCATTTGACTATGGAACGGCAGATGACAGCAAAGAGATGTTTGATTACTTGTACAACTATTCGCCTTATCATGCTTTAAAATCAGGCACGGCCTACCCTGCCACCATGGTCACTACGGCGGATCATGATGACCGTGTAGTTCCGGCACATTCGTTTAAGTTTGCCGCTCGCTTGCAAGAATACAATAAAGGTGACAACCCTGTACTGATCCGCATTGATACCAAAGCGGGACACGGAGCTGGGAAATCCACAGCTATGGTAATTGCCGAGCAAACTGATAAATGGGCTTTTATGTTTCAGAATATGAAATTGAATTATAAAGAGATTAAGTAGTGGGTAGTGAGTATTGCGTAGTGCGAGAAAGATGACCGTCCTTGCGAGGTGGAGATACGACGACGAAGCAATCTTCAGTATTGAGTAGTGGGTAGTGGGTAGTGAGTAGTGCGAGAAAGATGACCGTCCTTGCGCGCTGGGGGTACGATAGCGTGGCTATCTTACTCTTGCAAAAATGCAGATTGCCGCGTCATACTTCCTCGCAAGGACGCATTTTTGAGCTTAAACGTCATTGCGAGGAGGAGATACGACGACGAAGCAATCTTCAGTAGTGAGTATAGCGTAGTGCGAGAAAGATGACGCTCATCGCAAGTCGCAGCATCTCCATATAGATCCTCCATTAACAACAATCTGTATAAACAAAAAAAGCGCTTCTTTTTACAAGAGGCGCTTT